>JAVYQP010000018.1:0-5385 GCA_038731605.1 Archaeoglobaceae archaeon | reverse complement strand
ACGCGATCGATCTTCCGAACACTTTCCGCAATCTCCTCTATTGTTCTCTTCTCCACCGCATGAACCATGAAGTAGAGAGGATAATTCCATTTCTCGCTCGCAACTCTTTCAATCAAATGCGTTATCTGCGGATAATTCTTCAGCAATTCTCTCGCAACCTTCTCAGGATTTTCAGTCCTCAGCACGTTCATTCCGTTGAATCTAAAGCCGATCCCACGTTCGCTCAAGACACCGCTGAAATCCCGCACGACCCCCTTCTTTATAAGCTCCCTTATCAGATCGACCGTCTCCTCTTCGCCAAGCCCGAGCTCCAGGAATGGTCTTCGAGAGATCGGAAGGTTTTCGAGCTTTTTTACCTCTTCGCCAAGCCCGAGCTCCGAGATCGAGACAACTTTTTCCGGCTCAACACCATAGCTCCAAGAGACACCTTTGTAGAGGTCGTATTTCACGTCCATCTTGTAAACCTTTTTCGTTGGTAGAACCACGTAGTCCTGAGCTTCGAGTTCCTTAGCCATTCTCTCGACGATCTCCATTATCTCTTCAACGTCTTTCCCCTTTAGCGTGAACCAGACGTTGAACTCCGCATCCCTGAGAAAGTTGTGCTTAACCTTCTCCCCGAGTTCGTTGATCCTCTTCGCTTTCTCGGCATCGATTTTGAAAGCGACGAGCGAAGATTGCTTAAAATTCGGAAAAGCCCGGTAGTTCATGTTCGCCCCATACCTCTTCAGCACCCCTTTGGCTTTGTATTCTCTGAGCTCCTTTTCGACGTCTTCGTAGCTTCTACCGATTTTTTCTGCCAGATCTTGAAGGGGGGTCGTAGTTAAGGGAAGGGAATACTGAAAAGCCATTAAAAGCTCAAAATCCAGATTCAAGACTACCACCTTTCCTTGCTTCCTCCTCTGCAATTCTTTCCACGAGTTTCTTTGCTTCTTCAACTTTTCCGAGTTCCGAAAGTCTTAGCAACTCCTCCGATGAACCTGCAATCGCATAGACTCGCATTCTGACGTTGATCGGTATTTCCCGGGATTTCATGAAGGTCTTCAAGTGTTCCATCGCAGTTAGATACGTGAATATCGTTCTATCGTTTTCGAGAATTTGTTGGAACTTGTCCCTCACGATCCTCGCTACGACGCCACTTTTCCCCTCGGTCGTTACAGCAAACCTTATCCCATCCTTCCCGCCCTCAAAGGGGACAACGACTTCGGTTTCGTTCGCATCGTTCGCAAGGTTGAGCAAGAACTTGTATTTCCTTGCGATCTCTTTGAATCGAACGTTCTGGCTTTTGTCTCCTATCGCAACCACTACGAGGTCGAACTCCGAGAGTTCTTTTTCGAGATCCTCTACTTTTCTCTCCACCAGCTTTATTTTTCCATCTCTTCCGAGCTTTTTAAGTTCCTCTGAAAATTCTAAGCTGAAAACAGTCACATCTGCACCGACTTCGAGGAACTTTTTCGCCCTCGAAGTTCCAACGTTTCCCCCACCTATTACCGCAACCTTCTTCCCCCGGAACTCGATGAACAGTGGAATTCTCATTCAAGCTCCACTTTCAGGAAGAAATTTAACTCTATCGCCGAAATCGTTGGCGTTTCTAAACCAAGAATTCCTCCGAAAATATTATTACGTTCTGCTCTCACTGTTTCCATGGAGGAGATCGAGAAATACCTCCAGAGCTTCGAAAGAATCGCAAATAAACGTGGCTGGAAGGTAAACCCAGATCGAGAAATCGTGATCGACTTCGCAAAGAGCCTCTTAGAGAACAGAAAAAAATATGGGATCGCCATCTGTCCATGTAGGCTTGCAACTGGTAGGAGAGAAGTGGATAAACTGATAATCTGCCCCTGTGTTTACGCCGAAGAGGACATAAAGGAGTTTGGCAGATGCTACTGTGGGCTTTATCAGAGGGATGAGCGAGATTACTCTTCAGTTGCGGTGCCCGACAGGCACGCAAAGTTCTATTTGGAATGATCGGCAAAGATTAAATAAGTGCTACGAACTTTTTCTATGAAGGTCGTAATCGTGGGTGGTGGCGCCTCTGGAATGACAGCGGCGTCGAGGATAAAGGCGATGAAGCCTGATTGGGATGTGATTGTTTTCGAGGAGACGAACTTCGTCAGCCATGCGCCCTGCGGGATTCCATACGTTGTCGAGGGGATAAGCAAAGCGGATCACCTGATGTATTACCCCGTGGAATTTTTCAGAAAGGAGCGCAACATAGACGTCCGAATAAATGCGAAGGTAGTTGAAGCGGGAGAAGGATACGTGCGGGTAAGAGAGAACGGAAAAGAGAGCAAATACGAGTGGGATAAGCTTCTGATTGCAACCGGAGCGTTGCCAAAGGTTCCTAAGGTAGAAGGGGTTGAGCTCGAAAACGTCGTAACAATCCGCCATCCAGCGTTCGCAGGGAAGCTTAAGAAAGTGGTCGACGAGGCAAAAAGAGTTGTGATCGTTGGAGCTGGTTACCTTGGCGTTGAAATGGCGGAAGCGGTTGCGAGCCTTGGAAAGAAAACGACGGTGGTCGAGTTCTTAGACCAACCACTGCCAAACCTCGACAAAGAAGTTGCAGAAATCGTGAAAACGGAGATGAGCAAGAGAGTCGATCTGAGGTTAGGCGAGGGGGTTAAAGCCTTTGAAGGTAAAGACAAAGTGGAGCGTGTGGTGACAGACAAGGGAAGCTATGAATGCGATCTCGCAATAGTTGCGACCGGCGTTAGACCAAACGTTGAAGTTGCGAAGATGCTTGGATGCAAGCTCGGCGAGACGGGGGCGATTTGGGTCGATGAAAGGATGAGAACAAGCGTTGAGAACGTGTTCTCAGCAGGAGACTGCGCAGAAACGAAACACATGGTCACGGGGAAAAAGGTGTGGATACCCTTGGCGCCGTCCGCAAACAAGATGGGCTATGTCGCTGGTGTGAACATTGCAGGTGGCGAGCTTGAGTTCCCAGGTGTGCTTGGGACTCAGCTGACGAAGTTCTTCGACCTCGAAATCGGCTCTACTGGGCTGAGCGAAAAGACTGCAAGATCTGAGGGATTTGAAGTCAAAACAACGACGATAAAAGCGAAGACAAGAGTCCACTACTATCCCGGGGGCAGGGATATAACGCTGAAGGTCGTTGCAGACAAAGATGGCAGAATCCTCGGAGCTCAAGCGGTTGGTAGCGAGGTTGCAATGCGAATAAACGTCTTCTCAGCGATGATACAGGCGAAGTTCAAAGCGAAGGATGTTTTCTTCGCAGACTTGGCATACGCTCCGCCATTGACGCCAATCTGGGATCCGATAATAGTGTCCGCAAGAACGCTCAGGTTCTAATTTTTACAGCCTTTTTTAAGAAAATCCAAAACAATTTTTTCGACTCTCCTTTTGACGTCTTCAAGCTCGTTTTTAGCATCCACAATTTTGGTTCGCTCATCTGCGATCTCTAAAAATCTCTTCCTCACTTTTTCCAAGTATTCCTTCTCCTCAAAGACCGTCAACCTCTTTCTCCCGCTGATCCTCTGCAGTGCAATATCAACACTTACATCGAGCAATATCACGAGATCAGGCTTCGGAGCGAACGATTCGTTCATCTCTCGTATCTTTTCCGCATCTATCCCACGACACGACTGGTAAGCGATGTTCGAGTAATAATAGCGGTCCATAATCACGATCTTACCGCTCTGCAACGCTGGGAGGATTCTCTCACGGACGTCGATCTCTCTGTCGAGGATGAAGAGCTGGAGTTCTTCCTCTGCGCTGAGTCTCTGCTTACTTGATCTTATCCTCTCCCCATAAACGCTGTCCGACGGCTCTTTGAACACGACGCAATCGTAGCCGAGGCTTGAAAGGAAGTTGCACAAATGTTGTGCTATCGTTGTCTTCCCACTACCGTCGATGCCTTCAATTGCGATGAGACACACAACATGCGAAGTTCCAAAAATATTAAAAATTTTTCTCAAAACTTCTTCGAAAAGATTAGCATGTTCTTCAACGCTCTCACAGCTCTTTCGGGGGTCGTGTAGACAGGGAAGAAATTTTCCACTCTCCGCTTGACTTCCCTCAGCGGTTCCAAATCGTCTTTTAGCGTAAAGAGGATCGGTTTCGAGTATTCTTTGAGCCAGCTCAAGTCGAGATCGAGGACAAGAAGGCTTGGTATGAAAACTCCGGAGACGATCGCATCCACTTTTTCATCCTCACACAAAAGCTTCAGCACATCAAAGAAAACTCTGTCGCCAGATTTCTCGATGATCGGATACAAGTCGATCGGGTTGTTTATCGAATGCCATTCTGGAGCGAGCTCGTAGAGTCTCTCAATCGTTTTTTCCGAGAACTTCGCAAGTTTGAGCCCAGACTCCTCGACCGCATCCGCAGACATCACACACTCTGCTCCGGAAGGCTGAACAACTGCGACACGATCCCCCTTTGGAATCGGGTTTAGAGCAAGGGCTTTAACTGTATCTATGAGCTCTTCGTAGTCTCTAACCTTTACGACTTTTGCCTGTTTGCAAACAGCTTCAAAGATATCATCACTTGTCGAGATCGAAGCAGTGTGGCTCATTGCACTCCTTTTGCCGCCTTCGGTTCTTCCAGATTTGAGAACGACAACAGGCTTCTTCGCCGTGCTCAGAAGTTCAAAAAGCCTTCTGCCATCTGTGAATCCCTCTAAATACATTGCGATGACTTTCGTTTTCTCGTCTCTGAGCAAAAAGTCGAGTGCATCGATCTCGTTCACGTCGCACTTGTTCCCTATCGCCACAACTCTACTAACCCCAAGGTGGTAAAGGGAAAGAAGCGCAAAGTTTGCGAACGCTCCACTTTGCGAGATTATTCCGATGTTCCCAGACTTTATCTTCCTGAGAATCGAGAAGAACGAAGTAAAACCAGTTTCCGGATCGAGAACTCCCATCGTGTTCGGACCTATTATCCTTATCCCCTTCTCCTTTGCAATCTCAACGATTCTCTCCTCAATCTCCTTCCCTCTCTCCCAGCCCTCAGCGAACCCACCACTTATGACGACGATTCCCTTAACACCCTTTTCTGCGCAATCCTTTACAATTTCCACCGCATTTTTCGACGGCACCGCAATTATCGCTATATCGATGCTCTCGGGCACGTCTTTGATCGAAGGGTAGCACTTGTATCCATGAATCTCATCCGCAGAGGGATTTACCGGATAAACCCTGCCCTTGAACTCGAGAACTCCCAGATTCTCGACTATTCTATTCCCAGGCTTACCAATACTCCTCGACGCACCAACGACAGCGACGCTTTTCGGGTTGAAGAAAAAGCCTATGTCCCTTGCAACGGTCGAGAATCTCTTCCTTTTCCCCTTGAGAATCCTCGCATCTGCGACGAAGCAACCATTTTCGTTCGCGAAAACTGGGTTCAGATCCATCTCGACCACGTTCT
>JAVYQP010000017.1:0-5499 GCA_038731605.1 Archaeoglobaceae archaeon | reverse complement strand
CAATTCATCGATTGGAAAACCCACCAATAGAAGTCCCGAGACCGATGCTCGAGGCGTTGAACATAATAAGCATCCAAGCTCAAACATACGTGAACGACCGCAGGGTTAGGAGGAACATCGAGATCGCTGAAATCGTTGGCTTGGATGCGCACACGAAGATGCTCAGAACGAGCACAGTTTTCCAGTGGGACAGCGTAAAAGACGAGCATCTCATGGTCGGAACTTCAAAGGCTTTAGAAGACATAAGAAAGCACAGGGGCTGGAGCGTCAAAGAGCTGAACGAAGAGCTCGAAAGGAGAAAAAGAGTTTTGGAGTTCATGGTCCAGAACAACGTCAGAGACTTCAAGAGCGTGAGCAATATAATCCACGCTTATCAGACAAAGCCTGCAAAGGTTTTGAAGGAGATCGGGTGGGAGAATGTTTAAGAACGCAAATTCTCTAACTTATTTGGGTTTTAAGCTCTTTGCAAAGGACATTGAGAAGAAGAAGGAGAAGTATTACGAGCTCGAGAGAGATTTGAAGAAAGCGATGATTTCAATGCCCCCAGAGATGTATATCGCCACCTCGAGAATGTTCTCGTTGCTCTTTGGTATCGTGGGTGCGATCCTTGGGCTGATAATCGCCTACATAATCGTCTCGTTCATCGAGCTACCCCCGTTCTTCGAAGTTGCGTTGCCCGAACCCATGGCAAGTGCCTGGAAATTCTACCGCCCGTTCGTTTACGCTGGAATAATTGCGATCGGGCTAACCTTGGCTCTCTACTACCTGGGGAACTTCCTGTTTGCAATCTACCCAGCGACGGTCATAAGCGATAGAAAGAGCAAGATGGATCGCTCTTTGCCAGCTGCGATAACTTTTATGCTCTCGTTGAGCAGAGGAGGGATGAACCTCGTCCAGATTTTCAAGTCTCTTTCCGAAAACTACGAAGTTTACGGAGAAATTTCCAAGGAGGCGTCTCGAATTCTCTGGGAAGTCGAGGGGCTTGGGAAGGACATAAGAACTGCGATTGTGAACGCCATCGAGGTTTCACCGTCGCAGAACTGGCGAGACTTTTTGCATGGGCTCGTCACGATAATAGACAGCGGTGGAGATGTGACGAAGTATTTCGAAGAGAGGGCGGAGTTCTACTTTGAGAGAGCGAGGCAAGACCAAAAGAACTTCATCGAGTTTCTCTCGCTGATGGCGGAAACCTACGTCACCGCTTTGGTTGCGGGTCCGCTCTTCCTGATAATAATCCAGACGGTTATGTCGGTTATTGGACAACCGAACGATGTGGCGATATTCTCGATCATCTACCTCGTCATCCCAATTGGCTCTTTCATGTTTGCGGTTCTGATAAAACTTCTTAGTCCCAGCGAAGTAGGAAAGGCACCATTGTTGAGGGAGAGATACGTCTATGTTCCGAGAGCCAAGGATCTCGAAGTAGAGAAGGCAAAAGAGCTGAAGAGGAAGATATGGATGAGAAATGTCAAAAAGAAGCTGAGAAACCCATTTAAGCTTTTGATGGACAATCCCCACTACTCCTTTGCGGTTTCGGTGCCAGTTGCGATTGTTTTCACGATCTATGGCTTCGCAACAAATCCCTACATCCTTGGGATGGACTTCAAATACTGGTTCTTCAGCGTAGACGACTACATCTTCATCTCGATAATAATCGTCCTTGCGCCTTTTGCGCTGTTCTACGAGTTGGGTAGGAGAAAGATCAAGGTTTACATGCGTTTAACGCCAATTTTCCTGAACAAGCTCGCTTCGGCGAACGAAAGCGGAATGTCGATCTACAGGGCTATAACGATGTTGGCAAAAAGTGACACGAGTCCAATGAGGAAGGAGATCGAGAAAATGAAGGCGAACTTGGAATGGGGCGTTAGCTTAGGTGATGCGCTGATAAGATTCGCAAACCGTCTCAGAATCTTTGAGATCTCGAGAACTATCACCCTGCTGAACGAGTCGTTGAAGTCAACGGGCAATGTCACCGACGTGCTTACAACTTCAGCGAAAGACGCTTCGAGCGCTGAACTGCTCCGCAGAGAGAGGGCGACGAGCATGTTCTCATACGTGATAATAATCTACATAGCCTTCTTCGTCTTCATAGGGATCGTTTATGTCATCGCATCCACTTTTCTCTCCACGTTGGCGGAAGCGGCGATGAGAGTCCAAAGCACCGGCGGAAGCCTTGCAATTCTGAAAAGCGTGGATGTAATAACCTATAGGAACGCCTTCATGCATGCGGCGATATTCCAAGGGCTCTTCGGCGGTATCCTTGCGGGGGTTATGGGCGAGGGGAGCGTTTCCGCCGGAGCAAAGCATGCGCTGATAATGGTTCTGATCGCCTACGTTGGCTTCAGCGTGATGTTCGGGTTTAGGGTTATCTAACGCTACCAGGGGAACTTTAAGACTTTTATTTTCTTCCCTTGGAACTCGATCTCCTCTATGAGCTTTTCGCCAATCGCCTCTTCGAGCTTCTCGATCTCCAAAGCGTTGTAGACTTCGAACGCTGGAATATCTGCAAATCTCAGCTTTTCTATGGCTTCCTTTGTGGTCAAACTCTCGAGTTTTTTGGCGATTTCGTCTCTAACTACTTCGTAGCGATTGATCGCATCGATCAAGCTAATACTCGGAACTCCGAGCGTTTCGCAGAGCCTTCGCCAAAAGTGCTCTTCTGCAACGATACCAAGGGTTATGTAGCCGTCTTTAGTTTTGTAAATCCCGTATCCCGGGTTTTTAGTAAGCGCAGACAACATTCCAAGCCCGTTGAGGATCGAAGTTAGATGGATCGGGACTGCAAACATCGCAGACCTCAGCATGCTCACGTCGATTCTCTTTCCGACTCCTGTTCTGTCTCTTTCGATCAGCGCAGATAGAATTGCAATGACCGCCACGAGCGACGAAGCAAAGTCTGCGAGCTGGATGTTCGGATCTGAAAGCGAGCCTTTACCGCAGATCCCGAGGATTCCCGTAAGCCCGAGGATGTTCACGTCGTGTGCTGGAAAGCGTGAAAACCTATTCCTCTGCCCAAATGCTGAGATCGAGCAGTATATTATCCCCGGGTTTATCTTTGAAATCGTCTCGTAATCTATTCCGAGCTTTTTCACGGTCCCTGGGCGCAAGCCTTCGACGATCACATCGGCTTTTTCAGCCATCTCCAAGAACTTCGCTTTTCCCTCTTCCGTTTTAAGGTCGAGCTGGACTATTTTTTTACCGAGGTTAAAAACCGCAAATATCTCCCCAAGGGCTCTTGCGGGATCACCATAGGGGGGCTCGATCTTCACGACTTCAGCACCAAGCGAGGCAAGGATGCGAGTGCAGAAAGGCGCAGGATAGTAGAACGCAACCTCCAAAACTTTTGCGTCGAGCATAGAGATCGTAGCTTAGCCGGTTTATAAAGGTCGCTATGACTGCTATGGTTTAGCTTAGCGAAAGCGATTTATAGGTGTTTCTTGTAAGGAAGAATCGATGTGATCGACTGGCAGAAAATCGTAGAAAAGGCGCTCGCTGGCATCTACGTGCACGACAGGAACGGGAAAATCGTATACGTGAACGAGATCGTAGAAAAAGCGACTGGGTATTCGAAAGAAGAACTTTACAGTCTAAAAGACATTACATGGCTCGTTTATGAAGACGACAGGGAAAAAGTCAGGGAGATTATGAACAGGGTTCTTAGCGGGGAGACTGTTTTCTACGAGTCACGATACGTGACGAAACAAGGTAAACTCAGATGTGCCTGGGGCTTTAGCGCTCCCATAGAGATGGGAGAAGAAGTTTACGCTCTCGGGTGCTGGATAGATGTGACGAGGATGAAGAGGCTCGAAGAGGAGCTTAGAAGAAGAAACGAGTATCTATCGGTTCTGAACAGTGTTCTTAGACACGATATTGCGAATGCTCTGACGCCGGTGATCGCCTTTGTCGAAAGCGCTGAAGGTGAGCTAAAGGAACTTGCGTTGAGGAAGCTTGAATCCATAACAAAACTTCTTTCGGAGCTACGTGGGCTTGAGCTTGCTTTTGGTGAGAAGAAAAGGCTCAACCTCGCATCGATTGCGAGAGAGGTCAAGGAGGTTTATGAAGTTGAACTGAAAACGCAAGACGTGTTCGTGTTTGCAAACGAAGCGCTTAGGATTGCGGTGAACAACATCGTCGAGAACGCATTTGTTCACAGCAACTGTAGCAAAGTGGTCGTCGAAACCCTTAGGGATGGTAACTTTGGAGTAATTCGAGTCATTGACGACGGTATTGGAATTCCAGACGAGCTAAAAACCAAGATTTTTGAACGAGGATTCACAACGGGCAAGGGCACAGGAATGGGGCTTTTTATAGCCAAATGGCTCGTCAACTACATGGGAGGAGAAATAAGGGTGAAAGACAACAAGCCAAAAGGGGCAATTTTTGAGATTCTTCTACCCTTGGCAGAGATCACTTCACAGTGATCAGCTTCTCGACTTCCTCCTTCTCGAAACTCTCAGCTACCTTGATGAACTCGGTTAGCGACTTTGCCCACTGCTCCATCGCTTTCATCATCTTCGCCTTAAACTCCTCGAATGGAATGGGTTTGTAGAGGTATCTGTAACCGCCAGATCTCAAAATGCGATAGTCTCTCTCCACAAGACCTTTTTCGAGTAACTTTTGAAGTGACTTGTATACTGTGCTCTTGTCCTTTCCGAGCAGTTCGGCGAGATCCTCAACTGTTGCTGGGCTTTTTTTCAAGAGCGTGGTGTAGACTTCCATGTCGAAGCACGTGATATCGAAGGCACACTTCAGCGTGCACTTTAGGTGCTCATCGCACTTGAACTCCATAACACTTTTTTCCGAGTTACTTTTTTAAACTTTCGCTTCGGTTTCGAGAAAATTTTTATTCCTCACTTAGGCGAGGTTTTGTGAAAGTCGCACTTGGAGGGACGTTTGAACCCCTGCACGAGGGTCACAAAAGGCTAATAGAGACTGCGGTTAAACTCGGAGGGAAAAACATCACTATCGGAATTACAAGCGACGAAATGGCGAGAAAAAGAGTCCGTTGTGTTCTGCCATTTCAGGTTAGGGCGGAGAACGTTCGCCAGTTTGTTCTCCGCAAATACGGCTTCGAGCCTGAGATTGTCATGATAACGAGCCCATTCGGCAAAACGCTCGAAGTTGACTTTGATGCAATCGTCGTCTCGCCTGAAACCTATGAAATGGCGTTGAAGATAAACGAAAAGCGTTTGGAGATCGGAAAAAAGGAGATAAAGATAGTCAAGGTCGACTGGGTTCTTGCGGAAGACGGAAAACCGATATCGTCTACGAGGATAAAAAGAGGGGAGATCGACAGATATGGGAGGATAATCTAAGCCTTTCCGTGCTTTTTAGCTTCCTCCCTCAAAGCCCTCCTCAGGATTTTACCCACAAGCGTCTTCGGCAGTTCGTCACGGAACTCGATTATCTTCGGAACTTTGTAGGCCGCAAGCCTTTCCTTGCAGAACTTTATTATCTCCTCCTCGCTAACCTTCCCTTTATACTCGGGCTTCAGCGCGA
>JAVYQP010000016.1:0-6025 GCA_038731605.1 Archaeoglobaceae archaeon | reverse complement strand
CATGACATATAGAACAGGCGTCTCAAGGTTCAAAGCTTGTGCGTAGATGAGCCCAAGTGCGCCGCCAACGTAAAGCGACGGAATGAATAGCCCCCCGCTTCCACCGAAATTTAGTGTTAAGCTTGTGGCTACAATTTTTAAAATTAAAAGTATAGTCAAATTTATCAAAGTTAATTCTCCTAATTTTGCTGTAGCAATTTTATGAATGAAATCGTAACCTAGCCCAAGCGCTTCAGGGTAAAACAAGCCTATAAAGCCAAGAATTAATCCAGCAAATATCGTCGTAAGCAACACGGGAAGCCTGCTGACAAGCCACTTGCTTATGATTTTCGTTCTTTCAAGGGCTTCCATGAATGTCAAAGCAACTAACGCCGCTAGGATCCCTAGAAAAATTGCATGCATAAGGGTAGAAAGAGTTGGTGCAATAAATGTTGGAGTTGGAAAAATAGTTTCTGTCCCAAGAATTATGGCGGACGTAAAATAGGCAGCAATAGAAGCAATAGACGCTGGAATAAAAATCTCGGCTTCAATATCTTTCTTGTAAGGTATTTCAAGTGCAAATAATATCCCCGTCAATGGAGCCTTAAAGATAGCTGAAAATCCCGCTGCTGCTCCACACAGAGACAGTGTTTTTACATCTTTCTGATCTAACTTTAGCCTTCTAGCAATAAAAGAAGAGATTCCTCCACCTAACAAAAGACTTGGTCCCTCTAATCCAGCACTTCCGCCAAAACCTATGGTTATCGCAGAAGCTAAAGTTCTGCTTATGGTATCCCTCAAGCTAATAAAGCCATTTTTGAAATGGTAACTTTCAATTACAAGTTCTGTTCCGCAACCCCACTCTTTATTTTCTGCAATAGTCTTAATCGTCAAATATCCTCCGAGGAGTGCAACAGTTGTTGAAGCCAAAAGAAATGAAGAATTCCAGCTTATAATAATAAATGAAGCATATCTTAGCAGTTCGTAAATATTGGCAAGGAGGAATATGGCTAAGCCAGTTATTGAGCCTAAAATTAAGGGCAGCACCCAATACTTCGCTACTTCAAAGAATCTCTTACTGCTCAGCCTCAAATTTTGTCCGCTCCTCATCTGAACCTACACCTCTCCCTCAAGAACCTCCTCGGTCTTTAGACGCTCTTCCTCAAGCCTCATTAATAACTTCTCTTCCACCCTCCAGCACCCCCCACGTAGCGCTCCAGCCTCGCCGCAATGTCGCTGCAGAGCACCCTAAGGGGAGTGATTTAGAGAACGTGCACGCCGCTGGGCCAACCCTCCCCCTCGCGCTCAGCCCTCTCCTCATCCTCCAGCAGCCTGTGCAGAATCGGGAGGAAAACCGCCTCCGTCTTGCCAGAACCCGCCGGAGCAGTGATGAGGACGCTCCTCCCCTTAAGGATTCGCGGAACCGCCAAAACCTGTATCGGCGTAGGAGCGATACGCTCGAGCCCCCTCACCCTCCTGAACGCCTCCACAACCTCTTTCCTGAGCAGCGTGAACGGGTAGGCATCCCCCTTGAGGAACCTCAGCAGAGACAACCTCGCATCGCAAAACGCGAGCAAAACCCCGCTTCGAAGCCGGCTCACAAAAGGCTCGAGCAGCACACCAAGGTACCAGAGAATAAACGAAGCCCAAGCCTCCAGCCGCTCAAACAACACGAAAAACTACTGCTCGCAAACACTTAAAATTTTCACAACCGCCAAGCAAAGCGGAAAAAGACCCCCACCATAGCCGACACCCGTTCATACAGCATCCCGAAAGTTTCCACAAACTCTTAGCCCAGCCCTCAAGGCATCAAAAGTAGTAGCCCCTCTGAGGAAGTTCCCACGACCGAACTTCCTAGAAGCACGACGCCCTCCAAACCCGCTAGAGACTCCTAAGCGGGAATCGGGCTACCTAGCTCTAAGAGCCACGACAAACAGGACGAATATTTCTTTCAGCTCTCTCTTTCTCAACTTCATTACTATTTACTTTCGGCTTTCTCTCTCTTTCTCAAGTTACTATTATTTAACCCCTCTTTTCTTCTTTCACGTACATTATGGCGCTGACTTGGAGACTACACATCGATAAAGTGGATTTGCCTATACTAGAGGGAGGTTATGTAGGCTTGAGCTGCAGCTATAGCCTCGGCCCCTTCCTCGAGCTGCCTCCGGAAGGGGCGAAGGTTAAGTTTGCCGGCTGCTCTGAGAAAGAAGATGAGGAGCAGAAGCCCGCCGGCTTCGAGAGAGGTGACCTCCTCTGCGTGTATCTTCTCCACTACGGCCGCTTCATTAAAATTGGGACATCGAGGTTCAGCACCGCAGCTGCGAGGATGCTTTCCCAGGCGCCGTTCATGGGGGTAGTGGCTGCAGTCATCGAGCTGAGAAGCGACTGCAACTATGAGCCAGAATCCATCGAGCGTAAGGCAGTGGAAGAGGCTAGAAGGAGAGGCTTGCCGCTGAAACAAAGAAGGCCTAAACTCAGCGAGCTTGTCGAGCTCTGGGGGAATCCGCCTCGGGGCTTCGTCGAGCAGTTGGAGAGAGCTGAGGAAGAGGGAGACCCGACGGTAGTCGAGGGTGTGGAGGCAGCTGTGGAGGCAGCTGTGCGCGCAGCTAAGCTTCACGGAGACCTGCTTTGGGAGCCAGCCCTCCACTGGTTCACGACTAACAGGCGCGTCGGCCCTATACCTCCGCCGCTTGAGAATGTGTGCAAGGAGCTAAAGGAAGGTCAGGAAGTGGCAATTAAGCCCTGCCCCAATGGAATGCTGATACTAGAGGCGGAGGGGGTTCAGAGAAGACTCACCGGAGAGAAGGAGCACGCTTGCACGTATCATGAATTACGAGAGGTTCTTTTCGAGGTGATGCTGTGAGCGGGCTCTGCATATTAGGCTTCGACGTTAAAGTTGAGGTAGGAAATCTGCAGAAAATCAATCCAGGAGAAATGACGATTCTAGAAATTAGGCAGAAGCTCAACTCGAGAAAAATACCTAACACAGTTGTTGAGGATAGCATCATAGCTGCATCTGAAAATTCCTCAGAACTTCAGAAACTAGGGTTGAGCTTTCACGTTATAGATCTAGATGGAATAAGAAAGCCGACGCTGATTCAATACCTGAGCGAAATTAAAGAGGATATATTCAGCAGATGGCCTCTCCTCGTTGCTAGGCTAGCTTCCTCAGCAGTCGGAATCTACCTTAGAGAGATGGGAATGCTTAGATCTTCTACGAAGTTTTACCGGGATGAAGGGGCGCCTCTTGGAGGGGGCGAGGTCTACAAACACGAGGCCTTTATAGTCTCTGTTCACCGGCTTGAGAATAGCTACATCTTGACCGTTGACCCGTGTTATAAGCTCGAAGCGTACGAGCCTCTCTCCAGGTTGGGCTCGAGCGTAGAGAAGATAGGGTTGGTCAAGGTCAGAGGCCGTGGCTCCTCGTACTCTTTCGAGCTTCTCGAGATCGTAGAAAAACCTAGTCGCGAGCAGCTCGAGAAAGCTGAAAAAGTAGCGAGGGCTTTGAGTTCTCTCGACTCCTCTCTAACCGTACACGTACGTGAGAGCAGCAGCATAGCAAAGGTCACTCCTTGCAGTTACCGGCTTCGAAAACACCTGGAAGAGCGAGCTCTTGCCGAGCGAGACCCTGACAGTTATATGTCCTATACATTTCTTCCTTGCGAGCTTCTCTATCCTGTCGCTTCACTGGACCAGCTGAAGGTACTGGGTGTAGATACTAGCAATGCTAAGCTGTGGATGAAGCCGTCCGAACGCTATGAGAAAGCCCTAGAGCTTGCAAAGAAGATAGGTTCGAGAATCAAGGTAGGCAGCGTCAGGGTGGAGATCGTAAGCGAAGAACCCGTGAGCGTGCGATCCTCATTCGAGGTGGATTACAGGGCGAGCATAAAGGATAGCCTCGGAGGCTCTCGAAACGTTCGCCCGCGCGACGTAGCTAGCAGAGATTTATGGAAAGAAATTACTCCGCTTAAAAAGGGTTCAAAGCCGAAAGTAGCAATAGCATGTACAAACAGTAAAGTTAGCGATGAAATCCTAAAAGCTTTCAAGAAGGGTCTCACGGATAATCTGTCCAGGATTACCGAAGGACAAGCAGAAGTTGAACTTCTAAAAAGTGGTGAAGCGGTGCTTAAGCTCGAAGACATTATCGAAGAGATTCCTGGGTTTAACGCGGTTGTTCTTGTCGGAAAAGGGGATGATGAGGAGTACGCACGGTTCGAGTACGCACTATCCGAGAAGCGTATAGTCCCACAATACGTAAACGGACAAGAGTTTACGAACATAACGGAGGAAAGCTCCCGGAAGTACAAGCACGCACCTTTTCCTATAGCGAAAAGCATAGCTTGGAGGTTAGGTTGGCGCTACGTGAAGATAGAAGCACCGGCGCAGCTAGCGGACGCAGTTGTTGTCGGCATCGACAGAACTTACGTGAGGACCGGCAAGGGAGTAAGCCTAGCGGTAGCTGCCGTGCTACAGAGCGCAGATGGCTTAACTATACACCACCTCCCGCCTAAGCTGGTTGAGAATGAGGAGGAAGCCGTGCTAAGAGTGGCCTATGATTTGAAGCAGAGCATAACAGAGGGGGGTCCAGTAATCTTCTGTCTTAACAGGAGCTTCATCCAGGAGAAATTGTTCGCCAACCTTCGAAATTCTTTCGGGGAACCACTTATAGTAGCAGGCGTTTCGAAAACCCACAGCATGTCAAGGCTGCTTAAAAAGACTAGGGAAGGTACCGCTAACCCGCAGCTCGGCACCTGCGCGGTACTCGAAGAGAGTGGGCAGTACGGAAGGTTCCTCGTAGCTTCATCGCATACCGGTCGGGATAGGACGATAAGGCCCGCTTTGGCAAGCATCAGAGTGGCTGGAGCTAAGGTAAGGGCGAGAGACGTGCTAAACTATATTTTCAGTACACAAGCTCTTTGCATAGAAGCACCTTACTACGTTGCTTCGATGCCGTGGCCTCTGCACCGCGCACACAACCTCTGCGAGAAGATCAGCAGAATCGCCAGAATCACCCGCAATATACCTCAAAGCTTGGACTTGCTCTAGTTCGCAGACGATTTGAGAGCCTTCCAGTGAGCCAGCTCTTCCAGCTTCACACGGGGAAAATCCTCCCTTTCCTCGCAGCTTAGGCGGATAAGCCAGATAACCTTTAACTAAGTTCGGCTTGAAAGCTCGATCTGAAACGAGAGACATGAACAGCAAGTTACGCATAAACCCTCACTAGCACTCTGCCAGATCCATCCCGCCTCGTAAAAAGTCTAGGGGGATTAAAAGACACCTTATACTCTACACTCTAAGTTTACTCTACACTCTAAGCGGGCACCGCAGCGATGCACGCATAGGGAGAAAAACCTTGAGCGCGCTCGCAGCTTCTAAACTCAGCTTCTGAGAACCAGGCGGCAAATCGAAGTTTGTACTGCCTTAACTATACGCTAAAAATTTCTACCCTCTCCAGCTATTCAGCTACTGTGGCGGTTTGGTCTCTCAGCGGCTCGTTCGAGAACTGGAGGATAGCGCTGGAGAAAGGCGTCTGGGGCGTAAGCGAGAACGCGAAAGGGCTGTGGAATAGAGTGCAGCGCGGCGACAAAGCCGTATTCTACGCAGTCAAGACAGGCGTCATCGGCTACGGCACCGTAGAGGACAAGTTCGTGAGCGAGGAGCCGCTGTGGCCCGAAGAGAAGCAAAGGAGAAATAGGGAAAAGAAAAGTTGATGTTAAAAATTAAAGATTAAAAGTAGGGAGGGAGGGGCAAATGAGCTTAAAGCCCACCGAGAACACGGTGACAGGTCTTCTGGCCAAGGAGCTCGAGAGGCGTGGGGTTCAGGTCGCGGTGTTCCCATCGCTGAGCACGCCACGCGGGGTAAGGTACCCTGA
Source organism: Archaeoglobaceae archaeon (assembly GCA_038731605.1). Classification (GTDB taxonomy): domain Archaea; phylum Halobacteriota; class Archaeoglobi; order Archaeoglobales; family Archaeoglobaceae; genus WYZ-LMO2. Next base: position 173 of record JAVYQP010000016.1, on the reverse strand, counting down.
CCTCCTCTGCGAGGGGGACAGACGCCGCTATGTCATCGAGGCGAAGTTTAGGGAGGAGGATCTGCTGAAGGCTGTGAGCAATATCTACGACGACTACCTCAAGTACGCTGACCAGCTCGGGATCAAAGGGGGTTTTGCCATCCTCTATCCCGAGGAGCTCGCCAAGCCGATAC
>JAVYQP010000015.1:0-10569 GCA_038731605.1 Archaeoglobaceae archaeon | reverse complement strand
GTTATCGCCTTCACAAGATCTTCCTTTCTTGCGAGCATAAATCAGCCTCCCGTAGTGCTTCGGCTTTCGCCTCCTACGGAATAAAGCCTCTTCGGTTACGGTATTTTAAGATATCGCTTCAGCTCTTCTTCTTCCTCAGCTTTTGAACCTGGTATTTCTCCTTCTCTTCCTTTGTTTCGAGTTCTTCTTTCGTCTTCTCCTTCGTCGCCTTGCCGAAGCCAGCAAATACCCATCTACCGCTGAAGTCCCTGCTCATTCTGTAGTAAGCTCCGCATCCACACTCCTGTATCGCAAATTTTTCATCGACCGCAATTTTTTTGTTGCAGATCTTGCAGGTTATTTCCATGCTCTACCCTTGAAGCTGGATCTATAAATCTTTTCCAACGTTGCTTTCGATCCAACTCTTTATCTCCTTCTTTGGCATCGCACCAACGATCTGGTCAATTGGCTTACCTTTTTTGAAGAATATGAGCGTTGGTATCGCAGAGATGCCGTATTTTACGGCGATGCTCTGATTTTCGTCAACGTTTACTTTTCCGAACGCAACCTTCCCAGCGAACTCTTTCGAAAGCTCGTCTATTATCGGCGAAACGTATCTGCACGGCATGCACCACTCTGCCCAGAAGTCAACGACGACGTTCTCGTTTTGCCTTAAAAAGGACTCAAAGTTCTGCTGATCAAGCTTTACCGGCTTTGCATCCTTCGTGCTCGCCATTCTCATCAACTCCTTCAGTTTCTTCTTTCGTATCTCCTCGAGCTCGTCCATGCTATTTAGTCTTTTCTCAACAGATAAGATTTCCCCGCTTTGCAAAAACTGCTAAAAAGGGATACGTATTCAACTTGTTAATCATTAAAATTTAATGGAAAAATTTATAAACGTTGTATCGGATACGTATTATGGTGAAAGTAAAGATAATAGACCTCACGATGAGAGATGGACATCAATCCTTGCTCGCAACACGAATGCGGACTCGAGACATTCTCCCGATCTTAGAAAAATTTGATAACGCGGGGATTTATTCTTTCGAGGTATGGGGTGGGGCAACTTTCGACGTGTGTCACAGGTTTCTGAACGAGAATCCATGGGAAAGGCTGAGGGAGATAAGGAAGAGAGTCAAGAACACGTTGCTTCAAATGCTTCTGCGAGGTCAGAACCTCGTCGGCTATAGACACTATCCCGACGACGTAGTGGAGAAGTTCGTGAAGAAAACAATCGAATGTGGGCTCGACTTCTTCAGAATCTTCGACGCTCTCAACGATGTCCGCAACCTCACGAGCTCGATAAAGTTCGCAAAGAAATACGGAGCACATCACGTGCAAGGAGCTATTTGCTACACGATATCTCCTGTCCACACGATTGAGAAATTCGTTGAAACCGCAAAGGAGCTCGCAGCACTCGAAGTGGATTCGATCTGTATAAAAGACATGGCTGGATTGCTGTCCCCTAAGGTCTCCTACGAACTCGTGAAAGCCTTAAGGAAAGAAGTAAATCTACCGATAAACGTTCACTCCCACTACACATCCGGAATGGCTTCGATGGCTTTGCTCAAAGCAGTCGAAGCGGGTGCAGAGATGATAGACACCTGCATGTCCCCACTTGCAATGGGGACGTCGCATCCTCCTACGGAGACGATGGTCTACGCACTCGAGGAACTTGGATACCAGACTGGGGTCAAATTAGACGTCCTCTTAGAAGTGAGGGACTACTTCATGAAGATCCGAGAAAAATACGCTGGCTACTTGGATCCGATTTCCACGATCCCGGACACGAACGTTCTCGTCTACCAGATCCCGGGCGGAATGTTCTCGAACATGATCTCTCAGCTAAAGGAGCAGGATGCGATGCACAAGCTCGCCGACGTGCTCAAAGAGGTGCCGAGGGTTAAGGAAGACTTTGGTCACCCGCCCTTGGTGACTCCGACGAGCCAGATCGTAGGAGTCCAAGCGGTCGTGAATGTTCTGATGGGCGAAAGGTATAAGGTCGTGACGAAGGAATCGAAGGATCTCGTCAAGGGCATGTATGGAAGAACCCCCGCCCCGATTAGGGAAGAGATCGTGAAGAAGATACTTGGTGACGAGAAGCCAATCGATTGTCGCCCAGCGGATTTACTCGAGCCAGAGTTTGAAAAGAGGAAAAAAGAGCTTGAAGAGAAGGGAATCGAAGCGAGCGATGAGAACGTCTTGATCTACGCACTCTTCCCGCAAACTGGGCTACAGTTCCTAATGAAGCAGACGAAAGAGGAGGCGTTCCCTCCAAGTTCAAAGGTCTCTGGAAACTTCGAGGTCGTTGTGGATGGGGTAAAGTATTCGGTGAGCGTCAAGCCTGCTTGATTCTTTTTTCTCCTATAAAAAAGGCTGACAGAAAGCTCAACAACGCTCCAAAGTATAGGCAGTAAACGTATCCAAGTTCTTCGGCTATCACTCCTCCGATCAAGGAGCCAACGATCGTCGAAAGGTAGATCGTTGAATTTAGAAAACCAGCGACGCTACTTCTCTCCAAGTTCTCATCCAAAACAGCTTTGAGGGCTCCAACGTAAAGCGAGCTCCATCCCAAGGCTATGAAAATCTGCACAACAAGGAACTGCCAGGTCTGCGATGAGATTGAGTAAAGGTAGAAGGTGATCCCTGAGAAGATTGATCCGATCGTCATAAGCGTTCTACTACTTAGAGCTTCGACCTTTTGCATCATCAAAAACTGGAGGAAAGAATTCGTGAAGTAAATCGCCCCTATCCAAAACTTCGAGATTCCGAGGTTTGAAAGGTAGATCGGAAAGATCAGCCAGACAGCGCTTGCACCAACGTGGCGTATGAAAAATGCGAAGTAAATCGAGAAGTTGTCCTTTATTATCCTCAGCGAGCTCCTTTTCATCGAAATCTTTTCCTGCGGAACTCTTTCCCGTAGAATGATGACGAAAGCGATAAAGGTTAGCAAAGCTCCAAGTGCAAAGATCCCACAGTATACGACGACGATACCAGCGATGAGCTGTCCAACCGCCCACCCAAGACTACCAAAAGCTGAAAAATATCCAACTTTCTTGTTGGCACTGTATGCGTAGCTTATCAGCGCAGATGGAAAAATCCCGAGAGAGAAACCGAGTAAGGTTCTCACAACCAGAAGCTGAATTGCATCCCTTGCCAAGCACTGGGCAAAGAAGAAGAACGCAGAAAGAAGCAAACCAAAAGACATGATCGTCTTTCTGTTGAACAAATCCGAGATTCTCCCAAAGAGGCTGGAAGAGAAAAAGATTGCGAAGCTGTAAGCGGATGAAATGAGCCCAATCTCAACATCGGAGGCTCCGAGCTCCTTCGCAAATAAGGGGATAAAGAGAAGAGATGATGCGATGGAGAGCTGGGTGAGAAAGTTCACGAGAGATGCATGCATAGTTAAAGCTCGTATAACATCTGCAAATACCTTCTCCTCTCCTCTTCTTCGTATTGCAAAAGCCACGGTGCCCAGCAAAGCTCGATTGCTCTGCAGTTGCAGTGCTTTGCAACCTCTTCCACGAGCTTTATGAACTCTATGTCGTCCTTCGGCGTCTCAATTCCAGCTTCGCTGAAAAGCTCTGAAAGAACTCTTCTCACTATCTTGTCCGGCATCACCGTATCGATTCCTCCCATCATTCTGAGATACTGGTAGGTTATGAGCCCGACCCCTTTGATGCTCCCGACTGGGTCTTCTTCCCAGTTCTCGAGCTGGGAGCTTTTAGCCCAAAGCCTCAAAGCCTCTCTATCGTTGTCGCTGAGCTTCGTCAAGTATCTCGCAGTCTCTATTGCAACATTCCACGAGCGACGATTTCGCCAAATTGTGGTCAGATCTTCAATTTTTGCGTTTGCAAGTTCTTTCAACGAGTTCATGGCGAATCTCTTCCGAAACTCAACGATCTTGGGGACTATCGACTTGAAGTAGTTTAGCCCAATCGACGTGAAGCTCGCATCCACGAGCATTAGAACCACGTTCCCTCGATACCTCTGCGTCGCAAGGCAACGATCGCAGTGAACCCTTATCTCCTGCAGATCTGCAAGCATCTCGTTAACGAGATCTCTCAGCTTTGGAGGAAAATCGATCATCGACATGCCTCAGACTCTCCCTATCATCACCGCTCAGATCGCCCATCAGTCATCATCGGCAAAAAACATTTAGCCAAGTGCAGAAAAAGCTTTCGATGGCATTGATGAAGCAAAAAAGAGTAAATTCAGCTATCAGGCTTCCAGTGTTTCTCGAGCTTTTCCAAGAACTTCTCAAACTCGATCTCTTTCAATATTCTCCAATCGAATGGCTTCGCATCTCTGAACTCGACCCTAAGAGCGTTGTTTTGGCAAACAGCTATGCATGAGCCGAAACCGTCGCAACGCTCTTCAAACGCAAGCTTGGCTTTCCCGTCTTCAAGGACTAAAGCATTCGTTGGGCAAGCTTTTACGCAGTTCCCACATCCTACACATGCGTCTCGATCAACAACTACCACTCGTCTCATATCCCTCCTTCATGAGCCCTCCTTTCCGCTTCGATCATTCTCTCGTCGATGAATCCCCTGTATTCCTCCACTTCCCCGCTAACCCTGACGATGTAGTTCCTCACATCTATTCCCTCTTTGCGTGCCTTTTCCACCATCATGTGCATCGCAATGCAACACGGAACTTCCATCGTGTAAACCTCCGCTTCTTCTGCCTTAGTTTCCGAAAAAATGAGCTTGATCTTCTCGAACATCCTCCTTGGGTCTTCGAGCATTGGGCATCCTATGAGCACTGTTTCCTTTGCAAACCTCTCAGATATCTCCTTGTTTACAAGCACAGCACAGTCTGCGGAGATAATCAGCTTTTTACCCTGCATGAACTCGGCTTTCGGGTGAACGAGCAATATCTTCACGGGCCACTGTTTCACGGGTGATCGTTTCATACGAGTCTCTACACCACTTTAAAAATAAGCTTGCTCCCTAAATTCTTCGACTCCTTTTTAACGGGGAAAAGCTTATCAAGTTGAAGAGCAAGTTATTTTGGTGGGCTAGGCCGGGGGACTCGGCGTCCCCTGTAACCCGAAACCGTCGACATGCGGGGGCCGAAGCCGATGGAAGGTCCGCATGTCCGCAGAAGTAGGCAACGGGTCTCGTAGAGTCCTCGTCCTGAAGGACCGGCGGTTATCACGGATCCTTCGGAGGAAGGGTTCGTGGTATTTGCCGAGGGCACCGGCTGAGGCCCGGAAGGGAGCAAGCCTACCTCGGACGTCCGGTGCTTTCAGGGGCACGGGGAGGAGGGATTCGTTGCTCAGCTTCTGCGGAAACAGCGGATCGACCTGAGGCGCGCCCACCACTCAATGAATTCTCCCTCTTGCGAGCGATGCAAAGACTCCAAAAGTGCATAGGATCGCTGAAATAACGAAGGCGATTTTCATCGAACTCATGAACTCCGAGATCGATTCGCTGACCATTGCGCTTCCTATGGTTATTGCGAAGATCAAAGTAACGATGCCCATGCTCAGAGCTTGTCCAACGACTCGCATTGTTGCGAGTGTAGCTGAAGCGATTCCATAGAATCTCTTCTCCACCGAGCTCATAACTGCGTTCGTGTTCGGCGAGCTGAACAAACCAAAGCCAAAGCCTATGAGGAGCAAGTAGGCGATCACAACAGCGATCGGTGTTTCAAAGTCGAGCGAGGAGAACAAGAAGAGAGCAAGCGCTGTTATAGCCATACCCAAGGAGGCGACAATCCTTGGCTCAACTCTGTCTGATACATATCCAGAGATCGGTGAAAGAATTGCCATGACAACTGGCTGAGCAAGCAGTATAATTCCCGCGTCTTGCGGGCTCAGTCCCTTGACGATCTGCAGATAGAGGCTTAGCAAGAACGCAACTGCGAACGTTGCGGAGTAATTCAGCAACGCTGCAAGATTTGACATCGCAAAAACAACGTTTCTCCTGAAGAGGGTAACGTTGAGCATTGGTTGCGCACTTTTTGCCTCGACGAGAACGAAAAGAATCAGCATCGCAACGCCGAAGAAGACGAGCGCAAATCCCAAGGGCTTCGGAAGATTTGAGAAGCCGTAGATCAACAGGAAAAGAGCTAAGGAGAAAAGAACTGCTCCCCTAAAGTCAAAAGAGTCTTTTACTTCGGCTTTTTCCTCCTTAATTCTCGAAGCGAGGTAGATTGGGATCAAAGCCAAGAAGATCGGAACTGCAAAAACCGCTCTCCATCCCAAGAACTGCGTTATCAGTCCGCCGAAGAATGGTCCCGAAGACAAGCCAACGTAAACCGCAGACGTGTTGATTCCAAGCACTTTTCCCCTCTCCTGCGGGGGGAAAGCGGAAGTAACCATTGCAATAGCTGTTCCTGCAATCATCGCAGAGCCGATTCCTTGAATAAACCTGAAAAATACAAGCATGAGTCCAGAAAGTGAGATCGAGCAGAAGAATGCAGAAATCGCAAAGACAGAGACTCCGATGACGAAGAGTCTTTTTCTACCCTGAATGTCCCCGAGCTTGCCCATCGGAATTAAGAACATCGCAGTGGACAGTAAGAACGCTGTGGAGATCCAAGCGAGGAAAATTGCGTCGAGTGCGAACTCTTTCTCGATCATGGGAACCGCAACGTTTACCGCAGAAGCCATGAAGGGGGTTAGGAAAGAGGAGATAGTAGTAGCGATCAGGACGACGTATCTCTGATCCATGGACTCGCTTTGTTCTCTTGTTTATAAAGCTTGTCAATAATTTCTATTAATACTTTTCACCGTTTTCTTATGAACCCTTGTTATTGCAGTCGCTCTCGTTTTGTGGGGCAAATTTTTATTAGAAGTTGCAACAACTTCGCTCGGTGAAGGTTGCGATCGAGACCTATGGTTGCACGATGAACCAAGCGGACAGCGACGTTATGAGAGCTTTTCTGTCGGAGCACTTTGAACTCTCGAACGTTGAAGATGCGGAAGTTGTTGTCATAAACTCCTGCGGAGTCATAGAGTTTACGGAGAGGAAAATAATTCGCAGAATCCAGGAGTTGAAGAGCGCTGGAAAAAAAGTTGTGCTCGCAGGTTGTTTACCAAGGATTTCAAAAGAGGCTTTAAGCCTTGCAGACTCCGCAATCGCTCCTGATAACCTCGAAAAGATTGTTGAAGCAGTTAAGCTTGCCTTCAACGGTGGTGCGAGATTTCTCGAGTGGAAGAACGTCGACAAGGCTTGTTTGCCAAAGTTCAGGTTGAGAGAGAATGTGATCGCCATAGTTTCGATTTCAGAAGGTTGCATGGGTCATTGCGCTTTTTGCGCAACCAAATTCGCGAGGGGAAAGCTCAGAAGCTTCTCCCTCGAGAACATCGTGAGAGAAGTTGAGAACGCTGTAAAGCAAGGATTTAAGGAGATCCAGATCACCTCGCAAGACACCGGTTGCTACGGGCTTGACAAAGGTAAGCTTATGCTTCCAGAGCTGTTGGAGAAGATCTGCGAAATCGAGGGAGAGTTCAGGGTTAGGGTTGGAATGATGAACCCGCAGTTCGCAAAAGCAATGCTTCCCGACTTGCTGAACGCATACGAGAACGAGAAGATCTACAAGTTCTTACATCTTCCCGTGCAGAGCGGTGATAACAAGGTATTGGAGGACATGAAGCGTGGTCACAGCGTTGAGGACTTCGTTGAAGTCGTAAGCGAGTTCAGGAAGAGATTTGACGTGATGCTCTCCACCGATATAATCGTTGGCTACCCTACGGAGACCGAGGAATCATTCTGGAGAAGCTACGAGCTCATCGAAAACATCCGCCCAGACATCGTCAACATCACGAGGTTCTCGAAACGTGAAGGAACCTTAGCTTCAAAGTTTAAACAAATCCCAGGGTGGATTGTGAAAGAGAGGTCGAGAAAGCTTACAGAGCTCTGCGTCAAGATCGGGCTTGAGAACAATCGAAGGTATCTTGGAAAGGAGATGGAAGTTCTTGTGACGAGCCAGGGAAGGAGATGGATGCTCGCAAGGAGCAACGAGTATAGAGCGGTGATCACTTCTGGAGAGCTCGGAGAGTTCAAGAGAGTGCGAATAGGCGACTGCAGGCACAACTACCTGCTCGACTCCGAGCTTCGGAACCTTTTCGCAACCTTGAGCACCGGGCTTTCCTTGAGAAGTCCTTCTGGTCTGTAAACGAGAACTAAGAACATCAAAAGCCCGAAGGCTATGTATTCCATCCAAACGGTTTCGAACGGTATTTTCAGCGTTTCTACGATCTCATACTTGTAAACTGTCAAAAGTTGGCGAGCGGTAACGAAAACAAAGGTTCCAAAAAGAACGCCTTTGTTGTTCCCCGCACCGCCAAGGAGAACCATTAGGAAAGGATAAAAAGTCCACTCGACCCTTGTGAAGTTTGAAGCTATGAAGTTCGCCGTAAAAAGCGAGAAAATTGCTCCAGCGATCCCTGCAATTGCGGAAGAGATCGCTGAGATCTTCACTCTTAAAACCATCAAGTTTCTGCCGTATGCCTTCACGACGTCCTCGTCTTCCCTCATGGCTCGAAGGATTCTTCCAAAGGGAGAATTTGAGATGCGTTCTGCTAAGAGGAAAACAAACACAAGAACTGCAAGCGAGAGAAGGGCAAACAAGAGTTGTCTGTTGCCGACGTAGAACGCAAACACATCTGGCAAGGATATGCCGTAGTAGCCACCGCTGAGCGATGTGCTGTAGTTAAAAACCATGAAGGAAACTTCGCTTATTGCCAGCATAGTTATCGCAAGGTAGTCCCTCGAGAGCCTCGCACTCGGGAGAATTGCGATCGCCCCAATAGCTCCGCAGACGATTGCGGTGATGGATAAATAAAAGAGGAGCAGTAAGATTCCAAAAATCGGATCTTCCGCTATTCTCTGGTTCAGAATAGTTTTAAGCTCTGCAGAGCTTTCGATCAGCTCCCCTTGAATACCATAGTAAGCTATGAAGATCCTGTTGACAATACCGCCAACTGTGAAGGCGCCAAAGAGAACTGCGAGCGCTCTGCCGAAGTTTGGAATCCCCGCTAACCCGTATTCCAAGTTCAAGCTTATGCTCACAATCGCATATATGCCAAACCAAAAGATCACGTTGAGAAGAATTTGCTCCATCTTCTCAGTCCCTCCACTATTCCGTTGGGAGCTATGAAAAGCGCTATTATCAGCGCAGATAGGGAGACAACTTTGCTGTAGAGCAGAATTTCAGTTCCGAAGACAAACGACAAAGCGTAGGTGACCAAGCTCTCAGAAACGCCAATTATATAACCACCAACCAGCGCTCCAGCGATGCTTGCAATCCCGCCGAGAATCGAAGCGGAGAAGATCGAGACGATGATCAGGCTACCAGTCAACGGAACTATCTCCTGTTTGAAAGGTAAAAGAGCTCCTGCGATTCCAGCGAGAGCGCAAGATATGAACCAAGAGAAAATCCTTGTTTTTTCAACGTTTATTCCCATCGTCTCCGCAAGCGTCGGATTTTCCATCGAAGCTCGCAAAGCTATGCCGAACTTTGTCTTAAAAAGCAAGAACCAAAGGGATGCCAACGTGAAGAGAACAACTGCGGATGACGCAAAAAACGCCCCCGAAATTCCTTGGATCTCAAAGTCGTAGGTCGTGAATATGAACTTCTTCGCAACACTGCCTATGGAATCCGAGATCGCTCCGATGAACCCAAACAAGATCAGATCGAGGGCGAGTGTTGCGATCATCAAAACAACGATGCTCGCACCCCTTTCGATGAGTGGTTTAAGGATTGCAAGGTAACACGCGATCCCAAGAACGCCACAAAGAGCAAAAACGATCGGTAAAGAGAGATAGGGATGAATTCCAAGGAAGTAGTAGAGGGATAAAGCCAGGTATGAGCCCGACAGAGATAAAGATAGGCGTCCTCGTGGATCTCTCAGGACCACTTACGACGTATGGCACGGACATAAAGAACACCTTAACGATTGCGGAAGAGGATTTGAACAACTATCTCAAGGCAAAGGGACTGCCGTATACGGTGAAGTTCTACGTCGAAGATACGAAGGTTGATCCGAAAATTACGCTCGAAAAAGTTCAGAGCCTATACGCAAAGGGAATTAACTTGATCGTTGGTCCAATGGGAAGTGGAGAAGTTAGAAACGTGAAGGATTTCGTGACTGCGAACAAGATAATAATAATCTCGCCATCCTCAACCGCACTGCCGAAGCTTTTGGGTGTTACGAAGCCTGAGGAGAAGAAGAAGTTCATCTTCAGGTTTGTCGCCCTTGATGATTTGCAAACAGACGCAATAGTTGCGGAGCTCAAAGACCTCGGAATTAAGGCAGTTGTTATAACGCACATAGGCAACGCATGGGGCAAAGGGCTTAACGATGTCATAAAGCCGAAGCTCGAGAAGGAAGGAATAGTGGTTAAGGCATCCATCGAGTATCCAGACCCGCCTCCAACTGACTTCTCGCCCTACGTTGCAAAGATAGAAGAGTCGATCGACGAGCTCATGAAGCAGTTCTCATCGAACGAAATCGCAGTAATTGCTTTCAGCTACGAGGAGTTGGCAACGATGCTCGCACAAACAAAGAGCGGTAGCAAAGCCCTCGACGTCATTTGGCTTGGTTGCGATGGCACCGCAACGAGTGCAAAGCTACTC
>JAVYQP010000014.1:0-17480 GCA_038731605.1 Archaeoglobaceae archaeon | reverse complement strand
TTGTAGACAGCCTTGGTGACATAACGATAACGAACGACGGGGTTACGATTCTGAAAGAAATGGACGTCGAGCATCCAGCTGCGAAAATGGTGATAGAGGTTGCGAAGACGCAGGACAACGAAGTCGGAGACGGAACAACTACTGCGGTCGTGATCGCTGGAGAGTTGCTGAAGAAAGCTGAGGAGTTGCTCGATCAGGAGATCCATCCGACCGTGATTGCGAGAGGTTACAGAATGGCTTCGGCAAAAGCCATGGAAATTCTCGATACGATAGCGATCCCGATCGATGTAGAAAACGAAGAAATTCTGAAAAAGGTTGCAAAGACCGCAATAACAGGAAAACACGCCGAGGTTGCGGTCGACCACCTCTCGAGTCTTGTTGTGAAAGCGGTGAAGAGAGTTGCTGAAAAAGTAGATGGGAAATACAAGGTCGACGAGGATAACATAAAGATAGAGAAGCGCTACGGCGGGAGTGTTAATGATACGCAACTCGTCGAAGGCGTTGTTATCGACAAGGAAGTCGTTCATCCGGGAATGCCGAAGAGAGTTAAGAACGCAAAGATTGCAGTGCTGAAAGCGTCGCTTGAAGTCAAGGAGACCGAGACAGATGCGGAGATTCGCATTACGGATCCCGAACAGCTCCAGAGGTTCATCGAGCAAGAGGAGAGGATGCTAAAGGAAATGGTCGACAAGATTGCAAGCGCTGGCGCAAACGTGGTGTTCTGCCAGAAGGGCATTGACGACCTTGCGCAGTATTACTTGGCGAAGGCGGGAATCTTGGCGGTGAGGAGAGTTAAACAGAGCGACATAGAGAAGCTCGCAAAGGCAACTGGAGCTAAGATACTCACAGATCTCAGAGAAATAAATGCTTCCGATCTTGGAGAAGCGGAGCTTGTCGAGGAGAGAAAGGTTGGCGACGAGAAGATGGTTTTCGTCGAGGGTTGCAAGAATCCAAAGGCTGTGACGATCTTGGTCCGTGGTGGAAGTGAGCACGTGGTCGACGAGGTTGAGCGCTGTCTTACGGATGGAATCAAGGTCGTGAAGTGCGCTTTGGAGAGCGGAAAAGTCGTTGCTGGTGGTGGAGCGCCAGAGATGGAGTTGAGCCTAAGGCTAAAGCAGTGGGCACCAAGCGTTGGCGGAAGAGAGCAGTTGGCGATCGAAGCCTTTGCATCTGCGCTCGAGATAATCCCAAGATCCCTTGCAGAGAACGCTGGGCTCGATCCGATCGACATAATCGTAGAGCTCAGAAAGATGCACGAAGCTGGAAAAGTTCGATACGGCGTCGACGTTTTCAAGGGCAAAGCAGAGGACATGTTCGAGAGCGGAGTAATTGAGCCAGTGAAGGTGAAGAAGCAAGCGCTCGCTGGTGCAACAGAGGTTGCAATAATGATACTCAGAATCGACGACGTCATCGCAGCGAAGGGAACCGAAACGAGCAAGACTGGAGGGGAGGAGAAGAAAGAAGAGGAAGAGGAGTCTGAGTCCTCTTCTGAAGACTGAATTTTTTCAAAACTTATTTATTTGGGAGAACATTTTTCATGCTTCTTGGCATTGTTGGATACCCGATAAAGCACTCGATCTCGCCGAGAGTTCACGAGACTCTGATGAAAGCCTATGGGATCGAAGGTCGTTACTTGGCGTTTGAGGTGAAGCCCAACGATCTGAGAGATGCGGTTTTTGGTGCAAAAGCACTCGGCTTCACGGGACTCAACGTCACGATACCCTACAAAGAAGAGGTGCTGAAGTTCGTAAGCCCGGTGGGCGATGCTAAGTTAGCGGTTAACACGATCGACTTAAGGAGCATGAAAGGTTACAACACCGATATCTACGGCGTTGAAATGGCTTTCAGAAACGCAGAAGTCGATGTTAGCGGTAAAGTTGCGCTCATCGTTGGTGCAGGCGGTGCAGCAAAAGCGGTGGCGATTGCTTTGCTTAAGATGGGATCAAAAGTCGTTATAACCAATAGAACCCAAAGCAGGGGAATCGAAACCGCCTCTGCGCTCAGAGAGTATGGAACTTGCGTTTTTCATCCAATGGAAAGAATTCGGGAAATAAGGGCAGAGATACTGGTGAATGCGACGCCAATAGGGATGAAGGGGAGTCCGGGGATGCCAATAGACGAAGAGTTGCTCAAAGAAGACATCGTAGTTTTCGATGTCGTCTACAACCCCATAGAAACCCAGCTCATAAAGAAAGCTAAGGAAAAGGGTTGTAAAGTCATAACTGGGCTTGAGATGTTCGTCTACCAAGCAGAAAAAGCGTTCGAAATCTGGACTGGAATAAAGCCGGATGTGGAGCTGATAAGAAAAGCTTCGCTCGAAGCGTTAAACGTTCAAAATTAAAGTCCAGCAGACATACCAAGATGCGAGGCTCAGAAAAGAGATTGCAAGCCAGTCCTTTGGCTCGAGTTTGATGCCGAGCTTTGGGAAAAGGAACTTTTGGACGTAGATGAACATTACGAGCACTATTATTCCGAACGGATCTCTTTCCCTGATTCCCTGTGTTATGAGCATCGAAACCACGCCTGCGATTGCTCCCAAAACTATCGGAATCGCTGTTTTCGCAAATTCTTTCATAACCTCACCTGAACGAAGCCCTCATCGAGAGAAGCTTTGGCAACGGAAGTTGCGAGAAGGGTTTACCCTCGCACTCTTTCCTTATCCTTTCGTTGAGCTCGTCGATCGTCATCATAACTCTCTTCTGCTCCTTTGCTGTTGACTCGCTCCTTATAGTTACGCTCAGCTTTCCCTCCTCGATCTCCTTCTCTCCGAGAACGACGATGTAGGGTATCCACTCCATCGAAGCGTCTCTGATCTTCTTGTTCAGCGTCTCGTCTCTGTCGTCAACGTCTACTCGTGCTCTTATTTTGTTCGCAACTTCGATCGCCTTGTCTCGGAATCGCTCGCTCACAGGAATAACTCTTACTTGAACAGGCGATAGCCACACGGGGAGCATGGGCAATTTGCCCTTCTCTATTGCGAACTTGGCTTTTTCGAGCAACGCATAGATAACTCTCTCAACCGCACCACTGACCGAGCAGTGGAGTATTAGCGGACGCCTTCTCTCACCATTCGAATCGACGAACTCGATGCCGTATCTTTCAGCGTTCTCAACGTCGATCTGCACAGTTGAAAGCGCAGAAGCTTTCTCAAGCGAGTCCACGAAGTTGAACTCAAACTTTAGAACGAAGTAGAAGAAGCGTTCGTCCCACATCTCCAGCAGAATTGGTTTTCCGAGAACGTTCGCAATCTTCTGCAAAAACTCCTTGTTCTGCTCATAGAAGTCTCTCGTCACCCTTATCGCAACCTCGTAATCCTCGGGCTCGATGCCTATTTGCCTCAGAACCTCCACTGATAGCTTGTATTGGGATAAGAACTCCTCCATCGCCTGATTCATGTCTTTTACGATCGTGTGCATGTCGGGCATCGTAAAAGCTCTGAGCCTTCGCAAGCCAACGAGCTCTCCACGTTGCTCCTTGCGGAAGGAATAGCGGGTTAGCTCGTAGATCCGAAGAGGCAGATTCCTGTGGGATATCGTCGCATCCGAGAGCATTAAGAATTGCCCAAAACACGCTGCGAATCTCATGAAAAACTCTCTTTTGTCACCTTCAACGATGTATTGTCTCGCTGGGAACCTCTCAAGGTATCTGCGTAAAGTGGGGTGATTTCTGTCGTAGATTATCGGTGTTTCGACCTCCATTGCTCCGTATTCAACGCACTTCTCCGTTATAAAGCGCTCGAGCAGGCTCTTTATGAGTCTGCCCTTTGGGTAGTATCTTATGTGCCCAGAATCGCTCGCCTCTTCGTAGTCTGCGATTTCAAGTTTTCTCATGAACTCCACGTGTGCTGGAACCGCATCGACAGCTCTGCGCTTTTCCATCTCGTATTTTGCGAATTTTCTAAGGTTCTCGTATCCCTCGAAGCTAAACTTCTCCACTTCAACGAGTTCTCCATCCGGTTTAAGAATGAACCAATAACTCTTGACCTTCTTTTCATCTCTAAGAGCTTTTGTGACGTCCGCTTCCGCACTTATTTCCCTCGAAAGCTCGCTCAAGGGATGCCCCTTGCACGAAAGTCTGAAAGCCTTATACCATCCGAAAGGGGCTCTTTTCACTTCGAACTCCTTTGCGATCTCCGATTCCATCATCTTGAGAAGGGAGATAGCAGTCTCGGAATCTGCAAGGTTTGAGGACAGATGAGCATAGGGATACAAAAGAATCCTTTTTGCGTCGACTTTTCTTGCGACATCTAAAATCTCCTCCACAGCCTTGCTTGCAATCTCCTCGTTGTCTCCTTTTTCAACAGAGGTGAACGCAACAAGGACTTCCTCAACACGATCGCCTTTCCCTTCAAAATCTTCTGCGAGCTTCGTTCTCTCTTTTACCTCGTATTCGATGTAGTCTGCGTGAATCAGCAGAAGCTTCATGCAAGAGCGAAAGTGAAGAGTAAAATAAACTTTTCCCAAGAAAACGATGCTTGACCAATTTGGATCGAAAAATCTTTATATTATCGTGGAAATTTCTCTGGATGAGCGAAGTTGACACGAACGCTGAACGTCTCAGGAAAAGGAAGAAGGTGAAAGAGGAGGTTGAGAAAAAAGTTGAGAAACTGAACGATTCGGACGGCATATCAACTGTAGGAACTTTTAAGTCCGACGAAGAGATCAGTGGCTTCATAAGAAAGAGGAGGCTGAAAAGGTAGTGTTGTTGCGATCCAAGGTTTCGAGCGTAAAGTTTTAAAAAATCTGAGCTCATGAGGAGCATGGACCTCATATGTAGATTCGTCTATAAGAACGGCAGAGAATACGGAGAAAGCATCGACGTTTTCGAAAACCACCTCATCGTAAAAGTCTTCGATAAGTTCATCGCAATTCCAATGGACAAGGTATCCTTTGACGGGGAAAAGATAACGATCGACGATTTCGATGAGGGCAAAGGAGCCGAGATTGCGAGCAAGTGGCTTAACAGATCCAAAGCGGTGACCGATGAAGAGCTTCGAGCCTTCGGCTTTGGGGAGGAGGATGGAGTATAAGCAAGTCATAGTGGTCCGAGACGATTTAAACTTATCCCGTGGTAAACTCGCGGTTCAGGTTGCGCATGCAAGCATCTTAGGGTTTCTTAAGAGCGACAAGGAAAAGAGGGACATTTGGCTCAGAGAAGGGCAGAAAAAAGTTGTTTTGAAGGTTGGGAGTCTTGAAGAACTCCTTGGGATAAAGTTCAAGGCTGAAAAGGAGAACTTGGTTACAGCAATCGTCGAAGACGCTGGATTAACAGAGATCCCGCCGGGAACGATAACAGCCATCGCAATTGGTCCGGATGAGAGTAAAAAGATCGACAAAGTAACTGGGCACTTACCTCTGCTCCGCTAAGGTTCAATCCCACTGTTTGTGATCACGAACTCGCAACTTTCACCCTCTTTTTTGAACCTGTGCTTCATCAGCGTAGCTCTTCGCAAAGAGCCGATGCGTTCGAGGAATACGACCGTCTTGGAAAGGTGATCGATACTCGTCCCACCCAATGGTCTGTCGAGCCCTGTTTTGACGTCGGTGAACATCTGGTTCGTGATCAACACAGCAAGATCGAGCTTTCTCGCTAAGCCGAGGAGGAACGTGAGTTGGGCTGTTAGCTCCCTCTTAACCTTCAACTGCCTTTCTTCGTCCTCAAGCTCGCTTCTGTAAAGCGAAGTGAAGCTATCGACGATGATCAGCTTAACGTTCTCTTCCTTGCAGAGCTTCTCCGCCTCTTTGAGCGCAGTTCCTTGTTGCCTGAAGGTAAAAACTTCGTAAACGAAGACGTTGGAGAAGAGCGAGATCTCTTGAAAGATCTGCTTCACTCTCTCCGCCGAAAGTCCCTCGGTGTCGATGTAGGCTACTTTGTATTGTTTCGAAGCGTTTTTTGCAAACATTAGACAAAGTGTCGTCTTTCCCGTGCCACTTGCTCCGTATAGTTGCGTGATCGTTCCAGTTTCGATTCCTCCGCCGAGTAAAGAGTCGATACACTTACTCCCGCTTGGTATGAACATCGTCGCACCTTAACAGTCTATAAACCTTGAATATCGGCATATCGAGCTCTTTGGCAATTTTTGCAACGTCTTCGAACTCAGGCTTCACAGTTCCGAGGGTTTTTGAGACCTTAAACCTAACTTTGAACTTCCTGCCCTCTAAGAGAACTTCCCTCTCCTTGATCTCCCTGTCGGCAACCATGCGGTGGTAGACTGGGATTATTCTAACTCCTAAGCTACCAGTTTCTTTCATGAGCTTCAAAGCCATATCTTCTGCGCTTTCAAGCTTGGTGATAAGTTTTATTAGTGTTGCACTTCTCGACTTCTTTCCAACAACTGGGACTGCAATCACATCAAGGCTAATCTCTCTCAGCTTCTCCAAGGCAAATCCAAGCTCTTCGGCGCTTAGATCGTCGACTACAGTTTCGAGAACCGCAATGCTGTCGCTAAGCTCAGAAAATCCGAGGATCAATCTAAGAACGTTCGGAACCTCTGTTTCATAGCTTCCCGCTCCGTAGGAAACGCTCTCAACCTTCAACGGGTGCCTAAATACCCCTTCGCAGTAGTAGCTGAGAATCGCAGTTGCGGTTGGTGTCAAAAGCTCTCCTTTACCCTCGAATAGAACTTCGAGCTTGGAATTTTTCAGTATTTCGAGCACAGCAGGAGTTGGAATTGGAAGCGTTCCATGCGAAGTTGCGACAAATCCGCTACCGAGCCTTATCGGATTTGCGAAGATTCTGTAACCGTGGTCTAAAAGTCTACGTATGCCTATTACAGAACAAACAACGTCAAAGATCGCATCATCGCTCCC
Source organism: Archaeoglobaceae archaeon (assembly GCA_038731605.1). GTDB lineage: Archaea > Halobacteriota > Archaeoglobi > Archaeoglobales > Archaeoglobaceae > WYZ-LMO2. The sequence continues at coordinate 10,671 of JAVYQP010000014.1, read as the reverse complement.
AACTTCGTGGAACACCGCAGATCTATAATCTCTGCCGTGAACAGCTCCTTCGGCTTTGGCAAGGATCTCGAATATCCTCTTCGCATCCTCTCTGACTTTCGCATCGATGTCTGCTTTTTCCAAGACCTCAAGGATCTCGATGAATTCTCTTTCTTTCCGCTTCTCCTCAACTTCAACCCTCTTCGCAACTATACCTCTCTTTCTTACTTCTTTTATCTCGAAGCTAAGCTCGAGCGAAAAAGCTTGCACAACCTTCCTTAGATCTTGCTCCTTCAGCGTTACATCGAGCAAGGATGCGATTATCATGTCTCCGCTTGCTCCGTTGAAGGCATCGAATATTGCAACCTTCATCCAACCACCAAAGTCTTTTTATCCTCAAAATAAAAATTGTTTTAGGTGGTGGTATGGAGTTAATGCTCAAGGTCAATCAAGCTTATCCAAGCGACTCAGGAAGAGGTATTGCAAGACTCGATCCAGATGCAATGATGAAGCTTCAAATCTCCCCCGGGGATGTCATAGAGATAGAGGGGAAAAGGAAGACTGTTGCAAAGGTTTGGAGATCCCCGAAGAGAGATTGGGGGAAGAACATAATCCGAATAGACCATTTCACACGAGAGAACGCTGGCGTTGGAGTCGGGGACATCGTCAAGATAAGGAGAACCAATTACGAGAGCGCAAAAGTTGTCGTTTTAGCTCCAACGAAAAAGATCGAGATGCGTGTCTACGGCATAGACCCGGGAGAGTATCTTAAGCACCAGTTCTTGAAACGCCCCCTTGTTGAAGGAGACTTTATACCGCTCATAGGTTCTCCCGCAATAACGGGGTTTGGGAGATTTGGTCAACAAAGCCAAGCGATCGTTTTTGTAGCGATAAAAACCGAACCCAAGGGACCCGTGATCATCGACGACTTCACAAAGGTCATCTACCGTGACCACCCCGTAAAGGGTCTTGAGAGAATCGGGAAACACGGCGTTACCTATGAGGATATCGGAGGACTGAAGGACGAACTGCAGAAAGTTAGAGAGATAATAGAGCTTCCTTTAAAGCATCCTGAGCTATTCGAAAAACTTGGCATCGAGCCACCGAAGGGAGTTCTGCTCTACGGACCTCCTGGCACAGGAAAAACGCTCATCGCTAAGGCGGTTGCGAACGAGATCGGAGCAAGCTTTTTCACGATCAATGGTCCAGAGATAATGAGCAAGTTCTACGGCGAATCTGAGCAAAGACTCAGAGAAATATTCGAGGAGGCGAAGCAAAACGCTCCAAGCATAATATTCATCGACGAAATCGATTCGATCGCTCCAAAGAGGGAAGAGGTGACTGGAGAAGTTGAGCGCAGAGTTGTCGCACAGCTATTGACTTTGATGGATGGCTTGGAGGAGAGAGGACAAGTTATAGTCATTGGAGCAACCAACAGAATAGACGCAGTCGATCCAGCGTTGCGAAGACCGGGGAGATTCGACAGAGAAATCGAGATCGGTGTTCCGGACAGAGAGGGTAGGTTCGAAATCTTACAGATACACACAAGGAACATGCCAATCGAGCCAAAGTATCTCAGAGAGTTCGTTCTCGAGGCGTTGGAGAAAGTAAAGAGGAACATCGATGATGTGAAAGCCCTAAAAGACATCGACTTCGTGATCGAGGAAGTGAAGAAGCTCGAAAACGAGCAAGATGTCGAGAAGGTCGTTAAATCTTTGCTCAACACTGAGCTTATAAGCGAGGTGGAATCTGAAATAACAAGAGCGATGCTCAGAAAGCTCGCAGATCAGACGCATGGCTTCGTAGGTGCAGACATTGAAGCGTTTTGCAAGGAAGCGGCGATGAAGGCGTTGCGAAGATACTTACCAAAGATAGACTTGGAGGCGGATGAGATTCCGATGGAGGTTCTTGAGTCGATCAGGGTCAAGTGGGAAGACTTCGTCGAGGCTTTGAAAGAAATAGAACCATCTGCGATGAGAGAAGTGCTCGTAGAGATTCCAAAAGTTACTTGGGAAGACGTTGGCGGGCTTGAAGATGTGAAAAGAGAGATAATCGAAGCGGTCGAGTGGCCTTTGAAGTATCCGGAGAAGTTCAAGCGTTTCGGCATAAAACCGCCGAAGGGCATTCTGCTCTACGGACCTCCTGGCACAGGAAAAACGCTCATCGCTAAGGCGGTTGCGAACGAGAGTGAGGCGAACTTCATAAGCGTAAAAGGTGGAGAGCTCTTAAGTAAGTGGCTCGGAGAGAGCGAGAAAGCGGTGAGAAAGATCTTCAGAAAAGCGAGGCAAGTTGCACCTTGCATAATCTTCTTCGACGAGATCGATGCAATCGCACAGACTCGTGGAATTGACGAGGGCAGTAGAGCTGTGGAAAGAGTCCTAAACCAGCTCCTCATAGAAATGGATGGACTTGAAGAGCTTCAGGGCGTTGTTGTTATCGCAGCGACGAATCGCCCAGACATCTTGGATCCAGCTCTGCTAAGACCTGGGAGATTCGACAGGCTTGTTTACGTTAGACCCCCCGACAAGAAGAGTAGGCTTGCGATCTTCAAAATCCACACGAGGAACATGCCCTTGGCGGAGGATGTTGACTTGAACGAGCTCGCAGAGATGACCGAAGGCTACGTGGGCGCAGACATTGAGGCGATATGCAGGGAAGCGGTTATGCTTGCGCTCAGAGAGAATCCAAACGCAGAAAAAGTCGAGATGAGACACTTCTATGATGCGATCAAGAAGATTAAACCAAGCGTAAGCGAGACGATGCTGAGCTTCTACGAAAGGTTCGAAGAAAGAATGAGGGCGGAAAAGATAAAGGTGTCCGCAAAACCCGTGGGATACGGCTGAAAAATTATTTAAGCAATTTCAAACCTCTTTTATGCATGTGCCATGGAGACTCGTATCTTCATGGCACTGCGAAGCTTGTGGCGTTTGTTGCACGCAATACAGAGTGAGGTTGCGGGCTTACGAGTTCTTGAAGCTAAGGCAAACTGGTTTTGTGGAGGAAAAAGCTGGGAGATTTTTCATAAAAAAGATTGGAAAATATTGCCCCTTCCAAGTCGGAACCCTTTGCTCCCTCGGGGATTCAAAGCCGATCGCTTGCAAAATCTACCCCTTCTCAATCCTTAAAAAAGGGGACGAGCTTGCGAGTTTCGAGTTCGAAGGAGAAGAGTTCTTCGTTTATGTCGACGATTTCTGCAGGAACGTTAGGCTGAAGAAAGATGCGAAGCCTTCACAGATTATTGCAAGGGAAATATTTGAAGCTCTCGAAATACTCACTGGAAAAAGGACTGAGATGGACTTGCTGACCGCTAAATTAAACCAAGGAATTCGAGAGCCTCAACGACTCCATCGCCATCGTTCGACGGCGTGATTAGATCTGCAATCTCCTTTAGTTTAGTATCTGCGTTCGCAACCGCAACCCTAAAGCCTGCAACTTCGAACATCTCGATGTCGTTCTCCGAGTCGCCAATAACTGCGAATTCCCTCGCATCAATTCCAATGCGCTCGGCGATGAACTTCAAAGCCCTTCCCTTGCTCACTGCGCTGTCTGCGATGTGGTAGGCGAAGTTGGAGTCCAAAAGCTTAACATCGAACCCCTTCAAAATCTCCCGTGCCTTCTGGATGTCGAAGGTTCTGCGCATGCATACCTCGGACTTTCTGAACTCGAAGTCGAGTAGCTCGATGGGGAAGTGCTTTTTGAGCTCTTCCAGTGCCCTAATGCACTTCTCCTTGTTCCCGAGAACGATGTCTTCTCCGTCGTAACTGAATCGAACTACTCCGCCGTTTTCGCAGATCACGATGTCTGAGACGCCGATTGCCTTCGCAATTGCCCTTGCGAAGCAAGAGACGTTTCCAGTAGCGAGTATCACTGGGATCCTTAGCTTCCTCAAAGCTTCGACCGCTCTGCAGTTTATCGCCCGTCTTCTATCCGTCAAAGTTCCGTCGATGTCAATTGCGATCGCCTTTGGCTTGAACATTCAGATCTCTTTCGTCTTCTTTAGTTCTCCGCTTCTCTGCGAGAGCCATTTCGCAACTTCGTCCCAGAGAGCCATTCCCCTGCGGGAAACAACGAGCCCAACGTGACCAACGTCCGCCTTGAACACCGCTTTGTCTTTGCTCCCTATGTAGTCCAAGAACTTCAGCGTGCACTCCGGTGGGGCTAAGTGGTCTCTCAGCCCAACTATCGCTGCGGTGGGCATCGTGATCCGCTTCGGATCGACACGTTTTCCCTTTATGTATAGCTTTCCTTCAGCCAAGGCGTTGTTCTGGTAGAGCTCTTGGTTGTATCTCACATAAGCTCCGGGGGCAACGTTCACACCGTCGTGGATCCAGCGTTCCATCCTAAAGAAGTCGTCGACAAAGCTCTCGTCTTCGGCGTTGAGGAACAAATTTATGTATTTCCCAACGTAGTTGCCCCAGGGTTCGAGAATCTTGAATCGCTCTGTCAAGAACCAAGAGGGGACGTAACCAAACGGTGCAACAACTTCTTCTGGGTTGAAAAACCGCTTGTCAGACAGAGCTACAAGTCCACCCATCTTTTTATCGAAGTAGAGCGTAGAGGCTAAGAAGAGTATGTTTCGAACGTTCTCTGGGTATAGCGCAGTGTAGATCGCACTCATTCCGCCACCCATGCAGTATCCAAGGATCGAAACTTTTTCGGCGTTCGCATCGCTCTTCACGTCTTCTACGAAATCGTAAAGGAAGATGTCGATGTAGCTGTCGAGCGAGAACTGATCTGCAATCGTTGCATCCCCCCAGCGTAGCATGTAAACGTTGAACCCAGCGTCGAGCAGTTTTCTAACAACGCTTCTCTGTGGGGTGAGGTCGAGGATGTAGGGTTTGTTGATCAAGGCGTAGACTATGAGCAAAGGAGTTTCAAACTGCTTTTCGGTCCTTGGCTCATAACGGAAGAGCTTCACGCCGTCGTCCGAAGAGATCTCGACCCTTGGCGTTGCACCGATCTTCACATCTGGAATTAGGTAGGGCTTGTCTTCAGTAATTGGCAAAATTTGGTTGTTCTTCAAAAACCACTCGCCAAGCTTCAAGGCTCTTCTATAGTTGCGGAGAATTTCAGCCAACATTCGGACCACCTTTTGCCTTTAGCTTCTCCAACTCTTCCCTAAGAACTCTTATCTCCTCCCTTATCTTTCTCGACTCCTTCTTTATGTCCCCCTTCAGATCGACGTAGGCTTCAGACAGCGCAACCACGTCTTTCCTTGAAACCATCCCCATTGCGTGCAGTAAAGCGCTCGTGAAGTTTTGAACGTTCGCAAGGCTTCGCAGATAGGTGCTGTTGATTGCATTGATAAAAGCTGAAACGACTGCGTTGTTCATGTATTCCGCATATGCGGTTTCGAACCTCTCCATCGCCTTGTTAACGACCTTTATGACCTCTTCGCCTCCACCTTTCGCCAAAGCCTGTGTAAACTCAAAGACGAAACCCCAGTAGGCTTTGTTGAGGTCGAGGACGAGCTTTAAACTACTGCGATAAAACTCCTCGATCTCCTCATCTTTGAGATCCCTAAAGTAGGTCTTCGGATCTATCAAAGTCAAGAAGAACTCGTTCAACGCTTTTGCGTTCTTAAAAGCTTCTTCTAAGAACTTCGCATCCATCATCACACACTTTAGCAAGAGGTAATTTAAGTTTTTCGTTTGTTTTACGTGATCCACTCGCTACGACTGCGCAAATTTTTTAATTTCCCATCCGAGTATTTTTGTGAAAGAGCTGTTCGCAAGAGCATCAGAACTCGCTGAGATCGTCAAAAAGCAGAGAGAAGTTCTCATTGTCACGCACATCGATGCGGACGGCATAACCTCTGGAGCGATTGCGAAGAAAGCCCTCGACGACTTTGGGATCGAAGCGAGATTGAAATTTGTGAAACAGCTTGAAAAAGTGGAGATCGAGAAGATAAAGGATGAGAACAAATTCATCTGGTTCACGGATCTTGGAAGCGGTCAGCTCAGCTCTCTCGAGGGCATCGATTTTATAATCACGGATCACCATGTCCCGGAGAAAAGTTGCGAAAGACAGCTGAATCCCCACGACTTCGGCATCGACGGTAGCGTTGAGATGTCAGGTGCGGTTGCTACGCTTATGGTCGCAAACCGCTTATCCTCTAACCCAAGGCTTGCTGAGCTTGCAATCGTTGGTGCGGTCGGAGATTTGCAAGATTCAAGGTTTGGGAAACTTGTTGGATTCAACAGAAGGCTTGTGGAATTTTTGAGTGGGGACATCGTTGAAGTTCAGCGGGATATTAGGTTTTTCGGGAAGCAGACGAGACCTATTGCAAAAATGCTCGAATACAACACCGACCCAATTATCCCCGGGATCACCGGAGATGAGAACGGCAGTTTGAAGTTTTTGGCGTCGATTGGAGTCGATCCGTGGAAGAAGTGGATTGAGATCGCAAGAAACGAGAAGAGAAAGGTCGTTTCTGCCCTTGTAAAGCATTGCATGGACTTCGGGCTCGGATACGATGAGATAAAGAGGATCGCAGGTGAGTGTTACGTCCTTCTGCACCAACCAGAGGGTTGCGAGAAGAGGGATGCAATGGAGTTCTCGACGCTTTTGAACGCAACTGCGAGATACGGAGAAGCAGATATTGGCGTTGGCGTATGCTTTGGCGATGAAAAGGCTTTTAGTAGGGCTAAGACGTTGTTGCAAAACCACAGAAAGAACATCGCCGATGGGCTTCGTTTTGTTGAAGAGATAGGGATAAGGGAGTTGAAGAACGTGCAGTATTTCCACGCTGGGAAGGAGATAAGGGATACGATTGTCGGAATCATAGCGGGGATGAGTCTTGTGAAAAATCCAAAGAAGCCGATAGTTGCGTTTGCCGAAAGCGACAATGGTGTAAAGGTTTCGGCGAGGGCGAATTATCGACTCGTCGACATGGGGTTGAACTTGAGCAAAGCCATCAAGACCGCTTCCGAAGCGGTTGGCGGTAGTGGCGGTGGGCACAGCGTTGCAGCTGGAGCTCTAATTCCGTTTGGTAGCGAAGAGAAGTTCCTTGCAATCTTCGACGAGATCGTCGGAAAGCAGTTGAAGGCTAAAATATAATTCTTTCTATATCTTCACCACCGTAGAAGAATTCTTGCAAACCATCGTAAACGTCCTCAAGTCCATAGCCGTTCATCGCTGAGACTGGGATAAGGGGTCTGAAGAATCCAGAATCCTTTAGAGCTCGGAAAAGCTCAAGGCTGAGAGTTTTTTTCTCAAGAAAAGTTCCCAAGTAATCCACGTCCTGGCTCCAGCGCAAGATTGTTTCGAGCTCCTCTTCCTTCAACGTGTCGCATTTCGAGAGAACGTTTATCTGCGGGATTTCAAGGCGAAAGATTGCGGAATTTGCCATGAACAGCTGGGAGAGGAATCCAAGCGGAGTTTTGGATACAACTGGATCGAAGAGGAACACCATCGCACTTCTTTCCTTACCCAAAGCCTCGATAATGACCTTGCTACTTTCTCTTAGTGTGAAAATCTCCATCTGTCCAGGGGTGTCGATTAGGACGAAGCTCGGGTTTGAGAGGTCGAGTTCGAACTTTATATCGTCCAATAGGGTTACGAGGAGGTCGGAGCAAATTATCTGCGCCCCGTTGGGACCAACGTTGTATTTTTGCATCACGTCCTCAAGTGTGAACCACTCCCTTACGTCGATGTCCGCAGAGTAGGGAACGTAATCCGCTCCGGGATCGAGGTTTATCGTTAAGTGATCCACACGCCTTGAATCGAGCCAGTCTGAGAAAGCTTTGGTGAGATAAGTTTTCCCCGATCCAGCGATTCCAACGAAGTAAACTATTATCTGTTTCACAATCAAACTGCGCTTTGAACAAAAAGTTTATTACAGCGTTGCGAAGTGTCGACATGGAATTTCGTGTTGGCGAAGCTTTGATTGGCGAAGGTTATGAAGTGGCGCATGTTGATCTCTTAATAGGAACAAAAGACAGCCCAGTTGCGGTAGCTTTCGCAAACGCTCTCGCAAATCTCTCCGCAGGGCATACGCCTTTGCTTGCGGTGCTGAGACCAAACTTGATAACGAAGCCCCCAGCGATAATAGTGCCAAAGGTCACGGTTAAGACTATGGAGCAAGCTGAGCTCGTCTTTGGCGTTGCACAGGCTGCTGTTGCGAAGGCAATTGCGGATGCGGTCGAGGAAGGATACATTCCAAAAGAAAGAGCCGAGGATTACTTGATCATTGTGAGCGTTTTCATCCATCCTATGGCAAGCAATAAGCACAAGATCTACTACTACAACTACGGTGCAACAAAGCTTGCGATAAAAAGGGCTATGAACAACTTCCCCGACGTTGGAACGATGCTCTACGAAAAAGACCGCAGTGCACATCCATTCGTTGGTAGAAAGCTCACAAAACTCTGGGATCCGCCTTATCTGCAGATAGCCTTTGACATTCCAGATCTCGAGGAAGTCATGGCGATACTGTCGCAGATTCCAGAGAGCGACCACATAATCTTCGAGATCGGAACACCCTTGGTGAAGAAATACGGTAGCGAAGTCGTGCTGAAGCTTAGAGACATTAAACCGAACGCCTTCTTCATCCTCGACTTCAAAACGCTCGACGTCGGGAATCTCGAGGTAAGAATGGCTTCAGATGCAACTGCGAACGCTGTTGTCATCTCTGGACTCGCACCGATTAGCACGATCGCAAAGGGAATAAACGAGGCGAAAAAGACTGGAATCATGGCTTTCGTCGATATGCTCAACGTTGAGAACCCAATTGCTCGACTGGAAGCCATCTCAAAGGAAGTTTTGCCCGACGTTGTCGAGCTTCACAGAGCGATCGACGCAGAAAGCTCTGAGCCTCCATGGGCGATTGCGAGAGAGATAAAGGAGAAGTTCAAGGTTCTCGTTGCGGTTGCAGGAGGTATAAGACCAGAAAACGTCTCCGAAGTCATTTCCGCTGGCGCAGACATTGTGATCGTTGGGAGGGCAATAACAAAGGCTAAAGACGTCGAAGGGGCGGTTAGGAGATTCATGAACTTCCTAAAGCCCGACACAGATCAGTTCAGGATAATGACGGACTTTTAGTGGTCGTATGATCTTCCTAAACCTCAAAGCCTATAGAGAGGGATTCGGTAAAAGGGCTTTGGAGCTTGCGAAGATCGCTGAAAACGTTTCAGAAAGAAGCGGGACTTATATTGCGGTTGCTGTGAACTTTCTCGACTTGCCGATCGTGGCAAAAGAAGTCAGCATTGACGTTCTTGCGCAACATATCGATGCTGTCGAGTTCGGTGCTTTCACAGGAGCGGTTAACGCAGAGATGATCAAGGAATACGGAGCTAAGGGGAGTCTTTTGAACCACTCCGAAAAGAGGATGAAGCTTGCAGACATAGATTTCTGCGTTTCAAAGCTAAGGGAACTTCAGATGGTTTCCATAGTTTGCACAAACAACGTCTCGACAACTAAGGCAGTTTCAGCTTTGAAGCCAAGCTTCGTAGCAATCGAGCCACCAGAGCTAATCGGCTCTGGCATCGCAGTGAGCAAAGCTGAGCCCGAAGTTGTGGAAGGGGCGGTGAGAGCGGTGAAGGAAATCTGCAGAGAAGTTCGAGTCCTCTGTGGAGCGGGAATAACAAGGCACGAAGACTACGTTCGAGCAATTGAACTCGGCGCAGACGGCGTGCTACTTGCGAGCGGAGTTGTGAAGGCTAAAGATCAAAAAAAGGCGCTTGAGGAGCTCGTAGGTTTACGCTAATACTCCTTGTAAAGCTCTTTTTTCGCTTTTTTTAAGCTCTTCCTCTTTTCGCCTCTCGGGGAGTCGTTCAAAAGCTCCTCAAGCTCCTCATCGGTTACTGGCTTTATATCTTCGAAGTATTCCCTAAACTTCTTCGAATGCTTCATGCCTCAAGAAGAGATCGATGTCTGAAATATAAATCTTTTCCAGTGGGGTTTCATGAGCACGTTTCTGACTCCCAACTCAAATGGGAGCAAACTTGCTTATTTAGCATTCAATAATCACGACAAATTTAAAAACTTGAGAATCCACGCCCTTCTGCGGTGATGGTAAAATGCAGATAGCATGGGTTTTCGATCTCAACAAATGCAATGGTTGTCCAACGTGCGTCGAGAACTGCTGGACTCTCTGGCTTAGTCGGAGCGAAGAAGAAAAGAGACAATTCTGGTGTATCGTTTCAACGATGCCTGGGCTCGGATACCCTAAGGGCTGGGAGAAGATGGGAGGAGGATTTGAAAAGGGAAAACTCGTTTTTGGGAAGATCCCAAGCGACGATGAACTGCACACGTGGGTTGAATACGAGTGGGGCAAGGTGAAGATCGTAGATGGGAAACCCGTAATCCCACGGAATAAGCCACGGTGGACTTTCAACTGGGAAGAAGACATCGGGGGAGGGGAATGGCCAAACAGCTGGCATTTCTATTTGCCAAGACTCTGCAACCACTGTTCAAAACCTGCTTGCAAAGAAGCGTGTGAAGTTGGGGCTATCGTCAAAACCGAAAATGGTGCGGTTCTTATCGACGAAGAAGTCTGCAACGGTTGCAAGAAATGCATTTCTGCCTGCCCCTACAAAATCTTGTTTTACAACCCAAGCTTGAAAATAGTGCAGAAATGCATAGCCTGCTTCCCAAGGCTCGAGAAAAACGTAGCACCAGCTTGCGCAAGGGCTTGCCCAGCGAGGGCTGTGCACTTCGGCTATCTCGACGACGAGAACTCCTCGGTTTTCA
>JAVYQP010000013.1:0-19551 GCA_038731605.1 Archaeoglobaceae archaeon | reverse complement strand
GCGGAAAGTGTTCGGAAGATCGATGGCGTTAGAGATCTGAAGATCGTTTACAGCAAAGAGAATCTGAAGCTATGAAATGCTCTTACTGCAACAGGGACGCTGTTTATTTCCAACGCTACTCGGGAAAGCACTTCTGCAAGAAGCACTTCATAAACTTCTTCGAAAAAAGGGTTAGGAGCACGATAAAGAAGCACAAGATGATCGAGAGTGGTGATGCTGTTGCAATCGCTTTGAGCGGGGGGAAGGATAGCGTTACGCTTACACAGTTTTTAATCGAGAACTATGGTGGAAGAAGAGACTTGGAGTTCTTTGCGATCACGATCGACGAGGGTATTGCGAACTACAGGGAAAAAACCGTGGAGGTTGCGAAAAAAGTTACGAAGGAGTTGGGGATAGACCACTACGTTGTGAGCGTCAAGGATAACTTTAGCACGACGCTCGATGAGATTGTTAAAGTTGGCGAGAAATCGCCGTGTGCTTACTGCGGAGTCTTTAGAAAGTATTTGTTGAACAGAACTGCGAGGGAACTTTCTGCGACGAAGCTCGCAACTGCGCACAATCTCGACGACGAAGCGCAGACAATACTCATGAACTTCATAAACGCAGACATCGACAGACTCGCAAGGCTCATTCCGCAACGGGAGCAAGAAAACCTCGTGATGAGGATAAAGCCGTTTAGGGAAGTCTACGAGAAAGAAGTCGTGATCTATGGGATGCTGAAGGGCTACAAGCTTATCTTCGACGAATGCCCATACAGCGAGCTCCCGATGAGGGCGACTGTGAGAGATTTCATCTACGAGTTCGAAAGGGAGCGCCCGGGGAGAAAGATTTCGATACTCCGTAGCCTTGAAAAGCTTTCTGAGTGCCTTAAGATAACGAATCCTCAGATAGATTTAAATCGTTGCGAGATTTGCGGAGAACCGACTTCGCAGAAGATTTGCCAAGCTTGTAAATTCGTGAATGAGCTCGGAGAAAAAATAAGCATGAGGCATTGCAAATCGCTTGTTTACGAGAAGGTTTAATACCTTGAACGCAACTCCATTCATGCGCAGACCTGCGGTTGCCGGAAGTTTTTACCCTTCTCGTAAGGAGAACTTGGAGCAGATGCTTAGGAAGTTCACGAATCCAAGAAAAGATGAGCGAATCGTTGCTTGCGTTTCACCACATGCTGGCTACATCTACTCTGGAAAAACCGCTGGAATCGTTCACTCGATGCTACCAGATGCGGAGACCTTTGTGATCGTTTGCCCGAACCACACTGGTTACGGTTTACCGGTTGCGGTTTCTACGGAAACTTGGTTGACACCGTTGGGAAAAGTTGAGAGTGACCTCGATTTCATAAAGGCGATGCCAAAAAAGATAGTTGCGGAAGACGAGGATGCGCACATCGAGGAGCACAGCGGGGAAGTCCAAATTCCGTTCCTCCAGTTTTTACACAAGGATTTTAAGATCGTCGTAATCTGTTTGCGGTTGCAGGATGAGGAGACTGCGAAGGAGGTTGCGGAGGAGATATTGGAAGCAGAGAAAAGAACTGGGAGAAAAATCGTGGTCGTCGCATCCTCGGACATGCACCACTACTTGAGCGATGCTGAGTGTAGAAAGAGGGATAGAATTGTGATCGACGCAATTTTGTCGATGGACGTTGCGAAGTATTACAAAAAGATCTACGAGATCGACGCAAGCGTTTGTGGTTACGGCGCAATAGCGGTTGCGATGAACTATGCGATTGCGAAGAATGCGAAGGCTGAGCTCGTTGACTACTCAACGAGTGGCGATGTCGCAGATAAGAGCTTCGTCGTGGGCTATGCGGGGATCGTTTTCAGGACTGGTGATTAGAAGGGGAGAGAAAGGAATTGAGAAGGCTTTTGAGTTCGCAGAAATCGCCTTTAGGAATTTGCCCTTCCTTGAAGAATTCCATTTTTTCGAGCTCGTAGACTCAACGAACGAGAAGGCGAAGTCTGCAAGACCCTTCTCTCTACTCTTTGCGGAAGAACAAACAAGCGGGAGAGGAAGGCTCGAAAGGAGTTGGGTTAGCAAGAGAGGAGGGCTTTACTTCTCGATCGTGCTACCCGCTTACAACGTCTCAAAGCTCACACTCATCTCAGCGCTCTCAGTTGCCGAAGCTGTGAAAGATTCGAGGATAAAGTGGCCAAACGATGTGCTTCTCTTTGGTAAAAAGTTCTGTGGGATTCTTGGAGAACTTTTCGAGAATAAGGCTATTGTTGGAATTGGGATAAACGTTGAAAACGACGTCTCCGAATTCGAGTTTGCGTGCAACGTAAGAAGCTACTATCCGATGACAAGGGAAGAGGTGTTCGAAAACGTGACAAAGAACTTCGCAAAAAACTACGCCGACCTCCTTGCAGGAAAGTGGCGGGAGATCTTCGAAAGATTCGCAAAGATCTGCGAAACAAGGGGGAAGAGAGTGAAAGTCATAACTCCTGGAAGGGTTATCGAAGGGATCGCAGAGTTGAGCGAGGATGGAGCGATAGTGGTGAGCGGGGAAAAAATCTACTCCGGAGACTGCATCCACCTTAGATGATCAAATCAGCCCGAGCTCCTTCATCACCGCTTTCAGCTTTTCGGTCTTCTCTGGGCTCAACTCTACAAGTGGCAACCTTGGCTTCCCCGCTGCGAGTCCAAGGAGCTCCATCGCCTTCTTCACTGGAATTGGGTTTGTGTCGATGAAGAGCGCATCGAAGAGTGGCGAGAGCTTTTGGTGGATTTCGATCGCCTTTGCTATCTTCCCCTCTACGAAGGCGTTGTAAAGATCCTTCATCATCTTGGGTGCAACGTTCGCTGCTACGCTTATCACTCCCTTACCGCCAATCGCAAGGATTGGCAACGTGAGAAAGTCGTCGCCCGAGAGAACTGTGAAATCCTTTTTCTTTACAAGCCTTATTATGTCCGATATCTGCTTCAGATTTCCGCTTGCCTCCTTAACGCCTACGACGTTCTCTATCTCTGCAATCTTTGCCATCAACTGCGCTGAGACGTTGATACCAGTTCTCGAGGGGATGTTGTAGATTATAAGGGGTATGGAAACCTCTTTGGCGACCGCTTTGTAGTGCTCGAGCAATCCAGCGTCGTTTGGTTTGTTGTAGTAAGGTGTTACAAGCATCGCAGCTTCCGCTCCAGCTTTTTCAACCTCTTTTGTGAGCCAGATTGCTTCCCTCGTCGAATTTGATCCAGAGCCACCGATCACGGGAAGCTTAGAGGTTTCGGCGACAAATCTCACGACTTCGACGTGCTCTTCGTAGCTAAGCGTCGAAGCTTCGCCAGTCGTTCCGCACGGAACCAAAGCGTCTACGAACTTCTCCAAGTAGTCCAAGTTCTTAGCCAGTCCTTCGTAGTCTACGCTGGAGTCTTCCCTGAAGGGTGTTACAAGAGCGGGAATTACGCCCTTGAACATTACGATCCCTTCATTCCCTTGTTTACCTTCCTCGTTATGTATCCCGCAACTCTGTTGCGTATCGTCTTGCTTTTTATGGTTGTAAGCTGGGAAACGAGCTTCTTGTTCTCGTCGAAGTTCGAAGTAAACATCTCAGGATACCTCTTCAGGAGCTCTGTCGCTATTACCTTTATGTAAGTCGGCTTCACGGTCCCCATGAATCTCAAAAAGTAGAAGGGCATTTAAACCTTTACGTCGTTGAGTCGCATGGACATCGTGGTCGGTGGGGGGAGGTTTGGCTTAAAGGCGGTTGAGTTTCTTTTGACAAAGAAGCGAGATTTTGTTGTGCTCGATCCGAGCGATGATTGCGAAGTTGCAAAAGCTTTCAGGGACAAGTTCGTGAAAGCCAGAGCTGAAGATTTGCCGAAGTTTGCTGAAAAGCTTAAACCCGATTGGATCTTCCCGACCGCACCGATCCACGTTGTAGCGGAAGCGATAAAACATCGATTTAAGCCATGGAACGAAAAAGTGAACGAAATCTTGGCTGGGCTTCCGATGAAAGTCGTTGTTTCGGCGGGAAAAGGTAGTATTGTTGTGAGCTACAACAGAGACGAAATTTGCGTTGAGAACTGCTCCTCACCAGAAGTTTGCCCTGTAACGAAGATAAAACGCCCGTGCGCAATGTTCGAGCTCATAAAATTTGCGTGCAACGAGGCAAAGGTTCTCGTAAGCCACCAGCTCGCTCCCGGGATTGGAGCGATAAAAGGGGAAGACTTCTTGGCAGTTCTAAGGGAGGCTGAGAGGGCTGAAAAAATCGTCGTCGCAACTGCCTGCAAATGCCATGGTATAATAACTGCGCTCAGAACTTAGGTCTTCTTAGCCTGTAATTCGTAGAGTTCTTCGACTCTCTTTATTGTGTCCGCCTCGCTCACGTCTTTGTCGTCCCTCAGTCGAACGAAGCGTGGAAATCTCAATGCGAAACCACTCTCGTATTTCGGACTCTTCTGGATCTCCTGATAAGCGACTTCGAAGACATACCTTGGCATGAATTCGACGATTTTTCCCTCCCTGTAAACTATGATCTGCTTGAAAAGCTCTGTGAGCTCCTCTAAATCCTCGTCTGTAAATCCCGTAGCGACTCTCCCAACCCTGAGCAGTTTTCCCGTTGTGTTGTCGACGCAAGCAAGCTCGTAAGAGCTTATCAGATGACTCCTCTTCCCCTCACCCCACTCTCCGCCGACAACGACTAAGTCGAGCGTTTCCATCACAGACTTAAGCTTTAACCAGTGCTTCCCCCTCTTCCCGGGAACGTAGGGCGAGGTGGGATTTTTCAGCATGACTCCCTCATGCCCGGCGTTTATAGCTTCGTTGAAGATCTTCTCCACCTGCTCCTTTTCTCGACTGACAACTTGCTCTGCGATCTTTATTTTCTCTGATTCTTTCACGAACTCTTTGAGAATTCTTCTTCTCTCCTCAAGCGATCTGTCTATCACTTCGCCGTTTGCGTAGAGGATATCGAAAACGTAGAGCTGTAGCGGGATTTTTTCCATCATCTTCGAGACCTCGTGCTTCCTTCTAAATCTTCGGAGCACTTGCTGGAAAGGCATCGGCTTCCCATCTTTAACCGCAATCACTTCGCCATCGAGAATAACCGAAGGCTTGACGCACCTCTTCACCTCTTCCGCAATCTCCGGCAAAGCGTTTGTTACGTTTTCGAGCCTTCTTGAATAGATTTTCGGAGCTTTTCCATCCCAGTGTATTTGAACTCTGCTCCCGTCGAACTTCCATTCTATTGCAACGTTTCCGTTTTCTATCGCTTCATCAAAGCTTTCTGCAACCTGTGCAAGCATCATTCTAACAGGAATCCCAACTTCGACTTTCATCGCCTTCAGTCCTTGCTCCCCGCTCGTTTTTGCGGTAACAGCGACTTTTCCGAGGTCGTTCGTGATCATATACGCCCTTTCAACGAGCTCCTCGTCGACTCCAAACGCCTTTGCGATCGCATCCCTCACGATCCCCTCGCCAACGCCCAAGCGCATCTCGTTCATTATCAACCTCGTTACGAACTTCGCCTCGAGTTGCGTCGTTTGTCCGTAAAGTCCGGTGAGAAGCAAGATCTTCTTTTTTCTGCTCCCCTCCCCGCTTGACTCTGCGATCTCATCGAGAATCTCCCTCAGCCTTTTTATCGTCAACTCCTCGAACTCGAGCGTGAGCATCCTTCTCTCTTGTATGAGTCTCTCGCTGACCAACCCAAGATCTCCGAGTTCTCGAACCATGTCCTCTATTTCTCCCTTTTTCTTCCCGCTCACGTTCTCGAGCGCTTCGTATAGCAAGCCAATGCCTACACCGAGCTCTCTTTCATCCCAGGGTGGGTAGATCTTGCCCATTATGAAAAGGACGACGTTGTATAGATCTTCGTTATCCTCGATTTTCCTTAAGAAGTCCGCAATTCTTGCGGTTAGCTCGAGAGTCGAGGATATTTTTTCGATGCTCTCGCAGAACTCAGCGAACTCTTTGAACCTCATAGGAGTTTGTCTGCATAAAATTAATTAACTTTATCCCAACTCTTAAGCTCAAGCCCTTTCCCTACTCGCCAGGACCGCAGCGCCTAAGGCGCCAACGATCTGCGGTTCCTCCGGAACCTTTACAGAGATCCCGAGTTTTTCCTCTATGGCTTTTTTAACCCCCAGGTTCTTCGCAACTCCTCCAGTTAAAACCACGTCCTCTTTAACCCCAACCCTCGTCGCCATTCCTACGATTCTGCTCGCAATCGCATCGCAAATTCCAGCAACAATTTCCTCGATCTTCTCCCCGGCGGATAAATAGCTTATCACTTCTGATTCCGCAAAAACGGTGCAAGTTGAGGAGATCGTTATCTTCTTCTCCGCCCTCATCGCAATCGTTCCAAGCTCTTCGAGGGTGAGGTGCAATGCGTTCGCCATAACCTCCAAGAACCTGCCAGTTCCTGCGGAGCACTTGTCGTTCATTACGAAGTCGACAACTTTGCCGTTCTCCACCGCAATGACCTTGCTGTCTTGTCCACCTATGTCAATGACAGTTCTAACGCTTGGAATCAAGAAGCTCGCCCCAACAGCGTGGCAAGTTATCTCGGTGATCGCCTTGTCGGCGAAGTCAACCCTCGATCTTCCATAGCCAGTCGCAAAGATCCTTGTCACATCTTCTCTTCGCACTTCTGCGATCTTCAGCGTCTCTTCGAACACTTCCCTCGCAGTCTCTTCGATCTTCGGCTTAACCCTCATCACCTTGTGCGCTAAGATCTTTGAATCGCTGAGAAGAACGCACTTCGCAGTTAAAGAGCCGATATCGATTCCAGCGGAGATCATAGCATCTCCAAAAAGGCTTCAAGCCTATTCGCAATTTGCGCCTCGCTGAACGCCCTCTCATCGACCATGTCCGCTTCGATGATCACCGAAGGAACGCTCAGCTTCTTCTGGATCTCGTATTGTCCAAACGAATACGGCTTACAGCTTCTGTTCGAGTGCATCACAACGCCATCGACTTCGTAGAACTCAATGAGCCCATTTATTATCTCTGCCATCCTATCGATCCCTATGTTCAGATAAGAAACCGTGTAAACCTCCGCAAGACTCGAAATCAAATCTGAGCTCCTGATCTCGCTAAACCCTGTCCAAGCGTTCGTGTATGTGTCTGCAACGAGGCAGGCGTTTTTGCTTTCAAAGAACTCGCTGAACCATCTCAGCCTATACCACACGGGTATGTTGTCCCAGAGAAGGCGGAATTTCTCGTTTTCGATCGCAGAAATCCCGTTCTTAACCCTATCTTCGAGCTCCTCCTTCATTTCCTTGTAAAACGATACCGCATAGTCTGTGCCCCGGAGACAGACAATCGGAGCCATGTTTATGAACGCATCGAAACACGTCATTGGCGAAGGCTTGTTTTTAGCCATTCTGAGGCATTCTCCGTAAAGCTTGACAGCTTCAACGGACTTCATGCCAACTTCCCTTAGCTTTGAGTCATCCATCTGTGTCCCCGTTATCTTCTCAACGAATTTTATGAAGTCCAGTAGCTGATCCTCCACATAGCGAAGATGAGACTCTTTCAGCTCCTTCCTTATGAACGGCATATCCAAAACGAAGAGCGGAACCTTGAAAATTCTGCTCAGGACTTCATACCACTTTACCACGGTGTTGCAGATGTTGTTGCAGGCAAATAAGAAGCTCGGTTTTGGCAACCCGCCAATAGGGCTTGTGCCTGCGAAAACGCAACCTATGTCGCACCTCGCATAAGAGCAAAGATCTCTCGAAAACCCATTTTTTTCTGCAAACTCCGAGTAATAGGAGCCGAGTTTCGCAGCGCCGATCAAGGCTCCGTGGTTCTCGGGATAAACTGGGTAGACATCCATCGCATATAGAATCTCCACCGGAGCACCACTCGTAACCCAAGCCCTCACCTTTGCGTCGTGCCCAAGCATGTAGTAGCCAGCCATAAGGTTGCGCATCTTCTCTGCAATTTTCAGCCTCCTCATTCGATCACCTCTTTCAAAGCCTCGACCCTCGTCCTTATTTGCTCTGTCGAAGCCACTGGGAATTCGAGCTCGATTAGAGCTACCTTCTTTCCCATTTCTTCAAGCTTCTCCTTCAGCTGGGGGAAGTCAAAGAAATGCGGTTCACAGAATTTCACGAGCAGAAAAACAACTGCGGTGCAGTCTTCTGCAAGCCTTAGGAGATACTCGAACCTGTAATCATTGCTGTAGTGCTTCGTTGGGCACGGCGCTTTTGCAAAGTATTTCTCCGCCAAAAACCTCAGCGCAGAATCCAAGTCCTGGGGCTCGAAGTTTGGATACTTGAACTCAAAAAACCTTCTGCCCGTGCAGAGATCGTCCTTTATTGCAAAACCCGCATTTCTAAAGATCTCGTAGATCTCTGGATAGGGGCAAACGCTCCCGGTGAGCAGAATTTTTGGCGCATTCTCTTTCTTCGCCTCTGCAATCTTTTTCTCCACGAGCTTTATCGCATCTCGAACTTCGATCTGCTGGACTTTTATTGCAGTCTCATAATCAGCACGGATTTCGAAGAGCTTTGCCAGCTTCTCCTCAAGCTCTCTGTATAGCTCTAAGCTCTCCATGACCCTCTCAAAGCTTATTTCTCCGCCCCAGCTCTCGAGCGCTTTGCAAAAGTCTTTCAACTCTTGAACGTAGTAGTCGACGTTCCCGATCTTCGTGGGAAACTCGATGTTGTAAACCCTTTTCCCCAAGAATTCGAGGATGTCCGTCAAGCGCATCAAGGTGTCGCAACTGCGGGTGAAGACAAAACCGTGGAATTCGTCGCTCATCGCAACTTCAAGCGCCCCCCTTGCCTGCGAGCATGCGTAACTTTGGATGTAAGCCGAAGCCAAGCTTATCGGTTTCCTTGTTGCGAATACCCGAAACGGAAGGAACCCTGCGGAGTGAATAAGCTCCTTCGGAGTGAACGTGCAGAAGTAGCCGACTTTCACGAGCTAAGCACGAACAAAAAATTAAAAAATTTTTCCCTCACTTTTCGACCGTTATCTCAATCGTGGAAACGTTTATCTTCTTCCCGTCTTGGGACTCAAGCTCCTCGGTGTCGATCTTTATGCTCTTCAGCTTCAGCCCTGGGACGAATCTGTTCTTCACTATCTCCACGACGTCGACCGCTCTGCTTATCGCTTTCCCACGGGCTTTCACAGTCACCTCTTTTGCACCCTCGTTGAGTTGTGTAAGCGTCGCTAAGACGTAGTTCATCACAGGCTTTTTGCCCACGAGTATAACGTTTTCAGCCATTGCGATCACCTAAGGGATGCGTTGCGTGCAAAATTTAAATTTTGCTCCAAAATAAATTTAAGGAATAAACATTAAATTAGCATGTTGAGACCTTCAACGAACGCCTCAACCGACGCCATGACGATGTCCGCTCTTGCGCCACGAGCGGTGACGATTTTGTTGCCACGTTTGAGCTGAACCACTACGTCAACAAGGGCATCGGTTCCGCCTGTGATCGCCTCAACACTGTAGCTCACGAGCTTCACGTCTGCGTAGCTTTTAATAGCCTTCCTTATCGCATTTATCGCTGCATCGACAGGACCAACTCCTATTGCGGTTTCGATCTTCTCCTCCCCATTTATCCGTAGCTTTACACTCGCCATCGGCGTCGTGTTCTTCCCAGTTACGATTGCGAAGTCCTCAAGCTTGACTTTCTTCTCGCTCTTTATCTGAAGGACTGTCTCGATTATCGCTTTAACGTCCGCATCCGTCACCCTTTTTCCCCTGTCCCCGAGATCCTTTATTCTTGCTAAGATCTCTTCCAACTGTTGCGGAGTTGCAGAGTAGCCGAGCTCCTTGAGAATAGCTTCTACGCTTGCCCTCCCCGTGTGCTTGCCCAAGACTATTACCCGCTTCCTCCCTATTATCTCCGGGGAGATCGGCTCGTAGGTTCGGGAGTCTTTCAAGAGCGCAGACGTGTGAATTCCACTTTCGTGCGTAAAGGCGTTGTCTCCAACTATCGGCTTGTTTGGTGGAACAACGACCCTCGTGAACTTCTCCACGAGCTTAGAAGTCGGATAAAGCCTTTCCTTGTTTATCTCGAGCTTTAGTCCGTATAGGAACTCAAGAGCCATGGTGATCTCTTCCAACGCTGCGTTTCCAGCTCTTTCCCCGATGCCGTTGATCGTCGCATGGAACTCGTTTGCTCCGTTTATCACCGCCTGGATCGTGTTTGCAGTCGCAAGCCCGAAGTCGTCGTGACAGTGGATCGCAATCGGTTTCTTCAGCTCTTTCTTAAGCCTCTTAATAACTTCCGCAGTTCTCTCAGGCGTTAGGACTCCAACAGTGTCTGCGAAAGTCAACCTGTCTGCATTCGCCTCTTCTCCAGCTTTTAAAAGCGAAACAACGAATTCGAGGTCTGCACGAGACGCATCTTCTGCGCCGAATTCAACGATCAATCCCCTCTCCTTCGCATACTCGATCGCTTCAACGCTCTTCTCGATTACGAAGTCCTTCCCCTTTCCCGGGAACTTCGCTTGAATGTGGTAATCCGAAGATGGAGCGACCATGAATATCGAGTCAGCGTTCGCATCCGCTGCGGAGTCTATGTCTTCTTTTTTGATCCTTGCAAAACTGCAGATCTCAGCCTTAAGACCACGTTGCGATATCTCTTTTATTGCCTCAAAATCTCCTTTTGAAGCGATCGCAGTCCCAGCTTCGATCACGTCAACTCCTAAGGCATCGAGGGCTTCTGCAATCATTACTTTCTGCTCTACCGTGAGCGAAACTCCCGGTGTTTGCTCTCCATCTCTCAGCGTTGTGTCGAGGATCAAGACTTTCACACTGCAACGATGGGATAAGGTTAAAAAAGCTTGTTCACAGCTGAATCGATGGACGTCGAAGAGTTCGTAGATCTTGCAAACAGAGGGAGTGAAGATCCGAGAAAGCTTTGCGAACTCGGAGAAAAAATTTTGGAGACCGTCGATGGACAAGAACGTGGTAGAGTTCTTGGAACGCTTGGGAATCTATACTACGAGCTTCGTGAATTTGAGAAGGCAGAGAAATACTACCTTGAGGCGCTCGAGATCTACATAAAGCTCGCAGAAGAGAACGAGAAGCTGATGAGAAACGTTGCAGGTTGCCTTTTCAACCTCGGAAACCTTTACCAAGTGCTGAAAAAGTTTTTTGAGGCGAAGAAATGCTATACGGATGCGATTGCGGTTATGGAGTTCTTAGACGATCCCGAGCTTAAGGCTGAAATTTTCTCTGCACTCGGAGTGCTTGAGATTAAGCTTGGAAACTACGAAACTGCGGAAGAATTGCTAAGAAAAGCGTTAGAAGTAAAAAAAGATGTGAAGATTATGAACAATCTTGCGATTGCGCTTATGAAGCGAGGGAAGAGAGAAGAGGCGGAAAAAGTTCTCAGAGAAGCTTTGAAGCTCGGAAAAGACCTTGCAACCTTGCAAAACCTTCTTGTGCTCGGAGCGATAAGCTTTGAGGAAATCGAAGGCTTTGATCTGCCGATTGAAATCCTTGCGAAGGTGAAGTATTTGAAGGCAAAAAAGCTGGAGAGGGAGGGAAAGGATGCGAGCAAGGAGTTTTTTGAGGCGGGATGCTTGAGTTTTCTTGCCATAAGGAGTGGATTCGAGAGTGTAAACTACATGCACTGCTTCGACAGGGCGATGGAAAGCGAGGAGCTTTCAAAACTCGCTGGGGAGCTCAAAAAGATAATCCTGCGGTTTTACTACAACGCAAACGTCGAACTCGAGGACTCGGAACTGCTGGACAAAATAAAGAGGGGCGATTTTGGGCAAGGCGTCTTAGGACTCGTGCTGAGAGCTATCGCTGAGGACATTAAAGGACTCTCTTAATTTTTCGAACGTCTCTTCAAGCGCTTCTGGAACCACTTGCACGTCCGCAAGCACCGGCATGAACGATGTGTCTCCGTTCCATCTCGGAACTATGTGGATGTGCAAGTGCTCCGCTATACCAGCGCCTGCGACTTTTCCAATGTTTATGCCCACGTTGAAACCGTCTGGGTTCATGCAATGCCTTATCGCTTTAATTGCAAGCCTCGTCAACCGCATCATCTCGCAAATCTCTTCATCGCTGAGCTCTTCAAGGCTCGCTACATGGCGGTTTGGACAAACCATCACGTGTCCCGGGTTGTAGGGGTTTCTGTTCATTATCACGTAGCTCTCCTTCGCTTTATAAACCACGAGCGCTTCCTTTTCATCGATTTTCAGGGCGTTGCAAAAAACACAATCCTTGGGCTTCGGCGCTAAGATGTAGCGGATTCTCCAAGGTGCGAAGATGCGCTCCATAGATTTGCTTCTCCTTAAATATTTAAAAGTGCCTTCTCGAGTCTGAGGAACTCCTCGTGCAACTGAGCCCTAAGCTTTCTTAGGATTTCAAGGGGATCCTCTGCGGTGTATTTGTATCCTATCCACCCCTGCTCCACGAGTCTCCTTTTCACGATTCCACGCCTCGTTAGCTCCTTCAGTCTATCCCTTACGAACCTCGTCGACAAGTTCAGTTCTTTCGCGATCTCCCTAACTCCAAGCTCTCTGTTTCTCAGAAGGTTGTAGATCTTCACGTCCGATGGCTTCACTCTGAGCTTTTCCAAAACTTCTGCTATTTCCAACAGCATCCGTTCACCTCTACTCGTTCATGGGTATGAACTCCCGAGTTCGTAAGATATTTAAACATTGTGAAAGTGTAATTACCATGCTCGACAAGGTTACGATGTTCTCACACTTCATTAACCCGGTCACAAGGCTTGCTTTAAAACAGTTCACAGGCTATTGCGAAGACTGCAGGAAGAACAGAATTGAAGTTGCGCTTGAGTTATTTGTTGGCGCTCGGGAAGACGCTTGCTGGAAATGCAAAACCGCTGAGAAGTTGATCGAACCGATCCTGATGAAAGGTGCGGACACCTTTAACGCAACCCCTGAAGAGATTAAAGCGAAGTTCAAAGATCCATACTGGAGAAAAGGGCTTGCGAGCGTTGTGAAGGGGCTTGCGGAGTTCGGAGTGCGGAAACCTTTTGTTCCGGGTGCTCCTTTTCAAGTAGTTTGGGATGTAACGTATGCGTGCAATCTGCGGTGTAAGCATTGCTATGCGACCGCAGGAAAGGCGTTGAAGGATGAGCTAACTACTGAAGAGGCGATAGAGACGATTGAAGCTTTGGATAGGCTTGGAGTTTCGATAATCGCATTCTCTGGCGGAGAGCCGTTGGTTAGAAAGGACATATTCGAGCTAACGAGGTTCGCATCGGAAAAAGGGATTTACGTAGCGATTGCAACAAATGGAACCCTTATAACTGAGGAGATGGCAAAAAAGCTGAAAGAAAATGGTGTAAGCTACTTGCAGATAAGTTTGGATGGAACAAGGGAGACGCATGACTCTTTCCGTGGGATTAAAGGGGTGTTCGACAGGACGATTGAGGGGATAAAGAACGCTGTGAAGCATGGTTTCTTCGTTAACGTTTCGATGACGGTGACGAAGTTTAACTACAACGATGTCCCAGAGGTGATAAGGATCTGCGAAGAACTCGGCGTGAACTGGTTCATGCACTACAACTTCATCCCCACGGGTCGTGGCAGAGAAATCGTCAGCGCAGACATAACGCCCGAGGAGAGAGAAAAACTCCTCAGAATGCTCTACGAGAAGAACTTCAACTCGAACATAAGCCTCCTTTCCACCGCCCCGCAGTTTGCTCGAGTAGCACTCCAATGCGCAGGCGGAATTATACCGACGCATTTCTACAACGTGAACGCTGGAAACAGATTCAGAGAGCTTGCAGAGTTCATAGGTGGCTGTGGAGCGGGCAGATTCTACTTCGCAATAAAGGCAAATGGAGACATAACTCCCTGCGTCTTCTTCCCACTCGTAGTAGGCAATGTGCGTGTCGACGACTTAGAAGAGCTTTGGAAGAAGAACGAGGTTTTCGAGGATTTGAGAAACAAGGACAAGTTAGAAGGCTGTGGGAACTGCGACTATCGTTACGTGTGCGGAGGATGTAGGGCGAGAGCTTACAACTACTTCGGGAACTATCTAAAGCCGGATCCGGGTTGCATAAGGAACAAAGCCCTTTGGAGAGAGATAGCTAAAGTAGTTGTATGATCACTTTGATAAACCCAAATGCAAGCGTGGAGGTGGTTAAAAAACTCGAGATCACGACTCCTCCGCTCGGTCTTGGTTATTTGGCGTCGGTTCTGCGTGAAGCTGGTTTTAAAGTCAGAATCATCGACGACCTCGTTGAAAATCTGAGCGTTGGCGAATTGCTAAAGAAGGTCAAGGACTCGCTCATCGTTGGCATCACGTCCACGACTCCTACCTTCAAGTCCGCACTTAGCTATGCGAAGAGAATAAAGGAGGCGTTTCCAGAAATCTTCGTTATCCTTGGCGGTGTTCACGTCACTTTTCAGCCAGAAAAAGCGATGGAAAACGAGTTCGTAGATGCGGTTTGCATCGGGGAAGGCGAAAAGACGGTTGTCGAACTTGCGGAAAGGATTGAATCGGGAAAGAGTTTGGAAGGAGTTAGGGGAGTCTACTACAAGGAAGAGGGAAAAATTAGGAAGAACGAGCCGAGAGGGTTCATCGAGGACCTCGATTCGTTGCCTTTTCCAGCATTTGACTTGATGCCTCTCGAGAAGTATTCTGTTTTCGGGAGAAAACTAACGGAATTTCCGATGATCACTTCCCGAGGTTGCCCATTTGCTTGTAGATACTGCAGTTCCTCGCTCTTCTTAGGGAAAAAGTTTCGTGCGAGAAGCGCTAAGAACGTGGTCGACGAAATGGAGTGGCTCGTTGAAAAATGGAACACGAAGCACATAGCCTTTGGGGACGACACATTTACGCTGAAGAAAAAGAGGGTTGAGGAGATCTGCAGGGAGATAAAGGAGCGAGGATTAAGCGTCACTTGGAGTTGCTCGTCGAGAATCGACACAATCGATGCGGAACTGCTGAAAACGATGAAGTCAGCGGGATGCACCGCAATCTATTACGGCATCGAATCTGCGAGCAAAAGAGTCCTTGACTACTACCGCAAGAAGATATCACTTGAGAAGGCTATGGAAGTGGTAAAGACAACGAAGGAAGTCGGGATCTCTACGGTCTGTTCTTTCATAATCGGAGCGCCTATTGAAACGAGGAAGGAAATGGAAGAGACGCTCAAATTTGCGATAAAGCTCGACCCAGACTATGCGCAGTTCTCGATCCTAACTCCCTACCCCGGAACGGAGATCTACGATGAGGCGAAAGAGAGCGGAGCTCTTTTGAGCGAAGATTACGAAAAATACACCGCTGGGAAGCCTGTGCTCAAAACTCAGGTCTCTGAAAGGGAGCTTTCGAAGTTCTTAAGGAAATGCTACGTCAGATTTTATCTAAGACCGAAGTTCCTGCTTCGGGAGATAAGAAAAGGGCATTTGCTTCTAATCCTCAAAGTTTTGAAGAAGGTGATAAAGGCTTAGCGCCAAAGGTTTCTCTGCATCGCTTTTCTCGTCAAAAAGAATGTGGCGATTGCGCAGATAAAAGCCAGCAAAAAGGATTTCCAGCCGAGGTTGGAGAGATAGAAAGCTATGAGGCTGACGAAAAACACAGAGATCGTTGCCGAGCTAACCGAAATCTTCCAGCTCAGCTCCTTGAGATGCGCTTTATCGCCCCCTTCCTGCATATCTGAGCACACACTCCGCAACCAACGCACATCGTTTCATCTATCCGAACTTTCCCATCGTAAACGAGCGCTGGGCATGCAAAAGTGTTGATGCATTCCATGCAGAGATCGCAGTCTTCCGTTACGGTGAGAGGAACTATTGTCCCCTTCCTTCTCCTCTCCCTCGACCAGATTATTGCGCAAGGCTGTCGGGCTATCACCACTGCAACGCCATCGTGCGCCACCGCTCTTTTAAGCACCTCAATTGTTCTTCGAACGTTGTAAGGGTTTACGATTTCAACGAACTCGACTCCGCAACCCTTCACGATTTCTTCGATCAAAACCCTCTTCCCCTTCTCTCCGCAAGCTCTCATCCCAGTTCCAGGGTGCGGTTGATGTCCCGTCATTCCAGTCGTGGAGTTGTCAAGAATAACGAGCACGAACTTTGCGTTGTTGTAGACAGCGTTTATCAAAGCGGGGATTCCTGCGTGCAGAAAAGTTGAATCTCCAATCGTTGCTATTATCTTGTCCTTCAAAACGTGCGAAAGCCCATTCGCAACTCCGACGCTTGCGCCCATGCAGATCGTTATGTCCACCGCTTCCAAAGGTTTGTTAATTCCCAAAGTGTAGCAACCGATGTCGCTCGGTAAGCAGGCGTTTCCGAGCTCGTTCACGACTCTCCTTATTGCATAGAAAGTCGCTGTATGCGGACAGCCAGCGCAGAGAACCGGCGGTCTTGGTGGGGCGAATTTCTTGAGCTCATCGTTCTTCATCACAGTTTCGAATTCGATGCTCGGCTTCAGGTTAAGAGCTTTTGCAATTCCGAGCTCGACTATTCCGGCGTTGAACTCGTAGTCCATCGGGAAGTAGTTGTTCATCTTCCCAAGGGTTTCGATTCCCATAGCTCTCAAGTGCAACTCGAGGAATGGGTCGACTTCTTCTACAACTATCACCGCATCGAGCTGGGAGACGAATTTCTCAACGAGCTTCTTTGGCAAAGGATGTGCTGAAGAGAGCTTGAGAATTGGAACGCTCGCTTTCAGATTTGCCAACGCTTCCTTTACATAGCTATAGCTTAAACCACACGCTACAACTCCAACTTTTCCCTTTCCATCTTCGATCCAGTTCATCTCCCATTTGTTGAAGAATTCTTCGATTTCAGCAAGCTTTCGATTTAAAGCCAACTTCAGCTTTCTTGCATGTGCAGGCAGAACGACGTCGGTCTCGGGGCTCCGTTTCCAAGAAACTCTCTCGAGCTTTTTGTTCGGCAACTTTCCAAGCGTCACAATCCCGCTCGCATGGCTGAGTCTGGTGTAGGTTCTAAGAATAACGGGTAAAGAGAACTTCTCCGAGATCTCAAAGCACTGCTTCGCTATCTCTTTCAGCTCGCCGACGTTTGAAGCTTCTATTACTGGCAACTTCGCTATCTTTCCATACCACCTGTTGTCTTGCTCGTTTTGACTGCTGTGCATCGTTGGGTCATCTGCGGAGACGAGAACAAAGCCTCCACGAGCGCCAACGTAGGCAAAGCTTAGCAATGCATCGCTCGCAACGTTTACACCGACGTGCTTCATACAGGCCATTCCTCGTTTCCCTGCAAGCGATGCGCCAATTGCAACCTCGAGCGCAACTTTCTCGTTCGTGGAGTATTCCACGTAGAACTCGAGCTTATCCCTTAGCAACGGGCAAGCTCTGCTTAAAGTATCGAGTATTTCCGAAGAAGGCGTCCCGGGATAAGCTGCACATACATCTATTCCCGCTTCAAGAGCTCCACGAGCTATGGCTTCGTTGCCGAGGAGAAATACTTTCTCACCCTCTTTGTCGCTGATCACGTCCTTGAGCATGGAGTCAATGTTGAGCGCCGATTAAAACCCTTTCTCTTTGAGCCGAAATCCTTTAATCTTCTGCTTCGATCTCCTCCCATGTTTGATCTTGTGATAAAAAACGGTCTCTGCTTTATCGATGACAGATTTGTGGAGTGCAACGTCGGGATAGAGGGCAATAGAATCGCTTCTGTCTCGAAAGAGAAGTTAAGGGGAGAGGAGGAGATAAATGCAAAAGACTGCCTTGTTTTGCCGGGTTTCTTCAACGCACACACGCATTCGGCGATGACTTTGCTTCGTGGCTATGCTGAAGCTCTGCCTTTACAAGAATGGCTTGAAAAAGTCTGGAAGATTGAAGCAAAGCTCAACGAAACTTCTATTTACTGGGGAGCGATGATTGCTTGCGTTGAAATGCTCAAACACGGATACACGTGCTTTGCGGACATGTATATCCACATGGACAGCGTTGCGAAAGCGGTGCAAGATACCGGGATAAGAGCTGTTCTTGGCTATGGGATGGCAGATCGTGGAATCCCGGAAAGGGGAGAGGAGGAGTTGAAGATAGCGACGAACTTCATCGAGAACTGGGAGGGAAAGGAGAGAGTAAAGACCATGTTGACTCCCCATGCAATATACACTTGTTCTGCGGATTTTTTAAAGAAGGTGAACGAATTTGCAAAGCAAAAAGGGCTTTTGAAGCACATCCACGCTTCTGAGACTCTTTGGGAAGTTAGAGAGTCGAAGAAAAGGTTTGGAAAGACACCGATATCGTTCTTGGATTCGATTGGCTTTCTCGATGAAAAAACCATCCTTGCCCACTGCGTATGGGTCAGCGATGAGGAGATGGGAATTCTTGCTGAAAAAGGCGTAAGCGTTGCCCATTGTCCTTCGAGCAATCTGAAGCTGTCTTCTGGAATCGCAAAAATAGCGGAAATGGTGGAAAAAGGTGTGAACGTTGCGATAGGCACCGATGGTGCTGCGAGCAACAACTTGCTCAACCCGTTCGTAGAAATTAGGAGTGCGGTGCTGATGCAACAGCTTCGCAGAAAATTTATCCCACCGCAAAAATTCATCCAGATGGCAAGCGAAAACGGTTACAGAGCGTATAAGATCGAAGGAGGTAGAATAGCGCAGGGGAAGCTTGCGGATCTCGTGGTCTTGGAGCTCAAATCCAACCACGCTCCATTTTACGACTTCACGAACTCGATCGTCTTCGCAACGTTGGGTTGCGAGGTGAGGGATACAATCGTGGACGGCAAGATCGTCGTCGAAGACAGACAGACGGTTTTTGTCGACGAGGAGAAAGTGATGGACAAAATGCTCGAGGTTGCAAAAACGTTGTTATTATAATGAAAAAGCTTAATTACCCCTTTGACACAATATTTGTCAATGCCAAGACTTCCAATAGCGATCCTGAAGAAGGAAGCGAAAGAGCTTGAAAAAGCCGAGCGTGAGGAAAAGCTTGAGAAATTCGAAGAGGAGGCGATTGAGGCAATAAGGGAGGCGAAGAAAAGAAGGGCGCTTTTAAGGACGAAGAAGGAGAAGAAAGTTTTCAGGGAAGTCGTCAAGGAATACAAGCCGGAGATCCATGGCTCTTTGATTGAGTTCACACCACCATCGGGTTGGAAAGTCGTTGAAGAGTATTGGATCGAGGAGCACTTCTGCAAGGTCTTCATCCTCTTCAACGAGGAAGAGCAGGATTATAGATACGTTGTGGTCGAGCCAAGGCTCTCGCCGTATGAAACCGAAGTTTATGCGCAGACGTATTTGCTTATAAGGGAAGAGCTCGAAAAGATAACTGCTTCAGACGGAGTAGACAAGGAGACAATTCTCAAGGACGTGTATGCGAAGGTTTTGAACGAAATTGGCATCGACCTCGATGAGAAGGGGTATGCGAAGATATTCTACTACCTACAGCGAGACCTCATCGCCTATGGAAAGATAACCCCGCTTATGAAGGACAGAATGCTCGAAGACATCTCGTGCAACGGCTACAGGAAACCCCTATACGTATTCCATCGCTCATACACCAACTTAAGAACGAACATCGTCTTCGAGGACGAGAACGAGCTTGACTCGTTCGTTGTGAACTTAGCTCAGAAGTGCGGGAAGCACTTGAGCATCGCAGAGCCGATGGTGGATGCGACGATGCCAGACGGGAGCAGAATCCAGCTGACGCTTGCGAGGGAAGTCACAGACC
>JAVYQP010000012.1:0-20673 GCA_038731605.1 Archaeoglobaceae archaeon | reverse complement strand
TATTCCAAGCCTTTCAGCCAGTTCTTTGTAGCGATTCCTTATCGTAACCTCGGTAACTCCAGCGACTTCTGCAACCTCTCTCTGAGTCCTTCTCTCCCCAAGGAGGATCGACGCAACGTAGATCGCAGCTGCAGCAACTCCAGTCGGACCACGACCACTCGTAAGCTCTCTCTCTTCAGCTTTCTTGATTATCTCGATCGCCTTCCTTTGGACATCTCCGCTTAAGTTCAGCGCAGCGCAGAATCTCGGCACGTAGTCTGCTGGACTTGTTGGCATCAGCTTTATCCCGAGCTCCCTTGTTATGAAGCGGTAAGTTCTGCCGATCTCTTTTCTGTCGACTCTCGAGTAAACCGCAATTTCTTCGAGAGTTCTCGGCACACCGGCCTGTCTGCAAGCACAGTAAAGCGCTGCTGCGACCACTCCCTCAATGCTCCTCCCACGGATCAGGTTCTTCTCAACTGCTTTCCTGTATATCACCGATGCGGCCTCTCTAACACTCTTCGGAAGTCCAAGGGCTGAAGCCATTCTGTCGAGTTCGCTAAGCGCAAAGGCGAGGTTTCTTTCAGTTGCGTTGCTTATCCTTATTCTGCGTTGCCACTTCCTGAGCCTGAAGAGCTGGGCTCTATTCCTCACCGAGATCGCTTTCCCGTAGTAATCCTTGTTGCTCCAGTCGATTATCGTCGAGAGTCCTTTGTCGTGGATCGTGAAAGTAACAGGAGCACCAACCCTCGCCCTCTTATCTCTTTGCTCGCTGTCAAAGGCTCTCCATTCTGGACCAGAGTCTATGTATTGATCCTCGATGACGAGCCCGCAATCTTGGCAGATGAACTCACCACGCCTGTAATCCCTAATGAGCCTGGGGCTTCCACACTCTGGACAGACCTCTATATCCTCCTCTCTCTCAATTTCCTTTCTTTCTACTTCCTTTTCTACTTCCTTCTCCTTTTCCCGAACCTTTTCTACCTCTACCATGCTCCCTCACCACGAACAAATCCTCATGAACTACCTTATCCGGCTTAACGAGAACGTAAGGAGACGTCACAGGACCGATTACGTCCACGACGACACCGATCTTTTCCATTTTTCTTGTGACGACTTTCTCCCCAATATTTGGGATGGCTGTAGGGGAGACTGAGATTAGAAGTAGTCCTGACTTCGAAACCTTCTCTGGCTTTCCGAGCGCAACGAGTTTCATGCAGTATATAAGTTTTTCGTAAGAGTATATAAACTTTTCGCTTGGGTCTTATATAAGGGTTTTGGTCAAACGTAACACAACAGCAATATTAATTTAGAGCTTCACTTCCTATATGAGACTCAGCCTTGAAGAAGGCACTAAGGCGGTGAAACTCGCAAGAAGGGCGATCGAGGAATACTTAGAGACGAGGAAGGTAATAAGAGAAGAACTTGGGGGCGTATTCTCCCAAAAAAGAGGCGTTTTTACGACTTTGATTAAGCACGGAGATCTGAGGGGGTGCATTGGATTTCCGTATCCGATAAAAAGGCTTGACGAAGCTATAATCGAGTCCGCAATATCCGCTGCTGTCGACGATCCGAGGTTTGAGCCTGTGCGACTGTCGGAGATGGATGAAATCGAAGTGGAGGTCACGATTTTGACTGAGCCGGAGAAAATAAAGGCGAGTCCGAAGGATCTACCCAAGTTCGTGGAGATCGGTAGGCACGGTCTTATGGTAAAGAAGGGATTCTTTTCCGGTCTTCTCTTGCCACAGGTTGCGGTCGAGTTTGGTTTCGACGCTGAAGAGTTTCTAAGCCAAACTTGCATGAAAGCTGGGCTTTCACCAGATTGTTGGCTAACTGGAGCGGAGGTTTACAGATTTGAGGGGCAGATCTTCAAAGAAATCAAGCCAAGGGGAGACGTTATCGAAGTGGACATAAAAAGTTGTGTGAGATAGCTAATACTCGAACTCTGAAACTTTTTCCCAGGTGTTCTCGTCGAAGACAACGATTTTTTCACCGATTACGTATAGGTAGTCGTTTATGAAGACCGCTCTAAACCCGGTTTCAGTTGCCTTTATCAGCTTTAGCTCGGGCTCGTATGAGAAGACGTATCCCTTGCTTGCGGGGAGGAAAAAGACCTTGTGCTTTTCATCGATCAGGAAAGCTCGATGGTTGCTGACGACTTCGCTCCAGTGCTCTTTCAGGATGAACTTGTCCAACTCCTTCGGCTTCTTCGGGTCGCTTACGTCGAAAAGCGAGATCTTCACACTACCGTTCTCCATACCTATGCCAAGGATTAGATCTCCAACGGGGTGCAGGTAAGACGAATAGCCCGGAATTTTCAACTCGCCCGCCATCTCTGGCTTTGTGGGGTCGCTTAGATCTATGACGAAGAATGGGTCTATTTGCCTGAACGTCACGACGTATCCCCTTTCGCCGATGAACCTAACACCGAAGATCCTCTCCGTCTCCCCGAAGCCCTTTAGTGAGCCAACGATCCTGAGATTCGAGTCGAGAACATATAGGTCGTTTGCGTTCCCAACGGTTACCGCAATCCTGAGAAAGTCTTTGTATTCGTCTATCGAAAACTGGTTCAAAAGCCTCCCAGGAATTTCTCCATTCGCAACGATCTCCATCCCGCTCGAGATCTTCCATATCTTTGTTCTCTCGATCTCTCTTGCGTTCTTTTCCATGAACTTGTTCAACCTGTTGTAAAGCTCGTTCTCGAAAACAACCCTGTCCTCGGGTTTCATTGTCAGCGTCAACTTTCTTATCGAATCCCAGATCTCGATCTGCTTGGCTTGCTCGCTTATGTCGTAGCTCACGATCTTGTTCAGCCTTTCAACGAACCAGCTCGGGAAGAGGTCGCTGTTTTCAGCGACAAATTTGGTAAAGATCTCTGAATACGGCATTTGCGAGTAGTATGAGACGTAAATCGCATTCTTTGACATGTAAACAACGGAATTGTAGTTTCCAACGAAGGAGATAACTTTTTCAACCTCTCCTGTTTTTGCGTCGATTCTCGCAACCGTGTATATCGTTTCAACTGGAATCGGCTTGATTGGATGGTATATTCTTCCGCATTCAACAACAAAATCCTTCCCATCGACTTTCAGCGGAACTATTGGACAAGTTTCGGGATACTGCGAAGTTATGACGTAGATCTTGCCCTCGTATATCCTTGCGGTTACGAGACTTCCGTTGAGCTCAACGTTGTATCTCTCCTTAAAGCTCCTCGTGTCAAAGCCTTTGAGCTGGTTGCCCATGAGCACGATCAGAACATCGGAGTAAAGCAACAACTCACCGCTGACGTTCAGCTCAGCCAATTTTTCAATCTCTTCGGGAGGAAAAGCCTTTAAAACGATCGTTTTCGAGTAGTATGGATAAGGTGGTAAGATCTTTATGGGATGCGCTTTGAGTCTCGAGATGTATATTCTTTCCCCATCCGTCTTAACGATGTCCGGCTCGTCGATGCCAAGAACTTGGACGTTCGTCGTCGAAAATCTCTCGAGCTCGGAATCCTTTCTTATTACTGCTTCAGGGCTTGGTAATGGTTCCGGAAGGCTTGGAGAAGGTAGAATTCGAACTACCCCAGTGCTCCACCCGTAGTAGCTTCTGCCTACGTAATCTCTGAACTCCTGCGGGGAGCTAAAACCTCTTACGTCCCTTCCTTCTCCCTCAGGTTTTTTAACGCTTATCACCACCAACGCAAGGAGGGCGATTGCGATAAACACCACTGCGAGTTTTGTCTTTCCCATAGCAATAGTTTCGAGGGCAATTATTTATAGGTAATTAATTTGCAATAAATTATAAATTTGATCGCTTACACTTCTCGAATTTCACGGAGAGTAGAATTCTTTTTATCCTCCAAAGCAACTAAGCGCATGGAAAGGGATAAGCTAAGCTTAGTCGCAGTCGCTGTGTTCTCCGCAGTTATGCTGACCCATCGTTTCCTATCTCTCTTCGAAATAACAGACTACGTCATGCTCTTTTACTCAGCCTTACTCACAGCGTCGATCTGTGCTATTCTGCTCAAAAGATGAACTTCGAGATCTCTCTAACCCTTGCTTCGTGATCCGAGAGCTCGTCGAGAATCTCTTTTATTCTCTCCGCTCCGTTCTCAATTAGAGCGTAGGCTTTCTCAAAACCAACATCATCTTTTATCTCCAAAGCACCAAGTATCACTGCAAGCGGGTTTCTCAGCTTGTCTGCGAGGAGTTGGAAGTGTTCAAGGCTTCTCTTCAACGCCAAAATGATTTCTCCTTTCTTCCTTCTGAACTCCAGGTTTTCACAGGCTAATCTTACGACCTGGAATAGATCTTGGAAGATTTGGAGCCGTTCTTCATCGCATTCGTTTAAAAAAACGTAGATCGCAGACTGCGGTGTTATGGGTGCGGAGATCATTCTCTCCTTTTCGACGAAGCAGAAACCCTTTGGCTGATACTTTAGGAACTCGCAGTCGAGAACTCGCTCTCCCTCTTTCATTCTGTAATATTCTGCGCTCTCGTCGATTACTACGACCGCTCTACACTCCTCGATCTGGATTAGCTCTTCGGTTAAAAAATTGAAGATCTTTTCTTTTGAGTCAAAGAGCCAGATGTAGCAAGCGATTGAGAACGCTGTTAGCAGTAAAGAGATCATCTTGCCAACCTCTTTGCTATGCTTAGGATTTCCGAAAGTTCGTTTTCAAGCTCCTTAACGCTGAACTTCTGCCCTTTTAAGTCTCTCAGCAAGTCGATCTCTTCCTCCTCCTTTTTCTCAACCTCCTTCGCAATGTCTTCGAGCAACTTGTCAGATTCTTCGAACTCGATTTTTTCAACCTTTCCAGCTTCAGGAGCATTCTCCATATTCTCCTCCAGCTTTATTTCGTCCTCAACCGCCATCTTCTCTAAATCTCCCGTCTCCAGACTTGGAAGTGAAATCTCTGCATCGTTTTTCTGAGCTTCAACATTTTTAGCGATGTTGTTCGCAGTCTGCATTTCTGAAAGCAGATCCCCTTTGATTTCGAACTTCTTAGCCATCTCTTCCGTTGCATCTTCCAGCTTCACAACCCTCTCATTTGGCAACGTAGTCGTGGAGACAACTTC
This sequence comes from Archaeoglobaceae archaeon, assembly GCA_038731605.1. Taxonomy (GTDB): domain Archaea; phylum Halobacteriota; class Archaeoglobi; order Archaeoglobales; family Archaeoglobaceae; genus WYZ-LMO2. The sequence goes on along the minus strand of JAVYQP010000012.1, from coordinate 15,631 downwards.
CTCAAGTTGCTTGTCGATCTCCTCGATCTTCTTCGCAATGTTCTTTCGTGAAAGGCTGAAGTTCGGAATCTTCAAGTTCACCTTTACTTTACCCTTTGGAGCGAAGTTTAGTATTACAACGACCGCCAATACTGCAAATCCAAAAATCAACTCGAGAGGAACTTCAGACATACTTAACCACCCCCGCAAGAACTCCAACAAAACTCGGCAACGTGAACGCCCACTTCACAATGGGCGGAATCACGAGCATTAGAATCCCGGACAGGATGAACAAAATCGACGCATAATACATGTAGAGAAACTTCCCACCACCTTTGACTATGTTCGAAGCCAAAAAATTCGCAATTGTTATCGAGAGGATCACGAAGAACGTGTATTGAGCCAAAAGCCCCACTGGGATCCCAGCGAATATCCCGAGATTGACTCCCTGCAAAGGAATGTTTCTGAAAACCTCTCCACCACTTCCAACCTGCGTTGTGAAGAGCATCGAGAGGTATTGGGTGAAGATCGTTAAGATTTGGTCGATGAAGAGCATAAGCGAAACCATTGCGATGTGGAGAGGGATTATCAAGTTCACGAAACCCGAGGATATCAGGTCTCGCTTCAATCTAAGCAAGACCATCTCGAGATTCGAAGAGCTCACGATTTCTCCGACCGCATCCGCATCCCCGCCGAGCTCAACCGCGTCGGTGAATATCGGTGTGAGCCTTTCGATCAAGTAGCTACCACTCGCTCCTATGAAGCGCTCCCAGCAGAGCTTCGGATCAAGTCCGAGGGAAAGTCTTTTCTGCAGTTCTAACGCAAGGTCCTTGAGTTCTCCGAGGTTCTTTTGGTCTATCCTTCTGATTGCTTCCGCAATAGAAACGCCTGCACCACCTTTAATTGCTCCAAGACTCCTTATGAAGCTCGTAAAAGCTTCATCTCTCTTGCTCACTTTTTTATCGTCGATCTTTGCAAGGATGCCAATTGGAAGAAAAGCGAGCCCTAAAGCTAAGAAGCCACTGCCAGCGAACTCGTAGTTCCCAAGCATTAGCGGAATAAGCCCGAGGAAGAGGAAAAGCATTACACCTACAACAAGCGATGGCAGTAGCAGTTTTGAGGCTAAAAACTGCTCCTTCGACTTTATCTTTAGATTGTGGATTTTTCTATCCTTTGGAACCGCTTTGAAGAGCATGAAAACTCCAAAAAGGCAGATGACGAAGTTTCCGAACGCTGAAGCAATTAGCGTCGACGCAGGATCACCGACGCTGTATATGACGACGGATAGCAAAACAACTACCGAAATGAGCGATGCAGAGACGAGCAAAGATGTATAGGCGTCGCTCCACTTTCTAAGGCTTTCAAGGTTTCGGTCGTATTCGTCTTTCCTTATGGTCTTGAATGCCCTCCATTCTCTTTCGAGGAACTCTCTGTCCGGTTCTCCTGCAGAGATTGCGTTTGCAAGCCTGTTGAACAGCTTTTTAACTCTCTCGGTTTTTATCTTCTCCGCTACGAGCTCGCAAGCGGTTGCGTAGTCGTAGTGCCATTTCTGCGCAAGATCTCGAACCATTGCAAAGAATTTTGACGGAGAATACTTTGTTTCTGATGCCATCGTGAATATTTTGTCCCTACTTAGATGCGCAGTCGAGAGAGAAGCCATGTATGTGAGAAGGAAGAGGAGGTCGTTGTCCACGAGTAAATCCTCTCTAAGCTTCCTGAACTTCTCGACCAACGGGAATCTGAAGGAGAACTTTGGCTTGAACTCTGGGATCTTTTTCGTCTCGAACATACTACACCTTTATCGAGAGCATTCCGCTCTTCGTTATCTTCGATATTGCTTTGAAGAACTCGTAGAAGTCAACGATCCCTTGTTCGTGGAGCTTCTTCAGAATCTTTGCTCTTTTTTCAACTTCTTCGTAGATCAGCTTCTTTTTGTTCGGCGGAATTCCGAGACGGGTTGCGATTTTCTGTTCGAGCAAATAAGAAGTCCCGAAACCTGTGAAAATGTGCTTGTCCGTTACTGGATCCCACTGGAAGACCTCTATGAAGCTCACTCCGCCCTTCTGCGGGTTGTAGCCAACGATCTCGGAAACGCTGAGCACACGCCTCACGAGCTTTCCATCTGGGCGACGAACTGCGCTTTGTATGACCACGAAGTTTAAGTTATCTATGAAGGTCTTTGGAACGCTTATCGGCTCAGTCGTTAACCTTTGAATCAACTTCTCGACAGTTGCAGCGTGAAAAGTCGACATCACCGGATGCCCAGTCTGCATCGCTTGGAAAGCTATGTTACCCTCGACTCCTCGAATTTCGCCCACCAATATGTAGTTAGGTCTTTGTCTCAACGCAGCCTTGAGCAAATCGAACATCGTGACATCGCTACCGCTCCCCTCGCCGATTCTTCCCCCTCTTGTCGTTCCTCTCGTAACCTCCCTTGTCCAGTTCTTGTGTGGGACTTGGAGCTCTGGCGTATCTTCGATTGAAACAATCTTCGCTTCAGGGCGTATGAAGGCGGTGATCGCATTTAAAAGCGTTGTTTTTCCGCTCGCAGTCTCACCGCAGATAAATCCACTCATACCTTCGCTTATCAGAAGCCAGAGGTAGCCGGCGATCATGTAGTCAAGGCTACCGAACTCTATGAGCTGGAGAACGCTGAAGGGCGTTTCGTTGAACTTCCTGATCGTGAAGTTACTTCCATTTTTGCTTATGTCGTTCCCGTAGACGATGTTTATTCTGCTTCCATCTGGTAGCGTTGCATCGACGATCGGATCCTTGTATGTCACCGGCTTACCGACTCTTTCAGCCAAGCGGAGAACGAACTTGTTCAACGCCTCCTCTTCACGAAACTCGATGACACTCTTCAACCCCTTGAATATCTTGTGCTCTATGAATATTGGTCCAAGACCACTGCAAGAGATGTCCTCGATGTATTTGTCTCGAATGTATGGCTCAAGAACCCCGAGACCGACTTTGTCCCTTATCAACGCATATTCGAGAGCTTTGTATTGCTGTTCGGTAACTCTGAGCTTTTCAGCCTTGCCCCTCTTGAAGTTCAAATTGAACTTGGGCTTTAGACTTGGGGTGAGCTTTGCTTCTGCTCTTTCGTCACCAATAAAGCTTTTGTCTTCGATTTCACAGATCTTCTGCAACGCCTCACGCAAAATTCTCTTTTTCTCCTCAACGTCCATAGGATCGAAGTCTATGCCGGTGATGTAATCGACAAGCCTTATCTCAACTTCTTTCAGCAGTTCCTCGACTCCAGTCAGTAACGTTGGCTCAATGGGGATGTAGAAGTTTCGGACATCGTTTTTGTCTGGGTAGATGTGGATGTAGATCTGCTCGTCCGCTGGGTAGATTAGATTTGGATTCTCAAGCTCGCCGTGCTTCTTTCTGTCGAGCTTAGGCACGAGCTTCGGGATTCCGATCTTGTCAAGGGGGAGGATGTGTATGTATTCGAGTAGGTGAAGGTTCTTCTCCACCTCCTTTTTCATGTTGTCGGGGAGAAGCCTGTATATCCCGCAGTTTGCGAGGTTGTCATGCTCGTGCTCCTCGCTCTCCCTTGGAGTAAACGGGAAGTTTGCAACGACTCCTTGCTTCATCCCCTTTGGCTTCAAAGATTCGAGCTTGCTGACCATCATCCTCCCCCTTATTATTATTGTAGTAATTAGCACATAAACCTTTCTAAGCCCTCGCCTCCGAGATCGGTATTATCTTTAGTCCGAATCCAGGATGCACTTCGAAGCTCACGATGTTTCCGGTCGTCTTCTTTGCCCCTCTCACCTTTGAAACTTCGAGAACGCTCACATAGCGATCTCCAACTTGCTCCTTCCTTAGGAACAGATGACAATCGCATGCACTTCGAATGCGAACGAGCGTATCTTCCTTGAAAGCGTGCTGATGCAAAGTTATGAGGATCGTTTTTCCATTGTCGCAGAAGTTCTTCAGCCTCGTTAGAAAGTCGAGCACGTCGTCTTCGGTGCTGTATGCGGTGAACATCGTGAGCGAGTCGATGATCACGACGTTTTCCCTAATTGTCTTTATGTGGTTCGCAACAAGGTTTAGAATGCTCTTCATCTGCTCAGGACGCCATTCGACTCCTTCGAGATGCACGGGAAAGATTCTGAGGTAACCCCAAGCATAGAAGTCCGAAACATCAAGGCTCAGGGATTCGAGTTGGCTTAAGAGGCTCTTTATCGTGTTCTCTGTCGTGTAGTATGCGATCCTATGCCCTTGAACTAAACCGCCATACGTGAACTGCTGGCATAGAACGCTTTTTCCAGTGTCGTTCTCTCCCTCGATCAAGGTTAAGGTGCCGAGCGGAATTCCACCACCGAGCCTTTTATCGATCTCGTCGTTTCCGCTCGAGAGTATGTTCTTCTTTCTCTCCTCCTCGATTTCGGATATGCTACCGACCAAATCAACCACCTCCGACTGAAAATCCAAAACTATCACAAATCGCATTAGGCGTGCAAATCAGGAGCGTGTAGTTTCCGCTTACAAGGCTCAAATCAGCTTCGAACTCCGCAATCTCCTGCGGGTCGAAAATTCCTGGGTTTATCAGCTCGCTTACTATTGAGAAGTTCCCACGCAGGTAGTCGGACACGAAGCCCTCTCCGTAGACGATCGCATCGAAGCCATCGAAGTCCTCGAACTTTGTCGCACCGATGTTCTTTATGAACGCAGTAATTTTTCCATTGCTGTAGTTCACCGAGATTATATCGATGTTTGACTGCAGACGCTTGACTGCGGAGTGAGTTAGCTCTCTGTAGCCCTCTATTGCTTGCTCCGTGAGGATGCTGTTCCCGATGATCAGCACATAACCCACTGCGAGAACAACTGCGGAGAGCATTATTGCAACCGCAATTGAGTCGAAGCCCATGGTCTCACCTCGAGAACACGTCGCTGATCTTTACGCCGTTGTAGAACACATACACAACCGTGTAATCACCGCTTAACGTAGCGTTTATCTCAAAGCTTATCCTTGCAGTCTCTCCTCGTTCCCAGTAAACATCGCCGTCACCGTTCTCTATTGCAACTGCGAAGTTGGTTATGTGCCAGTAAGAGGTTTCGGAGTAGAGAAAAATGTCTCCCTTGCTGATAAGATCCACGTTGAGCGATTTGCCCAAATTCTTTATCCAAAACTCAACGACCGTTTTTCCTCCAGAATCCGAGGTCCTTACGAATATTATTTCGGCATCGGTCTCAATTCTGTCGTTCAACTTTCCAGAAACAGAAGTGTATGTATGCGCCAAATCCCGAACCGCAGGCATCATGACGGTAATCGCTACAGTAACCGCTACTACAGCTGCGATCATCAGAATCGATGTCGTCACCACCTCCTTCGCCATTACTTTCCCTCATCAACTACCTCGTCTCCAAGAGCAGTGCAAGCAAATCCGAGTCGAGCGACTTATCCTCGGGTTTAAGAGCTTTGTTCAGCTTGTATAGCTCTATCAGCAGATCTTTAGCTCCGTTGAGCTTCGATATCTCTGCGAGCTTCATCAAGAGGTCTCTGTTTTCCGCAGTTATGTAACCAGTCGTCTCAAAGACCTCGAGTGCGAGTTTGAAAGCCTCATAGCTATGCTTTGAGATCATTCCATTGACCCACTCCATGAGCCTGTAAAGCGTCATGAAGTCTATCTTTCCCTGCGTTGGCTTTTCAACTCGAGCAAACTGCGATCTCGGAGCTTCTACTTTCTTCACAACCTCCTCTGCCGGAGCCTTCGGAAATTCGGGGAGAGTTTTCATCTCCTCTTCCCTTGGTTCTTTCCTTACCTCGCTTACCTTCTCCTTCCCTTCTTCTTCCTCCCTTTCCTTCTCCTCCTTTACGTCCTCCAACTTTTCCTCGGGAAGCTTTGTTGGAACTATTTGAATCTGTGGAGCACTCTGAGGGACTATGTTAGACTCTGCAAGGCTTTGCAAGTTCACGAACGGGTTCTCGAGCTTGTTCATAGTTTCTCTGATGTCCAAAAGCAGTCTCTTAATAGAACCCTTGAGCGCCTCAACTTCTTTTTCGAGCTTTTCGAGCCTCCCTTCTTCAGTGTCCTCCTCTGCCTTTGCGAGAATCTCGTCTACAACCGCTTGATCGACGTCGGTCATTGTGATCACCTAAAAAATAAAAAATTGAAGTTTTAACGCAGTAAGACCATCACGCTGTCGATGCTCGGCGGAGCCTTTAGCTCTATTGGGTAAGTCGCTCCGATCGGAGGCTTGACTTCGATCACGAAGTTATCGTTCGGATTGATGTCAAATTCTGCATCCTCCAGGTAGATCGTTATCTCAGCCTTCTCGTATTCCTCTAAGTAGTCGTCTGGATTTTCTTTCTGCAGTGAGTAGACCCATCTCACATAGTATTCGTTTGTTTGTAGATCACTACCGTTCTTCTCGTATTTTAGCTCTTTGAACATACCATCCGCTGGCACGAGCACGGTTATCAGCGTCTTGTTGAGATCGATTGGCTGTCCGCCAGCTGCGAGCTGTAGCGTGAACGTGACGTTTTGTATCTTATTTCCAGTAGTGTTCCCGGTTGCAACGACCGCGCCAACAAGCTCCATCGAGCTCGTAGCCTGCTTTACTCCAGTATGCACGACCTCTTGGCTCTTCTGCGTTGCAAAGAAGCCTGCGCCAAGCAAAATGTAGCTGAACACCGCTGCGACTGTTACGAACGCTATGAGCACGATCGCAGCTTCAAGACCCGTAAAACCCTTTTCGTTTCTGAAGAACCTCATTTGCATCACCTCATACGTATGTCAGATTAACAAAGCTCGGTGGCAGTTGCTTTGTTATCGAGAGCGGTGCACCAATGGGCGGGCGGACTTCGATTGTTATGATGTCGTTTGGTTTCAGCTCTCCAATTCCACCCTCTCCACCCTCCCCAAGCCAAGCTTGATTTGTGACGTTGAGCGTTATCTTATACTTCTCGTTCATCTCCACGACGTTGTCATCATCTCCAACTATTGAGTCATACCACCATGCGGAAGTATCGCTTTCATTGTAGAAGAGCTGTTTGTATCCCTTTGCTGAGATTATCGTAATGGAGGTCTTGTTCAGATCCACCGGGCTCCCGCCTGCGGTCTGTGTCACGTAGAAGTAGATCTGCCCGACTTTTCCATCTGAACCCGTTTTTCCACCTGCATCTTCTGAGCAGTTCAGATAAATATACTGCCCATCGAGCGTTAGGCTACTGCTCGCCTGCTTCACTCCGGTGTCGACGACTTGCTTTGACTTCTGTGTCGTGAAGAAGCCAGCTCCGAGCATTACGTAGCTGAAAACCGCAGCGACGACTACGAACGCTATCAGCACTATCGCCGCTTCAAGCCCTGTAAATCCTTTCTCGTTCCTCCTAAACCTACTCCCGACTCCCATACCCTCACCTCTTGGCAGACGAAGCTTTGATGGCAAATATAAATAGTTTTTCTGTAATAATGGAATTTCTTTTTTCTAAGTTGAAATTTTCTTTATGAAATTGCAAAAGCGCAAGCAGTCTCCAAAGTTTAAGCGCTGGGTGGGGAAAAGGATAAATAGGAAAGGATCGAAACGGGATCAGATGAGGTCGATCGAGGTGAAGACGAGGCAAAGGACAGAGATCGTCGATATAACTGAGGAAGTTGAAAAACTGCTCGAAGATGAGGGAGTTGCACTCATCTTCACACCACACACAACCGCTTCGATAATTTTGAACGAAGCAGAGAGCAGACTGCTCGAAGACATTTTAGCGACGCTCGAAAGAATTGTGCCGAAGAACTCTGGTTACAAGCACAACGAGATCGATGACAACGCAGATGCGCACATAAAAGCTTCTTTGCTTGGGAACTCGGTAGTTTTGCCATTTAAAAACCGTAGACTACAGCTCGGGACTTGGCAAAGAGTTTTATTCGTTGAGTTTGATGGTCCAAGGACGAGAAAAGTCTACGTTAAGGTGCTATGAGGGACAAGAGGGATTACTACTACTGGGAGGCGAAAAAGCAAGGCTACAGGAGTAGGGCGGCGTTTAAACTTTTGCAGATGAACAAGGAGTTTAGGCTTATTCGAAAAGGTGACCTCGTCTTAGACCTCGGAGCAGCGCCTGGCGGTTGGAGTCAAGTCGCAGTGGAGCTCGGCGCCTTAGTTGTTGCAGTCGACATAAACCCGATGGAAAAAATCGAAGGTGTAACGTTTATCCAAGGCGACATAACCGACGAGAGTATAGTCGATGCGTTGCTCGAGATCAGCGATTGCTACGATGTCGTGATGAGCGATGCGTCGCCGAAGATAACTGGGATCTGGACGGTCGACCACCTTCGTTCCATCGATTTGGCGAGGGCAAGCTTTAAAATCGCAGAAGAGGTTCTCCGCAACGGTGGGAACTTTTTGGTCAAGGTTTTCCAAGGAGAGGAGATTCAGAACTTCTACAACGATCTAAAGACACGCTTTGCCTTCAAAAAGTTCCACAGCCCGAAGGCTTCGAGGAAGAGCAGTGCGGAGATATACTTCATAGGCAAGGGTTTTAGGCGATAAAAGATATTAGCCAAGCGCTACTTAACCCATGCTCTGTCAGAAGTGCAGTGGAAAAGGGTTTCTCGAAATCGAAAAGAAATGCGAAATCTGCAATGGCACGGGGAAAGCGAAGAGCTTTGATCCAAAGATCGTTAATCTGAGCGAAGAAAAGCTCAAGCTCTTCATGAAAGGTATTTGCGGAGTTTGTGATGGAAAAGGTTTCGTTAAAGTCGTTGAAGTCTGCAAGAACTGTGGAGGAAGGGGAAGAGTGCGAAGATGTCTCATTTGCGGTAAAGAGACGGATCAGGAGTTGTGCAATGAGTGCAGAAAGAAACCCCATGTTTTCAAGCTCAGGAACAGCTGTGGGATTGAAGATCTGAGGATAGGGAGGCTATACTTGGGAACTGTAGCCTCGATCACTGACATAGGTGCGTTTGTAAGCCTGAACAAAAGGCTCAGGGGGCTTTTGAGGAAAACAGCGACGATAAACGAAGGGGACGAAATCGTTGTGAAGGTGACGAACATAGGCGTCGGCGGAGAAATAGATCTTGCAATCGCAGAAGTCGATAACTATGTGGTCGTAGAAGTTTCGAAGGAGATCGACGCAGTTCCGATCTCTTCTCTGCCAAAGACTCCGGGAAGGGTTGTGAAGGTTCGTGGCATCGTTACGCATGTGAAGGAGACCGCGATCGCAAGAGTCTTGACGATCACCGATGGAACTTCGAGCATAAATTGCACAGTCTTCGACGACTTCGAACTCGAAATAGACGATGCAGTCGAAGTTATCGGGACTTTGAGGAGGAATGGAATCGACGTTCTTGAGATAGACCGCATCTACGGCGAAGATGCGTATGAGATTAGGAGAAGGATTGAAGCCGAGATCGAAAGAGCTTGCGAGCCTGAGTTCAAGGGATTTCTGATAGAGAGCGAAGTCCTTGAAAAACTGCGGGAAGAGATGATGAGAGTTGCGAAGGAGTTGAAGAGGGCAATCTACAAATCCCGCCCAGTTATAATTCGCCATCACTGGGACGCAGATGGGACTTGTGGCGGGGTTGCGATCGAGCTTGCGCTTCAAGAGCTTGTGGAGAAAGTCTACAAGGACAAGGAGGCGAAGTATCACTTGGTAAAGAGAAAAGTCTCAAGGGCGCCGTTTTACGAGCTCGAAGACCTCGTTAGGGACCTCGACGAAAGTCTCGAGGATTTCGAGCGCTATGGCGACAAGATTCCATTGGTTTTGCTCATCGACAACGGCTCTGGAAAGGAAGACTTGCCTGCGATTCAGCAGTTCCTTCTCTTCGGTGCGGACGTTATAACGATAGACCACCACTACCCGAGCGAGGAAGTCGATCGCTATCTTTTGCATCACATAAACCCATACAAAGTTGGCGGGGACAGCAACGTAACCTCTGGAGTGCTTTGTGTTGAAATCGCAAGAATGATAAGCGATCTGAGCCTCGAGCACTTGGCTGCGATCTCAGTCGTTGGAGATCGAGCCCAGGGAGAAGTTGAACGCTACGTTGAGCTAAGCAAGTTGAGCAAAGAAGAGCTAAAGGACATTGCCTTGGCGATCGAATTCGAGGGATTTTATCTTCGCTTTAAATCCGCAAGTAGCATCGTGCACGAGATCTTGGGCTTCGGCAGAAAAGATAGGCAGAAAAAGCTCGTCGAATTGCTTTCAGGTTGCGCTAAGCAAGCGATCGAGGAGCAAGTCAAAAGCGCGTTGGAAAGCGTTAAAGTCCAAATCTTGCCCAACGGGATAGCCTTGGCTGCGCTCGATGTAGAAAACTACTCGAGAAAGTTCGAGTTCCCGCCACCAGGGAAGCTGACCGGCGAGATTCATGACAGGCTGAAGGAGAAGTATCCGAAGCTCGTGACAATTGGCTTTGGTCCAGATTTTGCAGTGATAAGGAGTGAAGGTGTCAATTTAGACATCCCGAAGCTTGTGGAGGAGCTTAAGAAGGAAGTCAATGCATGCGTCGACGGTGGAGGGCATTTGGTGGTTGGATCGATAAAGTTCGTTCAAGGAAAAAGGAAGGATGTGCTTGCAAAACTCGCTGTGAAGATAGGAGAGATATGAAAAAGGAGATCGAAATAGTCTTGGAGAAGCTCGAGGGCTTTGAGAACCCAAAGCTATTCCTTGAGCAATACGTAACTCCTTCGAACCTCGCAGCCTTCATCGTTACAAACGCAAAGCTCTTCGGCGATCTCGAGCTTGTCGTTGACCTCGGTTGTGGAACTGGAATCCTTGCAATAGCCTCCGCAATCCTCGGAGCTTTTGCCATTGGCGTCGACGTTGACGTTGAGGCGCTGAGAATCGCAAGGAGGAACGCAAAGAGGCTCGGAGTTGAAGCAGACTTTGTTGCATGCGATGTAAAGGACTTTGAACTGAAAAAGAAGTGCACGGTCATCATGAATCCGCCGTTTGGGATACAAAAGAGGCACGCAGACAGAGTTTTCCTTGAAAAAGCTTTTGAAATTGCAGAAAAGATCTACACGATTCACTCCGCAGGAAGCGAGGAATTCGTGAAAAAGACTGCGGAAAAAAATGGATTTTTAGTTACGCACGTTTGGAAGTTCTTGATACCCCTCCGAAAAACTTATTCATTCCACGAGAAACCATTCAAGGAGATCGCAGTAGAGGTGTTCAGAATTGAAAGAAAGGATCGTGTTTCCTGGGGACAGGATAGGAACTGTCGAGGAATTTAAAGCTGGGAAAGGAGTTTATGAGGAGAACCGAGAAATCTACGCTGGAATCGCTGGCTATCTCGAGATAAGGGATAAGGTTGCGAATGTTGTAGCCTTTAAAAAGATTCCAGAGCTCAAAAAAGACGACGTTGTTATCGGCAGAGTTGTGGACGTGAGAAGCAATTTTGCGATGGTGGAGATAGCGAGAAAAAGAGGAGAGGACAGAGATTTGGGGCACACAAATCTTGCGATGCTCCACATTTCGAACGTTGGAAGATTTGAGAGCATTGCAAATGCGCTGAGCTACCGAGACATAGTCAAGGCAAGAGTTCTCGACGCAACACCGAGGATTTCGATAAAGGAGCCTGAGATGGGGGTTGTGAAGGCTTTTTGTAGCGTTTGCAAGGTCGATCTCGTGTTGGAGAAGGGAAAGCTTAAATGTCCAAATTGCGGAAGGGAAGAGAGCAGAAAGCTCTCGAGCTCATACGGGAAGGGGGAGTGGTGATGATAAAGATAGTCGAGATCGGTAAAGACTACGTGAAGTTTCTGCTCAAGGGCGAGGATCACACATTTCTGAACTTGCTACAGCACTACCTCTCCAACGATCCGAGAACCGTGTTGGTTAGATACAACATTCCTCACCCGTTGGTTGGCGAACCAGAGATGTATCTCCGCACCGACGGATCAAATCCGATAGAAGTGCTCAAGACTGCGAGCGAGAAGATCGCAGAGGTTTGTGCTGATTTGCTCAAGCAACTCGGTTAGCTTCGTGCTTGTGCAATCGCAGTCCCTTCTGCAACCACTTCGCCATTTTTGAAAGCCCTCAGCCTGTAAAAAGCAGTCCTCCTCCCCTTTATCTTCTCGCACTCCACGTAAATCGTGTCCCCGAGATTCGCTGGGGAAATGAAGTTCACGTTCATGTTTATCGCAAACCTCGTCGCATCGGTGTTTGCGGAGATTGCGAATGCGCAGTCGAGCAACGACATTATGAAACCGCCGTGTGCAATTCCATGGAAGTTCAGAAACTCTTCTTTGACCGTTGCCTTAAGCTTCGCATACCCATTGCGGACTTCAACGACCTCGGCGCCAAGCAACTTCCTAAAGGGGTCTTGCTCCATGGCGAAGATTGGGAAAAGTTAATAAATTTGTTTCCAATTTTTATCATGTCAAGTTGGGAGGAGTTCTCGAAGTCGATCGAATCGAGCAAGGAGTATCACGAGAGGTATCATAGGGCTGTGGCGAATCCGATTCGGAGGGAAATCCTCAAGCTTATCCGAAAAGGTTTGAGCGAAGAGGAGATTGCGAAATCGTTACAAATCTCGCTTCCCGAGCTGAACTATCACATCCAAGTTCTCTATCGTGGCTTCTGTATCGAGAAAAAGGATGGGAAGCTCGTGGTGACGAAGGAGGGTGAGGTAGTTGAACACATCTAAGATTCGAGTTGCTTTGGCTCAGCAGAGGATCTCCGCAGATAAGGGCGTGAACTTGATGAAAGGGCTGAGCTTGGTGAAGAGGGCTTTGCAAGTCAGAGCAGACCTCGTGATCTTGCCCGAGCTTTTCACGACCGGTTTTTACGAGAACAATCTCCGGGCGGTGAAGAGCTTAAACGAAGAGCTCGAGCTTTTGCTCAAGCTTTCGAAAGAGAAGGACATCGTGATTGTCGCAGGAGTCGCAGAAAGGAGCGATAAGCTATACAACTCCGCAGTCGTTGTGCATCGGGGCGAGATAATTGGGATATACAGGAAGAACCTCCTCTTCCCACTTACGAAGGAGAAGGAGATATTTGCGAAGGGAAACACTTTGGAAGTTTTTGAAACCCCAGTTGGAAAAATCGGGATCTTGATTTGCTACGAAGTTCGATTTCCCGAGTTGGCGAGGAAGCTCGTTAAGAAAGGTGCAGAGATAATTGCGATTCCAGCGGAGTTCCCGAAGCAGAGAATAGAGCACTGGAAAACCCTTCTTAGGGCAAGGGCTATCGAGAATCAAATCTTCGTCGCCGGTGTCAACTGCGTTGAAGGCGACCTTGACTACGGCGGATGTTCGATGCTCGTTGATCCTGAAGGAAAAGTGCTTGCGGAAGGCGGAATTTATCAGGAAATACTGATGGCGGACGTCGACTTGGCTGATGTGCAGAGAACAAGGGAGAAGTATCCGTTCTTGAGGGATTATGAGAGTATTGATCCTTCGCCCTGCTGAGCTCTTGGAAGAAACGATCGAGATTTTTAGAAAGGCGGGAATAGAAGCCTATGGATGTCCATTCGTTTCTTTGCGATACGAAGAATTCAGCGTGCCAAAGCACGACTTTGCAATCGTCACAAGCCAAAATTCTGCGAGAGAAATCGTTAAAAGGGGAATAAGGCTTGCGAAGGTGATCGCAATAGGGAAGAAGACCGCCGAAATCTTGAGAAGCGCTGGTTACGATGTGCTCTTGCCCAAGAGATACGAGTCGAGCGCAATCGTTGAGGAGTTCAAGGATCTTTTGAAGGGGAAGCGAGTTGTTGCGATCCGTAGCGACAAGGGGAGCGATGCACTGCGAAGGATCTCGGAATTCGCAGATTACAGCGAAGTCTTTGCATACAGGATCGTGAAGCTGAAGGGAGAGGAACAACGCAGAGAGATTGAGAAGCTCAAGTCCGGGTTCTACGATGCAGTCGTTTTCTCGAGCAGGATGATTGCGGAAAGCTTTCTCGAGAACTGCGATGAAGAGTGCTTGGAAAAGCTGAGAGAGATCTTGCTGATAGCAATAGGAAATCCGACCGCCGAGTTTCTGAGGTCGAAGGGGCTTAGTGCATTGGTTCCAAACGAGTTCACTTTCGATGGGGTTTTAAGGCTCGTAGAGTCATTAAAACGCCTTAGGGATTAGCCGAGAATCTGTAATGCGGAACGCTTCAAAAAGAATTTTATCAAATGCTTTGGCATAATGTCACGCTTCCCACTTCGCATGTCCAACTGCATACCTTCTTATCCTCATCGCATCCCGCCGATTGGCAGTTTCCCCAAGGAGTTTTATCCCATGGCGCTGTGACGTCTTCCACAAAGTAGACCGATACGCAGTAGTTCCCCTTCGAAACCGGACACTTCAGCTTTATTGGCTTCTCCGACAATACACTGCATTGCGTAGAGCCATGGCAAGACCAGAGTTTCCCAGTGACCTCACACTCTTTCAAAATAGCTTTGCTAACCTTGGGGTTTTTTATTTCAAATTGGTAGACATTCTTAAGCTCCGGAGGTGGTTCTGGTCCCTTCGATGGTGTTTGAACGCTCAGGGAAACAGTTCCATCTTTCGAGATGCTCCCACTACAACTTATTCCCGAGCTCCCCTCGCACGCCCCTTTTCCACCTTCCTCTACGCACAGAAAGAGCATTGAGCAGAGCACTAACAACAGCAAGGACTTTTTCATGAAGGAAATCGCTCTTAAATATTTAAAGGTTTTGTTAACGATCCTCGTATCTCGACTCGCAGAGGAATCTCGATTCTCCCTTCCACTAGCTGAGAAGTGCTGTTCTGGGCTTGAAAGAGCTTGAGTCATTGGTCTGATTTCAACACAGCTTTTTTAAATTCCACTAAGTCACCTAAGTCCAAAAACTTTCAATCCCATCTTGGTCTGATTTCAACGACCAGTTTGCGATTAGAATACCAGTAGCATATAGTTGCTTTCAATCCCATCTTGGTCTGATTTCAACCCATCAGAACGCAAAAATCCACAAGCTAAAGAACTGCTTTCAATCCCATCTTGGTCTGATTTCAACTAATCCGCCACGGGGGGGACTTTTTCTCCTCGGCAACCTTTCAATCCCATCTTGGTCTGATTTCAACAAGGTGATGAAGGCTATCGCAAACATATCTTATTTAGCTTTCAATCCCATCTTGGTCTGATTTCAACGAGATCCTCTGCAATGCTGATACGAGCACAAAATACGACTTTCAATCCCATCTTGGTCTGATTTCAACTGCGACGCGGTGGATAACTTAGTTTACAGTTTACCTTCTTTCAATCCCATCTTGGTCTGATTTCAACGGAGGTGAAGGGGGATGGTTGAGGTTGAAGTTGGTAAGTCTTTCAATCCCATCTTGGTCTGATTTCAACAGTTAAGTTAATTAAACCAGGTTCATGGACAATAGAACTCTTTCAATCCCATCTTGGTCTGATTTCAACATGTTGAATTGAATTCTTCACACATTGAACCTGCTGATTTACCTTTCAATCCCATCTTGGTCTGATTTCAACTTACGCTCATAGCTCCAACCCCACAAGCTCAAGGTTAAACTTTCAATCCCATCTTGGTCTGATTTCAACATCAGAGCATGTCCGCGCATGCGCGCGTAAGCTCCGATCTTTCAATCCCATCTTGGTCTGATTTCAACATAGTTTGGAGCTTGATCAAAAGTATTTAGTTCTTGTTATGTCTTTCAATCCCATCTTGGTCTGATTTCAACCGAACAGTGATTATCCCGTTAGAGTGGGCTAAAGCCCTCTTTCAATCCCATCTT
>JAVYQP010000011.1:0-22362 GCA_038731605.1 Archaeoglobaceae archaeon | reverse complement strand
CTTCTTCTTCGCTCTCGCAGATGATTCCCTTCGCTGTCTTTATTCCATAGCTCTCCAAGAGCTCCTTGGCTTCCTGTTCGAGGAGGAGCATGGAATAAGTTGTCGATGGATATTTCATTTTTTTGAAGTTCAAAATCCCAAGTAGCTCTTCAAGATTTCGAGAACGTTTATCCCATTTTGCGCAAGGATTAGGTTGAGCACAGCCCCAACTATCGCTCCAGCAACGAGCGACGCTATGGCTTTGATCTTTACTACCAAGATAATGGCAATTATCAGTAGCACGAGTGTCGACATTGCGCTGAAGTTCCTCAGCACTTCGTCGATCTGGATGAGGACGTTTCCCATAAAGCTGAGGAGTGTTGTAATGCTACTAATCCCGAATAAGAAGCCTATCAGGAATCCCACGACCGATGCGAGGTTCATGCCTTTTTTAGAACAGTTTAAATATAAAGCTTTCGCTAAACGAGCAAAGGATCGCAGTTATCGGCAGTGCTGGGAGAGTGCTACCAACTTTGAACTTTGTGATCTTCGCCAAGTTTAAGCCAATCGCACATATCATGATCCCTCCCGTTGCGTTTATCTCGTTTATCGTATTTGCGGTGAGATAACCGCTGATGAAACCAGCGAAGAGTGTGAAGAACCCTTGATAGGCGAGAACGCTCAGGGCTGAGAACGCAACGCCAATGCCGAGAGTCGAGGCTAAGATCATCGACGCTATGCCGTCAAGCAAAGATTTGGCGAGCAGAATCGAGCGGTTTCCAGTCAAACCCTCTTCGAGTGGACCAAGAATAGCCATAGAACCAACGCAAAAGAGGAGCGAAGCGGTTATGAAGCTTTCCGCAAATCTGCTACCCTTAAACTTGTTTTCGAGCCAACTTTCGAACTTATCAAACCCGATCGCATTTCTAAGGGATTCGCCGATGAAATAACCAAGAACGATGCTGAAGGTCACTATCAAGAAGTTCTGCATTTTTATTGCCATTCCGATGCCGAGAACAAAGACGCACAAACCCAGAACTCTAATGAGATTCTCCCGCAGATCATCCCTGATCCTGTTCCCCAAGAGAGCTCCGATTATCGATGCAACGACGATTGCAAGCGAATTTATCAGAGTTCCAAGCACGCAGTTGATCGCTGGAATTGTTTATTTGTCTTCTGGTTTCCAACCCAACAAAAACTTGTGCCCTGCGGGAGCGAAAGGATTGTCATCGCTCGCAGTTGCGAGAGCTCAATCCCGCAGCTGGATCAGGGCCCTCGCTAAGGAGCTCATCGGTATTCAACGTTTGAGCTTAGCTTTAAAAATCTTTTGATCAGCTTATCACAACCTTCTTTACACCGTCTACCTTCAGAATCTCCTCCACAACTTTTCCGGGTATCTTTGTGTCGGTGACGACCACCATCTTCGACTCAATGCTCAGCTCGGGATCCTCTGCGAGCATGTATCTTATCACGATCCCCTCCTTTGCGAGCGCAGATGTCACGCCAGAGGCGATTCCAGGCTTGTTGCTCTCCGCATAAACCTCAAGGACGCCGTAGCCAAGAAACCTCGCAACTTCGGTCACGTCTGCCACTGGCTTCAGTTTCTCGAAGACCTTCTTCAATTCCAAATCGCTCTCTATGTTCTGTATCGCCGAAACGACGACTTTTCTATCCACTCCTAAAGCCTCGCCAATCTTTGCGGGAACGAGCTCAATTTTTCCACAGTAAGCCTTTCCATCTCTGATCGAGATCCCAAGCCTGAGAAACTCCTTCGCAACCGCAATTTGCGAGGGATACTTCTCGAACTTCTCCGCAATTCTACGCCACATAAAAAAAGTTTGGTTTTAGCAAATAAAATTTTGGATTACTTCTTCGCCTTCAACTTGTCCAGAAGCGTTGGGACAATATCGAATATGTTGCCAACTATGCCGTAGTGCGCAACTCCAAAGATCGGAGCCTCCGGGTCTTTGTTCACCGCAATTATGAGCTCGCTGTCCTTCATACCCATGACGTGCTGGAACGCTCCGCTGATGCCCAGCGCCAAGTAGAGCTTTGGTTTCACGATCTTCCCTGAAATACCGACTTGCCTATCCTTGGGGAGCCATCCGCTGTCGATGACTGGTCTGCTCCCTGCAACTACGCCACCGAGCGCTTGCGCAAGTTCTTCTGCGAGCGGGATGTTTGCAGCATCCTCGATTCCTCTGCCAACCGCAACTATGATCTCCGCCTTCGAGATATCGACCTCTCCGACTTCGGGTTGCACATAGCCGATGAACTTCCTCGCACTTGGCTTTGACGGCTTTATTCCAGCATCCACGATTTGTCCAGCCTTCTGTGCACCTTCTTTGAACGCTCCTTGGCGGACTGTGAGAACGCAGGGTGTTGAAACCTTTAAGTCGACCATTATCTTTCCTTGCATCACGTAACGTGAAACGACAAATCCGTTGGCTGTGTTGACCGCTACAACGTCGGTGACTATCGGATACCCGAGCTTCACCGCAAGATAGGGTGCAAACTCAGCGCCTTGGGCGGTGTTTCCAACGAGAATGACGTCTGGCTTCTCCTTGTTTATGAGCTGGAGCAGGACGTCGACGTAAAGCTCTGGTGTGTAGTTTTCCAAGCTCGCATCTTCGATCTTCCAAACTTTGTCTGCAAACTTTGCGAGTTCATTGGCGAACTTTGCAACGTCTTTGCCAATGACCACCGCATTGCTTTCTCCGAGCTTGTTTGCGAGGTTCAGGAGCTCTATGCTCAATGGGTTCAGTTCTCCAAACTTGTGCTCAGCAACTGCGAATACCTTCATCCGATCAACCCCCTTTCTTTGAGAATCGCAATAACCTTCGAAGCTATTTGGTCTGGGTCTCCTGTTATCAGCTCAGCCTTCTTAACTGGAGGCAGATACATCTTCACGATCTCTACCTTCTTGCTCTTCGGAGCGACGTTCACTTCCTTCATTTCCTTCGTCTTAGCCTTCTTTATGCCCATCACTGAAACATATCTCGGCTCGTTTATACCGCTCTGGATCGTTAGCAAGCAAGGCATTGGAAGCTCCACTTCTTCCTGATAACCGCCCTCGATCTCTCTCTTCGCCTTCACGGTTTTGTCCTTGATGTCGATCGCAGTCACAGCAGTTGCAAACGGCAAGTTTAGCATTCCCGCAAGGAGAACGCCGACGAGTGCGTTGTTCATGTCCTGGCTCATAAGCCCGGCGAAGATCATGTCGAACTTCTCGTTCTTTATCGCCTCTGCAATCACTTCGGCGATCTGATATGCGTCGATTCCAGCATCGAATGGAATCTTTATCGCCCTATCTGCACCCATCGCCAAGCACTTGCGCAGTGTGTCGTCGCAGTTCTTTCCAACTCCAACGACTACGACTTCACCACCCATCTTTTCCTTTATCCTTATCGCCTCCTCGACAGCGTAGCGATCCCAGTCGTTTATGTCAAAAACAGCGGTGCCGAGAGAAAGGCTTTTGCCATCGCTTGCAATACCCACTTCGCTTTGTGGATCTGGCGCATGTTTCGCAAGCACGATAATTTTCATCCCACCACCATGGAGCGTGGGTTTGCTTGAATAAAAAATTTTCTATCTTAAAAAATTTTGCTTTTGCAATAATTAAGCAAATCAAATCGGCACGAGCTCGAACATGAGGTAGCCTTCTCTTCTCCTCGAAATTTCCACTCTAACCCTCTGCCCCGGAACCACCTTCTTTGGATCTCCTTTCAGCCAAGAGAGAACTCGAACGCCGTCGTCAAGCTTTGCAATCGCAACTGTGTATGGGTCGTATGCAGAAAAGCTCGGTGGGCGGACAAAGATGACAGTCAGAGTTTCGAGGACACCTTCCCTTTTTAGCTCAACCCACTCCATCTCAGATTTCATGCAACTCGGGCAATCCCTTTGCGGGGGGAAGAACAGGCGACCGCATTTGCATTTAGTTGCAAGCAGTTTCCCCTCTTTCAGACCCTCGAAAAACTTCTTTATGTTCTCCACCGAGATCGAGTATCGTATCTTCAGCTCCCTCAAATCGACCCACTGCAGTGCTCCACTCTTCTCGTCTGGAACTATTGGCAGTCCGAATTTCTCAATCGCCTCTTTCTCCATTTTCTCACCTCTTTTCGAGCCCGTAGATTGTTACATACGTGTAATGCCCTGTGCCACCAACGTTGTGCGTTAGCCATCTGCCATTTCTTATGTCTGCTTGTCTTCCGGGTTCCGCCTTTCTGAGAAGTTGTTTATACGCTTCGACCGCTTGGCTTACACCAGTTGCTCCAATTGGATGCCCCTTGGCTTTGAGTCCGCCGTCCACGTTTACGGGTATCTTCCCGCCAATGTATGTTTGCTCGTTCCTTATGAGCTCAACTCCCTCGCCACGCTTGCAGAAGCGAAGGTCCTCGTAGGCTATGATCTCTGGTGCGGTGAAGCAATCGTGCACGTTTGCGCCGTCGAGCTCTTTAACGGGATCCTCAATCTTCGCAATCTTGTAAGCTTGTTCAGCTGCAAATCTCGCAGAAGCTAAGCTTGTGAAGTCTTCTCTTCTGCTTAAATTCGCAGTTCCAGTCCCAACGCCCTGTGCGAGGATCCAAATCTTTTCCTCAATCCCCATCTCCTTCACTTTCTCTTCGCTCGCCAAGATCACGCAAGCAGAGCCATCGGTTATCGGCGAACAGTCGAACAACTTGAACGGCCATGCGATGTATGGGCTTTTGAGCACGGTTTCAATGGTGATCTCCTTCTGGAACTGCGCATATGGGTTCTTTGCTCCATAGTAGTGGTTCTTAACCGCCACCCTTGCGAAGTCTTCTTCGGTAGCGCCGTATTTCAGCATGTAAGCGGTGCCGTGAAGCGCATAATAGCCTGGGAAAGTTAGACCGAAGTTCTCAAATTCCCAGAAGTAGCTCCCAAATCTCCCGATCATCTCTATAACTGTTGGATTCGAAGACTCCTGCATCTTTTCAACGCCTAAAACAAGAACCACGTCAGCAAGCCCAGATTTTATTGCGGTGTAGCCAACTCTTATCGCAGCGCTACCTGTTGCGCACGCAGCTTCGACACGCATCGATCCTTTTGGCGCTAAGTCTGCGTATTCTGCGATCAACGCTGGCACCGCTTGCTCACTGCTCCACATTCCAGCGGTTCCAACGACGAAGAAGTCGATGTCCTTTGGTTCGAGGTTTGCAGTCTCGAAAGCTGGTTTCATCGATTCCCAGCAGAGTTCTGGAATGTTCACGTCTTTTCTCGTTCCAAACTTCGAGTGTCCGACTCCAATAACTGCGACGTTTTCAGACATAATTCAAGAGCTTTGCCGAGCCTTATATTTTTTTGGTGTTCGCAGTTGAACCGAAATTTTTATCTCGACAGATCGTTCTAAAATAAAAAATAATTAATATGGGATTAGAACAAGTCCCAGCGAGAGTGGAATCGTTGCAAGGATCATGACCGCTATGGTGTATCCAAAGATATCCCTTGCCCGAGTTCCAGTTAATCCAAGTAGGGGTATCGCCCAGAAGGGTTGGAATAGATTTGTCCACGCATCTCCAGCTGCGTAGGCTATTATAGACTTCCCCAGTGGAACTCCGAGCTGATGGGACGTTCTCGTTATTATCTCGCCGATAGCAGCCCACTCTCCGCCACCAGATGGGATGAAGATGTTGATGAAGCCCGAGAGGTATAGGCATATTGCTGGCCAAGTTGCGGGAGTTGCAACTTGGGCTATTGCGTTCGATAGCACCATTGCGAGGTTTGTGCCATCAACAACCGTGTATCTCATCAAACCCATTATTCCAGCGTAAAACGGGAATTGGATCAAAATCCCCGCAACAGCACTCGCAGCTCGGGTGATTGCCCTCATGTATGCAATCGGGTTGAGGTATAGAAGGAAACCGGCGAGTATGAATATGAAGTTCAGGGAGTTGAGATCAAGCCCTCGGAAGAATCCAAGTCTGCTGAACCAGAACACCATGGCTATTAGTGCTGGAATTGCCACAAGAAGAGCTAAAATTCTACTGTTTTCGAGTTTATCGGCTAATGTTTTTGCTTCCACCTTTGTTTTGCTCTCCTCTTCTTCTTTCTTAGCAATCTCTATCATCTGTGGCGCAACAGCTTCGATTCCCTTCGAAACGTTCCTAGGTGCGATTGCGTAGAACACGAGAACGCCAAAGATTATTATTATAACCATGTTAGCAAGAGTGTAGGGATGGAAGATCGTTTCGCTGAGCGGTATCGTTTCAACACCGTAGAGCTCTTTGTAAACCTTTGCGAGAAAGTGCCCAGGTGTGTTTGAGAGGAGTGGTGCGGAAGCTGAGAGACCCCAATGCCAATTTAGCCCTAAGCCAGCGTAAGCCGATGCTACGATCACGGGGTAGTGCAAGGGTCTGTTGTTTCTATGGAACTCCAACCCGATTGCCCTTGCGAGAAGGGCTGAAATTATCAAGCTGAGCCCCCAGTGAATCCACGCCAATAGGAGCGAGACCAACGCAGTGAGCGCTGCAGCGGATTTGGTGCTCTTGGGTAAACTTGCCAACCTCTTTAGTCCCCGGTATATAATGGGGTGGAAGGCAACTGCATAGCCTGTAACAAGTATTAAAGCCATTTGCATCGCAAATGCTAAGAGCTCCCAAAAACCTTTATACCACGAAGCCTCGAAGAGCCATTGGATCGTTGCCACTGCGTCCATTTTCTCATAGGGTCTCATCAATGCGATTGCCAAGATCCATGTGATTATTGTAAGCAATATAGCGAAGATCAGCGGATCTGGCATCGCTTTCTCTACCTTCTCTGACAGCTTTAGCCCCAGTCTCTCAAGCAAGGGCGCCTTTTCCGCCATACAGATCCCCAAATTTGTTTATATAATCAATATATAAATTTATCGTTTCAAATATGTTAACAATGAACCTAATCTTGATGCTCAGATTCTGCGCCTACTTAACACCGTTAATCCTTCCCAAGATAAAAACTTTTCGATTAGTAATGACCATCGGATCTCTTACAAACTTGCTACTCGATGCTTTGAAGCGATCAGTTAGCCTTGCTTCTCTTTCTTAAATTTTTTATTGCTGAGACGTTCAAAAATATCGCACCGACGATTATGTTCAAATGATAAGTTATGAACCTCCAAATTGCGAGCAAAGACCCAAGGATGCTGAGAGGGACGAAATTCGAGTAGAGATAAGCCATAGTTGCTTCAACGAGTCCGCTACCTCCAGGGGTTATCGGTATTAGCGAGACTATCACGATTATCAACTGCGAGGTGTAGGAGAGCAGAAACTCTGGGTCGGACTTCATCGAGAGTAGGATGAAGGAGGGGATCATGAAACCTATGCTCCACATCAAGGCTGTGAGGAAGAACAAGTAGGCGAGGTATCCAGGTCGTGAGAGGAGCTGGAGAGTTCCGTTTCTGAAGTTCTTTAGCTCCTTGCTAATCCTTTCCTCCAAATTCTTTTTTCTGAAAACCCTCGCTATGATGCGGGAGAAACGAATCACGCTTCTCTCGTCCTTCAGAATTAGGTAGAGGATGTAGAGGAAGGAGAAGAGGACCACTATGAATATTACCGTAACTTGGAAGCCAAACTCGGTTAAAAAACCTGTGAATATCAGGAAAACGGGCAAGGAGATCGAGAAGAATATGGAGTCAAGAATCCGCTCGGTTAAAACGACAAAAGTGCTGATCCCAACGGGGACATTTTTTTCTGAGAGCATCTTTATCCTCACTGGCTCTCCGCCCGCTGAAGAAGGCGTGATAGCTGCGACAAACATGCTTGCCAGTGCTATCTTTAGCGAGTAGAGATAGGAGATCCTGAAACCTGTGTAAAGCGAGGTTCTACACAACCTTAGAGCCCATAGTAGCCAGAAAACAACCTGAAAAAGGAAGGCTATACCCAAGTAAACTGGGTTGAGATTGGCGATTGCATCCCAAGTAACGCTGGTCTCTGTAAACTTGAAGATGACGTATATCGTAACTATGCTCAACAGAACGCCGAGAAAAGCGCTTTTGAGCGACATATCACGGAACTTTGCCAGATATTATTACAACGAGCTTACTCCAAAACCTATAGGGACCAACTTCGACGAAGTCTATGTCTCTAAGCCCAGCCCTTTCAAACCAAGTTATACACTCCCTCGTTGAAGGGAAGAGCATAATCTTCTCCGCTATCTTTCTGACCAGTGGATTCTCCGGCTTCCTTGGCGCTAAGACAACAACTTTTCCTCCCCTCTTCGTTACCCGGGCCATTTCTTCGATCCCCTTCTGCGGGTTTGGCCAGTATTCTATGCTCCCCGCAGAAATCGCAGCGTCAAAGCTTCTATCCCTGAACGGCAGATTTTCGGCGTCCCCGATTACGAAGTTTACCTTCTTCAGCTTCTTCTTAGCTTTGTTTATCTGCTCGGGCGTTAAGTCCACGCAGAAAACGTTTTCAGGCGGAACAACCTTGATTATTTCCTCCGTGGTGAATCCTGTTCCGCTACCGACTTCCACAACGACGCTGTCTCTGCTAAGCTCAGCCATCTCTACTACCTTTCTCCGCATGTCTTTGGAGTAGAACAGAGGATTAACGTAGTCGTAGATTAGTGAAAAATACCGATAAAAGTTCCTTGCCCGCTTTTTATCGTCGAGCAGAGCCATCTCATTTCATTATCTCTTCAAGCGGAACTTTCCCATGCTTCACGATCTTCACGTTTATCTGTAAGGTATCCTTCGATATAACTCTGCCTCGAACGATCTTTCTCTTTCTAAGCCCTTTCTCCTTCGGTCTAAAACCCACTCCGCCCGAGAGTAGGATCTTTTTCCTCCCCGCACCCGGGATGTCTTTCCTCATTGGAAAGCCATCTTTGTCCGATCCACCTGTGATTTCGAGCTCGTAATCCGGTGGCAAGTCGAAGATTGTCCCACTGACAACGTCACCGATTTGCTTACCCAAGAGTCTATTTGCATTCGCCCCCGTAACTGTTTTCTGGTAAGCCTTGCCCGTCTTGGGATCTGAGATAACGACTCTGAATTCCATGCCCCCTTTTCTTCGAAGGGTTTATAAGCATTGCCACAAAAATTAAACATGGTATCTCTTCGAAAAATGCTGTATCCCACGGATTTCTCGCCTTACAGCAAGGTCGTTTTGAGTTTCCTCAGCGATCTAAGGGAAGTGGGAGTCGAAGAGGTTGGCGTGCTTTTCGTCGTTAACACTTCAAAGTTGAGCACGGTAAGCGGTGGTTTTGACATTGGGCGCTACGTAGAGCTCGAGGAGAAAAGGGCAGAGGAGGAGATGCCGGAGATCCTTAGTTTAATCGAATCCGAAGGTCTGAAGGCGAAGGTTCACAAACCCTATCCCTCTGGGAATCCGGTGGTTGAGATAACAAAAATAGCGAGCTCATACGACTTCATCGCTCTCGGAGCTCGGGGAAGGGGGATTTTCAAAGAAATCCTGCTCGGCAGTGTGTCAGAAGGCGTGGTTAGGAGGTCAAATGTGCCGGTTTATGTCTTTAAGTCAAAGGTCGAAGAAGACGAGAGCGGTGTAAAATGCTACAAACCATGCGAAAAACTCTTTGAGAGGATCCTCGTAGCTTACGATTTCTCGAATCACTCAAAGCTCTGCTTAGACTACGCAAAGACGATAGCGCAGAAAGTTGATAGCGAGCTCGTGGTCTTGCATGCGGACGAAGATGACTCGTGTAGGGTTGACGACCTTCAATCGGTTGAGAAGGAGCTCAAAGATTCCAATTTAAATTTCAAAACTCTAAAGATCTGCGGATCTCCTGCAAAGGTGATCTTGCAGAAGCAAAAAGAGCTAAACGCCTCAACTATATTCATAGGTTCTCGGGGCTTAGGATTTGGAAAAGCTTTAATCCTCGGTAGCGTT
The DNA here is from genome assembly GCA_038731605.1 of Archaeoglobaceae archaeon. Classification (GTDB taxonomy): domain Archaea; phylum Halobacteriota; class Archaeoglobi; order Archaeoglobales; family Archaeoglobaceae; genus WYZ-LMO2. The sequence continues at coordinate 12,535 of JAVYQP010000011.1, read as the reverse complement.
TCTGATCCAGTCATAAGAATGAGCGAAGTTCCTGTGTTTGTTTGCAAAGGTGAGAAACGATGAGGGGTAGGGCTTGGAAATTTGGGGACAACATCTCGACGGATCACATAACGCCGGGGAGGTATTATCATCTTCGTAGCAACATGGCTGAGCTTGCAAAGCACATAATGGAAGATGCGGATCCCGAGTTCATTAAAAAGTTCCGAGCAGGGGACTTCATAGTTGCGGGAAAGAACTTCGGCATGGGGAGTAGCAGAGAGCACGCACCGTTAGCGCTTAAGATCGCAGGAGTGAGTGCGGTGATTGCGAAATCTTTTGCAAGGATCTTCTACAGAAACGCCATAAATGTCGGGCTTCCGCTTCTCGTTGCGGACACCGATGCGATAGAGGATGGAGAAGAGATCGAAGTCGACGTGGAAAATGGATTGATAAAGACGAAAAAAGGTTTTGTGAAAGCGAAACCGTTGCCAAAGTTCATGATCTCGATACTGAACGAGGGAGGGCTTGTAAACTACATAAAGAAGCACGGAGACTTTGTTTTTTAGCTTTTTGTTTTTCTTGGACTTTTACGGATAGAGATCTAAACCTGTAAGGGTGGCTGATCGTCTTCACATTGTAAAGCGAATTCCAGGTTGGTATAGGGTTTCCCCTCTTCATCGGGAAAAGCCCAGACGTTGAATTTCCTATGGAGATCGAGAGTTTGTTCCCATAGTGGCTTTTGAAGGTCTTTACACCATCGAACAACGTATCTGGCAAGCTCACGCTTTGTCTTTTTCTGCGCATTTCCCACTAAAGCCGCTTGAGTCGCTCCAAGAAAAAGATCACAGAGTTGGAGGAGATCTTCCTTTCTCGAGTCTTTCAGCTCCAATTCCATCGTGATGGATGGATACTGGCGACCCTCGTCTTGAGCAAGAAAGGCGTCGAGCTTCGCACGGCAGGGTATATACTCCTCAAAGTTGTCCGTCATCTCTTTATCGGGTCGAGTTCGCCTATGCTTAGCATCAGAGATAAAGCGTATGTGGAGGTCTCTCAGCTTTTGTGGTCCAAGATGCCAAGAGATGGCCGCTTTAAGCGCCATCGCGGTGAAACGATTGTAAGCGTGGAACTCTCTCTTGAAACGCTCAGGCTCGAATTTTGGGCTACTACGATGAACGCAAAGGATAGAGCAAAACACATTCCTCTTTAAGGTTCGCTCATACGAGTGCATCCACGCTCGTGCCACTCGAGCTTTTGCGCCCCATTTACCACCAAAGCTTGCTGGAAGGTCAGAGAAGTGGATCTCCCCGTTGTATTTTTCATCTTGACGACATCGTTCGAGCACTCGACGAACGTCATCAAGCTCGCAATCCCTCACCAGAACGAGTCCGATCAACAACCACCCTTTGTTCGGAATACTCTCATCATGGTAGACGTAATATGTGGGACGTCCAATGGTATTCCCAGAAAGATCGACTTGCATATCACAACTCTCCACGGAACGCTCTCTCTAAAATTGCCTGTTCCAAGCGCTGAAGTCCTGCATCCGTGATCGCTTGTGCTTCCCTGATGGCTTTGATCTTCGCTTGCACTGCTTCAAGATGCTCTACGATGCGTTTTTGTTCTTCGAGAAACTTCAGCTTCGAGCCATCCTCAGGTTCCGCTTCCACAACCGCAATTGGAAAACCATCGGTGTAGCGCAAGAGATAATCAACCCTCTTTGGCTTTTCCCTTTGCACTCTGTCTCCCACAAGGACGATCTTACCTTTGGTGTATGGGTGATTTGTGCTGTAATGGAATTCCCGGGAGATCGCTAACTCAGTCCATCCCGCCACCTTCAACTTTGGTTCGACTAATCGTGCACGGGTGTCCGCTTCATTAAGTGGCATGGCTAACCCCTATTTACTTTTCGGCTTACCTCTGATATTTATCAGGAGGGTCATATATAAGTCTTTCTTTTTACCGACTTCTTGCCTAAAACTCGTCAAAATTCGAATAGCCTTGCCTCCACAATCCACAGGAAAAAGAGGCTTAGGAGTCAAAAAATCAATCGATTAGCTTTTCAACTCCCTTCGCACGCAGTAGGATCTCGTAGTAGTAGCCGTTCTTCACTTCTACTGGCTTAAACGCTTCAAGCCTGTCGTTTACACCACCATGGACTTCAAGAGACGCCTTCCCTGATTCGATTTTTCCATAGTTTGCTTCGAACTTGAACAGCAGAAGATCGTCGATTTTCATCGTTTCAAAGTAGCGCCTCGTCAGCCAAGGTCCAAAGGAATCGAAGGGGAGCGACTTCGCTTCTCCTTCAATCTCGACGATTGCTTTGATCAAACTATAGCCAGCTCTCGATGCATTCGCTCCCAATTTTTTCATGTGGAGCATCGGATGTTTCTTTGTGATTGCGATTGTTGCAATCTTCTTCGGAAATCCAGCGAGCAAACCTCGGACGAGAGACAAATCGTTGTCAACATACATGAACGGACAATATGCGTAGCTTTTGCCATCGATAAAGACCTTTGTGAATACCGCGCACTCATTGTATTGGACGAGTTGTGGCGCCTCATAGTTTAGCTCAGGGCATTCAGGGCTCCTCGAGATTATCTCTGCGAAGTAAAACCAGAGTTCTCCGTTGCTCTCGAATTTCACAGCCCTTGAGATCTTCTCAGCATCGCCAAAGGCATGAACTGCGACGACGTTCATCGCATACTCCCAAGGACCGCTTGGCACGAGTTCTGAGCCATCTACGAGCGGGGGTGTGAGGGGCATAAACGATTTCGTCGAGAACTTATAAATCTGATCCCAACTGTGAAGGACAAATATATTTTTAACCAGCATGCCTTCGATTATGAAACTCGTCACCTGCGGTTTACCCTATGCGAACGGAAAACTCCACGTTGGGCATCTCCGCACTTACATTCCAGCTGATGTATACGTTCGATTTCTGAGATTGATGAATGAGAAAGTCATCTTCGTATGCGGTAGCGATTGCCATGGAACGCCGATAGTTGTGAATGCAGAGAAGGAAGGATTGAGCCCAAAGGAGATCGTTGAAAAATACCACGAGCACTTTCAAAGGGTTTTCAAGGAGTTGAACGTTGTCTTTGATTACTTCGGGAAGACAACCGAAGACTACCACCACCGACGAACGAGGGAGATCGTCGAAAGGCTGATCAAAAACGGTTATGTTTACAGCAAAGAGATCGAGTTAGCGTATTGCGAGAAATGCGAACGGTTCTTGCCAGACAGATACGTCGAGGGAATATGCCCGTATTGCAAATCTCCCGCAAGGGGCGACGAATGCGATCAAGGATGCGGAAGACATCTCGAGCCCGGCGAAATACTCGAGCCAAGGTGCAAGATCTGCGGAAGTCCGGCGACTTTCAGGAAGAGAAAGCACTACTTCTTCAAGCTCACCGCTTTCCAGGAATTCCTGCGAGACTACCTTTCGAAGCTATCTGGAACCGAGAACGCAATAAACTATGCGAGAGAGTGGGTAGAGAACCTCAGAGACTGGTGCATAACCCGTGACCTGGAGTGGGGCGTTAGATTTCCGCTCGACGAGAGCTTAGTTCTCTACGTTTGGGTGGATGCGCCAATCGGGTATATAAGCTTCACAGAGCAATTCACGAAGGATTGGGAAGACATTTGGATAAGGGGGAACGCAGAGATCGTCCACTTCATCGGTCTCGACATTGCCTACCACCACTGCATCTTTTGGCCAGCGATGCTAAAAGGCGCTGATTACGCTTTGCCGACCGCAGTTGTTGCGAGCGGGATGGTGAAGATCGAAGGAAAAACCTTTTCCAAGAGCAGAGGCTACGTTGTTTGGGTCGAGGACGAGTATCTGAAAGCCGGATTCAACCCAGACTACCTTCGATACTACATCGTGAACTACACGAGCCACGAGAAAGATCTGAACTTCTCTTGGGACGTCTTTAGGGATAAGGTTAACAACGAAGTCATTGCGACGTTGGGCAACTTCTTGTTTAGGATCCTCAGCTTCGCATGGAAGAACTTTGGGAGGGTTAGAATGCACGTCGATGAAGAGGTGCTCAACGTCATAGTGCAAACGAAGGATAAAGTTGTGGACGCTGTAAAGAGGTGGGAGTTCAAAACCGCTACAGATGCGATCATGGAGCTTGCAAGTTACGGGAACGCTTACTTCCAGAACTCAAAGCCGTGGGAACTGATAAAAGTGGATAGAGAAAAAGCGGAGAAAGTTGTTGCGAACGCTCTGCAAATTGCAAAGGCTCTGCTTATCTTGAACTACCCCGTGATGCCGGGGAGCATGGAAAAGATCGCAAAGGCAATAGGGCTAAATGTCTCGAGTTGCTCGATCGAAGACGTGGCGAAGGTTGAAGAAGAGCTCGTAATCGCAAAACCCGAGCTTCCATTTGAGAAAATCGAAGAAAAAGACATCGAATCTTTAAAGATGGCTATGGCGGAGAGATTTTCCGAAAAGCCAGAGATTTCGATCGAGGAGTTCAAGAAAATCGACATACGCATCGCAAAAATCGTGAAAGCAGAAAGGATACCCAAGAGCAAGAAACTCCTTAAGCTAACTCTCGACCTTGGCAACGAGAAGAGACAGGTGGTTGCGGGGATCGCAGAGAACCATGATCCAGAGGGGCTCGTTGGGAAATCAGTTGCGGTTGTTTGCAACCTCAAACCAGCGAAGATAATGGGTATAGAAAGCCAGGGGATGGTATTGGCGGCGGACGTCAACGGAAAAGCGGTGCTTTTGGTTCCGGAAAGCGATGTATCGCCTGGAACTAAGGTGAGATGAGCACGATTTTTAAACACTTTTTGCTTAGGACAGAAATGCAAGATAATTTTCGAGATCGATAAGCTTATATTCAAACTTACATAACTGTAATTACAAATGTGAAAGGTGGTAAAATGGTCGTATACCCATCGAAGGAGTGGATGGAGGAACTTCTGAAGAAGGTGAACAGCGACGAGCAATACAAAAAAGTTGCGGCGAACTGGGAGGGAGATTTTCTGATAACGGTTTTCCTCGATGCGGAGGCGTTGAAGGATTTCCAGAACGCAGAAAAGCTAAAAGGATTTCTTGGGATGCTTAACACGATTCCGAAGGAAAAAAGAGGCGAGTTCAAGGGGAGAGCAGAGGAGAAATTCATTCAAAAGCTCGGGTTGAGCTTGGATGCGGAATTTTCGAACCTGAACTTCGAAGAGCTTGCGAAGAAAGTCGCAAACATAAAGCTCGAAGAAGTGAGCGGAGCTGCGATGTATATGTGGATGGACTTCTGGCATGGTCAGCTCAGGAACTTGGCGGTCGTGACCCCAAGCGAGAAGGCGAATGCAAGATTCAAGCTTTCTGGCCCCTACGCTGTTTTCAAGCAACTCGTTGCTGGAAAAGCGGATGCGATCACGCTCATCGTCGGCGGTAAGCTAAAGCTACAAGGCGACATGGCTTACATGATGCGAAACATGGCATCGGTGCGAAGGTTCACGGAGCTCATGGCTTCCATTCCGATTTCTTAAATTTGCTCACAACTGCACATCCGAGAAAAAATTTTACCATCTTTTATCACAAAATTTTTAAAGGTGCGGGCTAATGGACTACATGCTTGGAGGAGTTGCCTTCAAAAAGATAAACTGGGACAAGGCTGTTGCAAAGAAAAAGGAGGAAGAGAAGGATAAAAAGTAGCAAGTCACGGGAGATCACTTCTCTTTTCATTTTTTCGTGGAGATCCAAGCAAGTGTCTCGGAAAAGTCTTGCGTTCAAAGCTACGCTCAGAATCTCGACGGCTCTATTCTCCGCATGGTGTCGAAGATTCTCTTGACTTCAGAGTTCATCGCATCCTCTAACTCTGCAACGTTTCTCCTTGCAACAAGACAGAGCAAGGAGAGAATTAGCTCATTGCTGTCTACTTCTCTATCAAGCTCCTCAGAGACTTCCGCTTTAAGCCACTCTACAACGATCCCCGCAACTCTGCTTAGATTCTTCCCGAATTCGGACTCAAACTCGTCGATTACCCCAGCGAGTTCGACAAATAGTCTTTCCATACCCCTCACCTCACGCTCAAAACAATTGGTTTTCCCAACACGTAACGTGTTCTGTCATAGCCAGCAAAGGGGACTATCGTGTAGTTCCCACTTTTAACAGCCCTGCCGAACCATAAGTCGATTATTGCGAAGTTGTTCTGCATCGAAGCTTCTTTGAAGGCATACAAATTCCCATCGGGATCGTAAACGTAGATCCCGCAGTAGCTGACAGTCGCCCCTGTAGCTACGATGCTAACAGATATTCTCGAAGGTTTTGTTACATTTTCAGAGCCCAGAGATGTCTCGAGGTCGATCGTAAATAGCTCGGTAGATGTGGTGTCGTTCGTTGTAACGAGATTCGTAATAATCGTGAGCGTTACGATTGCGACAAGGGTCGCAAAAGGTGGGAAGAGAAGCTTACGGAACATCTTCCACCACCAGGTAACCTATTTGGAAAGGAGTCATCGGACCGCTTGGCACAGAATTTCTGAAAGTATAAACTCCGCTCTCGTTGAAGCAAATTTCAAACCTCTTTGCTTCTCCGGGTAACACGACGCCCGTGTCGAAGTTTATGGCATCAATCGCCAATCCCTGCGAGATATCGAGAGGGATAAAGACTATTTCGTGACAACCAACACTTACTCGGACGATCTTCGGCTCAAAGCCACCGTGTTCTGCGATGTATCCCCTTATCACGATAGCCCCATTGTAAAACTTCCCGTCGAAGATCTTGCTGTCCACGAGAAAAACGGAGCTCAGGGTCAGAGAGACTCCGAGCAGTGTAATAAAGATGGCTAATTTTTCCCCCATACTATCACCCCACTACCACCCAAATTGCAACGATGGAAGATAACAAGTGTATGCATGAGACCGGAAAGCTAAGTTTGAGCGCATCTCTCTCGCTTTTCGTGAGCTGTTTTGCTATTAGATACGTTGCGGAGACACCAAGGAAAAGTCCCACGAGGATGAAGGGAATCTGTAGATACAGCAGTTCTGCAGGCAAAAATGGTTTGAGAAGTCTTTTTCCAGTTCCAAACAAATCCCATCCAAGACCGAAGGGGTCTGTGAGGACGTTCAATATCTTTGTCCAGTTCACCAAAATCAGCGAGAGCGCAAAAGACATCCAAATGAAGAGTCCGAATGGCGCCAAGGAATAGCTCATCGCAAGAAAGACTTTGCTCGTTGGTATTTTAAGCCCCGAAAGTCGTTTTGCAACGTAAGCGCCGAAATAAAAGATGGCAGGAAATACGAAGAGCGAGATTGCGCTCACCAAAAGTGCCCACTTGAACCAGTCCGCAAGGTCTGTGGGCGATGGCATAAGAGTCCCGATCGAGAAAAGATTTGCACCATAGTTCCTGTGCATGTCTCCCCAGTATTTGAGCCCCCAAGCGCTAAAGAAGACGAGCTCGTAGAAAATAGCGAGCGAGAACCTTATAAACCCCATCCATGCTTCATCATAACCATTGGCTTTCACAGCTTTCCTTGAAAGATCCGACAGCACCTTCGTGATGTTCCGCAACTTGAGAGTTACGTTTCCCACTGGACAGCTACGGGTGCACTCAAAGCACTGCCCACAATACGTGTTCTCGGACTTCATCCCGGGGTAAAGAGTCCAGGGGCAACCATAGCCGTTTTTGTTCCCGTTGATGCAATCTTTGTGTCTGTGTCTTAGGCAGATCTTTGGGTCTTTCACTCCTACGGTGAAGATCGAGGCGTTCGAGTGATAACCGATGTAACCGCTTGCGGGACACAGAGATCTGCAGAAATATCGGAGCGGGTTGTAGAGGTGACAGAAGATTGCGATCAGAATGAGTGCCAAGAATAGAATCGCTGTCACAACTGGACGTGTGACGATCCAAACGATGAACAACGACAAGATCAGAAAACCAATTGCGGGTCCCCACATGTTATCGAAGCTCTTTGGCCACGGTCTGTTGAGTGAAAAGAATTTCCTGTTGATTTTCAAGATACCTCGCCTGGCTATCCATTCCCCAAACAAAGGCATGGGACACATCGTGCACCAAGCTCGGGCTGAGAAGAAAATCGAATACTCTACAAGTGCAAACCAGAGAACCCACACAACTATGATCGAAAAGTTTTCACCTCCGTTCGGATTTCCAAAAAATCCAGTAATAATTATGAACATGAAAATGACGAGGTTGACCCACTGGAGGGAGAAGACGGAAATTCTTGAGGTTAAGCTTTTCAAGAGTCTACCAACCAGCGGGAGCTTGAGTAAATCTATTTCCCTCTCTTTCCCCATTCTTGCGAACACAACAGCGAGAGCCGAAATCGGAATTGTTAGAGCTATCGAAATGAAAAGCGGTAGATTTGGTTCAACGATTATATCTGCATAGTCAAAGGGATTCAAAGCATCGCAGACGATTGGATCTCGGATCTTAAACTTGCCAACGGTGTCGAAAACGATCTTTTCCGTTTCCGCAACTACACCAGGGTATGCGAGGACGAGTTTCTCTTCGGGATAAGGCATGTAGTGGAAAATGTAGAAAGCATGTGTGACGTCGATCGTTTTAACTCTGAACACGACTCTCTCTCCCTGGGGGATGTGGATCGTTGATGATGTGCTATCGCTTGGGTAGATTATCTGTATGTTGTTCTTTTGCACCGCATCAACGTGATACCCAAACTGAAAGACTGTGACATAAACGATCTTCGCATCTTCGTAGCTCTCGTAACCCGAGGGATCTACCCAGCTCGATATCTGTGCACTGGCACCTTGGATTAGGAGTAGAAACATTAGAAGTCTCAGAAGGTTCATCAAACCACCCCGAGCTTACTTTTAAGATTTTCAACATCGAACTCCCCCTTGCTGAGCTCTTTCCAAACAAAAAAGGCGATATCTCGACCCAAGTCTTCGAGTCTGTTTAGTTCCTCGATGTCTCCTCTTCTCCACAATGATGCCATTATGGATCCACAAAATTCAGCCTCACGGCGAAGATCCATTTTCTCTTTCCAAGAGTTGATCGCATGATCGATGACTTCTTCAAGAGCAAGCCTGAACCCCGGATAATCTCGAAACTCCAAAATTCTCTCTTGTAGCATTGGTATGGTCTTGAAATACAAGGGCTGTGTTCTCTGCGATTTCGCATAAATCGCTACTACTGCGGAGAAAAACAGCATGGATGCGAGGAGTTCTATCTGAAATGGTTGCCAAAGGCAGAGAAAAAGGGTAAAAACCGCAAGGAAGCAAGTGGAGAGAATAAAAGAACCCAAAAGGTCAACGCTCCTCTCACCACGGATTTTTCCTGTTAAAAGTTCGTGCACAAAGATCAAAGCAAGTGCAAGGGCTAATGAGCCAATTATAATCGCGGTAATTGGTAAAATTGCAAATGGGTGGAGCGAAAGTAGCCACTCCATCCATGCTGTTGCGATCTTGGAGATGAAGAGCACGTGATAACCGAGGACAAAAACGAGGAAGACAAACGCAAGTCTGTGCAGGAGTCTCGAAAAGTTGTATTCAAACTTCCAGAAGGGCAAAACTGTGCTTGGAACGTTGTTACGGTAGAGAGATACGCCAAAGATGAACATCGTCGTGATAAGAGCGGTTGTTAGTATGTTTACCCACCCAATGACCGCGGTGTCCCCGGTGGAGAGGATTTCGAAAATCGAGATACCGCCAGAGAGTTTAAGGTAGAACCATGTCGTTGTGCACACGATGTTGAGAACAAAGACTGTGATTCCGCTGAAAGCATGGATCTTTACCAAAAGATCCCTTTTTTTCCATCTCAGAAAGCGTTCGAGAAAAGCAAAGGGTTTCGAGTAAACTTCTTTTTGGCTGTAAAGCGAGAGAGCGGTCGTGAACTGAACATAAACCAACAGCGCTATCTGAATCCAGAGAATTTGCCAGTAGTCATACTGCCCCGGATACATCACAAAACCTCCAAACTCATGAATTCCCCCGAATAAGCCTTCAAAGGTCCCCTCTCTCTATTGCTACCTTCCCAAACCGCAAATGCAATACCAGTTCTCTTCTTCGGGCTTAAATCAACGAACTCCTCTCTGTTCGTAGATTTAAGGGGGCGAACAAAAACAACGGTCCAGGTTCCATCGCTATACTCGCCGAACGCCCTGAGTCCGCTCATCTTTGCATCTCTTCTCCTCGTGGTTCCGAGTCCTCTGCTTATGACATCGTAGACTTTGTTATCCGCACGCCACAACCAAATGTTCACCGGCGCATCTTCTGAGCCCATTGTCATGACAGACGCAAACTCACGAAGTGGAAACATGACTGCGCAAGCGTCGACGAAAGAGTTGTAATCCCTTATCACATCGTCCTTGCTCCTATCCCTCCATCTCATCACAACCGCAATTAACTCGTTGTCTCTGCAAATTCCGGCTTCGACTTCATCGACTTTACCAAATTTTCTTTCTTCCAGCGTCTCCCTGATATACTTCGAGGTCGTTACAGCTTTCAGAGGGACAGGTTGCATTTTTATTCGCTGGAGTTCCAGTTTTTGGACAAGATCAAAATTTTCTTCAATTTTTTCAACCAAGCGCACGTTCATAACTCCCTCCTCCTGTAAAGCTCAAAATCAACGTTGACGTGCCTGTCTACCTGCATGGGTTGCCAGTTTGCAGTCCAGTAGTTCAGATGTCCATATATCGCAAAATGCAATGGTTTAACGATCCCGGGGATTATGTGATCGTAGCTTTTCCAGTTTTCGAGTTGGTGCGGATCCCAGGCGTGGTAGATTATTATCTGCCCCCTCGCTGGCAGTGCGCTGAGCTTTGCCTGGATGACGAAGTCGCCAAAATCGTTGAAAACCCTTATATAGTCCCCATCCCGGATTCCCTTCTCCCAAGCGTCTCTCTCGTTTACAAATGCAAACGGCTCACCACGGTGCGTTTGCGCCATCAATTCATTCGTTACTGTCGAGGCGTGAATGCTCCATCGCAGATGTCCGCTGTCCATTCTGTATCTGTAATTTCCACCGTGCTGTGGCGGGTTCTTGTGGCACGGTAGCTCTTCGTTCGCCTCCAAGAACCAGTCGTGATCGATGTAGAACTGGGCTCTACGATGGAGTGTGGGATACGGCTTCTTTTCCACAACATGCTGGATCAAGGCGGTGACACTTTTCTTAGGTTCAACAACCGTTGCCATGTTTAATCCTTCAGCAGTTTTCCCAAGCGACTCGTATTTTACGAAACCACGTTTTCTGATTGTTTCAAGCGTTTCTGAGTCTGCGAAAATCTTTGCTTTTTTGCAGTTCTCGACTATGGTTTCGTGCACACTTTCAAGATCTTCTGCAGAGAACTTACCCTCCGCTCTTAGCATCCTTAGAACGTCCGAAAACTTCCTTCTTCTGCCAACGAGCATTTCAAGCTCTTCTGGAAGTTCTTCGATCTCGATTCCAACCAACTTTTCGAACTTCTCCTTCGTTATTCCATGCGGGACTTCGAAATCCTCAAGACCTCTTTCCTTTGCTCTTTCCAAGATTTTTTCTGCGAGTTTCAGCGTTATCCACCACTCGTTCCTCGAGTCCCCGATCGGATCGATTGCCTTGTCGCAGAAAGACCAGAATCGAACGAAGGAAGTCGTCAGTAAGTGAAAGTGCATTTTTTCGTAGAAAAACGCAGCTGGGAGGACTATGTCCGAGCAAAGTGCAGTCGTAGACCATCGTGAGTCAATCGTTACTATGAGGTCGAGTTTTGGCCATAGGTTGCGAAGCAATTCCCTCGTTCCGCCACGAGTTCTTCGAAGGGTGTTGTTCGCCATCACTATGAGAACCTTTGGCTTCACGTTCTCTGGAGGTTTCACAAGTCCCTCCCAGTAGTGTTTTTCAACCGCCTCTCTCAGATAATCTCCGATCTTCCTCGGAATCCCTGCATCGCTGAGATCGTATTTATCCCAGATCTCCTTGTAACCACAGTGGTAATACCAGTAAAAAACAGGAGGAACCGTGGTCATTCCAAGCCTTGCCATCAGCATCTGAGTTCTTATGGCGATCTCTTCATCGGTCGCATCTGGTATGAGAGCCCCGATCAATGGCTCAAAGCCTGTCTCCTCACCAGTGTAGGGGTTTGCAGTCGCAGAGATCGTGCACCATCCCGTGATTCCAGTCCCTTCCTTGCCCCAGTTACCCGTTAGTGCGAGCAGAAGGCAGATAGACCGCTCGATGAGGTCTCCATGGAAAGTTTTGCAGGAGCTGAAACCCAGCAAAACATGCGTTTTTAGTCTTGCAACCTTCCTCGCAAGCATCCTTATGACCTCAGCATTAACCCCGCAGATCTTTTCAGCCTTCTCCGGCTCGTAGTCTCGGAGCCTATCCTTGAGCAGTTCGAAGACAGGTCTCACTTCGACCTCTTTTCCACCTATCTCAACCCTGAAGCTACCCTCCAAAGCTGGATCGAAGCCATCTAAACTTAAAGTATTCCTTGGAGCCTTTACAAGCCCCTTCTTCTTGTCCCAGAAGTAGAAGTTGTCCTTCAAGCTCGCAAATAGGTCTTCATCACTTGTTTTTCCAACGAAATCGCTCTCACGAAGGAACTTCTTCGTGTCCATCCTTAAAAGCAATGGCAGATCTGTTTG
>JAVYQP010000010.1:0-33941 GCA_038731605.1 Archaeoglobaceae archaeon | reverse complement strand
AGGGCCTGGACCCTTGTCTCAGGGTCCATCTCCGGGCTCCCACTCCCATGGCCCGTACGGATCTTAGGCTTGGTGGGCCGTTACCCCACCAACTACCTAATCCGCCGCAGACCCATCCTCGGGCTCCTTGCGGACTTTCGGTGATGGAACCTTCCAGTATCCATCACCTATGGGGGTTTAGCCCCAGTTTCCCGGGGTTATCCCCCTCCCGAGGGCAGGTTGTCCACGTGTTACTGAGCCGTCCGCCGGTGCTTACCTTGCGGTAAGCCCCTAGACTCGCATGGCTTAGTCCCAGCCGGATAGCAGCGGTCTCTGGCAGGATCAACCAGAATTGGCGGGGGGATAAAGGTGAATACGTCCCCTGCCTGCCAGTTTGCTCTGCTGACAAGCCCCCACATCAGACCGCAACAACTGCGGTCCTCCTTATGCTTTACCGCGGATTAGAATCCTACCCCTCACCCAGAGCTATGCTCAGTCGGGGTCCTTGCTGGATCCGCGGTTACGTCATCGTGTAGTATACCATTACTTCTTTGGATTTATAAGGCTTTTGCTCGAAAGCTATCTATTTGTGGCGTTGAAAAATAAAAGAGCCCGTGATATAAACATTTTTCAGGCGAGAGAGTTGCATTAACCCAAGTGCTTTTTAAGAAACTCAAGTTCTCGGTTCGAGCTCTCCTCAAAGAAGTCGAGGTAAACATCGAAGTGCCCACATTTCAAAGTCATGAGCTCGGCTTCCCTGGTTCTCTCAACCGCTTTGAACGTTGCACTTGCAGGTGTGATCACATCGTTTTCTGCAACCAAATAGAAGACAGGACACCTAATTCGACTAACCCTCCTTATCGGTCTGTAAAATGGAATCGAAAGCGATATCCTTGCAAAAGTCGAGTTCTCCCAAGGTATATCCGTCGAATAGCGTTTCTTGTGCTCTTCGATCAGCCTTAGGTAGTCCTCGGGTAAAAAACCATTCCTTCCCGCTATTGGAACCCTGTATCCGCCAAAAGGTGATGCAAACAAATCGATGACCCCGAGGGTAGCAAATTTAACGCTCTTTAGTCCCATAGCCTTAGCGACCGCTAATCCGTCGACGAAAGGAACCTGAGACACGACCGCATCGACCTCGTAATGTGAAGCGATCTCGAGCACATGTCCTCCGCTGAAAGAGCTACCCCAGAGCGCTACGCTTTTGTATTTGCCCTTCGCATACTCCACCGCTCTCTTCCAGTCCTCTATCTGCTTTTTTATGCTTATCAACTGCCTTGGCTCGCCTTTGCTTCTACCGAAGTGTCTATAATCAAAGAGGAGCAAGGAAAAAGATTTCCCAAACTTTTCTGCATACTGCAAAAGCAAATCCTTAACCGCACCGAAGCCGTGAGCCATTACAACGCAACTCTCGCCGTTTTCATGCTCCCACGCATGAACGTCCCCAAGCCATACGTCTCTCATAACCTATCGCTCCCCTCACTCAACTTCATCGGGCATAAGGCTTATCGTGCTCCTCATCTTCAAGGAATTTTTTTAAACCTGACGCATTACTGCGAGCATGAAAGTCCTTGTGGCAGAACAGATCAGCGATGAAGCCATTGAGTTCATGAGAAAAGAGGGACTCGAGGTTGACGTTCGACTCGGACTGAAAAGGGAGGAACTTCTGAGTATAATTGAGAATTACGAAGCACTCGTCGTGAGGAGCCAGATAAAAGTGGACAAGGAGATCATCGAACGGGCGAAGAACTTGAAGATAATAGCGAGAGCTGGTGTGGGAGTGGACAACATAGACGTCGAGACCGCTACACAGCATGGAATTGTTGTTGTGAACGCTCCCGGCGGGAATACTGTATCTACCGCAGAGCATGCAATCGCTCTGATGTTTGCGGTGGCGAGAAAGATTCCCCAAGCCTACCTCTCGATGAAAGAGGGAAAGTGGGATAGGAAGAAGTTCACAGGAATAGAGCTCCGTGGGAAAACTGTCGGAGTCATAGGGCTTGGGAGAGTTGGATATGAAGTTGCTAAGCGTTGCAAAGCGCTTGATATGAACGTGTTAGCCTTTGATCCCTATATCCCTGCGGAGAGAGCCCAAAAAATCGGAGTGAAGCTCGTAGATCTCAAAACTCTGCTAAGGGAGTCGGACATAATAACGCTCCATGTTCCCAAAACGAGGGAGACGACGAAACTCATAGGCAAAGACGAGATTGAGCTCATGAAGAACGGGGTCATAATAATAAACACCGCAAGGGGAGGGATAATAGACGAAAATGCGCTCATCGAAGCACTCAAAAATGGAAAGATCCGGGGCGTTGGGATCGATGTCTACGAAGTTGAGCCACCAAACTTTGACAGCCCACTTTTCAAATTCGAGAACGTTGTCACAACTCCACACATCGCTGCGTCGACAAAAGAGGCGCAGATCAGCGTGGGGAACATAATAGCGGAAGACATTGTGGCGTTTGCAAAGGGATTGCCCGCAAAGAATGCAGTCAACCTCCCACCAATCGAACCCGCCGAGTTCGAGTTCCTCTTGCCCTACGCAACTCTTGCAGAGAAAATGGGCAAAATAGCCAACGCAAGGCTCGGTGGAATAATAAAAAGAGTCAGAGTTACCTTCAGCGGGAGAATAGCGGAGAAAAACACGGAATTCGTGATAAGGGCGTTGCTTAAGGGTCTCCTTGAGAGAACCCTCGGCATGGGAATAAACTTAGTCTCCGCAAAGACGATCGCAGAGGATCGAGGCATAAAGGTTGAGAGTTCCACCTCAACCAAGAGCGAGCACTACGAGAATCTGCTGGAGATCGAAGTCGAGAGCGACAAAGGAAAAATGTATTTCGCTGGAACGTGCTTCGGGAAAGAGTTCAGAATCCTCAAGATCGACGCCTACCACGTGAACTTTGTGCCAAAGGGACATTACATAATCTCCTTGCACGAGGATAAGCCAGGAGTCATAGGGAGAGTCGGAACTCTGTTCGGGAAGAACAACATAAACATCGCAGGGATGATAGTTGGAAGAAGTGGGGACAAGCCGGGAGGGGTTCAGTTAATGCTTCTGCTCGTCGATGATCCGCCAAGCGAAGAAGTTCTACGGGAAATGACGAAGCTCGACGGCATAATTGATGCGACATACGTCGAACTCTAAATTTTTATAAAAAGAACTGAAGAATGTAGTTGATCGCAGTTGCAAATATCACCAAAGCGAGACAGAGTCTTATCGTTCTCTCCGGCAAATACTTCTGGAATCTCGCTCCAAAATACATCCCAAAGAATCCGCCAATGCCCAAAGAGATTCCGATTGCCCAATTTGGTGGGTAGCCTATGGCGTAGTAGCTCGCAACCCCAAAAACAGAAGTCAAGAACGTGCTGAGCAAGGTAGCACCTGCGATCGTGTAAACTGGTAGCCCAAAGAAGCTTGTAAGAATTGATGAGAGAATTGCTCCACCGCCGATACCGTAGATACCGCCTATTATGCCAATTGCAAAAGAGATCAAGAACAATACGGGAACGTTGAAAGAGAAAATTTCGCCCCAGAACTCGTATTCTATTCTTGAAAAACTAACTTTTCTCGTTCTTACCACCGCCTCCCTTGGGAGTCCCCTCTTCTTCATAACCTCAACACGTTCTTTGAACTTTCTTTCAAGCTCTTTTATTTTTCCAGCTGGTTTTAGAGCTGAGCTAAAAACTCTAATACCTAAACCAAGCAAAACAAGACCGACAAAAAACTTGAAAAGTCGTGGATCTAAGAAGATTGTTGCCCTAAGATTAGCACCAATGAAAACCCCTGCTAAGGTTGCTGGAACCGTTGCCAAAGCAATTGGCCAGGCCATTCTACCCTCACGGATGTATCTATACACACCACTCGGAATTGCGAAGAGGTTATAAACGAGGTTTGTGGCGCTCACGGATGGAGAAGTGAAGCCAAGAACGCTCACTTGGAAAGGTAGAAGTAAAAATGCACCACTTATACCAGCAGGAGACGTGAAAAATGCCACCAAAAATGATACGAAGGGCAAAAGAAGGAGCGTTCCTAAGTCCATTTCCATGGCCAAACTCGGAGCAGATTTTTTAAAGATTTCGAAATTTTTTGAGTATGGTTGCGGTTGTATGAGCCTCTACCGCAGTCCTTGTTAAATAAAGGCAAAAACAGAAAACGTATTTATCCGTGAGATAAAGTGTTCTTAGCCCCCGTGGGGTAGCGGATATCCTTAGGGGCTGCGGACTCCTAGACCCGGGTTCAATTCCCGGCGGGGGCACATTTGAAATTCCAAATGCATAACGCAGAGAAGAACCGAAATCGATAAGTTCTCCTTCACGTTCCTTAGATCATGAGGCTGACATGGCTTGGGCACGCTTGTTTTTTGCTCGAGGGGAGTAGGAGAATCCTGATAGACCCCTTCATAACGGGAAACCCACTGGCTCCCGTGAGACCTTCGGAGATAAAGGCGGATGCGATTCTCGTGACACATGGACACGGAGATCACTTGGGTGACACGGTTGAGATAGCGAAGAGAAACAACGCAGTCGTGATATGCATTCACGAGCTCTCAAGAATTCTTGCGAGGAGAGACGTCGAGGTGATGGGTATGAACATCGGTGGCAGTGTTTACTCAATGGGTGTGAAGATCACAATGGTTCCAGCGTTGCATTCGGCGGATTTCGAGGACGAGAAGGGAGAGATAATAAGCACAGGCTCGCCTGCTGGCTTTGTAGTTGACATGGATGGAGTCAAAGTTTATCACGCTGGTGACACTGCGCTCTTCTACGACATGAAGCTAATCGGTGAGCTCTACGAGCCGGACATCTTCCTTGTCCCGATCGGAGACCTATACACGATGGGGATAAGGGAAGCGGTGAAAGCGGTTGAGCTTGTTAAGCCAAAGGTTGCGATTCCGATGCACTACAACACCTTCCCGCTGATAGAAAAGGATCCCGAGGAGTTTAAGAGAGAAGCGGAGAAGTTCTGCAAAGTTGTGATTCTGAAACCGGGAGAGAGCTATGAGTATAACCCTTAGGATCGAGGAGTTCGAAGAATGGCTGAGGAACAGGGGATACGACAGGATGATGGGGGAGCAAAACCTTAAGGCTTTTTTAAGTCTCGGCTTTGCTCCACTACTTTTTTCGAACAGCAACCTTCTCATCAGCTTTCTTCTGTCCCATTTCGCAGTAAGTGGGGAGCGAGAGAAGATTAGGTTTGAGATCGCAAAGAGAATTCGCTCGATTTCGGCGTCGAGGGAAGAAATAAGGATAGAACTAAGCGACTAAAAAGGTTTTTGAATTGTCGCATCCGGAAAGACCGCAACTCTGTTATTTTTGCCCTTGCCAATTTCTTCGAGAACTTCTTCCCAAGTCTTGACCCTCACAGCTTTATCGCCAAGAACTTCGAAGCTCGGTTGCTTCTCGTGGAACTCGGACATGAAGATCACTTTCCCAGCTTTCTGCAGTATTTCTGGAGGAGGGAGGTAAAGAGTTCCTCCACGCCTGCGCATCCCCCACCTTCCGTGTAAGAAGTGCGTCACCTGCCCCCACTTCGAGTTTGAGATGAGGACGAACGTTCCCCCTTCCTTTAGACACATCGTAGTCCAACACGCTAAGGTTGCCTCGTTGGCTTTTGAGTAGGCGTTTGCAACAACTACATCGAAATCGAATTCAATCGGTGTTGCGTAATGCTCCCTCGCAACTTCAACGCCTTTTCTGTGGGCTTGAACGAAGTCTCCAGCAAAAACATGTGTGCTTTCTCTCCGAGTGTTAACGAGGACGTTGACGATGAAGTCAAGTCCAGCGATCTTTGCAAACTCCTCAGCATCCCTTCTCTGAATGTTCTCCTCGTTCACCCTACCATAAGCCATCTGACAGCTCGGATGGACCTCACGGAACTTCATCGCATATCCCCAGCCAGCCAAGATGCCATGGTTGTGAACTATGCTCCGCATCCCCGCAACCCCAGGGAGCATTATCTTCGCTCCACCACCGTAACCATACTGCACGTGTGGAAGAATGCAACCGATCGCAATCTTCAAAGGATAGCTCATAACTTCGGCGTTCACCTCAACTGGTGTCCCAAAGCTTGTCTCTCCAAGGAATTGCAGGTTTTCGTAGGGGTTGTGGTTGAACACGGGATAGCTTTCGACTATTCTTTCGCCAAGTTTCTTTGCGAAGTCGTCTCTGTTGAAGGTCCCGTGGGCGCCGTTTGCGCACACAAAAGTGATATCCTCGAGCCTTAATTCCCTGAGAACGATCTCTGCAATTTCCCCAACTTTCGTTGGTCGTGTCAAGTCATCGAAGATTATAACAGCGGAATCCTTACCTTTTGCAACCTCAGCCAATGGTTTTGCGCCTATTGGGTGTCTAAGCGCCCTGAGAACCTCGTCTTTGCTTATCGCAGGGCTTTCGTGTCCATTCATCTTAAAAACCTTCACTTCCCAATTCCCCGGGAACTCGAGCGTCAAATCTTTGTCCCCAAACCACGGGTAACTCGGGACTCTGACCTCCATACTACCACCTACGGGATGCCGAGCTTTCTGAACATATTTCTTGCTGCGACAACCAATGGATCCCAAACCCTCGAAACTGGAGGATAATACGGGAAATCCGTGAAAAATAGATCACGAACGTTTGCACCACGGTAAAGAAGCGCCGAACCTGCGTAGATCCGCATAGCAACACCTTTCCCGACAGCTTGGATTCCGAGAAGTTTGCCACTTCTTTCGGCGACGACCTTCAAGTGAATTAGTCCATCGATGAAATACCTTGCGGTGGATTTGGTTGTTATGAACGAAGAGATTACTTCGTAGCCTTCTCTTATCGCTTCATGCTCGCTGAGACCGACCTTTCCGATTTCAACATCGTAGAAGCTCGTTATCTGGCTTTTGAGCGATCCGGGGTAGTGAAGTTCGTAACCGGCGATGTTCACACCAGCAACGTAGCCCATTTTGTTCGCAGGAGTTGCCAAAGGAATCCAATCTGGTTTTCCGGTAACTACGTTCAGCGACTCTGCGCAATCGCCGGCAGCGTAAACATTTTCTCTGCTTGCCTCCATCTTGCTGTTCGTTTTTATAGCTCCGCTCTTGCCAAGTTCAACAAAACCCTTCGCAATCTCTGTGTTTGGGTGAACTCCAACCGCAACAATGACTAAATCGCACTTGTATTCGCCCCTGTTCGTTATGACCTTCTCAACTTTGTCCTTGCCCTCAAAGGCTACAACTCTTTCCCCAAGTCGCAGATTCACGAATTTCTCCATTTCCGACTTTATTATCGCAGCGATCTCAGCATCATATTCGGGCAAAGGTCTTTCTGCCATTTCAATGACCGTGACCTTTTTCCCAAGTCTCGTCACAGCCTCCGCCATCTCGACTCCAATGTAGCCTGAGCCTACGATTACCACGTTCTCCGATTTGAGAGCCATTTTTTTCACTTTCTCAGCATTCGAGATGTCGTTAACACAAAGAACTCCTTCGAGCTCCTCGTATTTCACGTTCAAGCGCTTTGCTCTTGATCCCGTTGCGAACAAAAGCTTGTCCCACTCGTATCTTTTCTCCTTGCCATCTTCTTCAACGACAACGTATCCATCCCCCACTTCAAAAACCCTCGAGTTCGTGTGAACGTCGATACCCCTCTCGCTCTTGAAGAAGGAGACATCGTAAGTGCAGAGCTCTTCAAAGTATTCTACGATGCCCGAAACGTAAAATGGTATTCCACACGGAGCGTGGCTGACGAAGTTTGTCTTTTCAAAAACCATCACGTTCCAATCTGGTCTAAGGGCTTTCACCCTTGATGCTGCGGTCATTCCCGCAGCACCGCCACCGATGACTACGACGTTCATTTCACCACTTTAAAAATTGGAGTTATTAAAGTTTTCTGCACAAACGTTTACCTGAAGAGCGATATCACTTCGTCGAGCAAAGCGTAGGAGCTTTTTATCTTGCTAACGTCGCCAAAATACGTTAGATTCCAAAGAACCACGTGTTCTACGCCGATTTTCTCATACTTCTCGAGCTCCGATACCACTTCGTCCTTTGTTCCCGCAACGAAGGCAATCTTCGAGACTTCGTCTGGCACGTCCTTCACTGCGTTCAGAATCTGATCTTTCGAATACTTTGTTGGAATGTAATCGAGCAATCCGTAGAATTTCCCGAACGGATGCTTGTAGCCGAGCGCTTCGTAAAATTCCGACGGGAGAAGGAGCGCATGGATCTTCAGAATAGGTGTCCTAAGCAATTTTTCAACCTCTTCCCTTTTTTCATCGATCACAACGCTGAGGAATATCGCCTTCTTTATTTCTGCGGGATCTCTATTTTCCTCTTTTGCGAACTTCTCCAACTTCTGTGCTCTCTCTGCGTAGATCTCTGGTGGGAGCGTTGTTGGTATCCAACCGTCTGCGAACTTCGCAGTCAGTTTGAGCATTTTGTCGCCGTGAGCTCCAATCCAGATTGGCAGTTTTCCCACAGGCTTTAGATCGAACACCGCATCTTCGAGCTTGTAAAACTTCCCCACGAAGTTTATCTTCTCTCCGTAGTCGGAGCTTAGCATTATCCTCATCAACTTCAAAGCCTCCTCAAGCCTCGCAACTGGTTTACTAAAGTCTAATCCATAGGGGACTATGTTCTCCGCCTCCCCTGCGCCAAGCCCGAGGATGAACCTACCCTCAGTTGCGTGGTTCGCAGTCACGGCTTGCTGGAGTAAAACCGCAGGATGTCTCCGAATAACTTCGCTCACAGATACCCCGAACTTTATCTTCTGCGTTACTGGTGCGGTGTAGCAAATTTCGCAAAACGCATCGTAGAACATGTGGCAAGAGGGGTAGCGCATTGCAAAAATCGTCTCCTTCCATAGGTCGTGCGGATACCAACCCATCAAGTGATCTGCAAACCACAACGTATCGTAGCCCTTTTCTTCGAGTCTTTTTGCGGTTTTCTGCGCATCGCTTATAGGGGGAAAAGTTGGTGCCACTGTTCCGAACTCCATGTAAAAAGTCGTTTCGTAGTATATGAATTTTTTGGATCGATCATTGCCCAATGAATGGGTTGGTCGCAAATCAAAGTTTACGATAGAGTTAAAAACTGCTCTCATTCCTTTTTCTCATGCGATCCTCAGCGATCACGCCAGAGATGGATGGAGCAAAGGTTACAATCGCAGGCTGGGTTCACGAAGTCAGAGATCTTGGCGGGTTAGTTTTCATAGTTCTGCGTGACAGGGAAGGTTTCGTTCAGATCACTCTACCAAAAAAACTCGTTGATAAGGAGATGTTCAAGAAGGCGAAAAAAATCCCGAGGGAGAGCGTCATAAAGGTCGAGGGAACAGTTAAAAAAGAGGAGAAGGCACCGAATGGATTTGAGATAATCCCAATGACTCTGGAAATCTTAAACGAGAGCCAAGCACCCTTACCGCTTGAAGTTACCGAAAAAGTCCCCGCAGACCTCGACACGAGACTCGACAACCGATTTATGGATTTGAGGAGACCAAAGATACTTTCGATCTTCAAGATAAAATCTCAGGTTACGAAGAGCATAAGGAGTTTCCTTTACAGCGAAGGCTTCATCGAAGTTCAAACGCCAAAAATCGTGGCTACCGCAACCGAAGGTGGAACTGAGCTCTTTCCAATCAGCTACTTCGAAAAAGAGGCTTTTCTAAACCAAAGCCCTCAGCTCTACAAGCAAATTCTGATGTCCGCAGGCTTCGAGAAGGTGTTCGAAATAGGTCCGATTTTCAGGGCTGAGGAGCACAACACAACTCGCCATCTAAACGAAGCAACTTCCGTCGACATCGAAATGAGCTTCACAGATCACGAGGGCGTGATGCGAATCCTCGAAACATTGGTTGCGAAGGTTTACGAAGACGTCGCAACTAACTGTGAAAAAGAACTCAAAACTCTCGAGATCAAGCTCGAAATACCTGAAACACCTTTTCAAAGAATAACCTACACGGAAGCGATAGAGCTCCTTGGGAACCAGATCCCTTGGGGCGAGGATTTGGACTTGCAATCCCTCAAGACCTTGGCAACGAAGATCGAAGGACTTTACTTCATCACAGACTGGCCCACAAAGATCAAGCCGTTCTACGTCATGGCTCATGAGGATGAAAGGATAAGCAAGAGCTTCGATCTAATGCACGGTTACATCGAGCTCGCAAGCGGTGCGCAGAGAGAGCATCGATACGAGAAACTTGCCGAGAACATAAAAAACAAGGGCTTAAGCGTCGAAAGCTTCGACTTCTACCTCAAGGCTTTCCGATACGGCATGCCTCCGCACGCAGGCTGGGGACTTGGGCTCGAGAGATTCTTAATGGCTATGCTCGAACTGGGCAACATACGTGAAGCGATGCTGTTCCCGAGGGACAGAACGAGGATCTCCCCTTAGCCCTTATCTCATTTTTGTAAGAAAAAGATAAATACTTTGCCGTGGAATTATTTTAAATGGTAGAAAGATATAATCTCCTCAGGGATTTCGTCAAGGCAGAATTGCGGGAAGAGGTGAGTTTCGAGAACGTGGTTAGCGAATACTACGTCGCAGAGCCGTTTATAAAGGTTGTTATCTTCGAAGACGTTGAGGAGAACAAGCTAAGATATCACGTCGTGGAGCCTAAGCTCAGCGTTGAAGAAGCCCAAATCCTCGCATCTTTGGTATCGGATCTGAAGAGAATTCTATCGCTCACAGACGTTTCGCAAGAACTTGAAGAGAGAGCAAAAACACTTGTAAAAGCCGTGAACAAGCTCATAAAAGAGTATGGAATAGTCACGAGCAATGAGCTCTACGCAAAACTACTCTACTACCTATTCCGTGAGTTCTTTGGCTTCAGCGTCATCGACGCTTTGATGCTCGATCCCAACGTTGAAGACATCTCATGCGACGGCTACGAAGTTCCGATCTTTGTCTACCACAAGGACCACGGTTACTTAGAGACGAACCTAAAGCTACCGAAGAATGTTCTCGACAGACTCGTGCTTTTGTTAACTCAAAAGAGTGGTAAACACCTGTCAATTGCAAATCCAATAGTAGATGCAACTTTACCCGATGGGAGCAGATTACAGGCTACTTTCAGCACAGAGATAACACCAAGGGGTTCGAGCTTCACGATAAGGAAGTTTACGACAAAACCGCTTACACCGCTTGACCTGATAAGGTCGAACACGATTCCTTCTGGAGTCATGGCTTACCTATGGCTTGCAATCGAGCACAAGATGTCGGTAATCGTCGTGGGCGAGACTGCGAGTGGAAAAACAACGACCCTGAACGCAATACTCATGTTCGTGCCCCCGGATGCGAAGGTCGTTTCCATCGAGGACACGAGGGAAATAAAGCTCTACCACGAGAACTGGCTTGCTCAGGTTACAAGAACTGGAATTGGGGAGCAAGAAATAGACATGTATGACTTGCTGAAAGCTGCGCTCAGGCAGAGACCCGACTACATCGTGGTCGGAGAAGTTCGTGGAAAGGAAGCTTTAACGCTTTTCCAAGCCATGTCCACGGGACATGCAAGTTATTCAACGTTCCATGCGGGAGACATAAACCAGATGGTTTACAGGTTTGAAAGCGACCCCCTAAACGTGCCAAGGAGTATGCTCCAGTTTTTAGATGTTGTTTTGGTGCAAAACATGTATCTGAGAGAGGGTAAAAGGGTAAGGAGGACGAGGGAAGTGAACGAAGTCCTTGGAATCGATCCAGCGGACAAGAACTTGCTCGTAAACCAGTTTTTGAAGTGGGATGCGAAAAAAGATGAGCACATCCAAGTGGGCTCGCCGAGAAAGATTGAAAAAATCGCCCTTTCGAGAGGGGACGATGTTTACGAGGAGCTTGAAAGGAGGAAGAGGTTCCTCGAGGCGATGATAAAAAGGGACATCCGGGATTACAGAGACTTCACGAGACTCATCCACGCATACTACAGAAACCCCGAGGTTGCGTTTTCAAAAGTCCTATGATCACTCCAGAATTCTTGAAAAGGTATTTTAGAAAGAAGATTGAGGAAAGCCCTGCAAAATACTCAGAGCTGAGAAAAGCGCTTGAGAGCTCGAGGCTAAAATTGACACTTGCAGAACTGCAAGCTTCTGCCCTCTTTTATGGGCTAATTGCGATGATCCTCGGGTTCATTTTTGGCTTCTTCACCCTTCACCAAATAAACCAGATCTTTAGGCTCGAACATCTATATTTTGGAGTTTTCATAGAGTTCTGGAAGGCTCAGATAGCGATATCAATGCTATTTGCAATCCTATCCTTCGCTCTTGTTCGCTACTTTGTGCTCGCATACCCTTACTACGTTGCAAGCTCTCGCAAAGGGAAAATCGATGCTTCATTGCCCCATGCGGTCAACATGATGTTGGGGATGGTGAAGGGTGGCGTGTCTTTGCTTTCTGCATTCAAATTCATCGCAGAGAACAAGCCATTGTTTGGGGAAGTGAGCGTTGAGTTCGAGAGAGTCGCAGTTTTAGCCGAGCTTGGTGACTTAGAGAGTGCGATGAGATTCGTTGCAGACACGACTCCATCTGAAAGGCTCAGAGTTTTTCTCGAAAATCTAATCGACGTTTACAGGGGAAGCGGAGATGCGATTTCGTATCTAAAGTCCAAATCAGACCAGTTCTTTATGGAAAAAGAGAGATCCTACACGCTCTTCTTGGAGTCGATGCAGATAATAGCCGAGATCTATTTGACACTTTTCATCGTTGCGCCTCTATTTCTCTTAGTAGTCCTCGTCGTGTTCAACATGGTCGGTGCGGTCTCTCTCAACCTTTACCGCATTTTCGTCTACACTGTATTACCGATGGGAGCGTTGATCGTGCTCTTTTTTGCATATTCTTCGTCGTTGAGGGAGAGCAGGAAGCTTGGTAAGATGACAATCGAATCGGAGATTTTAGCAGTGCAGATTTCGGATAAAAAACCAGAGTTCGAGTTCAAAAAGCTGAGAAGAGCTTACAACAGAATAAAGAGCTTTCTGCTATACCCTGTTTTCGAGATGCCATACGCAGTCGACGTCGTGCACGTCGCATTCTACTTCCTACTACCCGCACTCGTATTCTTTGCAATCTTCTACGGAAAAATGGAGCTTGATTACTTGCTTTTCTCGACTTTTCTCGCAATCGGTTTACCGGCGATCGTGTTCATTGAATACAGAGAGAAACTGATAAGGAGAGCAGAAAAAGAGCTCCCAGATTTTCTGAAGCAGTTGGCTTCGCTAAACGAGGCTGGACTGAACGTCGTAGAGGCAATTAGAAACATAAGCGACAGCGAGATCGGCTTGATAAACAGGGAGATTAAGCTGATAAAACGCAGTCTCGAGTGGGGAGAACTCGTGACAAAAGCGTTCGTAAAGCTCGAAACAAGAATCAGGAGCGGAGTATTTCAGAAGGCGATATCGATGCTCGTAAAAGCGATCGAAGCTTCTCCAAGCATTAAAGAGGCGCTTTACACTGCGTCGATTTTCTCCGAACTTGAAGTCGAGATGAAAGAAAGGGTTCGGGGTGCGATGGCGACGTATATCCTGATAATCTACTTAGCCTTCGCAGTCTTCCTATACACAGCGTTCGTCTTGATCAAGAACATGCTCTCAGTTTTGGCAAATGTCCCGAGCAATCTCGCCAGCGTTGACGTTGTAGCAGTAGAGAACGTTTTCATGGAGACTTCTTTCCTTGTGGCGATCTTTTCCGGACTTGCAGCTGGAATAATGGGTGAAGGTAGAATTGAAGCCGGGCTTAAGCACATCTTCCTGCTCGTGGTGATAAGCTATGTCTTCTTCAAATTCGTTGTTTAAAACCAAGCTCTCTGCGCATTTTGTGGATGCGTACATTGCAGAAGGGGAAATGGTCACCGTAGAAGGCTGGCTGACTTATTACGATGAAGAAGACAAGAGCTGGAAACCCTTGGACGGAGAAATCGTTTTTTACTTAGACGGACGAGAAATCGGTTCTGCGAACGCTAAACTTGGTCAGTTCTCCTTCAGCTTCCTGTCTCCATCGATTGGAAAGCATAGAATCGACTTGAAGTTCAAGGCTGAGGGTTACGAATCAAGCTACAAATCGCTGAACTTCGAAGTCGTTGAGAGAGAGAAGAAGAGAAGCCTAGCGAAGCTCGCAAAGGTAATTTTTGTGCTAATCCTACTTCTCTGCCTAAGCTTCTTTTCTATCGTCTTTTTCCTCCGAGCTTGAGTCAGATTTCAAGCAGGTCTTCGATTTTTTTAACGAAAACGCCACTCTTGTATCCCTGCGGGTTGACAAAAACGCCACTGAAGCCCAAGTTTATTAGAACGTCCCTTATCTCTTCCTTCTTTTCAAGAACTTTTGGGATTTCGCTTTTTTCGACTTCAACAACTGCGAATCCATCGAGATATCTAACCCTAACACCCTCAACCTCTGCAATCCTTATAACCGTGTTTTCAGCTTCGTCGATCATCTTCAGCTTTTCCATCGATATCTTGACACCAAACGGGATTCTTGTAGCCAAACAAGCCAGAGATGGAGCGTTGTAAAAAGAGAATCCCATTGACTTCGCAATCGCTCTTATCTCCTCCTTTGTTACCCCGAACTTAGCCCATGGGCTGAAGACTTTCTCGCATTCAGTGATTGCTCTGTAACCGGGTCTATGAGTTTGCAAATCGCTTGCATTTGTTCCCTCAAAGACGACTTCGTATCCGTTTGCTTTCGCAAAATCTGAAATCGTCTTCATTAGGAACTTCTTGCAGTAGTAGCACCGCATTTCTGAGTTTTCAACAAATCCTTGCGCCGAGAAAATGTCCACGTCGATGAACTCATGAGTAACTCCTATTTCTTTCGCCACTCTTTTTGCGCTCTCAAGCTCTCGGCTCGGAGTCGCTACTGAGCTAACAGTGACCGCAAGAACGTCGCCGATAACTTCCTTGCAAATCGCAGAAAGCGTTGCACTGTCAACGCCACCGCTAAACGCCACTACTGCGTTTTCAAAACTGGAGAGAAACTCGCTCAGCCTCTCGAGCTTTCTCTTCAATTCCATGCAAATCATCTTTTGGGAGAAAGAAATATATTTCGGAGAGTCGAAAACAATAGAAGTGACGACGATAAAGTTCCTCGGAGGATGCGGAGAAGTCGGAAGGTCTGCAGTAGCAGTTGACTCTATAGCTCTTGATTATGGAATTAAGCCGTCTTCTCCGCCTGAGTTTCCCTTGGATTTCTCGCCGAAGGCTGTTTTGATCTCGCATGCGCATCTTGACCACCTTGGCTTTGCACCAAGTCTCATGGACTACGACCCCAAAGTCTACCTAACCCCACCTTCGGTAGACATCGGGAGGATTTTACTCTACGACTCGCTGAACGTCATGAATCCTGCGCCGTTCTCGAAGAAGGAGATAAGACAGTTCGAGAGCAATTGCATCGAAGTGGAATACAACGAGAAGTTCGAAGTCGATGGCTATAGCGTCGAGTTCCTGAACGCAGGACATGTTCCCGGGAGTGCGATGATAAGTCTCGAGAACGACGTGAGAGTTCTGTATTCCGGGGACTTGAAGCTGGAAGAGACAAGACTTCTTGAAGGTGCAGAGCTGAATATCCCAGAAGTCGACATCCTGATCGTCGAGAGCACTTACTTCGGTGTAGAGCACCCAGAGAGAAAAGAGCTCGAAAAAAAGTTCGTTGAAAGTGTTCTGGAAACGATTGACAACAAAGGTCATGCCATAATCCCAGCGTTCGCAGTCGGGAGAACTCAGGAAGTCCTTATGATCCTCGAAAGCTATGGAATAACGCCCTATGTGGACGGAATGGGGAAGGATGTTTTTA
The DNA here is from genome assembly GCA_038731605.1 of Archaeoglobaceae archaeon. Taxonomy (GTDB): domain Archaea; phylum Halobacteriota; class Archaeoglobi; order Archaeoglobales; family Archaeoglobaceae; genus WYZ-LMO2. Next base: position 18,232 of record JAVYQP010000010.1, on the reverse strand, counting down.
AGATACTCGAGAGACATCCAGATTACGTGAAGGATCCGAAGGCATTGCGAAAAGCGTTCAAGAACGCTATATGGGTCGAGTGGAAGAAGCGTGAAGACGTTCTGAAGGAACCGTCTGCGATAGTTACGACTGCGGGAATGCTAAACGGCGGACCTGCGCTGTTTTACATCTCAAAGCTCTACAACGATCCAAAGTCGAAGTTGCTGATCACTGGATACCAAGTCGAGGGGACGAACGGCGATTTGGCGCTGAAGCATGGGATGATAAACTTGGGAAACAGAATCGTGAAGTTGAAGATGGCGGTGGAGCAATACGACTTCTCTGCGCATTCCGGAGACTCACAACTCAAGGAGTTCGTGAAACTCGCCGTGAACAAAGGGGCTGAGATCGTTTTTACCATGCACGGCGAGAAGTGCGCAGACTTTGCAAATTGGATCAAGGAGAACTTGGGCGTCGAAGCATACGCGCCAAAGAATGGCGACATTTTCGTGATATGAAGCTACTCTTAGCGTCGGACATTCATTCGAACATTCGGAATTTCAAGGAGATCGTTGAAAATGAAAGCTTCGACGTTCTGCTGATCTCTGGAGACCTGACGAACTTCAGAAAGAGTGACGTTTTTGCGATCGACGAAATTCTCTCCAAGCTCGGCGTTGAGTGCTATGCGGTCCACGGGAACTGTGATTACGAAGAAATCCTAAGGTATGATCTCCAAAGCGTTCGGTTCATCCATGGAAAAACCGTAAAAGTCGACGAAGTTACGATCCACGGTCTCGGTGGTTCTTTGCCGACACCCTTCGAAACTCCATCCGAATACCCCGAGCAATACTTTGCGAATCTCTTGGACAATTTTAAGCTCTCGGGATTCAACGTTCTTCTCTCCCACTCCCCAGCGAGGGGAATCCTTGACAAAACCAAGCATGGAATGAACATAGGGAGCGAAGAGATTGCAAAAAGAGTCTCGAGTTTTGAAGTTGCGGTAACTGGACATGTGCACGAGTGCTATGGCGTTCACAAGAAAGGGAACGTCGTTGTCAACCCCGGTCCTGTAGCCTGGGGGCTTTACGCAGTTCTCGACTTGAAATCTTTGAACGTTGAAATGCGGAGAATCTAAGGAAAAATTTATGAGTTTTCACTCGAAACTACTTGCATGATCGAAAGGAGTAGCGTTGAGATCGCTGGTAGGATTATTGCAAATGCGAAATATGCGGTAGTGTTTACTGGAGCTGGAATCTCAGCGGAAAGCGGAATTCCAACGTTTAGGGGGGAAGATGGGCTTTGGAAGAAATACGATCCAGAAGAAGTCGCTTCGATCTGGGGCTTTAGGAGGAACCCAAGAGCGTTCTGGGAGTTCTCTTTTGCTTTGAGAAACAAGCTTTTCGCAGAACCAAATCCAGCGCACTATGCGATTGCTGAACTCGAGAAAATGGGGATTGTAAAGGCTGTGATAACGCAGAACATCGACATGTTACATCAAAGAGCTGGGAGCAAAAGGGTTCTCGAACTACACGGCAGTATGAGCAAGTTGGACTGCCTCGACTGCAGAAAAGAATACGACTGGGGCGACTACATCGAGGAGTTCAACAGAGAAGAGGTGCCAAGGTGTAAAGTTTGTGGAAGCTGGTATGTCAAACCGAGAGTCGTTCTCTTTGGCGAACCATTGCCGAGGGATGTTTTAGAGCAGGCAATCGAAGAATCGAGGATGGCAGATGTTTTCATCGTCGTCGGCTCGAGCCTTGTCGTTTATCCCGCTGCGGAACTGCCTTACATTGCGAGGAGCTGTGGAGCGAAGATGATCCTTGTAAACGCAGAACCAACGGTTGCTGATCACATATTCGACGTGAAGCTCTACGGAAAAGCTGGCGAGATCCTACCTCAGATCTTGAACGTCGTGAAAGAGTTGAAACAAAACTCTTAAATTTCTACCCCCAATTGTTTTAGGGCTCGTGGTCTAGCGGTTATGACGTCGCCCTTACAAGGCGGAGATCCCCGGTTCGAATCCGGGCGAGCCCATTACTCGTATCCAGTTTTCTTGAGTTTCACTATCAAAAGTTCCACCATCATTTCTGGATCTTTGAGCATACCATTAGCCATAGCTTCAGCCAATTGCTTCAAAAAGATCAAGTGAGGTTTCTCCAGTTCTCCCACATTCTCAATCGTTCTCTCGAGAATCTTGCAAGCTTCTATAAGTTTCAAAGCCAAAACCTCGATGAATTCTCTCGAGAATTTATCAGCCTCGTCAATTTTCCCGCTTTCGAGCAATCTTGAGATCGTTTCCTCGTATTTCTTGAGCTCCTCCATAAAAAACGCCATTGTTGAACATATAAGGTTTTTCTGCCGAGCTTTTGGTTGTTCCACTCAAATGGGAATATTGCCGAAAGATTGAATGAATCGCCGTAGTAAGACTCCCCCGTTTGAGGGGCGAGCTGATAGTGCGAATCAAACTTATTTTTATCACTTTTTATAGATAGCAAGTAGACGTTTAGATCGCAAAAGTTAAATTTTAAATATGGTGCTATATATATGTGCCCTTACAAAGAATTCGAGGAAAATGAAAAATTTCTCTGGCTTCCGTGTCCAAAGTGCGGCGAATTAAAAAGGAAATATCTAATAAGTGGGAATCTAAAATTCTTTATTTGTCCAAATTCGAGTTGTGGTCATATTGAATCCGAACATTTCTCTTCACCATACACTCGACTGCCCAGTTCCTGGACGAGGGGTCTTAAGAGCTGTGAAGATCGAGCAAAAAGAAGCCACAAAAAACATATTTAGTGTTGGCTATGGATTCTTGAAAGATACAAGCACAATCAAAGACGAAAACGTAGCAATAGCAAAAATCGAAACTGAAATTGAAAATTTTACGTTTAGACCTTACGATTCAGTTTACTACGGACCAATATTGGGAGTTGTTGCGAAACAAACAAAAAATTCGCTAACTCTACTCTTCGACTCCTCGAAAGATCTCCCTCCGGAAGCGCCGTTAACCGTAGCCGAACCTCTTGTTTTGTATGAGTCTGCAACTACAATACTTCAGGAAAAAGCGGTCAAAGATGGGAAACATATCTCACAGTTTGTTCGAATCCAAGGCGTTACTCCACCAGAACCCATGGAGGGGCAAAAGCTAACCATAAGGGCATACGATCTCGACCCAGAGAAGCTGAGAATCGTTGAAGAAATAATTTCGATGCCGGAATGGGAATACATAGCAGTCGAGGGGCCACCTGGCACGGGAAAAACAACTGCAATCGCAGTTGCAGCGATTGAAGCTGCTGAGGCTGGAAACAAAGTTCTTATAACCTCCCACACAAACGTAGCAGTTGATAATGCGTTAGAGCGGATAATCTCGCTTCGAGAAGACCTCAAAGACTTAATCGTGCGCATAGGACACCCGGCTAAAGTCTCAAAAATGGTCAGAGCGCTGATCGATGTTCCTCTTCCAAACGAGGGGCGCAAACAATGGCTTAACCGCATATTCTCGAAAAAGCGCATAATCGGGATGACCATAGCAAAATTATCAGTGTGTGACGTTTTTTACAAATTGGACGAATTCTCCAAGGAGAACGGAAAATGGCCTTTATTCGATTACGTATTCATAGACGAGTCCTCGATGGTGCCACTTTTCATGGCAATCATACCAATATACTACTCCAGAAGGTGGGTTATTTTTGGAGACAGTCGTCAATTGCCACCAATTCTTAGGACTTCCCATAAATACGCTGGAGCTTGGTCTTTAATGGAACTGGTTTCGGCAGATTCCAAAAAAACAAGAATGCTTACCACCCAGAGAAGAGGAAATCACGTCATCTTCGAGACTATAAATAGGCTGTTCTACCAGGGGAAGCTAAAACACCACGAATCCGTTGCAGAAAGCTCTCTAAATATAGAGGTAAAGGCAAAAGGATGGCTAAAAGAAGCATTAGATCCAAAAAATCCGCTTGTTTGGATTCAGACAGATACAGGATCCATGGAGTGGTGCAAAATCAAAAAGGGACGAATCGAGGGGGCATCTGGTGCAAACCCCGCCGAAGCAGCGGTCGCTATTAAGCTATACTGCACCGCTTTGGACTCAGGAATTAATCCTCTAAACTTGGCAATAATAGCAACTTATCGTGCTCAAGCGAGCTTGATTCGAGAAGTAATCAAGGAAAAAAGAAAAATGGAACCGATAGTAGCCTCAGTGTATAAGGAAAGGGAAAAATACTATGAACTTGACGATCCAGAACAACTATTGGATCTCAGACTTGCAGAAACTGTGGATAGTTACCAGGGTAGAGAGAAGGAACTGGTGATTTACTCGGTAACAGCACACTATCCACACAAAGCACTGTTGGATTACAGAAGGGTAAACGTGGCTTTTACAAGAGCTCGCTCAAAGCTGATAATAATCTGCTCTCTCCCATCGACAACGGAAATACTATGGTTTGAACATATAAAGCAAAAAGCTCACTTAGTGAAAGCAAACGAAAAAGATCTTCAGCCCGAGTTGGAAGATGTTACGAAAAAGTTTCAGGAGTATCTGTCGCAATTAAAAACTCCACAGCATTTTGGGGCAAGATCAGAAGACATTGAAATCAGATCAGGTATAGACCCATCAAAGATGCGATATAGACAGTAAGTTTTAAATTTTTCCGAGAAAAAATTGATTTGGTGATTAGGATGGGTGTGCACAGAATTTCGAGCGATGCTGCAAGGTATTATGCGCTCAGGGAGAAGGTTTTAGGATCTGCGGTCTCTCTGCTTGGAGAAGCGAGTTTGAATCTCGAGAAGCTGAGCAAGGAAGAATTCGAAAAGCTTGGAGATCTTACTGCGAAGCTTTTACCGCATAGCCCCGGATACGCTGGAAAGCTCATGCCGATCATCGCAAGGTTACTTTGGAAGCTTGCAGGCGTCAAAGAAAAGGAGTTTGCGTTTGTGGAGCTTTCTCAACTCGAGACAGAGATAGAAAAGCTGAAAAAAGAGCTCAAGATCTAATCCCAGAACTTTCTCGTCCTTATGTAATTCCTCTCTGCCTCAAGCAAAGCTTTGAAGAACTCGTCTTCGGTCTCGAAAAATCTCGAAAGGATTCGTTTCGCAGTTTCGAAGCCAATGCCGTAGGTGAGCATCGCATAAACCGCTCGGAGCCCGTAGCTCGCAACAAGGTTCGCAATCTTGATCACTTCATCCTTTTTCAACTCCTTTTTTTTCTCGCTCACGACTGCGATTAGACTGCTCCCGCACTTAACGCATTTCAGCTTTAAATCTCTTAGTGGCTCCTTGTAGCTCGCTCCACAGTTTACGCACTGCACTCTGCAAATCTCGGACATCAGCCTTTCTTTGAAAGCTTTGAGAACGATTTCAGGAGACTTTGTGATCAAGACATCTGGGATTCTTTCTCTTGTCTCGATACCGATCGGTGTAAACTTGTTGTATACGAAGAGCTTGATCTCCTTGCCAATCTTCTCAAAGAAGAGCTTAGCCTTCTCAACGTCGAGCTTCTCAACGAAAATCTCCCGCAACGCTTCTCTGTAAATTGGAGTTCCCCGGAGCTTGACGATTAGATTTCTGAGATTTATCCTGCTCAGGTCGTCTTCTTTGTCGAAAAAGCCGAATTTCCTTGCAACTTTAACGATTTTCCACTGCATGAGCTTTGTGTCTAAAACAGCGGTCTCAGCCAATTTTTCCACTTCTCTCACGTTCAAAACGACCTCTTTCACTTCCTCTGGACTTGCGGGATAAAGCTTTACTCTGTATGGGTCTATCTCAACCGAAACGTTCGTTCCTTTTCTAAGCGAAAGTAGCAACGCGATTATTCTTCCAATCGCCTCGTTAGCCTTGTGCCCGAAGCAAACGTTGACGATCACGTTTTTGTCAGAGCCTTCGATAACAACGCAGTCGTGCGTCGGAATTTCAAAGCTTTTTGCATGCTCCTTTATCTTCTCCAGAACTTCTCTTCTACTCCTCTCATCGCATATGTCCAAATAAAAACCTTCCGCTACAAGTTTTCTGAGCTTTCCAACTTCTTGCGCAATTTCAAAAGGAACGGGAATCTCTTCGCCCGTCCAAGATGGTATCTCACCTTCAAGGCTTGCTGGCTCTACCTTAACGCAGTCGTCGACGCTCAGAACTCTCCAAAGCTCTCCCTTCATCGCAAAGACTTCCCCGCTGAAAGTGGAGAGAAAGCTCTCGTCGAGGACGCCGATAACCTTTCCGCTCGTGACGTCGACGACTTTGTAGCTCTTCTCATCGGGTATCATCGAGATGTTGTCGTAGAAATACTTCCTTGTCCTCCTTCTTGCCGATATCTCGTTCCCGTCGTAGAATATTCTCCAAAGCCCCGCTAAATACCTGCAGACTTCATCGAACTCCTCGAAGCTCAAATTCCTGAAGAAATACGACCGCTTTATTATCTCGTAAGCCTTTCTCGCATCTATTCTCCCATACTCGATCGCAATGGCGCATATCTGATTTGCGAGGACGTCGAGACTGTTTTCATGAATTTCAGGGTCTTCAAGCTCGCCCTTCTTAGCTCTCTCAACGATCGCATACGCTTCAAGGATGTCGTCGAAGGAGTTCGCTATTATGTATCCCACGGACTTTCTTCCAAGCCCATGCCCGCTTCTTCCGACCCTCTGGATCAGCCTAACCGCCTGTCTTGGACTGCTGTATTGGATAACCGCATCCACATGCCCAATGTCTATGCCAAGCTCCATCGAGGACGTGCAAATCAACGCCTTAAGCAAACCCTTTGCAAAGTTCTCCTCCGCAGTTACCCTTGCATCCCTCGAAAGGCTTCCGTGGTGGACCTCTACCGATAAACGCCCCTTCAAGAGTAGCCCCAACGCCTCGGCTGTTTGCCTTGTATTAACAAATATCAAGACTGAGTTGTGGTTCGAGCTTAGCTCTTTTATGAGCGAAACTTCGTCGTCGCTTCGCAGAATCTTGAACTCGTATTCCTTCTCGATCCCCCCAATAACGATGGACGAGCACTTCACAATCTCCGCAACTTTTCCCGGATCGCTGATCGTCGCAGATAGAGCGATGAGCTGGAATTTCGCAATTTCTCTCAGCCTTTCTACCGCAACAAAAAGCTGAACCCCCCGCTCGTTGTCTATCAGCTCATGGATCTCGTCGATTATCAGGAACCTAACGTTTTTGAGTGCATCTCTTAATTTTCTTCCGAGAAAGAGGATCTGAAAAGTTTCTGGTGTCGTTATAAGGATCTCCGGTGGTTTTCTGCTTTGCTTAGCTCTCTCCGACTCCTTCGTGTCTCCATGGCGAACATCTATGCTTATCCCGAGAAATTCAGCAATCCCTTTAAGCCTGCGGAGCATATCTCTGTTCAGAGCTCTCAAGGGAGTTATGTAGAGGGTGCAAATTCCTTGGCTTCGTTTTTCAAGCATTCTTTGAAACACTGGAACCATCGCCGCTTCAGTTTTTCCGCTACCCGTTGGGGCAATGATCAGCGTATCTTTCCCCGAGTATATTGTTTCGAACGCCTTCTTCTGCAGATCAGTTAGCTCGTGGATACCAACTGACTCAAGCGCTCTGCGTAGTCTTTCGTCCATCTAATTCGATATCTGCGAGAGGATAAAACCTTTTTCGATTGTCATTTCTTTCTCGTGAAAAGTAGTCCGATTGCGGAAACGAAGAGTGCAGCAAAAACGACCGCAGCAAACCTGTAAACCGCATCCCTAAGCTCGGGGTTTATCATGTAGCCCGAGGCGCCCCAAATTATAAGCCCAATCGAGACTGCGATGAACGCAGAGGTAAAGTATTTGCCAACCCTCTTGCCCTCACTAAACGCATCTATTGCCCTTGCGATCGCCATTGCAATAGCCGAAAGCGTTATCCAGCCTATGCTGTAGAAAATGAAGGTCGCTATTGCCAAGTGTGGCAGAGTTTGTAGAAGGGAGGCGTTGAAACCCGATGAAACTCCGATCAGCAGGAGAATTCCCGAGCCAAGGTAGAAGATGAACGACAACCTCCCCTCGCTTGCGCTTCTCTTCACAGCGCCCATGAGCTCCGAGAGAACTCTGTCCACACCATAAGCTTTTACAACGAAATACAACCCAAGGAATAAGATTATTCCTCCAACTCCCCATTCAGGGTGTTGCAAAAGCAGAAAGATCGAGTAAACGAGGAAAATGAATCCCAACGGAGCCAAAGTAGCCCTTGCGATCTTTGGCTCATTGAACATCCGCTTCAGCAAAAAGTATGTGCTCTCGAGCGTTTTGCTCTGCTTTATCACGACTCTGTGCAAAGCGTTAACCTTGAAGCGTGAGTAAACAAGCGGGAGAACGAACTCGTCTTCTGAACCATCCGTTACTACGATAACGCTCTCGGGGTTGAGCTTCATCTGGACTATATCGAGCTGTTCCGCTATCTTGTTGTCCGAAACTTTCCCAACGTTCTTGTCCCCGGTAACGACGACGACTTCGCAGTCTTCACCTCTTTCAACGAGCTCGTCGTATATCTTGATCGCCGAGAACATTGCGTTCGCATCCGAATCCTCGGGGTCCGCAAGGATTAAGCGAGTCGCAGATTCGAGAACGTTTTCCCTACCTATGACAGGCGACGCTATTCCAGTTTTCACACCAAGATCGTCGTCCCTGTCGATCGCTATTACGACCTTCTTCGCCACAAAACAAGTCTGAAGAAAAATATATAAGGTTTTTTAACCCAACTTACATTTTTCCGAAGATTCCCCTCGCTATCGTGTTCAGCTGGACTTCCTTCGTTCCCTCGTAGATCTCAGTTATCTTCGCATCCCTCATGAATCTCTCGACCTCGTATTCCGCAATGTATCCGTAACCGCCGTGCATCTGCACAGCTTCGTCGCAAACCTTAACAGCGAGCTTTCCTGCTAAATACTTCGCCATCGATGTTACCGCTGGATCCACCTTCTTGTTGTCCCAGTTCCAGGCTGCTTTGTAGACAAGAAGGCGAACCGCTTCGATTTGCGCCTTCAAATCTGCAATTCTGTGCTGTAAAGCCTGAAAAGCTCCGATTGGCTGTCCAAACTGTTTTCTCTGCTTCAGATAGTTCACAGTTCTGTCAAAGGCTCCTTGGGCTATTCCCAAGGCTTGCGCAGCTATTTCAATTCTGCTCTCGTTGAAAAATTCGAGCACCTGATAAAAACCACGGTTTATCTGCCCAATAACAGCAGACTCGTCGACTCTAACGTCTTTAAACGCCACTTCGCCAGTAGGAGATGCACGAATTCCGAGTTTGCCTTTTATCGGCGTTATTTTTATCCCATCCATCTTCTTGTTGAGCAGAAAAGTCGTGAAGCCACGATACCTTGGCTGAGTTTCTTCGGTTACAGCGAGAACGACGAAGTAGTCCGCAATTGGAGCGTTCGTTATAAAAGTCTTCGAGCCGTTTATCACCCACTCGTCGCCATCCTTAACCGCCCTCGTCCTTATCGCAGTCAAATCGCTCCCAGCTTCGGGCTCGGTGTAGCAACCAGCGGTGATCGCTTTACCCTTTGCAACCTTTGGCAGAACCTCTTTTTTCTGCTCTTCGCTCCCAAAAAGCAAAATGAACTCCGATGAGAAATCCGCTAAGATTATAGCGCTACCTATGGTGCTGTCCGCCCTGCAGAACTCCTCGGCGACGATTATGTTCTCCAAGCATCCCATCCCTGCGCCACCGTATTCCTCTGGGAAGTGAATTCCAATGAAGCCCAGATCGCATGCTTTCTTCCAGATCTCAAATGGAAACTCTTCCTTTTTGTCGTATTCCTCGGCTTTTTCCTTAAGAAACTCCTTTGTCGCAAATTCCCGCACCGCTTTCCTAACATCTTCCTGCTCCTGCGTGAACTCGAACTTCATAAAGAACCTTCGCCTATACCTTTAACTATTTTTCCATTTTTGATGTGCCTTGAAACATGATGGCTAAGCTAAGGTGTCCGCAAGTTCTTTCTTGAGTTCGCCAATCGTTGCAATCTTCTCCGCAACCACGTTGTGCTGATGAATGCTCTCTTCGTTCTCTTGCCTGAGGATAACCAACACGTCGTCGGGAGCGTTGGGGAAAGATTTCAACAATTCGAAAGCCATTTTTCTCACGCTGTCTTCGACGAACATGGGGTTCTCGTGTATCCTTTCCACAACTTCGAGCTCGTCTTCCCGCTTTAGGATTTCGAAGGTTTCAAAGCTCATGCCCGATTTCGCGATCTCGATCAATTTCAAAATCGAGACCCTAAAGTCGTCCCTAACCTGTATCTTTATCCTCGCCCTTCCCCGCTGGTTGTGCGATGCAACCGGAATCACCTTTAGAATCCTCCGGCTCTCTTCTTCTGTGTATCCCAAACTCATAAGTCTTTCAAAAGCCCTCGCCCTCACGAGTTCCTGCGCACAGGGGCAAGCGGTGATTCCGCTCACCTCTGCGCCTACGAAGGCAACTTTTTTCCCATTTCTCACTACGTAAGCATCGCTAAAGATTTTCACGACTTCCTGCGTTCTTTGCTCGCTTTTTGGAGCCCTTTTTCTCATTATGAAGTCTGCGACCATGGAGACTTCCGATTTTGTAGCGTATTCGTGTTTTTCGAGCAGACTTTCAGCTATCCTCAATGTAAGCTCCTCAATGTTCTCGATGGGCTGTGCGGTAAGCGTTTCGATGACCTCGTCGATGACCTCGAAGTTTCTGCTCAAACTCACCCCCTTCAGGTGTGAGGGGAGATCCACGAAGACATCGAAGACCGAAATCAAAATAATAGGTCTCTTCCCCTTTCGCAAGACTTGGACGAGCTTTCTTATGCCTGTGGCACCGACTTTGCTTAGCTCGATCGGGAAATCTGGTTTCAGCAGTTGAATGTCGGGAAGCATGGAAAAAGTTTGGCACAAAAGATTTCAAGATTTCGTTAAATTCTCAACACACATCAAGTTTCTGGAGTTCGTCGAAGACACCTATGATCTTGTAGAACGTCGTAACTTCTCTTAGCTCCTTCAAGTCCTCTTCTTTCAACGGAGCCTCGACTTCGACGAAGAATATGTAATCTCCAAGCCCCGTCCGAGCCGGTCTTGACTCGAGTTTCCTCAAGTTTATTCCCTTTCTGTAGAAGATTTCGAGCACGTTCTTCAGCGCTCCTGGTTTGTCTTCGACTGCAAAGAAGAGCGAGGTTATCCTTCCCCTCAGCTCGCCCGTCTTTTTCCTTATAGCGTAAAACCTCGTGACGTTTCTCTCCTTCAAGTCTTGTATCCCTTTTCTCAGAACACAAAGCTTATAGAGCTTCGCAGCGCTTTCTGAGACAATAGCAGCTGAGAAGTCGTCGAGCAGTCTTACAGCGTCGCTTGTGGAAGACGTGTATCTGATCTCTGCGTTCGGCAAGTAGTTGTTTATGAAACCCATGCATTGCGCAATCGCTTGCGGATGGGAGTAGACAACTCTTATCTCGCTGAACTTCAGATCTCTTTTCGCAACGAGACAGTTGTTGACTTCGAGCTTTGTCTCCCCGAAAACTTCGACATCATGACTCAGCAACGCATCGAGCACAGGCAAAACGGTTCCGTTTACAGAGTTCTCGATCGGAACAATTCCGTAATCGACTTCACCACTCTCCACAAGCTTTATCACTTCATCCGTCGTTGCACAGTATCGCAATGGGAGCCGTGAGCCTACGAGCCTTAAAGCGACTTCTTCGCTAAAGCTTCCCCTTGGTCCAAGCACAGCGATCGTCTTCTTTATCCCGAGAACGCCGTATTCCTCCTCTTTTGTGAGCTTCATTATCCTTAGGAATATGTCTTCGAGGTGGATCGAGTTCAGCTTCGTTCTCCTCAATATCGTTCTTATCTTCTCCTCTTCTACTTCTTTAACCTCAATCGGCTCCCCCCTTGCCCTCTTCTCCTCCGCAATCTTCCTCGCAATCTCAACCCTCTTTTCTAAGAGCCTTAAAATCAGCGCATCAATAACCGCAATCGCCCCACGCATTTTTTCGAGATCTTTAAACTCCTCGGTGATTTTGCAAGTCTCGAGAATGAGCTCGCTGTTCCCGCTATCGCCCATTTTATCCTTGAGACTGAAGAAGAGGCGTCTAAACTTCTCCTTGTCTTTCATCATTTCGTTCAGATCTGAAATTCTTTTAACGAGCTCCTCTCTTTCTTTTTCTGCGTTCTTCTGGATCAAATAGCACATTTCCCAGTTTTGGCTCAGAAATCTCGAAGATAGCTTTCTGAAAACGTTGTAGATCTGTGTTCCGAACGGGAGAGATTCGTAGAGATCCGCAAAGGATAGAAGGAGGAAATGTGTTAAGCCTTGAATCTTTGCCATAGCCTTGTCGTGCTCTTCTGCGTTCATTCTCGTCAGAATCGCTCCGCTCTTGAGGAACTCATCCAGTATTGTGCGTTCCTCCTTCCTTCCACACTCATGCACAACGATAACGTTGGCAAGGGCGATTTCGCTGTCTCTGCCAAACATTGGGTGAATGCTCAAGTAGTCGAACCCAGACTTTTCAAATATCGGCAGGGAAATCGATTTAACCGATGCGACATCTACAAGCAACGCATCCTTCCTTGCTTCCGCTTTTATGTGCGTGATTGCATTCCTTATCTCCCCCATTGGAACGCAGACAAAGATAACGTCGAAATCGGAGATATCGTTGACTTCTCGCTTCGAGTCTTCGATGTCGTAGCCTTTGGCGTAGTATCCCTTGAGGTAGAAGAAATCCTTCAAAAGCTTCCCGAGCTCACCAACACCGTAGATCAGGATCTTCATCGTCTCAACCCCAAAATTTCCAACGTTCTGATCATTTCATTGAGTTCAAACTGCCCCGGAGCCTTCTTGCTACCCACGTAGCAGTAAACCATCGGGGAGCCGAGCAGTAGAGATGCGAGCCTTGTGAACTTGAATTCCTCACCCATCAAAAAGGCTATTAAGTTCTCGTATTCGAGGAGGAGTTTTGCGATCTTTCTCCAGTCTTCGTTCGACTTACCCATCGTCGCTATCTTGAAATAGTCCCCCCGCTTGGATTCGACGAGATCCTTCAAGAACTCGAAGCTCGGCGTCTCTTTGAAGTTGTGGTAGGATTCGATGACCTTGCACTTAAAGGCTTTGAACACGTCATCACCCAAATCGTTTTCGAGATCCACGAATTCTGCGGAAATTCTTTCTACGAAGCTCCTGAGCTTCCAAATTCTCTCCTCTTCGCCCCCCTCGTATTTTCCACCATCGATTCTTCTCCTGAAGGTAACGATGTATCTCCCAGCACGTAGACTTTCGAATTCTCCAAGATCGAGTCTCAGCTCGATCAAATCAGCTTTTTCGGCGAGCTTGATTTCTTCGAGACTTGAAACGGTTGCGACGATCATCATTTCTCTACCACGAACTCATCGACGCTAACGCCAAAGTGCCTTCCCTTCTCCCCAAGCCAAACAAGGACTTCGTCGCCCGTCTTTAGCTCCGAAATCGACACATGCTTCCCTTCGGGATTCACGAGCTTTATTGTTTCTGCGTTCTGCAGAATAATCGATCCCTCTACGCCGTTCACCTCCGCGACTATCAAGATCAGCGGTCTCTTTTCTATCTTAACCCTGCCAACGTAGCTCTTCCTAACGCTTCCATCGAACTTGACTATCTCAACCTCATCGCCCGCCTTCAGCTCGATCAAATACTTCGTTTTCTCCCCGACCTTCAGATATGCGTTCACACTGCCAGCGTTGACTCTGAACGGGCGAGATGCAACGTATTCACTTTCTTCGCTCTCACTTGCAACCAAGAACATGAAAGAAGCTTTGTTCCCAACGAGCATGCCTTCGCCAACGCTCATTATAGAAACCGTGTCTATGCAAACCCTCTCGCCGAGACCAAGAGGTCGAATCTCTTTAACCTTCGCTCTCATCAACTCCAACTTCTTCTCCTTCGCTTTCACGAGCTCAAAGTATGATTTAAGTGCTTCTCTACTGCCCTTTACAGCGATGCCGTCAGCACCTTTTTCGAGCGTTGTTAAGGCGAGCTTCGCATCCTCGAAGTTCTCAACGATCACGATTGCTTTCCCCTTTTTCATCGCAACTATGTTCTCCAACGGTATAACTTTCCAATCGGAAAACTTTAGCAAAGCGATTTCTTTTGAGAGAGCTCTTCGCTGATCCTCCGCAGATCTGATCTCTATGAGTTCCTCCAAGGGCAACAATGGAAGTCTTCCGAGCTTCTTAGCCTTTTCCACAAACTCCTGTTTTACGATCGCCCCATCAAAGCCGAGCTCGATCGCATCTTTGAGCGAGGCTTTGACCCTTTCCCATTCATCTCCATCTGCTAACAACCATATCTCCTTCATTTTCGATCACTTCCTCAACGCTCATCCCTTCGTGAACTATGTGATGCAAAGCCTTAGCAATGTCTCTTGGCGATGCGCTGTTAAAAATGTTTCTCCCCACCGCAACCCCAACTGCGCCGTTTTTCATCGCTATCTCGACTTTCCTAAGGAGCTCTACTTCGCTCTCCTTGCTCCCGCCTGCGATCACGACTGGAACTTTGCAGAACTTCACGACTTCTGCGAAGTTTTCAACGAAGGGAACTTTCACGATGTCTGCACCGAGCTCGTAGCCAATCCTTGCACACTGTTTAACGGTTTCAACGTTCACATCCACATTTCCCCTCGGATACATCATCGCAAGCACTGGAACTCCAAAGCTGTCCGCTTCATCGCAAATCTCCCCGAGCTCCTCAAGCTGTCTCGCTTCCGTTTCGCTCCCCACGTTCACATGAACGCTCACAGCGTCTGCACCAAGCCGTATGGCACTCTCTACGCTCGAAACTATTCTCTTGTCGTTTGGATCTTTGCTCAAATGCGTCGATGCACTCAGATGGATGATCAAGCCAACATCGAGCTCTGCGATTGTTTTCGAGTTCTTCACGATACCCTTGTGCATCACCACAGCGTCGATGTAATCGCAAACCAACCTAAGCAACTCATCGATGTTTTGCAGTCCGTTTTCGACTCTCGTAACTCCATGGTCTACAGGCATTATTAAAGTTCTTCCGTTTTTCAAAATACGACTCAATCTTCTTTTTTTACCTATCATATAAAACACCCCAGATATATACCGGGCATAGAGGCGTTGCGGACAACGAGACCATTGCAGAACACCTCCTATCGCTTAGAACTCAAAATAATACCAGCTAAACCTAAAACCGAAGAATCCGAATGCGTTTGCCATGGGTTTAGCTGGCATTGAAAAAACTTGATAATGGGGTATTTAAGGCTTTCTCAAAAAGCTTTAAAGATAACGATTTCTGAGTTTTTACTGCTTTTACCCGAACCGAGAAAAATACTTTAGTTTAGAAATTAAACTTTTTTCGGGTGATGGTATGAAATTGGCTTTGGTTTTAGCAAGCGGAGAGCTCGAGAAGTTGCAGGCTGCGAGTATAATAGCGAGCGTTGCGTCGAGCTTTGGAGAAGTGATGATCTTTGCGACGATGGACGGCTTAATGGCGTTCAAGAAGGACGTTGTCAAAGCAAAAGCCTGGAAAAAAGGGGAGCTCGGGAAAGGCATGCTGTCGGCGAACGTTCCACTGTTCACAGAGGTGCTGAGACAGGCAAAAGAGACTGGAAATCTAAAGATCTACGCCTGCGGAATGATCATGGACATGCTCGGGCTTAAGAAGGAGGATTTCGTAGACGTATTCGATGATGTGATCGGGGTAACAAAGTTCTTAGAAATGATCGAGGATGCAAAGGTTCTGTTCATCTAAAAGGGGATTGGGATGGTAGTCATCGATGCAAGAGGTAGCTATTGCCCCGGACCATTGATGGAACTGATAAAAACGATAAAGAAGGCGCCAGTTGGAGAAATGATAGAGCTTTTGTCAAGCGATGCGAGTTCGGCAAAAGACGTGCCGGAGTGGGTAAAGAGAGCGGGACATGAGCTGGTGGAGGTAAAGAAAGAGGGCGACCACTGGAGGATCGTCGTTAGGAAGCTAAGGTAGGGATATGAAAATCGCAGTGCTTGGCGGTGGAGTTGCAGGAACTTTAACCGCCAACTACCTCGCATCACGTCTAAGGGAAGAGATAAGAAGGAAAGAAGTCGAGATCACGCTTGTTTCAGAAAGAGAAAAACTGCTCTACGAACCCGGGCTACTATACCTGATCTTTAACAGGCTCGAAGAAAAGGACATACTCAGGGATCTCAAGCTTCTCTTAGATCCAGGGGTGAGGGTCGTCTTTAAGAGGGCAGAAAGGATCGATTTGGAGAACAGAGAGCTCAGCCTTGGGGACGAGAAACTCGGCTACGATTATCTCGTAATCGCCACCGGATCGAGAATCGTGCCAGAAGAAATTCCCGGGCTTACAGCTACTGGACACTGGTTCTACAACTTGGATGGTGCTGTGAAGTTGAGAAACGAGATTGCAAGGTTCACGGGCGGAAAGGTTGTTGTTAGCGTCATGGGGGTCCCGCACAAGTGTCCAGTGGCGCCGATAGAGGTCACGTTTTTACTCCACGACTTCTTTAAAATCCATGGTGTCCGAAAAAGCTCAGAGATCGTCTACACTTACCCAATAAACAGAGTCTTCTTGATGGAGAACGTTTCCGAACTCGTTCAAAGCTTGTTTATGGAGAGAGGTGTCGAGACAAGGACTTTCTTCAATCCAATCGAAGTCGATGCGGAGAAGAAAGAGATAGTAACCCTCGAAGGTGAGAGGGAGAAGTTCGACCTTCTCATCTCCATTCCACCGCACAAGGGGGCGAAGGTCGTAATAGACTCTGGAATAAGCGATGACGGATGGGTTCCCACGGACAGATACACGTTGAAGGTGAAAGGATACGACGACGCTTTTGCGATCGGAGACACAACTGATTTGCCTGTGAGTAAAGCCGGCAGTGTGGCGCATTTCCAAGCAGAAGTTGTTGCAGAGAACATTTCTGCGGAGATAAAAGGGCTACCACCGACCGCAAGATACTTCGGCAAGGCTATGTGCTTCATCGAGACGAGTTTCAACGAAGCCACTTACATTTGGTTTGACTACGAAACCCCGCCGAGGTTCGTGAAGCCGAACAAGTTCACGCACTGGATGAAGATAGCATACAACAGGATGTTCTGGCTAACAGCGAGGGGAGTGCTGTGAACGAGGAAGTTGCGAGGAAGATCGAGGAGAACAAGGAAGCAATACTCAACGCAATCGATAAGCTCGTTTGGCTCGAGAAGAGCGGAAACCTCGACGCAATAATCGGCTTCGCCTCCCTCATAAAGATTGTTCAGGATTCGATCAGCGACGTCGTCGTGGATAGAACGAGCGAAATCTTCTCCGATCTTGGTCTTCTCTCTGCGAAGTTCACGAACGACCGAGCCTTAGCGCTGTTGAATGCGATAGGCGATGCTATCTGCCGTTGCGAAAAAGAGCCACAACCGGTGGGGCTCATTGGGTTGATAAAAGCTCTGAGAGATCCAGATGTGAAAAAGGCTATTGGGATACTTGTAAACATTGCCAAAGAGC
Organism: Archaeoglobaceae archaeon; assembly: GCA_038731605.1. GTDB lineage: Archaea > Halobacteriota > Archaeoglobi > Archaeoglobales > Archaeoglobaceae > WYZ-LMO2. Next base: position 825 of record JAVYQP010000010.1, on the reverse strand, counting down.
TTGGCAAACAAATTTAATTTTTATTTTCGCCTACGTGTAAACAATGGCATTTTTCATTACTTATTAATAATAAAAAAATTAAAGTCTTTTTCATGCTTTTCTCCTTAGCAAGTAAGCGATTGCAAGCAGTCCAGCGATTGCGAAGATAGCTTCAAATCCCGGAATCCACGGCTTTGGCGTTGTTGGCGTTGTTGTTGGTGTTGTTGTTGGCGTTGTTGGCGTTGCTGTTGGCGTTGGAGTTGTTGGCGTAGGCGTTGTTGGCTTAAAAGCTAAGGCGAAGTAGCTGAACTCAGAAGTTTCCACCAAGAAGTGGTAGTATCCATCCTTTTCTCCTAAGAACTTCGTTGGCAGCTCAGACCATTCGTTGTCCACGTATCTCATTCCAACAACGCTCCTTGGATCTTTGCCCTCAAGAGCTTCAGCTGGGACTGCAAACTCTATCTTTCCGCCAACGCTTGTTGCTTTGCTCATATCTAAGTTTATCTCCCAAAGCGCAAAAATTCCTTCTATCCGCGGAATTTCCGATGGAAACTCTCTGAATCTCTTGAAATCTATCCTCACATCCGTCTTCTCCGCTGCGATAAGAGTTATCGAGGCGATGTGTAGCACTTCTTTGCTAACGTATGCTGTCTTTGGAATCTCGTAAACGTACTCCTTCCCTGCAATAAGACCGATGTATGGAGTTGTGAACGAGATATACGTTGTTGTTACAGCTGCGCCTCCACCGCCACCACCGCCCACAGGTGGTCTTGGAGTTGTTGGTGTTGGAGTAGGAGTTGTTGGAGTAGGAGTAGGAGTTGTTGGAGTAGGAGTAGGAGTTGTTGG
>JAVYQP010000009.1:0-36395 GCA_038731605.1 Archaeoglobaceae archaeon | reverse complement strand
GAAAGAGAAGCTTTCAATCCCATCTTGGTCTGATTTCAACGAAACTGAGGAGACGAGACAAACAACTTTCAAATCTCAGAGGTGAAGGAAAGAGAAGCTTTCAATCCCATCTTGGTCTGATTTCAACCTAACACCTTCTTAAGGGCTACTTGCTCGTTTTCCTTATCTTTCAATCCCATCTTGGTCTGATTTCAACCTTGAATATGTGCACGCCCGCCCGAAACACCGAAACAGCTTTCAATCCCATCTTGGTCTGATTTCAACGGATTAATGGTGTGGTTGAGTATATGAAAAGAAATGACTTTCAATCCCATCTTGGTCTGATTTCAACAGAAGTCGAAGAGGGAAGCGAGCTTGACAGATTCCTCACTTTCAATCCCATCTTGGTCTGATTTCAACGCTTCACGAGCGGGATTCTCCGCCTATAGAGGAGTTGCTTTCAATCCCATCTTGGTCTGATTTCAACAGATATACACAAGAGAGCGCAGTGAACAGGCTTGCAACTTTCAATCCCATCTTGGTCTGATTTCAACCCACGTAACCGAAATCTGCCTGATAAAGGATGGATATCTTTCAATCCCATCTTGGTCTGATTTCAACTTATTAAATGCAAAAAGACTCTCGCCACAATAAAATCCTTTCAATCCCATCTTGGTCTGATTTCAACCAAATGGAGAACGCACCGGCTTCTAACCTATAGTTATCCTTTCAATCCCATCTTGGTCTGATTTCAACCGAACAGTGATTATCCCGTTAGAGTGGGCTAAAGCCCTCTTTCAATCCCATCTTGGTCTGATTTCAACTTTAAGAGTTGAGCCGAGCCATGTGAATTCTAAAGTGCTTTCAATCCCATCTTGGTCTGATTTCAACTAACCCTTGTCACAACGCAAGCGACACCTTCACGAGTCTTTCAATCCCATCTTGGTCTGATTTCAACCGGCTCAACTCCTCTGCTGAGACTGCAGCGCCTGCTGTGCTTTCAATCCCATCTTGGTCTGATTTCAACAAAATATTGCAAAATGAGTATACCTCATAAAATTCATCTTTCAATCCCATCTTGGTCTGATTTCAACTTTCAGCGTCGACAGCATCAAACTTCTCATACGCTTTCTTTCAATCCCATCTTGGTCTGATTTCAACTTAGGATTTCTTTAAACTTCTCCTGCTCGATATTTCTCTTTCAATCCCATCTTGGTCTGATTTCAACAAACATCTCCAACGCTTCAGCAGTGTTCATCAGAGTGATCGACTTTCAATCCCATCTTGGTCTGATTTCAACAAGTAGCAATGAAGGTCGCACGCTACTACATGCGTAACTTTCAATCCCATCTTGGTCTGATTTCAACAGTAGAAATGATAGTTAAGCCAATGAATATGTTAAATACTTTCAATCCCATCTTGGTCTGATTTCAACTCGGATTTTGCGAGCTAAGCATAAATGCGTAACTTTCAATCCCATCTTGGTCTGATTTCAACTCAGCAGACTGGAACAGGTTTGCAAACAAATTAACCTTTCAATCCCATCTTGGTCTGATTTCAACAAACTCAGTAGGCGGGTCCAAACCGAACTTCTCCTTTCAATCCCATCTTGGTCTGATTTCAACCACTATGAATTTTTACTCTATTTTCGATTTAAAGCTTTCTAACTCCTTCTTTCACTTATATACCCTCGCAAACCTCAAAAGTTGCAAACCATTTATAAAGCCGTGCGACTTTTTTCCTCGCAATTTTTTCCGATGACATTGCTTTAAAAGCGATGTTCTTGGAATTGAAGGAAATTCGTCGAGACAAAGCTTAGATATAAAAATTAGAAGGCTCAGATTCGAAAAAAGAGGAAGTATAAAAAATAAGTTTTTGCAATAATAAAAGAGAATTCAATCGCATGCGATCCATCGCCTTGGCTTCGTTATCTTTTCTTAGCCTTTATAGTGGTGTTTATTAGATTTTGGGCGATTTGCGCAGGAATAGGTTGTGAATTCTGGGATAAGGTCGTGAGCCCAAAGAAGGAAAGTCTTTTATCCATCAAAATAAATTTATTTTGATGCTCGAGGAAATGTATATTCGGGGAACGCAGGTTAACTACTATTTTATCTGCAAAACGAAGCTTTGGCTTTTCAGCAAAAACGTTTCAATGGAGCAGGAAAGTGATCTTGTGAAACTTGGCTCGATTTTGCAGAAGCAATTCTTTGGTAGAGAAGAGAAGGATGTGAGCATTGGACCGATTGCAGTAGATGTTTTGAGAAAAGGAGAAAAAATCGAAATTGTGGAGGTGAAGAAGTCAACTGCGATGGAAAAAGCGGATTACTACCAAGTCCTATATTATCTTTACTACCTTTCAAACTTTGGAATAAATGCCAAGGGAAGAATAAGCTACCCGAAGCAGAAAAAAGTAATCGAAGTCACCTTAGAAGGTAAAAAAGAGGAGATCGAAGAAGTTTTGAGGAAGATCTCTGAAGTTCTCAGAGGAGATATGCCGAAGCCCGAATACAAGTCCTACTGCAGGAAGTGCGCATACTTTGAGTTCTGCTTCTGCGGGTGATTCGATGAGGAAAAACTACTACATAATATCCGACGGAAAGCTTTTAAGAGACGAGAACACGATATACTTTGAAAACGAAGAGGGAAAGAAGCCGATTCCGATAAACACGATCTACGCAATCTACGCATTGGGCTCGCTCACCATAACTTCGAAGGCGATTTCCTATCTTGCAAAGGAGGGTGTGTGCATTCACTTCTTTAACCGCTACGGCTTTTACGAGGGGAGCTTTTACCCTCGCGAGTCTTTGGTTTCTGGGGAAGTTGTTTTGAGGCAAGCTGAGCACTATCTTAACAAAGAAAAGAGGCTTTATTTGGCCAAGGCTTTCGTCGAGGGGAGCATTCTGAACATGGCAAGGGTTGCGAGGAAGAGCGGGGAAGATGATGCTGAGATAATTTCACCCCTTCAAAGCCTTGGGGAAGCGAAGAGCGTTGCAGAGATAATGGGAATAGAGGCGATTGCGAGAAACGCTTACTATGCGAAGTTTGACAACATTCTTAAAGAGCTGAAGTTCGAAAAAAGGAGCAGACAACCGCCGGAGAACGAAGTAAATGCAATGATAAGCTTTGGCAACTCTCTGCTTTACTCAGCCGTGCTTTCAGAGCTCTATCACACTCAGTTAAATCCGACGATTAGCTACTTGCACGAGCCATCGGAGAGGAGATTTAGCCTTGCCTTGGATTTGGCTGAGATCTTCAAGCCCCTGATCGTTGATAGGCTAATCTTCAGCTTGGTGAACAACAGGATAATCAAAAAAGAGGACTTTGACAGAGAACTCAATGGAATTCTTCTTAACGAGAACGGAAAAAGGAAGTTTGTTAAGGCATTTAACGAGAGACTCGAAAAGACGATAAAACACAGAGATTTGAACAGAAACGTCTCTTACCAGCGTTTGGTAAGGCTCGAGTGCTACAAACTCATCAAGCATCTCTTCGGCGCTGAAAGATACAAAGCCTTTGTCATCTGGTGGTAGCGTGTATTTGATCATCGTTTACGACGTCAACGTCGAAAGGGTCAACAAGGTCAAGAAGTTCCTGCGGAAATATTTACACTGGGTTCAGAATTCTGTTTTTGAAGGTGAAGCTACGCAAGCGACGCTTGAGGAGATAAAGATGGGACTCAAGGAGATAATAGACGAGAGAGAAGACATGGTTGTGATTTATAAATTCAGAAGCGCTGAGGTTTTCAAGAAAGAGGTCATTGGAATTGAGAAGGGTTATTGCGAAGAGGTTATTTAGTTTAAAATGCTCATAAAACTACCTCCGTCTCGAGCTCTTCGAGCAAGCCCAGCTCTGGGCTATATTTTAGATTTACAATCCAAAGCTTGTTATTACGATCGTAGCTCAAAACATCTCCGACTTTGCTCTTTATACCCAAAAACTTCTTCCACGAGATGGGAACGAGGTAGTTGTAGATTTCAATGGATCTTTCAATTTCGAACAGTTCACGCACTTCATCGATGAAAGCTATTGGAACTACTTCGACAGAGTCAAACATTTCATAAAACTTCTTCTCATCCTCGCCCCTTTCTAAAGGCTTTAGTTCTTGGAACAAGCTTATAGCGATTTTTCTGTAATCTCTAACGTCTTTCAGGATCTCCTTTTTCGTGGAGGAATATGCTTCATCAACGAGCTCAGGTATTATCGATTCTCTAAGTTCTTTGCCATTTAGGTTTTCCAAGAGCTTTACTGTATCCGACACGATCCTGTAGGGAGCGTAGATTTTTTCGTCAACCTTCGAGCCTTCGGTGAGGATGTATACATCCGATATCTTTCCATCCTTCCATCCCTGCCTATTGACTCTACCAAAACGCTGAATCAACGCATCCAGTGGCGCAGGTTCAGTAAGAGCTGTTTCGAAGCTAATGTCCAGCGAAACCTCTACGACCTGCGTGGCAACGACAAACTCGTAGTTGCTCATATTGTTCTTTAGAGTCCTTTCTATTCGTTCTCGATCCCCATACGTAAATCTACCATGGATCAACAGGCATTTCTTTCCAGATTCTTTTAGGGTCTGATAGGTATTGATAGCGGTCTCTACGCTATTACAGCAAATTAGAGCTGGGAGTAAGTGTTCTTCGGAAAACTTAGAAGCAAAATCCTCGATTTTATTGTGGATGTTTCCGTCAACTATCTGAATTCTATGTCTCGTAAATCTATCCGCTTCCTCTTTTGACGTTTCAATCTTCTTAAAGTCCAAAATTTCTTCAAACAACTCTTCTATAAAATTTGGAAAAGTTGCCGACATGACTAAGGTTTTAACGTTTGAATCTTTCAGCATTTCCAGCATTGCCAAGATTATTCCGAGAACGTTCGGTTCATAGACGTGTATTTCGTCAAAGATCAGTAGCGAGTTCATGAGCTCGCTCAACGTCATCTCGAAGTGCCCAACACCAAAGAATGCTTTCATAATTTGAAACGGTGTAGAAATTTTGAGCGGTGTGAATATTTTTTGATATAGATTTGGAAGGCGTCGGTATTCGAGATTTGAAAAGTAGAGATAATGCCTTGTTGTGCTGTGCAAAATCCCAACGAACTCCGGATCTTTAAAGTAACTCAAGACACGCTCATACATTGCGTTTATACTCGCCTTGTAGGGTAATATGTAAAATATTCTGTTGGCTATCCTATCCCCAACTCGTCGGGAATTAAAATCCGCCCATAGCAATGAGAGCTCAGTTTTTCCGTATCCTGTTGGAGCTCGAACCATAAGATTTCCTTCAATCGTTTGAGCTTTGATTTGGAGCTCTCTTAAATTTCTCTCTGAAATAAATCTTCCCAATGTTCTCTTGATCGATGGAAGGAGTCTTATGGAGCTCTCGCCAGCCGAAGACAAGTGATCGCAAGCATTTAATAATCCTTTGAGAAGTATTAGATCTTTTTTATGCTTAGCTACTTCATCTTTATACCATTTGTAAAGTTCTTCGAAGTCATATTCCTTAATATCTTCTCTCCAGTTATTTGGTAGATTAAAATCTCCTAGAATCTTTCCAAAAACTACTATCTCCCAGTATGGAATTTTTGGAAGGAAGACGTTTTCAATGTAGTCTGCATTCTCTAAAAGTTCGTCAACTCTCTCTAAATATTTTTTCCAAACAAAGCCGATATGTTTTGGGATTATCAACCTATCTTCCTCGTTGATGTATTTGTGGTGGGTCAATATCGAAAGTGCAACAAGTCTTTTTTGGTCTTCTCTTAACTTTAAGAAGTTTGTGAATGGAACTGAAAGAACTTCATGCCTGAAATCCCAATTTTTATTGCTAATCCCCGCCTTTTGAAAGCCGACCGCACACTTACCCAAATCGTGTAAAACAACCGAATAAAAAAGCATTATCCAAAAGTCGCTGTTAGCGTCTATAATACTGGAAAAGGCGACTTTTAAACTTTTTAAAACGTTCACTGAGTCGTTTATGTGACATTCGAGGAACTGGTTTGGGTTAAATTTTGCCAGGCATACCTTCATACAACCACACGCCAAGTTGGATCTCTGGATCGTAGAAAATATCTCCTCTGAAAATTTGTTTTTTTCTTCTCTCTAACGTTTTAGGGAAAGGTATAGCTATGAATGGTTTTACAGCTTTAGCTCTTCTCGGAACTTCGCTGTAGTCGAATTCTACTGGTAAAGCATGGACGAGTCCAGGAATTCCCGCGTTTATCGGAACTATGGTTCCACCAATTGGGACGTCTTTTTTCTTTTCCAGCACGACTTTTTTGATTTCTTCTACAGTCGCCAAGTCGCAAGACCGTCCTAGCAATAGTTGGTATTTTGGTTTTTTGAAATAGTCTCCCCAGTCAAGGGGTAAATAAAGGAAGAGCTCGTTATCGAATAAAACTTCTCTTTTTATAACATCGGTCTCCTCTTTGCCAAGGGGGTAGATTCTTTCCAAGTCTATTCCGAATCCGTTGCTTATGAAAATGTAGCCAAAGAATTCTAACTCGCTGAACGAAACTATCTCGCCCTTCGCTGCTGAAAGCAACCCTTGAATTGTAGAGAGGGGAGGAACTTTTAAGCTTGGCTGATAACCAGCTTGAAAAGTAGGATATCTGAAGCTTGCGGTCCAACTTATTATTTTTACCCTTACTGCTTCCCTCATACTTTATAGTAGTTCTCGATCTCTTCTACGAAGCTGTCTATTGCAGTTCCAACGTTTCCGATGTTGACCTCGAAACCAGCATTTTTTAGTTCGCTATCTTCGCAAAGACTGTTTAGATCCTTCCTCCATTCTGGCATAAATCCTTCGTCTTTACCGATGTAAATGGTTTTTGGATTAAATATCTCTTTCAAGTCCAAAAGTCTTGACTTTAGTGCGCCACACTCGAATTTAACTTCTCCTCTGTCTTCGTAGAAAATGCCAGAGATGAAAGGATTGATACCCCCTTCCACCATAGCCAAGATTATGAACTTTGGCGAGACGTCGGTGAGGTATTGTGTAAGTTTTGCTCCACCGAAGATGAATTTCAAAGCCTTTATCGTTTCAACAGCCCTCCTTTTTCGAATCTCTAAGGGCATTATCCATTTTTCATCGGAAACTGTGACGCCAAGTTGTTTTGCCAAGGCAATCATTTCCTCGTATTCTTCTTTTATATTTGTTTTGCCTCCTTTTGGAATCTCTTCCTCTCTGAGAAGGTTCTTGAATCCAGATTTCTCTTTGACTGAAAAACATCCTAGAGAGTCTAAATCCAGCGAAAAAGCTCCTTTTAGGATCGTTGAATAAAACTCTTGGGAATATGGAACTGGATCGCCTTCATGTCTCGATGCAAATCCGTCATCAACTGTGACTGAGCTACTCTCTGGGAGTAGAGAGATCAAGGGCGTCGTTTTTAGTGGGGAGACTCGTGTAACGCTCACGTTTTTGTTCCCTATCTTATACGCTCTCATATATCCAAATACGTCATCATCGTCGTATTTCACCGGATTCGCTGCTGTAAAAACTTGCTTTTCCTCTCTGAAGAGTGGCGAGAGCCTCCAACCAAAATGTTCCCTCAGAGTCTCTCTCCACCAATAACGCCAAGCCTGTGGCGATACGTAAGGATATTGGTTTCTACCTCGGCGGAACTTTTTTACTCTCGTTATGTTTCTGTCTGGGAGAGTCTGGTCAATTCCAAGCATGTTCAACGCCGAATGTGGTGCATCTATCAAAACCAAACCAACCACAAACCTCAAGTTTCCTCACCCCCGTATAAATTCAGAAACCTTTACTTGAGCTTCAGATTCCTCACTTTTCATCAATCTTTCATGCAACCGCTCGTAAATCCTAAAAAGCAGTAGATTTTTGGCGGTCCTCCAGGAAACACCCATGTCCTCACCATAAGCAGTCAATAGGCTCGCAAACTCATCGTAGCTTAGCAATGGTTCCCTTATCTTCAACTCCAACCTATCTTTTTCCAACCTAACAAAAAACGTCTCAAACTGGAATCGTTTTTCTGCGTTTTCGAGTTCTCTAACTCTCTCCCTTATTTTGTTTTCAGGCAATTTTTCAAGCGTCTCGACGATCCTGTCCCCGACCTCTCTAATAAATTTCAAAGATCTCTCCTCCATTCCTAACACCTCCATACAATAAAAAGCCAGGAGATCCCACTTGGCATTAACACTTCTATTCTGACGATTGAAGAAATACTCCAAAATGCTTATTTCATTTAAGAGTCTCGAGTATACCTCGTTGCGGTAATCTCTCTCCAAATCATCGAATTCCGCATCTCTATTCCCCCAACCCTCAATTAAAATCTTTCTCCAACCCTCTTCGTCCACACTGCTTGCATAAGCGACAAAAACCATTGCAGAAGTTGGAACATGGATTATGTCAAGCTGTGGGTCTTTGTTCTTGCAGATAAAATAGTAAAGGGTTATCGAGGCTTTTTCCCAGTATCTTGTTCCAACGTTTTTAGTTATCTCTACGATTTTTCGGAAAAGGTAGTTTTCGGGCCTTCTGAAGTTCCCGGCGTTAGACGCTAACATTGTCTTTTTGACATCGTTTATCGCATCTTTTGCCAGTTCCATCATTATCTCATATGGATAAGCGTGGATTAGAAGAATTCTCGGAAGCTGATAGCAAACGATCGGCATGAACTGAACGAGAAATAAGCAATGAGCACAAACGTCTACGCCTTTTGGATTTGCGGAGTGGAAGTAATTTGTAACGCCGCTCGATCCAAGCAGCGGAAAGACGTCTCGATAAACATCCTTTTTGTGAGATACAGGTCTTTTCCCGCAGATGACACAATTTGGCCCTTTAGAGTAATTATTAATCTCTGAAAATAGATCTAATAAATTTTTCGCTATGTTTTCGGGAGATCTCTTCTTTTTCATACTTGGATTTGCCATCAGAATCCCGTTGTTTGGAAAGATCATTCCATGAAGGATCTTCGAACTCCATTCGTCTTTGGCATAAAGTTTTGAGACGAAATCTATTGCATGGTTGACGTCTTCATCTGTTAGATCCTTTGGATTGTTTTTGTTATTTAGCAACAATATCGCAACGAGCCCAGCGTCTGCAAACGGATGTCCTGTCCAATCTAATGTTTTGTGCATCAAACCACCTTAACCATCCCAAACCCCATCGAATTCTTCGCTCCGAAACCTGCTTTGTATCCTATTTCAAGCAACTTCGGATCTCCTTTTGCTTTGAAGACCATCTCAACACAGCGATGCCAAGTGTTCTTGATCTTAATCCTCTTTGGCTTAAAACTCTCCACTTCGAATTCGATCTCCTTGTTCTCCGGCTCCTTTCCGTAGAAAAACGTGTACTTCTTCACCAAATTCTGCCTCAAAACATCGTAGAACTCCTTCTGTGTCGGATAAAGATCGATTGCCTTTCCATTTTCAGCTTTCGAGACGTTTATAGGGCTTAAAGTCACGAACTTCTCTTCGTTTCCAAGCTCTTTTTCATCTAGGATCTCGATTTGCGAGAGCAAGAGCTTCGCATTCCCAACTTTGATCTCTGGCTTCATAAGCATTCCTTCAACTAACCTTTCACCGATCTCTTTGCGGAGGGAAGAGAAGAAGAAGTGGACTTCTTCCGCTTCGACGATTATTTTTTCTTTCTTGATCCTCTTCTTTGGAATCATGAGCTTGCTGAAAGTGAAAAATTTTGGAACGTTCGGCAAGTGGAGATCCAACGAAGTTCTTGGATCTGCTCTTTCAATTGCCCTGTAAATCGCTGATGCGAGGTGATAAGAGTAGTTTGCGTCTATAAACGATGGGGTTGGGATTTGAAATGAGAGCTTCACTCTCATCGTATCCTCTTTTTTACATAAGTAAAATATATACTTTTCGGATTCAATTGTGCCAGAGCTCATATTGGTAGTCGATGCTAAATGTTGCCCTTTTCAAGAATAGGATGAAAAATCGGGAGACCAACAACCGTTTTTTGTTTGTAATTTTTTTAATATAAAAACCAACAATAAGTTCAAATTGGAAAGGTGACTTCAGATATACACTTCACCTTGTTCTCGATTAAATATCCAACGGCGAAGTTTTGGCATGTATGCGGTGCACATAGAAAATCTGACGAAGTTCTATGGCGAATTCAAGGCTGTAGACTCGCTAAGCCTTGTAGTGGAGGAAAAGGAGATATTCGGATTCCTCGGTCCGAACGGCTCCGGAAAATCGACGACGATAAACTGCATTCTTGGCATCGCAAAACCAACCACTGGAAGAATAGAGGTCTGTGGAATCGACGTTGAGAAAAGTCCCTTGGAAGTCAGAAGGATCTGCGGTTATCTGCCGGAGAACTATGGCCTATATGGAAACTTAACGGCGATGCAGAACTTAAAATACTTTGCAGAATTTTACGGCAACGTCTCGAAGGATAGGATTTTTGAATTGCTCGAACTCGTTGGACTTGGAGACGTCGCAGATAAGAAGGTTTCGGAGTTCAGCAGGGGAATGAAGCAGAGACTCGCCTTAGCGCAAGCCTTGCTAAACGATCCGCAGGTTGTCTTCTTAGATGAACCGACCAACGGCTTGGATCCTGCGGGGATAGCGGACTTTAGGAGGATCATAAAAGGTTTGCAAAAGGACGGAAAGACGATATTCTTCTCCTCTCACATACTCTCAGAGGTCAAGGAGGTCTGCAGTAGCATAGGCATAATTTACAGGGGGAAATTGATCAAAAGCGGAAAGATCTCGAGTTTCAACAGCGAGTTTTTCATAGAGGTCCAGACGGAGCCAAAGGCTGATATCGAGTTGCTTAGGAGATTCGGAGACGTCACGTATGACGAAAGAACTCAGAATTTTTTGATCAAAGTCGAGAAGGATTGCAGACTTGAGATCTCGAAGTATCTCTTCGAGAAAGGCTACGTTGTAAAGGAGCTACATTTGCGGGAGCCGAGCCTTGAAGATGTATACTTCAACCTTCTGAAGGAGGCGATCTGAATGCGATTCCTCATCGTCGCAAGAAAGGAATTCGTAGACATCGTTTCGAGCAGAAGGTTCATGGCACTGCTTGCAACGATGGTTATCTTCTTCCTCATGAGCGTTCTGCAAACCCTGCAGAGCACCGCAGGTGGGAGAATCTCGACAGCACCCATGATTGGGTTCTTTGGGAGCTCTTCTTTAGCCTTCGTCGGAGGAATCTTTGGAATAGCGCTTGGCTTTGATTTGATCACGAGAGAGAAGGAGAGCGGAACACTGAGAACTTTGCTGACTCATCCTGTCTTCAGGGACGAGGTGGTAATCGGGAAAGCGATCGCTGTATTCCTTGCAATCTGCGTTGCGGTTGCGGTAACCTTCCTCTTCATGCTCGGCGCTTTGACGATGCGTTACACTCCGAGCTTCGACGACATCGTGAACCTCGGGAAGATGATGCTCGTAACCATCGCCTACCTTTACACGTTCTTCTCCATCGCATTCCTAATCTCTGCGCTTGTCAAAAACTCCTCAACTTCTCTAACGGTGGCGATAGGTGTTTTCATAGTGCTTGCACTTCTTCTACCGCTTTTCAGCAACTACATCGCTCAAGCAATCGTTGGTCCTCAGCCAGAGAACCCGTTTGGAGATTTTCGGAACATTGGCAACATGAGCGATGATCCGAGGTTTAGGAGCTATCTCGAGGAGATGAGGAGCTACAGGGAGAAGGTTCAGAGCATAGCTTCGTCGCTTTCGATATTCTCACCGGTTTCGAGCTACTCTACGATCCTTAACAGTCTTACTGCGAGCGGATACTTCAGAACCGTGGACATAACGAAAAACCTGCTGAGCTTCATAATAATCCCGATCGTTCTCTTCGTTCTCGCCTACTTCAGATTCACGAGGGAAGAGCTATGAAGAACATCATTTTTTTAACGCTTCTTGCCATAGCGTTGCTAACTCCTGCGGTGGCATTGGAATGCAAAATCACCGAGATAAGCGCAGTTCCCGGGGAGGAGATAACGATCCCGATAAAGATCACGAACGCCGAGAACAACACGGAGACATATTACTTGTCCTATTACTCTTACCCCGACGGGATCGAGGGCTACTTTTACTACGACGGAAAAAGGGTTAGTTCGATAAAGCTGAACGCCAACGAGTTCGCAACGCTTAGCTTCGTTTTCAAAGCTCCAGAAAAGCTCGGGGTTTACTACATCACCCTTTACGCAGACGGGAGCGTCGGCATAACGTTGAACGTTGAGTATCCGCAAAGCTCAATCGAGATTATCCCGAAAATAAAGAGCGTCGTTTTAGAGGCTGGCGATGTTGCCAACATCGATTTAACGATCAAGAACAAGTTAAACTCTCGTTACGAGCTCAACTTAAGCTGTGAAGCTCCCGAAGGTTGGGAGTGCAAGTTCTACGATGGTTACGAAATTCAGAGGGTTGTGCTCTCCGCCGGTGAGAGCAGGGTGATCAGGGTCTCGATCGATACAGAGAGCTCAGCAAGCGTCGGCAAATACTACGTCAAGCTTGGGTTCAACGAAAAGGTGGAAGAGATCGAAGTATTGATCAACAAAACCCATGCCGGTGAGAAGGGTGAGATAAGGCTGAGGGTCGTCGACAAAGACGGGAGAAGCGTCGCGTCTGCAAAGATAACCGCTGGTAACGAAACCTTCTACACCGCCGGGGATGGGGAAGCGATAATCGAACTCTCGCCGGGGGTTTACGATTTGAGGATAGAGAAGGGGGGCTATGAGGAGAAGATCCTTAGGGATGTAAAGGTCAAAGGAGGAAAAACGACCGATCTTGGAACGGTTCTTTTGGAAAAGAAAGCCTACTATGCGGAGATCGTGATAAGCTCAAGAATTTCGGCAACGATCGGTGAAGTCACGAGCATCCCGCTCAAGATCAGGAACATCGGATATGCGGACGACAGCTACGCTTTAAGCGTGGAGGGATTGCCCAATGGGTATACAGCGAGCTTTAAAGAGGGGAAGTTGGCAGTATCTCAGGTCTTCATCGAAAGCGGGAGCACGAAAGATCTAAGTCTTGAGATCTACGTGCCGTCGACGGCTGAGCAAGCAGAGATAACGCTCAAGATCGTGGCTGAGGGTTTCTTCACTGCAGAGACAAATCTGAGCCTCAACGTCATAGGAACCTTTAAGTTGCAGTTCGAGCCAGAAGGGGGTAAATACACGATCACAACTTCACAAGGAGACACCGTTGAGCTTAAGGGCTACATCAAGAATTCAGGAGTGGGAACTACGCTGACAAACATCCGAGTTTCAGTTACTCTGCCGAACAGCGATTGGACTCTCGAAGACATTTCTCCAGAGCTCATTCCCTCGCTTAGGGCTGGTGAAAGCTACCCGGTGAGCATGAAGATCAGCATTCCTGCAGACGCTTCGCCAAGCGAATACAAGCTAACGGTAACTGCCTCGGCGGATCAAACGCAGACAAGCGAGAGGATAACGTTTGTTGTGCAGGAAAAAGGATATTCGACGTTTCTCGGCTTGGGAATAATCCTTGCGTCGCTCGTTGGGCTATACTTCCTCGTCAGAAAAGTCGGTAGAAGATAAATCTTAGGTTCATCTCTTTTTTAAATCTTGCCCGAAAAAATCTTTATGCCTCGATTTGCTTTGCCCATGGACGTCTTTGTAGTTGAGGTTGTTTTTTGCGCAGTAGTGTTCATTTTGAGCTTTCTCATATACTACAAGCTCCGCGAGACCTACAAGCTGACCGAATACAAGGGGCTTCACTACTTCTCGAGCACATTCTTATTCCTCGGGCTTGCATACTTCCTGAGATTTCTGGTTTCGATTCTTCTCCTTTATGACCAGTCAGAGCTTGGAAGCATGAGTTGGGACTTTCGGAGCGTAATGGTCTTCAGCATAGCCTTTATGGTATACTCGAGTTCTGCATCCATTCTTTACCTCATCTACAGCCTTGCGTGGAAGTGGAACGAAATCTTTAGAAACGAAGCCCTATTGCACAGCCTTGCGATCATCTTTGCGGTGGTTTCGATCATCCACAGACCAATCTCCATCTTTTCGATCCAAATAGCTCTCTTGGCGATCCTTTCAGTTGTGATAGTTCTGAACTACAGGAGCTACGAAGGCGACCGAAAAACCGTGGTTGGGAAGGTTTACCCGCTCTACATTCTGCTTTTCCTTTTCTGGATCTTTAATCTGCTCCTCCCCTTCAGAGTCATATCGTTCGACTTCAGAATTGGCATCTACGCCCTCTCAGTTGCCGTGCTCTGCATAATTGGCTACAAAGTCCTGAGGAAGCTTTAGGTGAGCAAAATGAAGAAGGAGAGAAGGAATAAACTTGAAATAATCCATGACATCCTCAGAATCATCGCCTCTCACGGAAATTCGATTCTGCCGACTCCACTGCTTCGATTCTCCAATCTTTCAACGCAGAACTTCAGCAGATATATGAACGAACTCGTCGAGAAGGGCTTCGTTCGTGAAGTCTTTGACGAAGATGGGAGAAAATACTACACGCTCACGGACAAGGGTTTCAAGTTTCTCGAAAAGTATCAGAGAATAAAGGAGCTGATCGAGGAGTTCGGGCTTTAGTTTAAAGTGGGGACTCAGTTGTGAGTTTTTTCTGAGCGATTTTTAAATTATAACCAAGCAAAAAACTATTGTGATTGGAAAATTAGAAAGAGTTTTGCAACAATCTGCCGGTATTCTTACTAAAACAAGTTTAACAGCAGGCTTTGTTGGGAAAGATACATAGGCGAAAGCATCCAAGATTTGCTTTCCCCTTCTTTTACATCTTTTTGGTAAGAACCGCGCATGAGTCTGGGGTCCTCGGGATCGCAATTGAAAGGACAATCCCTAATGACCTCTATGGTGGCAACAGATCAACTTTGACAAGCAAAGCTTTTTTATTCGCTCTTGACTAGCTATTGCGGTAGAAGGAAATATGGTGAATTTTTTACAAGGCTCAATCTCAATTTTGCTTTTCGTCAAATCTTCTCTAGCTGACTCTTTCAGTAGTTTTTCATAAGCTAACAGAATAATAAAATATGAATTTTATCCAAATAAAAGGAACTCAAGTCGAATCGAAAACATTTTAAACTCTCTTTAAGTATTGTTAATATGAGAAGAGAAGTCTTTTTGCTTGGGTTAATCCTCTTGATCGTAGGACTACTTTTGGGGACCTTATCTGGAACTCGCGTGGAGTCAATTTACTATGAAACTGTATACGAAACAAAACATATCACAAAGACTGTCGTCGACAAGATTGTAAAGGTGCCGGCTTTATCTTATACTTTGGTTGATTTTTATACTTCTGGCGACTCATGCAGTATTATAATTGATGTAAAAGATAGAGGGTTGGACATACGATGGTATTTAGCTACTACTAGTGGAGTCATACACGAAGGAGGACGAGTGAGTTATGATTACTATACACTCCAGCCATACTCAGACGGTAGGTATTATTACCTCTACCTTGATAACACATATTCATTACTTACAAGTAAAAACGTTGGAGTGAAAGTAGAATGTTTAGAGGAGATAAAGGAAGAAAAGACAGTACCAAGGTATAGGGAAACCTATCCGTTTTCATGGGCAGGACCTTTAGGCATCTTGATGTTTTTTGGTGGTCTAATTGTGATGGGTATTGGAATTGGCTTGAAACCGCCGAAGAAATCGCAAGATTAGATGATTAAATGCAAATTCCCGATGTTTACGTTCTTCAAAAACCTCTTCGCAGTTTTGAAGCAGTTGAAAACCTGCTCTTTCGGCGTAATTGGCAAATCCCTAAGCAAATAATCCGGATGGAATACGAGAAGGCTGTATGGGATGTTTTCGTTTATCGAAGCTATGAAGCTCGCAATCCCCTCGACTTCCTTCTCGTCGACGTAGTAAGGAACGAGCAGAGTCGTTGCGGACAAAACCTCGGGGAACTTCTCCCCTATCATCTCAAAGTTCTTTCTAACCCTTTCTGGGCTTCTACCTGTGAGCAAAACGTGGAGATTCTCGTTCCAAGCCTTTAAATCGAACTTCACGGTCCCATTCGATTTCGAGCTGAGCTCAGCTGCCTTCAAAGCCAAGCTCGTGTTTCCCGCTCCATTCCACTCCCAGCAGATCATCAAATCGCTTCTCTTCTCCAAAGCCTTTCTGCTGAATTTCAAAGCAAAGGGAAGCTGAGGTTCAGGAGATCCGCCGAAGTGGCATATGCACTTTATCCTTTTTCTTTCTATCACGCTCAAAAGTTCTTCTAAGCTTACAAATCTCCTGTTGACGTCCTTATGGCTCCAGTTTTGGCAGAAGACGCAGTCGAAGTTGCACCCATAGTAAAAGACTGCCAAATTTGTTCCAGAGAGCTTGCTACCCTCGCAGAACCAGGCGTTGCAACAGTTCGTTGGTAACGGATCCTCGTAGTAAATGAGATTCCCGTAGATCGGTCTTCCGCAAAGCGCAATTCCTTTGCACTCGTTTGCACAAAGCTTACAAGCTTTTACGCTCCCTCCTTTTCTTGGATGGAGCTTTTCAGCTATCTCGAGGGCTTTCTCCGATTTTGCGCAATCAACGCAGAGGCTTAAGAATTTTGACGGTGCCCTTTTACCGCAGAAAATGCAATCCATAGATATCTTCTTACACTAAAAACTTTTTTCTCTGTGTGGGAAAAGCTTTTCGCATTTTATGAAGCGAGATTCGAAGAACAGGCAAAGAGTGCGCAAAACATAAATACGCTCGAGGCTAATGTGTTCGGTGGTTCTGATGATGAGCGGGAAGGAGTATATCGAGAGTCTAAGGAAACTGAAACCGAAGATCTATTTCATGGGCAGAAGGATTGAAAGCGTTGCGGACGACCCAATCACAGCACCGCATGTGAACGCTGCAGCGATGACGTATGAGTTGGCTTTAGACCCGAGATACGAGGAGGTGATGACCGCAACCTCGCATCTCACCGGAGAAAAAGTGAACAGGTTCACCCACATCCACCAGAGCACTGAAGATTTGGTTAAGAAAGTCAGGATGCTCAGGCTCCTTGGGCAAAAGACCGGAAGTTGCTTCCAGCGATGCGTTGGTTGCGATGCGATCAACGCTCTCTACATCACGTGTTACGATATAGACAAGAAGTATGGAACGGATTACTTCGAGAGGATTAAGGAATACGTGAAATACGTGCAGAAGAACGACCTCATGCCCGCTGGGGCGATGACCGATGTGAAGGGAGACAGAAGCAAAAGACCTGCCCAACAGGCAGACAAAGATCTCTACGTTCGTGTCGTGGAAAAGAGAGAGGACGGAATAGTCGTTCGAGGTGCGAAGGCGCACATCACTGGAGCGGTGAACTCGCACGAGATAATTGCGATGCCGACAAGAGCACTTGGAGCGGATGAGAAGGAATATGCCGTCGCATTCGCAGTCCCAGTGGATGCGGAGGGGATTACGATGATCTTCGGTCGACAGACGAACGACCTTCGAAGGCTCGATGGCGATATGGACTGTGGGAACGCAAAATATGCAACCGTTGGCGGAGAAGCGCTCGTGATCTTCAACGACGTCTTCGTCCCTTGGGAGCGAGTCTTCATGTGCGGTGAATACGACTTCGCATCGCAACTCGTCGAAGTCTTCGCGACCTTCCACCGCCAAAACTACGGAGGGTGCAAAGTCGGGGTTGCGGATGTTTTAATTGGCGCAACTGCGAACGTTGCTGAGATGCAAGGGATTGCGAACGCTTCACATGTCGTAGACAAGATAACTGAAATGATCCATCTTGCGGAGACATGCTGGTGTTGCTCTCTTGCCTGCTCCTATGAAGGCTATCGAACACCCTCGGGAGCTTACATGCCGAATCCACTGCTTGCGAACGTTACAAAGCTTAACATCACTCGATTCCCATACGAGTGGTCAAGGCTTGCGCAAGACATAACTGGGGGAATCGTGATAACCCTACCATCGGAGAAAGACTACCGGAACCCAGAGACCCGAGATTTGATCGAGAAATATCTTAAGGGCGTTGCGGAGGTTCCTACAGAGCAAAGGATGCGGATGATAAGGCTTGTTGAAAACCTCTCAATCGGAGCCGAGCTTCCCGAATCGATGCACGGCGCTGGGTCTCCACAGGCGCAGAAGATAATGATCGCAAGGAGGAGCAATTTGGAGATGAAAAAGGAGATCGCAAAGATAATTGCGGGAATAAAACACGACGAGCACTTCAGGAGAATTCGTGGTGTAAGCGAAGAGGAGTTCTTTGCGAAGTTCAAATGAAAATCGCTATAAAATACTGCGGGGGTTGCAACGAGAGCTATCCGAGGGAGGAAGTTGAGAGAGCAATAAGGAAAAACTTCCCGAATCTCGAAATTTTTTACTCAAGCTCCGGAGATCTCGTTGTCTTTATCAGCGGTTGCAAAAAAGGCTGTGCTTTTGTGGATGGAACGAAGAAGTTTGTGCACTTCGATTGTAGGAAGAGCGAGGAGGAGATTGTCAAGGCGATCAAAAAAGCCCTTTCTGAGCTTTAGCTACTCCCAAGTCACGGGCACTTCCTCGATTCTAAAGTTCGGCTTCACGATCGAATCTTCGAGCTTTGTCACAAAGCCGTTTTTTAGCATTAAAAGCCCAGTATAGGCGATCATCGCTCCATTGTCTCCCATAAACTGCTTTGGTGGGGCAAAGAACTTCGCTTTTCTGTCTTCGCACATCGTTCGAAGCATCTCTTGAAGTCTCTCGTTCGCTCCAACACCGCCAACTAAGAGCATTTCATCGTAACCAAGGTAAGCCATCGCTCTTTCGGTGACTTCGGTGAGCATCGCGAAAGCGGTTTCTTGGAAACTGTATGCAATGTCCTCGAGCTTTGCCTTACCCTTCAGCTTCTCCGCCGCTGTCACCATCCCGCTGAACGAGAAGTCCATCCCCTTTACAACGTATGGCAGTGGGTAGTAATTCTTGCCCTTCTTCGCCAGCTCTTCTATCCTTGGTCCCCCGGGATGCGGGATTCCGAACTTCCTTGCGAGCTTGTCTATTGCGTTCCCTATGCCAATGTCGAGCGTTTCGCCAAATACCCGATATCTATCTCCCCTCCTCGCTATTACTTGGCTGTTTCCACCGCTGACGTAAAGCGTAACTGGATTCTTCGCTTTGCTGAGCCAACGCCCTATCTCAACGTGTGCAAGACAGTGGTTCACCCCGATGAGGGGTTTCGAGAGCTTTAGCGAAAGAAGCCTTGCTGCGGTTGCGGTTACCCGTAAACACGGACCAAGCCCAGGACCTTGCGAAAAGGCTATCGCATCTATTTTTTCTTTGGGAAAAAGCTCAAATATTTTTTTCAAAAGCGAGGGCATCACTTCGGCGTGATGTTGCGACGCCTCCCTCGGGTGTATTCCCCCCTCCTTCGGAACGTAGGCATTGCTCACCATCGCATGAACTCTTTCCTCGTCAACGATTGCAATGCTTAGATTCCAAGCGGTGCCCTCGATTCCGAGGACGTTCATTTCTTCTTGAACTCTGTGTATCCGCACTTCCCGCAGGTTAAGCGATCCTTGTGCTCCGCAAGAAATACGCCTTCGCCACACCTTGGGCAAAACTTCCTTTTCCTCACGACCTTCTCTCCCTTTATCTCGTAAAATCTGCTAACCGTATCCTTCATCTAACTCACCTATGCGGTTGCTGGTTTTTCTTCTTTCTTCTCTTCCTTCTTCAGCTCGGGGAAGTTCCTCACTAAGATGTGCTCGTCTTCGATTTTCTTTAAATCTTCCGCTGAGTCGTATATCTTTGCGTAGCACTTTGCCTCCCTTTTTCCGAACTCCGTCTTTATGTAGTCCACCACGACTCTGTCGAGCTCAACGCTGAAAAGCCCCGCTATCTTTTCCCTAACCTCCGCCCTCTTCGGAGTCTTTTCGTCGAATTTAATCCTAAGGTGAACTTCTTTTCTCTTCAGCAGTGGATTGTATTTTTCCGATTCGACACGAACTTCCATCATATCACCCCCAAACTCCTAAGCTCGTCGCTCTCCTCAACAAGAATCATCTGCTTAAGAAGTTTTAGTATCTTAGCCTTCGCATCCCCATCAACGACCAGCGCAACGACTCCTTGGTTTGGCTGTCCATAGACGATTAGAGAATTTTCTGGTAGAAGCAATCCAAGGGGCATCACCGCTAAGTCTTCTTCGCCGTCGATGAACACCGCAACCCTACGATTCGCCTTCGCAATCTCCACAGCCTTTTTCAGCGCACCGATAAGCTCCGAGGTTATAAAGCCCGGAGGATTTCTTGCGTAGATCTTTGAATACTCCTCCGGAACCTCTAACCTCAAATCCTTTTCTCTGAGCGTTTTTCCGTCAAGAACGACGATTTCGGGCTTTATTTTCACAACGAAGGCGCAATACGCAACGAAATCACCGACGCATGCAAGCATCGAGCAACTCTTTAACTCCTCGATTTTTTCGAAAACTCTTTCGCCATCCCTGTAAAGCCTTCCATGGGGTTTTGCGAGTTCTTCACGGAGAGAATCAGGTAGCCTTAGCATTAGTCTACCCTCAACGCATATTTTCCGGGATTCTTAATCCCCAGAGCCTTGGCTATCTCGCTTTTTTCGGGATCGAGAATTATGATGTATCCATACCAGTTCTTTGTCAAATCCGAAGAACCGCAGTTTTTACAGACGATCGCATCGCTACTTATCATCTTACAACTCCTGCAAGCAACCTCAGCCAACTCCTTCACCTCTCTGCTTGTTTATCTCTTCCTCTATCCACTTTAAAGCTCCGAGCCAAGGCTGGCGCATTGTTAAGCCAATCCTACTCTTTTCTGGTTCTCTTTCCTTTAGACTGAGCGAAACGATCCTTGCCCGAACGAAATCGCCTTCTGCGAGAACTTTCTTCGTCTCTTTTCCAACGAGTCTCTTGTTCTTCTCGTCGAAGACCATGTAGTCATCGGTGATTTGGCTCATGTGCAAAAGCGCATCGAAGGGTCCTATTGAAACAAAGCAACCAAATTCTACAACTTCAACGACTTCTCCTTCTACGACTTCTTGCAAAGAGGGTTTGAAGCAGATGGCGTTGAAAGTAACTTCAAAGTAGATGGCCCCATCGCCCTCTATGATTCTCCCTTCTCCGATCTCCTCTATGCTCTCGATTCCGATGATTATCCCGTGCTCCTTGTCCAATCTGCCCTCGAATTGCTCCCAGAGCAGGTATTCGATTGTTTTCTCGAGGTCTTCTCCGATTTTAGAAGGGGGGACTCTGACAGTGTCTCGCAGTTTTATTCGGGCATACATAACGCTACCCTGTTGTTATCGGGGATATAAATTTAACCTTCAACTTTTTCAGCATTAAGGGCCCGGAGCGGGATTCGAACCCGCCTCCTGGGATCCACAGTCCCAGAGGATATCCGCTACCCCATCCGGGCCATAAGCTTTTTGAAAGCATGCGGTATAAATCCTTTCCCGTCGCTAAACTCTCCTCCCCTTTACCTTTTCAAGGTCAAACTTCGCCCTCTCGCTTATGTGCATCACCGCAATCGTTCCCGCCATCACGGGGTCACTTATAACGACGTCGCTGACGTCCGGAACACTGCCGAACATGTTGAGCGAGATAACCCTTATTCCCTTCTTCCTAAGCTTCTTCACCTCTTCGGCAATCTTTCCACCCATTAAGCCACCCGCAAGGACGAGCACTTCTGCCCTGTGAAGCCTTGCAACCGCTTTTACTGCTTCCGCAATCTCTTCTTCGCCAACTATTGGCATTGTGTCAACGCTTATTCGCTCTCCACGCAGATTATGGCGATCCGCTTCGCTAATCGCTCCAATCGCAACCTGAGAAACGAGCGCACCACCGCCGAGTATTATGACTCTCTTCCCGTAAACTTGCTCGAACGGTTTCTCTTCTTCAACTTCGAGAACAAACTCGAGCTTCTTGATCTTTTCAAGCATTTGCTCAAAGTTCCCGTCTTCGATCTCAAAGTAAACCAAAGCCTTTCCGCTGTGCTCGCCGAAGCGAATCGGGAAGCTTTGAGCGTATTGTATGTTCCCCCCTTCGTCTGCGATTATCTTAGTAAGATCTCTCAAAACGCCAACTTTGTTTTCCGCAATTATCCTTAGACCACGGATCATCAGAACTTAGCACCCGTCAGCGTTTTAGTCTCAACAACTCCCTCTATGCTCCGAATCTTGTTCACCACAACCTCGCTCAGCTCCTCGAAGTCTTTCACAACGACTTTTGCGATTAGATCGTATTCTCCGAAAAGCGGATAGAGCTCCTCGACCTCCTTAAGGCTCGCTATTCTATCGTAGACCCTCTTTTCTTTCCCTGGAGCGACTTTTATAAGAACAAAGCCAAGTGCCATAAAATATGTTCTCGCTAAGATTTAAATCTTATCGCAAGAGCCCATTCTTGAGCAAGAAGATCGGAAGTTCTGCACAGCAAATAGGTCCGAGGATTGCGAAGCCGATGAGATCTTCGATCTCCTTCTTTGCTTTTTCTGCAAGCCCGGGAATAACTATCTTTCTCTTGTCGACCTTTTCAAGCTCCGCTATTTGCTCCTCTACTCTCTTTGCATTGAAAAGCCCCAAGTAAACAGCCATGTCAACTGAGTAGCCCTCTGTGTCGATTATGAGCATGTTGAAATCGATTTTGGCTCTCAGCATGACTTCTGCGATCACTGCTTGCGTATAGGGATAATTTGCAGTTACAAGTGTCACAGCCTTTTCGTTGCTGAAAACAAGCCCAGTTTTCGTTTTTATAGTGCTCGAATATATTGGAACCTTGAGAAAATCCTTTGCTTCGATCGCTAAGTTGAGGTATTCGACCTCTTTCTGCGTTAAATAAGGGCACTTCTCCGCCTTTTCACCTTGCTTCATTAAATCTGCAAACTCCTTGCATGTGTGTCCACACTCTAAGCAGTCCTTTTTTGGCAAGTAAGCGTAAAAATCGATCCGATCAAAGTATAAGTTTGCGTTCAACGAGATCCCTCCATATCTTGTCTTTAACGTGGTGCAAGTTCTTAACCGCTTTCCCCTTGCCCTTCATATCCTCTGCGTTGCACAACGCAATCCCAACTGCGATCGGAACGTCTTTTGGTTCAACTGTGACATAGACAAAATCGTTCTCCTTTATCCTTGGATCTGCACTCACAATCCCGGGCTTCATCACGTCTGCTCCGTTCATTATAAACTCCATCGCTCCGGAATCTACGACAATTTTGAACTTCTCGGGCTTCAACTTTATCGCACCGTAAACCGAAACGTAGTATCTCTCTTGGAACTCCATGAGCAACGGCTCGCCGTTCACCAAGATGATCCTTATCTCCCCGAAGTCGAGGGCTTCCATTTCTCCCTCGATCGCTACGCCTGCGGTCTCTTGCACGAGTCTCGAGATTTCCTTCGACTCCTTTTTCCTTAACTTTTTCCTCTGCACGTTGAAAATTCTGATGCGACTTTAAAAGGTTGTCCAAAAAGCGTTTGGGAAAAATTTTAAAAGCTCTCACACATCGGCTTTATGCTTTTCATAACTTCAAACGAGGGAAAGTTCAGGGAAGCGAGGGAAATAGCGAGAAAGTTCTCCATAGAGATCGAGTGGCTTAAAATGGAATACGAGGAACCGCAGGGAAAAGATCTTGAAGAAATCGCTGTAAAGAGCGCAAAAATCCTTTCGAAGGAAATAGGCAAACCCTTCTTCATCGAGGACAGCGGGCTTTTCATCGAAGCGCTAAACGGATTTCCCGGCCCGTACTCGAGTTATGTGTTCAAGACGATCGGGAACAGGGGGATACTTAAGCTCATGGAAGGCGTCGAGAACAGAAAAGCTTACTTCAAGGCAGTTGTAGCATTTTGCGATGGAAGAGAGATCAGAACGTTCGAAGGAGTCGTTTATGGCGAAATCTCCACCGAAATAAGGGGGGAAAAGGGTTTTGGGTTCGATCCAATATTCCTCTACGGGAACAAAACCTTCGCCGAGATGGGGGAAGAGAAGAACCTATTCTCGCATAGAAGGAAGGCACTCGAAAAGTTCTTTTCGTGGGCAAAGACTTCATTTTCTCAGCCTTAAAATCACTCCAAGGATCATCAGCGCACTTCCAAGCCATACGAGGGAAATCATTGGGACTATGTAGAATTCGACGGTTGCTGAATTCTCGCTTGTCGAGATCAAGGCGAGGTAGTAGTCCAAAAGTGGCGTGCTCACTATCGAAACCTTTCTAACCTGCCCCCAGTTGTCGTAGAAGTGGATCTCTGGCTCGAATATTCCGACGTTGCTGAGAATCTTGACCTTCAAAACGAGTTTTTCCGCATCCAAAAAGCTCTTTGATCCTGAGTATAAGAGCTCGACATCAAAAGCCTTGCCTTCGGGATTGAGTGAAACAACCTCTTTTTGCTCAAAGAACCAAACGGAAGTCGATCCTAAGAAAAGAAGAATAACACCGATGTGGATGAGCTTTCTTCTAGACTCTTTGATTCGGTAGAGTATCCAAAGGACTGCTATTAAAAACAGCGGAACAAAGGTGATCAAGTAATAGCTTCGGTCGACGTTTCTGAACAAGTTCGTCACCGTTCCAAGCAAGACGACGAGGATCATCGCTGAGAAGATAATTGAAGAGTAGCAGAAATCTTCGATTTTCCATCTCTTCGCAATTGGAATCGCCAAGGCAAAGATCATAGCAAGGTAAGCGAAACCCAGTGGATCTTCACCAAAGCTGTGAACTGAGCTAAGAACTCCGCTCCTTGTTACGAATGCGGTGAAAACAACGAATATAAGCGAAAGATAGGCAAAGAACTCTTTTCCCTTCTTAGTATGGAAGTAGGCGGTTACTGCAAGCCATGGTAAAAGAGAAGAGTTCTCAACTGGATCCCATCCCCAAAATCCTCCCCAGCCAAGAGTTCGATAAGCCCAGAAGCCTCCAAGAACAATGCCTATCGTCAATAGAACCCAGGCAACTCTCGCAACTCCACGACTCTGAATGCCCGCAAGGTGCGAAGAGTAAAGAATTGCCACGACTGCGTATCCAAAGAATACGATCGGCGGATGGAAAGCCATTTCCGGAGTCCTTAATATGGGATTCATTCCAACTCCGTTGAAATGCTTTATTTGCATTTGCTCGAATGGATTTGCAAAAACGCCGATTACGAGAATCGCGGATACAAAAGCGGTTAAAATCGCCATGGCCTTTGCCTTCCTTGCATCTTTGGCCCCATGGTTCACGAATACCGAAGCTACGAGCAAATTGGCGAAGTTCCAGAACAAAAGCGACCCCTCTTTCCCAGACCATAGTGCGCAGATCTTGAGCCAAACACCCATTTCCCGCTGGGAGTTCAAGTAAACGTAGCGAATCGAGAAATCGTCTGTTAAAAAGTAGTGGAGGAGGAGCAAAATCGAGGCTACGCAGAAGGAGAGCGAAGCATACAAGAGAATCTCAGCGATCGTCGCAAATCTTAGATTTTTGATTGATCGGAAGAAAAGGATAGAGGAGAAGACCGCAAATATTGCCGATAAAGAAAGGAGAGCTAAGCCGATCACTCAACCACCGTATTCCGTGTGGCACTTGCCTAAAATCTCCCTGACATAAAGGACTCCGTTCTCCCAATTCCCGGTTGCGATTACCTCGCTCGACGTAACTTCGCCTTTGTAAATCGCCTTCACTTTGCTTACACCGTCGGAGATGTAGAAGATCGTATACTCGCTGTTTCGTGTAACATTCTCGACCTTACCTTGAACAACGACGTTCTCGGCTTTTGCGATCTTTACGAGATCGCTTGGAGACAGCGAAGAAGATGAGCTATGATAAAGAGTGAAAATTGCGAGTGCTATGAAGGCTAAGAACGCGATGAAGACCTTTTTGACCATGTTCAGCGTTGCTGGGCTTGTTTATAAGAATTACGTGCTTTGAATTTTTTCGTGAAGTGAGAAAAATTTGAGGAAAAGGTTTAAATATTGAGATTGATCTATAGCGATTATGTTCCGAAAAACTGCTATTGGGTTTGTAGGGATAATAATAGTGGTAATAGCGTTGCTTGGCTGTGCGCAACCAGCACCGACGCCCACACCAACAACAACGCCACCATTAACACCGACTACAACACCAGCAACTCCCACAACAACACCACCACTAACACCAGCACCAACCACACCAACGCCCACAGCGACGCCAACGCCAGTGAAACTCGAAGGACCGATTGTTATCTGTGGACTCTTCGATCCGAGAGTCCCAGTTTTCAAAGCAGATGTTGAAGCAATAAAAGTTGCGGTCGATGAGATAAACGCTGCGGGAGGAATTCTCGGTGCAAAAGTTGAATTCTTCCACGAGGATACGCAGAGAAGGGTTGATCTCGCAGTCGCAGCTTATAGAAGTGCGGTAGTCGAGAAGAAGTGCAAGATCGTCCTCCTTGAAGGTGTGTCGGAGGAAGCTTATGCGATCATTGAAGAAGGAGCGAGGCTTTATCCGAGCTATCCGCACATCGTGATCTCCTCGCAGGCTGGATTTGCGACTACGATGAAGGTTATGCAGAACTACGACAAGTACAAGTTCTACTTTAGAAATCTCCCGCCCGATCCAGATCTGAACTACAACGTCCCCAAGACATACTTTGAGATTGCCAAAGCCATAGGTGTGAAGAGGGTAGCTTTACTGCTTGAAGACGCCGCATGGACTGAGTGCGCAAGGAAAGGTTGCGAGTTCACAACACCGTATGGCACCATCGGTAGCAAAGCGATGAAAGACTGGGTGCAGGAGGAGTACGGACTCGAAGTCGTATACGTTGCAACAATAGCGGTTGGACAGAAAGACTTCCTGCCAATGCTTGAAGAATCCGCAAGAAGAGGTGCACAGTACATCTTCGTCCTCTCGAGCTGGTATACTGATACGGTAACCTTGACAAAGCAATGGGCTGAGTCTGGAGCTAAGAACATTCCGCTCGCTCTCTTCGGCGGTCCAAACCAGTGGGGTGTTTTCTACAAGCTAACAGGCGGTAAAGCTCTTGGAGTGTTAACGATGCTCTATGACACTGCAGACGTTCCACCTGTGAGCAGTAAAACGAAAGAAGTCGTAAAGAAGCTCAACGCTCTTGGATTAGGAGTAGATATGAGCGTTCACTACTACTACTCGGAGGTTTACAGAGTAAAGGAGGCAATAGAAAAAGCAGGTAGCCTTGACATGGACAAAGTGATAAAGGCGATGGAAGAACTTGAGTTTGAGCATACCTCGGTACCAACTAAATATGCATTCTTCGGTTACAAGAATCCAAACTTCCACTCCTACACAGGAGGCTACGTGCTCGTAGCGCAGTTCCAGTGCAATGGCAAACCAGCATGGATAACTCCACCAGAACTACTTGTTGACTTCAATGAAGAAGTTCAAAAAGCATCCAGTATTAAGCTCTACAAGTCGCCGGAAGAGCTAAGGAAGATTTGCCCAAGCTAAAGAGGTGAAAGATGTTAGATATTTTGGCATATATTTTTTTATACACGTTTATTTTTGGATCAATCTTCCTCGGCACCGCTCTTGGTTTCACGATCATCACTGGCGTTCTAAGGATTTTCCACCTCGGCTATGGTGCAACTTTCCTAATCGTAGCTTACGGAACATGGATGTTCTGGAAAGATGTCGGCGCAGACTTCATCGCATCGATAGTTCTAAGCTTTGCTTTGGTGGCATTGTTCACAGTTGCGGTCTATAAGCTCGTTATCTCGAAGTTTCTCCAAATGGAAGACTACTTACTCGCAGCGCTACTATCAGTGTTCATAATCATCGAGGAGTTCGTAAACTTCGTTTATCCCGAGATTGTCGGTGTTTACTTACCAACTTCTGTTACAAGGGAAACTTTGACACTGGCTGGTGCAAGTGTTCCAGGGCAACTCGCAGTCGTTGCTTTGAGCGCTATAGCGATCACCGTGATCTATTTGCTCTTCCTAACGAGGACCAAGGTTGGGTTGATAATGCGTGCAATAAGCCAGGATCCATTTGCATCGAAGCTGATGGGCGTCAACTTTGACAGGATGTTCATTCTTGCCCTTTTCATAGCTTCGATTCCACCAGGGATCATAATATTGCTCATATCCCCAGTCTGGGCGCTGAATCCATTCATTGGCTGGCCATTGTTCACGTACGCAATCTTGGCTACAGTTCTCGGAGGACTTGGAAATCTTAAGGGAACGATTATGGCTTCATACATCCTTGGCTTCGTTTTTGCAGTCACAGGCTTTGCAATAAACCCGAGGATGATGCTATTGGCTGCGCTTGTAGTGGTAATATTGGTGCTTATCTTCAAGCCACGTGGTCTTGCGAGGGCTGAGACGATATGGTGAAGCTAGAAGCGAGAAGAGGAAGGCTAATCATACACGCCTTCAAGAGAAAGTTCGAGTGGACGATCGAACCACGATACTGGCGAAATCCGATCATCGGTTTACTTCTATGGTTAGCTCTTCCGCTGATAATCATTGGGATATCGCAGTTATTCCCGATAAGTGTCCTAAGCATAATTTCAACGCTGATCTTTGCCAACATCATTTGTATGATCGCAATTCCGCTGACGGTGCAGGTGATAGGGACTGGTCGCGTCAACTTCGGACCACACTTCTTTGCTGCGATAGGTGGTTATACGAGTGCTCTGCTGAGCAAAAACTTCGGATTGTCGCCGATTGCAACATTACCAGCTTCTTTCGCCGTAGGGGCGTTGATAGCGCTTTTCCTGAGCCCAATCACGATAATCTCCAGAGGACTTTACTTCGTGCTCATAACTCTGCTCTTGCCATTCATACTCCTCGAAATCGCCTACTGGCGATCGGATATCTTCGGCGCAGAAACCGGAATCCCAGGGGTTCCAATACTCTTAGAGACCGGAAACGTTTTCTTGGACAGCGTTCTATACTTCTACCTCTCGCTCGTGATCGCTCTGCTCTTCCTATTCTTCGCAGACAGAGTTCTGAGGTCACGATACGGCTTCCTCATGGGGGTCATAAACGAAGACGAGGAAGTTGCAGAGAGCTACGGGATAAACACTGCAAGAATAAAGATTCCGACCTTCACAATCACAAGCGGAGCGATGGCGATTGCGGGTTGGTTTATAGCGCATTACTACGGATCTTTCACCGGACCAGCATGGCTTTACCCGACTTTTCTAATTCTCATCCTGCTTACGACAACTCTTGGAGGCAAAGGTGCAATTTACGGCGTCGTTCTGAGCGCTTACGTAATTGCTTCCTTGAGAGAAGCTACAAGGGTCGCCTTTGGTGAACTCTCGATCGTAGTGCTGTTCATAATGCTGCTTCTATTCCTCTACTTCCTACCTGAGGGCTTCTGGGGCTTGTATAGGAAGAGAAGGTATCGAGAATACTTCCCATCGATAAAGATAAGAAGGGGGTAAAAATGCTCGAGTTGAAGAACGTAAGGAAGAGATTTGGTGGTATCGTCGCGGTCGACGACGTAAGCTTGGAAATAGAGAAGGGAGAGATCGTTGGACTCATTGGACCAAACGGTGCTGGAAAGAGCACTCTGATAAATTTGGTCTCTGGTTACTACTATCCAAACGAGGGAAGGATAACGTTTGGCGGAGAAGACATAACCTGGAAGAAACCATTCTACAGAGCTAAGAAGGGAATTGCACGGACTTTTCAAAACCCAAGACTCGTCGGTAATATGACAGCACTCATGAACGTCCTTTACTCAATCCTCTGCAAAGACGGTGGAGAAAGCCTAACTCTGCATGAAGCATCGGCTGAGGCAATGTATTACCTCGATCTCTTCGGTTTGCTCAAGAGAAGAGACGTGCTTGCCCAAGATCTTCCAATTTACGAGATGAGACTGCTTGAACTTGCGAGGGCATTGGCTTTAAAGCCAAGACTTTTGCTCATCGACGAGGCTATGGCTGGACTAAATCCAGCGGAAGCGGAGAAAGTTTCGAAGTTGATAACGAGGATCAGAGACGAGTTCGATCTAACGATCGTCTGGGTTGAGCACGTGCTCAGAATTCTAATGCGATCTGTGGAAAGAGTCGTTGCGATGCATTACGGAAAAATAATCGCAGATGGAACCCCGCAGGAGGTTTCGAGAGATCGTAGGGTTATCGAAGCATATATCGGTGAAGAGGTATGATGAAGCTCGAGGGGATCGAAGTCTGGTATGGTAAGATCATGGCGGTCAGCGAGATAAGCTTGGAAGTGAACAAGGGAGAGATCGTTGGGCTTATCGGACCAAACGGCGCTGGGAAGACGACGATACTGAACACAATCATAGGAGTCGTTAAACCAAGGAAAGGGGAAATTGTCTTCGAGAACGAAAAGATCAAAGACTTACAGACGCACGAAATAATAAAGAAGGGCATAGCAATCGCTCCTGAGGGTAGGAAGCTATTTCCTTTTTTGACGGTTGAAGAGAACTTGCTGATGGGTGCAATAAACGGGGAAGCGTGGAAGAAGAAGTCTGAAACTCTTAAGTTCATCTACTCGCTTTTCCCAAGGCTGAGCGAGCGAAGAGCACAACTTGCAGGAACTCTGAGCGGTGGAGAGCAACAGATGCTCACAATTGGCAGAGCATTGATGTCAAAGCCAAAGCTATTGCTCGTCGATGAACCAAGCCTCGGGCTTGCTCCAAAAGTTGCACTCGAGATCTACAGACTACTGCAGAAACTCAGAGAGGAGGGTGTCACGGTTCTATTGTCGGATCAGAACGCAAAGAGAGTTTTCGAGATCTCGGATAGAGCTTACGTGGTTGAGAACGGGAGAATTGTGATGGAAGGCAGGAGTTCGGAACTCGAGAAAGATGAGAGGATAAGGAAGGTGTATTTAGGCTTATGACGGACTACTTCGAGTTTATCGGGTCCCTTATGAAAGGGAAAGGACGTGGCGAAGCACTCAAGGGTCTGAAAGTCGTAGAAATAACGCACTTTATCTTTGGACCAAACATAGGCAGAGTTCTTGCGCAGTTCGGTGCTGAAGTTGTGAAGATCGAAACGCCTGGCGAGGGAGATAGATACAGAATAGCTGCGATCTTTGGAAGATTTTACAACCGAGCGAATCTGCTATACGCAATTCTTAACGCAAACAAATACATAGTTGCTATGGATGCGAGAAACGAGAAGGCGAGGAGGATAATCTTCGAGCTCTTGAAAAAAGCGGACGTGTTCGTTGAAAACCTCAGCGCTGGACTCGTGGATGCGATGGGGATCGGTTACGATAAGATAGTGAAGGTTAACCCACGGATAATATACGTGAGCTGTTCGGGATACGGTCAATACGGTCCCCTGAGCAGAATGCCAAGCTTCGATGTAGCAGCGCAAGGCGTTTCGAGTGTTGCGATGAAAACGGGCTGGGAAGACGTGGACGAGTTCTACAAGCTCCCAGATTACTTTGGAGATTACTTACCGTCGATGATCGCAACGTTTGCAGTTCTTTCTGCGCTTTACTACAGAGAGAAGACTGGAAAAGGGCAATACATCGACGTCTCGCAGTGCGAATCTCTTATGAGGTTCATGTATGACTTCACATTCTACAGCTTGACAGGGGAGGAGATTGGAAAGACGGGCAACATAGATCCAACTTCGAGCCCTTCGGGGATTTTCAAGACCAAGGATGGAAAGTTCGTTGCGATCTCGGTGCTCACGAACTCGCAG
The DNA here is from genome assembly GCA_038731605.1 of Archaeoglobaceae archaeon. Lineage (GTDB taxonomy): Archaea > Halobacteriota > Archaeoglobi > Archaeoglobales > Archaeoglobaceae > WYZ-LMO2. The sequence goes on along the minus strand of JAVYQP010000009.1, from coordinate 4,949 downwards.
TTCAACGCCCTTAAATCTTTGATCCCAGAGCTCGAAGATGGAAACAGATTGAGGAAGGAGAAGATAAAGGAGTTGAACGCCAAGGTTGCGAAGTGGGTTGAGCAAAGAACGATTGACGAAATCCTTGAGGTTGCGAAGAAACTCGGAATTCCAGCGCAACCGGTTCTCGATGACAAAGAAGTGATCGAAGATCCATGGAGATGGGAGAGGGGATGTCTTTTGAAGTTCAGAGACAGATTGCTTGGAGAGATCCCAATTCCTGGGGCGATAGTTGAGATGAGCGAAACTCCTGGAAGGATCAAGTGGCTTGGAAGACCCGTTGGCTACCACAACAAGCTCGTGCTAAGGAAGTGGCTGAACATGAGCGATGAGGAGATTAAGAAGCTCGAAGAAGAAGGCGTGATTGGCTACTGGGACGAAATGCCTGGAACTGCACCACCTTTGATTTGGAGCGCCGAAAAGGATGAAGTGTTCAAGGGGGAGAAGGATGAAGAGGGATGAAATTCTGATGAAGATCTTCAGCGAAGATTCGAAACCATTGGCTTTGGAAGACGTTACCGTTGTCGAAATAGCGGATGAGAACTTCGCTGCAGCAATTGCTGGCTCTTTGCTCGCAGAGATGGGTGCAAAAGTCCTCAGAGTTGAGCTCGGTGATGAAGCAAAGAACGTCACACCATTTGGGGTGAAAATTGGGGGGGAAGTTGGGATTCCATACTTCGTTGAAAGCAGGAACAAGGAGATTGTGAAGTTCAGCGATGAAGTCAAGGGGAAGATATTCTCGGCAGACGTGATAATCGACGGAATGTTGCCGGGCTACTTGGACTCGATGGGAATTGGTTACAGGCAGATCTCGGAAAAGAACCCAAAGGCGATATACGTTGCGATCTCACCATTTGGGCACTTTACATCGAAGGCAAAGGAATTTAGAAATGTTCCAGACTCAGATCTCACAGCACAGGCTTACAATGGCTATCCTACGCTCATAGGCAACCCCTACCTCACGGGCGAACACTCTTATCCACTCCGTGCTGGACTCTGGGCTGCTTGGACGATGGCTGGTGTGAACGCAGCGGTTGGGGCGATGATTGCGTTGCTTGAGAGGTTAAAAAGTGGAAAAGGGCAGTTCGTAGACATTGCGACGAACGATGCGCTCGCAGTTGTTACAACTTTCCCAGCAGTTATGGGATTCCTCTTCGACAAGCCAAGAGGGCGATTCGGAACGATCGACTATCTCTTCTACCCATTTGGCTACCACAAAGTCAAAGATGGCTACATTGCGCTCGCAACCCCAACGGATGCGGACTTTAGAGCACTGCTCAAGATACTGAAACGCTGGGATCTCGAACCAGACTGGAAGTTCACGCTCGACAGAATTTCAGACGACCTCGAACGAATAAAGGGGCTTGATGAAGAGCTGAACAAGACTCTCCAGAACTTCACGGTAAGGGAGTTGCTGAAGAGGTCTGCAAAGTTGAGAAAATCAAAGCTCCCGTTCTTCGGGAGATTCCTCGGAAGACCTGTGATCGTTAAGATAAACACGCTGAAGGAAGTCTTACAGGACGAGCACTGGAAAGTCAGGAAGAGCTTTTTGAACGTGAAGCTCAATGGGAAAGAAGTGGTGATTCCGAACTCTCCAATGAAAGCTTCAGAAACACCTCCGAGGGTTAAAAAACTGCTTGGAAAGGAAATTTCCGAGTAATTTTTTTACTTTTTCAATATAGCCTCGAGTATCTCGACGAAGACGTCGCCCAAGATTAGTGCGATGAAGAAGCCAATGGTTATGAAAATCATGAACGGCAACGCTGGCGTTACCCAGACTTTTTCGATACCATGGCTTTTCAAGCGACGAATCTTTTCCTCATCGCATTCGACAGCTCTCTTTGCCTTTTTCAGCTCCCCCTTTTCATCGATGAACTCGAAGAGGTTGTGAAACCTTATTTTTTCAACCTGAATTCTGTAGCCAGCGATGTAGAAGAGCGGATTTTTCAGCAACCCTTGAACCCCCTCTTTCAGGAGATTTCGGATCAGCAAGAGGAGCATCATGAATGGGGCGAAGATTACAGAGTTTGCGAGGACTGAGAATGCAAAGATTCCGAGACCTTGGTTTAACAAAGGAAAATCTCCGATTTTGGGATAAAAAGGGAAGATCAGCGCAAGGCTCATCAAAGCCTTCGCATCTGCACCGCCATAGGCGTTTATCGCGTAGATCACGTATGCGAAGACGATCATGAACGTTGTGCCGAGCATCGCAGAGATCAGCGAAAGCGAGTTCTCGATGAACGCATAGTAAACCTCGTATCCAACCATTGGCGCCACTGCGATCAGCATCGCCTTCCATACTTTGTTTGGCACAATTCTGCTTTTGATGTCGAGAAAGCAGGCGTAGACCAAAAATATCGAGACAAACGCCACTTTAACGGCTTCCAGAACCTCCAAAGAGTTCATAGAGGTCTGATAGTATTGCGCTTGCGGTCTCGAACTTTCCCGCACCACGACCTGCGACGAAGATCTCTCCTGCGGTGTCCGTGTTGATCAGAAGGGCGTTCAGGGTTCCCTTTATTGCGAGTGGGCTGTTGATTTTTACGAGCCTTGGAGAGACTCTTAGCTTCTTGCGACTCGCTTCTGCGATCAACCTTATCGTGAACCCCTTCTGCATCGCAACCTTGAAGGCGTGTGGGGTTATCTTGGTTATCCCCTCCCTTTCGACGTCTTCAAACTTCGCAGGAATTCCGATCGTGTTCGCTAAGATGACGAGCTTTATTCCTGCATCGATGCCCTCAACGTCTGCGGTAGGATTCGCCTCCGCAATCCCCATCTCTTGCGCCTCCTTCAGAACTTGGCTGTATGGCAGACCCTCTTCTTCCATCCTTGTCAGAATGTAGTTGCAAGTTCCATTCAGGATTCCGTTGATGCTCTGGATCTCGCAAAGCGCTAAGTAGCTGTTGAGCAATTTTATCACTGGCATCGCACCACCGACGGTCGCTTCGTAGAGCAGTTTTGCGCTCTTTTTTTCAGCCATCTTTAAAAGTTCTGGCAACGCAATTGCAATGCTCTTGTTGCTCGTGATCACACTCGCCCCCTTGCTCAGCGCAGTCTTCATGTAAACTACCCCGCTTTCGTCGAGTCTTGTCGTCGTCACCTCGATCATCACATCGTAGTCTTCTTGCTCCGCAACCTCCATTGCAGATCTTTGCTCGGGCAGTTTTCCTCGTTTTCTGCTCTCTATCGCATCCTCTAATTTGAAGTCTCCAGAGATCGAGCCCGTTAAATCTGCGATCGCAACCACTTTGAACTTCCCTATCTTTCTCTCGATCTCCTCTCTTTTTCTTGCGAGCAGTTCTGCAACTCCTTGCCCAACAGTTCCGAAGCCTATGATTGCGATCTTAATCATATTACATCCACTGGTTCGACGACTAAGATCCCCTTCTCCTTGCAGATTTCCCTTACTCGCTCAACCGCTTTCTCAAGCGCTTCGTCGCTTTTTGCGCTTATCGTCAATATTGCGGTCGATGGCTGGTCGAGCTCAGGCATCTTCATGTTTAGCTCTACGCATTCCGCATCTTCGTTGTCGATCCTTTTTATCGTGTCGCTCAAGTCCGTGTGCACGACGTGACCTATGAGTAGCAGTGAAATCGTCGAGCTCTTGATTTTCCCAAAGCTTCTAACAACAACGAAGCTCTCAAGCTCCTTGAAGATCTTTTCAGCCCTCTTTGAGTCTGCGGTGAAGGAAATCTCTACTGGAACTCGATTCAAAGGTGTTCTTCTTCCCCTCTGATGCACGATTCCAACGATGTTACCTCCATTCTTTGCGATCGGTTCAAGAACCCTCAGCAGTTGCCCTGGTTTGTCTTCGAGCTCGACTACGAGTGTAAAGAGCTCGCTCTCATTCATATATTGGCACGCCCTCTGTTCGTGTCAGTTTTTCAAACTCCGCCATCAAAAGCTTCGTAATTTCCCCTGGCTTTCCATCTCCTATCTTTCTGCCATCGATCTCAACGATAGGCGCAATCTCTGCGGCGGTTCCTGTCACAAAGACCTCGTCTGCGGTGTAAAGGTCGTAGAGCCCTATGTTCGCTTCTTTAAACGGAATTCCGAGCTTTTGGACGATCTCGATCGTGACTTCTCTTGTTATTCCCCTCAGGTTGTTTATCGTCGGTGGTGTCACGATTTTTCCATTTTTAACAATGAAAACATTGTCTCCACTGCCTTCGGAAACGAAGCCATCTTTGTCGAGGAAAATCGCCTCGTCTCCACCTTTAACGTTTGCCTCGATTTTCGCAAGGATGTTGTTCAGGTAATTCAGCGATTTTATGTTCGGCGGTAGTGCGTCGTAGCTGTTCCTCCTTACTGCTACGGTAACCGCTTTAAGCCCTTTTTCGTATAGATCGCCATACATCTTTCCCCAGGGCTTTGTTATAACTATCACTGTCGGTTTCTTGCACTTTCTTGGATCTAAGCCGAGATCGCCCACACCACGGGTTACGATCGGTCTTATGTAAGCGTCACGCAATTTGTTCCTTCTTAGGGTTTCGAGTATTACTTTCTCGAACTCCTCCTTGCTCAATGGGATTTCGAGGGCTATAGCCTTTGCCGAGTCGTATAGGCGATCAATGTGCTCCCGAAGCTTAAAAACTCTGCCGTTGTAAGCCCTTATACCCTCAAAAACTCCGTCGCCGTAAAGGAATCCGTGGTCGAAAATGCTTATCTTCGCTTCGTTCTCCGGCACGAATTCTCCGTCGATATACACGAGGAGACTCATCAACTACGAGTAACTTTGGATTTAAAAATAATTTCTTTTCTGTTTTCCCCAGCTTTTACAACTAACCGAAAACCTTATATAGAAATACCTATCCATCGATCTCTGTAAGGAGGTGGTTGAATGGCGGTGCTTCAGGGAACGCCTGTGCTCATCCTTAAGGAGGGGACGCAGAGAACAGTTGGAAGGGATG
>JAVYQP010000008.1:0-45234 GCA_038731605.1 Archaeoglobaceae archaeon | reverse complement strand
AGTTGTTATTTCAGCGAGCTTCCTGAAGTTTATAATCTCCTTGTAGAAATCCAAGAACCCTGAAAACGGGTATTGAAAGTCAATAATAGTGAATGCACATATAAACGTTGGTACGTAGAAATCCAAGAACCCTGAAAACGGGTATTGAAAGAGGAGCTCGCCAATTGTGGTGTTGTGATCAATGCAGTAGTGCCGTAGAAATCCAAGAACCCTGAAAACGGGTATTGAAAGATCGCCGAGATCTCTATCGTCTCAGCTGTCATGGACTTGTAGAAATCCAAGAACCCTGAAAACGGGTATTGAAAGCGCAATTGTCTTAAACTCGTTGTCGTTTAGGTTTTCGTGGGTAGAAATCCAAGAACCCTGAAAACGGGTATTGAAAGAAGTTTACAGGGATGGGCAGAACTACGATGAGAATGAGTAGAAATCCAAGAACCCTGAAAACGGGTATTGAAAGATTACGTCGTCTTTGTAACCATGGTAAATTCTGACAACCCAGTGTAGAAATCCAAGAACCCTGAAAACGGGTATTGAAAGTTTTCATCCCTCCAGCTTTTCACCTTTTACTTTTATAGTAGAAATCCAAGAACCCTGAAAACGGGTATTGAAAGTGATCTTGGCTTTCTTGGTGTTCATCGTGATAATTTGGCTGTAGAAATCCAAGAACCCTGAAAACGGGTATTGAAAGAGAACTATTGGGGAATCGTCGCATCTGCGGTCTTGATTTGTAGAAATCCAAGAACCCTGAAAACGGGTATTGAAAGTTTCGCTCGTCCACAACATAGACAAAAGTTTTTGGTTTTGTAGAAATCCAAGAACCCTGAAAACGGGTATTGAAAGCTAAGCTCGATTTTGGGAACGAATACATGCGCATTCTCATTCGTAGAAATCCAAGAACCCTGAAAACGGGTATTGAAAGTTATTAGATGCCACTTTATCGTCTGCAAGCACTGTATTGTAGAAATCCAAGAACCCTGAAAACGGGTATTGAAAGCTATCATCTCACTCACCTCAATTCTATTACTCTCTCAAGTAGAAATCCAAGAACCCTGAAAACGGGTATTGAAAGTATGGATCGATCACGAGTTTTTCACCTCCATGAAAAAATAAAGTAGAAATCCAAGAACCCTGAAAACGGGTATTGAAAGGATGGCAGTTCTCAATGGTTTTCAAACAATTCAGCAACGTAGAAATCCAAGAACCCTGAAAACGGGTATTGAAAGTTGATGAGCTTTCTAATGCTCCCCAAGCGGATTATAGGATCGTTTCGTAGAAATCCAAGAACCCTGAAAACGGGTATTGAAAGATAGGAAAGGTTATGGGGGTAAAATACGGCGTTCTTGGTGTAGAAATCCAAGAACCCTGAAAACGGGTATTGAAAGAGTTGTCCGTTAGGGTCTTCGAAAAGCAATAGCCTCTGCTTTATGTAGAAATCCAAGAACCCTGAAAACGGGTATTGAAAGGTTCCTTGTGCTGTGTTTTGTTGGTATTGTGCTTTATGTGTAGAAATCCAAGAACCCTGAAAACGGGTATTGAAAGACCTTGGGCACGAGCAGGTTATGAAGCTTTCAAAGTCTTGTAGAAATCCAAGAACCCTGAAAACGGGTATTGAAAGTATACTAAAGAAACTTGGTCCTACTTTTCCATTACGTAGAAATCCAAGAACCCTGAAAACGGGTATTGAAAGACCTTGGGCACGAGCAGGTTATGAAGCTTTCAAAGTCTTGTAGAAATCCAAGAACCCTGAAAACGGGTATTGAAAGTCAATCAATGCATTCTCTAATTCTTTTTCGAACTTTTCCAACGTGGAAATCCAAGAACCCTGAAAACAGGTATTGAAACGCAAAAAGAAATCAAAGTGTAGAGCTATGCGACCTTCTATGGATTTTTGTTTTTAGAAGTCTCGAGTTGAAAGTTCTTCGAACGAAGGTAGAAAGAAAAGCGGAAGGGATTTTAAATCCAGCGAAGACTAAAAACGATGATCGCAGTGATAAACTACGGCGTTGGAAATCTGAGGAGTGTGCTCAATGGGATCAAAGCGGTTCGGGGAGTTGCTAAGATAACTTCAGATCCGGAAGAGATTGCGAGAGCCAGCGGTTTAATCTTCCCGGGGGTTGGGGCTTTTAAGACGGCGATCGAGAAGCTAAAGCCGATCAAAGAAAAGATCCCAGATGTTCCAAAGCTCGGGATATGTCTGGGAATGCAGTTGTTCGCAACCCGAAGCTATGAGAATGGGGTCCATGAGGGGCTAAACTACGTTCCCGGAGAGGTCGTGAGGTTCCCGAGCTTCGTAGGTAAAATTCCGCACATGGGTTGGAACGAGATAAGGGTGAAGAGGGAGAGCGAGATCTTCGATGGCATCGAAGACGGGAGCATGGTTTACTTCGTCCACTCTTACTTCCTGAAAACCGAGGAGAAATTCGTCATCGCAGAGACCGACTATGGGATAACTTTTCCCTCCGCAATTGAGTTCGAAAATTGTTATGGCTTGCAGTTCCATCCAGAGAAAAGTGGAGAAACTGGACTCAGGATTCTGGAAAACTTCGTAAGACTCACCAAGCGTTAATGCTTGCTCTTGGAACTCTTTCGTGGAAACCTTGATATACCCTCGATTATTAATATGGCTGATGAGCGAGATAACGTTGCCCTACAAAACACGATCTCTCTGCCCTGAGTGTTTAGCTTTGATCGATGCTGAGGTTTACGCTAAAAACGGTAAGGTGATGATCCGAAAGGTTTGCGAAAAGCATGGCGAGTTCGAGGACGTGTATTGGGGAGATGTAGAGCTTTTTAAGTTCGCTTCCCGCTTTGCAAGCGATGGGAAGGGGATTGAAACACCGATCACTGAAAAAAAGGTCTGTCCCTTTAGCTGTGGGCTTTGCGGGAACCACAAAAGCCATACCGCATTGCTCAACATCGTGCTCACGAACCGTTGTGATTTGGCATGCTGGTATTGCTTCTTTTACGCAAAAAGAGCTGGATACGTTTACGAGCCAAGCGTTGAGCAAATAAGGCAGATGGTGAGGATTGCAAAGCAGATGAAGCCCGTTGCGTGCAACGCTGTGCAGTTAACCGGCGGTGAGCCGACGCTGAGAGAAGATTTGATCGAAATAATAAAGGTGATCAAGGAAGAGGGCTACGACCACGTGCAGTTGAACACCAACGGCATCAGAATTGCAAGAGAAGAAGATTTTGCGAAAAAAGTCAGGGAGGCAGGAGTTAATACGGTATACTTGTCTTTCGATGGTGTCGACGAGAAAACGAATCCCAAGAACCACGCTGAGATTCCGAAGATCCTTGAGAACTGCAGGAAAGCTGAGCTCGGCATCGTTTTGGTTCCGACGATAATAAGGAGTGTGAACGATCACCAGCTTGGAGACATAATAAGGTTTGCTGCGAAGAACGTCGACATCGTTAGGGGTGTGAACTTCCAGCCCGTAAGCCTTGTGGGTAGCATGCCGAAGAAGGAGAGGGAGAAGTATAGGATAACGATCCCTGATTGCTTAAAGGCAATCGAGGAGCAGACGAATGGAGAGATAAGCAGATACGATTTCTACCCCGTGCCAAGCGTGGTTCCGATTTCAAAGTTCGTTGAAGCTATAACCGAGAAACCGCAGTATGAACTCACAACGCACTTCGCCTGCGGAATGGCGACGTATGTCTTCGTTGAGAACGGGAAACTTATCCCGATAACGAGGTTCGTCGACGTTATGGGTTTGCTTGACTTCGTTTCAAAGCGAGCCGAGGAGCTAAGGGAAAGCAGAGTAAAGTCTTTGAAGGCTTTGAAAGATCTAATCGACCTAAGAAAGTTCATAGACTCATCGAAAGCTCCGAAAGGGATGAGTTTGGCGAAGATCCTTTTCAACGTTCTCGTAAAACACGACTACTCTGCGCTTGGTGAGTTCCATAAGAAGACGTTGTTCATAGGTTTCATGCACTTCCAAGATCTCTACAACTACGACATCGCAAGGGTTGAGAGGTGCGAAATCCACTACGCAACCCCAGATGGTAGAATAATTCCATTTTGCACGTTCAACGTGATCCCCGAGATTTATAGGGACAAAATTCAGGAGCAATTCGGAGTTTCGATCGAGGAGTGGGAAAGAAAGACTGGGAGGAAGCTTAAAGATGACATATACAGGGTCGTAAGGCGACCAAGATGAGGGCGCTGTTCGTTGGTAGGTTCCAGCCGTATCACCTGGGGCACCACGAAGTTGTGAAGAAGATTTTGGAGGAAGTGGATGAGCTGATCATAGGCATAGGCAGTGCGCAAGAGAGCCACAGCTTGGAAAATCCCTTCACCGCTGGTGAAAGAGTGCTCATGATCTCGAGAGCGGTAGAAGAGCTCGGCGCCAGGCATAGAGTATACATAATCCCGCTCGAAGACATCTACCGCAACGCCCTTTGGGTGGCACACGTCTGCTCGATGGTTCCGCCGTTCGACGTTGTCTACACGAACAACCCGCTCGTTTACAGGCTTTTCAAGGAGGCGGGTTTTAAGGTTTTTAAGACCATGATGATAAACCGCCACGAATACCACGGCACCGAGATAAGGAAGAAAATGCTCGAAGGAGATGAATGGAAAAAATATGTGCCAAAGGTTGTTGCAGAAGTTATAGAGGAGATCGGTGGGATCGAAAGGTTGAAGGAGATCGCAGGAAGGGACTTTTGATGGAGAAGTTCTCAATAAAATGGCGGGATTTGTATTTCAACGTTGAGGGCGAAAAAGTCGTGAAAAGGGCTTTTTTCTCAAAAACTCCAGCGTTTGACTTCAAGGAGAACGAGTTATCCAAAAGGCTCGAGAGGTATTTTGGGGGAGAGAAAGTCAGCTTAGAGAGCGAGTGCGAACTAAATTTGCCTTCCTTCACAGCGAGGGTGCTGAAAAGAGTTTCGAAAATTCCCTATGGAGAGGTTTTAACCTATGGAGAGCTTGCGGAAGAACTGAAAAGCTCCCCAAGGGCGGTAGGGCAAGCTTTGAGAAAAAATCCGATAGCGGTGATAATACCCTGCCACAGAGTTGTCTCGAAAAATGGCATTGGCGGTTACTCGTGGGGAGTCGAGATAAAGAGGGCTTTGCTAAGGCTTGAAGGAATCGATGTCCCTTAAGACTTTCTCAGCGATCTTTTCGCCGATGAGCTTTGCAACTTTTTGCGGATTCGCCAATATGTCTTCTTTCGTCTTTATTCCCGAGTTGTAGAGCTTTCTCGCCCTCACCCTCCCTATGTTCCTTATCGAGATCAGCTCCAAGAGCTCCTCTTTTACGCCGTAGCGAATCCTCGTCTCGAGGTTTGGAAACTTCTTCCCGAATTCGCTTGAAATTCTTGTGAACGCATGAGCAAGCCATTCTGCGGTTTCGCAGAGTCTCCTTAAATCTCCGGGAGCGATTGAGAACTTCTCGCATATCTTGTTCTCGTCGACTTCGTTTATCCAGTCGTAAATGCACAAAGCGGTCTTGAACTCTGCTAAGAAGAAGTCATAGTCAATCGAATACTGCGATGGGAAATAAGTCAGCTCTTCTCTGTGCTTAAAAGCGAGGTCTTCGATCCAATCGTCGTTTCTACGAACGCTCAGCTTTTCCATGTCAGGAGTTCTGCAAATGACGTGGAGCGTTGCGATCTCGCTTAGCTCGTCGAATCTCCTTGTGCAGTCGTAGAAGATGAAGCCAGTCAGTGGATCTATGTAGAGCTTCGAAACAAGCGATCCGAGCTTCGTTGGAAGGATTTTTTCACCAACCTTTATCATCTCCCAGTTTTCGAGCTGGTTGATCACTCTCATGATCTCGAACTCTGGAAAGTCGCTTTGCTTCGCAAAAAGTGTAGCGTCGAAGAACTCCTTTATCTCCTCGAAATTGCTGAATCCATCGCAGATCAGCGAAAGGCAGTGGAATCTGAGCTTGCTCTCAACTGCGAGCTTTGAGATCACTTTTTCAGACTCGCCCTCGATGAACTTCTCGATCGCAACTTCTCGATCCTTTTTGCTCACAACCACTATCGCCTCGCCTATTTCATCCATCCCCGGTCTTCCAGCTCTTCCAGCCATCTGCTTGAACTCTGAGACCTTTATCTTTCTCGAATATCCGTCGTAGCGGTAAAGGCTCTTTATTATCACCCGCTTCGCTGGCAAATTCACACCGGCTGCGAGCGTCGGAGTCGAGACGAGGATCTTGATTCTACCCTTCCTGAAGGCGTTCTCCACGATCTTCCTTTGCCCACTCAAAAGACCTGCGTGATGAAAGGCGCTACCTTTTCGAACACATTCTGCGAGTTTTCTGCTCATCTCGCCATCGTTCTCATCGAGAATTTCTTCGGCAAGGTCTTCGCAATCACATACCTTTGCGGAGATATCCGAGAGCTTCAACGCTAAGGATTCTGCGTTCTTTCTCGTCGATTCGAATATAAGCACACCCTCTCCCTTCGAAACGCACTCTTCAACGAGGTCTTCGAATTTCGCTCTTTTTGTTGTAACACCGTCTTTAAACATTTCAAGCGTGTTATCGCAAAATACGCCGTAGAACAACGGCACGGGGCGCCAGTCGCTCTGAACGAACTTTGCATTCAACCACTCTGCGATTTCTGCGACGTTTGGAACTGTTGCAGACAAACCGAGGATCCAGAGCTCGGGCTTCATCTTCTTCATCTTCGTTATGAAAACCTCAAGCACGTGCCCTCGGTCGTCTGAGTCGAGGAGATGGATTTCATCGACCACAAGACACGTCACGTCTCGAAGCCAGAAAGAGCGATTTCTCAGCAGTGAATCAGCCTTCTCAGCCGTCGTAACGACGATGTCAGAACTCGCAAGATGGGCGTCGATCGATTCGTAGTCACCTGTTGCAATCCCAACTTGGATTCCGATCTTCTCCCATTTCTTGAAGCTCTCGAACTTCTCACTCGCTAAAGCCCGCAACGGCGTTATGTATAAACACTTCCCTCCACGGAGAATCTCGCATATCATTGCGATCTCCGCAACAAGCGTTTTCCCTGCTGCAGTTGGGACTGCAAGAATCAGATTTTCTCGGTTGAAAATGTAAGGCAGAGCCTGCTCCTGTGGTGGAAAGAGCTCTTGGATCCCGCTCTCCCTAAGGATCTCTACTGCGTAGCTCGAGATCTTGTCCTTGAGCGACTTTATTTTCACAAAAAAATTCGGGGACTTTAAAGATAAACTTTTTCGTAACGAGTTCAGATCTCCGACGTCGCAACTGCGATCTGGTTTATCGCTTCCCTGCCTGCTCTGAGCAGTGGGTAGAAATTCAGGAATCCATGAATCATTCCTTGGTATCTTACGATGACCGCTTCAGAACCGCTTCTCCTCATGAGCTCCCCATACATTTCTCCCTCATCTCTGAGCGGGTCGTATTCTGCTGTGAGTATCAACGCTGGCGGTAGATTGCTGAGATCTGCAAAGATCGGTGAAGCCCATGGGTGGTATTTGTCTTCTTCGCTCCTTAGATACTGCTCCGTGAACCACCGCATAATTTCAGTCGTGAGAATTCCGTATCTATCCCCGAATTCAAGCCTTGAGGGTGTTGGGAAGCTCATGTTCACGACTGGGTAAACGAGGATTTGTTTTTTGATGAAGTTCTCTCCCTTGTCTCTTGCGATCAAACTCACGACTGTTGCCAAGTTACCACCTGCGCTGTCTCCCGCAACCACGATTTTGTCCGCATCTATTTCCAGCTCGCTTGCGTTGTCCGCAACCCACTTAAGCGCATCGTAGGCATCGATCACCGCAGTGGGGAACTTGTGCTCTGGGGCAAGGCGATATTCGACTGCTACAACGGTTGCGTTTGCAATCCTTGCAATCCGCCTGCATATCGGATCGTAGATGTCGATGTTCCCAATCACAAATCCACCGCCATGGTAGAAAACCATTCCCGAACTCCAACGCTTTTGGCGATAGATTCTTATCCTTATCTCGCTTTCTCTCCCCTTTATCGTTCTGTCCTCGACCTCAGCGATGTCTTCTTTTATTATAGAAGTTGCAGATAAAAATATCTCGTTCACTCTGTCCCTATACTCTTTCGCAGACATCGAGGCGTCGAAGGGTAGATTGCGGAAAAATTTCACCACGGAAGCAACTTCTCTATCCAAGGGCATGATCGAATTCGCAACTGGTAGAAATAATTTTTCACAAGATCAGTAAAACTCGACACCGATTAGCATTTCGTTGAGCAAGTTCTTTATGAACCTACAGTTCTGCCCCTCCTTAAAGGCTTCGTTCGAGAACACGTCCACCGAGAATATGGCGAGGTTGTCCCTACGAACTGCAAAGATCACGTTTTTCCCCGCCCTGAAGACTATGTCGTGGAGCATGGCTTTCGTATCTCTGTTCCCGTTCAATACGATCTCGCAACTCTCTTTTGGCTCGAGATGATATGCGTTAAGGGCAAGAATCTCGTCGACTCCACGGAAGTATTCGAGTTTCCCTCTCATCGCAGTCGCTTTTAGCAGTATTTTGTCCGCAACGAATAGAAAATCGTTCTTCAAGGGAAGAGGTGAGAAGGAGTCTTTTTGGACGTGAAAGATGAATATCTTCCTCTTCGAGAGACGAGAAATCGCAGAAATCTCGCTTTGCTCCGGGATTTTGAGGTAAAAAAAGATATCAAACGTGTTCTCAATTTCTGTGAGCTTTGAAAGCTCTGTATCCAGCCTGTCTGCAAATTGGACGTGGTAGTCATTTAGAAGGCACTCCTCGAGTTGCTTGAATCGATGCCATTCGTCAGCATTTGCGACGATCAACACAGATAGCATAAAGCTCAGCCGAACATGATTACATAAGCTTTACCAAGTTCGGTTAGCATAACTTTCAGGTTCTTACCCTTCCTTTGCGTCACAACAAGGTTGTCCTCAGCCAATTCGTTGAGATGATACGTTATCTTCGCCCTCTGAGCCATGTATTTTTTCTGATCTTCTGTTCTGCCTTCCAAGAGTTCTATTAGGCGATTTATCGATTCAACAACCCCGCCCTCTTCGGACAATATCTTCAGAATCCTTATTCTTTCCTGGTTGTATGTCTTCGCTGGAGGAGTTTGTATGAACTCCGCCTTGGAATCGAGCATCATGTAAACCTTCGCCCTCGAGACCTGTGCAGAGAGCAGAAAAGCGACTGCGAGGTTTTTGTCCGCATCACTCATGTTGAGGAGCACTTCGCTCCCCTTCTCCATTTCCTCCCTCATCAACCTCAGCAAACCCCACGTGATCTCGAAAACGTTTTTATCTTCAAAGTTCAATATTTTTGTCTCGACAAGCGACTTCAGGATGTCCTCAAGATTTTCGGCGATCTTTGACGCTTCTTTTTTTCTGTAAACAAGGTATGCACGATGGATTGGGTAGCCAATCGTTTTAACACTCTCCAAAACTGCGTTTTGATTCGAATCGACTGCGATCACGTGAACGAATTCAGGCATATTTCATAACGAATTTTGTTGTTTAAAAAATTTTCTGTTTTGAGAAGTTTTATTTTGTCGTCAAGTTTTCCTTTATCCTTCGAAGAGGACACGCAAAACTCACGCAATCACGAGAATCGCTTTTTGCGTTCTTTGCAAAACAAATTGGCAATTTTTTCCGTAAAACACGAATTTTTTAGCACCACTCAGCCCTGATCACTCAGTTTTCGCTCGACGTATCTGCCTCTCTCTTCGATCTCCTCCGCCCTCTTGATCACTTCTTCCTTCCCCAACTCAAGATAACCTTCGATGAACGCTCTTTTTAGCCTTTCCCAGTCTTCAAAACCAGCTTTCAGAGACTCGAAGTAAACGTGCACATCAACGCCTTTCGCTTCAATTCTGCTGTCGACAAACGCTAAACCGAAGTCCACGAAGTAAATCTTGCCGTCGCTGAGTATCATGTTCATCGGCGTTATATCGCCATGTATTATGTTCGCATTGTGCAGTTTTGCAACGAGCCTTCCAATTTCCCTGCTTATCTCCTCGCTCATGCACTCCTTCACCGGGATTCCATGGATCCTCTCCATGACTATCGTATCTCCCTCGACATCGAGGACTATCGGCGTCGGAACTCCTATCCTTCGTGCGAGCGAAATAAGCCTAGCTTCGGTTCTGGTTCTCCTCATCCTGAGCATCTCGTCGATCTCCTTGATCCTATACCTCTTCGCCTTTCTCCTTTTCACAACGACGTCGCCGATGATAACTTCGGCTTCTCCGCCAAGGTAGATCACAGCAAAACTCTGCAAAGAGATTTTAAAATTTTTCAGCTGTGAGAGAGCGTTCCCAGTCTAACTGTATCGTGTTGATAAAACCAATGGCAAAGGGAAAAGAGTTTAACTATTAAACTCGGGGGGAACCGAAAAATTTTTATATAACTTTGATATAAGTTAACGTAGGGTCGCTGGCTTGGGGAGTGAAAGGGATGAAGAAGGATTTGAAGCAAAAGAGGGCAGTTGGACTGATGTTTTTGGCGTTGTTCATCAGCTTAGCGCTAAACTCGGCGATCGCAAGCAAATATGCGGAGAAAAGCTTATACTTCACCTCCGAGGATCTGCAGGAGCTATACCGCAAATACAACATCACGGAGAACGACATAAAATTTGCGGAAGGTAAGTTACCGCACTATTTGGAGGGAACGATCTTAGATGGAAAGGTGTGCACGATGGGGAAGATAAGCGTAGAGGATAAAGTCGTATCCGAATGGGTGGATCCACGCTTCTACGAATACTGCGTAAGGGAAGGTTACAAGGTGATGAGCGCCGAAGAAAGGCTTGCCTTAGAAGAGAAGGCGAGGGAGGAGTATATCAAGAAATACGGCGTCGACCCGGCGAATCCAAAAATAGACGTCGTTAATGGAGTCCCGCTTCCAGTGGAATACGTCAGAGAACTCGTAAAGAGCGGGGAGATAAATCTTAAAGAATCAGATGCAAAGTCTTTAGCAATCTCTTCAAGTGCGGTGTCTTCAACTCCAGTAGGTCCTTACGCTAAATACGGTGAGCTATATTTGTGGATTTTTGAAGCAAAGGACTCAATACATAAGCCAACAGAAGCGTATCTAAATGATGCGATTGATGCCTATGCGAGGTTTTATCAGTTCAATCCAGGTACTTTATATTATTACCACCTAACAGAGTGGTGGGATGCAAGCGACGTTTCACCAGCAGACGACTCGGAAAAATTGCTTGACGATCTTAGAGAAGACATGGACTGGGTTAGAAGCGAGTTCAACGACAGAGACTCTGACAACGACATCGTTATGGGCTGGGTTGATTACATGGATCATAATGGTAGAGCGTATCTAAATGGGTTCTTTAGTGTTTGTGCAGTTAGCGCTGCTACGGTGGAGTGGCCACATGATAGTATCGCTCAGCATGAAATTTCTCACAACTTCAACGCAGACGATCAGGGCACTTGGTGGTGGGAACATCCAGAGTGCATAATGAACTACTTCTGGGCATATTGGGGAACTGATAAATGGTGTAATGATTGTTGGAATAAAGTGTATGGCAACATAAGAGGGTTGTGGGAGTAACCTTAATTTTTTATTTAGGTGATTATAATGAAAATTATAAAAAAGTTTTTAATTGCGTTCTGCATTCTAATCGTCGTGTGTTTTTTGGCGCTGGTTCTGATATCGAGGATGTATTACACCAACGTATTGAAAATAGAGAGATTGAGCTTCGAACCCAAGCACTACTTCGAGTTAACGAAGGAGGATCTGGAGAAATATCCGTCGCTGCGTAAAGCCTTGGAAGAAATGAAAAGGCAAGGAGAGAGCAAAATATTCTACGAGGTGCCAAACGAGGAGGGCGTGGCTATCTACAGGTATTTGGGCCATAAGCAGGGAGAGGTTGGCCCACCGGATCCACGTGGGGGCTATCTTGTATATTTCAAGTATGAAGATGCCTTCTACGGGTTTATACTCATAACGTGATGATCCTATTGCCTAAGGGGACGCAAGGCTTAAATAAGCAACTCCAAGGATATGAATAGGGATTCAAAATGAGCTTCTGGGCTTTAGAAATTGATGAGGTTATTCAAAAGCTGGAAACGAGTCCGAATGGTCTTGCTCAAGCCGAGAGGGAAAGAAGGCTCAGGATCTATGGCTCGAATGAAATAAGGGTCAAAGAGAAAAAGCCGTTCGAGGTTTTCATCAAGCAGTTCCTAAACCCGCTCGTGCTCGTGCTCATAGCTTCGATGTTCCTTCTCAGCTACTTGGAACACTACTTGGAGGCGATCATAGTCTTCGCGATCGTCATCCTCGGAGCGATCACCGGATTTTTGCAAGAGTGGAAAGCCGAAGGCATAATGAAAGAGCTCAGGAAATTTTTGCTCCCAAAAGCCCTCGTCGTTTCTGAAGGGAGGGTAATCGAAGTGGATTCGACTTCGGTAGTTCCTGGGGACGTGATAATCGTCGAAGCTGGGATGAAGGTTCCTGCGGATGCGAGGATTATAGAGAGCAGAGAGCTCAGCGTTGATGAATCGATGCTAACCGGAGAGTCTTTTCCGGTTGCGAAGAACAGCAAGAAGGTTCCCGAAG
Organism: Archaeoglobaceae archaeon; assembly: GCA_038731605.1. Lineage (GTDB taxonomy): Archaea > Halobacteriota > Archaeoglobi > Archaeoglobales > Archaeoglobaceae > WYZ-LMO2. The sequence goes on along the minus strand of JAVYQP010000008.1, from coordinate 32,752 downwards.
ACGCTATCGTTCCCGAGAGGACTTGCATGCTTTACGCCGGCACCGCAGTCACGTCTGGGTGGGGAAAGGCTGTGGTCGTTGCGACGGGCGAAAAAACAGAGATGGGTAAGATCGGTAAAGGGCTCGAGGAGAGCGTTGAAACGCCTTTGCTCAGAAAAATAAGGATATTTGCAAAACGGCTCACGATCGGGATAGTTTCGATATCGGTTGCGATATTCCTGCTCGGGCTTTACAGGGGTTACGAAACAACCTATTCTTTCCTATCTGCGATAAGTTTTGCGGTCGCAGTGATTCCGGAGATACTTCCAGCGACCATCACGCTCGCCTTAGCCTTCGGTGTTAGAGAGATGGCCAAGAAGAAGGCTTTGGTCAAGTCCCTTCCTGCGGTGGAAACCTTGGGTAGCGTTACGGTCATCTGTTCGGACAAAACGGGAACCCTGACCCAGAATAGGCTGAGGGTCGTGAAGCTGATGACGCCGGAGGGTGAATACGAGGTAAGGGACGACGGATTTTATAGACAAGGAGATAAAATCGACCCCGGGGAGGACATAAAAAGGCTCATCCTTGCGGGTTACATGTGCAACAGAGCTGTTTGCGAGAGCGAGAACTGCAGAGGAGATCCGTTGGAGGTTGCGTTGCTCGAGCTCGCATTGAAGACTGGAATCATTGAAGACTACGAGATACTCGACGAAATCCCATTCGATTCGAAGAGGAAATTCATGGCGGTCTTCGCAAAAACTAAGGACGGAGTTTACGTGATCGTCAAAGGCGCTCCAGAGGTTGTGGAGCGCATGGTAAACACAAGGATTCCGGAAACTTGCACCCGAGAAGGGATGAGGACGATCGCCTTTGCGTTCAAAAAAGTCGAAGCTTTCAAAGGCTTCGAGCTTAAAGATCTTGAGTTCCTCGGGTATCAGTGTCTAATAGATCCTCTTAGGGAAGACAGCAGGGAGAGCGTCGAGAAATGTAAATCCGCTGGGATAAGGGTTGTGATGATAACGGGCGACCATCCGGCGACGGCTTTGAAGATAGCAAGAGACGCTGGTATAGAGGGAGAGCTCATCACGGGAAAGGAGCTCGAAAAGATAGACCTAAGGGAGGCTGTTAAGAAATACAGCGTTTTCGCAAGAACTACGCCAGAACAAAAGCTCGAAATCGTAAAAGCTTTACAAGAAAACGGCGAAATCGTAGCAGTTACCGGAGACGGCGTCAACGACGCTCCAGCTCTGAAGAGGGCTGAAATCGGAGTTGCGATGGGTAGCGGTAGCGATATCGCAAAAGAAGCTGGGGATATGGTTCTGCTCGACGACAGATTTTCGACGATCGTGAAAGCAATTGAAGTCGGTAGAGACGTGTTCAGAAAGATTCAAAGGATAATTTCCTGGATAATCCCGACGAACGGCGCTCAAGGATCGATCGTCCTCGTCGCCTTTGCGCTTGGAATTGCGATGCCAATGCTACCGCTTCACATACTCTGGATAAACACTGTAACCTCCGGCTTGCTCGGCATGATGCTCGTCTTCGATCCCATGGAAAAGGATCTGCTGAAGCTAAGACCGACGAAGGGGGAGCTGATGAGCAGGCGAGTCTTATTTAGAGTTGCATACATCTCCATCCTCGGAGTTTTGTTGGCTTACTACCTTTATTTCAGCACCGGAAAGATGTCCTCAGCGGTAAACGGCTTGATTGCGCTTCAGATCTGGTATCTGCTAACTCCCCACATCGAGAAGAGCTTTTTCGAAACAGGATTAAAGAACATGTATGCGATCCTCGGCATCGTTTTACTGCTGGTCCTTCAGCTCTACGTGACGAACTTTAGCCCAGCGCTTAAGCTCGAGCCGATGAGCGTTGAGGAGTGGGTTAAAACGCTTGCGATCGCTTCCGTAGTCTTCATAGTCGTCGAGCTGGAAAAACTCGTTTTCAGGCTTTTGAGAAGGGATTAGAGTTCGCCACGAACCTTTTTATGAATTCTCTGACGTTTTTTCTCACCAAAGAGTAGTCGTAACCACAAACAACCGCATTTCCGACGAGATCGCCGAGCAAGTTCCTTGGGTTAAAGGTCTTTCTCCCCCTAAACAGGATTAGAGTATCGCATTTGAACTCTTCTCCCTCAACTTCGACTTTCTCGACTCTCTGGCTACCGTGGACGTAGACCTCGGTCGACTTTACCCGCTCAACCCTGTGATTTTTTGAAAGGTGGGTTGCCAAAAGCTCGAGAACTTCATCGTTTCCAGCGATCAGAAAACTGTTGCCTATCTTGTATCCCTCGGATATGAGCTTTATTGCGGTCTCGGGAGAAAAAATGCCCGCAGGTCTTTTTCCGAGAACCCAAGGGTTGCGGTCTACTGCGCCGGTTGCGATTATTGCCTTGTCCTCCACGATCTCCACCCCCTTCGGCGTTAGGATTTTCACTGGATTCGTGGAGATGACACATCCTTTTTCGACGTTCAAGCCCTCTAAGGCAGAGTTCATTTCGTCTATAAAGCTCCCATAATGCTCCTTCAATTCCGGGATTTTGCTAAGGATCGCAAGCTCGCCACCAGCTTTCTTGAAATCAAAGAGTCTAACGCTGTAGCCCAAGTCGATGAGATTTCTTGCACAAATAAGCCCACTGTAGCCCGCCCCAACGATCACAACCATGCCATCTCCCCTCCGTCGCTATCCTTCACAACCTTTTCCCCAACCAGCCTTATGATCTCCGCCTTGCACTTCTCGCAATCCATCCCCGCCCATGTGATCTGCTTCACAGCGTCGAAGCACTTGAAATTCTCCGCAACTTCTAAGATCTCCTTTTTCGTTACCATGTTGCAAAGACAGACGACCTCGTCTTCCTCGAGGGACTTACAGATCTCATTCTTCACTTTCTTTGGCAGTCTGGAAATTTTTTCCTTTCTCCGCAATTCAAAGTGATTGGAGAGCATTCCAAGAACCATCTTCGCTATCGCCGGCGCAGCAGTTAACCCGGGGCTTTGGATCCCAGCAACATTTATAAATCCCTTCACTGGTTCGTTTATCACAAAATCGCTCCCAGCAATCGATCGCAAGCCCGAGTAGACCGCTACTATCTCCTCCGGAGTTCTTTTGAAAAGCGGGGCGAATTTGGCAATTATCTCCTCGATTTCCTCCCTTTTAACGCTCGTGTCTTCCTTGCTCTCAACGTCTACCAAGTTTGGACCCCAGAGTGGCTTTCCATCGAAGCCAATGAGGGCTCCGCCTCCCTTAGTTCTCTTGTTGGGCTTGAGAGGTATTGCGACGACCAAGTGTTTCGTAAACCCCTTTTCTGCGAAAACCACGTGCGTCCCCTTACCGGGGATCATTCTCATCTCGTATCCAACCATCTTGGCAATCTCATCAGCGTAGATTCCCGCACAGTTTATCACAACTCTGCTCTCGAAATTCCCCTTGTTGGTCTTTACGACGAATCTGTCCACTCTTCGCTCGATTCCAACGACTTCGCAACCGTAGATAAATTCGACGCCATTGAGCTTTGCAAAAAGACAAGCCCTTGCGGTCATCTCAACTGGGTTCACGACACCAGCGGATGGAATGAAAATACCACCATAAACTTTTTCAGTTAGATTTGGTTCCATATCGAGTAGCTTTTTTCTTCCAATCGCCCTCGCTTTTACTCCGTGCACCTTGAGATAAAAGATTATGAGCGGGATTGCCAAAAAAGTTATTGGATTTGTCGCAACCGCTATCAAGCCGACTCGATTGAACTCGAAGCCGAGCTCCTCCGCTTCGGCGTCCATCATCCTGTTTCCTTCCAGGCACAACTTACTCCTCAAAAGCTTGAAGGGGAGCTGGAATGGGTGGATTATCCCGGAGCAAGCTTTAGTCTGCTCTAAACCCGGAGCGAGTTTTTTCTCAAGAACCAGAACATCTAAATCGAACTTTGAGAGTTCCTTTGCAATAAAACTACCCGTAACCCCCGCACCAACGACTACGACGTCCTTCAACCTCTCACCGCTCGAAGGTGATCGAAGAACATTTATTCTTTTTCGAATAAAAGTGTCAAGGTGATCCAATGGGCTATGTTCTCGGCATAGATGCAGGCACGACTGGCATTAGAGCTGGAGTTTATTCTCTTGAAGGAGAACTTGTCGCCCAGAGCTACGTTGAGTTCCCAAGCTACTACCCAAACCCGGGATGGGTTGAGCAGAACGCTGAGGACTGGTGGAAAAGTGTTGTAAAAGCTTGCAACTCTGCGATCAAGCTCGCAAACGCAGAAGACGAAGTTCTTGCGATCTCAGTTGCAAACCAACGTGAAACCATTGTTCCGATCTCGAAAAATGGAACACCGCTTGCAAAGGCGATAGTTTGGCAGGATAGAAGGACTGTCGAGGAAGTCAAGAGAATAAGTTCGATAATGGGTGAGGAGATCTTCAAGATAACCGGTCTAAAGCCCGATCCCTACTTTTCACTGCCAAAGATCCTGTGGTGGATGAAGAATTGCCCCGAAGTGGTTGAAAAAACTTGGAAATTCATGCTTGTGCACGACTACATAATCTTCAAGCTGTCTGGTATCGTTGTAACGGATTTCTCAAACGCATCGAGGACTATGCTAATGGATTTAAAAAAGCGAAGGTGGTCTGAGAAAATAGCCGAAACCTTTGGCATCGACTTGGACAAGCTTCCAGAAATCGTGAGCCCAGGAGAGGCGATTGGAGAACTTAAGAGCAGAGAGATCGAGGTCAGATCTAAGCCCATAATCGCTGTAGGTGGTGGCGACCAGCAGTGCAGTGCATTTGCTCAAGGAGTCGTCGAAGAAGGGAAGATCAAGTCCACAACCGGCACCGGCACTTTTATGATTGCGCCCGTTGAGAAAATGCACGGCGGTGATTTGATCTACTCCGCACACGTTGTGCCAAGAATCGTGGCTGAAGTGAGCATATTCACAACTGGAAGTCTTCTCGAGTGGGTAAAGCGGAATTTCTTCCCGAATGATAGCTACGAAGTTCTCAACGCAGAAGCCAAGGCTTCCGGGGTTGGGGCTCGTGGGCTTATGATCTTTCCGTTCTTCACGGGCGCTGGCTGTCCGCATTGGATCCCAGAGGCGAAGGGGGCGATTTATGGACTAACCTTGGGGCATTCAAGGGGCGACATCGCAAGGGCTGTGATGGAGAGCGTTGCCTTCGAGGTGAGAACGAACGTCGAAGTTATGGAAAACCTCGGCATAAAGGTCGAGGAGCTTCGTCTCGACGGTGGTGCGGCGAGAAGTCAGTTGTGGAATCAGATCTTTGCAGACGTCTTAAGAAAACCTTGTCTCGTCTCTGGAGACGTCGAGGCAACTGCAAGAGGTGCGGCTATGCTCGCTTGTCTTTCCTTAGACTTTTCACTGAAAGATGTTCTCGAAAAGTTTGTCCCGCAGTTCACGACTGTGCTTCCCTCTGGTATCGACTACAGCGAAATTTACGAGAAGTATAAGAAGATCAGGGAGATTCTACTTGCGATCAAGAGCTGATCGACTCAGGTCTCGGCTCAAGAGGTTAGGCGAACGTGGCTCAACTCAGAAGGAAAAAATTTAGTTCCTTATAAAAACCTCTGCAACCCCTACCGCCACTTTTTCCCCGTTCTGGTTCTCAGCCCATAGCTCGACTTCGCAAAAGCTGTCAACTTTTCTCGGATGCTTAGCAATGACCTTGCCTTTGAATTTGATCGTGTCTCCTACAAACACTGGGTGTATGAGCTTTATGTCGATCGACTTAAGCTTTCCACCTTCTGCGTAACACCAGTTCGTGATCACCTGCGTCAACTTGTCGATCGTCCACTGTCCATGGGCGATTGTTTTTCCGTAACCCAAAAGATTGACCTTCTTTGCCCAAACTGGATCGATGTGGATCGGATTAAAGTCCAAGGAGGCGCAGGCAAACCTCGTGATCATTTCCTGCGTAACTTTGACTTCGATTGTCGGTAATTCCTGCTCAAGCTCGATCTCCTCAAATCTCATTTTTTCACACCCCCGATCCTGTGCTCCTCCTCGCTTCTCGAAAGCGGAAGAATTAGAGTTCCCCACCATTTTGCGACTATCTCTCCCCTCTGGTTTACGAATTCGTTGTAGTATGTCAGATACCTCTTTCCCCTCTTTATGAACTTGTCGTGCGCCCTCATCTTCACTCTAATGACGTCTCCAACCCTTATGGGCTCGTAGAACTCGATCTTTTGTCCAGGGTTTATTGCTCCGGGTGTTTTTATCCAACTTCCGACAAATGAGTCGCCAACAAGCCAAAAGGCAACGGTTGTAATAAACATCGGAGGAGCTATCAGATCTTTCCAGAACACTGGGTTGTAGTTTTCCGTCGCTTCTAAATAAGCCCTGATGTCCTCTTCCTTCACCTCAAATTCCTTCTCGCTCCACGCCTCCATCCCGATTTCGACGTCTTCCCACCGTATGTATCTCTCCTCGTCCACGAAGAAGTCAAAGTTGTATTCCCTTTGCTTTTCGGTCTTCAGATACTTTCTAACCAACCGCTCAGCCTCTTCTGACAATCTGATGTGCACCATGAAAAAGATGTGCTCGATCGTTTATTATGTTTTCCCAGCTCGTTCAAATTTTAGGAACTACAACGACTCTACCATCGTATCTCACGACCTCAGCCCTCAGACCATAAACCGCATCGAGTATTTCTTCATTTATCACCTCTCTCCCACCGAAGGCGAACACTTCGCCGTTCTTGAGCAGTAGAATCTTTTCCGCAAAGTTGAGCGCAAGATTTATGTCGTGCATCGTTACGATTGCGGAAACGCTCTTCTCCTTTACTGCCTTCTTCACAAGGCTCATGACCTCGATCTGATTCTTTATGTCAAGGTTGTTCGTTGGTTCATCGAGCAGTAGATATTTCGGTTGCTGGGCAAAGGCTCTTGCGATCAAAACCAGCTGAAGCTCTCCACCACTCAGTTCGTTCAGCCTTCTTAAAGCTAAATGCTCGATTTTCAGCATCTTTATCGTTTCCTCAACTATCCTTATGTCCTCTTCGCTTACTTCCCACCTCACATACGGCTTTCTGCCAAGGAGTATCGCATCGAAAACGGTCAAAGCGCTGACATCACTTCTTTGAGGGACATAACTGAATTTTCTCGCAACCTCCAAAGGAGAGAGCTTTCTCAAATCGATCCCTTCTACGTATATCGAGCCACGGGGCTTCAGGATCTTGTTCAGGCACTTCAAAAGCGTGGTCTTTCCGCTCCCGTTGGGGCCGAGGATGAAGAGCATCTCTCCTTCTGTCAAGGAAAAGGCGATCTCGCGGAGCACGTCCCTTTTCCCGTAGCTGTATCCCAATCCCTTAACCTCTAACACTCTTACCACCCCTCAGGAGCAGGTATATGAACATGGGGGCGCCGATGAGGGAGGTGACGATTCCGACCGGGATTATCACGGGAGAAATGATCGTTCTGCCAACCGTGTCCGATATGAGCAGTATCAGGGCTCCGACTACGGAGCTGATCGGAATTAGGAACCTGTAGTCTCCGCCTATGACCAATCTAACGACGTGTGGTGCCACGAGACCGATGAAGCCTATTATTCCGGTGAAAGAAACACAAACCGCTGTAAGAAAGGAGGCTATGAGCATACCTTCAAGCCTTATCCTCTGCGGGTTTGTGCCGAGGGAGATCGCAACCTCGTCTCCGGCGAGCAACGAGTTATAGTCCCAGCGATGGTGGAAGAAGTAGATAAAGCATGCGAGGAAGGTTGCGATGACTATGTAGATCTCGACCCATCTCGCCCTTCCGACGTCGCCAAACGTCCAGAAGACTATCGATGCAACCTGAACATCGGTTGCGAAGTATTGGATCAGCATAACCCCTGCTTGAAAAAAGGCGGAGATCGCAACACCGGCGAGGATCATCGCCTCCGGAGATAAATCGCGAAGCTTTGCAAGGAGCAAAATTACGAAGGCACTTATAAGGGAGCCGAGGAATGCGAAGAACGGGAGGACATAGGGGTTGAAGATCGTCAGCGTTTCACCGACCCGATGCATTTGACCGATGCCAAAGAAGACGATCGCAACCGATGCACCGAAGGCGGCGCCTTGCGAGATTCCGAGTGTGAACGGTGAGGCAAGCGGGTTTCTGAGGATGCACTGCATAACTGCGCCAGCGATCGCAAGGCTCGCGCCGACGAAGATTGCGGAAACGATTCTCGGAATTCTAACGTTCCATAGAACCGGATTTCCATCTAAGATCGAGTTAAAAAGCTCGACGATCGACATCTGGTAAGATCCCAAGCCCATTGCAACGAGAGAAATTAAAAAAAGGAGAAAAAGCAAGGTGAGCCCGAAAGAAATCCTTTTTCTCACCAATGCTTTGTATTCACCAGCCACTGACATCTATTTTCCCCAATTCGCCGTATCTACTAACGATTTCATCGTAAAGCCCTTTACCGACGAAGAACTCGTAGATCTCGTTTGCCTTCTTCCTAATATCGATGTCCCTGAATTTCTCCGGGTAGAGAACTTTCCCTATCCAGTAGCTGTCGACAAGGGCTTGCTCGACGTTCGTGTTGTAGAAGTTGAAGGAGTATATTCCGTAGACTTCTCCATTCTTGAAGGCCTTAAGCGACTCGTAGAAGCTCCTGTCCTTCTTGTAGTCCTCCTTAACGAGGTGCAGGTTTCCGAGATCTAGGAATATTATGTCAGGCTGTTCCTTGAGCAAGAACTCCTTGTCGACGAAGATGTGTGCCGTTGAGTTGACTTTGCAAGCGACGTTCTCGCCGAAGACGTTGTTGACCTCGAACGGCGGAAACCTGCAGGTCGTCGAAACTATGCCGTGTTGACCCTTGAAACCGAGTGCACCGACGTATACCTTCCAGTTCCTCTCGGCATCCTTCGTTCTGTTGTCGAGATCTTTCACTACGCTCTCGATGTATGCGATTATCTCTTCAGCTCTTTTTTCTTTACCAAGGACCTTGCCCATCAGCCTTATTGATTCGAAGAGCTCCGTTGTGCGGAAGTTTCCAAGCGTTCCGTAGTTGATCACGATCACTGGAATACCAGTTTTCTCCTGCAATGCTTCTGCGTATTGTGCATTCACGACTGCAAAGATGACGTCTGGTTTTAGCTTGATAATCTCCTCAACGTTCGCCTTCGGGTCATCTGGTCCACCAACGCCGATCGTCGGCAATTCGGCGAGCTGAGGATTCGCGAGCCTATATGGGCGTGTATAAGTTTCCCATCTCTTCTCCGCATCTTCGACGCCGACGAGTTTATCCGTCGCTTGCAGATAAACGACGAGCCTTAAGGCTCCGGGACCTATTGCAACGATCTTTTCCACGTTCTTCGGGACGCTAACTTCCCTTCCTGCGAGGTCTTTTACCTTTATTTTTCCCTCAGCACTTTGCTGGGCTTGTTGGACGCAACCCGCTAAGGCTAAGGCGAGAAGTGTCAGAGCTACAAGGATCGAAATTTTTCTTAACTTCATAAAAATGCTTAAGACTTTGAGTATAAAAATTTTTGCTTTCTTATTACGAAGTGTCAAAGATATGTTTTTATAGGCATGAATCTTCTTACTCAAAGGTTGCTTAGAGCTTAGAATAGATCAAAAAATTCCGCAGCCTAAAAAACTGGAACTCCACTCAATCACATTGGAAGTATATTCCTGCTGGGACTCGATAATAGCATGGAGTGCACCAGAAGCACCACCAAGGCGGATCGACCTTATACTGGTATCGGCTTATCGCCATGTAAACGTCCTCGGGAACGTTGTAACCTCTCCCATTGAATTCTCCGTGATTTACTAAACCACCAGTAATATACATTGAACCTTGTATCGATAATGAAAGCTGAAACGCTGAAGAGAACGCTACCGCAACAGCACATGCTGTTCCACCTGCGGGAAGGCCGAGGACTGCACATATGCTAAGAGCTGCAAGAGATCCAGCGGGAATACCTACCTCGAAGTCGGCTCCACAGGTATCGAAATACTGGACGATCTGCTCTAATGCTATAGACTCTCCTGGATCCAGTTTCCCGTCCTCCAGAGAAGTCCCTGAGATTTGGAGTTTATTCATCTCGACACCGTTAAAGAGCGTCTGCATCAATTCGCTTTGCGGCAATCCTATGTTTCCACCTCCTACAATACCAGTTCCGCTCGTTAATACGTGCGTAATAAAGTTCTCGACATCGTCTCCGATGTAATAGCGGGTATAAGTACAGCTATCGACTTCATAGACTTTGTATATTCTATACACTGGCCTAGCCCATATCCATATCCACACGCTCTGCTCTGGTCCTAGATCACCGGTGTTGTAATAAAAATAGTACGTGGATCCGCCCCATGTCAAGCCACTACCTTTCCATAGAGTCACAGTTGGAGAATAACCTTTCGTTATTTTGTCGAGTATTTCCCCGCTCGTCAGAGTGGGATAGACTCCCACGCTTACTTCTCTCATTCCTATGTTAATAGACGATGTGATTACACCGCTGTTGGAATATGCGTTTTTTACTATTAACACCGGGGTCTTCATGTATAGGACTCCGTCAACGCTTTTGAAGTAATCGCTCGGCAATTTTGTCTTCAGACTTTCCGGCGTGATGCTCACGACTAATTCCCTTTCTATCCAATATTCACAACCATCGCAAATTTCTTTGGCTTCGACGCTTTTAACGTGTTGCGAAACAGGAGATATCTTGAACTTCTGTTCTGGCGATTTTTTCACCAAATTCATCGTTATCTCTATAGGCTTTCCCTTAGTCACCTCGATCGGTTTATATGAGAAGGAATCGAAAGCCTCGAAAACAATCTCACCTGTGCTTCTGTTGTAGATGATCAACCTGATTATCAATCCCGAATACATGTTCTCTGGATTAGTGTTCCTCGAAGCATATACTGAAACCCATTCCTTAGAGATTTCAAGGAGCTCATCCGAGCGGATGAAAATCTCTTTTTTCGGTTTCATCGTGATATTTATCGTTACGAGGTCTTCGAATTTTGGACTCGGAGGAGCAATCACGTCGATGTGCAGATACATGAGAACGTTGGGATCGTCGAGTATCGCGGAAGTTATATCCACTAATTCTTTTTTCTCAATGTTAACGTCGTAGAGGTTTAAAGTGATCAGAATTCCGGGCTCTCTTTTCACGTTCATCACGGCATGGGCTGCTAAGATGGAAACAAAAGCCACTAACAAGAGAATAGCTACAACTCGTAAATTCATAAAAATGCTTAAGACTTTGAGTATAAAAATTTTTGTTTTCTTATTACAAGTTGTGAGAAAAGTTAAATTTTTAACACTCAGCGAGTAAGGAGTGTATGCTGAGCCTGGACGACGCAGTTAGGATGCATGGCCACAAGGGGCCATGGCTTGTTTTGGGATACAGAGCTGGTCTTAGGGCTTTAGAAGTCCTTAAGCCGGAGGACGAGCACGATTTGGTCTGCACGGTAAAATGCCCGCTCAGAACGCCGTATACATGCTCGATAGACGGAATACAAGCCTCGACCGGTTGCACGTTGGGTAAGATGAGCATCAGGATTGAGGAAAACGATGCGGTGGAGTTCGTGTTCTCCAACAAGAAGGGCTTGTTGAGGCTAAGGGTGAGGGATCACGTGTTGGAGAAAATAAAGAGCATTCTTTCAAGCAAGGGGATGAGTTCGGCGAGCGATTACGTCGAGAGAGCCGAGTTTAACGAGCTTTTCGAAGAGAGCTGAGCTCGAGCCAACTTCGTAAAATATTTATAGTTGCAATTCGATGATGAGCATGCGCACCCATCTCTACATGATGGTTGCGATTTGTGTTGTAGCCCTCACATCGCTGTGCGCTGGACCTCCAGAGCGCCCTCAAACTTTTCCAGTTTACAAGGGGTCGACGGAGTATTCTGTGCCCAGCTACTACTATCAAATGCTGAGCATACCGAGCGAGAGGGTTACAGTCAAGACTTACTTCGTTGAGGGTTCCGATGCAAAGGAGATTCTGGAATGGTATAAGAGTGAGTTGTCCCGCCTTGGTTACGAAATCGTCCAAGAGCCCGTGCCCCAAACAATCTCGACGCCCGAGGGATCTGTCCAGTGGGGAGTTCTCCTGAGCAAAAAGGGTGAGAATGGGATTGGGATCTGGGCTGTGAGTCCGGCGATGGTAAAGGAAAAACGAGGCGTGGTGTATTGGGTGGTCGAGGGTAAGTTCCAAGAGCTGAAACCCTCTGAAACTCCCCCAAAGGGTGAAAAGTTACCTTCTTCAGATGTCGTAAGCGGGGAGGAGCCGATTCAAAGATACCCGAAGTCCGTGATGCTTTCGCATCAGAAGATCGAAGGTTTTCCAACAATTATACTTATCGACTACGGAACCATGGACAACTTCCAGACAGTTGCAGAGTGGTATAAGAGAGACCTCCAAAGCAAAGGATGGAGTGTTAAGGACGAGGGAAAGAGCGCTGAAAAAATTAGCATGGAGCTCGTGAAAGCCCAGGAAGATGTGGGAGTCATAATCTACGCTCCTACGAGCGAAAGGAGCTATACTTCGATATCTGTCCACTACGGTCTATACAAGCTCCCATCCAAGGATGTCGTGAGCGGAAGCGAGCCCATGCAAAGGTATCCCGGATCTATAATGCTCAAGTATTCCTCGATGAGCTATATGGGAGTTAAAATTGTAAGCATAACCTACGGCACACACGACAACGTCGACAGAGTTGCTTCATGGTATAACAGCTACTTAGCGTCGAACAGTTGGCAAGTTGCAATGACGTCAGAGGCAGATGGGGCGAAAAGTTTCACATGCGCCAAAGGGAACGCAATGATCTCGCTAACGATATCGCCAAAGGCAGGCTACACCGAGATAGAGATGACTTATCAGGGAGGCTGAAAATGAAGGTTAAGAGCGTTTTTTTAATCTCCTTTTTGTTAACCAGTGCCCTCCTAATAGCTTACTGCACATCTCCACAAAAAGAAATGGCTTTAGAAGGCATTTCCCCGCAAAAAGTGCCTGAAGAGGTTCCAGCGAGTTTCTTGCCATCAAAGCTTCCGTGGGAGATGAGAAAAAGCAATGCGGAAAGCGACAATTTCTACGCTTCAACTCTTCCAAGGAAGCCGGAACTCGTTTTTTCGGTTAACATCTCTGCCATCATGGCTGATTGGTTGGCAAATGCAATAGTTGAGGGAGACAAGATCTTTTTGGCAAATCATCAAGGAATTTACGCCCTTAATAGGGATAATGGAACCTTAATCTGGGGTGTGGAAGTATATTCTGATACCCTTGAAGGAAGAAGTGTCTCCCATCCCCAACCAGTAACGAAGTGGAGAGCTTTAGGTTTATGGAGATTCGTTGAAGCCTATGGCGTTGGCAAGTATTTGTTCGTGGGCACTTCGTCAACTCCAGGAGGCGAAGGGGACGCTTACCTCCTCGCTCTCAACAAGGAAAACGGCGAACTCGTGTGGAAAGTTAAACTTGAATCCGAAGCAAACGCTTCATCTCGCTCAGCGGTGACGTCGAATCTAATAGTAGCGGAAGGAAAAGTATACGTGGGGAGCGTTAGAGACGAAGGTTACGTGTTCTGTGTCTCCGAAGATGGAAACTTTATTTGGCGAAACAAAGTTGGAGCTAACGTCAGAGGATTAGCCTATGGTGATGGAGTCCTATTCGTGACTTCAGAGCCATCAAAGAAACTTTATGCGCTTAACGCAAAAACTGGGGCAATTATCTGGGTTTTCGAGCATGACGCAATGCTCAACGCACCATCTTACCGAAATGGGAAAATAATTCTATCGGACTCGCAAGGAAACCTTTTAGCCCTCTCCAAGGATGGAAAGCTCTTGTGGAAGAAGTTCCTTGGGGTAAGCGGGGATGTTAACAACGATCCCTACATTGCAGTAAGCGACCGGAGCATTTATGCCGTTAGAGGCTTAGGGGAGGGACCGTTGAATCTCCTCATATTGGACTTCGATGGAAACGTTGCGGGGAACTTCACGATGGCGAGCGATGAAAGAGGGGGAAAACCAGTAGCGTCACGAGACGTTGTGATTCTGCCAGCAGTAAAGGAGCGTGGAGGTAGCAAGATCTACCTGCTTTGGCGTGGCTCGCAAAAGCTCAGCGAATTTGAGTTTCCAAGTGGAGATGGATGGATACCCACTCTTAGCGTTGCATACAGTGAGATATACGTTGCAAGCCCCAACGTTTTGTATAAACTGAGCGACACGGAGAAGCCAAAGATAAGCTCGGTAGAGGTTAAATTAGCCAACGAAACTCTGATTTTCAATGTAAAAGCCTATGATGAAGGAAGTGCTTTATACAAAGTTCTTCTCGTCTACAGCTTAAACAACTCGCCATGGAACTACACGGAAATGGAGATCTCGAGGCGATACGTGATGGAACCCATCGGAGGCTATGGTTTGGCGGAAGAAGATTACACCGCCAGAGTAGAGGTCAAGCCAGGCTTAACCGTGGAGTTCTACATAGTTGCCGTAGATAACTCCGGGAACTATGAAACCTCAAAAGTTTATGCCTACCGCATCTCTAAGTAACGACCATTTTTCTCTCTTTTGAACTCCAAAGCGCTTTTCACGAAACCAACGAAAGGTGGCGAGGGCGAGAGAGGGCGAGATTTGAACTCCGGATGGAACTGGGTTGCCAAGAAAAACCTATGCGTGGGAATTTCCAAGGCTTCCATCCTTCGCCCGTTGTCAGAATACCCGCTGAAAACAAGCCCTTTGCTCTCCAAAAGCTCTATGTAGTCTGGGTTAACTTCATACCTATGTCTGTGCCTTTCTCTTATCCTTTCAGTTCCGTAGAGCTTGTGTATGAGTGTTCCGGGTTTTAGCGTAACCTCGAGCTCTCCCAAACGCATAGTTCCGCCGAGTTCCTTGACTTCTCTTTGCTCTGGCAGTATGTCGATCACACAATGCCCACTTCTATCGATTTCTGCGCTGTTGGCATTTAGATTGCAAACGTTTCTTGCAAATTCGACAACTGCGAGCTGAAAACCGAAGCATATTCCAAGGAGCGGGATGTTCCTTGTCCGAGCGTAGTTTATCGCCTTTATTTTTCCCTCGGCTCCTCGTTTTCCAAACCCACCAGGGATGAGGATTCCGTCGTAGTCGAGTGCAAAGCTTTCTTTTTCGAGTTTTTCGCTGTCTATCCAAACGCAATTTACCTTGCATCCCACCGCTACCCCAGCGTGCTTTAGAGCTTCCCTTATGCTTATGTAGGCATCCTTCACGTCCACGTATTTCCCAACTATTGCGATTTCGACTTCTTCTCTCAACTCTTTCATCCTCTTTACGAACTCTTCCCATTCCTTGCCGTTCTTCCTCCTCTCAAGCTTGAGCTTGCTGAGTATAACCTCATCGAGCTTCTCCTCCTTGAACTTCAAGGGAACTTCGTATATGTCGCTATCCTCGTTGCTGATCACCGCTTCAACTTCTACGTCGCAGAATAGCGATATCTTCCTCTTTGTCGAATCTTTGAGCTTCTCTTTGCATCTCCCAACGATCACATCTGGGTAAAGCCCGAGTTCTCGAAGCTCCTTCACGCTGTGTTGCGTAGGTTTCGTTTTTTGTTCCCCTCCAGCATCAAGCGGGATCAAAGTAACGTGAACGAGCAAAAAGTCCTCTTCTTTCTCCTCGATTCTAATCTGCCTTATCGCCTCAAGGAATGGCATGCTCTCGATGTCTCCCACGGTTCCTCCAACCTCGATGAGACAGATCTCAGCGTTGTTCTTCTTCGCAACCTCCCTGATCCAAGACTTTATCTCGTCCGTTACGTGGGGAATTATCTGAACAGTCTGCCCAAGGTATTCTCCCTTTCTTTCTTTCTCAATCACACGCCGATAGATCTTCCCAGTGGTGATGTTGTGCTCTCCTGTAAGCTCCATGCCTATGAAGCGTTCGTAGTGCCCAAGGTCGAGGTCGACTTCGGTGCCGTCTTTGAGCACGAAGACTTCGCCGTGCTGAAACGGATTCATCGTGCCTGCGTCGATGTTTATGTATGGATCGATTTTTATCGGCACAACTTTGTAGCCGAGGTCAACGAGCAGTCTGCCAATCGACGCCGCTGTAATTCCCTTGCCAAGCCCACTCATCACTCCGCCGGTAACAACGATGAACTTCATAGCTCTGGGAGAAGGTTCGGAATTCCATCTTCTATTGGGTAAACAGCCTTACAGCCTTTGCAGATGAGCTTTCCGGAAATTATCTCCTCGCTTTCCTCTTGAAGAACCTCTAAATCGAGATCAGATTTACATTTTGGACACGCCAATATGTCGAGCAAGGATCTTCTCATGAGTCTTAGGGCATCGCTAAGAATATAACGGTTTCCTTGATGTAGCTAAATTTTTTAAAGTCCAGGCAGACTTCGGGTGTGAACGTAATCTACCCAGACTCCGGTTTCGGGAACATCGTGGGGCAAATGCTGGAGCAAAAACTGAAGAAACCAGGAAAAGCGGAACTTGCAAAGAAAATGCGTGGAGAAGTTGTGATAGAGGTTAAAGACTTCGGCACTTCTGCAACGATAAAGTTCATGGGAGAATCGATCGAAGTTGTCAATGGGAAGACTGAAAACGCCTGCTCAACGATATCTGCGGAATTCAAAGTGATAAACGAGCTCGTTTCAGGTGCGACAACTTTAAAGGTTCTGAAACTCATGCTCACCCGTAAGCTGAGGATAAAGGGCATTGCTATGGCGAGGAAGTTAAGCGCTCTGCTCGCCTGAGCTCGTTTGGATCGATAAAATTATAAATATGCATAGACAAACAGTGTTATGGTCGGCGTTCTTGGGGTTGAAGGAGAGAACATAAGGGAAGTGGACGTTGGAAAGATCAGTAGAGTGTGGCTGAAGCATTACGATGCTGGTGTCCGTGCGCAGATAACGTATCCGTTAGTCCCAGCTTATAGATTGCTCGATGAGACTGCGCAGAGGATACCATACAATCCCTGCGCATTCTTCTACGGTAATTACGTGACGTTTAAGCAAATAAAAGAGGCTTCAGAAAAAGTCTGTGGCTTTCTGCAGTCCGTGGGATTTGAGAAGGGGGACAAAGCGTTGGTGTCGCTTCCAAACACTCCCCATTACGCTCCGATCGCCTACGGGATAATGAGGGCTGGCGGAACAGTTGTGCAGTGCAATCCACTCTACACGACAAGGGAGATAAAGTTCCTCCTGGAGAACAGCGAAGCGGAGATCGTTTTTTGCATCGATCTAATATATCCGAATGTTCAACCCATAGTTGAGGAGGGTTTGCTGAAGAAGGTAGTTCTGTGCAGTATCCAGGACTTTATCCCCGGAGCGAGCGCTCCAGATCTGCCCGAGAAAAGGGAAGAGCTAATAAAATTCGAAGACGTGATGAAATTCGAAAGGAGCGAGAAGTTTCCGGAGATAAATCCAAGGAACGACATAGCGATGCTTCAATACACCGGTGGAACAACTGGTTCCCCGAAAGGGGTCATGCTCACGCATTACAACCTCGTCGTGAACGCCTATCAGTGTAAGGAATGGGATCCGAGGGCTTCTGCAAACGATGTTGGCATAGGACTGCTCCCGGTTTTCCACGTCTATGGAATGACGATGCTCAACGTTGCGATTTTGCTTGGCACGATGACGATTCCGATGCCAGATCCGAGGAACTACGAGACAGCGTTACAGCTCATCGAGAGCTTCAAAGTTACCACATTCACCGCTGTGCCGACGATGTTCGTCGGAATGATAAAGGTCCTTGAACAGCGGAAGTTCGACCTAAGCTCTCTCCGTGTTTGCACGAGTGGTGCAGCACCGTTGCCGATAGAGGTGAAGAGGCGCTGGGAGGAAATGACAGGCGTTAGGATCGCAGAGGGCTACGGCTTGAGCGAAGCTTCGCCAGTTACGCACTGCAACCCGCTCTATGGGTTGAACAAAGAGGGGAGCATCGGCATCCCATATCCCGATACAATAGCTGTCGTAGTCGACGACGAGGGAAACATTCTCCCGCCGGGGCAAGTTGGGGAGCTCGCAATCTACGGACCGCAAGTGATGAAGGGCTACTGGAAGATGGAGAGCGAGACTGCGAAAGTGCTCGTGAACGGCTGGCTTCTCACGGGGGACATGGCAAAGATGGACGAAGATGGTTACTTCTACATCGTTGACAGGAAGAAAGACTTGATAATCGCTGGAGGTTACAACATCTACCCAAGAGAAGTTGAAGAAGTTCTCTACGAGCATCCAGCGGTGCTTGAAGCTGCGGTCATCGGAGTCCCAGATCCCTATCGTGGAGAGACTGTGAAGGCTTTCATCGCGCTGAAGCCCGAGTATAAAGGGAAGGTTAGCGAGGAGGAGATAATAAAGTTCTGCAAGGAAAGGCTTGCGGCCTACAAAGTTCCGAAGATAATCGAGTTCCGTGACGAACTGCCGAAGTCCGCAGTCGGAAAGGTGTTGCGAAGAGTTTTGAAGGAAGAGGAGATGAAAAAGAAGAAGTAACACCTTTTTAAATTTTTTGTAGGATTTTTATACGCTTAAGGGCTGTGCTTATGCAAAAGTTAGACCAGAAGACTGAGTTAAGCACGGATTCGCGAGAATTCTATTTTCGATCGTAAAATCTAACATCTCTTGGCACGTTGCCCAGCATGCTGAGCGATGAGGTTATAGCCAATATCAACAACTTTCTCCCAGGCTTTAGGAAATGGTTGGAAACGGACGATGGTAAGGAGTTTTTGAGGGAAAGGGATGAGAAAATGCGTAACATCAAGAATCTGCTGAGCAGGGATGCCATAGAGGGGATCTCAGAGCAAGACTTCACGCATATAATTGCCTCGCTGTGGGCTTATGGATGGGTTAAAAAGAAGGAGTATCTTGTGAACACGATCTTAGAGAGCACCGACTTTAATACCCTAAAGTCGGAACTTAAGAACTTGCTTTACGGTTCCGCACCGTTAGCAGAGCGATATGACAGATTCTTCGAAATCGTAAAGGGTATAGGCCCTGCGGGAGTCACGGAAATTCTTACTTTCTTTGATCCATCACGATACGGTATTTGGAATGACAAGAGCAGAAGAGCCCTTGATATTCTTGGTCTCGGAGAAGTATTGCGAACCAAGAAGTATAAAATAAGTGGCTCGGAGTATGAGAAGGTTGTTGAAGCATTGAAATCGATCTCTAAGGTTATCGAACCAGATAAAGCGGAGCCGGATTTGCTTAACGTCGACTCGTTCTTTTATTTCATAGTCGCCAAGGCTAAGGAAGAAGTCGCCATCGAGGAGGATTACGATTTCGATCACGACGAGATCGTTGAGAAGCTCGTAGAGTTGGGCTCCAACCTGGGCTTCGAGGCTCGTCGTGAAGTAGAGATAGCGAAGGGATCGAGAGTTGACGTCGTCTGGCGGGCTGAAATAACCAATCTCGGGGTCGTCAGCCATGTCAGCCATGTCTTTGAGGTCCAAAAAGGTGGGAGCATCGATTCCCTCATACTTAACTTGCAAAGGGCTAAGAAGAAGGATCCAACGGTTCAGAGACTCGTAGTTGTGGCAAACACAAAGAATCTGAAGACAGTCAGGGGAGAAGTGGAGACTTTGGGCGAAGAGTTCAGGGATTCTATAGTATACATGGAGGCTAAAGACGTGTTAAGGGCTTCAGAGCTATTAAACGAGCTTAAAGAGATAATGATGAAGCTTGAGTCGGTAAAGAGCTAAAACTATGCGGGGGGAGGGATTCGAACCCTCGAACCCCTACGGGAGTGGATCTTGAGTCCACCGCCTTTGGCCACTCGGCAACCCCCGCTTTTTGCAGGTAAATAGGATTGAAGAAATATTTTGCGGTCTCAGTCTTCAAGCTTTCTCAGAAACCTGACCATGTTAACCCAGTGACTCCCCATCCAGTAGAGTTTTTTGCACTTCTCACAATACCAAAGTTCGTATTTCTCAAGCAAATCCTCTCCAAGCTTTTGTTCTCGAATCACAGCCAACGCCTCCTCGATACTCGGCTTTCTCAGCAATTCGTTGCAGACGCTACACCTATCCATGACTATTTGAAATCTCACCCCGATGTCCTTCAGTTCCCTCATTTGATCGGCAACGTCGTTCGAGTTAATTAGGAAAACTGCTCTGCCCGCTTTTTTAGACTTTAAAAACAGAGTTCTGTCTTTTGTGAGCAAAATTCTGTCCACGTGATTTCGAAGCAGGAACTCGTCCTCGTCCTCGATTTTGAAGTCTCCAACGTAGAGCGTATCGTAGCCAGAAATTCTAAGCCATACAGCGAGTTTCCCGAGCATTCTATCGCATATGAACTTCATCTCCACCATCTTGGATCTCTTCTCGCCATCAATTCCCTATAAATTTTTCTTGCAACTTCTGTTTTGAACTCCAAGTTCTCTGCAAACTCCAACGCATATTTGTTCACCGTCGAGTATTCTACCGCTTGAAAAGCCAACTCGAGCTTGTCTGCATCGTGAACGAAGCTTTCGACATCGGAGAAATCAATGTCAAAGCCGAGCTCGCTCTTCACTTTCTCTTCATCTACTTTCACGTATTTCTTCGCTATTTTGTGCAAATCCATTGTTCTCGACTCATGGAGATCGTGGATCAAAGCGCAGAAGGAAGCTTTGAAAGCCTTCTCCTTTTCTCCGCTCTCGATTGCAAGTAAAAAGGCTATGATCGCAGTCCTAAAGCTGTGCTCCGCAACGCTTTCTGGGCACTTTATCCCGAGCTTTAGCCAGCCAGATCTTGGCAATAACTTAAGAGACCCGACTTCGTGGATGAATTTCACGAGATCCATAAGCACTTAATACTCGTGCGCTGGATAAATGTTATGAAAAACTGGAGAGTCGCTGGAATCGACGACAGCTTTTCAGGAGACTTTTGCTGTCTCGTATGTTGCGTTATGAGCGGTAGAAATATCGAGGGGTTCATGTATGAAGAGATAGCGGTAGATGGACTCGATTCGACGGAAAAAATCGTGAAAATGCTACGAAAATCGAAGTTTTACAAACAGCTCAAGGTTGTTTTCCTCAACGGGATAACCTTTGGCGGTTTCAACGTTGTTGACATCTGCGAGGTCTATGAACGAACCGGAATTCCGGTCGTCGTTGTTATGAACAGGATGCCAAGGCTCGAGGAGTTCTACGAGGGATTGAAGAACTTCAAAGATTGTGATAAAAGGCTCGAAATCGTCAAACGTGCGGGGGAGATAAAAAAGGTAGGCGATCTTTTTATCCAGCTCTTCGGAATCGGCTATGAAGACGCTGTAAAAATGATCCAGATGAATGCTTTTAGCGGGAAGATCCCAGAAACGTTGAGAATCGCACATCTCGTAGCTTCTGCGATAGTTCATGGAGAATCGAGGAATCGCTGATTTGTTTTGAGAAGACGAAAAACTTAAAATAGCCAAGGGAAATGGAAGGGAGCCGATGAATGATGATGCTTTAGGAGGTGGAAAAATGTACGTGAGGTTTGAGGTTCCACAGGACATGCAGAATGAGGCTCTTGCCTTGTTGGAAAAAGCGAGGGAGACTGGGAAAGTGAAAAAAGGAACCAATGAGACGACAAAAGCGGTCGAGAGGGGAGTAGCAAAGCTCGTTTACATCGCAATGGACGTCGACCCGCCGGAAGTTGTGGCGCATTTGCCATTGCTCTGCGAGGAGAAGAACATCCCATACGTCTACATCAAGAGCAAAGCGGATATCGGTAAGGCTATAAAGCTCGATGTAAACTGCGCCTCTGCAGCGATTCTCGACGAGGGAAATGCAAAGAAAGAGTTCGCATCCTTCCTCGAGAAGCTCAGGGGGCTTAGAAAGTGATGAGGTATGGAGGAGGACGTCCAGCCAGCAGAGGTCGTTGAGATAATAGGGCGCACCGGAATGCATGGGGAAGTGACGCAGGTGAAAGTGAAAGTCTTAGCGGGAGAGAATCAGGGGAGAATAATAACGAGGAACGTGTTTGGTCCAGTGAAGCTCGGAGACATCTTGATGATAAAGGAGACCGCAAGAGAAGCGAGAAAGCTGACGGTGAAGTAGTATGGAAGCCAAGATCTGTTCTTTTTGCGGATACGAAATCGAACCTGGAACAGGGAAGAGTTTGGTTAGGAAGGACGGCAAGATTATACACTTTTGCAGTGGAAAGTGCGAGAAAAACTATAGGCTCGGCAGAAACCCGAGAAAACTCAAGTGGACAAAGTTCTACGAGAAAGGGAAGTAAACAGGTGGTTTCATGGAGAGAACCTTTGTGATGGTGAAGCCCGACGGAGTCCATAGAGGGCTCGTTGGGGAGATAATCTCGAGGCTCGAGAGAAAAGGACTGAAAATCGTAGCGATGAAGATGCTCAAGATCCCGGAGGAGATGGCTAAGAAACACTACGAGGAGCACAAAGCGAAGCCATTCTTTTCATCGCTCGTCTCCTACATAACCAGCGGTCCTGTTGTTGCGATGGTTGTAGAAGGCAATAATGCTGTGAAGGTCGTTAGAAAGCTCGTGGGTGCAACCAATCCGAGTGAAGCGGAGCCGGGAACGATCAGGGGAGACTTTGGGCTTGACGTTGGAAGAAACGTTGTCCACGCATCCGACTCCTTAGCTTCTGCAGAAAGAGAAATAGGGCTGTTTTTCAGACCAGATGAGATCCTCAGCTACGAGAGAGAAGTTGAAAAGTGGATATACGAGAGATGAACGTAAGAACTCCAATCGTCGCAGTTCTTGGTCACGTAGACCATGGGAAGACAACGATACTCGACAAGATAAGGAAGTCAAAAGTTGCAGCAAAAGAAGCTGGAGGGATAACTCAGCACATCGGGGCAACAGAAATCCCGATAAAGCTAATCGAGGAAATCTGTAAGGAGATCTGGAGACCAACCATTAAGCTTCCCGGCTTGCTCTTCATCGACACCCCGGGACACAAGGCGTTCACGAATCTAAGAAAAAGGGGCGGTGCTTTAGCGGATCTCGCAATTCTCGTCATCGACATAAACGAAGGGGTGATGCCACAGACAGAAGAGGCGTTGTCAATCTTAAGAACTTTTAAAACCCCTTTTGTAATAGCTGCGAATAAGATAGACAAGATCCCCGGCTGGCAAAGCAAAGAAGGGTCTTTTTTAAAAAACCTCGCCATGCAAGAGGAGTTTGCAAAAATGAACTTGGACACGAAGATCTACGAGCTCGTTGCAAGCATGCAAAATTTCGGCTTCAACTGCGAGAGGTTTGACAGGATCAAGGATTTCACAAAAACCGTTGCTATTATTCCGGTCTCGGGTCTAACTGGCGAAGGAATTCCCGAGCTTTTAATGGTTCTCCTGGGTCTTGCACAACGCTACCTGATGAACAGCCTTAGGCTTCAGGTAGAAGGCAAGGCTAAGGGGACGATCTTGGAAATAAAGGAAGAGCGAGGCGTTGGAGTTGTCTGCGATGCGATAATATACGATGGAACTCTCAAGGTTGGAGACAGGATTGCGATCAGCGGGAAAGACGATGCAATTGTGACGAACGTCAAAGCAATTCTCAAGCCAAGACCAGCGAGGGAGATGAGGGTGGAGAGCAGATTCGAGCGAGTGGAAAAGGTAACTGCTGCAGCGGGAATTAGAATAGTTGCCCCAAACTTGGAGAAGGCAATAGCTGGTAGCGAATTCGAAGTTGTCGAAACTGCGGAAGACCTTAGGAAGTTCAAGGAGAGAGTCAGGAAGGAATACGAGGAGATCGCAATCAAAACCGAGGGCGAGGGGATCGTGATAAAGACCGACACAATCGGTTCGCTGGAGGCGATAATCAACGAGATAAAGTCGCTCCAGATACCGATAAAGAAAGCGGAAGTGGGCGAAGTCGATAAGAGAGATGTCGTCGAGGTTTCTGCGAACAAAGATGAAGTTAACAAGGCAATTTTGGCGTTCAACGTGAAAATCCTCGACGAAGCGATTGAAGAGGCGAATAAATACGGCGTTAAAATATTCGAAGGAAATATAATCTATGCGATAATAGACCAGTTTAGGAAGTGGAGAGAAGAGCTGAAGCTGGCGAGGGAGAAGCAAAAAATCGAAGCCCTGATCAAACCCGGGAAGATAAAGTTGCTCAAGGACTTTGTGTTTAGGAGATCAAAGCCTGCGATAATAGGGGTGAAGATCCTTGCGGGGGAGCTTCGAAGGGGCAACGTGTTGATAAAGCCAGACGGTAGCAAGGTTGGCGAAGTCAAGAGTATGCAGAAAGAGGGGAAGAACGTTGCGATTGCAAAGCTTGGCGAAGAGCTTGCGATTGCGATCGAAGACGTCACCATAGGCAGACAACTCGAAGGCGATGAAGTCCTTTACGTAGACGTGCCTGAAAAGCACGCTAAGGTCATTGAAAAGGAGCTCTTATCCTCTTTTGATGAGGAAACGAAAAAGGCTTTTCTCGAATTTCTCGAGATAAAGAGAAGAGAGAACCCTTTTTGGGCTAAGTAAAAAAGGAAAAATTTTTAATTTTAAATCCAAAGTCTTTTCATGAAACTCGAGGACGTTAAAGTTATAGGAGTTGTCGGCTCCGGAGTTATGGGGCATGGAATTGCGCAAGTCGCTGCGAGAAGCGGTTACGAAGTCGTGATGGTTGATATAAGCGAAGAAATTCTAAGGAAAGCGCTCGAAAACATAAAGAGCGGTCCTTACGGGCTTCAGAGATTGGTGGACAAGGGAAAAATGACAAAGGAAGAGATGGAGAAATGCATGCAGAGGATAAAGGTCTCTACGAGCTATGAAAGCCTTAAAGATGTCGACTTTGTAATCGAAGCGGTTCCAGAGAACCTTGAGTTGAAGAGAAAGATTTTCGCCCAGCTCGACAAGATCTGCAAACCTGAGACGATTTTCGCAACGAACACCTCCGGGATTATGGTTTCGAGCATCGCAACCGCTGTTGAAAGAAAGGAGAAGTTCATTGGGATGCACTGGTTCAATCCTGCGCCAGTTATGAGGTTGATAGAAGTAGTCCGTGGCGCTTTGACTTCCGATGAGACTTTCGAGATCACAGTTGAGCTTTCGAAGAAGTTTGGCAAGACCCCAATTCCCGCAAACGATGCTCCGGGCTTCTTTACAACGAGGTTCATAAACTCGTGGCTCGTCGAAGCGATAAGGCTCTACGAGCTCGGAATCGCTGGAATAAAAGAAATCGACGAGATGTGCAAGCTCGCATTTGGCTTCCCAATGGGTCCCTTCGAGCTCATGGACCTCATAGGTCTCGATACGGTTTACCATATCGCAGAATACCTATACAACGAAACCAAGGAAAGGCATTATGCGCCACCCAACACGCTGAAGAAGCTCGTTCTCTCTGGCTACATCGGCGACAAGAAGCTCAAGTTCGGGAGCAAGGGAGGATGGTATGATTTTTATGGGATCAAGAAATAATTTTTAGAATTTTTATAGTCCACAAAATTTATAAATTCACACCGCATATAGTGGCATGCGCACATCCAGGCGTGCACTCATCGTAGTTCTCTGCGTTTCGATTCTCGTCGTCTCTCTGGTGCTTTATAGTTGGAAAGGGGAGCAACCAGCGGGAATTGCGGGGAACAAGACTATCACAACAAGAGGTGCGAACACGGGTCAGGCGGTAGTTTCATTTCCCGCCAGACCTTCAATGCAGTCTTGGGAGGAAGAGCTTCACAACGAATGGGTCCCATCTTTCCAATGCAGTGTCATTTGGGGATACCGGGTTTTTGTCGATAACGATTTCTATGGTGACTTCCCAGCGGTTTACAGCCCTGTTGGCACAAACGCTTACATTTTGACCGATCCGCAAAGCGTCACGATCTCTGCACCGGTTGGTAGCCATTTTGTTGAAATCTTCCCCTTGGGCATCTTCTATAGCCCGAACTTGGTTACAGTCGACGGCAAGCGCTACGCTTTCAAGAAAACAGGACCAGACGTATTTTTGTGGGCTTGGGTCGATAACAAGGGTAACCCAACTTCCCCTTGGTCGCCTTTATCCGAAATTCCCCAAAGCTATGGGCACATAAATTGGCCTGGTTACTATTTCATCCATAGAGCGGTCTTTTCTGGTTGGGTTCAAGTGAACAAAACAGGTGGAGGAGGCGGTGGCGGGGGTTTGATCCAGTAAAATTGGCTGAAAGAGAAGCAAAATTGCAAAAAACGGATCCGGCGGAATTTTAAGCTTCACTTAACAGAGATTTATTCTGTCTATTTCAGAAATTTCTCAACTTTTTTGTCCCAAGCTACCGACCTCTAAATCAGGCATCTATAGTCCCTAACCACAGCTTCTTTTCCTCCATCTCTGCCACGATTTGTTTGACTTCGGAGCCAAGTAGCTTCCCAATTCCATAACCAATCACAAAACGCCCCTCTTTCTTAGCTTCTGCCTCTATTGGAGAATAAGTCGCTAGAGGATCCTCAGAAAAGAACAACAAATAAAACGAAACTCTGTATGGATAAAGGACTTGTCCCCGTTTCTGCTCATCTGGCCAAATAAGCGTTTTAAAGTCCTCGTATTTTCTTTTGACTATGCCAAAACCATGTATACTTTCCGTGTCAACTCTTTGGAAAAACACCATATCAAGGTGTTTTATTTCATCGTATAGTTTTTTAAAATCTCTCCAGTATTTTATTTGCTTCTCTCCAGCTTCTCTATGCCAAAATCCCCATAGAAGTTTCTCCTTTGCAATCTTAAATTTTTCTAGGGCGGTTACATCTTCAAAATCCTTTGCTACAAAGATCCAATAGTCCATAAAACTCCAAGTCTTTTGATTTTTAAATTTTTTATCCTCCTTTAATCTGTTACCTTTGTCAGATTTTGGAACAAGATTTCTGTGTAGAACCAGTCTTCAAGCAATTTTCTTCTCCTTTTGCTTATAATCCGGGAATTCCCGGCTTATTGTTTACCAGAAATTTTGATCGTGTCTTCTATACTTCAGATGAATCAGCTCGTGGAAGATCACGTCTTTATCATTTGCTCCGGAAGACATACGAGTTTCAGATTAGTGCAACATTCTTTTTGCTCGAACAACTGCCCCCTCTGAAAAGACAACCGTTGTCTATCACGATTCCAGTTCTTCCGTTCTCATTTGCCATTGCAATCATGTGCTGAATCCAAGCCCAATCACCCTTCTTCAAAACATCTTCATCATCTTCAGATTCGCCTCTTGTCTATAAGAGGGCCTCTTAACTTCACTTTCGCCATAGAGTTCTTTCACATGCTTGTGGAAAATGACTAGCATGCCTCTGGAGCCACAGCACGGGGTTGTAAACTTTTTCCCCCATAAATCTCGCCTTAGCTTTCTCAGGAGCAAAGTAGCGAAGAAACCATTCGTAAGCTTCCCCTAAGATATCAGGAGAGACCTCGTATAGTTTTTTCTTGCTGAAAAGCTCAACGAGTTGCCTCAATATTTCCAAGTTATCTTTGCTTTTTGCGGAGTGTATGAAATCCGCTCTGTCTACAACACCCTTTAGCTCTGGATTTTTCTCGGCAATTATCTTCAGAACCTTTGAAAAGTTCTCGGGTAAGCGAAGAGGATTGCTTCTAATGTTTTCCCAAAGACGTTCGTCGGTTAAAACGAAATCATGGTAAACTTCGGAACGAGATTCTTTGTCTGCTTCCTCTGGGCTAAGTCCATCTTTTAAAGGCATCTCCTTCAAGACGTTCCAGAGCTTTCAATGCTTCTTCACGGGTAAAGCGCTTTTCTCCGAACGTAGACCACAACTCTCCATATCATCTCAATACCCAGCCTTAAGGCTTCACTTCTCAGCGTTAGAGTATCATATTGGCTCTGTTTTCCCTTTAAAAAAGAGATATAAAACCCCCCTCTTTAACAAAACGGACCCGGCGGGATTTGAACCCGCGATCTACGGCTTAGAAGGCCGTCGCTCTGTCCTGGCTGAGCCACGGGCCCAATTGCGCCCTCCGATGTTCAGTCTTTTAAAGACCGGTAGGTATATGAATGTTGTGTTTTGAGAGCCTTGACACCACTTCGGCGATTGTGCTGAGATAAAAAGAGTTTGGGAAGTTTTAAGCACAAAAAAGATTTTCCTTACACCAACTTAAATTCCTTTTGCCGGACAAAATGGTTAGGATTGCTCAATCGACTCTTTAGCCTCGCTAGTGGAAACAACGACAAGATCACCCTGTTGGGTATTTCAAGTTCTTTTTCAGCTCGATGTTAAATTTTGAAATTTCTCTCGGTAAAATTCCACCTCCAACCAACTATCGAGTTTCGCCTTCTTTGGCGAAAAGGATAACCTCTCAAGTTTGCTCTCCCTACGAGCTCTATTAGCTCAGATCTTTATGGAAATTTTAAATACAAAGAAGGAGAAGAAAGAGAAAGAATAAAAAGAATGAAGTCCGACAGATTTGAAAATCAATCGTTGATGCAAAGGAAATGCCCCATTTTGTCCTTCTTTGCCCTTAGGTATGCCAAGTTCACTTCGGTTGGCTCAACCTCTATCGCCTCTCTCTTAACCCTGAATCCGTATTTTGCGAGTTCTTCGATCTTAGATGGGTTGTTTGTCAGCAATCTTATGCTCTTAACCCCGAGATCCATCAGTATCTGTGCTGCGACACCGTAGCTTCGCATATCCGCCGGAAATCCAAGCTTTATGTTTGCATCCACGGTATCGATCCCATTCTCCTGTAGCTTATACGCCATTAGCTTGTTTATGAGCCCTATCCCCCTGCCCTCGTGTCCACGCATGTAGATGAGGATTCCTTTTCCTTCCCTGTCTATCATTTTCAACGCACTTTCCAACTGCTCCCCGCAATCGCAACGCAAAGAATGAATGACATCGCCTGTTAAGCACTCTGAGTGGATTCGAACGAGCACATCTCCGTCGCTCACGTTTCCCTTCACAAGAACCAGTATCTCGCCCAAGGGAGTTCTGTAGCCTAAAGCTCTAAAGGTTCCGTAGAACTTCGTTGGCAAAGTCGCCTCAACCGCTCTCTCAACGATTTTCTCTGTTTTGAGTCGAAACTCTATGAGATCTCGTATGTCCACGATCTGCATTGCGTTCTCCTTTGCGAAGCTCTCCGCATAACTCCTGTTTGCAACTTTTCCTTCGGGAGTCATCAGGGGTGCGTAAACTGCGTATGGACTAAATCCCGAGAGCTTTGCAAGATCGGAGCAAGCTTCAGCTATTCCTGGGCGTTCTAAGACTCCTATCTTCTTCGTCTCCTCGATGAAAATCCTGCCGGGGAACTTGATTTCGGAGATCTCGAGCGTAGAATTTACAATTTTTTTTATAAATTCAGCTCTATCTTCAGCTGAAATAGCCCACTTCTTCGGGTCGACTGCAATTAGATTCCCGTTGAAGTAGAAGAACTTGTTTAAACCTAAGGAAAGAATCTTGCTCCACGGCAATGAGAGGCGAATCTCGTCACAGTTCCTCATAAGGAAGATTATTTTTTCCGCAGTTATAGTCTCGGCGGGTGTGCAGAGAAAGCACTTCTCATCTTCGCACACGATCACGAAGTCCCCCCTTCTGAGCTGGGAGACGAGATCCTGCATGAGTTTCAAAGAGCGTCTTGCGATATAAATGTTCTTATACCCAGTCGCTCACCGCTCCAAGGATGCGAATAGCTGTGATCGATAAAGAGAGATGCCAGCCGAAGAAATGCGGGCAGGAGTGCTTGAAATACTGTCCAAAGGTTAGAACTGGTGACGAAACCGTCGTGATTGCAGAAAAGGCGATAATCTCGGAGAAGCTCTGTGTAGGTTGTGGGATATGTGTCAAGAAGTGTCCAATGAAGGCTATAAGCATCGTTGGGCTTCCTGAAAGACTCGAAGGCAGAGAAGTCCACCGCTACGGCACCAATGGCTTCATCCTCTACAATCTACCGGTGCCAAGAAAAGGTTACGTTGTCGGCATCTTGGGTGCGAACGGGACTGGAAAAAGCACCGCAGTGAAGATTCTCTCTGGGCAACTAAAGCCAAACCTTGGAAAAGAGAGCGCCGATTGGGATGAGGTGATCGAGAGGTTTTCTGGCTCCGAGCTCATGGACTACCTAAAGAAGCTCCGCGATGGAAAGATAAAGGCGAGCATAAAGCCACAGTATATAGAAACGATCCCAAAAGTCTTCAAGGGGAAAACAAAAGATCTGCTCGAGAAGTTCGATGAAAGAGACGTTCTCGATTTAGTGGTTGAAAAGTTGAATCTGAAAAACTCTCTCGACAGAAACCTCGCTGATTTGAGCGGAGGAGAACTGCAGAGAGTGGCAATTGCAGTTTGTTACATGAGGGATGCGGAATTCTACTTCTTCGACGAAGTAACGCCGTATCTCGACATCTACCAGCGGATTTCGGTTGCGAATACGATAAGAGAGCTTTCGAAGGAGAGAACTGTGATGATCGTCGAGCACGATTTAGCGATTCTTGACATGCTCGCAGACTTTGTTCACATAACTTACGGCGTTCCCGGAGTTTACGGCGTGTTCACAAGCCCGAAGTCCGCAAGGGTGGGGATAAACCAGTATCTTGGCGGTTATCTTGCAGAGGAGAACATTCGGATAAGAGAACGAAGGATCGAATTCGAAATCCTGCAACCAAGGGACAGCGTTTCAGACAAAATCCTTTTAGAATATCCAACGTTTACAAAGACCTTAGATGGCTTTAGGCTCATTGCTGAAGGCGGAGATCTAAGAGTTGGCGAAGTCCTCGGCATTGTAGGTGCGAACGCTATTGGGAAGTCTACGTTTGTAAAGGTGCTCGCAGGAGTTCTCGAAGACGATGAGAAGAAGTTCAAAATAGATCTGAAGGTGAGCTACAAACCGCAGTATGTGAAAGGAGACATTGAAGAGAATGTCGAGACTTTTCTCAGGAAGATCAACCCCATGATATACTCATCTTACGTTAAAACCGAGTTTCTAAAGCCTCTTTCGATCGACGAGCTCATGGACAGAAACATCGCAGATTTGAGTGGGGGAGAACTGCAGAGAGTTGCAATCGTCGCATGTCTTTTGAGGGATGCGGATCTCTACTTGCTCGATGAGCCGACTGCGCATCTCGATGTGGAGCAGAGAAGCGAAGTGGCGAGGATGATAAGGAGATTCGCATTGAACAACTCAAAAAGTGTCCTTGTTGTTGACCACGACATATACTTCATCGATATGGTCAGCGACAGGATTCTACTCTTCGACGGCGAGCCTGGAAAAGCTGGAGTTGCAAAACGTCCAAGGGGGATGAGAGAAGGGATGAACGCATTCCTTTCAAGGCTCGGAATAACGTTCAGAAGGGACGAGGAGACAAAGAGACCCAGGGTTAACAAACTCGATTCAAAGCTGGACAGAGAGCAGAAGGCGATGGGGGAGTATTACTACAGGTTTTAGAAAAAGTGATAAATTTAAAAATTGGGGGCGAAAACTTTTTAAAGAGTTAGTGAGCAAAAAAATTATGAATGTTAGATTGGTGTTAGCAATTGTATTGTTGTTAGTTCTCTCTATTGGCTCCGCTCAAGCTTGGACTGGCACTATTTACCTCAGAGCCGATGGAAGCGTTGAGCCGAGCGATGCACCGTTGATCACGAGCAATTACGTAACCTACAATCTCACCGATGACGTTAACACAAGCGTCGATGGCATAGTCGTGGAGAGGGATAACATAGTCATCAATGGCAATGGTCATAGTGTTACCGGGCAAGGCTCAGGGTGCGGAATAAAGCTTGAAAACAGAATTAACGTGACGATAACGAACGTTACAGTTGAAAGCTTTGAGTATGGCATATGCCTCAGCACTTCCTCAAACAACGTCATTTCGAACAGCAGCATTTCAAACAACACTGTGAGTGGCATATTCCTTGTGGCTTCCTCAAACAACACGATTTCGAACAACAGCATTTCAAACAACAATGTTGGCATAAACCTCTTCGGCTTATACCCCTACAGTGTTTCAAACAACACGATTTCGAACAACACCATTTCAAACAACGGTGTTGGCATATACCTTGGGCTTTCATCAAACAACGTCATTTCGAACAACAGCATTTCAAACAACGCTGAGGGCATATACCTTGGGCTTTCATCAAACAACGTCATTTCGAACAACAGCATTTCAGACAACGTTGTGAGTGGCATATTCCTTACGGGTTCCTTAAACAACATCATTTCGAACAACAGCATTTCAAACAACTATTATATTGGCATACACCTCGTTGAATCATTAAACACCACCATAGTTGAAAACACTTTCACAAACTGCGGAATTTTCGTCTTTGCTTCGTATTCCAACACAGTTGAGAACAACACCGTTAACGGTAAGCCCTTGGTATACCTTGAGAACGCTCAGGATTCAACGATAAGCGACGCTGGTCAAGTTGTTCTAGTTCGATCTCAAAATATAAGGGTTGAAAACCTAAACATTTCAAACGCAAGCGTTGGAGTGGAGCTCTGGGAGTCGAGCAACATCACGATTTCGAACAGCAGCTTTTCAAACAACACTTGGGGCGGCATATACCTTGGGCTTTCATCAAACAACGTCATTTCGAACAACAGCATTTCAAACAACACTAAGGGCATAAACCTCTACGATTCCTCAAACAACACGATTTACAATAATAATTTCATCAACAACTCTCAGCAAGTTGAGAGTTACAATTCAATTAACACTTGGAACGCTAGTTATCCAATAGGCGGTAACTACTGGAGCGATTACAGTGGCTCAGACAACTACAGTGGCCCTGGGCAAAACGAATCTGATAGCGATGGAATCGGGGACACGCCTTACGTGATCGATGCCAACAACAAGGACTGGTATCCGCTTATGAATCCTATAACACCAACTCCTCCAACAACTCCTACTCCAACACCAACAACTCCTACTCCAACACCAACAACTCCTACTCCTACTCCAACAACTCCTACTCCTACTCCAACAACTCCTACTCCAACACCAACAACTCCAAGACCACCTGTGGGCGGTGGTGGC
>JAVYQP010000007.1:0-63817 GCA_038731605.1 Archaeoglobaceae archaeon | reverse complement strand
TTGTAGACAGCCTTGGTGACATAACGATAACGAACGACGGGGTTACGATTCTGAAAGAAATGGACGTCGAGCATCCAGCTGCGAAAATGGTGATAGAGGTTGCGAAGACGCAGGACAACGAAGTCGGGGACGGAACAACTACTGCGGTCGTGATCGCTGGAGAGTTGCTTAAGAAGGCTGAGGAGTTGCTCGATCAGGAGATTCACTCTGCGGTTATCTGCAATGGTTACAGACTCGCAGCATCTAAAGCCCTCGAAATTCTCGATACGATAGCGATTCCAATTAGCAAAGACGATGTCGGAATGCTGAAGAAGGTCGCAAGCACTGCGATGACTGGAAAAGGCGCAGAAGTTGCGCTTGAAAAGCTCTCTGACATTGCAGTTAAAGCAGTGAGAATGATTGTTGAAGAGGTGAATGGTAAGTTCAAGGCGGACACGGAGAACATAAAGATCGAGAAGAGACAAGGAGGGAGCGTTGAAGACACTCAACTCGTTGAAGGCATCGTTCTCGACAAGGAAGTCGTTCATCCAGGAATGCCGAAAAGCGTGAAGAACGCGAAGATCTTACTCTTGGACAGTGCTTTGGAGGTCAAGGAGACTGAGATCGATGCAAAGATTCGCATCACAGACCCAGAGAAGTTGCAGAAGTTCATCGAGCAAGAGGAGAGGATGCTGAAGGAAATGGTCGACAAAATAGCAAGCGTTGGTGCGAACGTGGTGTTCTGCCAGAAGGGCATTGACGACCTTGCGCAGTATTACTTGGCGAAAGCAGGGATCTTGGCGGTGAGGAGGGTAAAGAAGAGCGACATAGAGAAGCTCGCAAAGGCAACTGGAGCTAAGATACTCACAGATCTCAGAGAAATAAGCGCTTCCGATCTTGGAGAAGCTGAGCTTGTCGAGGAGAGAAAGGTTGGCGACGAGAAGATGGTTTTCGTCGAGGGTTGCAAGAATCCAAAGGCTGTGACGATCTTGGTCCGTGGTGGAACTGAGCACGTCGTCGACGAGATCGCAAGGGGAATTGAGGATGCGATCAGAGTCGTTGCATGTGCAATTGAAGATGGAAAAGTCGTCGCTGGAGCTGGAGCACCAGAGATGGAGTTGAGCTTGAGGCTCAAGCAGTGGGCACCAAGCGTTGGCGGAAGAGAGCAGTTGGCGATCGAAGCCTTTGCATCTGCGCTCGAGATAATCCCAAGGACTCTTGCGGAGAACGCTGGACTTGATCCGATCGATGTAATCGTTAACCTCAAGTCAGCGCACGAGAAGGGGCAGAAGTTCGCAGGAGTTGACGTTGAAACAGGCAAAGTCGTGGACATGAAAGAGCGTGGAGTCATCGAACCTCTGAGGGTAAAGACACAGGCGATTCAGTCCGCAACAGAAGTTGCGGTTATGATTCTTAGGGTCGACGACGTCATCGCAGCGAAGGGACTCGAGAAGGAGAAAGAGAAGGAGAAAGGAAAAGGCGCTGAAGAGATGCCCGAGTTCTAATCCATTTTTACTTTTTTAGCAAGTTTTAATTGCCGAAGCCAAGATTATGCCAATGGCTGAACTTTTTCACGAAGTAGACGTTGCGATGGAAAATGCTCGTAAGAATAGGCACAGGTTTCTCGTATTCCTTTGTTCGAGCAATTTGAAAGAAGCGATAAGGATTGCGGGTAAACTTGTAAGCGAAAATTTGGAAAGAAACGCTAAAAAAGATCTCCTGCTCGTGGGTAGGGAGAACTTTCTTGAACTTGTGAAGGACTTCGCTGGAGAACGTTTTCATTGGAAGGACTCGTCCCAAGTTCTTGGAAGGACTTTTTCTGCGCTGATAATGGATTTAACCGAAGGCTTTCATCCGAACGATCTCGGGATCGTTGTTGAAACGATTGAAGAAGGCGGTATAGTTGTTGCAATCTCACCGCCTTTGGAGAAATGGTTCAACATGAAGAGCAAGTGGCATGAAGACCTCATCAGCGAGCCTTTTACGATTGAAGACGTCGTCGGGAGATTTTATCGCAGGTTCATCGAGAGAACGCTTGAGGCGGAGGGAGTTATAATTTACGACGTCGATTCTGGGAAAATCGTTAAGAGATACAAGTTCGAAAGGTCATCGCCTTCGAGAGAGGAGATCGTAATCCCAGAGAAAACGAGGATAAAGAAAAAGCTCTACAAGCTCTGCGCAACCCAAGATCAGGTTAGGGTTGTTTCGTTGTTTGAACGCTTTTTCGAAAGAGAAAGGGAGAGAAAGGCAGTCGTTATAACCGCAGATAGAGGTCGTGGAAAAACGGCGGTTCTTGGAATCGTAACACCAGCCCTGGTTTCGAGGCTCGAAAGAATCTTGAAAAGACCCGTGAGAGTTCTCGTCGTCGCTCCGACTCCGGAGTCGGTTCAGACTTATTTCAGATTTCTGATGAAGGCGATGAAGAGACAGGGAATGAAGGACTTCTTTGTTAAAAAGAGCGACGAAGATCTGATCACTGTTTTGAACAGCAAGTATGCGAGGGTCGAATACGCCGTTCCAAGGAGGGCGATCGAGGAAAGAGAATTCGCAGACATCCTGATAGTGGACGAGGCGGCGGGGATTGAAGCGCCGGTTCTGCTCCAGATCACAACAAATGTTAGGCACATGATATTCTCGACAACTGTTCACGGATACGAAGGAACGGGAAGGAGTTTCAACGTCCGCTTTCTCAAAAAACTCGAGAGCGATGAAACCATCGAGGTTGAAAAGATCCACATGTCTGAGCCGATAAGATACGGAAGCGGTGATCCAATCGAAGCTTGGCTCTACGATGTTCTATTGCTCAATGCACAGCCTGCGGAGTTGGACGAGAAAGACTTCGAGAAAATAAAAGCGCAAGAGCTCGAGTTCCAAATGCTCGAGAAAGAGGAGCTGATGAAGAACGAGAGAATGCTGAGGGAATTCTTCGGAATCTACGTTCTTGCTCACTACCGCAATCGTCCTTCAGATCTTGCAATCCTTCTCGACACCCCAAATCATTTTCCCTTCGCTGTTTTCGCCAACGGGAAGATCGTTTGTTCTCTTCACATTGCGATCGAAGGTGGACTCGGAGACGATGTGATCGAAAAGATTCGCCAAGGCTACAAGCCGAAGGGACAAATAATCCCAGATTTAGCGTTGAAGCACTTCTGGAACTACGAGTTTGCAAAGAAAAAAGGGCTGAGAGTTGTTAGAATTGCGACACACCCGAATGCAATGGATCTCGGGATCGGGAGTTTTGCCCTCAAAAAAATCGTAGAATGGGCAAATCAAAACTCTTTGGATTGGGTTGGTTCTGGGTTTGGAATATCCGACGAATTGATGAAGTTCTGGATCAAGAATGGCTTCATTCCAGTGCACATAACCCCGCAGAGAAACGAAGTTAGCGGGGAATTTACTGCGATCGTTTTGAAACCGATAAGCGACTTTGAGAACGTTGAAAGGATGAACGTGGAATTCGTCCGAAGGTTCATTGAATATCTAAGCGATGAGCTGAGCGATCTCGAAGTTACAACAGCAATAAGAGTCTTAAAAACGCTCAGAAGAGAGATCGACGCCTGCAAACCGAAATTCGGCGTTGTCGAGATTGAAAGGCTTCAAAAATACTTCGAGGGTCTTGGGTTTTACGAATACATCTCTGATCTCGCAAGACCGCTCGTTAGGTTTTACTACTCGAAGCTCGGCGATGCAAAGCTAAGCGAAGTCGAGGAGAGGACAATCGTTGCGAAGTGCCTCCAGCTCCGTCCTTGGAGAGAAATAGATGCAAGCGAAAAATACTCGACGTTGCTTTCTGGGCTGAAGAAGATCTGGGAGTGGTATTCGAGCAGATATCTTTGATGCCAAAAAAATTTATTTGCGAATCGCCAATGCTACGTGATGAAAATAATTGCGCTCGCAGACACACATCTCGAGGAATGGAGCATACCAAAGAAGCTCGAAGAGTTGTTGGGCTTTGCAGATCTCGTAGTCCACGCTGGGGACTTCACGAGCTACGAAGTATACAGGAGATTCGCAGACTTCAATCTCATCGCAGTCCGTGGGAATTCCGACGACGAAAGAGTGAAATCGGAATTGGATGAGGTTGCGAAATTCGAAGTTGGGAGGTTTAGGTTTGGAGTTATCCACTCTGGGAACTATGTGAACGATTTTCACGATTTGATATACAAGGCGATGGAACTCGAGGTTGACGTGCTCATCTTTGGGCATTTGCACAGATTCGTGATTGAGAAAAGAAAAGGAATTGTCGCCATTTGCCCGGGAAGCCCAACTCAGCCGAGGATGTCTGTTGCGAGTTGCGCTGAGATCGAAGTCGAGGGGGAAAGGATTAGCTTCAAACACCACGTCGTTCAACCGATTTTCTGTTCTATGGAGGTGAAGAGCTTTGAAGATCGCTGTTGGGGATGAAAAGATTTTTGAGGAGGTAAAGAAGATTGGGAAAGCGGTTCTCGTCGTGAAAAATGGGAAGAACGAGTGTTGCGCAAAGCTCGGAGAATCACTGCAGATAACTGCAGACACGAGAAATCTTAAGGAAGCCTTGGAATGTCTTGCAGATCTCGGTTTCGACTTTGCAATTCTTAAGGGGTTTGATCTCGAAGTAGAGGGGCTCGAGAAGGGGATGGGTGTAAAGATACCAAAAGCCACGAAACTCGAAGACGTTCTTAACGCACCAGAAATAGAAACGCTGAAAAGCGTGGTTGAAAAAGTGAAGAAAAATGCCTTAGACTGCGGAGCCATCGGAATCTTCATCGGCGTTGCGAGGGGCGTATCTGAGGGAAAAAAGGTGAAAATGCTCGAATACGAAGCATACAAGGAGATTCTCGCAGAAAAAGTTGCGGAACTCGAAAACAACGTTAAACGTTTTCCCGGGATTAGAAATGTAAAGCTTTTCCACAAACTCGGCGTGGTTATGCCTGGCGAGGACATTGTTTACATCGCAGTCGCTGGACAGCATAGAAAAGACATCTGGGCTCCGCTGATCCTTGCGGTGGAGCTCATGAAAACCGAACTTCCGATATGGAAGAAGGAGACGTTCGAAAACGGGGCGAGATGGGTTTGATGTTCAGGAAAGAAAGGCTAAAGGAAATGGATAAGGAAGCGCTGGAGTTCACGAGCTCAATGGAACACGATCCGAACATATTTTACTACGACATCCTCGTAGACGTTGCGCACGTCCTTTGCCTGCACAAAGGTGGCTATCTCACAAGCCGGGAAGCGGTCGAGATAGTAAATGCGCTGGCTAAGGTTCTAAAAGAGGGCTACAGTAGAGAGTTCGAGGACATCCATGAGGCAATCGAGGCAAAGGTTACGGAGATCACGAAGGAAGGAAAAAGGATGCACACGGGAAGATCGAGGAACGACGAGGTTGCGACTTGTCTTAGGTTGTTCGCAAGGGACAATCTGCTCAGGATTGCTGAGAACATTTTAGAGGTTCAAGCGACGATCTTGGATTTAGCTGAGAAAAACGACGCAATCATGCCGGGGTTTACGCATCTCCAATTCGCCCAGCCCACAAGGCTTTCGCACCATCTGCTAACTTACTACGAGCTTCTTGAAAAGGATCTCGAAAGAGTTATCGAAGCCTTCAAGAGGTCGAACCTATGCCCGCTCGGCGCCTCTGCGTTTGCATCTACGAGCTACAACTTGGATCGTGGCTTCGTTGCAAAACTCCTCGGCTTTGACGGCGTTTTAGAGCACAGCGAGTTCGCAGTCTCTACGAGGGATTTTCTGATAGAAGCGATCTTCAGCTGTGCAATGCTCATGACGAACGTCTCGAGGATCGCTGAGGAGCTAATAATCTTCTCAACTCTCCGCTTCGTCGACATTCCGGAGGAGTTTTCCTCTACTTCTTCCATCATGCCACAAAAAAAGAACCCAGATGTCGCTGAGCTTCTCAGAGCAAAAGCTGGAAAAATGATCGGTAGCCTAACTTCTGCGATGTCGATTTACAAGGGACTGCCGTTCAGCTACAACAGGGACTTTCAGGAGATGAACGCAATTCTCTACGAGACCTTAAAGGCAACGCAAGCTTCGCTCAGAGTTTTGAACGGTATGCTTAAGGGGTTGAGGTTCAACAAAGAAGTTTTGGAAGCTAAGGCGATTGAAGGTTTTTCGATTGCAACTGAAATCGCAGACATGCTCGTCAGGGACTTCAGAGTTCCTTTTAGAGATGCGCATAAGATCGTTGCTCGATTAGTTTCGAAGGGATTCGATGTTACAGCTGAAAGCGTCGAGGAGATCGCAAGAGAATTCGGTTACGAGATCAAGCTTGATGAATCGAAACTTTTGGATGCAATAGACGTAAAGAAAGCGGTTGAGAGGAGGAAGATCGTTGGCGGAACTTCGAAAGAAGAGGTTGCGAGAATGATAGGGGTTCGAAAAGAAAAGATTTTGAAGCATAGAAGGGAAGTTTTGCGGGTAAAGAAAAGGATCAAAGCAAGGCTGGGATTGTTGGAGAGTGAAGTTGAAAAAATCGGAGGGGTTTTTCGTGTTAACTGGGAAAAGGGTTAGGATTAGGGCTAAGGGAAAGATATTCGAAGGTATTGTGATGCCGAGCTTCACTGGCAACTTGGTCTTAAAGCTCGACAACGGATACAACGTTGGTTTCGTCGAATACGAGCTCCTCGAAGTTCTTGGAGAGCTTGAAAAAGTCGAAGTAAAGCGAGAGCTCTTGAGAAGAGAAGGTTTGCCTGACGTCAAAATAATCTCCACCGGGGGCACAATAGCGAGCAAAGTTGACTACAGAACCGGTGCTGTTACGAGCCAATTCACCGCTGAGGAAATAGCTTCGGAAGTTCCGGAGATTGCGGAGATCTGCAACGTTTCTGCAGAGCTCGTTTACAACATTCTGAGTGAAAACATGAAACCCGCTTATTGGATAGAGCTTGCACGTAGAGTTTACGAATCGCTCAAAAGCTATGAAGGTGTCATCGTTACGCATGGCACTGACACGATGCACTACTCAGCTTCAGCCCTTGCTTTTATGCTCTCAACTCCGAAACCAGTTGTTTTCGTTGGAGCACAAAGAAGTAGCGATCGCCCAAGTAGCGACGCCACGATGAACCTTCTTTGTTCAGCGAAACTCAGCGTTAGCGATGTTGGCGAGGTTTTGGTTTGCATGCACGGCTCGACGAGCGACGACTTCTGCTATGCGCATCGTGGTGTTAAGGTTAGGAAGATGCACACGTCTCGAAGGGATGCCTTTCAATCGATAAACGCAAAGCCAGTTGCAAGGATAAATTACCCATCCTTAGAAATCGAGTGGCTCTCTTGGCGATTTAAGCGTGGAGAAAGAAAGCTTGAGCTCAAAGATAAGCTTGAGGAAAGAGTTGCTCTCATAAAATTCTTCCCCGGGCTAAGCGCCGACGTTTTGGAGTTCTTCCATTCAAAGGGTTACCGTGGTTTCGTCATCGAAGGCACAGGCTTGGGGCACGTTTCGACGGATTGGATTGAAACTCTGAAAAGAATTTGCGAAGACTCGTTGGTGGTCATGACCTCGCAGTGCCTTTTTGGTAGAGTCTGCGATCGTGTCTACGACACCGGTAGAGATTTGCTGAAAGTCGGAGTAATAGAGGGCGAAGACATGCTCCCGGAGACTGCGCTTGTTAAGCTAATGTTTTTACTCGGCAACTACGACTTAGAAACTGCGAAAGAACTCGTGAAGAAGAATCTCGTCGGAGAGATCGAGGGTAGGAGCGTTTATTGATAAGTTTTATCAAAATGCTTGATTTTTAAGCTTGAGCGATTTTAACGCATAGATCACAATATTAGGATTAATATACCGCAAAAAATTTTAAACTCCGAAAACAAAATTTAATTCAATGGCAACAGTGCTGTTCCCGTCTTTTCAGGCGAGGATCGTGAAGGACAAAACGGGAGAAGAGATATTGGTTAGGCAATACGATCACGAAAAAGATCGTGAAGCTTTGATCGAGATGTATGAGAACTACGATCCCGATTATCGATGCCTTGGCTTGCCACCGCTGACGAAAAGTGGGATCGAAACTTGGATAGACTACCTTGCTAAAAATGGATTTGCGATCGTCGCAGAGAAGGGCGGGAAAATCGTCGGGCACCTCGTAATAGTCCCAGACGACAAAAATCGTGTCGATCTCACGATATTTGTCCATCAAAATTACCAGAACAGAGGCTTAGGGCAGGAGATGATGAAGCTTATCATCGAATACTGCAAAAGAGCTGGATTTGATGGAATAACGCTCGTAACCGAGAGGACGAATACGAGAGCTATACACGTTTATAAAAAACTCGGATTCGAAGTCGTCGCACCATATCACGAGTTCGACATGTATCTCCCGCTCAAGAAATGAGCTTTAACAAGATCGCTTTTTGCGCATGCAGTCTGTTCTCAGCCTGATCGAAGACAACGCTTCTTTCACTTTCAATAACTTCGTCTGTTATCTCTTCCCCACGATGCGCTGGTAAGCAGTGCATGACAATCGCATCTTTTGCAATCGAGACAAGCTCCTCGTTCACTTGGTAGTTCCTGAAGACCTTTAACCTTCTTTCTCTCTCCGCTTCTTGCCCCATCGACGCCCAGACGTCCGTGTAGATAACGTCCGCATCTTTGACGGCATCCTTTGGGTCTCTGAGAATCTTAACTTCCCTGAAGCTCTTGGCTTTTCTTAGGATCTCGGGATTTGGCTCGAAACCCTCTGGGCAGGCAACTGAAATCTCTATTCCCAACATCGTCGAGGCTAAAATGAGCGAGTTGCAGACGTTATTTCCATCGCCGACCCAAGCTATCTTGATCCCGTTTAGTCCCTTCTTCTCCTTTATCGTGAGCAGATCTGCGATTATCTGGCAAGGATGCTCGAGATTGCTGAGTCCGTTGATCACAGGAATCGACGAAAACCTCGCAAACTCCTCTATCGTCTCATGCCTTCGGACACGCATCATAACAGCGTGCACGTATCTACTCATAACTCTCGCAGTATCCTTTATCGGCTCCCCTCTGCCAAGTTGTAGGTCGTTCCAGTTCAAGTAAAGCGCATTACCGCCGAGTTCGAGCATCGCAACCTCGAACGATACACGAGTCCTTGTCGAGGGCAATTCGAATATCATCGCAAGAGTTTTATTTTTCAATAGCTCTTTGAAAATCCCTTTTTTGCGTTCTTCTTTCAGCCTTTCTGCAAGCTCGAGGATTGAGAGGAGCTCCTCTGGGCTCAGATCTGAGATCGAGATCAAGTGCTTCATGCTGAAAGAAATCCAAAGACTTATTAATCTTTTCGAAACTCTTCGCCTGCGATGTTCGAGAACTCTATTATCCTACGCATGATCTCCAGATCTCTGTCCTTCTCCTTTAGCCTGAGCTCGAAAATCTTTGCCCTGCAGCTGTAGTAAAACTCGAAGGCTTTGTAGAGAACTTCGTCTACGATTTCGTAGAGTTTAATCGTCTCATTCTCGTTGAGATGAAACTCTTTTCTCATCTCCTTCTTTAAGTCGCCCAAGATCCTAAGGCTTTCGCTTGGGGAGAAGTTTCTGTCCGTTGCCAAGTAACGCATTAGGTCTTCGATCGCATCGTCGAAATTCGCATCTTTGTTTTGATATCTCTCCACAATCCCATTCACGATCTTGGACACAGCTTCGTTCACGTAGTTCACAACTTCTATTGCGGGAGGGATTGGATAAGGGGAAAGAATCTTTTTAACCGTTCGCTCCACGATCATGCCAATTTTTTCATCCATGCATGAAGTCAGGGGAACCCATTTAAATCTTTCCAGCCAAGTTCTTTTGTGGAGATAATCAGGGACATCGGAGAGGAGTTG
This sequence comes from Archaeoglobaceae archaeon, assembly GCA_038731605.1. Taxonomy (GTDB): domain Archaea; phylum Halobacteriota; class Archaeoglobi; order Archaeoglobales; family Archaeoglobaceae; genus WYZ-LMO2. The sequence continues at coordinate 54,056 of JAVYQP010000007.1, read as the reverse complement.
AAGAGCTCTTATATCGATTACGCGATGAGTGTGATCGTAGGGAGAGCTTTGCCAGACGCTCGTGATGGTCTAAAGCCTGTGCAGAGAAGGATTCTTTACGCAATGCACGAAATGGGGCTTCGCAGCGATAAGCCCTTTAGGAAGTGTGCGAGAATCGTTGGAGAAGTCCTTGGTAAGTATCACCCACACGGCGATGCTGCGGTTTATGATGCGCTTGTTCGACTAGCGCAAGATTTCACGATGCGATATCCGTTGATCGAGGGGCAAGGAAATTTTGGGAGCATCGACGGTGATCCACCTGCTGCGATGCGCTACACTGAGGCGAGGCTTGCGAAAATAGCCGAAGAGATGCTTGCAGACATCGAAAAAGAGACCGTCGACTTCATGCCAAACTTCGACGCAACGTTAAGAGAGCCGCTCGTGCTACCCTCGAAGATTCCAAATCTGCTTGTAAACGGTTCAAGCGGTATTGCAGTTGGGATGGCCACAAATATTCCTCCTCACAACCTCGCAGAAGTTTGCGATGCTGTGATCTTTTGCATTGAAAATCCAGATGCCAAGGTTGAAGATTTAATTAAATTTATAAAAGGTCCAGACTTTCCAACTGGTGGAGAAATAGTTGGAACAGAGGGTATTGAAGAGGCTTACAAGACTGGAAGAGGAAAAATCATCGTCCGTGGGACGGTCGAGGTTGAGAAAGATCGCATTGTGATAAAAGAGATTCCATACATGGTGAACAAGGCTCGATTGATCGAGAGCATTGCAGAGTTGGTCAAAGAGGGAAAGATGGAAGAAGTCAAGACGATCAGAGACGAATCGGACAGAGAAGGTATAAGAATCGTGATCGAGCTGAAAGGTTCTGCGAACTCAGCTCTTAGAAAGCTTTACACTCACACAAATCTCGAAACGACTTTTGGAATCATCTTGCTCGCGTTGCACAACAGCGAACCAAAGGTTATGAACCTCCTCGAGCTTATACAATGCTTCGTTGATCATAGGAGAGACGTTACAAAGCGAAGAATTTCGCACGAGCTCAAGAAGGCGAAGGAAAGACTGCACATCGTTGAAGGGCTTAAGATAGCGATCGAGAACCTCGATGAAGCAATTACAATCATAAGGACTTCAAAATCGCCTTCGGAGGCTAAGAAGTCGTTGATGGAAAAATTCAACCTCAGCGAAGCCCAAGCTGAGGCGATCCTCCAGACGAGACTACAGAAGCTGACAAGCCTTGAAATCGAAGCCTTGATCGCTGAACACGCAGAGCTCGTTAAAAGTGTGAACGAGATGGAGCAAATCCTCTCAGATCCGAAGAAGATCGATGAGATCGTAGTTAAGGAGATGAAGGAAATAAAGGAGCAGTATGGTGACAGCAGAAGAACGAGGATCGTCGCAAAGGCCGAGGATTTCAGGGAAGTTGAGGAGACGATTTTAATCATGACTTCAGCGGGATTTGCTAAGAGAGTCGACTTCAGTGCGTTCAAGAAACAGGAGAGAGGAGGAGTTGGGGTTATAGCAACGCAACTCGACGAAAACGACGAGATTGCGGTTTTTAAAACTTGCAGGAGCGATGAAAAGATCCTGATATTTACAGACAGCGGAAGAGCCTTTTGGGTTGACGTAGAAGAGATTCCAAAGCTCGATAGAACTGCAAATGGCGTCTCGCTGAAAAAATTTATAAGGCTTGAAAATGAAAAAATAGTCTCAGCGTTTGGAGTTCGAGATTTCGAGGGCTTTGCGATCATTGTGACGGAAAAAGGTCATATCAAGAGAGTCTCGCTTGAAGAATTCAAGAACGCAAAAAGAGCTGGAATCATAGCTTCAACCGAAAAAATAGCTTTTGCGGATTTGCTTAAAGGCGACGATGTATTTCTGATCACTTCAAATGGCTACGTGCTGAGAGTAAACGCAGAGAAGATTCCGCTCTATTCGAGAAGTTCAAAGGGAGTGATTGCAATGAGTTTGCGTGAAAACGACACCATAGCATTCGTAGCATCTGGGAATGGCAATGAGCTCTTGATCGCAAGCGAAAATGGTTATGGTAAGAGATGCAACATTTCTGAGTTCAGAACTATGAACCGTGGAGCAAAGGGAGTTGTGGGTTACAAGGTGACAGAGAAAACTGGAAAAGTAGCGTTTGCAGAGATCTGTGGTTCAGGAGATCTATTTCTGCTGAGCAGGGATGGATACTGCGTGAGGATGAACCTCGAAGATGTTCCAGTACAGCATCGCAACTCCTCTGGCGTTGTGCTGAGCAGGAGGGGAATAAAGAGGGGTCTCGTTTACTCAAAGAAACTCGAGTAATCTCCTTGAATGGATCACCGCCTGATGGCTCACGAACCTTGGAATGTAAAGCTTGAGCTTTTCTGCGTCGACTTGCGTTTGCGGTAGCGACGCTTGCTTATCTTCGAGCTCAACGATCTTCACGTCTCTCCCTTCAGCCCACTTTTTTATCATAAGCTTCAACGCATCCGATTCGCCTTTCCCGTAAAATATGATCGCCTTCTCCCTCCTTTCTGGAGGGTTTAGCTTTTTGAGGATCTCGAAGATCGCTTCTCCTCTCTCCTTAACTTTGCAGGCATGCACGAGGAGCATGAACTCGACCTCTGAAACGACCTTCGCCATCAAGGGCGGAGACACCGCAAAAGCAAAGTCTGAGGAACTTTTTAAGCTCAGCAGACCCCCAAGACTGTGTCCGAATGTGAAAACGTTCTCATAGCTTTTTCTAAGCTCTGCAATTACCCCTTCGACATCTTCAAGAACGTTCTCGTCGAACTCGTTCTCATTGTCTCCATGTCCACGGAGATCGATTGCAAACACGTCGTATCCCTTTTCTGCAATTTTGTATGCAATTCCGAGCATCTCGTCCTTCGAAGAAGCAAATCCATGTATAAGAACCAACGAGTTTCCGCTTTTTGTTCGCAGAGAGAACGCTGGGACGTCTTTTCCATCGAGACTTTTGAAGAGTTTTCGTTCAATTTGCATATCGCATGTTTGTTCTAAGTGATATATTTCTTCTTCAAGCTTGGAAAGGGTTATATGGCGATTCGTTTTTTGATCTCCATGGCTTGGGATTTCTGGATAGCCTTGGTATTGTTGGTCCTTGGAATTGTTTACGGCTACACTAGACCTGGAAAAGAGGACAGAATGGCGATAATGAAGAAGGGTATCCTCGCCGGAGTGATCCTCGGTGTCGTCTTTGGTTTGCTAATCGGAATCCTTGCCCCAGGTGTCTCGGTGGTTGGAGCGACGATCGGAACTACAATTGCGTTTTTAATAATTGCGGTGATCTTTGCCCTGTTCTTCATCGTTGGCACGATTATCGGCGATTTCTTGGAGAGAAAACGATCCTAAATTTTTTTATTACACGATGAACTTCGCGAGATCTGTGATCTTTCTACCGCAGTAGTGGCATTTTGCAACGACTTCGTTGTTCTTCATAGCCACGTAAAAAATGCTCTCCACAGGCTCCCTTGCGTTGGAGATGCACATTCTATTTGGACACTTTAGAATTCCCTTTACGACTTCGGGTGGCTTTACCTTAAATTTCTTTTCGATCTCGTAGTCCCTTATCAGATTTATCGTAGCATTTGGAGCGATTAGCGCAATCTTGTTCAGCTTCTCTTCACTTATAAATAGACCCTCAACCTTTACTATGTCCTTCTTCCCCATCTTCTTGCTTGGGACGTTCAAAGCAAGCGAAACTGTTTCCTTCGTGTTCTCATCAATCCCCAAGATTTTTAGCACAAGCAAGGCTCTGCCAGCGTTTATGTGGTCGATCACAGTCCCCTCTTTTATCTTGCTTATCACGAGCTCTTTTTTCACAACATCACCTCGGTGAGTATCGCCATTCTAACTGGGACTCCATAAAATGCTTGCTTGAAATACCTCGCCTGCTTCATCGAGTCCACCTCGACTGCGATCTCGTCAACTCTCGGTAGGGGATGTAAGATTATCGCCTCGTCTTTCATTCTATTCACGATCTCCGCCGTTATCCTGTAGCTCTTCGCAACCTTCCGATACTCTTCCTCGTCAAGAAATCTCTCTTTCTGAATCCTCGTAACGTATATTACGTCCACATCTGTTACGATTTCTTCGAGTTTAGCCTTCTCCATCTCTCCCGAGAGCCCCTCAAGGAACTCCTGTGGCAGTTCAAGACCTTCGGGGCTAACTAGGTAGATCCTGGTTTTAAAGAGCGTAAGGGCTTTGATTAGGGAATGAATTGTTCTTGAGTATTTCAAATCGCCAACAAGTGCTATCTTTGTTCCGTCGATTTTTCCGAGTTCTTTTCTTATCGTGTAAAGGTCAAGAAGCGTCTGCGTAGGATGCTGCCCTGCGCCATCTCCTGCGTTGATAACTGGAACTGTTGCGTTCTCCGCAGCGAACCTTGCAGCCCCTTCCAATGGATGCCTGATCACTATCGCATCGCAGTAGTTCGAGATAACCCTTATCGTGTCTGCAAGCGTCTCCCCTTTTGCCATACTACTAACTTCTTGCGTGGAGACATTGATAACTTCACCTCCAAGCCTTTTCATCGCACATTCAAAACTGATTCTCGTTCTCGTCGATGGCTCGAAGAAGAGGTTAGCAAGAATCTTTCCTCTTAAAACGTCTAAACTCTTTTTCCCAAGGGCAACAGGTTCAAACTCCTCAGTTTTATCGAGTATTCTCAGTATCTCGACCTTGCTCAAATCTTCGATCGAGATCAAGTGTTTCATCGCTAAAACTGTGCGGAGTAATTATATAAGGGTTTATGAGTCTTTTCATATGGATCTGATCGAGATGATTGATGAAGCGAAGAGCTTGATAGGCGAGAGAATGCTTGAAATCGAGGAAAAAGTTTGCACGATCATCGGAGATATTCACGCCGACATCGAAGCGCTCGAAATAATCGAAAGAGAGATCGAAGGAAAAGCGATTTTTCTCGGCGATTACGCAGACCGTGGCGATTACCCAGTGGAAGTATACGAGAAGGTTCTCTCAATGTTCCTCGAGGGCAAAGCTTTTCTCCTACGTGGAAACCATGAGAGCGAAGACGTTTACCCGCACGAGCTTCCTTTTCAGTTGAGCGCTTATGAAAACGGCGAAGAGATATACGAAGCCTTAAGGAGCTTTTGGGAAAGGATGCCAGTTTCTGCAATCTTAAACAACGAGATCTTCATGGTTCACGGCGGGGTTCCCTGTGTAGAAGTGAGCAAAAAGCTCCTCAGGAATCCAGGCGAAGAAATTTCGCTCCAGATGATGTGGAACGATCCTTGGGAGAAAGAGGAATGCGGAGAGAACTACAGGAGAGGTTTTATGTTCTTCTTCGGCAAAAAAGCCACTCAGCGTCTTTTGGATAACCTTGGACTTAGGATCGTGGTCAGATCGCATGAACCCTACAAGGTCTTGAAAGCCGAGCAAGACGGAATGGTTGTCACAATTGGTTCCTGTGCAAATCCCTATGGGCTTGCAAACTTCGCAATCCTTAAGTTTGAAGCGGAGAAGAGTTTTAGAGATGGATACGACTTTATTCGAAAATTTGGCTACGAGTTCAACATATAGGTGTTTGTTATGAGGCTCAGGTTCAAGTTTGAGAGCGTGGAATGCATTGCGGAAATCTACGAAGACATTGCACCGAGAACAGTTGAAGCGATAAGAAAAGCGTTGCCGATCGAAGCGATAGCGAATCGTTGGGGAGACGAAATATACTTCGAAACCGAAGCCAAATGCGTGGAAAAGGAGAACAGCAAGGAAATCGTTGAGCTTGGAGACGTGGCGTATTGGATTCCAGGAAGAGCTTTGTGTCTATTCTTTGGAAAGACACCAATAAGCGACGAGTTCATTCGCCCGGCAAGCGCAGTTAATGTGATTGGCAAATTGCTCTGCGATATTTCAAAGCTTAAAAGTGTTCAAAACGGCGAAAAGGTTTTTGTTGAGGAGGTAAAAGAGATCTAAGTTCACTTCTTTGGCACTCGGTGAATGTAAAAGCCCACGATGGAGAACGCCACCACAATGCTTCCCATCAATGGCACTCCCACGAGACCCGTGAACGAAGTCTTCATGAGGAAGACGAAGAACATGAATCCACCGTTCCAATCCGGTGGAGGGAATCTTACCGTTGAGCCGTAGTCAATGTAGAAAGTAGTTGCGAACGCAAGCCCGAGCATCATTGCTAATAGTGGCACCGTAACGGTAGAGGCTAAGATCCTCGAGAGACCAACTCTAAACCTTGTTAACTCCACCATGCCCAAGAAGACTGCCGAAGTTATGCTAGCTGTGATCGCTGAAACCCTCGTTTTGTCCAGGAGTTCTCCCAGCGATAGGATGTCCGAGAGACTCGTGGGTCCGCTACACAGTGAGTAAGCTATCAAATCTGTCATCTCATAAACTGCGAATCCTATCGCTGTAAGGGTTAAGAGCTTCTTGTCCAAAGGATGAACCCTTAGGGAAACGTATAATCCCGCTAACATTAGGATCGCTAAGATCAACACCAAAGCAAGTCTCAAAGCCATGCCTTCGCTGTAAAGTCTGCTCTTCACCATGGAATACGAGTTCCAAGGATCATCAACGCTCATTTTTACTCCATAGCTCTCTCCTATTGCGGTTACGACTCTGGAAGCTTGCTCTTTTGAGGCAACGCTATACTCTTCGACCTCTTCTCTTGGGACGCTAAAACCATCGACCAAAATTCTGCCCATCGACTGCGCAGGCAATCTCAGCCCCAAGAGCATTGCAGTCGTGGGAGCAACGTCGTTGTGTGTGTAGCTGACATCATAATACCCGGGTTTAACCCCAGAGCCTATGAATAGTGTGAAAACCCTCCTAACCTCGAGCTCTGAGCCCCCGTGGTGTCCAACCCTCTTGAAACCGTGGTCGCTAAGCAACACGATTAGAGCATCTTTTCCAACCAAAGACTCCACGAACTCAAGCACGAGCTTACCAGTGTTAACGACTGTGGCGTTATACTCCGAGCTTTTGCTACCGCCACCCAAATGACCAACCATGTCAATGTCTGCAACGCTAATCCAAAGGAAAACCTTGTTTCCAGCCTCAGAATACTTCTCGAAGAGTCTTAAGCCCTCGGTCAGAGCTAAGGCTCCGTGATTGCCACCTTCTTCGATTTCAAAGCTCTCATCTATGAGACCCGAGAAAAGCATCTCTACAGACTTGTCTCCAACGCACACGATCGTAAACCCCTCATCCTTCGCAGACCTTAGAAGGCTGTCAATACTCAAAACTCCCTTGAAGTCGTTGGAAAGCACGCCGTTGACTTCCGGCGGAGCTCCAGTTAGTATCGACGCTCTTGCGGGAACTGAATACGTAGGCGTGTTGGCTAAACCGTTTGGATAGAAGGCTCCCACTGAGATCAGTTTCCTTAACTCGTAGTGTTCACTGCTTAAATCCATAAGGGTGTCGACGCTCAAACCGTCGAGCAATACGAAGACCACGTGCCTCGCTATAGGCTCTCCGTGAACTCTTACGGGCTCAACGTCTTGGAGAATCTTAGCAAAGGGACTCTTGTAGTTGACCCAGCTTTCATAAGTGCTTAGAGCGACGTTGGTAGACACAAAGGATAACAGCAGAGCTACGAAGGCTACCGCTACAACGTAGACAACTTTCAAGATCACCATCATAACGTTAGATTGTGAAAATTAAATAGCTTGCGGTCGGCGAGGCGGAATTAAAAAGAGAAAACAAAAAATTGGATTTACACCATCATCTGCCCTTGAACTTCGGCTTCTCTTTTCTTAGGAAAGCGGAAATCCCTTCTCGCAAGTCTTCGGTTGCGAAGCAAATTCCCGCTGCGGTGCACTCCCATTCGAGTCCGATGTCCATTGGAACCTCTCCGCCCTTGTTCACGAGTCTCTTGATCAGAGCCATCGAGATCGGGGCACAACGTTCGGCGATCTCTCTTGCATACTTCATCACTTCTTCCTCGAACTTGTCGTCGTCGAAGACCTTGTTTATCAGCCCATACTTCTCCGCAACTTCTGCAGTTATTCTCTCCCCAGTCAAAGCCAACTGCATCGCTCTGCTTATACCAATGAGCTTCGCCATTCTCTGCGTCCCGCTCCAGCCTGGGATCAAGCCGAGGGTCACTTCTGGTAGTCCAATGATTGCGGACTTCTTCGCCAATCTTATGTCGCACGACATCGCAATCTCAAGCCCACCGCCAAGCGCATAGCCATTGATCGCTGCGATCACGGGCTTTGGAATTTCGCTGAGCCTCCTGAATATCCTCTCTCCTTTTCTGTTGTGCTCAAGGAAGTCAAACGGGTGCGTAATCAGCGTCGTCAGATCTGCGCCCGCAGAAAATGCCCTTCCTGCGCCAGTTATAACGATGACCCTCGTTTCGTTGTCGTTCCAGAGTTGCGTTATCGCCTTATCGAGCTCATCCAAGAGCTCTGGAGATATCGTGTTCAATCTGTCTGGGCGGTTCAAGATGAGCTTCGTAACTCCGCCCTCGAGTTTTTCGATCTTTATCGTCTTGAAACCCTCTTCCTTTGCTTCCTCCTTCTTTTCCTTCTTCTCGATCAGTTCCATGAGCTTTCCAGCCTTTATGGTCTCCGCAGGCTCGAATATCTTCTTTCCAAACTGCTTCGCAAGCTCATTGAGCCTGTTAAGGATTTGATCTTGTCCGAGAGACTTTGCGATCTCGAATGGACCAAATGGTCTGTTTAACCCAAGCTTTACTGCGAGATCGATCTCTTCTGGCTCCGCAACTCCCATTTCAACGAGTTTCACAGCTTCGTTTATTTCGACAATCGTGAAATCAAACGGGTTTATCTTATCGGTCGCTTTGCTCGAGTCAATTATCGGTCTTCCAGCGCTCCAGTCATACCAACCTTTCCCAGTTTTCTTTCCGAGGTTCTTTGCCTTTACCATGTCTTCGAGTATCTTCGGTGGTTCGTAGTCCGGGCTTATCGTTTTCGCATAGTATTTGCTCGCATGGTAGAACACATCTATGCCAGTGAAGTCCATGAGCTCAAAGGGACCCATTGGTAGCCCCATTCTTCGAATCGTCGCATCCACTTCCTCTGGGGTTGCAATTCCCTTCTCTATTATAGCCATGAGCAAAGCTCCCGCTGGGGCTTGGACACGGTTAACGATGAATCCGGGGACGTCCTTCTTCACGACTACTGGAACTTTTCCGATCTTCTTCACGAAGTCAACTGCAATCTTAATCGTTTCATCGCTCGTCTTTTCGCCCTTGATAACTTCAACGAGTTGCATGAGCACGGGCGGGTTGAAGAAGTGCAGTCCAACGAACTTGTCTTCTCTCTTCGTTGCCTTTGCCAAATCCGTGATCTTCATCGTCGAAGTGTTGCTTGCAAAAATGCACTCAGGTTTTGCGAGTTTATCGCACTCAGCGAAAACCTGTGTTTTTATCTCAAAGACCTCTGGAACCGCTTCGATTATTATGTCCGCATCTCTAACTGCTTCCGCAAGGTCTACGGTTGGCTTTATTCTTGAAAGAACCGCTTCGGCGTTCTCCACTCTGCCTTTCTCTTGAAGCTTCAGCAAGCTTTGCTTTATCCTCTCCATCCCCCTATCGACGAACTCTTGCTTTATGTCCCTCATTGTCACTTCGTAGCCAGCGATTGCGCACACCTCTGCGATCCCGTGCCCCATGTCCCCTGCGCCCAAAACTGCAACCTTCTTTATATCCATAACATCACCGTGTCTCCGTCAGCGGGGGGATTAAAATATTTTCGTTTAAAACTGCTTTAAATTTAAATCAAATTTCAAAATGTTCAAAATTTTGCGAGAAAGTTCTTCACGTGCTCCTCAACTTTTGAGTAGTCGTAGGAACAAACTGCGATGTTCCCAACTGGTGTCCCCTTGAGCTTAAGCGGATTAAATGGCTCTCTTCCATTGTAAAAGACGATTGCGTCGCACTTGTATTTCACACCGTTTACTTCCACTTCCTCGACCCTTTTTTCTCCGCTTACCTCGATGTTCTCGCCAACTTCAACGACTTCGATCGTGTAATTTAGTTCTGTGAACTGCTTGACCGCCAAGTCCACTATTGGCTCCCTTTTGCAGACGAAGAGTATTTTTTCCCCAATCCTTTTGTTTTCTGCAACCGCCCTCAATGCATGGTCGAGGGTGTAGATTCCGGAGATCTTCTTTCCAAGAACGTTGAGCTTTATTGGTAAGAAATCAGTTGCACCTGTGCATAGTAGTGCCCTTCTTGCTTCAAACCTCTTTAAGCCGTTTTTAGAGCTGACTATTACTGGCTTGGACTTTATGACAGTCCCGAGCTCGACGGGGATCGTTTCTCTCAGCTCGCTAACTTTTTTTATATATTTTTCGTATTCTTTCGCAAACTCGCCTAACTTCGAGAAAACAGCAAGTTCGCCTCCAGCTTCACGCATGTCGAAAACTAAGACGTTAAAACCTTTGTCTATTAGTTTCCTTGCGCAATGCAAGCCTGCAAACCCTGCACCAATGACAACGTAATCCACTGAAGGCATCTCGGATCACTTTTTACTTTTATTGTTTAATTTAGTTCACTCTGCATAAATTTTTTCCGATGCTCGATGAGTCTCCAAAATCGTTTATAAGCGACCATAGCACAGTTTAAATTGGCTGTGAAAAAGTAGTGTGGGGAATGGAATGAAAATACCCGGCATGCTTTATATACTCGTCTCATTCACCCCTTGGATCGTCTACTGGAGCTTGTGTGGAATTGGGAGCAAGTTTGGCGTCGTCGTTCCGTTTGCGATCTCTTCGCTACTCGTGTCTTTTCAGATCCGCAAACGAAATGTCAACTTGATGGATGTCACTTCCGTTCTCTATTTTGCGGTAGCGACGGTGGGCACTTTTATCCTTGGTCTTGACGTGTTCGTAGATAGCAGTGGTTTTCTGGGTTATTCGGCGTTGTTCCTCATGGCTATCTTTTCCTTGATCATCAGGCAACCCTACACATTGCAAATCTCAAAAAGGGATTATCCAAAGGTATACTGGAAAGAAAAATTGTTTTTGGCAGTTAACAGTGTGATCACAGGAGTTTGGGCGGTGATCTTCATAGCAAACGCAATCTTATTCTTACTTGAGACACCCTTCGCAGTTGTTCTCTCGAACGCTTTGATCGCCTTGGGCATAGCTTTTTCGATCGTCTTTCCTTTGGAAGCACCAGCCTATCTCGTTGCAAGGGAGTTCAAGAAATACGACTGGAGAATTGAAATAGATACTCGAAAGCCAAAGAAAGATGACGAGTATGACGTCATCGTCGTCGGTTCGGGAATCGGTGGCTTAACCTGCGGAGCCCTGCTTTCGAAGAGGGGCTACAAAGTCTTGGTTTTAGAACAGCACAACAAGGTCGGCGGTTACTGCTCTTCTTTCACAAGAAAAGGCTTTGTTTTTAACACTGGAGTATCAGACGTCAGCGGGCTGTGGGAAAAGGGTCCTATTACGTATCTTCTGAGAGAACTCGGACTGAAAAAGGAAGATCTCTTCGTGAGAAACACGACAAAATACATCTTTAGGGGGAAAGAGGTAGAGGCACGGAATTTGGAGGAGTTCACGGGACTACTCTCCGAGATGTTTCCGGATGAGAAGGAGAATATTTCCGCCTTCTTCGAAGAGGCTAAGAAAGCTTACGACGAATGCTATAGGGATGCGGAAATTTACCGCTCTCCCTTACCTCCTGAGCTGATGGTGAAGGTTTTTGGTAAGAAAAAGCTCCTGAACTACCCAAGGGAACACCCGCATTTCTACGACTGGTTGAGCAAGACATACAAAGAAAAGCTCGACGAATACCTTAGGAACGAGGATTTGAAGGACTTGCTCTGCGCCTTATTGGGGTATCTCGGAACAAAGGCTGAGAGAACACCCGCAAGTAGTGCTCTCACCGCATGCGTCGCTTACTACCTCCATGGGGGATACTTCCCGAGGGGAGGAGCGCAGAGGTTTGCGGATAGCCTGCGGGATTTCATCGAAGGTAACAACGGCAGAGTTTTGGTCAAGCACAAAGTAGATAAGATATTGGTCGAGGAAGGAGAGGTTAGAGGGGTAAAAGTTGGAGAAAAGGTCTTTAGAGCTCCTGTTGTCGTGGCGAATGCAAACGCCAAAGTCACGTTCTTAGAGCTCGTTGGGGAGGAGAACTTGGATAAGGAATTCGTCGATTACATAAGGGGATTAAAAATGTCCCCATCGTGTTTCATGGTGTTCCTTGGCGTTGACATGGATCTCTCCGAGCATCCAACGCTCATCAAGAACCTGGACGAAGGCTATGAGATCGTCATCAATTCAAACGCCGACCCGAGCTTAGCACCACGGGCAAAGGCGAGTGTCACGATATTGACTGGTGCTAACTACCACGAGTTTCCAGAAAGGGGAACGGAGGAGTATTTGAAGAAGAAAGAGGAGCTCGCTGAAACGCTGATTAAAAAAGCCGAAAAAGTCATTCCCAATTTGAGCAAGCACGTAGTTGTTCAAGATACCGCAACACCAAAAACACTTGAGAGATACACTTCCATGCCCCAAGGAGCGATCTACGCCTTCGATCAATCAATCGGGGTCAAAAGACCTTATTTTAAAACGCCGATTAAGGGTCTGTATTTGGTGGGTGCGTCAACGTTTCCGGGCGGAGGGATAGAAGCGGTTGTGATATCCGGGATCATCTGCGCAAACGATGTGTGCAATTGGAGGATAGGATCGATGAAAAACGCTTAATACCCGTGGGTCTATGAAGAGTGGCGATGATGACAGGACCCCGCTGATCCGTGATGATGGTTTTGAGTTCTGAGCCGTCAGAAAACGCCATGGATTTCGATCTCTTTCTTTTCCTCGTCTATCCTCACCGCATTCTCAAGGAACAGGTTTATGACGTATTGGTTGCTTATTTGGTGTGTTGTGATCTTTGTGGTGGAGAACTTCGTTATACCTTTCGCAATTGCAGAAAACACCATGATTTGGTCCGCCAGATGGGAATCGAAAACTCCCGGAAGCGTGAACTCTTCGTAAAAGCTCTTCCCAGCTTCAAATCCGACATCCTCAGCTCTCTTTCCCTTCTCCCCAAGCGCTGAGGCACCTTTGTAGCCACACCAGATCGTAATCCCGCTCCCCGTCGAAAGTCCCCTGAGGACTTCTACGTCAATCTTTGCCTTCAATCCGTGTTTTTCGAGGAATTCGAGCGCAGAATCTCTCTGCCTAATTGCCACATGCTCTGGCAGGTTTTGGCAGTGGCTTATGCCGAGGATCTCGCAGTCAGGGCGTTCAAAGAATTTTCCGCTGAGCTTTGAAGGCTCAATCTCGATCGCAATTCTTCCCCCTCCCTTTGGGTAATAGCCACGAGCCTTTAGCTCGACAGAAACCTTGGCTCCGAGTTCTGAAATGGCTTTTACGGTCACCCTTCTGAAGTAGTCTACCGTGGGAGACCATGCAACGTCGGTTCCACCGATTATCTCGAGCTTCGAAGGTCTCTCTGCAAGAAGGAGCGGTGGGAGAATTGTTTGTAGGATTAGCGTTACGCTTCCAGCGGTTCCGATGTCTATCTTGTAGTTCCCACCCCTTATGCGCTTTGGCTTGAAAACAACCCTCGTTGATCCAATTTTAAGCCCTTCAACCTCTGCGTCGCTTATCAGCTTTGCAACCTCGATCCCCTTCAAGTGCTGAGCTGCGAGACCAGGTTTTGGGCGATTTGCTCTGATCTTTGTTATCTCAACCTCCTTCCCCGTTATGCATGAGAGCGCTATGGAAGTTCTCAGTATTTGCCCACCTCCTTCGCCATAACTGCCGTCGATCTTGAGCATGAAGATAGTTTCAATGGGTTTAAAAATCCTTGATCGAAATCCCCTGTATGAGGGAGTATAGGTTCAAACGTGGATTCCAAGCCACGCAACATAGAGTTGAGGAGATGCTGAGAAAACACTTTGAAAGCTTCGAAAAAGATGGAGATTTTTACGTGGTGAGGAACTTTGGTGCAATAGAGGAGTTGAGGGCAAAGCTCGATGGAAAAGTTTTGCTCGTCGAAACCAAAACGAGACTCGTGGACGACGAGACCGCTTTGAAGACGATAAAAACTTACAACCGCTTCCTCGAGGAGCTCACGGGTTACACCGCAAAGGAAAGACAAAAGATGCTGAGAAAAGAAGTAGAGTCGATATGAGCTCTCGAGTCGCTGTAGTCTTGATAGCTGTGCTCTTGTCTTTTTGCTTGGGTCTTGGGGGAATTAGCAAAGAGGAATACTGCGAAAAAGTTTGGAGATACGACCTCGAGTGCGCTTTAAACAAGACGCTCTCTGCTGAGGAGATCGAGAAAGTCTCGGGCGTTTTAGATCTCCACGGTGCAAATTGCATAGACTCCGCATGGAAAACCTTGGAATGGGTTCAGGAAAACATCCGCTACGACCACGTCAAAGCCTCTCTTCCGCCCCCGGTGATAACGTTCAAAGGCAGAGATGTGATCGTTCAAACTCCTGAGCGTTTTTATCAGACTCCAGAAGAGACTGTAAGGCTTGGGAAAGGGATCTGCGGAGATATTGCGATACTCACGACCGCTTTGATGCTCAGCAACAACTGCAAGTCCTATGTGGCGTTGATAGACTTCCACGGTGAAGAAGTTGACCACCTTGCGTCGCTCGTCTTTCTCGACAAGTTCTACGTTCTCGACCAGAATCTGCCTCCAATGGATCTCGGTAGCTATTACAACAAGTGGCTACGAGAGGGGAAAAGAATAGACAACGTAACGATCTACGACAAAGGTCTGAAGATCGGGAATCTGACCGCAGAGGAGCTACGAATGCAAGATCAAGAGTTCACAAAAGATGACCTGAAACGTCTTGAAGCCTTGATGGCGAATGAGATGAAGAAGAACTTCTCTTTTGGGAGTGTGGATCGCTTTAGGGAAAAATTGGTCCTCAGAATGAAGTTCGAGGGGTTTGCGGATTACTACAGCGACGCTTTCGCCGATAAAATCGCAGAGTTGCTTGCAAAAAGATTGCTCGAAAAAGTCGAGGGAGATTGGGATGCGTTTACGCTTGAAGCCAAAGCCAACTTCCCGGATCTCGAAGTCGTTTTAACTCTTTTCAGAATTTAATCGCATTTGTGGCAACGTAATCGAAACCGCAAGGGCTAAGGAGCTTACTGCGAATGCAGAATAGAATGCAAAGATGTAGCTGTTTGTCAAGTCTCTGAGCAAAGCTCCAAAGAAGGGAGCAATAAATCCAGAGATGCCCCAAGCGGTGAACAAAGCTCCATATGCTCGTCCTGCAACTCTTCGCCCGAAAACCATCGAAGAAGTCGCTGGAAAAATCGCAAGGGTTCCACCGTAGTTCGCATAGATTATCGACGCAAGTGGGAACACGAGAAGCGTTGCGAAGAACTGGGAGAGCAGAATTACTGATGTGCTACTTGTGAGAAAATTAAGCAACATAGCCTTTTTAACTCCTACTCTGTCGAGAAGAGCCCCCCAGAGAACTCTGCCGAGAGCATTCGAGATCGAGGTTATGACCATGAACTCCTCTATCATCTCTCCCAACTGTGGTGTCACCTTTGCACCCTCGAGTAAAATCGTTGCAGCGTTTCCGATTACCAATAGCCCAGAGAACGTTGAGAAGAGGAAGGCAAACCAAAGCTTGTAGAATATCTTGCTCTTTAAAACCACACGAAGGTCGAGCGAAACGATTTCTTTTTTGACTGGCGGATCTTTCATGGGAATTGAGCAGATCGAGATCACTGCGAAGTAAAGCAAACCCAAGGCTATGAAGGTGTGGAAGATATCCATTGCAGTCAGAAAATAGCCTACAAGAGGTGCTATCAACGCCCCTCCTATTCCAAACCCAATTGCAACAATTCCCACCACAATCCCAGGCTTTTCGGGGAACCACTTTCCCGCAAGAGGACGTGGCACGGCATCCACAAGAGCGATTCCGATTCCCGGAAGGACTCCTAAGTAGAGGTAATAGAAGGTCCTTGCGGTCTCCCATTCGTAGCTCTTCATCGTGCTTGCGAGGAGATATCCCAGGAAGATAAAAGAAGCGCCCGCTAAAAGCGGGAACTTTGGTCCCAATCTATCGTAGAGACTGCCCGCTGGGATTATGGAGAGGGAGTATGTAAGGGTTGCGATGGAGAACGCAAATGCCAAGGGTGCAACATCGGTTAGCTCGTAAAACTCCTGAAGGGGTTTGTAGAAGAGGCTGAAGGTGTAAAGTCCTCCGAGCATTGCGAGGATTATTAGACCGAGGACAGGGTAAACCCAGCGGATCATAGTTCATTTGTTGTCAACGAGATAGGAACAGATCAACGGCAACGCAATCGTTGCATCGCAGTAAACAGTCACAGCTTTTGCATCTTTTTTCAGCTTGCACCAGCTCTTCGCCTCTTCGAGCGTTGCACCACTTAAGCCACCGAACTGCGGAGAGTCAGTTGTTATCTGTATCGCATAGTCGAATCCGTTCGACAATAACATCGCCTGTAACGCAAAGTTCTTCGGAACTCCGCCTCCGACGATCACGATGCCCATTTTTCTCTTCTGCGAACAGAGATCGAGTATTTCGGAAACGTCTTTTTTGTAATCGAGGACAACTCTTTTGCCGTAAAGCGCCAAGTGTAGACCAGCGATTGAGTCGTGGAAAGTGGGGCAAAAAACTGGGATCTTTTTATCGAATGCGGTTCTTAAAAAAGAGTTCTCGAGTTTGCTACCGATCAGCCAAACGAGTTCACGACTTGAGCAACTACCTTCGAGATCTCTGAAAAGACTCGCAAGGAACTCCTCAACCGCCATGAACGAGGAAGTGGAGATAAAGACGTCGTAAATTCTGTTGATGTCACTTTCTGCAAGTTCAACGTCGCTCGCATTCGCATCTCCAATTTCGTGCTTAAAACCAAGGGCTTCGCAGATCTCGTGCACGAGATTTGCTCCCGTGAGAACCAACGAGTTAACGAGTTCTTTTTCGAGCATGTCTTTAACGATTTCCCTCATCCCCGCAGGGATCATCGCTCCGGCAAGGGTTAAAAAAATGAAGGCTTTCTCTTCAATCATCTTTCTCCAGAGCTTTGCGGATTCTGCAAGTCTGCGAGCGTTGAACGCTGAGAACGAGAAGGATTCGATTAGTTCGGAGACTCTCATCCCTTCTTTAACTTTGATCGGCTTCACTTCCATGCGTAGACTCTTGCAAGGCGATATAAAAGTTTCAAAAAACATATATACCAGCCGAAAAACATCTATCGATGCTCGTTCTTGTCAGTCCGAAGGACTTAAGCGAGGCTTTGGAGGCGATCGAGGGAGGGGCGGATATAATAGACGTGAAGAACCCATCCGAAGGCTCTCTCGGCGCTAACTTTCCATGGGTTATAAGAGATGTCGCCAACATCGCAAAGAAATACCGCAAAGAAGTCAGCGCAACGACTGGAGACATGCCCTTCAAACCGGGAACCGCAAGCCTCGCGGCCCTTGGAGCGGCGATTGCAGGAGCGGATTACATAAAAGTTGGTCTTTACGGAGTTAAAAACGAATTGGAAGCAGAGGAGATGATAAAGGCAGTTGTGAAGGCTGTGAAGGATTATGACGATGCAAAAAGAGTTGTGATCGCTGGATACGGCGATTTTTACAGGATAAACTCGATAGATCCGCTTAAGTTGCCTCCGATCTCAGCGAAGCATGGTGCGGACGTTGTGATGGTCGATACAGCGATAAAAGACGGAACCTCGATATTCGACCACATGAAGATCGAAGACATGCGTAACTTCGTCAGGATGGCGAAGGAAAACGGATTGCTTTGCGCTCTCGCTGGCAATTTAGGCTGGAATCACATAGGGACTTTGAAGGAGCTCTCCCCGGATATAATAGGTGTTAGAACCATAGTGTGCGAATCTGGTAGGAACTCGAAGATTAAAAGAGAGCTCGTGAAAAAGCTCAAGGAACTTGTTTCGTAACTGTAGCGCAGATATTCGCAAGCTCTTTTTCCCCCTCTCTTGGTCCCTTTGCGATCAAAACGTCTCCGGCGAAGATCTTTGTGCTTGCGGTTGGTCTCGTTATCCATTCTCCCCTTCTCTTCACCGCTATCACATGCATCCCCGTGTTTGTCTCCACCCTCGCTTCTCCCAAAGTTTTGCCTTGAAGGTGCGAATTCTCGCAGACTGTAAAGATCGTCAGAACTTCGTTTGCCTTCTTCATCGCATCCTTAAAGATCGAGGGTAGCTCCATCTTCTTAAGCAAGACTTCTGCTATCTCTCTCGCAGCGTCTGCAATCTGTTCTGAGCTATGGGCGAGCTCGAGAATTGGTATCAACGTGGAAGGATCGCTCAACTTCTTGCTCGCAAGGAGGACTAACTTTTCCAATTCGAACTTCAGATTGTCTACGAGACTCTCCAAGTAAACGACTTCAAGTGCAACGTCTTCGTTTCCGTAGATCAGCGACGAATACGCCAAATCGACCGCAAGTTCGGAGAGGTTCTTCATCTCGATCAGCGTGTCAACCGCTTCGTCGAGTTCAGGGATCTCGAGTTCTACTGCGGTCTCAAGCTCTCTTTTCTCGCCAAGAACGAACTCGTATACCCTCGGGACCATGTTTGGGTCTCCACGCACGAATAAAACGTCGCCCTTCATGACTCTCGTATCTCTGTTTACATCGAAGATCCATTCGAGGTCTCTTTTTATTGCAATAACCCTCATTCCTGTCACTTTCTGGAATTTAACCTCGCCAAGCGTTTTCCCTGCGATCTGCGAGTTCTCGGGGACGTTGAGCTTGAGTATAGTCTCCTCGGATCGGTTCAAGATCAGCTTCACAATGTCCTTCGGCAACTTGTATCCACGAAGGACGAGCGCAGACTTATCACCTGCAGCGCTACTCATCTTTTGACTCGCATTCGCAATCTGGAGGATTGCGGACATCTTCTTTGCATCCTCGATCCTCCTGACTGAAAGCGCAGCAATCGTTCGAAGCTCGTTGAGCAACTCGTAGAACTTGGCTTCAAGTTCGAGAACTTCTTCGGCAATGTCTTCGGCATCGTATAGCACTGAAGAATAGGCGAGGTCTATCACCAACTCACTCGCATTTCTGATCTCGACGAGCAAGTCCTTTACAGTCTTCGTCATCTTACTCTATCTATGGCTTTTAGCAATTTAAGACTTTTCTTCGCCAAAGCCTAATCGCAAGCTCGGCACCTTTAGATTCTAAAGTTTTAAATGCGTGAGTCGAATTGAGTTTATGAAGCTTTACCACCGAGTAACGATTTCCTTGACAGATAGTGACATAGAAATGCTCGAGGATCTCCGCAAAGAGGGAATGGACAGCTACAGCCAGATTTTTAGGAGAGCCCTTGACATCTACTACCGACTCTTCAAAGCCTTTAAGACTGCGGGTTACGACATGGAGAAGATTCCAAAAGACTTTGTGAGGCTTGCTTTTCACATTTACAACGTTGAGCTCAGACAATACGTCATAATGGACAGGGAGATTTACAGAGTCCTTCTTAAGAAAATCCAAGAAAAGTTCTCCCCAGAAGAGATCGAAAAAGATGAGGATTTCCTAAGGGGGATTCGTGGATTTGCAAACCTTTTCTATGTGTGGCACAAGTGGAAAGAGGACGCAAAAAGTGCAGAAAAGGCTGAGGAAGTCCTTAAAACGATCGAGTTTGGCGGAGGGGGAGAGTTCACAAAGGTCAAAGAGGGTGAGTTTATATTTAGGACGGTTGCGGAGAACGTAGTCGTCACGAAGTCGATAATAAAGACTCTGTTCGATCAGCTCAACATCAAGGCGAGCTTTGAGATTAGTGGTGAAAGAATTTTTATAAAAACGAGTTAATATCCGATCTCCTTGAGCTTGCTCTTCAGAACTTCAGCGGACTTCCTGAGCTTCTCCAAATCTCCTATGCTCAGCTTCATCTCTATTACTTCAGCCCCCCTCTTACTCAGTTTTGCTGGAACTCCGATTGCAACATCTCTTATCCCATATTCTCCTTCGAGAATGACACTCGTGGGCATAATCTCGCCCGTGTCTTCGAGCACGGCTTTTACCATTCTGTATATCGACACCGCAGGACCGAAGATCGTCGCTCCTTTTCTCTTTATCACTTCTGCCGCAACTTCCCTTGTCGTTTTCTCTGCAAAGCCCCAGTCTACGTTTCCGCTGAACTTCGCCAAGCTCTCCGATATGAACATCGTATCACCATGTTCGCCGATTATCCAAGCTTTTTCGACTTTCGCATTCATGTCATGCAAAACTCTCGCAAGTCTCGAGGAATCCAAAACGTTCCCCATGCCAAAAACTTCTTCCCTCTTCTTTCCAGTTTCTTTCCACATCACGTAGGTCATGAGATCCATCGGATTTGTAACAACAAGGATCTTGCTTTCTGGAGAATTTTCCGCTATTTTCTTTGCGATCTCCTTTATTATCCCAGCGTTCTTCACAGCGAGATCGAGCCTTGTCATTCCGGGTTTTCTCGCGAGTCCTGCGGTGACTACGATGACATCGCTCCCCTTCAAAAGTCTGTAGTCACTACCACCAGTTATCTTCGGGAATTTTCCCATTGCTGACGCAGCGTGTGAGAGATCCATCGCTTCGCCGACTGCTAAGTCTTCTAAAACATCTACCAAGGCAATCTCGTCTAATTCGAGGTTTAAAAGGCACGTGAACGCAGTTACGCTACCAACTCTCCCCGCACCAACGAAACCGAGTTTCATGGACAAAACTCACACCTCAACCCCTTAAGCTTTACTGAAATAATCCACCGCTGTCACGGATGTAGAAAGTTGCAGTAGCAACCGCAAGAACGTCTCCATTCTCATCTTTGAGCTCTCCAAACCCAACTGCGACTTTTGAACCTATGTAAAGCGGTTTTGCGGTAGCTTTGATTTTTCCAAGAGTTACGGGTTTTAGGTAGTGAACGTTGAGCTGTGAAGTCACCGCTACCTTCTTTTTGCCAACGAGCTCCTTGTTTATGTTTAGCCCTATGGCGGAGTCGAGGACACTCGCAATCACTCCACCATGGGCAACGCCGAGGGCTTGTAGGTGTCTCTCCTGAACTTCGAGAACAATGGAGATCGTTTCCCCGAGTTCTATCTTCATTCCGAGCAGTTTATACCAAGGTGCGCTACCAACTTTTTCCGCAAGTTGTTCAGCGTCCATGGTTGCAGTTGATCAAACTCCATAAAAATTTATTTAACCAACAACCGCTTGCCAGCTCTATTTCACGAAAGATTTTTAAAATTATTTTCAGAGATCGATTATGGAGTTCCTCGAGAGGTTCAGGCTCATACGTGTTCTGCTCGATGCAGGATTCGATCAAGCTACCGCTAAGGAGATCTCGGAAAAGATCGACGTCGATGATATGAAAGCGGTTCTCTCCGAATACGAAAATTTTGGTGCTATCAGCAAGAAAACTGTAGAAAACTTAAAAGCAAGGTTCTTGACGAAAAACGTCTCAGAGCTAATCTTCGGCGTTGAATCGAGGATCGTCGTGTTTCCCGAGATCACGGAGCTGTTGGTCGGTAGCGGAAAACACGGCTTAAATGGGCTCAGAAACCATTTAAAGGCTCTCGGGTTTCCCGAGACAAAGTTCGAGGAGATACTTTTGGCTTTTTACCGAGAAGCAAAGGATCTGCTTATGCTGGAAGACTCAAAAAAGCTTTTGGCGGTTGTGTGTTTGGAGCTTGGAAATTTTTACATAAACAAATTTGATAAAAAAGCAGAAAAGTTTCTCAACGAAGCTTTCGAGTTGAGAAAGGAGCTCCACAGCAAAGATGCGAAGAGTCTTGCTGAGAACCTTGTAAAACTGGCTGATATGCTTGAAAAGAAGGAAGAATACACAAAGGCAGAAAAAGCTCTTGAAAAGAGCTCTTTACTTGTGAGAGATCTTTTTGAGAACTTACAGCTCAGCGATGCGGATTACGCAACCATGCTCGTAGACATAGGGAAACGCTACGCTAAAAGAAATCCCAGGAAGGCGGTAGAGTTTTTTGAGTCCACGCTGAAGTTTGAAAGTGCGATCTCGGATAAAATTCTGGAGGTCTACGACAACTTGATTCAGTGCTACCGAGAAACAGGGAATCAAGAAAAAGCACACGAATGTGAGTTGCGCAGAAATGCCTACGGGAAGAAATCCAAAGACCTCGAAACACTTTAATACCCCCAGAGCTAAGACTTTCATGGGCAAGTCTATTGTTCTCGTCGGTAAGAGGAACGAGAAAATCGTTGAAGCGGTCACAAAGGATCTTGAGATCGACGTCTTCTTCTTTGGGATTGAAACGAATTTGGACACTTTTTTAGAGACGCTTCAGGGCTACGAAACTCTCATCTTCGTCGCAAGCCTTGGCTCATGGGAAGGAGAAGCGGTGTTGGAGATTGCGAGAAGGTGCAAGGCAAAAGCAACGTTCTTTTGCGTTACAAGAAGTGGCACGATTCAGGAGATTATCACAAGCAGAAGCCAAGCGGACGAGATTCTGACAGCTTTTCCCGACTTCAGGGGAGCGATAATAAGTGAAGACGTCCCGTTTGGAGCGAAAGTAGAGGCTTTGAAGCTCCTACTTGACTAAAGGAACCTTATTGTTTCCATGTTCATTGGAGCCCTCGTCTCGATCTTGTATGTCTTGTATATTGTCGAAGCGAGCTCGATGCACTTGTTCTCGTCTCCGTGCACGGTTACGATCTTTGAGGGCTTTGGATTTAGGAACTTGACGTAGTTTATGAGCTGTTTTCTATCTGAGTGCCCTGAAAAGCCATCTACTGTTTCGACACGCATTCTGACGTTCACGACCTCCCTTCTTCCATCCACTGAGAATGGTATCTCCTTCCAGCCTTTTTGCAGTTTTCTTCCAAGCGTCCCCTCCGCTTGATAGCCGACGAAGATCAACGTGTTCTTCTCGTTCTCCGCAAGGTTTCTGAAGTATTCCATCACAGGTCCACCGTTCAGCATCCCAGAAGGGGCTATGATCACGCAGGGAGACGGATCGTTGATGACAGCCTCCCTCTTGTTTGCGGAATCAACTCGAACGAAGCTTTCGCTTATAAACGGGTTTATTCCGTTGTAGAAGATGAGATCTCTGAGGGTCGAGTTCAAATACTCGGGATACGCTGTATGGATCGCAGTCGCTTCGTAGATCATTCCGTCTATGTAGATCGGCACTTCCTTTAATCTCTTCTCCCTTATCGCCTCCTCGAGGACTATCATCACTTCTTGGCTTCTCCCAACTGCGAAAGCTGGAATTAGGACTCGACCACCTTTTTCTACGGTCTCGTTGATTATATCGATTAACCTCTGCTCCGCCTCAGCTCTTGAGGGTTGCAAATCGTTCGCTCCGCCGTAAGTTGCCTCCATGATCAAAGCCTCGAGCCTCGGGAAATTCGTGGCGGTTTTGTCGAAGAGCCGAGTCTTCTCGAATTTGAAGTCGCCTGTGAATGCGATGTTGTAAAGTCCTTCGCCGACGTGGAAGTGCGCAATCGCAGATCCAAGGATGTGCCCAGCGTTGTAGAAGGTCAGCCTTAGATCTGGGCTTATGTCTGTTACTTCGCCATAGTTTAGCGTTATCGTGTGCTTTAAAGCCTCTCTGACCATTGCAGAACTGTAAATCGCCTCTTTTTCCCTTTCCGCAACCTCTATGAAGTCGAGCTGGAGAAGAACCATTAGATCTCTCGTTGGCGGAGTTACGTAGATCGGTCCGTTGTAGTTGAACTTGTAGAGCAGTGGCACGAGTCCGCAGTGGTCGAGATGCGCATGTGTAATCACAACCGCATCCAACGAGTCCAAGGGCTGAACTTCTGGTAGGTAAAGGTAAGGCGTTTCAGCGATGTTGCTAACGTTAACCCCGCAGTCGATGAGCACCTTGCTGTGCCTTGTTTGCAAGAGATAACAACTCCTCCCGACCTCTCTGCACCCCCCAAGGAAGGTAACCCTGACCCAGTTCCCATCTGGTAGAATTGCCCTGTGGATTCGCATTCCGATTCTTCTGAGCTCTTTCTGCCTCTCTTCCCTAACACTCGTTAGGTAGTCACGGACGCTCTCTATGATCTTCGATTTTAAAGGCGGGGTTCTGACAACCCTCGGACTCCAGCCAACCTCTTTCATTATCTCTCTGAAGGTGATCCCCTGTCTTCCGATTACCATTCCCGGCTTCTCTGCCTCGATTATAACTTCGCCGTTCTCTTCATCGAACTCTATGCTTGAGATCTTCGCCTCTTCTGGCACTATCTTCTTTATTATCTCCTTCGCCTCAGCCTTGGGCTTCAGTATCTTCGGATCCGGACGGATGACAATTCTCTTCCTCAGCTCCTTAGCCAACTTTTTCACGATGTCAACTTCTGCAAGCTCTTGCGGGTTCTCGATGTAAACAACTACCAGCGGACCCTCTAATTCCACGTCTTTAATCCTTATATTCTTCGGAACGAGCTCCTTAACCTTTCTCCTTATCTCATCTATCTCCATCTTACTTTCGGAACTTCGAGATTATCGCATCTATCTCTTCTGCTCGGAGTTGGTAATACTCCTTCTCCGTTATTCTCACGACATCGATTCCGTCGCCCGACGCAGAGTCACGTTTCATTGCTGAAAAGATAGCCCTAACCGCAAGCTCTACCGCATCGCTTACACCAATCTCTGGGCTGAACCTGTCTTCGAGAACACCATAAGCGGTCAAGCTACCGCTCCCCGTTGCTACAATGTCTCTCTCCTCGATCGCCCCACCGATGGGATCGATTGAGAATATCTTCGCTCCCTCGTCGTCGATACCCCCGATGAGGAGTTGGACGATGTAGGGGTAGAAGCGGTAGGAGTTGAGAAGGTTCGAGGTCAGCGTTGCGATCGCTCTAACAGAAGGCTTCCTTTCCCTTCTTATCTCGTAGAGATTCGCTTCAACCTTTATGAGCCTTGCAAGGAATTGTGCGTCGCCAACGCTACCAGCGGTTGTCATCGCTATTCTATCCGCAACTTGGTATATCTTCTTCGCAGTTCTACTTGCGATGAAGTTCCCCATCGTAGCCCTTTTTTCGGTAGCCATCACTACGCCGTCTTTACAAACTAATCCTACTGTCGTTGTTCCCTTATAGATTTTTTCCTCCATAGCTCCACCCAAAAAAGCCCTCGTGGGCACTAATATGTGTATAGAAAAAGGTTTTTAAAGATTTCGTTGATTTGCGGTCATGATAAAAGAGGCGATAGAGATTGGGAAGCTTCTTTTTCGCTCGAGGCTCATCGATGGAGCAAGTGGGAACATAAGCTTCAGAGAGAACGGAAGAATTATGATCACCAAGACTGGGTCCAACCTCGAAAGCCTCGAAGAATTCGATTTTGTCCCAATCGAATCTCCGAACGCTTCCCGTGATAAAGCTGTGCACTTGAAGATCTACGAGCTCTCAGAGTTCAACGCAGTTCTCCATTGCCACGGGGTTTTCAACGTAGTTCTCAGCCTGAAAAAAGACGAGATCACACCATTAGACCTCGAAGGAAAGCTTTACTTTGGTAAAATCGAGGTTGTAAAAGAGGAGTTTGGGAAGGAAGGGTATGCAAAGGAGATCGCCGAAAAAATTCGCAGAAACGGCGTTGTGATCGCAAGAGGACATGGGATCTACTCCGCTGGAAAAAGCTTGAGGGAAGCGTTTAACAAGGCTTGCTACGTGGAGCACTCTTGCGAAATCCTATACTATTCAGAGATTCTCGACAAGCTTGAACATCGCAAAAGCCGGAAAGAGCTTTGAGAATTCTCCGTAGATTTTTGACAAACGCACGCATTCGTAGCTCTCCTCAACGAGGAATTCGCCAATCCCGCAGGCAAGGACTTGCTTTAGCCCGTGTTCCTCAACCTTTCTCCTGATCTCTCTCCGCAAGACTCTCACCATCGACTTTTTTGCGTTGATTGCAAGCTCCTTAGCTTTTTCCTCTCCAAGTTCTTCGAGGTCACAGCACACGGTTCTTGCGATTCTCCGCATGCAGTCCTCAACGCTCCTCCCTTTTCCGTCAGGAGTTTCGCATGTGTAGTCTTTTTCGCTTATGTCGCCAGTTATTCTGAACACGTCTGCGGTTATTGCGAAGAACTCTGGGCAAAGCTTCGCCCCTTCGAAACTTCGTAGAACGTAGAAGACAGGGGTTCTCAGCACACCAAAGTATATCAGCTCCTTCTTCTTCAGCCTTTCAAAATCGGTGAGCGCTGAAATAATTCTGTCCTTCACTGGAATCAAGTCCGCAGTGGTCGAGCCGATGTCGACGAAGAGGAAGTCCCGATAACCTTCGGAAAGTAGAAAAGAGATCGAGGCAACCCAGTTGCTCGCCGAAAAGAGTCTCGGGTTTTTTATCTCTTTCACAAGGTTGCCGTGAACGTCCAAGAAATACACGTCCTTGAAAACTTCTCTGCAGGCTCTCTCGACGAATCTGATCCCCTCTTCTTTGCTCTTGAAAACGTCTGCGAGTTCTGCGGTTATAACGATTCCAGCCTTCTCCGCTCCAGATCTCTTTGCGATCTCTTCGAGCTTGTCCTTGAGGTTTCCAGCCATTCTCCACATCGGGAAGTAGATTATATCCGCAACTCCCTCCCCTGCGACCTTTAAGTTCGCCCCGCCTACATCAATCCCCAAAGAACTCATCGAGCTTTCCCTCTCCAAAGTAAAACTCTTGATAATCTTCTCCAACTGGAAAGATCTTGATCGCAGACCTGTGGGGTGGATAGAAGTGACCGAGGTGAGATAGCACGACCTTCTTCGCTCCAAGACGCTCGCCGAGAAGCATGGCTTCTTTTGCGTTCATGTGCTTCTTGAACTTCCCGCTCGGGGCTATTGCATTTGCAATCAGCAGATCTGGTTTTTCCATCTCGGATAAACTTTTTTCGTCGATCTCAGAGTTCGTGTCTCCCGTAACGACGACTTTGAATCCGTTCCACTCTATCTTCACCCCCACCGCATCTACGGGCGGGTGGTTGACGGGGAAAAGGGTGAACTCGATGTCCGAGATCTTGAAGCTCTGGAACTCCTCGACCTCCCTTTTCCTATAGCTTAGAAACTGCATGAACTTGCCAACGCTTTCGTGAATCGATGGCGTCGTGTAAACCTCTACATCTCCCTGAACCCTGTAAAACTCCCCAAAACCGCTGAAGTGGTCGAAGTGCGAGTGAGTCCAGATCACAGCTTCAACTCTTTCGACGTTGTTCTCGAGCAACTGCCTTCTCAGATCAGGAGAAGTGTCGATCAGTATGAACTTGTCCCCGTTTTTTACGAGAATCGAGAACCTCTTTCTTTCCCACCCTTTTTTCCTTGCATCCTCGCAGGTTTTGCAGTGGCAGTTGAGGATCGGCGTTCCCGGCGAGTCACCGGTGCCTAAGAGTTTAACCATCATACTTCATCGTAAACCTTGCTTTTACTTCGTTGATCGCATCGAGCAAATCTTTTTGGTAAACTTTTTTCCTACCCTCGAGCAAAGCCCTTAGCACAGCTTCCCTTATCACGAGCTTTATATCTGCGCCCGTAAATCCCTTCGTTTCTTTGACGAGTTCATCTAAATCGAACTCTCCGTCGATTCTCCGCAAGAATATCTCGAATATCCTCCTTCTCATCTTCTCCTCTGGCTCTGGAAACTCGAGGACCTTGTCAAACCTCCTCCAAACAGCTGGGTCGAGTATGGAGGGGTGGTTTGTTGCGGCGATTAGCAAGACTCTGTCCTCAACCAGATTTATGTCGTCTATAGCCTTCAGCAAGGTGTTAACCGCCCTCTTAATCGCAGCATGTTCGTCGCTCGTCCTTGTTTTTGCAACGTAGTCGAATTCGTCGATGAAGAGGATGCAAGGACTTAACTTCTTTGCAACCTCGAAGATCTTCTCTATGTTCTTCGAAGTCTCGCCTAAGTATTGGCTCGTAACCATCGACAAGCGAACTTCGAGAATCGGAAGGTAAAGGTGCTTCGACAGTGCTCTTGCGGTCGTCGTTTTACCCGTGCCAGGAGGTCCGATGAACAGGATCTTTCCAATGTCCGTTAAACCAATCCTCTTCAAATACTCGGTTTCGTTGATCGCAACTTCAATCTTTCTTATCTCGTTGATCTGCTCGTCGTTCAACGCTATGGAATCGAAGTCCACATCGATCTCCTCGGGCGAAAAGATCCTGACTAAGCTCAGCATTTCTTTAAACTCTTCGTTCTTTTCGAGTTCTGAAATCATTTGAGAAAGCCACTCCTTGTCTCCGTGCACCGGAAGGTTTCCCTTTTTCGCATTCTCATAAGACACGTCGAGGGAATCAAAGTTCTCGTAGTAAAACGCAAGAACAGGATTTCGCCTTATCACGTCGATGCCCTTCGATGAAAGCCATTTGACTGCGAGGTCGAATGCTGTTATCTTCAACTGCTTCGTCAGTGGGTTGAAGTCGACGAAGGGCAACGAGATCGCCTTCCCAGCGTATCTAACTGCGATGTCTTCTTTGATGACTATGGGTCTCTTTAGGCTACCTCTGCTGTATAGGATCTTTCTGATATCCCTCGGGATGTCACTTTCGCTCAGATTCTCGAATCTGTTAAAGATTTCAGCGGTTAACAGCAATTCGACGAGTTTTACCTCTTCCATCTCAATCCTTAGTAGTTGGAGAAGTCGATTTTTAAAACTTTTGGCAAAGGTTAAAAATCGTTTCTGCGATGCGGACGCAATGATGGCAGAGACTGTCGCATTTGTGGCGTTGATGCTCATGGTTCTTTACGTGGTTACGAAGAGCAAGATTCTTGGATTTTTTAGCTGGACAACATTTGCGATCGCAGTGATTACAAAGAGCATGGAGTTCATGCAGACAGACTACTTCAACGCAGTTCTTTTCCTTTTAGGCGGGATTTTTTTTCTTCTGTTTGCAAGATCAATTCTCCAAACGAATTCACGAACTCATTTGGAAGTGACTGCTTTTTCAGCACTTAGCGGTGCGATCTATTTTCCATTCGTTTTTTCCGAGACTCTCCAAGAGACTCTGATTGAGATCACCGCTTATCTAACTTGGATTCTTGGAAACGCCCTTGGTTTTCCGATCTCCCTCTACGGGAAAACTTTGGAGCTCGGAGACGCAGGGGTGGAGATAATTCTCCCTTGCACCGCCATCGAGAGCATAGCTCTTTTCACCGGTGCAACTCTCGGGATCAGGGCAGATCTCTCGAGGAAAATAAAAGCTTTCTTGGTTTCCGTGCCCACGATCTACTTTCTGAACTTGCTTAGGAATGTTTTTGTAACGGTTAGCTATGCTTACTTGTGGTTTGGCGAGAACAGCTTTTACATAGCTCACCACGTTATATCAAAGATCTTGGCGCTTATCTCGCTTATGCTCATCGCCTACGTTGTGTTCCGGATACTTCCAGAGCTTGCAGAACTCATTTATTCCGTGAAAGACGAGATTACAAGGGGTGTGAAAGTTTGATCGAGAAAAGCGCCTTAAAACTGCTGATCGCACTCGTAGCACTCTCAGCCTTAGCGGTAGCCCTGTATTATCCGATCTCAATCCCTCTAATCCTATTTACGATTTTCACCGCATACTTTTTCCGAGATCCGGAAAGAAAAATCGGAGACGGCGTCATATCGCCGGCGGATGGCAAAATCGATTACGTATCTCAGAACCGCCTTGAGATCTTCATGTCCCCCTTCGACTGTCACGTGAACAGATCTCCCGCAAAAGGAAGAGTTTTGAAGGTCGAATTTTACGAAGGCAAAGTAGTTCCAGCGTATAAAAGGGAGAAGAACGTCAGAATGAACGAGATAACGATAAAGGCAGAAGACGGGATTTACAAAGTCGTTCAAATCGCTGGGATCTTTGCGAGGAGGATCGTTTGCTACGTCAAAGAAGGTGACGAAGTTGAGAAGGGACAGAGGATTGGGCTTATAAGATTCGGTTCTAGAGTTGTGCTTGAGATTCCGAAGGGTTACAGGTTTGTGAAGAAGGTGGGTGAGAAAGTAAAGGCGGGAGAAACGGTGGCGGTAAGGGATGAAGATTTTTCGTGAGGTTAGCCTTGCGGACTCGCTTACAGTCTTAAACGCTCTCCTCGGCTTGACTGCGCTCGTTTATTCAATTTACGACTACGAAAAATGCTTTGTCTTCTTCTACTTCGCTCTCATCGCAGACGGACTCGATGGCTGGATCGCTTCGAAGACCGAGAGAGGGAAGCTTGGCAAAGAACTCGATTCCTTAGCGGACACGATTTCATTTGCAGTTTTTCCAGCGTTCCTCATAGCTCTGAAACATCCCGAGCTCTTCGCCTTCTCTTCCCTCCTCTTAGCCTTCTCAATTCTCAGACTTGCAAGGTTCAACGTTCTTGCAGTCCAAGACTTCATCGGGGTTCCAACTGCGGTGAACGCAATCATGGTGAGCTCACTCATAAGGCTCGATTTCCCCGCTGAAATAGTTGCAATCGTGGTTCTCGTTTTCTCAATTCTGATGATAAGCGACTTCAGGTATCCGAAGATCAGGGCTACGAAGCTCGTTCCAATCGGAGCTTTGCTCATCCTTGCAATCTTTTATCCCGAAGCTTGCTACCTCCTTATCCTTATCTCGCTTGTTTACGCTCTTTACCCCGGGGTGAGGAAATGCGAAAAGCTGTTGCTGCGTTCGAGGCGGGAATTAAGTTAGGAGCACTTTTTCACCAGTTCATAGGTGCGCCGGTGTCTGAAAAAAACGCAGAAATTTTAGAAAGAGCTATGGAGAGCTGTTTGAAGCTTCAGCCGTATGTCGTCGAAGCGGAAGTTAGGATCGACAGAGAGCGAATGAAGTTGTCGAAATTCGGCTATACTTCTCTTTCCCCCGAGATGCTAAAGGCGAGAGTCGTCGTTGAATTCGAGGGAGAGAGAGTTGAAGCAATCCTTGAATGGAACGAGGAACTCGGGTATCCCTTAATGAGACTCCGCAACATTTAAATCTCGTGGAGAAACCCTTGAGAAGGTGTTCACAATGGCGAGAATGCACAAGAGCAGAAGGGGTAAATCTGGCTCAAAGAAAATCCACAGAACTCAGCCACCCGAATGGGTTGAACTGAGCGCTGAGGAGGTTGAGAAGAAGATAGTAGAGCTTTACAACGAGGGCTACGAGCCGTCGATGATAGGGATGATCTTAAGAGATCGCTTTGGAGTCCCCTCGGTGAGACAGGTTACTGGGAAGAAGTTGGTTGAGATCTTGATCGAAAGTGGGATCAAACCAAAGTATCCCGAAGACCTGAAGGCTTTGATAAAGAAGGCTTTGAAGCTCAGAAGGCATCTCGAAGTCCACAAGAAAGACTTGCACAATCGAAGAGGACTGCAGTTGATTGAAGCGAAGATCTGGAGGCTTTCGAACTACTACAAGGAAAAAGGCTATCTTCCAGCGGACTGGAGTTACGATCCTGAAAAGCTGAGAGTGGAGCTATCCTGATATGCTTTCAAGAAGGAATAACGTTCTTTTTATCGAAGACGTTTCCGCAGTTTACCTTGCGGAGAAGTTTGGGACACCGTTGTATGTCACTTCTAAGAAGAAGCTCGAGGAGAATTTAAAAGCTTATAAGAAAGCTTTTCCGGACTGTAAGCTTCTCTACGCAGTCAAGGCGAACAACAACCTCGCCATAATGAGGATAATTGCAAACTACGGCTTCGGAGCAGATGTGTTCAGTGCTGGAGAGCTATACATGGCTCTTCTCTCGGGATTTAAAGCAGAGGACATCCTTTTCAATGGAAACTCAAAGAGCGACGAAGAGATAGAGATGGGGATCGATGCAGGAGTAAAGTTCAGCGTCGACAGCTTAGACGAGCTTGCTACGATAAACAGAATTGCGAAGGAGAAAGGGAAGAGCGTCGAGATCGCTTTTCGAGTGAATCCGGATATAGATCCAAAGACTCACCCAAAGATCGCCACTGGGCTTAGGGAGTCTAAGTTCGGGATCCAGATCGAGGAAGCGAAGAGAGCCTATGAAATCGCAAGTAGCATGGACTGCGTCGACGTCAAAGGAATACACTTCCACATCGGCAGTCAAATCCTCGAAACTTCGCCCTTCGTTGAAGCGCTGAAAAAAATCGGAAAGCTCGCAGTTGAGATCGAGAAGCTCGGCGTAGCTTTGGAGTTCATAGACATGGGAGGGGGGCTTGGGATTGACTACGAGGGAAAAGGAGCCCTGTCGCCTTTCGATCTCGCAAACGCTGTTTTGCCCGTATTTGAGGAGATTAAGAAAAACCTTAGCTCAAAAGTTACGCTCTGGCTCGAGCCCGGAAGAAGCATCGTCGGGAACACAACGATTTTGCTGACGAAGGTCAACGCAGTGAAGAAGGGATTCAAGAACTTCGTAGCGGTCGACGCAGGTTTCAACACGCTCATACGCCCAGCGATGTATGGCTCGTATCACCGTGTCGTTGTTGCGAACAAAGAAGGCGAGGAAGAAATCTATACGATAGTTGGACCGATTTGCGAGAGTGGAGACATTCTTGCGAGGGACAGAAAACTTCCGAAGGTTGAGAAGGGGGACATAATTGCGATTCTCGACGCTGGAGCGTATGGTTTTTCGATGAGCAGTCAATACAACGGGAGACCAAGATGCGCCGAAGTTTTGGTCGATGGGAGAAGAGTTGCAGTTGTAAGGGAAAGAGAGACGTTTGGAGATTTGATTGCGAAGCAGAGAATTCCAGAATGGCTATTTTAGTTTAGGAAAAAATTTATGTTAAAGTTGGTCTAGATCAAAATTCGTAGTAAAGCCAGCTTTGGAAATTCTTGAACGGGGAGAACAATAGAGGTAGACGTATGGGCAGAGAAAAGGATTTCAGAGATGGCAGAAAACCTGAAGAAGGCTGGAGAAGAATTATCTTATCTTTTATATCTATAATCACGAAATTGATTGTAGACGGCTTAAACAGAAAAGCTTATTAACTTCATAACCACAATTGTAATCATGAGTGTGAAGGTATTGATAATCGACGATGATGAAAGTATAAGGGAAATCGTCAGGATCATGCTCAAGGATTTCCAAGTCCTTGAAGCCTCGAACGCCTTAGAAGGCATAAGGATCTTCACAGAGGAAAAGCCCGACATCGTTTTGATGGACATCTCGATGCCCGGAGTCGACGGTGTCGAGGCAACACGAGAAATTCTTAAGATAAATCCCAAAGCTGTGGTCATCGGTTTTTCTGCGTTTTCAAGGAGCAGAGGTAAGGATTTGATCAACGCTGGAGCAAAGGGTGTAATTGAGAAGCCATTTACAAGAAAAACTCTGAAAGAGGCGATTGAAAGCTATCTTGTAAAGGTAGCTTGAGATTGCGGTCAACTCGTAATCCTTTTTAACTTTGGCGTCGAATTTTGAGATGAAGATCGGGTGTTGCGGGTTTCCGATTGCAATGGAGAAATACTTTGAGAAGTTCGAAGTTGTTGAAGTGCAGAAAACTTTCTACAAACCCCCGTCAATCGATACCGCAAAGAAATGGAGGGAACTCGCTCCCAAAAGCTTTGAATTCACCGTAAAAGCTTGGCAGATCATAACCCATCCTCCTTCGAGTCCAACTTACCGCAAGGCTAAACTCGTAATCGAGGATGCAGGGTTTTTTAAGCCAATTAAAGCGGTTTTTGACGCATGGGAAGTAACGAGGCAAATTGCAAAAGCTCTAAAATCGAATTTCATCCTTTTTCAGACCCCAAGGAGCTTTAAGGCGACTGAGGAGAACATCAAGAACATGAGGGAGTTCTTTGGTAGCGTAGAAAGAGAGTTCGTTTTCGGCTGGGAGCCAAGGGGCTGGGAGAGCGAGACTGTGAAAAGAATTTGCGAAGAGCTCTCGCTTGTCCATGTCGTCGATCCCTTTGAAAACGCTCCGACTCACGGGGAGCTTAGGTATTTCAGGATCCATAAGAACCACAGCGACGATGAACTGCGAACTTTGCTGAACAAAGCCGATTACTTGCTCTTCAACAATCCTTTTATGCTCAGGGATGCGGAAAAGGTCAAGGGCTGGAGGGATGAACTTGCGGGAAAAAATTCTGAAAGTTCTTAGGAGCTATTCGCCAGAGAAGATAAAGATAGCGACACTTGGAAGCCATTCTGCGCTCAACATCTTACGTGGGGCGAGAGATGAGGGATTTGAAACGATCTGCCTTTGCAAAAGCGATGATGCAAAGATTTACAAAAACTTTGGTGTTGCGGACAGAATCGTTGAGCTCAACGACTTTGGAGATCTGCTAAACAAAGAAGTTCAGGAGTTCCTTAGAAAAGAGAACGCAGTTTTGATCCCCCATGGGTCTTTTAACGCCTACATCGGAAAGTTCGAGGATCTAGAGGTTCCGATCTTCGGTAACAGGAAGCTGATGGAATACGAGACGAGCAGGGAGAGACAGAGGGAGTGGTTTTTGAAGGCTGGCGTGAAAATTCCAAGAGAATTCAAGAGCCCCGAAGAGATCGAGGGGCTTTGCATAGTCAAATTTCAGGGAGCGAAGGGCGGACGTGGCTACTTCCTCGTCACCTCTGCTGAGGATTTCAGAGAGAAGGCTAAAAAAATCGTTGAGAAGGGGCTTGCAAGGGAAGAAGACTTGTCGAAGGCTGAGATACAGGAATACGTGATCGGAGCGAACGTATACTTCTCCTTCTTCTATTCTGCGGTGAACGATCGAATTGAGCTGATCTCGATAGATAGAAGATACGAGCATGTCGATGGGATGGGCAGAATTCCCGCAGAGGAGCAGTTGAAACTCGATTTTGAGCCCACGTATACAGTGATCGGGAACTTCCCATTGGTTTTGCGTGAGAGCCTTTTAAAGCAGGCTTTTGACGTTGCCGAAAAACTTGTGAGCGTTTCAAGAGAAATCGCTTACCCGGGAATGGTCGGACCCTTCTGTGTGGAGGGCGTCTTTAACGAGAGAGCCGAGCTCATAGTTTTCGAGATCTCCGCAAGAATCGTCGCCGGAACAAACGTTGGAGTTCCGAACTCCCTTTATTCATATGTCCTCTTCGGGGAGAACATGTATATGGGGCGAAGGATTGCAAGAGAAATTAAACTTGCGATCGAAAAGGACATGCTTGGGGAGGTGATCTACTGATGAACGAAGAGGCGATCGAAAAAACGCTACGTGCTGGAGAGGTGCTGAAAAAAGTCGCCAAAGAAGCAGAAGAGAAGGTAGTGGTGGGAGCAAAGATTCTCGAGGTTGCGGAGTTCATAGAGAACCGAATCATCGAACTCGGCGCAAAGCCGGCGTTTCCGTGTAATCTCTCTATCAACAGCGATGCAGCTCACTTCACCCCAGCAAGAGGGGATGAAAGAACGTTCAAAAAAGGAGATCTTGTTAAAATAGACATAGGAGCGCACGTCGATGGATACATCGCAGATATGGCGATCTCAGTCGACCTTGGAGATCATGGAGATTTGATAAAGGCGAGCAAGGAAGCGGTGTTCAACGCAATAGACCATGTTAAATCTGGAGTAGACACTGCGAAGCTCGGTAAGATAATCGAGGAGACGATAAGGGGTTACGGCTTCAAGCCAGTTGTTAACTTAACGGGACACGGCTTGCTACCATATTTAGCCCACGCCCCTCCGAGCATTTACAACTACGCAACGCAGAAAGGCGTAGAGCTGAAAGAGGGGATGATAGTGGCAATAGAGCCGTTCGCAACGAATGGCGTAGGGAGAGTTGCTGAAAGAAACGAGTGCGAGATCTATAGTCTCGTAAATCCAAAGCCCTTGCGCTTGAAGGAGCTGAGAAAAATCGTCCAAGAGATCTCAGAGCGGTTCAAAACGCTTCCATTTGCGAAGAGATGGATAAACGCCTCGAACCTCTTCATATCTAAGCTCGTTCGAGAAGGAGTTCTTAGGGAGTATCCCGTGCTTTCAGAGGTTTCGAATTGCGCAGTGAGCCAGTGGGAGCACACGGTGATCGTGGAAAAGGATTCCTGTAGGGTTGTTACACTTTGAGAATCGACTGCAAAACATCTCGGTAGTAGAGATGCAGTAGGAGGACGATTACCGGATGCTGTATGAGGTAAATAGCAAGCGAATGTCTGCCTAAGAAGCTCACGAAGCTCCCTTTATAGTCTACTGCCCTTAGTCTGATCTTTTTCCCAAAGTAGATGCCTAAGAGCATGACTCCGAACCAAGGCAAAAGAGGGTAGTAGTCGAGAGTTCTAAAGCCCTCGGGAATTAGTCCGAGCCAGAAGAGATGCCAAAATGGGAATCGAAACTGCTGTATGTAGAAACCTAAGACCGTTAAACAAACGCCGAGAATGAGGCAAACCTTTTCCCTTTTGACGAAGAACATTGCAAGCAGAGATGCGACTGCAAAGAAGTGGATTATGCCAAAGACTACGAACTCATCTGGGGCGAAGATCATGGTTGCGAGTGTTATTGCGATCGCTATCACTGCGAATTTTGCTATCCTTCGAAGTTTTGAAACGCTCCAAAGGCTTCGATCCCTGTGGGTGTAGCTGAGCGTAAAGCCAGAGATGAAGATGAACATCCCGCCTATGAACCTTGGAAAAACGAACCAGAACGCACCGCTGAGCTCTATTTTTTGGAAGTAGCTCGCGTCGAAGAAAAGATGGAAAAAAAGCATCAAAATTACTGCAACTCCACGGGCGAAGTCGATCTGCCAGTATCTCATCTGAAGTATCTCAAATCCTCGTCGCTCTTCCACTGCTGAACTGCGAGCTCTTGCATCTCCTTTATCTGCGCTATTATCTTCTCCATCTCCTTCGCTCTCTCTTCAAGCGCCTCGAAAGAGACTTTCAGGTTCAGGATTCTCGACAAAACTTCGAGAACCGCCTTTGCACTCTTTGGATCGACCATGTATCCCGAAGTTACGCCCATCAGACAGACTGCGTCGATGTTTTCAAGCTTCGAAGCCCCAAGCAAAAGTCCAGCGGCGCCAATTATCCCTCCTCCTGGTTCTCCGGGTTCAAATCTAACGCCATGGCGCTTCATCTCTTCGACGAGCTCCTTAGAGTTCGATGCACCGACAACGTATGGCTCTTCAACGAGCTTTCCCAACCCATAGCCACCGAGCGTGTAGATCCTTTTCACTCCGAAGCTCTTTGCAATCTCTATGTAAGCGTTCACGAGCTCAAAGTGTCCTTCGTTGCTTATGCTCTGGAAATCTCCGACGAGGATCAGCAAGTCCGGCGCACTCGAGTTTGACTTCCAGGCGTAGACTTCGTTTCTCGGCATTCTGATCGTGCCGTCTTCGAGAACTATTACCTGCGGTGGGAAGTGGTGGGAATAGATTTCCACGACCTTCTCTGCGTTCAGCTCCTTGACCAAGTGGTCCGCCACGAGCTTCCCAACGTGCCCTATGCCGGGTAAACCTTCGATAAACACTGGGTCCTTGAGATTGCACTCTTGCGGAGTTTTCAAATACCGGACATCTACCCTTTTTATCATTTCACCACCTTCTCAGGAAAAATCCCTTCTCCTTCCGGAGCATCCTTCGATACTTCCCATATGGATCTTCAGGAGAGAACCTCGGCGGGATTGGTGTGACCGTTCTCTCTCCGCATCTCGGACATACTTCTTTCAGCGTGTATTCAAAGCATTTCGGGCACTTTTTTATCAGAGACTTCATATCGCCTCCCTCACGAAGTTGCACTCTCCGCCGAGTTTTTTGACGTTCTTGGAAACCATTGTCACAACTTTTTTGAGTGCGTTCTCTGCAACCTTGTAATCCTCTGCCTCGATCACAACTCTATACTTCGGGGCACCGACGTAGTAGATTTCCATTCCAACGTTTTCGTCGAGTTTCAGTTCGCTGAACGTCTTCTTTATCCTCTCCACCCCATCGGGTTGCATAAACTTTATCTCGAAGTAGCCTCGCACCTTGACCTTTTTTGGCTTTAGGTTCTCCCTTGCGATCTCAGCCATCGCTTTCGCAAACTCTTCGCCAACGAGCTTTGCAAGGACTTCATATCCCTCGGTTGCGACTTCTTCAAACGCAGAGTATACGGAGTCGTATTCCTTTAGCAATTTCCTACCGATCTTTAGAACCTCTTCATCGCTCACCTGCAGTTTCTTTCCCACGATCTCGAGCCACTTGAAAGCGCTCATCTCGTTTTTCCATTGCTGGAGTTTCTCTCTCTTCTGCCTTTCGTTCACATCTTTAATCGAGAGATCGATGTGTCCTCGCTTTGGATTAACGCTAAGAACTTTGCAAACAACCTTTTGCCCCTTTTTAACGTGGTCTCTTATGTCCTTGATCCAACCAGACGCAACCTCGCTTATGTGGACCATTCCCTCCTTGTTTTCGTATTCGTCAAGGGAAACAAATGCGCCAAAGTCAAGAACACGAGTCACAGTGCCAATTACGATCTCTCCAACGGAAGGATAACCCGTCCTTTTAATTAT
The DNA here is from genome assembly GCA_038731605.1 of Archaeoglobaceae archaeon. GTDB lineage: Archaea > Halobacteriota > Archaeoglobi > Archaeoglobales > Archaeoglobaceae > WYZ-LMO2. The sequence goes on along the minus strand of JAVYQP010000007.1, from coordinate 15,872 downwards.
CAACCTCTTCTCTTGATCCCTCTCCTGTTTCTCATCTTTCATCCGTAAAAGCTATGGCGTGATGAATTTAAGTTTTCCCAAAGCTTAAGTTTTCCCAAAGCTTTGCTCACAGTTATACGAGAAAGGTTTATAAGTTAAAAGCTCAAGTCAAGAAAACTAAAGCCGGGGTTGCCGAGTCCGGCTAAGGCGGTAGACTCGAGATCTACTGGGCTTAGCCCGCGTGGGTTCAAATCCCACCCCCGGCGTTTTTTAGTTTTGAGTTGATGAGCGAATAAATTGGAAAGTGACTTTGACTTGTTAAGATGTTCGACGAATTGATGATTTTAGCTCGTCGAGTGTTTATCTGAGCAGATGGGGGAATACATGAATACGACGAGATGTATTCTCTCTGTGGGAAGAGATACAAGGAGGTCTTAGAAAAGGTTCTCAAAGACTTTGGTTGCTTCGTAGTAGATTCTTTTCCAATCGATGCGAGATCCAAAAGATTATCGAGCCATATCGTTCAATGCAGTGAGAGAACAAAAGTTTAATTAACCCTCCTTTGACCAATCTTTAGACGCCGCCGTGGCTCAGCTGGCAGAGCGGGTGACTTGTAATCACCAGGTCGCGGGTTCAAACCCCGCCGGCGGCTTTTATTTTTCTGGCTTTTATCTCTCTTCGAATCTCCGGCAATTCTATGGCTTTTGAGAAAATTGGAGTTGACTCTATGAAGCTCAACATTGCTGAGCAACTCAATCTTATGCGGACTCTTATCGATCTGGCTTGAGATTTCTCGAGTTTGGGTTCCAATGTCAAAAATATTTGGCTCTTTACCTTTTCTCTCTGGCTAAGATTAACCTGTGGTAAGGCAGAAACGATCGAACTGACGACAGATCAAATCAAACCATTGAGGCTTGTCAAGCTATGAGCTTCAGAAAGAGATCTCTTCTCTCAATGACTTTTCTCAAAACCTCTCCATAATCTCCGCAGGCAAGAATTGAAACCAAGGGGTCTCCTTTCCTATAGGACCCAAAGGGAACGTCTGCGTAGAAGGGGTTTCCCGTGAGGTCTCTCCTCACTACCATGTCCTCGTGTGCGAACAAGATTGCTCGAATCGCAAATCGCTTCGCTGAGGGTTTCTCAACTCTTCCACCTTCAAAAGCCCTCACGTGCATGGAAAAAAGGTTCACGTCGCAACTCATCTCCACGCTGTCTAAAGAGCCCTGAAACCTCGGATTCAGTTCAAGGACGTAAGCCTCGTCTGCAAGAATGAAGTCAACTCCGACTGAGCCTCGAAGCTCAAAGAGCTCAGCGGTTTCGATTGCCAATTTTTCCAGCTTTTTTATCTTCTCCCCGCTAACCTTCAGTGGTGTTAGATTCCCGCTGTATCGAAAACCCTCTGCGTTCATCTCTTTCCAGCCTGAGAAGATGTAGTTGCACGCAATCGGGACTATCTCCTTTCCACACATGAGCGAAACACTACAAGGGATTCCTTCTACAAACCTCTGCAGAATAAAGTCGCCGTTCGCTTCTTCGCCGAACTTTATTCCCTCCCCTCCCCCACCAAATCTTGGCTTCACTATGGTTCTCTCTTCAGGCTTTTTTAGCAACTCTGGGTGAGGGATTCCACATTTTTCAAGCGTTCTATAAAAATTCAGCTTGTCCACAATTCTCTTCGCAACTCTTGGCTCATTGCAAAGCAGTTCGGCGTTCACTTCGAGCGTTTCTGCGTTGGAGCAAAGCACAACCTTTGCGTTCTTTTCCTGCGCAACTCTTTCGGCGAGTTCACGAGCATTGCTGCGAATTTCGTAAACCTTTTCGCAGTAAAGCCTAAGATCGAGGTCTGGGAACTTCGTTATCGCATAGACTTCATAGCCAGCTTTCTTCGCAGATTCTGCAACATTTCTCACGTTTGTCCCGATCAGTAGCACTTTCTCAGGCATCTTCGGATTACGTCTTCCTCCTCGCTCCTTATTATCTCCTTAGAACTACCATTGCCGAGCAATTTCAAGCCACGGATCACTACAGCTGGAATCCCATCACCCGCTTCGCCCATGATGAGATTTGCAAACGCAGCGATCTCATCCGCAACGCACTCAACTGTGACTTCGAGGACGTTTCCGTAGAGATCACTTTCTCCTCTCCAGTCCCTCATAACGCAAACTCCTGAAACGCCCATCGCAATTCCAACGACGCCTTTTCTAAAGCATCTCCCGTTCGTGTCTGTAACGATGACTCCAACTTTCCTGCCGAGCTTCTCGAACTCAACTCGAATTCTCTCCGCACTTTTGTCTGGATCAAGTGGTGGGAGCAAAATCTTCCCCTTGTCGATGTTCGACGCATCTACTCCAGCGTTAACGCAAATGTTCCCGTATTTCGCTTTTACAAGTAAAAAAGGCTCCTTTATCAGGATTTCTTCGCTCTCCTCGATAACCGCTTGAATGAACTCCGGAGGTTTTGAAACTTTTTTGCTCAACTCGAACGCAAGGGGGCTGGGTTTATAATCCGAAAGATTTCTAACCCTCCCTTCCGACTTTGAAACGATCGTTGAGCAAATCACCACTATGTCCCCATCTCTAACTTCAGCCCTCTCCATTATGAGCTTCGCTATGTTGTCGCCCTCTTTGATGATCGGAAGCCCTAAGACTGGGATTACTTCAACCTTTTTTCCTTGCAAGATACTCAAAGACGATACCGAGGACTTCTTCTCTGCTTGGGAGCACTGCGAGTGCTCCTTGGGCAATCTCCTTTCTCCCTCCCCCGCTTCCCTTTGCATAGCTTCCCACCTCCTTTATAATCTCCCTCGCATCGTAGTTTCCAGATGCGAACGCAACGACGAACACTTTTCCTTCTCCTTTTGCCATCAAGCAACCAACCGCTCCCCGCTTGGCTAAGAACTCGCCTAATTTCAGCAGTTCTTTCATATCAACGTCGAGAACGTCGACAACAACCTTCACAGAGTTGAACTCCTCCGCACTTCTGAGCAAGGCCTCTCCCCTAAGCTTCGAAAGTTCCTCCTTTAGTCTCTCGATCTCTTTCCTTTGTTCCTTCCACTCCTCGAAAAATCTCTCCACAGTCTTCGGTAAAACCTTTGGCTCAACTCTTAGGATTTTGCTCGACTCTTTGAGCAAAGACTCCATCCTTGCGATCGCCTCAAGAGCCGCCTCTGCGACTGCGAACTCAAAGCGAATAACTCCATCTTGGATCGAATCAACGCTTAGAATCTTTATCATCCCTATCTCGCCAGTGCTCGAGCAATGCGTTCCACCACAAGCCTGAACGTCGTCCCCAACACGGACAATCCTTATCTCTCTCCCCGGCGGGACTCCACCCTGATACAATCTGAACCCGAACTTCTTCTCCGCTTCAATTCTATCCATCCAGAACCATTGTATTGGCTTGTTCGCAAAGACCTCTTTGTTCACCATTTCCTCGATTTTCCTAACCTCTTCCTCGCTGATCTTCTTGTAGTGCGTAACATCGAGCCTCGCCTTTTCCGCTTCTTTCTTCGCTCCAGCTTGCCATATGTGCTTCCCGTAGATTTTCTGGAGCGTGTAAAGCAATAGATGCGTCGCCGAATGGTGGCGCATGTGTCTAAGCCTCTTCTCCTCGTCTATGACTCCTTTAACCTCACCGCTTATCCCCTTCAACCCCTCAACCTTGTGCAAAACCACACCATCGACGTCGATGACCTTCGAAACCCTGAACTTTTCTCCGTTCACGAGCAAGTAGCCAACGTCGCTCTCTTGCCCACCGCTCTCCGGATAGAAAGCGGTTCTGTCGAGGATGATATATCCATTTTCAAAGCCCAAAACCTTAGCGGAGAACTCAAAGAGCTTCGGATTTTCATAGTAAAGCTTTTCCGTTTTTGGATAACTCCTCTGCAACTTTATAACCTCCTTCTTCTCTTTCTCAGCTCTCGAATGTCTTTTAGCGAGCTCTGCGTAGATGTCAACGCTCTCAACTTCTGCGCCTTTTTCTCTTGCGATCTTCGCTACAAGCTCCGCAGGCAAGCCATGGGAGTCGTAGAACTCTATTAGATCCTCCTTCCCTATTCTCTTCTTTTTCTCCACAACTCTCTCCACGAACTTTATCCCCTTTTCGATCGTCGATCTAAAGCGATCTTTCTCGAGTTCAAGGATCTCTTTTATGACTTCCATCGAGATCTCGAAGTCTACTCCGAGTTTTTTGCTGTGAATCTCGAGGAGATCGAAGATTTCAGCGTTTAGCTGAAGCTCTTCTGCAATTCTCAGGCACCTCCTTATCATCAGCCTTGCCAAGTAGCCAGCACCGGCATTCGATGGGACAAGACCGTCGCCGAGCATGAAGAGAACACATCTCGTATGATCTGCGAGCGCATAGACCTTAGAGATTGCCTCGATTATCTCTCCGACCTCTTTTTCATCCATTTCAAACTTCTTCGCAAGCTCGGCATGGATCCTATCTCTTGGAAGCCCAACTCCAAACAATCTCGTGGATTCTGCCACAAGCCTTCTTGTGTCCTTGTTTTTGAGTTCCCTCAGCCCAGAGAACGTATAGATCTTGTCGATAACTTCGCTGAAGATCGCATCGTAAACAGTGGCGCTTCCCTTGCTCATCCAAACGAATCTCTCAAGCCCGTAGCCAGTGTCAACTATGTAGTTCTGCATTTTCCTGTAGCGTTCCCCCTTTATCACTATGTCCCCATCTTCGCTCGCTTCCAAGTTCATGAACACGAGTGTAGCGAGCTCTAAGCCACGAACTATTGCCTCGAGACAAGGACCAGCATTTCCGCCACCAGCCCAAGGCTCCTCCTTGTAAACGATCTCTTCCCTCTTAACCCCGAGTTTCTCGAGGAGCTCTGTGCAATACGCAACCGTTTCATTTTTCCAGTAAATCTCCTTGCCTGGGTAGTTGAAAGCGTGGTGTGCCATCATTTCGAAAAGTGTTAAATGTCTCCCACTTTTGCCGACGCTCTCCAAATCGTCGAGCCTTATACATGGTTGCGAAATCGTCAGCGGATTCGCTGGCGGTGGAGCGATTCCAGAAGTTACGAACGGCTGGAAATCTGCTATGCTTGCGATCGTCAAATAAATGTCGTCTCTCCATCTCGCAACAACTGGATACCTCTCGATCCTTGCATGGTTTCTTTCCTCAAAGAACTTCAAATAGAATTCTCGCATCTCCGAAAGCTCAAAAGATCTCGTGAACGGGGAATTGTCGATGAAAGTGTAACCACCGCAAGGCGGATCTCCGCAAATCTCTCTATCTCCCGCAGTCCAGAAGTATTTTTGGCATTTTGGACACTTCTTTCTCACAAATCCGTTCTCTTTAAGGAAGGATATGTCCAAATACTCCTCTTCGAGTGTCATCGTGTCTTGTTAAACTCCCGATATATATTCTTCACGATTCACGCTCCATTTTTACTTCAAAATGCTTCGATTTCATTTTGAACCAATCGTAAGATTAAAGTGCCGAGGCAAAGACTTACCAAAAACCGCAAATTATTTAAGTAAGGGGTAGAGCATAGAGAGAGGTGATCTAATGCCTGAACTCGAGGTAAAAGGGAAAAAGCTTAGGCTCGACGAGGATGGTTTTCTGCAAGATTGGGAAGAGTGGGACGAGGAAGTTGCAAGGGCTTTGGCGAGAGACACAAGGTTCAGTCCAGCTCCAATTGAGCTAACAGAGGAACACTGGAAAATCGTAAAATACCTGAGAGACTACTTCATAAAATACGGAGTCGCTCCGCCGATTAGGATGGTTGTAAAGCAGGCGAAGAAAGACATCGGACCACACGTTGACTTGCAGTATATCTACAAGTTGTTCCCGCAGGGTCCAGCAAAGGACGCTTGCAGAATCGCTGGACTTCCAAAGCCAACAGGCTGTGTTTAATCAAAAATTTTTTATTTAAGAGCCCTTTATCACGTTAAAGTTTTTCTACCCCGCAACGAACTATTTGCGTGACCCTCGTAAAAAAGCTCTTGGAAGTTGGGGCTTTGAAATTCGGGGACTTTACGCTGTCATCGGGCAAAAAAAGCAACGTATACGTGGACATAAAAATCGCTGTCACTTACCCGGAGATACTTGAAAAAATCGCAGAGGAGATGGCGAAGAAACTGAAGAAATACGATTTCGATAGAATTGCGTGCATTGAGCTCGGCGGAGTTCCGATCGCTGTGGCGGTATCGCTGAAGACAAAGAAGCCTTTGGTGATCTTCAGAAAAGAGAAAAAAGCCTATGGACTTGGCGGGGATGCGATAGGAGATCTGAAAAAAGGTGATAAGGTCGTCGTTGTTGAAGACGTCATCACAACTGGACGATCTGCGATCTCGGTTGCGGAAAGGGTGAAAGAGAGGGGAGGAGAAGTTGTGGCGATAGTTGCGGTCGTGGACAGAGAAGAATCTGGGCTTAAATTTGAGAGCTTGATCAAGCTTAGTGAACTAATAAAGGCTAAGGATCTCCTGGATCTTTCCAAAGCTTAGCTCCATTGCATCTTTTTCAAGCTCCTCAATGCCAACATCGAAGCGATAGCTATTCAGGGACTTTTTCACAATCTCTTCAGACATTCCGAGCATTTCCGCAAGCTTTCTCACTCCTTGGCTTGGCTTAGATCGGTCGTATTCGCTGACGAAATCTTCGAAGAGGTTCTGATTTTTCTCAAGAAAAGCCTTGTTCACCGCAAGAGAACAGCAAACGAAGTCCCCAACCACTTCGTTGAATCTCTCAACTTCATCGAAGCTCGAGAGGTATGGTTCCCATATCGCAATTCCCCGAAGATTTTTGAGCTCCGAGATCATCTCCTCCGGGCTATCGAAGAACTTTATGTCCTCGTTGAAGTTTTTCACCCTCAGATACCTCCTCAGAATTCTCTCCATTGTCGAAAACTCCGAGCAACCAAACCTTCTTCCGCTTGAGAAAACCACTCCGCTTCCGTTCATCGCAACGACTCTGAAGATCTTTATGTTCTTCATTAAAACTCCGAAAAAAGCTTGGGTGATGAATGGCGATGCGACGATGTCGGTAACGCCGTGAACCAAGTCCTTCGTCGCCTCTACTGCATTTCTGTAAACTTTGAAAATCGCCCCAACTTTTTCTCCAGCGTAAACAACTTTCCCATACTCGCTCGCTTTGAGAATCCCCAATCTTACCACGTCTTCTATGGCTCCGGGGTAGTATTTGGCGAGCCAGACTCTGTAAGACTTTTGGGAGATCTCCTCCCTGACGACCAACTTTCTCTCCTCGAGCTCCGACAGAATATCTGAAACCGTGGACTTCGAAAGGTTCAAGGTCTTCGCTATCTCGCTTTGCAGAATTCCGCTCTCTTTCACGAGCTCAAGTTGGGAGAGTATTTTGTCCTCGGCTCTCATTTCAAAACGCTATTAACCCACTCCACGACCTTGTCTACTCTCTCTTTCGCTGTCCCAAGGTAGTTCTCGGGCTTGAGAAGTTCGAAGAGCTCTTCTTTCGTGAAGAATTTCATCACGCTCTCTTCTTTCAACAGTTCTTCGTAGAGCGAGGTTTTGTTCGCATAAGCCCTGAGCGAAACCCTTCGAAGGATTTCGTGCGCAGTTTGTCTGTTCACACCCTTCTTCGTAAGCGCAAGCATCACCGCTTCGCTCATGTTGAGCCCTTTTTGCATCTCTAAGTTCCTTCGAACGCTCTCCTCGTCTATGGTTAGCTTCGAGACTATGCCTATCATTCTCGTCAAGATGTGATCCGCAAGGATCGTCGCCTCGACAAGCGTAATTCTCTCTGCGGAGGAGTTCGTGAGGTCTCTCTCTTCCCAGAGTATCGCAGATTGGTGCTGTGGCTCAACGAGCCCTCGAATAACCCTCGCAAGCCCACAGACGTTCTCGCTGTCTATGGGATTTCTTTTGTGTGGCATCGTCGAGCTACCGACTTGCTTCGCTTCAAACTTCTCCATCAGTTCTCCAACTTCCGCTCTTTGTAAAATCCTAAAGTTCAGCGCAATTTTTTCAAGTGTGGTTGCGAGATTAGCCAAGAACTCGAGATACTCGCAGTAGATGTCTCTTGGAATTACCTGCGAAGATATTATTGCGGGTCTTAGGTTTAGAAGCCTCATAACTTCGTTCTCTATTTCAAAGCCATCCTTTCCAAACCCCGCTTGAGTCCCGACCGCTCCGCTCATCTTTCCAACGAGGAGCCTTTCCTTCATCTGTTGCAACCTTATGTAATGGCGAGCAATCTCCGAAGCCCAGAGTGCGAATCTGAAACCGTAAGTCGTAGGAAGCGCAGCCTGTCCGTGAGTTCTCCCCAAGCAAACGACGTTGCGAAACTCCAAAGCTCTCTGCGCAAGTAATCTTCCGAGCTTCTTTATCTTCTCCTCGAGGATAAGAACGCTGTCCCTGAGTTGAGTTGCGGTTGCGGTGTCGATTATATCGTTCGAGGTTGCGCCGAAGTGGATCCAGTTACACTCCGCAACCTCATCGATCGCCTTCACGAGAGCCATTATGTCGTGGCGGATCTCTGCTTCGATCTCTTTCACCCTTTCTGCGGAGATCTTCAAGGCGTTTCTGCGAACTCTCTCTGCTTCCTCTTCACTCAAGAACCCCTTTTTTGCGAGAGCCTTCAGCAAAGCGACCTCTACTCGGATCATTCTCTTTATCTTGCTCTCTTCGCTCCAGATCCTCTTCATCTCCTTTGTCCCGTATCTATACTCGATTGGGTGTATCATTGATCTTCGTTTGCCTTCAAACTTAAAACCTTTTTACCCCTCTCACAGGGAACTATCTTCAGCTTCGCATTCCTGAACTCGAGGCTAAAAACTGCACCGTCGAGAACTCGGTCGAGAAAAACAGCCAAAGCGGAGACCTCGCTGTGAGGTTGAAGCCCTATCGACACGTTGAGGTCGCAGATCTCGTAAACTTCCTTCGGAACTTTCTCCGCACCAACGACGACGAGAACGTTCTCAGCCTTCTTCACTTCCTCGATCTTCTCGGGGAGTGGGACTCCATACATCGTAAGGTGAACTCTTAAACCATCGAACTCCTGTAGAAATTTTCTCCAGTTTACGGTTTCGATGAAAAAGTCTCCTCCCCAAGTCTCGACGACTTTTTTAACGCTCTCGAACAGTTTTTTGTCGTATTTGTCGAAATAAATTCCCTTAGCTCCAAAAGCCCTTGCAACGAGCGCTACGTGGGTGGAGATTCGTTGGTCCCTCCCCATTCTATGTCCAAGACGTAGCACGTAAACGTTCACATAATCGATGGACGTCAAGGGTTTTGAAGTTAATTCTTTCATTTTTCGATGAGGGTAGCGGTTACCTTCGCCCAAATGGGAGCGAGAACGAGCGAAAGAATCGCTCTGTCCAACGTTCGGTTACCATGACAGGAAAAGTTTTGGTTTACAAAACCCAAGCCGCCGGCGGGGTTTGAACCCGCGACCTGGTGATTACGAGTCACCCGCTCTGCCAGCTGAGCCACGGCGGCTAAAAAATGAGGAGCGATGAGGTTATTAAATTTTTTCAATCAAACGCCTCGATGGAACATCTCGATGACGACGTAGTTCGCAAGCAGTTCTGCCATCTCTGGTGGGATTGAAGCCAAAAGCTGGAATATTGAGCCCATCTCTTTTGGAAATCCTTTTTCGAGTCCGAGAGCTTGGATTATCTTTTCTCCCTGGGCTTCCAGCAGTTTCTCCGCTTCTTTGAAGATCTTCGAAAGGGTTGCGATGTCCATCTCTCCCGGAGACAGAAGCCCTAAGGCGACGCCGAAGATCTCAAGCAAACTTTCAGCCTCGCTTGGCGGTATCTTTTTCACAATCTCCGTGCAGTCCCTCAGATCGGAGATCATGTGATCCGCTAACCTTTCGTGTATCGGTGTTATCGTTAAGTGTAAACTCGGCGGTATTCCCATCGCTTCGATGCCCTTTTGTGGCAGGAAAACCCAACCTCGCTTTGCCATCTCGTCGGAAACCTTGAAAATATTCAAATCGGTCGTAAACGCTGCAATAACCGTTGGCTCGCCCATGAGCGTGTAGCCGAGATCCTTGAAGCCCTTGACTATTTTCTCCCTTGCAGATATTATCTTCTTGGCAAGATTGAGGTATCCCTCCTGACCGAGGAAGTGAAGCGTAGCCCAAGCCGACGCCAAAAGCGCCTCTGAACGTGACGAAAGAACCGCAGGATTCACGATCGGATACCCGGGCCATCTGAGATTTGAGAACTGCGAGAACATCTTGTAGAACTTCTTTCTGAAGAGGACAACCGAGGCGCCGATTGGTGTGTATGCGTATTTGTGTGGATCGAGTGAAATCGAAGATACGCCATCGATTCTGAAATCGAAATCTGGGATTTTGTCGCCGAGCTTTTTCATGAAGGGCAAAACAAATCCCCCGACACAAGCATCGACGTGGAGCCATATGCCTTTGTCCACAGCAATCTCTGCAAGATCTTTGATCGGGTCCACTGTGCCAAATGGCCAGTTGGGAGTCGAGCCGACGATCATTGCGGTGTTTTCGGTTATCGCTTCCTTTATCGCTTCAACGTCTGCGGTGAACTTCTCGTCTACCCTTACTCTTTTCACCCTCAAACCCAAGTATTCCGCAGCCTTGTCGTAACACGGATGTCCCGTAACGGGCATTACGATTTCTGGTATGGTAATAGTGCCTTTGTTGAGTATAAACGAATCCCTTGCAGCTTTTACTGCTAAGAAAACGCTCTCTGTGCCTCCAAAGGTGAAGGTTCCAACTGTTTGCTCGTCTCCATGCATGAGGGAGACTGCGTAGTCCACTATGTCTTTCTCCATCCTAATCGCACTTGGAAACTCCGTGAAGTCGAGCATGTTCTTGAACGCAAACATCTTCATAGCTTCGAATGCGACCTCTCTCAGCTCCTCAACTCCTGGCTCGAAGGCAATTGTGAAGAGTCTCCCGCTGTAGGGATCCAAATCGTCGACCGCATATTCCCTCAGCTTCTGAAGTATTTCATCCTTGCTCAAACCCTTCTCGGGAAAACCTCGCCTCATACAATTAATCCCGATAAAAACTTAATAAATTTTTTGTGGATCTCAACTACCCTTGCCCTTGAAACCTTTGATGGAAGCCCTCAGCTGTTCCAAGAACAAATCCGCATTCTTTGGCGAGATCGTAAGGCTAAATCCTTTTTTCCTACGCACAACGATAACGTTTCTCGAAGTCGCAAATTTAAGCCCCTTAAAAAATACGAGCTCCTTTCCATCGCCTTTCTTGACTTCCTCGATTTCGCTGAAGGGGATTCGGTAAGTAATCCCCAAAACGATCTCAAGGCTGTCGTCGAGAATTCTATACTTCCTCGGCAAGATCAACCAGTAGACTGCAATCATCGAGCAGAGGGTTAGAAAAAGGAGAGCTATTGCCTCCTCCTGGGAAGTGAGTAAAAAGAGGACAACAATGACAGCGATCGGTAGAGCTAAGACCACCTTCACCCATCGATCGTATTCAGCATCTTCTTCGAGCATAGTTCTTTGTAAACCTCGTAACCTTCCCAAGAACTTCGATTGCAACAATTGCGTTCGGGTAAACAGGGAAGCCGTTAGCTTCGTATTCAGTTTTCAGTGCGAAGATTTCTTCTCTTACTCCCTCGAGGACGAAGTATATTGGCTTCCCATACTTTCTGAGCTTTTCGTAATCAGGAATGAACCCCTTCATGAATGGGCTCGCCCATACTGCTACAACCAGAGAATCGACGTTCTTGTCGCTCAGCATAGCCTCTATTGCAACGTTGTAACTCTTCATCCCGTGGTATTCGACCATCGGCCATATGTCGAGCGGGTTGTTAACGCCGTGCCATTCAGGGGTTACCTCTCTTATTTTGTCCCTCGTTTCCTTGCTGAGTTCCGCAATTTTCAGCTGGGCGAAGTATACTGCGTCTGCGGATTGAACGCAACCTGAACCGGTGTAATGAATTACACCAACCCTGTCTCCCTTCGGCAGAGGTTGCATCGAAATCGCTTTTGCCACGTTAATTAATTCGTCGAAGCTGAAGACCCTTATCAGATTCAACTGCTTGCAGATCGCATCGAAGATCTCATCGCTCGTCGAAATCGAAGCGGTGTGACTCAACGCAGCTCTTTGTCCGAACTCGCTCCTACCGCTTTTGAAAACGATTATCGGTTTATCAGACTTCCTTGCGACTTCAAAGAATGCTCTGCCGTTTCTGAAACCCTCGATATACATTCCGATAACCTTTGTTCTCTTGTCCTTTAGAAGATACTCAAGGACCTCGTGGTCTTGAACGTCGATTTTGTTCCCCATCCCCACGAGGTTGGCAAAACCTATTCCCGGGTTGTTCTGCGCTATCGATTCCATCAGAATGCCAAGAAAGAGACCAGTTTGAGCTACAATACTGATGTCTCCTTTTCTAATGTTCCTAAGCGGTGCAAAGCTCGTGATGAACCCTGTTTCGGTGTTCATGACCCCGGTCGTGTTTGGTCCGAATATCAGGATGTTGTGCTTCTTTGCAATTTCAACGACTTTTTTCTCGATCTCCGCACCCACTTCTCCCTCTTCGCTAAACCCAGAGCTAACGATCACGACGCCTTTGACTCCTTTTTCTGCGCAATCCTCCATAACTTCTGGAACGATTCTCGCTGGAACTGCGATTATCGCAACGTCTACTTCATCGGGAATTTGCTTGACCGACGGGTAGCATTTGATGCCGTGGATCTCATCTGCGTTTGGATTCACCGCATAAATCTTTCCCGAGAATCCAAATCTCTTCAAATTCCACAGTATCGTATTTCCAGGCTTACCAATACTCCTCGACGCACCAACGACAGCGACGCTTTTCGGGTTGAAGAAGAAGCCTATGTCCCTTGCAACGGTCGAGAATCTCTTCCTTTTCCCCTTGAGAATCCTCGCATCTGCGACGAAGCAACCATTTTCGTTCGCGAAAACTGGGTTCAGATCCATCTCGACCACGTTCTCTTTTTCGACGATCTCGCTCACCTTCAGAAGGAGATCGATGATCGAAGGAACGTTCACCTTAACCCCACGGTAGCCTTCCAAGATCTTGTAACCCCTGATCTCCCTTATCATATCTTCAGCATCGCTTCGAGTTATCGGAATTAGCCTAAAGGAAACATCCCTAAGGACTTCAACGAAGACTCCGCCCAGACCGAAGAGAACGTAGCTTCCGAACTGCTCGTTCTCCGCTGAGCCGACGATTAGCTCGATCCCTTGGAGCATTGGCTGAACGTTCACCCCTTTCGCTCCCTCGATCTTGATAAGCTTCCTGAAAGCGCTTCTCACTTCTTCTTCGCTCTTTACGTTCAGAATTACCCCGCCGACATCGCTCTTGTGCAGGATTCCATGGACTTTCATCGCAACTGGGAAGCCGATGGCTTTCGCTGCGCTAATTGCTTCTTCTTCGCTCTCGCAGATGATTCCCTTCGCTGTCTTTATTCCATAGCTCTCCAAGAGCTCCTTGGCTTCCTGTTCGAGGAGGAGCATGGAATAAGTTGTCGATGGATATTTCATTTTTTTGAAATAGCCCTAAGACTTAGAACGGTTCCATCTGGCAGGATTGCTTCCCAGTTTTGGTAATCGAACTTTCTGAACATAAAACCCGCTGGTCTCTCGAGGTTGACTGCGGTTGACGAACAAAGCTCGTTGAACGCAGGAAGCACGAGAACTCTCTTTTTCTCACCCGCCATCTCTACTTCACCACTGAGAAAGGCTCTCTCCTTTACTCCACCGACTTCGGAGGGGATGAAAACCGATGGGTGTGCGTGCGCAAGAATAAAAGCCTTTGAGCCCATAAACTCCTCCCCGGGGATTGCATGTCCATGAAATATCGAAAATTTTCCGATCTTTAAGGCTTTGAAACCGTTGATTCCGATGTCGTGGTTGCCCTTAACAACGAGCAGTTCTGCTATACCAGAGATCCTGTCGAGGAAGTCCTTCACCGGGCTCTTCTTCCCGAGATGTCTCACGTCGCCTGCGATGATCAGAGTCTGAAACTTCTCTGCGAGCATTAAAACTTTATCCAGTAGCTCCTTATCGTAAAATGGAACGAGACCAAAGTGCAAATCCGCTATTATCACCTTTTTCCCTATGGAGACAGCGTCATTGAGGAGTTTCATTGAAAACTCTCTTCTCCACTTCCGGAATGAACTCCGAGATGTTTATACCTACTTCCTTTGCAACGATCAGAGCCACGACTTCGAAGCTCAGCAAATTGCCCATTCTCTCCTGTCTCTCGCTGATCATCGAAAAAACGTCCTGAATACTTCTGCCGACCTTCCTCGCAATCTCTTCAACCAATTTTTCCCCAACTGTCTCGTTTAGCAACTCTTCGTCAAGCTCGAAGCTCATGACTACGAGAAGAAGTCGTCGAGAGTTAAACTTTTTGCCTTCCTATCTTTTTTCTCCTCCACTCTTTGCTCCTCTTCTTGTCTTGTTTCGGTTTCAAACTCCTCAAGCTCAGCGGTTTCTGCACTTCGCTCCTCTTCCACGCCTATCCAAGTTTCGTCGATTTTGTGCAACTTGTTTTTCTCTATGAACTCAAGTATCTCGTCCGCTCGCTTACCAACGAGGAACTCGAGGTCTTCTTTGCTGAACTCGTAGAACGCTGAGATCTTAGCACTTTTTTCTATCTCAAGGTTGTTTAGTAGCAAAGCGATGAAGGGGAGCATTTCCGCTTTTGCCTTTCCCGTGGACAGATGGGAGTTGACCGAAATCTTCTTTAGAATCCTATCTCTTACTTCCCTCTTTTGCCTTGTTTGGAATAAGAATTGCCAGATCTCTGGACGTTTGTATCTCGTAAAGCCAGATTTTTTCCCCTCTCTCATCTGCTGGACACCGTTGGTCATCAGATAGGTAGCGTATTTCCACATGCGATAGCTCTGGCGCCTTTTTACTCGTGCGATGAAAATGTCCGCTCTTGAGAGTGCAAGATAGCCCCTAAACAGATCTTTCCCCTCATACTCGAGCGGTAGGTTCTCCTCTACCCACTGGATTAGATCTTCCGGCGACTCGTCGAGCAACATCGCATCCGCATAAACAGAGTAGTTTGTTTTGAAGATCTTCTGCAAGAGCTTGAAAATGTCGATTTCTTGCGTTCTCTTCCCCACCACAAGATCCTCGGCGGTGATCTTTTTCTTCCCCTCTGCGATTGCCTGAAGATCGTTTATCGCAGCCCTTAAGTCCCCGCCAGCGTTTTCAGCGATCGATTCGAGAACACTTTTTTCACATTCGATCCCTTCCTTTACACAGATTTTCTGGAGCACTTTCACGATCTGCGTCTTCGTCAATCTCCTGAACTCTATAAACTCGCAGAGTCTCCTCAACTCGGGGGATAGCCTGTAGGGGTCGTTTGCGATCAATATCATTGGTTGTCTTGGTTTCTTCTTTATAATCCTTATCAACGCACTTTCCCCGCCAAAATCCTCCTTTTTGTGGATGTTGTCGACTTCGTCGAGAATTATGAGCTTGAGCTTCCCGCTTCTTGACGATAAAAACTCTCCCTCATTGCTTATAGTCTCGTTGAAAGCTCCCGCTCCCACGATCTTTTCGATCACTTGCAGATTTCTTTGATCACTTGCGTTCAGCTCGATGAATTCCCACTTCATCGTTTTTGCAAGGGCTAAGGCGATGGACGTTTTTCCGGTTCCCGGTGGACCTGCGAGGAGCAAAGGTTTGTAGCTACTTTCCAACCACTTCTTTGCCCAATCCAGTATCTTGGCTATGGTATCTTTGTCTGCAACGACGTCGTTGATGGTTTCTGGTCGATACTTCTCAGTCCAAAGCATCACTCTTAACTCTCTGCTCGGAAATATATTTTTTAACCAACCGAAAACCTTATATAGAAATACCTATCCATCGATCTCTGTAAGGAGGTGGTTGAATGGCGGTGCTTCAGGGAACGCCTGTGCTCATCCTTAAGGAGGGGACGCAGAGAACAGTTGGAAGGGATG
>JAVYQP010000006.1:0-81456 GCA_038731605.1 Archaeoglobaceae archaeon | reverse complement strand
AAGCCAGAAAGCAGGGAAAAGTTTGAAAACTTTCTCTTAATCGAGCCGAGCTTCAAGCTGAAAAGTGACCTGCACATTTCGAGCGGGGATAAAACATTGGTCTCCGAGAGTGGGAAGTATAGCATTCTGCTTTTGCACCATAGGAATTCTGAGGGTTTCCCAGTAATTCCGGGATCGAGCTTCAAGGGTGCGGTTTCGACGAACTTCTTGGCTTTAACCGGAAAAGCAGAAATGACTGCAAACCTCTTTGGGGCAACGAGAAACAAAGCTGTGATCTCGAAGGTCTTCTTTTCTGATTTAAAGCCAGAAAAAAAGGAACTTAAAAAGGTTGAAGTCCTATGGCAGTGGAAACCGAATATAAGCAAAGATAGGCACGTCAAGTTTTACACCCAAAGAGCTCCACGGACGAAAAGGTATGGTCTCTTGGAGTGCATCCCCTCTGGCTCCGTTGTTAAAGGAAAACTGGTAGCATACAACTTGAATGAAATTGAGCTTGGAGGATTGCTCGTATCGATGGGGTTCGGAATTGAAAATGCGGTCTTCAAAATCAGTTACGGGAAACCCCAAGGATTTGGGCAAATGCAACCTTCGGAAGTGAAGATTTACGAGATAAAGTTCGAAGCTTTTGAGCTCAAAAAAGAGGCAAGGGATGCGAGGGATTCGATTGAAAAGTTCAAAAAAGAGTTCGGGGACAGAATTTCGAAATACGGTAAGAAAATATTTGCGGGTGTTTGAGATGCTCGAAGAAGTGAAGAGTTTTCATAAATCACTGCCAAAAATGGCAAGAGACTTTGAGGTCTCGAGCAGACTCCAAAAAATAGTCGAATCAGCGCTGAGGAGATCGTATTACGATCTGATTTACCTAAGTGATGTGCAATCCAAAAAAGAAGCCTTGAAGAACCACATACTCTCAGCTATGATCGATGAGAGGGCTTTTGAGAGAGCTAAGGATAAGAGAGAATGCATAATGGTCGCAGAAAAAATCGCCAGTGAGATACTGAGGATTGCTGGCAGAGATCTGAAGAAGTTCTGTGAGCTTTACGTGAAATGGCACAATGCTAAAAGTCTAATCGATGAGCTCAACAAGAGATCCGTTAACCGTTAGACTTGCTTTTATTTTTCACCCTACGAAGTTTTAAAGCGTTCGGTTTTTGAAGTGCTAAGTCTCAACAACTGTTTTCAATTCTTGGATTTCCACAAATAGATTAACAATCTTAAAAGCGCTATTTAGACTTTTCAATACCCGTTTTCAGGGTTTTCCGATTTCTACGCAGTTTATTGGTGAGTTATATAGAAGGTTAACTGGCTTTCAATACCCGTTTTCAGGGTTTTCCGATTTCTACCAAAAAACTCCTAAACCTCACTCACTGCTGTCACGAACACTTTCAATACCCGTTTTCAGGGTTTTCCGATTTCTACTTGGAAGAACTGAAGCGAAAGCTTGTAGGTGCAATGTTCTTTCAATACCCGTTTTCAGGGTTTTCCGATTTCTACGCAATTCCAAGACCGACGATATCGCCGACGATAAGACCGACTTTCAATACCCGTTTTCAGGGTTTTCCGATTTCTACTGATAGCTCGCTATATTAACTTGGGATTCTTCCTCCTTTCTTTCAATACCCGTTTTCAGGGTTTTCCGATTTCTACTCGACGAAGTTCCGCTCTATCGGGAAGAACTGGAAGACTTTCAATACCCGTTTTCAGGGTTTTCCGATTTCTACGAAAGAGACCACTGCTCCACCGGAGTTCTTAAGCCCCTTTCAATACCCGTTTTCAGGGTTTTCCGATTTCTACTCATAAACAAAGTGTAAGAAATTAAGCCTCGTGTTCCAACTTTCAATACCCGTTTTCAGGGTTTTCCGATTTCTACGTGTTTGGGATCTTCCAACGTCAATCTATACCGTTCTCTTTCAATACCCGTTTTCAGGGTTTTCCGATTTCTACACGCCAGAAGAAAAGGAGATATGGCGAGAAGAAGGAAGGACTTTCAATACCCGTTTTCAGGGTTTTCCGATTTCTACCTATGCTATTATGCATATAGCAAGATCATACACGCCAAACTTTCAATACCCGTTTTCAGGGTTTTCCGATTTCTACGGAGCCCCCTCGGTTTCTTGTCTGTATGAATTCCTTTCAATACCCGTTTTCAGGGTTTTCCGATTTCTACACATCAAACAACGTCGTCCAGAAGTTCTTGCTGGAAATCTTTCAATACCCGTTTTCAGGGTTTTCCGATTTCTACCCTACCTAAAAATCCTGCGATTCAAAAAATATAAGCTTTTCCACACTTTTCCAGTATCACCAATTTGCATGTCTCGAATTTGAAGGAGGGTTTAAAAAGACATGCGGTGATCATATAAGCAAAGTTCTCTCGAATTGTTAGCGTTGAAGGCAAAGAGTTTCGAATAAAAAAGAACTCATGGCGAAAAGCGGTTTATAAAAATTTTAACGGCAACTATTGCCTTGTTTCTCTGTATGTATATGATGAATAAAAAGTATAATTCGACGAAATTTTAGACATGCAGATTTTTATTTCCTCGTTAATCTTGGCTCGGTTTTATCTTCTTTGCCGAATTTTAGCTCAAATTCGAGAAAAGTCGTTCCAGCTCGACTAAGATTTTAAAAGCAAAGAAATGGTGAAAATCGAATTTTATAAAGCTCCGCATTGCCCTGAAATTGCTTGTTAGCGTGTAGCATGATTTGGTATTACTAAGTAACACTAAGCTCGCTCGGATTCAACCAAAAGCTTAAATCATAGGTTGACTTTACAAAAATAATGATACTGCAAGTTATCGGAGAGCCAGACAAGTATCATGAGATCGAGTATGAAATCGAAGAAGGAGATTTTCGATACAAGACCTTCATATCATCGGATGCGCTCAGGAGATTCTTCGAGAGCAAGGGTATTAGCGAAACGGTCTTCCTTTTCGCTCCGCAGAGCATAGTAGAGAAATGTGGAGGTCTAAAAGAGCTGGAGAAAGCGATCAAAGATAGGGGCTTTGAGGACTTCGAGCTTGTTGAGTTTCCCTCGATCGGAGAATATAGATTCGGGGATAAGAGTGTGAGATACAAGATGAGGTTTGAGGACGTCGTAGTTTCGATGTTCTTGGAGCTCCTCAAGAGAAAGCCCGAAAGTGTCATCGTAGACGTCTCGACCGGGCAAAATGTCTATGTTTTTGCTTTGATCGAAGCAACTCGAAGATATGCGACCTATAAAAACCTTGAGAAGATTTTGCAGAAAGGTGAATTTAAGATAAGGATTGCAACGCATCAGCCAGTAGTAAAGGGTGTCGAGAGAGTAAAAGTTGAGTTCTCGGAGATACCCCCAAGAGCTTTCTTTTCTCTGGAAGAAGAAGTCCGTATAGATAAGCTTTTTAGAGATGCAGAAACAAAAGCTATAGAGAAAGCTACGGAGATATATAAAAAGTATAGCAGTCAAAAATCCGACTTTAAGAAGATGCATGATGAAACCAAGATTGCGTTCAACTCCGTGCAATATAGCGTTCCTCTTGCCTTCTACGAACTCCTGAAGTTCGATGTGGACGTTGAAGAAATCGAGAAATCGATCTTAGAGATGGTAAAGGAGTTCTTGAAGAACGAGATATCTATGAGTCTGAAGGAAGTTTCAAACGTATTTTTCTCGATTGCAATTTTCAGAAGCTTTAGAGAATTCAAATCCCAGCTTTCAGAGCCGTGCGTTAGTGAAATAGAGAAGAAGTTTTCACGCATTTATGAAAATCTCAAATTAAACGTTAACCAGATTTTCTTAAGGCGTGAATTGGAAAACATAAAAGAAATGGGGGTGAAAGTTTCCGAAAACTGGACTACGCTAAAGGGTCTCTATGGCTCGGAAGGTAGCGCAGATCGGAAGAGAAACTTCTTCGCACACTGCGGATTCCTGAAGGAGTATACAAAGGTTATGAAAAGGAACGACGAGATCTACATCAAATGGGATGAGAGCAAACGTGGGGAGATCAGAAAATGGTTGCTCAAACCCAAAACCTAATTGATTGAAAGAGAACGAGAGATAATTAGATCAAACGCTAATCTTTAAAAACCCCATTCCAAAGCTCGCCTTTGAGCCAGCGCCGATGAGCTCGCCTATCGAGAGAAGTCTCAAAGCTCCTTCGTCGCACTCCTTTATTCTGTATTTTGCATAACCCGTAATTCCGTTGAAAACCCTTCTTCCCTTTCTCCTCGAGTAATTCACGAGTTTATGATTTCTCCACTCGGATTCAAGGATTTCTGCATCGCAGTTAAAGCTCGGAACAATGCCTATTCCGTATTCGTTCACGTAGAGCATTAGCCTTCTCCGAATCATCTTTAGCAAATCCTCGAGAGTTATCGGTGCTTTCGCTTCGATTGGTGTGACGAATTTAACTGCGAATTCGTCAAGCTCTCTCCCTTCAACTTCGCACAGATCGATCGTTTTAAGCCTCTCAGCATAGACTCTTTCCCCGTCATAGACTTCTTTACCGCTGAAAACGTCCTTTATACTCAGAACTTCGTATTTACTGTTCGAATTTATTCCGATTTTGCCCAAGAATCTGAGTCCATAGATCACGTGGGGCAAGAATCTGTAGTAATCGCCAAATATGTTTATCTCTACATCTATCTCGCCTCTTCCGGTTACTTCTTCCCCAAAAAACGGGGGAACAAAAACGATCGGTCTTAGAGGTTGACTTTTGCCCTTCTTTTGTCTCTCCTTCTCGTAGACTATGTAGTATAGACAGTCTTCGTTAGACTTGCAGGCGTCGCATCTCGGCTTTATATAACCACAGATCGCCCTAAGGAGCACAGCTCCAAAACCACCTCGGAACTTGTTCCCAAGCCAGTATGGGAGCTTGTAACTCGGGAAGTATAGCTTCGCCCTGAGCTTTGTAAGCTTTAAGGAGAACGTCATAAGAAGAGCTTCGCAAGGCTTGTAAGCCTTAAAACAAGCGGTTTCTTTTTCTCAGCCTCAACTAAGCCCTCTCTGCTCAACTCTATCAAATGCCTCCTTATCGTGCTCTCATCTTTTTCAAGCTCCTTGGCAATCTCGTTGACCCTTTTAAAACCCCTTTCTATTAGCTTAAGAATTTCGAGCTCAACTCCTGTTGGAGGTGATTTAACGAGCTTCATCAACTGCGACTGGAACTCAACGACTCCGCTGAAATCTTCCTTCTCGAGCTCTATCCTCGCGTTCACGTCTGCGATAATGCAAGCAATTAGCACGATTGCAACCAAAGCTCGCATTCCACCGCTTAGATTTACAACAATTCTACCCTCTGCACGCTTTATGATCTCAACAACTCTCTTTATCGCCTCCTCAGGACTTTCGACGTTCACTTCGAAAAGCTGAACCCTTACCTTCTCTGAGAAGGAAGTTTGAATGAGCCTTTTTATCCACTCGTAAGCTTTCTCGACCTTTTCAACTTTTTCTGCGGTTATCAGTATTATCTCGTCCCCTTCTTTGATCCCATGCCTTAATATCGCTCGGTAGCAGAACTTCTCGTCGAAACCCAACGTCGCTATTAGTGTAGTTTTCATGCACTATTTTGTGCATCGAGAAAGTATTTATGCGTTTCTGTTGAATTTGAACAATAGAAAGCTTTATATTTATCCTCTTTACCATTCTCCATGGAACCTTGGGAGGTAGACGAGGTCGCAAAGGTTCTCGCAGTTCTTGTTGCAGAGAACAAAAACTACAGTTACATCGACAAACTCGGCTACGCTCCATCAAAGGATTTAGCTTTGTTTTATCTGAAGGAGGCGCTTAGAGATCTGCACTCATTGCTTGGAAAGGAGTTTGGGAACAAAAAAGCGGAAGAGCTTGCGAAGAAGATAAAGTTTGAACTCGTGGAGAAATGCCTGAACTCGATGACAAGCATCGAGAGCAGGAAAGAGCTGAGAGAAGTTACAGCCCTCATAGCTTCGAAAGCCTTGGCTAAGTCTGCGAGTTTGGTAGGAGGTGAGGGTTGATGTTTGTCTCTATTCGTGGGAGGGTTTTGCTCAACGTCGAAGCCCTAAACATGACTGAGAGTGTTGGAAATTACGTGAAGCATCGTAGAGTTCCGGTAATTCTTCCAGATGGTGGCTACACAACTTACTTCGTCCCAGCAATAAGTGGAGAGAGCATAGCGCATGGTTTCCAAGTGACGCTTGCTGAAGTTGCGAAGGGCAAAGGCTTGCCAGTCTGCAAGCTCTGTGAAAAAGGAATATTTCTGAAGAGCACGAACAAGTCTGTGTTTAAATCCGCCTTTGGAGCAGACGTTCCAGGAAACGAATTTGAGATCGAGAAGAAAGTCATAAGCGATTGCGTTGTCGAAGATGTGGGCGGATTTCTTTACGCCGAAGAAATGAACGTCAAAAGAACTTCGAACTTCTTCACAGGTTACATGATCCCGGCAAAAGAAGCGCTGGACAAAGTTGTGATCGAACCGCAACTCCATTCACGCTACGCTTTGGGAACGCCCTTTGTGAGAGAACAGGGACAGATGATATACTACGTCGAGCTATCTTCGGCGGTCTACACGTTTAGCTTTGATTTCGATTCCAAGTTCATCGGAAAAACGACGTTTAGCTACGAAAACGCTGGCAAAGAAGTTGTGAACAATAGAAAGCAAAGAGTTGAAGCGACGCTCGAAGCGATAAAGAAGTTCCTCATCGAGTTCTGCTTTGGTGCGAAGAAAACGAGATTCATGCCGATCCTCGACTGGGAATCGCTCGTCATCGCAGTCTCGAACGACACTTGGACTGTCCCGAGTCCTTTTACGGAGAAATACATAGAGAACGCGAAGAAGAAGTTAGAGAAGGTGAATTACGAAACAAAGCTCTTCGTATTCCCGAAAGATGGGAGCTTCGAAGAGGTTGTGATCAACGCAATGGATGAAGCAAAGAGAAGGATATGATCGGCTTCATCGCTGACTACGAGTTCGTCTGGGGATTTCAGGCAAGGATCGTTGGCTTATCCAAGACCTCACCCTCTTTCTTTTATCCTCCCCCGACCACCTTCTTAGGAGCTTTAGCTGAAACGATTGCAAAGGAGAACAACATCGGGGAAAAGAAGGGAACGGAAATAGTTTCTGAGATTAGCAGAAATCTCTGCGCAATAGGCTTCAGAGCTTTGAATTGCGTTCCGCTGAAGTATTCGGATATAAACCGGATCATAACCATAAGAAAAACAGGTGCAAAGGATAAGAGAACAGGAAAAGATATACAGATACTTGCTCCTCATCTCGAGTATTTGGATAAGTCCTTTGACTCTCCAGCAAGAGGAAAAACGATTCTCTCCTCGCTCGATGGAAATGCGCCGACAATTCGTTGGTTTTTGGTTTTCAAAGAGTCGACGATGAACTTCAACGGCAAGAAAATCGAGGTTGAGGAAGATCTCTTCTGGAAAATACATCGAGTTGGTAGCAAGGAAAGCAGGGTTTCTGCGGTGAACGTTGAAAAAGTTGCGGTAGAGATCAGGGAGGGAATTGTTCGCACGACCTACAGCTTCCCGGCAGACTTTGGTATAAAGGAGATCCACAGCACACCAAGATGGGATTTCGAAGTTTACATGAATCCCTACGTCCACGAGCATAGAGATCCGATTTCGAGCTACCTTTCCGGGAAAAAAGCTATACCTTTCAGAGTTCCAATATTGAAGGACCCTTTGAATCCGCCGGAGTTTAGAGTTAAGCTCGAATCAAATTACGTTGCATATTCTGCGAATGGCGAAACGGTGGTCGGATGTCGAAAGTGAGACTTTTTCTACCAGCAGATTCGACCTTTCTTAGTTCTGTAATCTATGAAGGTCTGCTTTACTTGATCTCAAAGCATTCGAAGGCTTTTTCGCTTACTGAAATTGATTTCGAAGATGACTTTCTCTCGAAAGCCTTTGCAAATCTGGAAGACGGAAGGATCGATGGGATCAAAGTTGCGATGGCTGGGAATGACAACATAAACTCGAAGATTTTCGAGAAGCTCGGCTTGAATTTGCAGAGCAGAAAAACCTTCTCCGATCTGCTTAAGTTGCTAAAGGGGAGCTCCGATGTGATCAAAGTCTCAGGAGATATTGAGATATCTCAGCGCTTTAGCAAGAAAACAGTTCTCATCGATTTGAAGAGGAAAGAAGACGGCATCTCAGCACCGCAGATATTCAAAGTCGATAGATACACAGGTTTTAGCTCTCTTGAAAGCGAGCTCACTTCGGAGCAGTTAACTCTCTACATTTCCAAAGAAATCGCTTTGATTGCCCTGCTCGGTATATACTCTGCGTTCGTAATTGCTGTGGCACAACAACAGCAGAGAAACTACTACTTCCTATTCTTCTCGCCCGATGAAGTCCTTAGATTGCTCAGTAGTGGTAAAAGGGATCTTGTAAAGACTTTGATGAACGTCAAGGATAATGCAAGGAAGATGCTAAACGAGATAATCTCTAAGCACTACTCGAACGAGCTTTTAGTCGCCGAGGTAGCTTTGAACGTCGAAATCCGGAATTTGTTGGAGAAAGAGAACTTAGACAAGATTTCGCTTTTGCTCTTCAAGATCTCCCCCGAAGGGCAGAGACAGATTTACGCTTACAAGATCTACGAAGTTACTCCGATCGAATTCTTCAAAGAAACGAAGTTCGAAGCTCTCTCCAAGTATTTCGGAGATTCTGAAAGGCTGATTAAATCGCTTAGAGAAATAGTATCCCCACAGAGCGTAGTTCTCGAAGCCCTCTCCTCTATGGGCAAGAAGAATAGATACGCTGAAGCTGAGAACGTTCTTGTTGCGATAAACGGGCTTTATAGATTCGTTGTCCTCGGAGACGCTGACGGATTCCATGAGTTCACACAGAAAATAAGCGAAGCTATCAGGAAACTCGAGAACAGCAATAATCCAAGAGAGAGGAATAGGGCAAAAGAGTATAGGAGAATAATCGCAAAATTGTCTTAGTATGCTCGGGGAACATCTTGATTCCGTTTCAAAGCGATGGTTCAATTCAAAGCCCAGACAATTCATAGAACTTGCGATCGAGGAAATCGAGAAAAGATGGAACGAAAACAACTTTTTTGCAATCGAAGCCCCGACTGGCTACGGAAAGTCTACGTTCGCAGCGAGCATCGCGCTTTATTCGATCGAAGAGGAGTTCAAGTGCATCGTTGCATATCCTTTGAGAGCTTTGTTGGAAGACCAGTTCAAAAAGTTCAAAGAACTTGCAAGGGAAGAATTCGTTGGAAAGAGATACATGCACAACCCGGATTCCCCGTATTTGATCAAACCGATAACCCTCACAACTGTCGACACATTGTCTTTAAACCTATTCGGAATTTCTCCAGAAGATCTTGAAAAAGTCTACGCTGAGAAGAGCTATGGTCATTACTTTTTTGCGATGGCATCGGTTGTGTTTTCAAATCTCATTCTTGACGAAGTTCATTTGCTCGCTGATTCGACAAAATCGCTTAGTTTCTTGGCTTCCCTGCTAAAAATCGCTGAAAAATTCGATCAAAAAGTCTTTCTAATGTCCGCAACTTTACCGAGAGCTCTTAAAAAGAAAATAGAGGAGGTAAGTCCTGTAAGATTCATGAGCTTCGAGAAATCGAGCGATCCGGATTTCTACTCGCAGAGAATCGGGAAGAAATACAGGATAGAGGTTAGAGAGCTAAGCGGGGAAGAGAAGTTTGAAAGGATCTTCGGCTGGATAAAAGAAGGAGACTTTTCAAGGGCTTTAGTGATCTTTAACACAGTTGAAGAAGCGACAAAGTTCTACGATATCCTGAAATCCAAAGGCTACGAAGCTTTGCTGATCCACTCGAGGTTTACCGAAAAAGATAGGGAAGAAAAAGTTGGAAAGATAAGAGATGCTAACATCGTTGTAGCGACGCAAGTCGTTGAAGCTGGAGTCGACATCTCTTCGGATTTGCTCATCACCGACATCGCCCCTGCGAGCTCTCTGATCCAGCGCTTTGGGAGATTTTTGAGATACAAAGAAACGGAAGGAGATATCTTCGTCTGGTTCGAGAAAATCGAAGGGGATCTTTACAAAGTCTACAGTAGAGATCTGGTTGAAAGGACGCTTAAGTGGTTGAAGGAGAACTCGAACGCTTTAAACGTCCATCTTCCAACGGTTGAAAATGGGAAAGGTTATGCCGATTTGCTCGATGCGGTTTACACCCAAGAAGACTTTGTTGTTGACAAAAAGATCGTCGAAGAGCTCGAAATGACTCCAAACTATCTGGAAAACCTCTCGAAAAGGTCGTTGGACATGCTTTTCAGAATGATGGGGAGCTTCGTTCGAGATGAAATCCAGATTCCGGTAACGTTTGAAAGAGAAGCCCATCTCGATGTCTCGAAATTCGTGAAGGAATGCGTTGTTCCAGTCTCCTTTGGCTCCTTTAAGAGACTTCCAATCGAAGGAGCCTACCTAAGAGATGGCAACAGACTAACGCTCAGGGAGATCGAAGTGAACAAATACGATCCAAAAAGCGTATACAAGACGATTCTCAGGGAAAATGTCGTCGCTTTCCTAATCGATGCGAACTACGACTCGAATTCTGGGCTGAGATTATGATAATCGCAAGGCATGAACCGCTCCAAACGCTTGAAGACCACGTCTCCGCTTGCCTCAAAGCCTTTGAAAGCTTGAGGCGAGGAAAATTCTGGAAGCTTTTTGGTGAAAAAGTTGAAAAGGAGCTTCGCATCGCAATTGTTCTTCACGATTCTGGGAAGATTTTCTACCAGACAAAAAAGAACTTCCTTGGGCACGAGCTGTTCTCGACTTATATCTCGCACGTTTTCACAAAGTATTTGGATTTAGACTCGAGGCTCGTGGAGGCAACGATCCTATACCACCACTATGCGATGGGGCTGAAGAAGAGAATAGAGAGGTTCAAGTCCAAGTTTGGAGAGTTCAAGGTTTGCGAAAAAAGCGAAGAATTCGAAAGAATTCTCGAGGGGCACGAAAGCATCGTTCTGAAATACATCGGCTTAGAGAGAAGCGTTGCCAAAGAAGCGATGGAAAGTGTGAAGGAATCAATCCGCAATCACTTGAATGGTTGCAAGTTGAGATATGGAGGGATTCTCCAAATACTTGAAGAGGAGAACAAGGAAATTTGGATGACCTTCGTTGGTGAGAAGGATTTCAGAAGATCGATGCTCTTCTGCATCAACATGATGACCCTTGTAGACTACGCAGGAGTTGTGAAGACTGAAGAAAGGGGATTTGGGGGAATAGTTGAGGAGTTCCTTAGGATTTATGCTCCACTTAGTCGTTTATGACATAACCGACGACGCAAATCGAACCAAGCTTGCGAAGTTGCTCGAGAAGTTCGGATTAACGAGGGTTCAATACTCTGCGTTCCGTGGCAATTTAAATCCGAACGACAGATCTGCGCTTGCAAGACAAGTGGGGAGGTTTATCAGAGACCCCAACGATTGCATTTTCATCATTCCACTTTGCCAGCGTTGCTCTTCTTTGGCAATAGTCGTCAGCAACAAGGGAGTTGAACTTGTGAAGGACAAGAGCGTAGAGATATTGTAGTCAAACGCAAAACTTCGCAACTTCGCAGTAATTGCATTTCTTCGACTTCGAAGCCTTAGGATAGCTTTCGCTTTCAAGCAATTCTCTTATCTCTTCAAGCAATCTTAGAAGAGCCCTCTTATCTTCGGGAAATATCCTAACTTCTTTCAGCAACTCCCTTTCGGAGACG
This sequence comes from Archaeoglobaceae archaeon, assembly GCA_038731605.1. Lineage (GTDB taxonomy): Archaea > Halobacteriota > Archaeoglobi > Archaeoglobales > Archaeoglobaceae > WYZ-LMO2. Next base: position 69,796 of record JAVYQP010000006.1, on the reverse strand, counting down.
AGGTAGATGAAAGCGCTTTCAACTCTACAGCCAAAGTTTTCTTCGGCGAGAACACTGTAGGCTGTTAGTTGCATTTTCCAAGCGTAGGAAATCGAGCTGAACTTAGAGAACTTGACGTCGATCGGAAAAGCGGAGTCTTGAGTCAGGACCAGTGCATCTATTCTCCCCGAAATCCCATATCGATCGCTCTCAAGTGCCACGTTCGTCGAAAGCTTTCCTCCCATCTTCTCAGCTATTTTTTCAAGCTTCCTCAAAACCTCTTCTTGAACCCTCTTACCTTCTTCCATCTTCGGCTTTACAATTCTGAAACCAGCGACTTTCATAAAGTATACCTTCCTCGGGCAATAAAGAAACTGAACAACATCGCTCACATCGATCTTACCAGTTCTGCGAGAATCCAACATAGTCCGATTTCCCAATCAAAAAACTCGCAATCTCTCTTGCCTGCGCTAAGATCACAGAAGAGAAAGTTAAGTTCTTTCCACGATACTGCGTCTTCTCTTCCAATCTCCCGAGAATTTCTGAAAGAAGCAGTTTCCTTGCATCGTCGCTTAAATTGCATACAAAGTTCTTTTTTGTGCAATCATCTGGCTTTATCTGCGAGTGGCTAATTAGCTTCAAAACAACTCTGTCGACGATGTGCTGTCTGAAGCACTCCATTAGATCTACCGCAAGCGAAGCTCTGCCCGAGCGGTCTGCGTGGAGAAATCCAGCGTAGGGATCGAGCCCAGCGAGCTCGACTGCTCTTACGCACTCGGAGAACAAGATCGTGTAGCCATAGTTCAGCATCGCATTCACGATGTCTTGCGCATACCTCGGGCTTCCCGCTTCAATTCCCCTTCTTCCTTTGAAACCATACTCAAGGGGGATGATCTTGGCGATGGAATCCCAATAGATATCGGAAGCCCTTCCTTCGAGCCCTAAGATTTTCTCTCGGACATCCTCTATTTTCTCTGCGTCGATCTTCAGAAGTTCTTCTCTGTAAGCCTCGATTTCATTCCTATGTCTAAGCAGTTCTTCGGCGATTTCTGGCTTTGCCTCTTTTCTCGACTTCGCAAGGTTAAAAAGGATTGCAGACTGATTTCTAATCTTCGCACTCACGACTTCTTTTCCTATCTTCACTCCTCTTCTATCGTTGTAAGCCAAATACTGCTCTCTTCTCGTTTTAACCGTGCCGATTAGTGGACTGCTTATCCTCGCAAAGGTGTCCTCGCTGAGGAAAACGACGTCAACACGGTTGTTGACGAGAATTTTTATCGCTTCACTGCTGATCGCAGATTTTCCGCTTATCACAAGCTGGTTCAACTCCTCTGCTCTGAACTTCGCAGTAGTTTTGCCTTTTTCTTTAACTGCGATGAGTCCATTCTCGACCCCTATGAACTTTCCGAAGCCATCGACAACGATCCTCATAGGCAAAAAGCTTTGAACATACAAGAGGGGTTGCACCCTTCAGCTTTGCCGGGATCGACCCCTTTGTAGATAATCTCAGCCTTTCTATCCCTCTCTTCGATCCACCAACTGCGGAGGTTTGCATCGATGTAGTGAAGAGTCTTCGTTATGCTGAGCCTGTTCTCGTAGAAGTTAACGTTCACAATACAACCTATGTCCACGGGAATCTCGTAGATGCTTTCGAGGACAAGAGCGTAGCCAGTAGTGTAGAGCTTGCTCCTCTCGTTGTATTCTCCGAGTTTTAAGTCGAAGACGATGTTTCGAAGGTAATCGTAGCAATCCACCGAAATTATGCCACTGCAACCAAGCATCGAACCGTCCATTCTATGCTCCACGAAGAAGGGCATCGAAGTCAAAATCACGTCATCCTCGTCTGCGTAGGGTTGCTCAGCTTTGGCTTTCAAATAAGCGGATTTGCATGCTGAGATCGTGTAGTCCCATAAAAGCTCCACAGCCTTGTCTATGAGCTCATTTCCATTCTTTTTTGGAGTTGCGTTAAAGTTTAACTTTCTCGCCTCTCTTATTGCGTTTGCAACCGCATCGTGAATGGCTTTTCCGAGTTTAATCCAAAAGTTTTCCTCACCACGTAGCTTTTTAACGACGATAAGGTAGCAGTCTCTTGCTGTTGAACAGTAATTGCTACAGATCAGATACATTGGCAACTTGAGATCGTAGTAAGGTTTTAATGGAGGAGAATGCCAGTTCCAGCCTCGAAGCTCTTCTGGGACCGGATTCACTCTTGCGTTTTGGCGAATGTTAAAAGTGAGAAACTTTTGCTCTACCTCGTTGAGGTAGTATACCATAGAGTTATTCACCAAAAACCTTATTAAATTTTTCCTTTGGATCCTGTGAATCTTATGGAATCTCAAGACCTTCGACTTTACAGTGTTCGTAGCGATCAGCTCTAAAACCGCTTAACTCTAAAAAAGTGAGGGTTATGGACTTTCTGGGCTACACTCCAAGATTCTTTCTCTATTTGAGGTTTGGATCAATCTTTTTAGCCATTTCATAGCTTTTCTTTGCCTCATCGTATCTTCCGAGCTTTTCAAGCGTCATAGCCTTGTTATACCATGCTACTGGTAAGTGAGGGTCGAGCATTAAAGCCCGATCAAAGCTTTCAATAGCCTCTTCGTATCTTTCAAGCTCGTAAAGCGCTAAACCTCTATTGCTCCACGCTTCCGCAATATTTGGATCGATCTCTATCACTTTGTCAAAGCTTTTGACCGCCTCTTCGGATTTCCCGAGATGAGAGAGGGCTATACCCCTACCGTTCCACGCTCCTATAAATTCTTTGTCGATCTCAATCGCTTTATCAAAGCTTTTCAGAGCTTCTTCGTATTTTCCAAGCATGAGAAATGCGACACCTCTCTTGAACCAAGCCTCCGAATAGTCAGGTTTGACCTCTATGGCTTTATCGAAGCTTTCAATAGCCTCTTCCAACTTTCCGAGCTCCTCGAGCTCCAAACCCTTTTTAAACAAGTATTCTGCGAGGAGATCTCGAAGCATAACTTCTTATTCGGAGAATTCTATTTAAGCGTTTTCGGTCTAAGCCTCGATGTTCTCCTCGAGTCTAAAAGGTAGAAAGACTTATATACTGCCCCGCTGTAGGCGGGAAAAATCTGAAAGGAGGGTTAGAATTGGCGGAAATAACGGAAGTTAGGATTTATAAAACGAAAGGAGAGGGAAGCGTTAAGGCATACGCCTCAGTAAGCTTGGACAACGAGTTTGTTGTCAAAGGGCTGAAGGTAATAGAGGGTGAGAAGGGTCTTTGGGTCAGCATGCCGAGCAAAAAGGGTAAGGACGGGAGCTACCAAGACCTATTCCATCCAGTTAGCAAGGAAGCCAGGGATAAGATCGTGGAAGCGGTGTTAAAGGCATACGAAGAGCAAGCGTAGAGCTTTCGAAAATCTTAAAGGATTTTAGGAGACTTCTTTTATCATTTTGGCAAAGCTCAATATTTTGCTCTCCTCGAAGTAGTTTCCTACGATCTGGAGCCCAACTGGTAAGCCTTTCACGAACCCGATCGGCGCACTCATCGCAGGCAATCCTGCGAGATTTATGGGGACTGTGTTGACATCCATCTTATACATCGTCAACGGATCCTTTATTTCGCCTATCTTGAATGGCAGAGTTGGCATCGTCGGAGCTACGAGAACGTCGAATTTGCTGAAAGCCTTCTTAAACTCCTCGATTATCAGAGTTCTTGCCTTCAAAGCCTTGAGGTAGTATTTCCCATAGTAGCCCGCTGAGAGAGCGTAGCTTCCGAGCATTATCCTCCTCTTCACCTCTTCCCCAAAACCCTCGGCTCTAACTCTTGAGCAGTAGTCAGTCCAAGATGAGAGTTGTGAGTAGTGCCCGTATCTTACCCCGTCGTATCTTGCGAGATTCGACGACGCCTCGCTTGTTGCTATGATGTAGTAGGATGCGAGCGCATACTTCAGCGATGGAAGTTCGAGCTCTTCGTAGTCGAATCTGCTCAGCGCTTCGTAAACCTTGTCCATAATTTTGCCTTCTGCGGTCATGTTCTTTATCACTCCAATTTTCTTCACTTTCTCTTCTCTGAAAACGAAGCTCCTTCCAGAGTTCGTCGAGTCTCTTTCGTCTTTTCCAGCGATCACCTCTAAAAGAGTTGCGAGGTCTTCGATGCTGTTCGCCATTGGTCCGATTTGCTCCAGAGAATTCGCATACGGAATTAAACCGTATCTCGAGACAAGCCCGTAAGTCGGCTTTAATCCATAGACCCCGCAAAAACTCGCAGGGCATCTTATGCTTCCTCCCGTATCGCTTCCCAAGGCTAAAACTGCCTCGTTCGCAGCTAAGACTGCTGCGCTCCCCCCGCTACTTCCACCTGCAACTCTACTTAGATCGTATGGGTTTTTTACAACCCCGAAGTAAGAAGTCTCCGTCGTAGTCCCCATTCCGAACTCGTCCATGTTCGTCTTCCCTATTATTATCGCCCCTTCTGCCTTCAATCTCTCGACGACATGTGCATCAAAAACTGGGACGTAATTTTCAAGCATTTTTGAAGCGCAGGTCGTTCGTATGCCCTTTGTTGTTATGTTGTCCTTCACCGCAACAGGAACTCCAGCGAGTCTACCCTTGAGGTTCCCCTTGTCGAATTCCTTTGCGAGCTCCAAAGCTTCTTTTTTGCAAATCGTTATGTAGGCGTTGAGCTCACTCTTTTCGATTCTTTCGAGCAGTCTGCTCATCGCTTCGTAGCATCCAACCTCATCCACGAGACTTCTCCATTCCGAGAGTCTCACTCTACCACCTTCGGTCCAACGAAGTAACCCTCTTCCTTTCTTGGTGCGTTCATCAAAGCCTCGCTCTGCTCGAGCCCCTTCTTAGGTTCATCGTTCCTAAGGACATTGCTGATCTCGAGAACGTGGAAAGTCGGCTTCACGTCTTCGGGAATTTCGTCAAGAACATCAAAGTAAGAAAGGATCTCCTCGAACTCTTTCCTAAATTTCTCCGCCTCCTCTTCTGTTATGAAGAGCCTTGCGAGCCTTGAAACATGGTAAACATCTTCGATCGAAACCATGCAGGGATTTGACTGCATTGCAAATAAAATTATTGCGAAGCAACCTTTTTTCCTGCGAGTTTTATCGCATTTAGGAGGTCTTCTTTTGGGATTATCGTCACTATTGGGACTCTAACGATTTTTTCGACCGTCGGACTAAGTATCGGAGCGCAGACGATTGCCTTCGCCCCATCTTTCTCTGCCCTTACCGCAGATACGATCGCCTCCTCAAACCCGTTTGCGGGGTATTCACGAATCGGTATTCTCCTCCCATCCACTTCCACGAAGCGATCAACGAGCATGTTGAGCACCGCTCGTGAAACTATCACCGCTACGAAGTCTTCACCCTTCTTAGCCCTGTCTGCAATGAATTTCGCTATCTGTCTCAAAGTTCTCAGATTCGGGTCTCTCTTCCCCGAGATTATCTTGTAAATCGTGCTCTCCGAAATCCCCGCTTCCTTGGCGAACTCTCTGACCTCCATTTTGAGCTCGTTCTTTATCAGGGCTTCGAGCTTTTTTCCAAACTCCTCCGATAGCACGAGCTCCGCAATCATTCTCTCGACTTCCATGAGTTTTGTTGGGTAAAGAACATATATATTTTTTCCTAAAAAGGAAGAAAGATGGCATTTTTAGGAAAAATTTTTATCTCGGTTGACGTCCTGATGGTATGAAGAGGCTACTAATTCTCGTCTTACCCCTACTGCTCCTCGGTTGCGTTGGAGAAAAGGGGGGAATCGAAGAGATCAGAGTTAGCCACCAGCCCGGATGGCATCATGTTGCGCTTTTTGTGATCATCGAAAAAGGCTGGGACGAGAAAGTCTTAGGGAAAAAGATCGTCACAACCTCTTTCCCTTCAGGACCTTCGCAGATGGAGGCGTTCGCTGCAAAACAACACGACATAGCTTACGTGGGCTCAGCACCACCGCTTTCGATAATCTCCCGTGGATTTGATGCGAAGATCGTGGCGATTGCAAACGTAGAGGGGTCTTCGCTTGTCTCAATTCCCGAATTCGAGTTCAAATCAGTTGAGTCGCTCAACGGGAAGCGAATAATGACTTTTCCACCCGGCTCTGTGCAGTGGACAATCTTATCCTCTTGGCTAAAAGAGAAAGGGATCAAAGCCGAGATCGTCTCAGCGCCGGGAACCGCTGAGATAAGAGAGGCGTTGAAGAGCAAATCTGTGGACTTAGCCTTTGTCCCAGACCCAGCGCCCTACGTGATGGTTCAGGAAGGGTCTGCGAAGATAGTTATGCATTCTCGGGAAATGTTCCCGATGCATCCCTGTTGCGTCGTTTTAATGAGCGGGGACTTCGTTAAAAACAACAGAGAACTTGCGGTGAAGTTCGTAGCGCTTCACATAATTGCGAGCGAATACGCTACAAAGGAGGAGAACCACGAGGAAGTCGTGAAGATCTTGGAAAAGTGGCTTAAGATCAACGAAAGCGTAGCAAATGAATTCCCGGGGACTACGAATCTACAGACGGATCCGAGAAACGAGACTTGGCTTCGTGGATTGCAAGCGCTCTGCGATTCTCAGTTCGAGTTGGGCGTTACGAGGAGTGCGGACGGAAAAGCGGTGAGGCTCGAAGCGAAGAACATCGTGGATCCCGAGCTTTACAGTGAAGCGCTTAAAATGGTTCCCCAGATTAAGAAACAACTCGAGTTAGAATGAGGGCAAGACTTTTTTACGCAATAGCCTCGATCTCGATTTTTTTGCTCGTCTGGGAGATCTTCTACCATCTCTTCATTCGAGATCCGTTTCTCTTGGCTCCACCGTCAAAGGTGATCCCAGCCTTTGCTAAGCTCATAAGCTTCCAAGATCCGAGCTTTAAAATGCCAATAGATATCGTTTTCAGCCTATACCACTACGTGCTCGGTTTCTCAATCGCCTTAGTGCTTGGAATCTCTCTTGGGCTCTTTATGGGTTATTCGAGAAGGCTTGAAAACATTCTCTCACCCATCATCGAACTCATCCGCCCGATTCCGCCGATAGCTTGGATCCCGATCTCTATTCTGCTTTTGAAGCTCACGCACACCGCTGCGGGTTTCATAATATTCGTAGGCGCCTTTTTCCCAATCTTGCTGAACACACGCCACGGAGTTGCGAGCGTGGAAAAGAAGTTCGTCGAAGTTGCTTTAACGCTTGGAGCGAGCAAGCTCGAGATCCTGAGGAAGGTCATAATCCCAGCTTCCATGCCGTCGATATTCACGGGGCTCAGAGTTGGTTCGGGGGTCGCATGGATGTGCGTAGTCGCAGCAGAGCTCTTTGGCGTTTCAGCTTACGGGCTTGGGTATCAGATAGAGATCGCCCGCCTTTACCATGCGCCAGAGATCGTCATTTCCTACATGGTTTGCATCGGTCTCATAGGCTATGCGTTGGACAACGTTTATAAGTTCTTGGAGGGCAGAGTGCTCAGGTGGAGGAGGGGGCTCGTTGTCGAGTGAAATTCTTCGAGTTTCGAATTTGAGGAAAAGCTTCAACGATCTACTCGTCATCGACTCGCTAAGTTTCTCGGTGAAAGAAGGGGAATTTTTCTGCGTTCTCGGACCGAGTGGTTGCGGGAAAACAACTTTGCTGAGGATAATCGCTGGATTCGAGGATTACGAGGGAGAGGTTTTGCTGAAGGGAGAGAAGATAAAAAAACCGGGTAACGATAGAGTGCTCGTTTTTCAGGACTATGCTCTTTTTCCATGGAGAACGGTGATTGGAAACGTTCTCTTCGGCATCGAATCTAAGTTGCCAAAGCAAGAGGCTTTGAAAATCGCGAAAGAAATGCTGAAACTCGTTGCACTCGAGGGTTTCGAAAATCGCTACCCTCACGAGCTCTCTGGCGGGATGAGGCAAAGGGTTGCGCTTGCGAGAGCATTGGTTTGCGAACCAGAGCTCCTCTTAATGGATGAACCGCTTAGCGCATTGGATGCGCAGACGAGAATGGAGATGCAAGCTGAGCTTGTGAAGATTTGGCAGAGAACGAAGAAGACAATTGTTTACGTGACGCACAGCATCGAGGAAGCGGTTTTCCTTGCAGATCGAATTCTTGTCCTCTCGAAGAGACCTGCAAGGCTGAAGGCTTTGCTCGAAGTTGATCTCGAAAGACCGAGGAACAGATTTGATGCGAGGTTTACTGAGATCTCGCAAAGAGTCTACGAATTCTTGAGAGACTAAGATAAAACGAGCACACTCCTTTTTTGGGAGACAAGTAGTGTTTTTAGATCGAGTTACTCGACTCTTCTTGCTTGAGATTTTAATTAGGGAAACACCAAACACTTCTAATGCGAGGAATGGCTTAATAGAGTATAGAAAAGCGGGCCCGGCGGGATTTGAACCCGCGACCTGCAGCTTAGGAGGCTGCCGCCATATCCGTGCTAGGCTACGAGCCCCGAACCCTTTGGTTTCAAAGTTTTATGAGCTTTTTGGTTTCTTAGCTTTTGCAATCCAAAGCATGTAGGATGCGTAGATCGCAAAGAACGCAAAGATCATTAGGAAGAGGTTGAGTCTCCACTCGAAAGAGAACTCTGCTTCAAAGGGTCTTGGGTGTAGGGGAGAGAAAAAGCCTGCGATGTAGCTGAAAGGAACTGTTACATAGGCTATGATCAAGTATATGGCTGAAAATCTTTCCTTCTCGCCTTCCACGATGTTACGAATGGAAAAGTAGATCGCATAAACGAAGATCAAAAGCAGAACGAGAACTTCCCTTATCTCATACCAGGTAAAATAGGTTCCCCAGGTTGACTTAGCCCAAATCGCACCCGTAACGAACGCAATTACCGCAAGTATGAGCCCAATTTTTGCGGAAGTGTTTGCAACAAAGTCTTTGAACGGATCTTTGCTCCGCAGGTAGAGGAGGGAACATAGGAAAGAGACTGTGAAGGCTAAATACGAGGTTATCGCAGACGGGACGTGGATGAAAACGATTCTGTAGCTTTCTATCTTTGCAGGTAGAGTCACTGCGTTGTATCCACCGAAGATGAGCGCAATTGTTCCGAGGGCTAACAGAACCCTTTCGATCATGAAACGAGTCGTGGTTGGATTAAAAAGTTTTTTAAACTTCCGACGTCTATTGTTTTCGTGATAAAAATCGCATTCTTAGCGCTCACGCTGATCTTCTTTGGCTCGTGCTACTTAGGATATCTTCTCGCAGAAACTTATCCGGGAGCTGTGGAGAAGGAGATTGAAAGTCTGAGAGAATTTCTCCGAAGCTTCTCCTACGAGATGTCACCGTTCGAGATCTTCCTTCTGATTTTCCTCAACAACTCGATAAAGTCCTTCATAGCCATGCTTCTCGGCGTTTTCTTTGGCGTAGTCCCAATTCTCTTTATCTTCCTCAACGGTCTCATCATAGGCTTCTTTGCGAAGTTCGTAGGCTCTGAGATTGGGATCGTTACCTTTATCTTGCTCCTTCTCCCTCACGGGATCCTCGAAATCCCAGCGGTGATCCTTGCGTGTAGCTACGGCTTTTGGCTTGGGGTTGAGTTCGTGAGAGACAGAAAGAACATTAAAAAACACTTCTCAAAAGCGATTTTTAACTTTGCTCGCTTTGTTCTCCCAATGTTGCTCGTTGCAGCCTTCATAGAAACCATTCTGATCTCCTTTAGGCTATAACCTCTTCTGCGCCAATCCCCTGAGGTCTAAGATGTCCTTCCCAATCTCATAGACCTCTTCGTCGACGCTGAAGCCCTTCGCAGTCTCTTTCATATCTTCGATGGCAAAGAATCTCCACTTTTTCCGTGGGAGCTTCAAGGCTACGAAGCACTTCGCTCCGAACGCTTCTGAGAACTTTCTCAGCTTCTCTATCTCTTCAGAAGAGACGTAAAGGGGCAACGAGCTCCTCATCTTTACTTCGAAGGCAAAGAATTTCTTACCGTTCCCCGCAACGATATCAGGGCAAGGAAACGTCGAGACTCCGCTACCCGCAACCCTCACCGCTGCAAATCCATTTTTCCATAGCTCGGCGATGAGCTCTCTTTCGAACCTCGAGCCCTTGCTTTTCATCAGTGTTTCTAAGCCCTTTTATATATAACCCTTTCAACCTTGGAACCCTTTATTGGCGTATAGGCTAACTTGGCTCGAGAGTAAATCGGTTAGAGAGGGGTTGTGAAAAGCCCAGAAAGATTTATAAATTTTCGTGGTAGAAAATTAAATGGTGGTCGCATGTCGCTCAGCGAGAAGGTTGTGGGGGCTTTGAACGTTCAACTGAACCGTGAGATATATTCTGCGTATCTCTATCTTTCGATGTCAGCCTACTTCGAGTCTTTGGGTTTGAAGGGGTTTGCAAACTGGATGAAGGTGCAGTGGCAGGAGGAGCTGATGCATGCGATGAAGTTCTTCGACTACATAGCAAATCGTGGGGGTAGAGTTGAGCTCTACGAGATTGAAGCACCCCCGAAAGAGTGGAAGTCACCACTTGAAGCCTTTGAATTTGCCTTGGAGCACGAGAAATCTGTTACTAAGCGAATTTCGGATCTCGTTAACTTATCGATTGAGGAAAAGGATCATGCGACTTTTAACATGCTCCAGTGGTTCGTGAATGAGCAAGTAGAGGAGGAGCGGAGCTTTGGCGAGATCGTCGCAAAGCTTAAGCTCGCTGGAAACGACACAAGGGCTTTGCTCTTCCTCGATGCGGAGCTTGGTCAGCGAAAATTTGGTGTTGAAGATGAACCTGCAAGCGCTGTTCAAGATTAGTTACGGCTTATACATAGTTGCTTCCGTCAAAGAGGGAAAGTTCTCGGCACAGATAGCGAACACAGTGTTCCAAGTTACGTCTGAACCTCCAAAGATTGCAGTTTGTCTCAACAAGAAGAACACGACTCACGAGTTTGTTAAGAGCTCAAGAGTCTTCTCCGTTAGTGTTCTTGAAAAAGAGACGCCTATGCAGTTCATAGGGAGATTTGGCTTTAGAAACAGCAGAGATTTCAACAAGTTCGAAGGCGTAAACTTCAAAATCGGAAAAACTGGAGCACCGATCGTTCTTGACCATGCGGTTGCGTTTTTTGAAGCGGAACTCGAGAACGAGTGCGACGTTGGAACGCACACGATCTTCGTTGGAAAAGTTGTGGACGCGGAAATCATCAGCGATGCACCGCCGATGACATACGAGTATTACCACTCCGTGAAAGAGGGAAAGGCTCCAAAGACTGCGACCGTTTACTTGGAGAAATGACACCCGAAGAGATTTTGAGAAAGGCGTTAGAGCTCGAAAAGGAGGCGATAAGGGTATACAGCGAAATGAGAGAAAAAGCGACAGCTGAGACTGCGGACGTTCTCGAATACCTAATAGCGCAGGAAAGGGAGCACATTCGAATAATAAACGATAGACTCAAAGTTCTGCTACTGCTTGGTAGTAAAGGGGAAGGATGATCATCAGTGCGAGCATAGAGGCTAAAATTGCCGAGCTCAAAAACAATTTTTTGATCCTTTTCTCCTTCAAGTAGCTACCAATAGCCTCTGTGAGAAATACTACGGAAAGTGTGAACGACATCAGCAGGGAAAAGGACAAGATCCTGGGCAACTTTTCGATCGGGAGATAGCTTTCCCAAATTTTCAGCGAGTAATAAGCGACTGCGACGAACTCGATCACAACCGCTGCAGCTGTGATCGCCGAAGTCTTCTTCCCAATTTCGAACTCCTCCTTCCTTCGTTCCATCTCTATTTGCAAGTAGATCATGTTGAACCTGTTCTCGATCTCCCTCAGAACTCTTTCACACTCTTCGGCGAATTTCTTAGCAACTTTTGCGGAGTTCTCGAGTCTGGCAACCTCCTCCTTGATGAAACCACCGAGTCTCTCGACAAAGAACCTTGCGCTTGCGATCGACGTCTCTGCTTCATCCACCTTGGCAACGAAGTTCGAATAGACAATAAAAAAGGAGTCCCTCTCTCTTGCGAGCTCTATGGCATAGCTTTCGAGGTTTTTAGCTTCTTTTTTAATCAGATCCCTCACCTTCGACATTTTCTCTGCGATGTGGCTTTGGGTGAGGAAGCAATCTCTAAGGGTAGCCCTTGCAATCGCAATCTCTGAAAACAGGGCTGGCAAAAGATCGTAAAAAAGCTCTTTATCGAACTCCGTTTCGATCTCGATCACTTCTTCGATTCTGTATTTCCCGTAGGCAAAGTTCTCACCTTTTTCAACCGTCTTTAACGCAATCTCGAACTTCGCAATCGGGATCAGTAGAGTCTCGAAATTTGAGATTAGAAAGAGAATGGATCTATACTTCCCCAAGAGCACACCATCCCCTTCGGCGAGGATCTCCACGTTTTTGGATCTCCTAAAAGTAGGCTTAAGAACTCCTTTCAGCTCATTCAGCAGTTTTTCGAGATCTTGTTCTGGGAATATCAGGTATTTCATACTCATTTTTTCGTCAGGAGATAGCTCAGAGTCTCTTGGAACCTGAGCTCTTCAACCGTTTCTAAGATCCTTCTCAGCTGTTTTTCAATCTCTTCAATCGCTTTGTCACAACCAACCTCGCCCCTTATTTCAGCATACCCCATGGCGATTGCAAGCGGGTTTCTGAGTTTGTCCGCAAGGGCTTCGAACTGGCGGAGGTTTTCGGTCAATAGGTGGGAAAGTATTCTTCTTTGTCTCTCCACCTTGTAGTGGTTTATCGCAAATCCAAGGTCTTCGCTAAGCTGTGAAAAAATCTGGATCTCGTTCTCCGCTAATTCTCCAATCGAGCATAAGGCTAAGATTCCCAAGATTTTACCCTCGAATGTAATGGGGATCACAAGGGATTTATCGCTCGCCTTGGGGCACGTGCATTTTTCGAACTTGAACTCCATTTTTCCGCTCAGCTGGCACTCGGAGGCGTTGGGAACAGCTTCGACGAGGTTTCCTGAATCGACAAGCCAAGCATATGCCTTGATGCCAAACTCTTTCAGAATTCTCTGAACCCTCAGGAGTAGGGAATATTCGTCTATTTCTCTGAAAATCTGTTGGTTTATCTTGTTCAGGATTTTTAAGGTTCTGTTCGTTCTCTCGAGTTCGATCTCCAGTTTTTTGCTATCTGTAACGTCTCTCGCCACACCTTCGCTACCAATGATTTCTCCATCTGAGAACCTTGGCCATTCGAGGACGTCAAGGAACCTCGGCTCACCTTTTGCGGTTTTGGCTTTAAAGACGAATCTAACAGTCTCCCCCTTGAGAACTCTCTTGAAGTTTTCCCTGAGAACGTCTATCTGGTCTTCAAAGGCGATCACACGTGAATTCTTTCCAACGATCTCCTCTCTTTTAAAGCCGAGAATTTCGTAGCTCGGATTAACTTCGAGAAATCTCCCACGCTCATCGAGTATAAAGAAGAAGTCTTTGGCTTCTCTGAAGAATCTCTGGTATATCCTGAGTATTTCGATGCTCCTCTGTTCCTCCGTGTATTCTATGCCTATAACCACGTTGAAATCACGGATCTTCTCTTCAAGTATTTTAAATATTTTATTATTGTGTTTTATTATATCTTTACCAAGATTTTCTTTGAGCTTTATCTCCACCGCTTTCTTGTTTTCGTAAGCGAAATTTTCACCAAGAATTAGGATCGCTATGGGAAAATCCTTAAATAGCTCTTCGAAGTTCATATCAAATCAATAAATTGCAACTATATAAGCTTTTTCATCTTAACGCTATATATTATATTTAATAATTATGTTTTATTCTATGAAAACGCCTTTTCTTATGTGATAACTCATGTCCTCGCTTATGAACTTCGTTAAACCTTTGGAAAGTGATATAAACAAACTCGGATAATGCTATACAGCGGGGGTTGCCGAGTGGACAAAGGCGCTGGATTCAGGGTCCAGTCCCGTAGGGGTTCGAGGGTTCAAATCCCTCCCCCCGCATAGTTTTACAATTAAACTAAGCGCTTGAAATAGGCTCGTTCAGCGGAAGATACCACCCAAAACGTTCGAGAGATAATTTAAAACAAAGTTCAATTGAACAAAAAATTTAAGTGTCTTGAAAACGATTCGAGGCAGATGAGAGTGACCCAACTCGTCTTCGTTGGGCACCACAAGGAAAGACTTTTGGAGTCGATAAGGGCTTTAAAGCTACCCGTGGAAAAGATAGTCCTTTTTGTTGGCGAAGAGGAAATTTCTGGCGAAGAAAAAGTCAGAAGGGTAGCGGAGGAGTTGAGAAGCGAGCTAAAAAGCAGTTTTGAGGTTGAGATTGCAGAGATAAACAAGAGAAACCTGATGAAGGCAGTTGTGCAACTTCTCGAAATTATAAGGACTGAAAAAGCGTTGGGAAGAGAAGTCATCATCAACGCATCTGGATCGCTTCGCATTTTGGCGATCGCAGGTTACATCGCAGGATGCGTTGCTAAATGTAGGGTTTTTACCTCGATTCCGAAATACGATGAGAACTTTGAAGAGATTGGAATAGAGCAGATCATCGAGATTCCGATTCTTCCAATCGATTTTCCGATAGGAGAACAACTCAGGGCTCTCTCTGCAATCGACGGCGGTCTTAACTCGCTTGACGAGTTGGTGATAAAGCTGAATCCATCGATAGACAAGAACTCGAGGGAGTTCTTCAACGAAAGGTCGAGGCTTAGCCATTTGGTTTCGAGACTTGAAGCCATGGGACTCATCAAGAGGGAGAAAGTTGGAAGGAATGTAAGAATCTATCTCACGGAGCTCGGAAAAATCTTGGCGGAGGTGAAATTGTGATAGAGTATATCTTAGCTCTGTTTTTGATCCTCGTTTTACTACTTCTCTTCAACTACAGAAGTAGAGTAAAGGAGTTGGGCGAGAAACTGAACTCTTTAGAAACGAATCTACAGCAGATGGTTGAAAACTCCATTATGAGAACGATTCAGAGCTCTACGGGTATTTTTGAGAATCTCTTTGCTTCGAGCCTTTCAAGAAATACTGAAATCATTAAAGGAGCTTTTGCAACTTCTTTAAAGGAGCTGGGAATTCAAGAAGACTTGGGAAAGCTGAAAGAAGCCTCTAAGGATCTGAAAAGCATAACTTCCGATCTGAAGTCGATGTTTGAAGTTAAGAGCTCGAGGGCGAAGTTTGGAGAACTACAGCTGGAAAATCTGCTCAAAGACATTTTTCCACCGCAAAGACTTAGGTTTCGAGAAAATATAGGCAACGGAGTTCCAGATGCATGCGTTCTTGTCGAGGAGAACAGATTCCTCTGTATCGATTCAAAGTTTCCGCTTGAAAACTTTAAGAAGTTCTGCGAGTCAGAGAGGGCTGAAGAGAAGGAGAAGTTCTGGAACATGTTTCTCAGCGATGTTAGAAAGCATATCGAAGCCATAAAGTCGAAATACGTCGGAAAAGACAACACGATGGATTTCACCTTCATGTTCATTCCTTCGGATGCGATTTACTACAAAATAGTCTCGGAGTCGCCTGAAATAGCTGTTGAAGCGTCAAAAGAGGGAGTAATACTCACGTCTCCATCTATTCTCCCCGCATTTCTCAGTCTGATCTCTGCGAAGATTAGAGCCGAGGAGATATCAAAGAGCGCAGAAGAGATTCGGAAGAAGATAGACGAACTCGGACACTACCTTGGAGGACTGGAAGAAAAACTGGATACACTGATCAGGCACATAAACAACGCCAGCAACAACGTTCCAAAGGTTCAGCAAGCTTTTAACAGCCTTAAAGCTTTTTATTCGAGTTTAAGGGATCTGGAGGGAGCGAAATGAAGGTAACGATCTTCGATGGTGCAGAAACCATAGGAGGGAACAAGATTTACGTTGAATGGGGAAAAGGGGGCGTTTTTCTAGACTTCGGGATGAACTTCTCGAGGCAGAAGACGTATTTCGAGGAGTTTTTAAACGAAAGAGCGGTTCGGGGGGTCCACGATAGCCTTTACCTTGGGCTCATACCAAGGCTGAACATATACAGGGAGGATTTGATTCCTTCAGACGTTGATTTGTCGAGTTCTCCCTCGCTAAATGTCACTGCGGTGCTTTTAAGCCATGCGCACTTGGATCACTGTGGTTGCGTAGGTTTTCTCAGCGAAAAAATCCCAATATTGGCATCCCCGATGACCTTAGCGATACTGAAGGCGATGAGGGACACAGGTAGAGCGCACTTGGGCTCGGAGATCTGCTACTACTCGCAAAGGTTTCCCCTCGAAGATGATAGCAGAGTTTTAAAAACAAACTCCAGTTCTAAGGTTCCGTATTCTGGTAGGAATTTCATTTGCTCTGAAAAGCCAAGCGAGAAGCTCGTGGATTTTCTCTGCAAGAAGCCTGGACAAGAAGCTAAAAATGCGAAGAAGCTCGAAGCTGGAGAAGTTTGCTGTTTGGACGAGAAAGAGTTGGGCTTTGAGATAAAAGCGTTTGAGGTTGATCACTCTATCTACGGTGCGACTGCCTTCATTTTGCAAGGAGACACTTCTCTTGCTTACACAGGCGATATAAGGTTACAGGGTAAAAATGCGGAAAAAACGAGGGATTTCGTAAAAAATGCGAAGAATGCGTCAATACTGATAATAGAGGGCACAAGAGTTTCGAAGGAACCCTCAGAGAGCGAAGTTTCAGAGAAAGAAGTATACGATCGATGCTTGGATATAGTTAGACAAACCAAAGGCTTAGTGATCGCAGATTTTTCGCCAAGGAACTTTGAAAGGCTCGAGATCTTCAAGGAGATAGCCAATAAGACTTCGAGGGAGCTCGTTGTAACTGCGAAGGATGCGTATATGCTCTACGCAATAGAGGGGGTCGATGGCTTAGACAGAATGAAGGATCTGAAAATCTACAAGGAATTAAGGGCGGAAAGGGAGAAGTGGGAGACAGAGGTTGTGATGGAGAGATGGGGAGAAAGATACGTGGATCCGCAAAAGATCCAGAAGGAGCAAGAGAACTTCATCATCTGCTTTTCCTACTACGACATCAAGCACCTCTTGGACATAAAGCCGAGCGGAGGAGCTTACATATACTCGTCGAGCGAGGCTCTTGATGAGGAGCAGAAGCTCGATTTCCTAAGGCTGAGCGAGTGGCTGAAGCTCTTCAACTTCTCAACACATGGCTTCAGAGTTGAAGGTGGAGAGATTTGCTTCGAGAGGGGATTCCACGCTTCCGGGCATGTTTCGAGGGAGGACGTAGTCAGAATTGTTGAAGAAGTAGATCCGGATTATCTCATCCCGGTGCACACGAAAAACGCCGAATGGTTTACTAAGAATTTCGAGAATGCGGTCTCTATCAGATGCGGTGAGTCGAGGGAATTTCGATGAGTGAAAAAAGAGCATACATAACGATCCTCGGGAGATCTCTCTGGGCTCTCTCAAACGCTTACTACGCAGTTTTAGTTCAAAAATCCTTCTTCCCAGATGTTGTGCACATCTTTACCGAGGAGATCTTTCTAAAGGATTTGCCAAAGGCTGAGAAGGCAATAAAAGTCTTGAGCGAGGAGTTCGGTTTCGTTCCAGAGATTCAGACGCACATTTCCAAGGAGGCGGAATTCTTCAGCGCTGGCGTCGAAGTAAGCGAGCTCATAAAAAAGTTGAGATCCGAAGGTTACCGCATCGCCATCGACATAACCCCGGGGAGAAAGGCGTTGGTTGTCGCTCTCCTGATCCCAGCGATGAAGCAAAAAATAGACCACCTTTTCTACTTGGCTGTGAAAAAGCTTGAAGAGAAGCCATACATGATGATCCCGCTTGCGAATCAAGAGCTGAAGGACTTCATCGAGGAGGCGGAGAAGCATGCAAAGAAGTGAAGCCATCGTAAGCCCCGAAGAGATTCAAATCCTTCTAAACCTGCTCGAAGAAGAGATCAGCGTGATGTATCCTCTTTACAGACATTTTACGCTCTTCAACGCTCGGGCTAAAGAAGAGGGCTACTCTCTGAAAATTTTGCTCGGCCTAAAGGAGTTTGAAGATCAGCAGAACGAGTTCTTAGAATTCGCGGACGAGATGCCCAGCTACAACGACTTTATCAGCGCTCTCATAGCTTCTGGAGCGATGAAATACGAGAACCTCGGGGACTTCTTGGAGAGGGCTAAGAGTTATTCAACACTGCAGAAAACCGTTCTCTTTTGCCCGGACACGAATGTCGTTTACCACAGATTTATCACGAACACGTTCTCCGATTTCAGGAACGTCCTTCTCATAGAGATCGTGAGGAACGAGATAGAAAGTGTTCTAAACTTCAAGTATCAGGAGAAGGACATAGTTTCGATGAAGAAAAAGGCAAGATACCAGAATTTTCTGCTCGATGAGTTCGTCAATCGAAGGATGAAGAGGTCTCGACTCGCATTTCTTGCTCTCACAGAATACAGGTTTCTAAGGTCTTATGGCTTGGAGATCGGCGCAGTTGGGAAAGGTGGGAAGGATAAGGAGGAGAACGACTACATAATAGTTAAAACGCTCAGGGAGTTCGAAAAAGAACGTTCGGCGCTACCAATTTTGCTCACCGCAGACAACCAAATGGCAGATCTTTGCAAAGCTGAAGGAATCGAATTTTTCCACTTTAAATTTCCCCACGTCGTTAGTGCTGACTTCTGCTCTCACGGTTCGATGCTAAGGCTAATATACTCTCTGGCGTTAATCTTCGGTGTCATAAGGCTGAACAGCGTTGTAGTCTTTGGAGAATTCAGGGGAAAGATTGGGGCGGAGGATTTGAAGCTGAGGTTTTTGGATGAGAAGCTTTGGGCGAAGTTTGAAAAGCATCTCAGGATCTGCAGGAAGCTTGGGAGAATTGGATTTGAGCAAGGTCGTGTTTTGTTTTGAGGTGAGATTTTGCGTGAGATAAAAGCTGTGATCTTCGATCTCGACAACACTCTTGTGGACTTCATGGGCGCAAAGATGAAGGCATGCGAAGAAGTTTCGAGGATTGCGAGATGCGGTTCTGCGGAAGAACTTCTCCAGTATTTTCTGAGAAACAGAAGTGCGTTCGAGAGCTTTCATAGCATTGCAGAGTTCCTCAAAGATAGAGGCGCTTTTAGCCAAGAGCTTTTCTCGAGATGCTGTGAAGTCTACGAAAAAACCAAACTCGAAAATCTTCGGATTTATTCTGGCGTGAGAGAAGTCTTGGAGAGGCTGAAAAGCATGGGCTTAAAGCTCGCAATTGTTACAGATGCTGAAAACGGCAATGCAATCGCAAGGCTCAGGAAGTTTGGGCTTGAGAAATACTTCGACGCAATCGTATCGGCGGACATGTGCGGTAAGATGAAGCCCGAACCAGATTCGATCTTGCTCGCCTTGAGCATGCTTGGAGTCGAAGCAAGGGAAGCGGTGATCGTCGGAGACAGCATTCGGAGAGATATCTTAGCTGGTAAAAAACTTGGAATGCTAACGATCTACGCAAAATACGGCGACAGGAATCCGAGCTCCGATTGCGACGCTGACTTCGTTGCAGAGAAAGCGACAGACATTCTTGATATAGTTTGTAGCCTGATACGAGCCCAGCGCTGAGAATAGTGGGAAATCTCGAAATAGGATCTCACCTCTGTGGATCTTGGATCCATTTTGGAGCAGGAGAGGGACTATAGAAAAAAGTAAAATTTTTAAATAATCCTGTGACAAGACAACCATGGCTATAAGTGAAGTTGAGCATGTACTCTCAGAGATGTCTCCGGATCCAATTGTCTCAGCTTTGCTCTTCGCTCTTCTTAGCCTTGTGCTTATTTTGCCATTCAAAGTGAAGAAAGTCGAGGAGAATCTCGAGCCATTCTTTCTCGTCATGGGTATAGCCACGGTAACCATAACACACTTCGCCTTAGTCACATATGCTGGAATCCCGATGTGGACACCAACGCTCGTAATTCATGCATTGGAGTCGCCGATTGGAATAGTGAAGATCGGAGAAATACCGGTTCTCGGCATTTTCCAAGTCGTCTTAATCGTCGGTCTCGTGATCTACTTCTTCAACAAACCAATTTACTTGGCGTTGCTCAAGTTGATGAAAAAAATCGGAATGCGTGCATTTGCGTTTGTGTTCATAACCCTTTTCGGTCTCATCTCGAGCTTGATCTCAGTCATCGTCTCTTCAGTCATTCTTGCAGAAATCGCTCTCGTAATGCCGTTGGAAAGAAGGAAAAAGCTCGAGTTCATCGTCATAGCTTGCTTCGCTCTTGGCTTAGGGGCTGCGCTAACTCCCGTGGGCGAGCCATTGTCGACAATCGCAGTCAGAAAGCTAAGCGGTCCTCCATACTATGCGGACTTCTTTTATTTGTTTAACCTCTTGGGTCTCTACATAATCCCCGGCGTTATTGTTTTGGGCATTTATGGGGCTTATAGGATCGGGAGCATAAAAATCGAGAAAGTCGAAGTTCCAGAATACACTGAGGATATCAGAACCGTTGTGATGCGTGCGGTAAGGGTTTACGTGTTTGTTACAGCACTCGAGTTACTCGGTGCAGGTTGCATCCCAATAATAGTGTGGTATATATCCCATGTACCGCCTGCTGCGCTCTACTGGGTGAACATAATTTCGGCGTTCTTAGACAACGCAACGCTAACCGCAGCTGAAATAGGTCCCTCGCTTACCGAGTTCCAGATTAAGAGCGCTCTTATGGCTCTTCTGATTTCGGGAGGTATGCTAATTCCCGGGAACATACCAAACATAGTTGCAGCTGCGAGGATGAAGATAACGATGAGCGAGTGGGCAAGGCTTGGAGTGCCAATTGGACTCGTGCTGATGATCGTTTACTTCATTATACTGCACGTGCCTGAGTTCTTTTAAACCAATTCTCTTTTGAGGATGGATTGGTGTTAAAAGGCAAAGGGGGATTAAAGGCAAGTCCAGGGCGAATGGTGTGATAGGGATTGGCTGGGCATTGCGAGCATTACGGTAGCTGATCGTAGCCGAGACTGCTGTCTGCTGGAGAAAAAGGATTGAAGTTTCTCAATTCCTGTAGAGTCAAAGTCTTCCAAAGTCGTCCTCGAGTCTTTCTATGTCGTCTTCTTCGAGATATTCTCCAATCTGAACCTCTATTATTTCAAGGGGAATCTTTCCGGGATTCTCAATCCTGTGCAAAGAGCCAGCGGGAACGAAGGTACTCTCTCCCTTTCTCAGCAAGATCTCTTTCCCATCTACGATTATTTTCGCAGTCCCGCTCACGACGATCCAGTGCTCGCTTCGATGGTAGTGTCTTTGGAGAGAAAGTCTTTTCCCGGGCTTTACAGTTATCCTCTTTATCTTATACTTATTCTCCTCGAGCAAAGTGTAGCTACCCCACGGGCGAAAGGCGGTTCTGTGGATTTCAACCCTTTTATCCCTCCTTTCCTTCAAAGTTCTGTAAACCTCCTTTACTTTCTCAGCGCTCCCCTTTTTCGCAACAAGCAGAGCATCGTCGGTATCGATCAAGAGCAGGTCTTCCACGTCTAAGAGGACTGTAAGCCTTTCTGCGATCACCAAGTTCCGCTTCGAGTTCATTGTCAAGACCTCCCCACGAATCGCATTCTCGTCGTTGTCTTTAGATAAGAAGTCGTAAATTGCGTCGAAGCTTCCAACATCGCTCCATTCAACGCTCATCGGAACAACCGCAACTCTCTTCGATTTCTCCAGCATTCCGTAGTCGATCGAGATCTCTGGGATCTCATCGTAAGCCTTTTCCCCTTTTTCGAATATTTTCAGCATCTCCGGCGAAAATCGCTTAAGTTCTTCGATGAAAAGCTCGCTGTCGAAGAGGAACATACCGCTGTTCCATAGGTAACCTTTTTTCACGAAGTCTTCCGCAGTCTTCGCATCGGGCTTCTCCTTGAACTCATCGACCTCGAAAGCTTCACCTATCCTTTTCCCAGGTTTTATGTATCCGTAACCCGTGTGAGCTTTTCTTGGTTTAATTCCAAACGTCACGAGATATCGTGCGCAAATCTCTTCTGCGATCTTGAAAGCTCTCAAATAGTTCTCGTTGACTTCGATGACATGATCCGAGGGGAGAACTGCAAACACACCTTTCCCAGCCCCTTTCATTGCGAGACAAATAGCCGGTAGCGTATTTTTGGATTTAGGCTCCAATAGAATGTTCTCTTCTGGAATTTTAACACCAAGATCCTCGAGATCGTCAAGAACACGAAATCTGTATTCGCTGTTCGTGACAACGAATATCTCCTCTGGCTTAGAGATCAAAAGCGCCCTTCTGATCGTTTTCTGAAAAAGGGACTCGTCGAAAATTCTGAGGAACTGCTTTGGCATCGCCTCTCTGCTGAGTGGCCAAAGCCTTGTGCCTTTACCGCCAGCGAGAATTATCGTCTTCATTGAGAAGCGAAGGCTTTTGTGTTGATAATGGTTTCTCTGAGCGGTTAAGTTTAAATTCTTCTAAACTTACGATACTCGTGGTTGAGGGCTTGCTAATAGATGCTGAATACGTTACGATCGGAGATAGGGCTGTGGTTAGGCTGTGGTGCAAAGACGAAGGTGTTTTCATCGCATACGACAGAAATTTCAAGCCTTATTTCTACGTTTTGGGAGTTGAGGAGGAGATTGCGGAAAAAGTAGCGGTGAAGACGAGAAAGGGAACGATAACTCCCGAAAGCTACGAAAGAAGAAAGGTGAAGGTTTTTGGGAAAGAAGTTGAAGCCCTTGTAGTTTACGCAAGACATCCACAAGACGTGCCAAAGCTTAGGGAGCTTTTTTCACAGTTTGGTGAAGTCAGGGAAGCGGACATTCCGTTTGCCTATCGCTACCTGATCGACAAAGACCTTGCGTGCATGGACGGCGTCAGGATCGAGGGGAAGGAAGTCGAGGGGAAGATAAAGAGCTATGAAGTTGAAAAAATCGAGAGAATAAGTGCGGAATTTCCGAAGCTCAAGATTCTCGCTTTCGACTGCGAAATGCTATCATCTTTTGGTATGCCCGATGCAGAAAGAGACCCGATAATAGTCATAGCGTTGAAATGGGGAGATGATGAAAAGGACGAGAAGATTCTTTACGGCGATGAAAGGGAAATTCTGCAGAACTTCGTCGAGCAGATCAAGCGAGTTGATCCAGATGTGATCGTTGGATACAACCAAGATGCGTTCGACTGGCCATACATAAAGAAGAGGGCAGAAAAGCTCAGAATTGCGCTCAACATAGGAAGAGACGGTAGTGCACTCAACTTCAAAGGTGGTCGCCCAAAGATCGCTGGTCGCTTGAACGTGGATCTCTACGACATCGCAGCTCGAATTGCGGATGTTAAGATAAAGAAGCTCGAAAACATCGCAGAGTTCTTGGGGACAAAGATCGAAATGGAGGACATAGAGGGGAAGGATATAAGCAAGTTCTGGGCAATCGAGAAGGAGAAGGTGCTTGCACATGCAAAAAGAGATGTTATTCACACGTATTTGATTGCGAAGGAGCTTTTACCGATGCACTACGAGCTTTCAAGGCTCATAAGGTTGCCTTTAGACGATGTTTCACGCATGGGGAGGGGAAAACAGGTAGACTGGCTTTTGCTCAGCGAAGCGAGAAAACTCAACGAGATCGCGCCAAACGCAGTGGAGGTTGCTGAAAGTTACGAGGGTGCGCTTGTAATCGAACCCGAGCGTGGACTGCATGAGAACGTCGTCGAGTTGGACTTTGCGAGCATGTATCCCTCGATAATGATAGCCTTCAACATAAGCCCAGAAACTCTGAGCGCAAAAGGCGAAAACATCGCTCCGGAAGTTGGTTATAGGTTTAGAAGAAGCCCTGATGGTTTCTTTAAGAGGATTCTGGTCTCTTTAATCGAGAAGAGGCGTGAGATAAAAAAGATGATGAAGGAGATCGGCGAAGGAGATCCGAGGTATAGGCTACTTGACATAAAACAGCAGACGCTGAAAGTTCTCACGAACTCGTTCTACGGCTACATGGGCTGGGGAGGTGCGAGGTGGTATTGTAAAGAGTGCGCAGAAGCGACGACCGCATGGGGGAGACATTTTATTAAGACTTCTGCTAAGATTGCGAGCGAAATGGGATTTAGAGTCCTTTACGGGGACACGGACAGCATATTTGTCTCGAAACAAATGAATCTGGAAGAGTTGAGTTCAGAGGTTGAGAAGCTGATCGAGAGAATTTCAAAAGAAATGCCCGTGCAGATCGAAGTTGCGGAGATCTTTAAAGCAATCTTCTTCGTTGAGAAGAAGAGATACGCAGGCATAACTGAGGATGGAAAAATCGTCGTTCGTGGATTGGAAGTGCGTCGTGGAGATTGGTGTGAATTGGCTAAAAATACGCAGAGAGAAGTAATCGAGATCTTGTTGAAGGAGAGGAATCCAGAAAAGGCCATAGAATACGTGGCGAAAAGGGTTGAGGGGATTAGAAGAGGAAACGTGAGGCTCGAGGACTTGGTGATATACAAGGGATTGACGAAGAAGCCATCTAAATACGAGGCAATACAAGCGCACGTAAAAGCTGTGAAAAAAGCCGAAGAGATTGGCATCTTTTATCCAGTTGGCTCAAAAATTGGTTACGTAGTCGTGAAGGGGACAGGAACCGTGGGGGATCGTGCGTATCCGATTGAGATGATTGAGAGTTTTGACGGCGAGAACGTGAAAATAAAGCGAAGAGATGGATACGAGATAAAAAAGATCGACAAGGATTACTACATAGACCACCAACTGCTTCCGGCAGTGATGAGAATTCTCGAACGCTTTGGTTACAACGAAGCAAAGGTTAGGAGGTCGCAGACGAGTCTCGACGCCTTCTTTGGATGAAATTGTTTTCTTTGTAAAATAAAATTCGACGATCTTATTCGCTACAACTCCTAAGATTGATTTCTCAGCTCTCTATTGGAAAAGGATCGGAAAAGCATATATACTTCAGAGTCTCGTGTTTTTAGAATATGATCGCAGTAGGTGAAGTTGAGGGCGGGGATGATTTAGAACCTCCAGACAGCTTTTTAAAAAAGAGAGTTACCGATACTGTTTTAAACTTACTCGGGGATTACAGGTTCCACACAAAAGGTTACTACGTTTCTCTTCACGCTGAAGAAAACAACTGCCTGGTCTACCCCTCGGTGAAGAACGCACTCGACATATACCGAGCGCCGGTGTTTATCGAAAGGCTAAGAAAAGCGGGAGTCGAGGTTCCGGAGTTTAAAGTGGTCGCTCGTCCGGTTCCCCAGGAAACCGTTATGCTCCCTCTGAATCCATTCTCGAAGAACTCGATGAAAATCGTTAAGAGTGAGTCGCAATACTATCGCCACTTTCGAAGTCTGAGCATGGACTACCATTATCCCGTGGTTCACGTTCGACTCGATGGCAAGATCGAGGAGATCATAATGCATTTCACAAAGGCGAAGAACGGAGGCGAAGAGGAGGATTTCGTGGCGAGAAAAGTATTTGAAACCTTCGGGGTTCCTTTGGGAAAGATTTTTGTTGAAAGGAAAGATGGTAAGCTCAGACCTTTTTACTTCATGCCCTTGCGAAAGGACGAAATCGACGTAGAGTTTGCGATGGAAGTTGTGTATGAGAATAGGATGTTTCGTTGAGACCTACAACTTCAAATACAAAGAAGAAATCGAAGCCTTGAAGATTTTTCAGGCAACCGCAGAGGCAATGGGTCATAGATTCGAGGTTTTGGGGAAGGACATAGTGAACAGGATCGAAGAGTTCGATTCGATCTTCATCCGAGCTACTACCGATCCGCTGTTCACGTCTTACGTTGTCTCGAGGATTGCTGAAGAAAGGGGTAAGAAAGTGATCGACGACTCTGAGAGCATCCGCATCTGCTCGGATAAAATTGCGTTGTATCACAGGCTTAAAAAGAATGACGTTCCGATGCCGAAAACGATTCCATTCTACGGGGACTTCGAAAAACTGAGTTCGATAGCAGAAGAGATTGGCTATCCGATCGTTGTTAAAGCTCCAAACTCACGATTCTCGCTGATGGTTGAAAAGGCGAACAACTTTGAGGAGCTCGTCTCGATTTCGAAGAGATTCCTCAGGAGAAGCAAGGCTGTGATTTTGCAGACCTTCATTGCTTCGAATTTCGATTGGCGAGTTGGCGTCCTCGATGGGGAAGTGATCTACACGTGCAAATACCTTTTCCCAAAGGGTGGTTGGAAGATTCGTGATGTTGTGAACAACAAAATCGTGTGGGGAGACGTTAAGGCGGTGAGCCGTGAAAACGCCCCCTTGAAGCTGAAAAAGGTTGCGTTGAGTGCAACGAAGTGCGTTGGCAAAGGTCTTTATGGAGTTGACATCAAGCAAGTGGGTAACGAGTTTTACGTGATCGAGGTCAACGACAACCCGACGATAATGCACGGGATGGAGGATGCAAAGGACAAGGACATATACGAGAAGATAATCCTCGCCCTTGTGAACTGAATATGCTTGGTCCAGAGCATGAGTTTTCGATAAACAACGAGTTCTTCGAGCCACAGCCGATTGCGGACAAGTTGATAAAGAAGATCCGTGGTAGAGTTGCGAACGAAGCAAAGCTGAAAGCTGTTGTGGTTGGTAAGGAGTTGCAGAAGCACGTCATCGAGTTGAAGCCGAGAAAGCCATTTGAAAGTCTAAGAGAATTCGAGGAAACGATGCAAATAGGTCTTGAAGAGCTTTTAAGCTACCTCGATGGCTATAAACTCCTTGGGCTCGGAATGCACCCATTGCTCGATTTGAGAAACGCATTTGTGTGGGATCATAGGGACAGAAAGATCTACGAAGCCTACGACAGGCTTTTCAACATAAGACAGCACGGCTGGCTCAACATACAGAGCTTCCAGCTTAATCTGTCTTACAAAAACGAGAGGGAAGCAATAGAACTGCACAACAAGCTCCGAATTCTTATTCCCTTCTTGGTTGCGATCGCATCCTCTTCGCCGATATGCGAGGGGAAAAGGCTTTTCGTCGATTCAAGGATCTACTTTTATAGAATAAATCAGATAAATATGCCAACGATTTGCAACGACGTTATCCCAGAGAAGGTTGGTAGCTTTGACGAATACAGGGCAATTCTCGAAAAAATCTATGCTGAGCTCAAAGCTAAGAACGCATCGATCCTGTGCGCAGAGTGGGTGAACTCGAGGGGAGTGATATTCAGGTTTACGAGGAAGTGCTTGGAAATAAAGGCTATGGACGAGCAGGAGTGCATAAAGAGCGACGTCGCTATTACTGCGTTCATAAGCTCCGTGCTCAGATGCGAGTTGGATGAGCTGAGCGAGATTGAGCTAAAGGCGAAGCTCGAAGAAGCTATGAAAAACGGGACAAGGAATTTGAAGGAAGATTTGAGGAAACTCGTGAAGAAAGCCTACGAGAGCGCAGACGAGGAGGAGAAAAAATACATTCGAATCGTGGAGCAAAGGGTGGAAAACGGTAGCCTTGGGGAGAGAATTTTGGAGAACTTGAAAGAGTTCACGAGAGAAGAGATAATTCGGATTTGCGAAAAACTTTCGAAGTGTCTCGAGAGGAACGAGGTGTTCGTATGATGGACTTCATCGAAATCTGCTCTGTTTGTGGTGGGCAATGTTGCAAGGATGCGAATCCACCGCTCTCGCAAAAAAGGCTTGAGATATTGTTCAAAAACGGCGTTGGAAGGGATAAGATTCACTTTGGGAAATACGTTCATCCGAAAGCAAAAGAAGATGGGTTCTGCATATTTTTTGAGAAGGGGAAGTGCACGATTCACAGCATAAAGCCAGAGACTTGCGTTGCGGGACCATTTACCTTCGATCTGAAGGGCGAGGTGCTTGAGATCTACATCAAAACCGAAAAAATATGTCCTTTGGTTAGATATCTGAAGGAGAACGAAGAAGCTTACAGAGCTCAGTTCGAGATCGCAGTCGAGAAAATAGTCGCTCTTATCAACGATCTCGACGAGCAGAGTCTTTCTGAAATCCTGAAGATAGAGGAGCCCGAGACTGTTAAGGTTGCAGAAATAGATTTGAGGAATTTTAGAAAGTAGCTTCGATCACGCTTTGATTATTCCCATCTCGGACAGCTTTTCTGGAAGATAAACGTCGGTCACGTAGTCGAGCCCATACTTTGCGAGGGCTTGTTGCTCGGACTTCTTGTTGAGCTCGAGCTGGAGCTTCACTTCTCTTCTCCAGAAGTCACTATCGAACCTCGGATCTGTGAGTATCGAGTGCAGAGCCTTTATGTCTTCGTCGTTCAGCTTATCTGCAGGCAAATCGTAGCGAACGATGTCCGAAGGTGTAACTCCCAAGAACTTCGCCTCTGGCGTCGCAAGATACTCAGACAGGTGCGCAGACTTTATGCTCCCGTAAGCAACGCTTGCGTAGATTCTATAGCTCCACGGATCTCCATCGGTGAAAACGACGACAGGTAGATTCAGCTCGAGGTTCAACCTTCTCAGCAACCTTCTCGTGCTCCTCGCTGGCTGTCCCTTTAAGTGAACTATTATGGCGTTGAACTTCTCGTCGAACCCATTTTCAACGAGCCTGTCCCTCATACCACCGGTTTCGATTGCGATCACGAACTTCGCATCATGCTCCACGAACTGGATTTTGTCCACGTTTACTGGTATCTGATACCCACCTTCGCCAACGTCGTCTTGGCAGTGGATCTCTTTTAAGCCACGCCTCGTCTCTTCACGAATCTTTATCGGACCGATTATCGTTGCTCCGTCTTCTTCTGGACGGATGTGGAAGTGCTCTCTCTGGAAACCCGAGAGAATCTCGAGGTCTTCGATCAACCTATCGCTCTCATCTTGCTCATCGAACTTCGCATATCCCCAGCCTTCGGTGATGTAGTAGAGCTCTCTGAGCGTTGAGGACTTGTTGACCAAGAGCTGTTCCTTTAAAAAACCTATCACGTAGGCTATTTTTAGTATCTTGAACGCACCCTTGATCGTCTTCGCTGAAGTTGTGGACTTTCTATCTCCATACACCCAGACTCTACTGTCTTCGTCGAACTCGATGTTGAACTTCGTCCTCGTTGATATCTCGAGCTCCGGAATGTTTCCTTGTTTCATCTGCTCGTAGAAGTTCTCAAGAATCCCCAACAAAGCTTTGAGGCAATTCTTCTCGATTTCGTGCATAATTTTAATTTTCCAGAAAATTTAAAGCCTTTTGCTTCAAGCAACACTAAATATATATCCCTGAGGATCATTTTTCACATGGAACTTCCAAAGTTCATATTTCAAGCTACGGAAAACTTGGTCGAGAAACCATGGGGTGGCGAATGGATAGCGTTGCTCAAGGGTTTTAGAAAAAGGGGCATCGGCGAATCCTGGGAGTTCTCTGCCCATCTATCGAATCCATCGCAAGTGCTCGTTAAGGGAGAGACCGTGAAGCTTTCGGAGCTTTTTATCGAGAAGAAAGAGGAGATCTTAGGGTCTCTTGCGGGAAAATACAAGAATTTTCCGATTCTCCTAAAGATCATCGAGGTTGTTGGAAAAAGAACCCCGATCGTTCATCCGTCGGAAAAAGTGGCTGAAAGCCTCGGAATAAACGATGGGGGGAAGTTGAAGGCTTGGATAATGGTATCCGGAACCGCTTACGTGGGGTTCAACGAAGACGTTAACAGCGAGGAACTCGATTCGACTTTAACCGAGGAGAAGATCTGGGAAAAGATGAACAAATTCGTTGCGTCGAGCTACGAATCGTTTGTCATACCTTGCGGGATAATTCACTCCGCCGAGAATGCAAAGCTAATCGAAGTCGGGACGAACGCTGAAGCGACGATCGAGCTTCGGGATGAGAGAATAAAGAAGGCAATAAGCTTAAAGAAGACCGAGGATTTTGAAGTCCGAGCAAAGAAGGGTAGAATAGAGACTGACTTCTTCGTCGCCGAACTTTTGGAGATCGTTGGAAAGCAAGACTTCACAATCGAAACTTTCAACATCCTTCTCAGCCTCGAAGGTTACTCGATACTGAGGAGCGAGAAGGAGATCGTAGACCTTCAGCGAGGCTACTCTTGCTTAGTCCCCGCTAAAACCGCAAGCTACTCGATTCAGAGTGAAAAAGCAAAGATTCTTAGGGTTTATCCGAAGTGATCAGATCAGATGGGTGTTTAGGAAGGCAAAGTGCAAGTAATCCAAGCCGAAGAAGAGAACAAGGAGCCCAAGAAGGAATAGAATTGCCTGATGGAACTTTTCCATAATCCCCTTTAGCGAAGTGAGGTAGGCTATTAAGGAGAGCCAAACGAAGTCTATCCAAACGTGCGAAGCCAGGAGTAAAACCGCTCCGAGGGATCCGAAAAGGATTGTGGAGTCCACAACAAGCACACTTCCGACGCTAAACCACCAGGCGATGAAAAATGGATTCAATGCGGTCAAGAAGACTCCTGTCAGAAAAGGATTGAAGCTCGTTTTCGCCTTCGATTGCTCTTTGCTTAGAGCGCTTTTTATCGTCAGATAACCAAAAAGCACGAGCATACCTCCCCCAAGAATCGCCAAAGGTTTCATCAGCGCATCAATGGTGGCGAGGGAGACAAAGAAGGCGATTAAAAACACGATCGGGGCTTCAACGACAAAGTGCCCAAGGGAGACCATAAATCCCCCTTTCCAGCCCTTTTGCACTCCGATCGTCGCAGTAGCTGCACTCAGAGGACCGGGAGCAAGCGCTCCAGAGGAGCTTATTGCTACGACCTTTGCGAAAAACTCGAGCATGCTCCCTGTTAGCTTTGACTTAATAAGTTTTTTCAAAATGCCCGGAGCCGGATTTGAACCGGCGACTATGCGGTCTTCAGCCGCACGCTCTCCCAGGCTGAGCTACCCGGGCTTAAAACTCGTGACCCTTAAGGTATTTTTAACTTTCGCTACGCTTTCATCGCTTACTTCTTCGGCGGTAAAAGTCAGCTGGATACCGATAGACTTTCGTTGCGCAGTAGTTGGGCGTTAATGGCGACGATGAGTGTGCTGAGCGACATGAAAAGCGCCCCAATGGCGGGAGAGAGCAGGATGCCCCAGGGAGCCAAGATACCAGCCGCTAATGGTAGCGCAATGACGTTGTAACCTGTCGCCCACAACAGATTTTGAACCATCTTTCGGTAGCTGGCAATGCTTAGAGCGATGACCTTGACGACGTCGAGAGGGTTGCTCTTGACCAGAATCACCCCAGCAGATTCGATGGCTACGTTCGTGCCACCACCGATGGCAATGCCG
The DNA here is from genome assembly GCA_038731605.1 of Archaeoglobaceae archaeon. Classification (GTDB taxonomy): domain Archaea; phylum Halobacteriota; class Archaeoglobi; order Archaeoglobales; family Archaeoglobaceae; genus WYZ-LMO2. Next base: position 38,913 of record JAVYQP010000006.1, on the reverse strand, counting down.
ACGTCGGCTTTTGTCAGGGCAGGAGCATCGTTTATACCATCACCAACCATGGCAACTCGTTTGCCCTGTGCTTGAAGTTCGGCTATTTTCTGGACTTTGTGCTCTGGCAGAACTTCGGCGAAAAAGCGATCAATGCCCAACTCGAGAGCGACGACCTGAGCCACCTCACGACTGTCTCCGGTTAGCATAGCGACCTCAATGCCCATTTCGTGGAGTCTGCGGACAGCTTCTCTGCTTTCAGGACGCACGACGTCTGCTACCGCGAATGCGGCAACAACCTGTGCATCCACCACCAAGTAGACTACCGTCTGCGCCCTTTCTCCGGCGGTCTGAGCAAAGGTTATGATATGTGCAGATGGGCGTAGGTTAAGCATTTCCAGCAAGCGTGGACCGCCTACGTAGACCAATTTGCCGTTAAAGGAGGCTTGCACACCACGCCCTTTCAAGGCGGTGAAGTTGCTAACGGAAGGCAGTGTTAACCCACGCTCCTGCGACGCTCGACGAATGGCTTGGGCGATGGGATGCTCCGAGTCGCTTTCGATTGCAGCAGCGAGTGCGAGAGCGTCGTTTTCACTCCAGCCCTCAGCCACTGCTATGTTCACAACCCCGAACTTGCCCTCGGTCAGCGTTCCGGTCTTATCAAAGACCACCACATCGATATCTCGAGCGGTCTCCAACGCCAGCCGATCACGCACTAAGATGCCGTTTTTTGCCCCTAACGCCGTTGTGATGGCGACCACGAGTGGCACAGCTAAACCGAGCGCATGTGGGCAGGCGATGACAAGCACGGTGACAACACGCTTTAGGACTTCGACGTTGAAGCCAACTGCAACGATCCACCCGAAGGCAGTCACAGTGGCTACAGCTAAGGCGATGTAAAACAGCCAGCCAGCTGCCCGATCGGCGAGCACCTGTGTGGGAGATTTGGACTGCTGAGCTTGCTCCACGAGGCGCATGATACCTGCCAAAGCAGTCTGATCGCCGGTTGCAGTAACACGGATGCGCAGACTACCATCGCCGTTGATGGTGCCAGCGATGACTTTGTCGCCGGGTTGCTTATGAACTGGACGAGACTCACCGCTGATCATAGCTTCATTTACACTGGACTCGCCCTCGACGACTTCGCCGTCAGCAGGTATGCTTGCACCCGGACGAACCAGCACGAGGTCTCCAATGCGCAAAGCTGATGTGGGCACAATCTCTACACGACCATCTGGCAAGAGACGTTCTGCGGTGTCGGGCATCAGTTTGGCAAGTTCGCTTAGTGCTCCCGAAGCCTGACGCACGGAGCGTATCTCCAGCCAGTGACCAAGGAGCATAACGTCGATCAGGGTGACGAGCTCCCAGAAGAACACATCTCCTAAGCTGGCAACTTGAGCCAAAAGGCTGTAGACAAAGGCGATGGAGATCGCCAGCGAGATGAGGGTATTCATCCCAGGTCTGCGATGGCGTAGCTCGGGAACTGCCATCTGGATGAATGGCACGCCACCGTAGCCGAAAATAACCAGCGAGAATAAGAGGGGAACCCACTCGCTACCGGTGAAGCTCGGGACTCTTAAACCCAACCAATGTTGAAGCGCAGGGCTAAAGATAAGCACTGGTATGCTGAGCACGAGACAGATCCAGAAGCGGGTGCGGAACATCCGTTCGTGCCCAGTGTGGTCGATGTGGCTTTTGTAGCGTTCCGCATGCACATGCTCTGGCTGTTTGGGCATAGCCTGTGTGGCACCGCTCTCCGCAACGCTCGGAGAATGTATGTGCTCATGGTGCATTGTGTGCGTTCTGTGATCCTCGCCGTTTTCATGCTCGCTCTTATGCTGACCCATAAAAACCACGACCTTTCCAACACCGATTTCTCATAGTTTTTCAATATCGATTCTGCTCAATCAAAATATAAGCTTTTCCCGCTCGATTTGAAGTTTCGAAATCGACGAGGGATTTAAAAAGGTCACCACAAAAGGTTAAATAAGTCTTGAGGAGCTAAGAGCATGGACATTGGATCTCTGGCTACGAATCCGAACAAGGTGAAGCTGATCGAGACGATCGCAAAGAAAGGGCAGAAGATAGAGGAGATAGCGAAGAGGACCCGAATACCTGCCCAGACGGTTCAGAATCTGCTGAGCGAACTCGTCGACGAAGGATTTGTATCGAAAGATGGTGAAATTTACAGGATAAGCGAGAAGGGTCTCAAAGCTATAAAGGAAATAAGGGAGGATGCTGGAGGAAAGAGAAAGTAGGGACGAGAAGGTCTTCATTTTCAGGAACATAGTCGAGATAAGGATACCGAGGAAAGACTACGAGAGGCTCATAAGAAAATACGACAGAGAATACATAATCTCGAACTACGAAAACAAGAAAGTCTTGAATCGGGTCACTCGGAGAGAGCTCGTTTTCGTGACCAAAGAGAGCGGAATTCCGCTTTTGGGACACTCGGCTTTCGGAATAATCGACCGAGGAACGAATTTGCTCCAAGTTAGGTGCATAAGTGGTTGCAATCTCAACTGCATCTTTTGTAGCGTTGACGAAGGAAGAAAGAGCAAGACGAGGAAAACGGACTACATAGTCGATCCAGACTACATGGTCGAGAAACTTAGGGAGGTCGTGGAGTTCAAAGGGGACAACGTCGAGATCCACCTTGACGCCCAAGGCGAGCCTGCGCTTTATCCTTATCTCGAGCAATTCGTTGAAGAAGTCTCCAAGATCAAGGGAGTTTCTGTGATCTCGATGCAGACGAATGGTATCCCGCTGAACGAGCAGAGGATCTCTGCGTTGGAGGGGAAAATGACGAGGATAAACCTCTCGATCAGCGCTTTAAGCGAGGAGACTGCGAAGAAGCTACACGGTGCTTATCCATTGAAAAAAGTCATCGAGATCGCTGAAATGATTGCGAACAGCAAGATCGATCTTTTGATAGCCCCAGTCTGGGTTCCAAACTACAACGACGAGGAAATCCCGAAGATAATCGAGTTTGCTCTCGAAATCGGCGCTGGAAAGAAGTTTCCCCCGCTCGGAATTCAGAAGTATATTCCTTACAGATTTGGGAGGAAGGTCGGGAAGGGGATCAGCTTTAAGGAGTTTTACTCGAAGCTTGCGGAGCTCGAGAAAGAATACGGTGTGAAGCTAATCCTAAAACCCGAGGACTTTGGAATCGAAAAGAGACCGCAACTTCCGAACCCGTTTAAAAAAGGGGAGATTTGCTTCGGAAAAGTTGTTGCGGAAGGGAGAATGTTTGGGGAAAAGCTCTGCATCGCAAAAAATAGAAGCGTTGCAGTCATAAGCGATGCCAAGATCGGCGAGACGATCAAATTCGAGGTCTTCAGGAACGAAGACGGGATAATCGTTGGAAAAGAAGTTTAATCGGCAAATTCCGCAACCAAGGGCAAGTGATCCGATGGTTTTTCAGCGAGCCTTGGCTTAATGTCTACGTAGCATCTAACGCACTTCTCTGCGAGCGTTGGAGAGGCGAGTATTGCGTCAACTCTCCATCCAAGCCCCTTCTCAATCGCATTTTTCACACGGTAGTCGTAGAAGGTATAGATTCGCTCGTTCGGGTGCATTTTTCTAAGCAAATCCACGAACCCGAGATCGAGGATCTTCTTGTAAGCTCTTCTCGCATCTTCGTGGAAGCAGACGTGATTCTTCAGTTTTTCTGGGCTGTGAACGTCTATGGGCTCAGGGGCGACGTTCATGTCTCCGCAAATCAAAATTTTTTCGTTCAAGTCAAACTTTTTCAACCATTGATAGAATTTTTCAAGCCATCTGAGCTTGTAAACGTATTTTTCGCTGTCAATTCTGTAGCCTTGGGGAATGTAGACGTTTATGATCTTCAAATCGCCAAATTTTGCAAATATAAGCCTGTCTTCGTCCTCTTTCTCAAGACCGAACTCAAAGCTTTCCTGTTCCTTGAGCGACGCAATCGCAACTCCGCTATGTCCACGTTTTCCACGAAATATGACGTTGTAGCCTATCCTATGGAAATCTGCAATCGGGAACTTTCGATCCTCAACTTTAATTTCCTGCATGCACAGAAAATCTGGCTTGTTCTCTTTAAGCCACGGAATAACGATGTGGAGTCTCGAGTTTATCGAGTTGACGTTAAACGTTGCAACCTTCATATTCAAAGTTGCGGTCGAAATTAAAAATTTTAACGTTGCTCAGCAAAAAGGATCTCGAGCACAAAGTCGAGCGTTTCCTTATCGAGATCTTTGCTCAAACGGACGAACTTCCCATCGACTGCAACAAAACCGCTTTTGAACCTAAAAGCCCTCTTGAAAGGGTAGATTTTGCCCTCCTTGCCGACCTCTTTCAGTCTTTCTACTCTCCACTCCGGGATCTCGAAGTCGAGCTTGATCGTGAAAGACAAATCGTCGCCAACGGAAACAACGTTCTCGCATTTCTCTCGAAGAGCGCTTTGGAGTTCCCAGGGTTTCCAGCTTCTCGACTTCGCAATCTCCAGCAGTTCTAAAACTCTTTCCTTAATTTTTTCACCTCTTCTACGATTTTCGGCAAATTTTCGCCAACCTTGCCCTTTATTATGTAGTCTGAAACCCCTTCGAATGTGAGCGGAGTCTCCTCGAGGTTTATTTCAACGACCTTCGCTCCATTTCTCTTTGCAACCCTTGGCAACTCTGCTGCAGGATAAACGACTGCAGAAGTTCCGCAAACGAGCATCAGATCGCACTTCATCGCTTCTTCAAAGCTTTTGACATACACATCTGCCGGAATCGGCTCCGTGAAGTGAACAACGTCTAATTTAAGTGCGCTTCCGCAGTTTTTGCACTCTGGAACACGCTGAGATTCGATGACGTCGATGAAATTCTTTTTATCAAACCTACTGCCACAGCGGACGCATCTAAGCTTTGAAACACTACCGTGGAACTCGATAACGTTTCTGCTTCCAGCTTTTTGATGCAAACCATCTATGTTCTGCGTTATTACGCACATCAAAATCCCCATCGATTCCAACTCCGCAAGAGCTTTGTGCGCTGGATTTGGCTCGGCTTTTTCGAGCAACGAGTAAAGCGGAGATTTAAGCGCCTCTTTCCAGTATTCCCTTGGATCCCGTAGGAATTTTCCGTAGATCTCATAAGCCCTCCGTTCGGCTTCGGGATCTCTTGTCCATATACCAGAAGGACCACGGAAGTCTGGAATTCCCGACTCCGTCGAGATCCCTGCGCCCGTGAAGGCAATCACATAGCTCGCTTCGACGAGATCCTCCGCAACCCTCCTTATGAGATCCATACAATTCGTTGCCGACATTTATTTAAGCACTTTCCCAATTTAAATGATGTTCTGCAAGGTTTGCGCAGAAAAACTGGATAAAGAGAGCGGAGATCACTGCGTAGTTTGCTGTTCTTTCTTCGACAAAGCAGATGAGATCGTCGAAAAGATAGCTAAGAGTCTTGATTTCGAGTTTGAGAGCTTTAACGTCGGAATTCGTAGCGAAGGAAGCTTCAAAGCCATGCAAGAGTTTTTGGAAACAAGATACGACGTCAAAAGCGAGATGAAAAGACTACTACAGAGAAAGTTGTCCGAGCTTACTCAAAAAAAGGTCTCGCAATATCCGGAGCTTTTAGTCGTCTTCAACCCAGAGGACTTCAGCTTCAAGCTCGAGCTCAAGCCTATTTTTATTTACGGTAGGTATATAAAGAGAGTCCGCAACATTTCTCAAACCCGCTGGCTTTGCGGATTTTGTAAAGGAAGAGGTTGCGAGGTTTGTGGCTTTACCGGGAAGAGATTTGTTTCATCGGTAGAGGAGCTCATATCCACGCCTGTAGTCGAGATTTTCAAGGCGAGGGAAGCGGTTCTTCACGGTGCTGGAAGGGAGGATGTGGATGCGAGAATGTTGGGAAGCGGGAGACCTTTCGTCCTCGAAGTTCTCGAACCAAGGAGGAGAAAGGTGGAGATCTCGGAAGTGGAGAGAGCGGTGAACGAGTTCTGCAAGGGAAAAGTTGCAGTTAGAGATCTCCGCTACACGACCGCTGAGGAGATTGAAAAAGTCAAAGAAGAGAGGTTCAGGAAAGTTTATCGAGCAAAAGTCGTTTTCGACCGAGAAGTAACGAGAGAAGAGCTTGAGTCTGCGTTGAAGGAGATAATAGGGGAGATAAAGCAAAAAACGCCAAGGAGGGTTTTGCACAGAAGGGCTGACGTTCTCAGGGTTCGAAGAGTATACAGCGCAGAAATAGTCGAGCACTTCGGAAAAATTGCGGTTTTGAAGTTCGAAACGGATGCGGGACTCTACGTCAAGGAGCTTGTAAGCGGTGACGAGGGGAGAACTGAGCCGAATCTATCGAAGAAGTTCTTCGCCAAGGTTGAGAAACTCGACGTCATCGACGTGAAGTGAAAAGTTCACTCTATCTCAACGACTTTTCTCCTCGACTTCTCTCCAGCGACTATCCTAACCTTTGACTTCGGAACTTTGAAGTAATCTGCAAGGACTTCGATCAGCTCTGCGTTCGCTCTTCCTTCGACTGGTGGAGCCTTCACCGATACCAAAAACTCCTCCCCAACCTTCTCTACTCCGCTCCTTTTTGCGTTCGGTTTAACCCTAACAAAGATCCTCATCCCGCCGTAGGAACAAATATAAAGCAAGAAGCCGACAGTTTCTGCGCTTCCCGGGCCCTCTCGGAACCCAGTACAACGCAGAACGGAACGGGGCTTAACTTCCGGGTTCGGAAAGAGTCCGGGTGTTTCCCCCGCTCCTATGACCGTCGGCAAAAGCCTTCTGCTTTTCGATATTTAAATTTTTCCCACGATCTCGAGTATAAGGGTTGTGGCGAGAAGGCTGATAGCAAAAGAGAGCAATGGAGCGAGAACCCAGTTGACTGCGATCTTCTTCAAGGTTTCGGTTCTCACCGCTTTAACGCCCTTCATAAATCCCACGCTTGCAATTCCGCCGATCATCGCATAAGTTGTTGAAACCGGCATACCGAGGGTTGTAAAGCCCAAAACCGCAATCCCTGCGCCGAGATGCGCAGAGAGTCCCGACTTTGGATCCAGCGCAGTTATTCCTTTGCAGACGGTTTCGATCACCCTTGCACTAAGCACATACGCCCCCAACCAAAGCAGAAACGCTCCAAGGATTGCAGAGGTAAAGGGCTCAAATACCCTCGCATAGATCACGGGAGCCATTGCGGTTGCGAGCTCGTTGGCTCCGGTGTTGTAAGCGATTACAATCGCCGAGGAGAGTAGAAGGAGCTTGAGAATCTTGTTCACGTCCACGAGTGAATACCTTCTTAGGAGCTTCTCCAAGAATAGGAAAATGGCTACTGCGAAGGCTCCTGCAACCAACGGGGAGATTATCCACGAGAGTATAATTCTGAAGAGTGTTTCAACGCTCACATGCGCACCGAAAGCAATCGCAGTTCCTGTTAGACTACCAATGATCACCTGATGAGACGAAACTGGGAATCCACGAAAGTTGGAGAAAACGATCACGAGCGCAGCTATCACCATTGAAATCGCTGAAATCCCCACGTCGACTTCGACGAGATCCCTTCCAACGGTCTTCATAACTTTTTCTCCCTGCAGGAATATACCCACAACGACGAAGGCGAAGAGGAGGAGCGTAGCCCTTCGAAGATTGATAACCTTGCAACCGATGCAAATGCCAAAGGCATTGGAGGTGTCGTTCGAGCCGATGCTAAACGCAATTAGGAGAAAAGCGATCAGGGGAACGAATTCAAACATATCAGAGGCTCAGCAGGATTATTTGTAGCATGTCCATCGCGTCCTCTGCGACATCGCTGAGTCTTTCCAAAGAGTCTACAAAATTCGCTATGAAGTAACCGTCCCAAAAGTCAACGTTGAGGGTCTTCAACTTTTCGAGGATCGCAAACTTTATGTTGTCCGCCTCTTTTTCCATCATTCTGACCACTATTACACCTTCTCTCAGCCTTTCGGGATCCCTGAGAAAAGCGGAGAAGTTTTTCGAGAGGATACTGCAGATCCTGACGTTCATCTCCAAGATCGAGTAGATCTCATCGATCTCAAGGAATCTCAGATCCCTGATTTTTTGAAAGTTCATCGCAGACTCTTCTGCGGTGTTTAAGATCTCATCCACGGTCTCGATGAGTCTAAAGATGTTGGGGCGGAGATATGGGAGAAAAGCCCCTCGGTAAATCTCCTGCGTTATGTTTCGCCTTATCTCATCTCCATCTCGCTCAAGTCTAAAAACCTCTTCGAGCAAAGCTTTATTTCTCTCTTCAACCGCTTTTTTGAGAGTTTCGCAGGCTGAGAAGGCTAAGTTGATCATCTGTGATATACCATTTACCACCCTCTCTTCTGCTTTCATAGCAACCTCCGGACGAGGTATGCGGACATTATGTCCATCAAAGCCACAACGCCCACTATTTTTTCACCTTCTTTGACAAAAACCCTTGCGATGTTGAAGCGACCCATCAAGCTTAGCACGTGCTCAATGCTCATGCTCTTTTCCACCGTTATCAGGGGTTTTGAGGCTATCTCGCAGGCTTTTACCTTCTGAGGATCCAAGTTCTTTGCGAGGCATTTGAAAACGACGTCTCTGACTGTTATGACTCCATACGTATCCTTTTCGTCCTTAGGTTTTACAACTACGCTCCTGATCCTTCGGTTCACGAGCCTTTCAATCACATCGAGAACCGTTGCGTTCGCCTCGACGAATTCAACGCGCTTGTTCATCACATCCTCGACGTTCATAAGACAAGTATGTGAAAAATTTATAAGCTTTTACAAAAACTCGCAACATGAGAAGCGACGTTGTGAAGGTTGGAGTCGACAGAGTTGCGCATCGAGCTTTGTTTAAAGCCCTTGGCGTTCTCGACGAAGATATGGGTAAGCCGTTCATCGGGATTGCGAATGCTTACAACACAATCGTCCCAGGGCACATGACGCTCGACAAGATAACTCAGGCGGTGAAAGAGGGCATCCTTTCCGCAGGTGGAGTTCCGTTTGAGTTTGGCATCCCCGGGATCTGCGACGGAATTGCGATGGGGCATCGTGGAATGAGCTTTTCGCTACCATCGAGGGAACTCATTGCGGACTGCATCGAATCAATGGTTGAGGCGCATGCTTTCGATGGTCTTGTCGTTGTTGCGAGTTGTGACAAAATAGTTCCGGGAATGCTGATGGCGATGCTAAGGCTGAACATTCCAGCGATCGCAGTCACTGGTGGACCGATGCTCTCGGAAAAGGTTAAGGGAGAAAAGGTCTCGATAAAAGACGCTTTTGAGGCTGCAGGTCTTTATAAGGCTGGAAAGCTCAGCGATGAGGAACTAAAGCTCTACGAAGACTTCTGCGCCCCTTACTGCGGGAGTTGTCAGGGACTCTACACTGCGAACACGATGCAAATCCTTACTGAAACCCTCGGACTCAGCTTGCCCTACTGCTCAACCTCGCCTTGTGCATCGTCGAGGAAGCTTAGGATTGCGAAGATGAGCGGAATTAGAGTTGTTGAACTCGTCAAAGAGAACTTTAAACCTTTAGACTTCGTGAACGAGAAGTCTTTCGAGAACGCAATAACAATGGACATGATAATCGGTGGATCAACGAACACAGTTCTCCACTTGCCAGCGATTGCAAACGAGGCTGGAATTAAGCTCGATCTTGAAAAATTCGACGAGATTAGCAAAAGAACTCCGCACATGGTTCTGCTTGACCCAGCGAGCAAAGACACGGTAGTGGATCTGGATGAGAGTGGCGGAGTTCCAATGATAGTCAAAAAAGCGAAGAGCTTTTTCAGCAACGAGCTTACTGTAAGCGGTAAAAGGCTGTATGAGATCGCAGAAAACGCAATTGTGAGGGGAAGAGACATAATAATGAGCGAAAAGCCCTACAGAAAGGAGGGAGGGATTGCAATCTTGAGGGGGAACCTGGCAGAAAAAGGCGCAGTCGTTAAGGCTTCAGCAGTCAGAGAAGACATGCTCAGATTCAAGGGGAATGCAAAGGTTTACGACAGCGAAGAGATAGCTTTGAAGGCAATTCTCAACCACGAGATCAACGAGGGCGACGTTGTTGTCATCCGCTACATGGGTCCAAAGGGTGCTCCGGGAATGCCGGAGATGCTTTTGCCAACCGCTGCGATCGCTGGAATGGGATTGCAAAGAGTCGCTTTGATCACAGATGGTCGCTTCAGTGGTGCTACCCGTGGTCCCTGCATCGGGCACGTTTCGCCGGAGGCGATGGAGGGCGGGAACATAGCTTTGGTTGAGAACGGCGACACGATCGAGATCGACATACCGGCGAGAAGGCTAAGCGTTGATTTGAGCGACGAAGAACTTGCGGAGAGAAGGGCGAAGTGGAAAGCGAAGGAAAGAAAGCTTAGGGGATACTTGTCGAGGTATGCGAAGCTCGTAACGTCAGCGGACAAAGGAGCTGTGCTAAGCTAAAAATTTTTTAACCCTTTGTAACGCCCAGCGGAATTAGCTTCGCCACAAGCGTCGAAATTCCCGCTCGATGCACAACTTCGACGACATCGTCGCTGAGCTTATACGCCTCTGGCGCCTCCTCGGAAAGCAGTCCCTTCTCTGCAGATCGAACGTAAATCCCCCTCTTCTCCAAGTTTTGCCTCACGACGTTGTCCCTCATTCTTCTTTTTGCTTCTGCCCTGCTCCAGACTCTTCCGCTTCCGTGGCAAGTGCTCCCGAAGGTTTCCTGCATCGCCTTCTCTGTGCCGACGAGAACGTAACTCGGCGTCCCCATGCTTCCCGGAATAAGCACAGGCTGACCAACGCTACGATAAACCGCTGGGACTTCGTCTCTTCCAGCTGAAAAAGCCCTTGTTGCTCCTTTTCTGTGAACGCAAACCTTCACTTTCTTCCCATCGATGTTGTGTTCCTCGAACTTCGCTATGTTGTGCGCAACATCGTAAACTACCTCAAGCCCGAGATCTTCTTCGCTCATCTTGAAAACTTTCCTGAAGCTTTCCCTGACCCAGTGGGCGATTATCTGCCTGTTGCACCAGGCAAAGTTCGCACTCGCAGCCATCCCTGCGAAGTAATCTTCACCCTCTTTGCTCTTTATCGGAGCGCAGGCGAGCTGTCTGTCTGGCAATGAGATGTTGTATTTCCTCACCGCTTTGTCGAGCACTTCGAGGAAATCGGTGCAGACCTGATGCCCCAAGCCACGGCTACCGCAGTGGATCATAACAGTCACAGTCCCCTCCTCGAGACCAAAGACTTTCGCAACTCTCGCATCGTAGACCTTTTCCACGTATTGCACCTCTAAGAAGTGATTTCCACTACCAAGGGTTCCGAGCTGAGTCCTTCCACGATCTCTCGCCTTTTTGCTCACGACTTCAGCCCTTGCCCCAGGCATTGCGCCGTTCTCCTCGCATCTCTCCAAGTCCTCCTCGTATCCGTAACCATTTTCCAAAGCCCACTTGGCTCCTGAGACGAAGATCTCGTCGAGTTCCTTGTCCTTTAGCGTTATTTTCCCTTCGCTACCAACCCCAGATGGGACTGCGACGAATAGCGTGTCGATGAGCTCCTTGATCTTCGGCTTGACATCCTCGACCTTCAGATTGCTCCTGAGCAATCTGACCCCACAGTTGATGTCGAACCCAACTCCACCCGGAGATACGACCCCTTCTTCAATATCAAAGCCCGCAACTCCACCGATTGGGAAACCGTAGCCGACGTGAACGTCCGGCATGACTAAGGAAGCAACCCTTATTCCCGGCATCGTTGCGACGTTCGCAGCTTGTTCAACCGCATCTTTTTCGAGATCTTTCATGAGCTTTCTACTTATGTAAAAGTAAGCTGGAACTCGCATGCCCCTTTTGTAATCCTTGCTGAGCTCCCATTTGTAGTCCGTAATCTTCTTCAGAACGTCTTCCATGCAAAAACTCTTTTCTTGGATTTATATCCCTTTCTCGAGGTTGCGTTCGACGGACCCAAGCGCGCTTACTCACCCTCTGGACTTATCACCAGCTTCTTGAAATGCTCGGGCACGAAATCCTTTGCGTTTGCAAAGGTTTTGCAGAAGTTGTAGACCATTATGTAGCCAGCGAGATGGAAAGGCGCTTCCTTAAGCTCAACGTCACGCTCCATGCTCGCCATACAAGGATAGGCGCACTGGTGCTGGTGGACTTCTTTGTATAGGTCTTCGAGTCTCTCTATTACAAAACCACGCATCTTCTTTGCAACGTAGTAGGCAGAACCGCAGGGGTCGTTTCTCAAAACCCTTGCGTTGACGACGACATTGCCTTCAAGCTCGACCTTGAACTCGGGGCGACCAACCGCAAAAGTTCTGCAGAAGTCCGCGATCAACTTACTGTTCGGCATTAGAGAGCAGAAAGGCTTTGGAGAAGCAAACTCGATTCCGAGCTCAGCACAAATCCTTGCAATCTGATTCCTTAAACCAGGAGGGCACCATCTTTGATCGCAGGCTGGAATTAAGAGTGCTTTGAATTCCCCGAGGTTTGGCAGAGAAACGACGATGTCTGGGTGAACGTTTATCGCAACAAGAACATCGCAGGAGAATCGGGAAACAATCTCTTCGGGTTTTTCAACGTAAAGCCCGAGCGAAGAAGGCTCGGGGATTTTGAGAGCAAATGTGATTTGTGAAGAGAAGTCGTAATCTTTGCAGTAATCGCAGAAATCAACACCACAAGCCCCGAATTTTGCACAGAGCTTTGGGAAGGCGAGGTTGCAAAGGAATCTCTCGCCAAATTTACCGCTGTATATTACGCCGAGATCCATCAAAAATTAAAAAATTTAGTATTTCCACTCGATAACCTGAACGTAGGGCACCTTCTCGAAAGTCCAGTTGCCCGTCTTTGCGTCGTATTTGCTACAGAGGAAGCACTTCCACTCCTTGTCGTTGAGCTCTGGATAATCTGTTCTGTAGTAGTAGCCCGGCCATCTTGTCTCTTTCCTTTCGAGCATGTGCCTTACGTGCGCCTCCGCAGTCCAGACTCTGTGCACGAGCTCCCAGGCTCGCATTAGCTCGTGGAGATCTCTTGCAGCGAGCTTCTCGAGGTCTTCTTTCAGGAATGCAAGCAGTTCAAGTGCCCTCTGGAGTAGTTTCTCGTTCGTCTTATACATCGTCGCAATACCAGCTGCGTATTCGTCCATGATCTTCTGGAGCCTTACGAGACCCTGCCATGGCAGGATGTAGTTCGGGTTCACGGTTTCGTCGGTTGAGAGCTTCTGGTTCTCCATGAAGGTGACCATTGGCTGGAATACCTTCTTCTTGAACTCCTCTGCCTCCTTCATGTCAACTTCAACATCTGGTTTCTGCTCGACGATGTATCTCACCGCAGCCTTTGCAGCGATTCTTCCTTCAGTGAACGAACCGCTTGAGAACTTGTGCGGATTCGCTCCAGCGCAGTCACCAATTGCGAATAGCCCTTTAACCGTGGTCATTCTGTTGTATCTGAGCGGGAAGAACTTCGCATACTCCTCTGGCATCAGGTCGCTTGGTCCGCAGACCCAGAATCCAGCTTCACCGCTGTGTGAACCCATGATGTATGGCTCCGCAGGCATCGCTTCACTTGGTTTCTCTTGCGGATCGATGTTCTGTGCCGCCCACAGCAACGCCTGGCTGATTGTCATGTCCAAGAAGTCCTCGAACGCCTCATCGTAGATGTGCTTCAGCTTCTTCTTGTCTCCGCCCGCAAGCTCAGCCATCGCTTCTTCGGTGTGCATGTATATCGGGTGCTTGCCCTCCATGATCTCAAGCATCACTTGGTGGTTTCTCAGCGGTGTTGGGGTAGGCACTGCTAAACCGTAGGGCTTATACTTCTCGAGCTCAGCTTTTCTTGTTTCAATGTAGAGCTCACCGTAAGCGTTCTTTGCTTTGCACTTGAAGAACAGGAACCATGCTCCCACGGGTCCGTAGCCGTCCTTGAACCTGAACGGGATGAAGCGGTGCTCGAACTGCGTGAGCATTGCTCCTGCCCACATGCCCATTGCATACCCGCTACCAGTGTCGAAGATCGCATACCATGTTCTCCCAGCAGCTTCACCGACGCTCCTTGGTCTGAAGAGTAGCGTCGCACCACCGGTTGCGAGGATCACCGCCTTGGCTTTGAATATGTAATACTTTGGCTCTCTCACACTGAACCCAACCGCTCCAGCAACTCTGTTCGGATCCTTCTTGTCCATTAGGAGCTTGACGATGAAGACTCTCTCGTAGATGTTCTTCTCACCAACAGCCATCTTCGCAGCTTCTGCGATTATCGGTTTGTAGCTTTCGCCGTGGATCATTATCTGCCACTGCCCTTCACGCACATATTTGCCCTGTGGAGTCTTCCAGATTGGCAATCCCCATTTCTCGAATAGGTGGACAGTTCCGTCCACGTGCCTTGCGTAGTCTGCGACGAGATCTTCTCTCGCCAACCCCATCATGTCTAAGGTTACATATCGAACGTAATCCTCGACCGTGTTCTGCCTTTCGCTCCTTCCGGTGAGGTCGAGGTAGGTGTTTATAGCAGACAAACCCTGCGCAACTGCGCCACTTCTCTCAATCGCAGCCTTCTCGACCAAGGTAACCTTAAGCCCAGCAAGCTTTGCCCAGTAAGCTGCTTCGTAAGCAGCACCGCATCCAGAGAAGCCACCGCCGATGATCAAAAGGTCCGTCTCTACGACCTCGGTCTTCACGTCTTCAGGCTTGTAAAGCTCATACTTCTTCGGAACGTATACCATCTAAACCACCTCACACCTTCTTCTTCGGCTTGTAAAGCTCATTCAGCCCAAGGATCTGGGGCTCACCAGCAAGCAACTCGGTCTTCAAAGCATCCATCGTGGGCTCTGGGAAGCCGTCGAATGGTTTTATCGATCCCCAGGGCGTAGTTCTTATCGGGAACTTAAAGCGCAGAACTTTCCCGTTTCTGTATTTCACGGTCCACATTATGTCGCTCGTTCCACGCATTGGCACGCAACTTGCGCCAAGGGGCGAATAGTCCACGTAGCCCCTTACGTCAATCGCTCCCTGGGGGCACATTTTCACGCAGCTGTAGCACTCCCAGCACATGTCTGGCTCTCTGTTGTATGCCTTCATCTTCTCCTTGTCCAAAACCATCAGGTCGTTCGGGCAAATGTATTGGCACGCAGTCTTTTCCAACGCCTTACAACCGTCGCATTTCTCCGGGTTTACAAAACTCGGCATATTTCCACCTCCTCCCCTTTTTACGAGCAAAAAATTTAAACTTTACTTTTTTATTCCACCTCCGGTGGTGGAATATACTCGTCCTCCTTCTTCGCCGCCTCCTGAATCTCCGAAATCCTTGCGAGGACTTTATCGATGACGTCTAAGGACTTTGCCTTGACCATCTCTTCGAACACAGCCCTCCTGAACGCAACGGGAACGTCTTCGATGTATCCTCTGGAGTCAATTCTCGCCTTGTCGAAGGCTTTTAGGATCTCCTTCGACTTCTCCTCTGGAACTGGGACTGCGATCATCTTCAGTGCTCCGCCGAACATGTCCTTTATCTCCTTCTCGAGCGGAGTTCCCTTGATCTTTTCCATCCTTTTCTCGTCGATTATAACCCCTATGAAGTGTGGCATACGATCACCTCACGCCTTTGGGATCTCAAGCGGTGGGACGTCGACTTCAAGCTCTTGCGCTTTCAGCTTCAGATACTTGTTGTTCACGAATGGGTAGCCGTAGACCTTCCACCACTTCACTATCACCTTGTAGACCTCTGGTCTGAAGATGACGTTCGGTGGGAAGATGCCCTCCGAGACTATGCCCCTGACAAAGCTTCCGCTGAACTTCTGCTTCTCTTTGCTGTGTCCGCAGGTTTCGCTGTAGGCAACCTCTCCGCACTTTGGACAATACCAGAACTCCGCCATGTTCTGCGGTAGTATCCTGAGCCCATAGTCGACCTCGTTTGGCGGAGCTTCAAAGCCAAAGCTCGGAATCCCCTTTGTCCACAGAATTTGTGTAGCATACATGTCGTAGTATTCGCCAACCGCCGCATGATCGCGACCGAACATGTGATGCGTGCATCCCATGTTCTGCCTTATAACGCCGTGCAACAGCGACTCGATTGGGTTTCCATAGCGCATGTCCCAGAGCGTCATGGTAACCATGTGTCTCTCTGGCTTTATGTAGCCGTATTTGTTCACCGCTTCATGCCCTTCGAGAATCGCTTCGTCTGGATAATCGCCCTTTCTCTTCGCACCAATTATTGCGTTCACGAGGATTCCACCGCATGGCTCGACGTCGCCGGTAAAGGCTGCGCACTTCATCAGCATCTCGTGCCCGACGTGTGGAACGTTCCTCGTCTGGTGAGCGATTACGGTTCTCCACTTCTTGACGTTCTTTATAACTTCTCTGCACTTCGCAGGTGGGAACCAGAAGCGATCGTATGGCTCCTTGAACTTTGGCTCGTTGATTATCGTGTATTTACCAGCGAAGATCACGGGCTGATGGAACTTGTAGATCACGTAACCCGGATGCTTGTCGTCGAACGGCTGACGAACGACTTCTGGGTTCTTTTCTGGGGTTCCGAACGTTCTCGTTGCAACGTCCTTTGGATCGATCCTGTAGATCTCCTCTATGTCAAGCGTCGCAAATGGCTGTCCCTTCAGCGTTAGCAGTAATCTGTCGCCCTCTTTAACCCCGAGGGCTTTGTAGTCCTCTTCGCTTACATCGAACAGAATTGGATATGGGAAAATCCACTCGCTGAGCAACCTTCTCTCCTTAAGAACCCTCTCAAGCTCTTCTCTGACCATTGAACCTTCTAAGGGGCTGAAAAAGCCGTAGCAAACAGACATTATCTCTCTATACACGTGTCTTATTGGCACACCCTTCGCATCGGTTGTTGGCTTAAGCTCGAATCTTGGGCAACCAGCAGCCAATTTTTCCGCCCTATCTTTGTTTTTGACAACTCTATCAACAAGCTTTCCACCGTGTGGTGGTGGTATTTTAAGTAGTGCCATCGAGACACCCCCAACCTCTTTTTTGCCAGGGATTATATAAATCTTTCGAAAAATTATTCAATGATTAAAAGTTCGAAACCCAAAAACGGCGATTGGAAAAAACGGTGGCAATTCATCGAGCTTTCGATGCCTACAATTCTTTTCTAAAGCTTTTCGATTTTTTCGAACTCCTTCACCAATGCAACCCCACGGACTTTTTCCCATCTTTTCTCAAGTTCCTTAACAACAATTCGCCTTTTGTAGAGCGGTGCATCTAAGACGAGCGTCTCATATTCCCCACCTTCCCCCGCTAAGTTTATCCTTGTCTTCTCTGCGATTTTTTTCAGATCTTCAATGCATTTTTCGTCAATTCTTCTGCCGAGAAAGGTTTCATCGAGCCCCATCGCAGAAACGCTGACGATTATCGCCTCAAAATTCTTTGCAACCTCCCTGAGAATTTTCTCTTGATCCTCTCCCCACAAGGGGGCGAGTAGCTCTAAGCCAAGTCTCTCGCAAATTCTTTCTACTCTCTTCAGCTGATAGCTCGAAGCTATCGCCCCACAGCAAATCGCATCGACTTCAAGCGATGAAATTCCCTTTTCAAGCTCCTCAACTTCTTTTTCCTCAACCCCAGAGACCGCAATTTTGTGCAAAGGCAACTCGAGACAGCTTGCGATCGCATCGACCATGTGGAGGTTTACAGTGTGGAACATGAAAGAATCTGCGCTCTTTGGGATTGCGGTGACGAGCGTTATTTCGCCCTTCGAAATTCTGTGCAGGGCTAAGATCGAATCCTTTCCGCCTGAAGTGAGCAGGGCTATTTTCATAGCAAATTTACCTTCATCCCCACGCCTTCTCTAACTGCCTTCTCGTATGCTATTTTCGCAACCGCAATATCTTGGATCGCCAAGCCGGTGGAGTCGAAGATCGTGATCTCGTCGCCTTCCCTGCCTTTTTTAAGTCCAGCTACGATCTCGCCGAGCGTTGCGTATATGTCTTCCTTCTTTATCAACCCCATCGAGTGTGCAACGTTCACTTCCCCGCCGTGTAACGCTTGCTCAAGGTCGTCTACGACGATCTTCGCCCTCTTGAGAATTTCTATCTCGAGCTCCTGCTTTCCTGGCGCATCTGCGCCGATTGCGTTTATGTGAATTCCTTCGCTTACCCACTCGTTCTTAACAACCGGTTTCGTTGAAGGAGTCGTTGTTATTAGCACATCGCAGTCGCAGACTTCGCTTGGCTGAGCCAATTTGCACTCAAAACCATTTTTTTCACAGAATTCCTTGAACTTCTTGCTTGCCTTCTCGTTTACATCGAAAGCCTTGACGATCTCTGGCCTAAAGAGCTCTTTAATCGCAAGCAACTGAAAAATCGCCTGCTTCCCACAACCAATGAATCCGAAGACCTTGCTGTTCTTCTTCGCTAAGAACTTCATTGCAACACCGCCACCAGCACCGGTGCGGAGAGAAGTTAGGAAAGTAGCGTCCATAATTGCGAGAGGGAAGCCGTTGGATGGGTCGTTGAGGATATATACCGCCATGACAGTCGGAAAGCCTTTTTCGGGATTTTTTGGATGGGAATTCACCCATTTAACACCAGCGTAGCCCATCAGCGCAGAGGGCATCGCTCTAAAATCACCCTCTTCAAGAGTCAGGTAGACTTTGGGTGGCATCAAGACTTTTGAGGTTGCATAGAGCCTAAAAGCCTCCTCAACTGCGCTTATAGCTTCCCTCATCGTCACAAGGGACTCGACATCTCTTTGCGTAAGAATAAGCGTCTCCATACCCGATTTTCTCCGCAACGTATTTAAATTTTTTTAATAGCTTAGTCTATGCAGAGGCTGAGGGAGCTCGACTTCAGGGCTCGGAAGGAGGAGTGGATGAACGTTTTCCTTGAAGACGGGACGGTGATTAGGTTCAAGTCTGTCTTGACGAGGGTCTTCGATACTGGGCAAAGAGATGCGCTTGGGGAGCCGATTTACAGGATCGACAGTCAGAACGTGGTCGTTGCGAGATCACCAGAAGAGCTTCGAGGGCAACCTTCGGAATTTGTGCCACCGATTCAGGAAATCGCAAAGAAGAGAAAACCCACCGTTGTTAAAATAAAAGCGATTGTTGGCGAGGACTGGAACGAATACGAGCTCGAGGACGGGAGCGTGATAAGGACAAAGACGGTGATAACCAAAGTTCTCAGACTCGACGGATACTTCGATCCCTATGGGAACCCAATTTACGTGGTCCAATCGCAGATGATCGTCGCAACTTAAAACCTCGACTTTCGCCTCACTTCAACTGCGACGCCTTTTTCTGCTTCAACCATCTCCTTGCCGTGCATTCTTGCGATCCCAACGCCGTAAAGTTGCGAGTTGTAGAAGACAACAACATCGTTTGGGCGAATTCTCTCGTCCGCTTTTTCAACGCCAGCGCAGAATATCGTTGAACTCGGTTCAAAGTCTGCGATCTTCACGACGTAGTTCCCACTCCTTAGGATCTCTTTTGCAAACTCGCCGTAGACGTCGAGGTTTCCGTATCTCAGATCGAACCTCGCAATCCTCTCCTTCCTGATTAGCTCTATCTCCGGGTATTTGCCCTTCGCAACTCCATCCACTTCGATCCCGAACTGATACCTCGACGCATGTCTGAACATCTCTGCGAAGAGATCAAAGCTCTCGTAGCCCTCAAGCTCTTTTTTGAGTTTTTTCAACGAGCTCTCGCTTAAAATCTCTCCTTCTGCGGTGAAAACAACTTCGAAGTCTTTCAAAGCCCTCTCAACGACTTTCCTATACCCTCCTTCGACGTGTGCAACTATTTTCTCAAACTCTCCCTTCTCCACGAACTTTCTAAGCCATTTTGCTACGAACTCTATCTCCTCCTCGCTCCAGTGCCCAGTCACAGGGGTGTCGTAGTTCACCGCTGGATAGAGGAGTTCGAACTCTCTCGGAACTACGAGGGGCGATGAGATTACGATCTCGTTCACGTTTACCTTAACTGCACTTCTTATCGCTCGATGCGTCTTCGAAGCAAGGTAAGGCTTTCTTGCCGTGCAGGGAAGCAAGAGCAATGCCTTTGTCTTCGGCTCGTAGCACTCCAAAGCCCTCTCGAAGAAGTATCTAACCTCGAATCTATTCGCACTTTCTTGCGACGTGAAGTAGAGCGTTGACCTTCTGAACCTCGGAAAACAGTTTTGTGCTTCGAAATCCGAGAATCTGAGCAACGCTGTCAAATCTGGGCTTAGTTTAGACTTCGCTTCAACGTAGTTCCTCAGGTTCTCTTCTGCAATCAGGATTCTGCACCTCTCAACTTCCTGCCTCAAGACTTCGCTGTTGTGCTTCGCAACGACCTCGTAAACCTCTTCTTTCTTCAGCTCCTTGATCCTTTGTCGCTTGCAATGCTCGCAGTCACACGGAAATCTCTCGAGCTTTTCAACGCCGATCTCGAGATCCCCGAAGAAGTAAATTCCACGATAAGCTTTCGCAATCGCCATCAAGTTGTCTACAAGGTCTGCGCCGAGGTAGATCAGCATCGAAACGTTTAAAGGAGTTGCGCACGCAACTGCAAAGATTGCTTTTGTTCCACGAAGCTCTGAGAAGGCTTCGTTTATCTCCCTCGGCATCATCGTGGAAAGACCTGTGAGAATCGCCACATCGCCCTTGGGCTTCAACCTCTCGTAGACGTCTGGAAAAAGCTTCTTGATCGCATACGGAGCCTTTCCGAAGTCAAACTTCTCCAAGCTCTTTCCCTCAAGCATCGCTGGAGTTTGAATTTTCTCCTCCAGCTCAAGAACTCCAAGCCTTGCGAAACCGTCTCTCTTTTCAGTGTAGAACATACTCACAACCTTCTGGCAGATCTTTGACGAACTCCATCCATCTCCCAGTTAAGTGAATTACGAACTTCTTTTCCCGTTTTGCCTTCACGAAATCCTTCAGATTCTCAATCGCAACCTCAAACGCCTCCTTTTCGATCACATCATCGTCTGGCATCTCCGCATGACCGCAAGGGTAGCTTTCGAGGAGCTCAATTGGAACAACGCCGAAAACTGGGCGGAGATAAGCGTCTGCCAAAATTCCGAAGTCTGTTGAAATCACAATTGTGTCTTTTTCGAATTCAACGCTTTTCACAGCTTCGACGTGCCTTTTTACCGCTGGTCTGAGCAAAGTCTCGACACCACAGTAGAAGAACTTCGTCTTTATCCAAGGGTCGTATCGCTCGAAGAGCTCGGAGTAGTCCTTTATGATCCTCCATGCGCTGATCAGGTTTGGATGTGCTCTAATCCTTTTTTCAACGAGCTCAAAAAGCGAGTTCTCTTCTATCGCTTCCTTTATCACCCTGATCTCTTCGAAGGTCGCATACAGATTGTGCTCCGCAAGGAAGACCTCCCTCTCCTTTTTCTCCATCTCCCTTACTTCCTCGGGGCTCGTTTTTACGCAAGCTGGACAATCACAGGGGAAATATTGAAGCTCTGAGAGCTTTTTCGTCCCGTAAACCGTAAGATATCTGTCATCTTTTGCATACAAAGCATAAGCTGCGGAGTCAAAAAGATCGCAACCCATTGCAACCGCCAAAGCGAGTAGCATCGGATGTCCACAGCCAAAGAGGTGGATAGGCTCTATCTGGATCACGGATTTTACCTCGAGCACGATTCTTGCGAGATCCTTGAATCTATACGCCTCCATCAGCGGAACAATTGCGCCGATTGCGTAAACGTCACCGCCTATCTCTCTCACAGCCTTAGCGCTTTCTCTTCTAAGTTCAGCAATCGTCGATCCCTGAACTGGGAGCACGAGCAGAGAGTCTTTTTTCAGCTCCTTCGCCTCTCTTTCCCTTCTTATCGTCTCCTCGAGATCTCTCCTTGCTGTCTCGTAGTCCGCATCTGGCGGTGTGGGTATGTCGAGCGGGACTATGAGATCGGAACCGATTCTCTGCTGAAACTCGATGATCTCTCTATTTCCAATCTCCACGTCGCCGTAGAGCATGAGCTGGTAGCTCCCGCTGTCTGTCATAATCGGCAGATCGACGCCAAGGATCTTGTGAACGCCTTTTTCGATTGCCTCATCCTTGAAGCTTCTGTAAATTATGTATGCGTTCGTTATCAAAGCCTGAGCTCCAAAGTCCCTCATTTTTTCCGGGGCGATGAACGGAATGTTTGGATTTATCACGGGGAGCACAGTCGGGGTTTCGATTTTGCCATGGCGAGTCTCGAACCTGCATATCCTTCCCAACGCATCCTTTGCAACTATTTCGAACTCCATCTCTTTCCCCTCGCAACGCTGAGTATTAAGTTGTTGACTACTTTGGGCTCTCTCTTCATAAACCTTCCATATCCCAGTGTTGAATTCCACAGGGCTAACGATTTCGAACCCTCGAAATAAGGTAGGCGAAAACCGCTGCGCCAAAGCCGTTGTCGATGTTAACGACCGCAACTCCTGAGGGACAGCTCTGGAGCATTGCAAAAAGCGTCGAAATGCCTTTGAGGTGAACTCCGTAGCCTATAGAGGTGGGGACTGCGATGACTGGTAAGTCTACAAGGCTTGCAACGATCGAGGGCAACGCCCCCTCCATTCCCGCAACTACGATCACGCTGTCAACGTCGCTGTTCCTTATCTCTCTAACTGGCTCGATCACCCTGTGCAACCCCGCAACGCCGACATCGTAAAAAGTTAAAGTCTCTAAGCCTAAAAACTCCGCTGTAACCCTCGCCTCCTCAGCAACTGCGACGTCAGCGGTTCCAGCGGTTAAAATCGCAACTTTGCCGATTTTTTCGCTCGCCCTTCCAAAGGTTGCAGTCCTCGCTATCTCGTTGACCTCCGCTCCAAGCTTTTTAAGCTCGAGCATTTGCTCTTTGTTCAGTCTCGTGAAGAGAACCGGCTTCTTCTTTTCCCTATACTCCTCAGCGATTTTAACGATGATCTCTGTCGACTTCCCCTCGCCGAATATCGCCTCTGGCTTCCCAGCTCTCTCTCCTCGCTCTAAGTCGAGCTTTACGAGCCTGTCAAGATAGTCTTCGAACTTCTTCATGATACTCGTGGATAGACTTAACCACCAGCTTTCCCCTCTTCACCGCCTCGATTGCCTTCGCTGCAGCGATCGCTCCAGGGATCGTTGTTATATACGGCACCCCATACTCCACCGCAGTTCTGCGTATCTCGTAGCCTTCGGTTTTTCCAGTTTTACCGCTTGGTGTGTTTATTATCAGATCTATCTGCCCGTTGATTATCATGTCCACGATGTTCGGTCTGCCTTGGCTAACTTTAAACGCAATCTCCGCTTCGATCCCATGTTCTCGTAAGAACTTTGCAGTTTTCTCAGTTGCGTATATCTTAAAGCCAAGCTCGGCAAATTTCTTTGCAACGCCGAGAACCTTTGGTTTGTCCGCATCTTTTACGCTTATCAAAACGTTCCCACTCAACGGCAATCGCATTCCAGCGGCAAGCTCCGCTTTGTAGTAGGCGATGCCGAAATCGTAGTCTATGCCCATGACTTCGCCTGTTGACTTCATCTCCGGTCCAAGAACAACGTCGACGCCAGGAAGCTTTATGAACGGAAAAACCGCCTCCTTCACAGCAAAGTGCTTCATTACCGGCTTCTTTAAGTTGAAATCCTTCAGTTTCTTTCCGAGCGCAACTTTCGTTGCGATCTTTGCCAGAGGAATTCCAGTTGCCTTGCTTACGAATGGAACAGTTCTGCTTGCCCTTGGATTAGCTTCGAGCACGTAAACAACGCCGTCCTTTACAGCGTATTGCACGTTTATGAGCCCTTTGACTTGTAAAGCCAGCGCAATCTTCCTCGTGTAGTCCTCTATGGTGTCCATGATCTCCTTCGAGAGAGAAATTGGCGGAATTACGCAAGCTGCGTCTCCGCTGTGGACTCCTGCTTCCTCTATGTGCTCCATTATCGCTGGAATGAAGACCTCTTCGCCATCGCAAACCGCATCGACTTCGACTTCGATCGCATCCTCGAGGAACTTGTCTATGAGCATCGGCTTTTGCTCGCTGACCTCTATCGCTTCCTTGGCGCACTCCTCGAGCATTCTCTCATCGTAAACTATCCTCATAGCCCTACCGCCGAGAACGTAGCTCGGTCTTATCAGCACTGGGTAGCCAATTTCCTTAGCGACTTTCTTCGCTTCTTCGATGCTGAAGGCAATTCCACCCTTTGGTCTTGGGATTCCGAGCTTTTCGAGCAATTCGTCGAACCTCTTTCTGTCTTCAGCGATGTCAATCGAGTCGACGGAAGTGCCTATTACCTTCGCCCCACACCTTTCCAAGTCTTTTGAGATGTTCAGAGGGGTTTGTCCACCGAACTGCACGAAAACGCCTTCTGGGTTCTCGTTCTCGTATACGTTCATTACGTCCTCGCACGTTATTGGCTCAAAGTAGAGCCGATCTGCGGTGTCGTAGTCAGTTGAGACGGTTTCTGGGTTGCAGTTTACCATAATCGTCTCGTAACCCTCCTCCTTAGCGCTCCAAACTGCGTGAACACAACAATAGTCGAACTCTATGCCTTGCCCGATTCTGTTCGGTCCCGAACCGATGATCATGACCTTCTTTCTCTTCGTTGGCACCGCATCGTTCTCGTCTTCGTAGGTCGAGTAATAGTATGGCGTCTTTGCCTCGAACTCAGCGGCGCAGGTGTCGACCATCTTGTAAACCGCCTTTACACCCTTTGCCTTCCTTATCCTTCGAACCTCGAACTCGTCTGTGTGGAAAATGTGCGCAAGCTGTCTGTCGCTGAAACCAAGCCTCTTCGCCTCCCTTAGAATCTCTGTTGGCAAGTCCTCGATTTTGAACTTCTTTGCAAAGCTCTTGAGCTTCTCTTCGAACTCCAAGATGTTCTTGATCTTTTCAAGGAACCAAGGATCGATCTTTGTCAACTCGTAGACTTCTTCGACTGTGAAGCCCTGTTGGAAAGCGTAGCGTATGTAGAACACCCTGTCGTGGCTCGGGAACTTCAGCTTTCTTATGATCTCCTCTCTTGTAACCTTCTTGTCTTTTCCATCGCAACCCAAGCCATAGCGCCCAATTTCAAGGCTACGCAACGCCTTCTGCAACGCCTCTTCGAAAG
Source organism: Archaeoglobaceae archaeon (assembly GCA_038731605.1). Lineage (GTDB taxonomy): Archaea > Halobacteriota > Archaeoglobi > Archaeoglobales > Archaeoglobaceae > WYZ-LMO2. Next base: position 14,006 of record JAVYQP010000006.1, on the reverse strand, counting down.
TTCTGCCTATCGCCATCACTTCGCCAACGCTCTTCATCTGCGTTCCAAGAATCGCATTCGCAGTTGGGAACTTGTCAAAGGCGAACCTCGGAACCTTCACAACCACATAGTCGATGCTTGGCTCGAAGCTCGCTGGTGTTTCCTTAGTTATATCGTTCGGGATCTCATCCAACGTATATCCGACTGCAAGCTTTGCTGCGATCTTTGCAATTGGAAATCCAGTTGCCTTTGAAGCCAAGGCTGAGCTTCGAGAAACCCTTGGGTTCATCTCTATTGCAACCATTCTCCCGTTCTGCGGGTTTATTGCGAACTGGATGTTGCTACCACCAGTCTCCACGCCTATCTCCCTTATTATCGCAATCGCCGCATCTCTCATTCTCTGATACTCCACATCGGTGAGCGTTTGTGCTGGAGCAACTGTGATGCTGTCTCCCGTGTGAATGCCCATTGGATCGAAGTTCTCTATGGGGCAGATTATCACGACGTTGTCCGCAAGATCTCGCATAACTTCGAGTTCAAACTCCTTCCACCCAATCACGCTTTCCTCGATGAGCACCTGTCTTATCATTGAAAGCTTTAGCCCCTTCGTCGCTATTTCTCTCAGCTCTTCTCTGTTGTATGCAATCCCTCCACCAGTTCCACCGAGTGTGAACGCTGGGCGAACAACGACTGGGTAACCAATCTCTTCCGCAAATTCAAGCGCAGATTCTACGTCGTTCACAGTCTTACTCCTCGGAACTTCGAGTCCAATCTTCAGCATGCACTGCTTGAAAAGCTCTCTGTCCTCGGCTCTCCTTATCGCCTCTGCGTTGGCTCCGATGAGTTTAACCTCGTATTCTTTCAGAATTCCCATTTCGTCGAGCTGGATCGCCAAATTCAAAGCAGTTTGTCCGCCGAGAGTTGGCAAAATCGCATCTGGTAACTCACGCTCGACGATCTTCGCAACGACGTCTGCGGTCAAAGGCTCTATGTAGATCCTGTCCGCCATCTCTGGATCGGTCATTATCGTCGCTGGGTTCGAGTTCACCAAAATGACTTCGTAACCTTCCTCGCGCAAAGCTTTGCAGGCTTGGCTTCCCGAGTAGTCGAACTCCGCAGCCTGCCCGATGACTATTGGTCCACTACCTATAACCATTATTTTTCTGAGGTCCTCTCTTTTCGGCATCTCACCACTCTTTTAGCATTTCGAGAAATCTGTCGAAGAAGAAGTAGGTGTCATGCGGTCCCGGACCCGCTTCGGGATGATACTGCACCGCTATTATTGGCAACTCCTTGTGCCTTAGCCCTTCAACAGTTTTGTCGTTCAGATTGATCTGCGTAACTTCAAAATCCTTTGGTAGAGTCTTTTCGTCAACCGCAAAGTTGTGGTTCTGGCTTGAAATGAAAACCCTGCCCGTTTCCAAGTCCTTGGTTGGCTGATTGCTACCGTGGTGTCCGAACTTTAGCTTGAAGGTCTTAGCTTTGAATGCGAGCGCAGTCAACTGATGCCCGAGACAAATCCCCGCTAAGGGGAACTTACCAGCGAGATTGCGAATGGTCTCGATCGTCTCCTTTACCCTTGCCGGATCCCCGGGACCGTTTGAAACGAAAACGCCGTCGGGGTTCATTTCGGCTATCTTCTCTGCGGGGAAGTTGTAGGGAACGAGCGTTACATTTATTCCTCTTTTCAGCAACTGCCTGACTATGCTCATCTTAACACCGCAATCGATGAGAACAACTTCGAATTTTCCACCAACATCGATTCTCTTCGGCTCTTTAACGCAGACCTTATCCACTAAGTCGACGTCAGATATGAACGGCTGGTCTCTCGCCATCTTGATCAACTTTTCTTTCTCCACGTCTATGCCAATCGCAGCCTTCATCGAGCCGTAGATTCGAATCTTCCTCGTGAGCATCCTCGTGTCAACACCTTCGATTCCAACGACGTCGTAGCTCTTCAACAACTCATCGACACTCATCTCGCTACGCCAGTTGCTCGGCTTTCTGCAGAGCTCCCTTACGACGAACCCCTCAACTTTTACCCCATCGCTCTCGAAGTCCTCTCTGCAAACCCCGTAGTTGCCGATGAGCGGATAAGTCATCATCAAAATTTGCCCCTTGTAGCTCGGATCCGTAAGCGCTTCCACGTAGCCAGTCATCGAAGTGCAGAAAACTATCTCGCCAAACGCAGTCTTTTCAGCGCCGAAGGCTTTTCCCTCAACGTAAGTCCCATCTTCAAGCGCTAACGCAGCCTTCATAAAATCGTCCTCAATTCTTTAACGACATCTCCAAGCTTTGGCACATCGAAGAACTTTTTCCCAGTTATCTCGTTGCAGAGAGCCTTGTAAAGATTCGAGACCGCAATCTTAAGGTTTTCCGGTAGCTTTGGTGGATTGCCAACGAGTTCTCGCCAATTATCTTGCCCCTTGAACTTCTTTATCCTTTCATACCACTCGGTTTTTCTGTAGTAGCTCCTCAGGAATTCTTTGCTCACTTCGAATCCCTGAAAGCTAAACCTACACTCGTCTGGGGTTCCGACTGCGTCAACGACCATGAATCTTCGTTTTTCATCGAACGCTACCTCGATTTTTCCATCCTCGTTCTCGAGCCCAATCTTTGAAACAATCTCCGTTATCAAATCGTTTACCTTGAGCGTTAAAGCTCTCAGCTCCTCAAACTCCTCATCGCTAAGTCCAGCAATTTCTTTGGCTTCCTTATAGCTTAAATATCTGTCAACGTCCTCCAATTTCGTGCTGAAATCAACTATTGGCTTTTCAAGCCTCATCCCTGCCCTTATCTCCTTCAACCCAAAGTCCTCTGGCTTGACTTCTCCTTTTTCAAGCCTCCTGAGCAAAGAAGAACCCTCAGGGACTTTGTTCCTGTATATGATCTCGAGTGGCAAAAGGAAGTTCGTTCTCTCTTTTTTAAACACCGAATAGTCGTATCCATCCTTTTTCTCTGGTCTCAGCACTCTAACGAGCCTTATTTTCATCTTGTTCGTCGCAGACTCGAGTTCATCGAGCCTCTTAACCTTTTCTCCCTCTAAAAGTCCAAGGTAATGCGTCCTTATCCCTCTTTCTTCCAACTTCTCGAAGAAGAAGGCTGAAATCAAGCAAAGCGACGCCCCCTTGCCATCGACCTTGTCGGGCATTTCGCCGTAATCGAAGACTGAGTAGCGGTTTGAGAACTCAAAGACTCCCTCTCCAACTCCTCCGTTCGGGTTTTTTAGCACTATTAAATCCTTAACACTACCCATGACACACCTCCCCATCAGCCCCAACTATCTCCTCTCTCTTCTTTCTTTGGTAATCTTCCACAGCTTTTCTAACTTTCTCATCCTTCAACGCAAAGATCTTTGCAACCGCCAATGCTGTATTCTCCGCTTCGAGCACAAGCATCGGAGCAACGCCGGAGGGCATTCTAATGCTCGAGAACACGTCGAACCAGTTCTCTTTAATCGGTGGTGAGGCGATCACAGGTTTCGTTGTGTTCGCATCCACAAAACCGCTTAGGGCGTTGCTTCTTCCAGCGATCGTTACGAACACGACATCTTTGCCTTCGTATTCTCTCACTATCTTCAAAACATGTTCGGGTGTTTTGTGCGCAGAAGCTATTCTTAGATCGCTCTCAATTCCGAAAATCCTCAGTTTTTCGGCGACTTCTTTGCCTAAGCCCATATCAGATTTCGAGCCCATTATTATCACGGCTTTCATACTCCCAGCTCGGCAATCGCAACGTGATATAACTTTTTCGTATGCTCATTCCCGCAATCGGCGACCCCGAGTAGTATAATTTATTTTTAAAATCCACAGGATTGCTGTGTTCAGCTATTGCGGGGCTTTATCTGTAACCACGATGTTGTCGATTCGCAAATCGCAATCCAAAAATTCTAATGAATGATTAATCTAAATCCTTATCGACCGTAGAGCATTAGACGGAACCTATCCGCAGCTCTTGCGATTGCGTTGGCTATGTAACCAAGGTGAACGACCCAAGCCTCCATGAGATGCACATCAAGTGGATGCAAGTCTTCGGAGTTGAAAAGAGTCGTGTGCAAGCCAATCTGGATCATATCACAAACGTGCTCAAGCCTTTCGACTTCTTCTACGTGCTCCATAACCTTTTCGACTTCCCTCTTGTCAAAAGAAGTCTCGATCAACTTCTGGACGTGTGCGATCATCCCTTCGTATTCATTTACGCACTCCATTATCTTCGACAGCAGAACTTCGAACTCCGCTAAGAGGCTCTCTTTGATCTTCATTTTTCTAAAGGTCAGCATGTGTCCAACATGCTCGCAGTTGTTTATTATGTCGTCCTGAACTTTCAAGAACTCGAGCAAGTCGTGTCTGTCTACGGGAAGCATTAAGGATCTTGAGACTTTTGCCCGTATCTCTCCCTTTATCCTGTCTGCTTCGCTTTCGAGCTCGTCTATCTCGTCTCTCAACCTCTCTACCGCGAGAAAATCGGATCTTTTATAGGCTTCAAATTGCTTTTGAAGCAACCCAATGGCTCTTCCGCACAATATCGCATGCTCAACAAGGGGTTTGAAGGGAGAATAGCCGAAGATCTCACCAACTGACCTGAAGAACCTCATAGGAATACCACCATTACCGTGTAAACGCCTATGCTGAGAAGCATCGTGATCGGTAATGTGAGTATCCATGAGAATATAATTTTTTGCACGACCTTTAGGTTCACGCTCGTAAGCCCTCCTGCTAAACCAACGCCTATAACGCTCCCAACCAAGGTGTGAGTCGTGGAAATTGGAAGTCCAAGGGTTGAAGCTGAGAGCACGGTTGTTGCGGTTGCGAATTCTGCAGAAAAACCACGGGTAAACGTTAACTGCGTTATGTTCTCTCCGACCATCTTTATGACACGATATCCCCAGGTTGCAACACCTATTGCGATTCCAAGACCTCCGAAGATCAGTATCTCCCTTGGGATCTCGTAGTAACCTTCGAGGGTTCGTCCAAAAATAGGCGCCAAGGGCGCAACTGCGTTTGCGACGTCGTTGCTACCGTGAGCGAACGCTACGTAGCAAGCTGTAAAGACCTGCAGGTATCTGAATACTTTCTCAACACTTTCTACACCGAATCTTCGGAAAAGGATAATTCTGATCACGTAGAAAATCACAAAGGCTAAAATGGCGCCCGCAATTGGCGATACAAGCCAACTCAACGCAATTCTGGAAACCTCAGCCCACTTTATCATCGAAAGCTCGAGGTGGTTCTGCGAAACTGCGGCAACTCCAAAGCCGAGCACAGCGCCAACGATTGAGTGAGTCGTAGAAATAGGGAGATGTAGATAAGTTGCAATCGTTATCCATAATCCAGCCGAAAGCAGTGCTGCGATCATGCCGTATACGACAAGATGCGGATCGAGAACTTCTATTGGCACAATCCCCTTTGCAATCGTTTTTACGACGTTTTTTCCATAGAGAGAGGCGCCTAAGAACTCAAGAAGGGCACAGACAAATATGATTTGCCTTAGAGTTAAAGCTCTGCTCCCATAAGAAGTCGCCATTGAATTCGCTGCATCGTTTGCCCCTATGTTCCAAGCAACGTAAAACGATACGACAATGGCAAGCATTAGCAGAATGTCCATGGTAGAGGTTTTGGATACACTTATTAAGCCTTTCGAAAACCAGCTTCATGCAAAAGTTCCTGGACTTGATCACGAGAAGTGTCAAGGAAGTTTATGATCAGGAGAGAGTGGACTGCTTCATACGATTCATCGAAGAAGCAGAGAGGGTTTTCGTGGTGGGAATAGGTAGAAGCGGGCTTGTGGCGAAAGCTTTTGCGATGCGACTAATGCACCTCGGATACAGAGCCTTTGTGATAGGCGAAACGACGACGCCGAGAATCGAAAATGGCGATTTACTTGTTGCGATCTCTGGTAGCGGGGAAACTGGATACGTTGTTGCAATTGCGAAAAAAGCCAAGGAAATTGGAGCGAAGGTCGTTGCAATAACGTCTGCGGAAAATTCGACATTGTCAAAGCTTTCAGACTTCTCTGTAGTCTTAAAAAACAGGCTGGATAAAGAAACCAAGCGCATAGCACCGATGGGAACGCTGTTTGAGGTGACTGCTCTCATATTCCTCGATGGAACTGTTGCGGAGATCATAGAGAAGAAAAATTTAAGGGAAGAAGATCTTGCGAAGAGGCATGCGATAGAGAACGAGGTGAAGGTATGTTAGAGCTGATAAAGAAGCTCAGCAACGCCCATGGTGTAAGTGGATTCGAAGACGAGCTTAGGGATTTGATAAGGGCGGAGATCGAAGGTTATGCGGACGAGATAAGAGTGGACAACCTGGGCAATCTTATAGCGACAAAGAACGGGAACGAAAGGAGCGTAATGCTAACCGCACACATGGACGAAATCGGTTTCGTCGTGAAAAAAATCGACGAGAAGGGGTTCATAAGGTTCGCTCCCATCGGCGGTTGGTTCTCGCAGATAGCGCTTGCGCAAAGAGTCGTGCTCTATGGGAAAAAGAAAGTCTATGGCGTAGTCGGCTGTAAACCCCCGCACGTGATGAAGGATGAGGAGAGAAAGAAGGCAGTCGAGATAAGCGACATGTTCATCGACGTCGGAGCGAAGAGCAAAGAAGATGTTCTAAACCTCGGGATCGACGTTGGAACTCCTATAGCGATCGACAGAGAAGTTGCACTGCTTGCAAACAATCGAATCACAGGAAAATCCTTTGACAACCGCATTGGTGTTGCGGTTGCGATAGAGAGCTTTAAGAAGTGCAAAAGCCCTGCGACTGTTCACTTCGTAGCCACTGTGCAAGAGGAGGTTGGACTAAAAGGAGCGAAGTGCTCGGCTTATGCGTTGTCGCCAGATCTCGCAATTGCAATCGATTCCTGTGTTTCGACGGATTTTCCGGGGAGCGAAAGTGTGCACATGGACATATCCCTTGGCAAGGGTCCGGTGATAACGATCGTCGACGCATCTGGTCGTGGGTTAATAGTTTCGCAAAAAGTCCTTCGTTGGTTGAGGGAGACTGCGGAGAAGAATGGAATTCCCTACCAGCTCGAGGTCGCTGAAGGTGGCACAACCGATGCGACTGCGATTAACTTGACAAAAGAAGGAATTCCGGCTGGCGTTATTAGCGTTCCGGCGAGATACATCCATAGCCCAGTCGAAGTCGTGGATTTGAACGACGTTCATTGGGCTGTCGATTTGGTTGCAAAAGCCTTGGAAAACGTGAACAGCTATTTTGAGGTGGAGCGATGAAACTTTGGTTGATTGGCGCATACGGAATCGTAGCAACAACTGCAATGGCGGGAGCGAAGGCTATAGAGAAGGGGGTTACGGATAGAACGGGGCTTGTAACTGCACTCGATCCCTTTAACCAGCTTGACGCAATCGTTCCCTTTGACTTCGAGTTCGGGGGGCATGAGATAAGGATGTTGCCGAACGCATTCGTAGCTTTGCAGGAGCATTGGATCCAAAACAAGCACTTCGACCTCGAGGTTTTAAACGCTGTCAGGGCAGATTTGGAAAGGGTTGTTGCGAAGAAGGGGACTGCGTTGAACTGTGGTTCCGGTATTAGAGAGCTCGGGAAAATAGAGACCTTGGAAGACGAGGAGTTGAGTCTTAGGGAAATCGTGGAAAGGATAACGAGAGATTTGAAGGAATTTGCAGACGATGAAACTGTCGTTGTAAACGTCGCATCGACGGAACCAGTTCCAAAGTTTAGCAAAAAATACCATGGTAGCCTGGAGGGATTTGAGGAAATGATCGACAACAACGCAAAAGAATTTGCGACTGCAAGCATGCTCTACGCCTACAGTGCGTTGAAGCTTCGAATACCTTATGCGAACTTCACGCCAAGCGTTGGTTCTTCGATCCCAGCTCTTAAACAGCTTGCAAAAGAAAACAACGTCCCGCATGCGGGAAACGATGGGAAAACTGGAGAGACGCTGATAAAAACAACTCTTGCGCCGATGTTCGCATACAGAAATCTCGAAGTTGTTGGGTGGATGAGCTACAACATCCTCGGCGATTACGATGGGAAAGTGCTCTCCGCAAAGGACAACAGAGAGAGTAAGATAATAAGCAAGGACAAGGTTTTGGAGAAAGCCCTCGGTTATTCGCCTTTCAGCATCACGCAAATCGAGTTCTTCCCAAGCCTTGTCGACAACAAGACTGCGTTCGACTTCATCCACTTCAAGGGATTCCTTGGGAAACTCATGAAGTTCTACTTCATCTGGGACGCAATAGATGCAATCGTCGCTTCGCCACTAATCTTAGACATCGCAAGACTGCTCCTATTTGCAAAGAAAAATGGAGTAAGCGGGGTTGTGAAAGAGCTTGCCTTCTTCTTCAAGAGCCCGATGGACTGCGATGTTGTGAACACGCACGAGCAATTTGTGATGCTGAAGAATTGGTTCAGTCAGTTCGCTAAGGCATAGGCGTATTCCTTGAACTTCGAAATAAGCTTTGCCTTCTTTTCACTGTCTGCGAGCGCATGTTCAAGCACTTCTTCGATTCTCGAAACCGGTATTATCTCTATTTTGCCCTCGTGCTCTGCGTCGAGCAAAACGTCATCCGTGTTGCCCTTCGGGATTATCACCTTCTTTAGCCCAGCTTGGATCGCAGCTTCGATCTTCTGCGTAACACCGCCAACGGGCAACACATCGCCACGAACCGATAGGCTTCCGGTCATCGCTATGGATTGATCCACAGGTATGCCTTCGATTGCCGAAATCACGGCGGTTGCGATGCTTATGCTCGCAGAATCACCTTCAACACCTTCGTATGTTCCAACGAACTGAATGTGAATGTCGTAATTCGCTGTGTCTTTGCCGAGTATTTTCTTTATGATCGCTGAAACGTTCATAACCGCCTCTCTCGCAATCTCTTGCAATCTTCCAGTTGCGATCACCTTCCCTTCAGATCTGCTCATCCCGGGCGTAACCTCTGCGATTATCGGTAGCACTATTCCAGCGGATTCGCCAATGACTGCGAGCCCATTAACTCTCCCGATTTCATAGCCCTCGGTTATGAAAAGTCTGTAGTCCTTCCTTCTCTCGATGTATTTGTCCGCAAGCTGTTCTTCTATCGTCTTCGCTATCTTCTTCGCCTTCAAAACATGCTCAAGCCTAACAAGATTCGACCCCTCGCTCTTTGCAATATCTCCTGCAGTCCTTATCAGCCCTCCAAGTTCCCTAAGCCTAAGGGTTAGGTGATTCCTTCTCCCCGCCCTCCTCATCGCCTCCCTTATTATCTCGGCGACCGCATACTTGTCGAAGTGCGGAATCTTCCCATCTTTGACGACTTCCTGAGCGACGAATCGAACCAACTTCCGCCTATTCTCGGCGGTGTCTGGCATCGTGTCGTTCATGTAGATCTCGTAACCGTATCCTTCGATTCTGCTCCGCAACGCTGGATGCATGCCCATCAGAGCATCGAGGTTTCCGGCTGCGACTAAGATGAAGTCGCAGGGCACTGGTTCGGTGCGAACCATAGCTCCACTGCTCCTTTCGCTTTGCCCAGTTATCGGGAACTTCTTGTCTTGTAAGGCGGTTAAAAGCTTCTGCTGAGATTCGATCGTGAGCGTGTTTATCTCGTCGATGTAGAGAACGCCTTTGTGCGCTCTGTGAATCGCTCCAGCTTCAACCCTTTCATGTGCAGGCGTTTCAAGTCCACCGCTCTGGAATGGATCGTGGCGGACATCGCCAAACAACGCACCTGCATGCGCCCCTGTCGCATCTTCAAACGGGGCAGTCTTCTTTTCGGAGTTGTCAACAAGGAGCTTGGGCACGTTCCTCTCTTCCTTTGGGATGAAGTATCTCGCAACCATCAGAAGAAGGATTGCAGCTATGAGCCCCCAGATGAAGTTCGCAGGATTTGTTATGATCGTGTAGAGGACGACGAGTAGCACGAGGGAGAATATCATGAAGTTCCTTGCTTGCGCTTTCTTCATTGCCTCCTGCTTATACGCTTCAACGATCTCCCTACCTTTTCCCGCAGGAACAAGCTTGATTTTTGGCTGATTCGGATCTTGTGGGTTCGGATACACAAGGATGTCTTCGAGCTCCTCCTTCGGCAGTAGCTCTGCCATCGCCTTTGCCAACATCGACTTTCCCGTTCCGGGAGATCCGATGAGCATCACATGCCTTTTCTGCACCGCAGCCTTCTTTATCGCCTCTACCGCATGATCCTGCCCTATTACTTGGTCTATTAACCTCTCCGGAACCTTTATTTGACTCGTGTCTTCGAATTCCAGCCCACCAAGCAGATCCTTAACTTCCTCCATCTCACGCTTATATTCTCTTCATGCTTAAAATACCTATCCCATCTTGCACAACTTCAAAAACCAGACCTCAAGCTTCAAACAGCGTTGCGCTTCGCACTCGGTATCGAGACAGCCATAGCACGGCGGTAGCTTCGAGACCTGTTCTATTCTGTCCATCACTGTCCTAAGATCGAGCTTCTCCTCCTCCGCTTTCTTCTCTTCGAACTTTGAAGAGACTATTTTGAAAGTCTTGACGCCGTCGACGACAACCTCTACTCTTTTTATCAGCCCCTCTTTTTCGAGTTTTCTCAGAATTCTCGAGCACTTACTGCTGTCTATCTTCAGCTCCTTCCAAAGGTCTTTCTGGAGAATTTCGCCCTTCTCCTCGAGAATTTTCAATATCTCTTCTCTTGTATCAACGAGCTGAAAATCAGTCATTCTGGTCTAATTAGAACAACGTTGTTTCCTCTTAGGATAATCTCCCCGAGATTTCTTATCTTCTCGTCCCCCTTGCATTCCATTGCGTTTGTGAGAAATAAGTTCATGTATTCGTCAACACCCTCTAATCTGCCAACGAGTTCGTGCTCCTCGCCCTTCATTTCGACTCTGATCATCTTTCCGAGCAATGACTTCACCATTTGGTTTGGAAGCATCGTCGCTCACCTCCGAAGTGGGAAAAAGTATATCAACCACATATAAAAGCTTTGCTGATGATTCTCGTAACTGGTGGTGCGGGATTCATAGGGAGTCACCTCGTTGACAAACTCGTTGAGATCGACGATGTAAGGGTTATCGACAACCTTTCAAGTGGTAAAAAAGAGTTTGTGAATGAGAACGCGGAACTCATCATTGCAGATTTGGCGAAAGACGATATTACGGTTTTTCTCAAAAACGTAGACGAGGTTTGGCACCTTGCAGCGAACCCAGACGTAAGGGTGGGAGCCGAGAAGCCGGAGGAGATATACAGGAACAACGTTGTCGCCACCTTCAGACTACTCGAGGCGATGAGGAAAGAAGGGGTAAAGAGGATGATTTTCACGTCAACATCAACTGTTTACGGTGAAGCGAAGCTGATTCCGACTCCTGAAGACTATCCTATGCATCCAATAAGCGTTTATGGTGCATCGAAGCTTGCATGCGAAGCGTTGATCGAGTCCTACTGCCACACCTTTGGGTTTGTGGCATACATCTACAGATTCGCAAACGTGATCGGCAAGAGGAGCACGCATGGCGTTATCTACGATTTCATAAGGAAGCTGAAAGCAAATCCAAACGAGCTCGAAATCCTTGGCAATGGGGAGCAGAACAAGTCATACATATACATCGAGGACTGCATTGAGGCGATGTTCGCTGGCTTAAAAGCAAGTGAATCTGTGAACATCTTCAACATAGGAAGCGAAGACCAAGTAAAGGTTAGGAGAATTGCGGAAATCGTCTGCGAGGAGATGAACTTGAACCCGAGATTCAAGTTCACAGGCGGTGATCGTGGCTGGGTTGGCGACGTTCCAGTGATGCTCCTATCGATCGAGAGGCTTAAGAAACTCGGTTGGAAGCCAAAGTATAACAGCGAAATGGCTGTTAGAAAAGCTGTAAGGGATCTTTTAGACGAGCAGGACTGAGAAAAGAACCGCAAATATTCCAGTGAGGAATATTCCGTCGAATGTTCCAGCACCGCCGATGCTAACAACGCCGTAGCCTATCTTCTCGATATCTCGAAGATGCAGAATGTCTGCGCCGAACAACGCCGAGAGGACACCGAGGCTAAAGGACAGCTTTGGGAGTAGAATTATCGGTGCATCGGTTAAGAGAATCGCAACATAACTTGCGACGGTCGCAACGATGGGAGGAATTATCATTGGAACCACGATCCCCACACCCGCAACAGGTCTGGCGAAACCATAGATTATGAGCGAAGATAATAGAAACGTTCCGATGAAAACGAGGACCGGTATGAAATCCAGAATTTCGTAGAGGAGTTTTGTTGCAAGGATCACCGGCAAAACACAACCGCCTATGTTCACAGCAACTATCAGCTTTTTCTTGCTCCTAACTGTGTAGATAAAGCCGAAGATCTCGTATCTTCGAATGACTTCGCACCCCTTCATTTCAAACAGCGGGATGTTTATCAAACTCCCGAGCACGATCATTACAAGTAGGAGCACAGCTTTATCGCTTTCAACTCCAAATACGAGCTTGAAAACCGCAGTTCCTGCGAAAACGAAGGAAAGCACAAGTAGCGGGAGAACGATGAGGATCAAAAATAATGGGAAGATTATGGGGGGAAAAAGGTAATCTCTCACGCTCTCAACTTCTCCTTGTCAACCACAATATAGTCTTTGAGGGCGGTGACAAGGGAGAAGGGAATTATATACATGTTCTCCTCTCTCCTGAGCTCGGGAATCTCGTTGATCGGTTTAACGATCAGATTTAAAAGCGCACCCGTTTTGAAGTCCACGGTTATGTTATACAGCGCACCCACAACTGTCCCATCGGTCAATACTACGGTTTTCCTCGAAAGGGTTCTCGCCAACACTTTCATTACGATCCCCTGTGAAAGTTAGCCCCTCACATATAAATTTTGTCCTCAAAAGCAGTTTGTCAAAATGGTTATATACCCCATTGTTCACGATTTATATGCAGATTAAGCCGTTGGTTCAGGCTAAGATAAGGGTTCCTTTAAGCGTCGTCTTCTTTTTCGGGAGCTCGGAATACATAGCATCGGGACCGGTTTACATTTGGTTGATAGACGCAGAGGAGAAGATCGTCGTCGACGCAGGGGTTGCAGAAAACGCTATGTATCCCGTTGAGGGTGGCGGTGAGAAGGGCGTCATAAATGCGCTTGGGCAAGAAAAACTCAGCCCAGAAGACGTTGAAACCCTCGTTATCACCCACTTGCACTTCGATCACTGCGCAAACGTGCATCTTTTCCACAACGCAAGAGTTTACGTGCAGAAAAGGGAGTGGGAGTTCGCAATGAATCCTTTGCCAGTTCTAAGAGATTTATACGTCGAGAAGTATCTCGAGACGCTCGAGAGTATGGATCTTTGCCTTGTAAAAGGCGATTTGGAGATCGCAGATGGTGTAAAGCTTGTAGCTTTGCCGGGGCATACCCCTGGGCTACAGGGAATCCTTGTTAAAACAAAGAGCGGAGAGTATCTAATGGCTTCGGATCACTTCTACTCATACATGAACATGTTCCCACCGAGACAAAACATAGAGATCGAGAACGAGCACGGGAAAGCTGTTATCCCAGCGCAAAAGTCACCCTTCTTCCCGATTGGGCTCTACGTGTCTCTTCAGGATTGGTTCGAGAGCTGTTACAAGGCAACGAGCATTGTGAAGAAATCCCGAATAATCCCTGGACACGATCCGTCGCTCGAGGGCAGAACCTTTGAGTAAAAAATCGCATTTGTCTCAGTGCATCAAATCCGGGAAATGTTTAAATAATGCCCACATAATTTTTTCTATGGCGCAGATTGTAGTGTATGGTTTAACGACTTGTCCACACTGCAAAAGAGCTCTGGAGTTTTTGCAGTCCGCAAAAGCAGACTTCGAAGTTGTTTGGGTCGATAAGCTGGAAGGTGAGGAGAGAAAGAAAGTTATTGAGAAAATCCACAGCATTTCAAAGAGCTACTCAGTGCCCTTGGTTGTTAAGGGCGAGAAGTGGGTTTTGGGTTTCAACAGAGAAAAGCTTGAGGAGCTTTTGAAGAGCTAAAAAATTTTTAGAGTATTATTTCTATTCCAAGCCTTTCAGCCAGTTCTTTGTAGCGATTCCTTATCGTA
>JAVYQP010000005.1:0-97228 GCA_038731605.1 Archaeoglobaceae archaeon | reverse complement strand
CTACTGGGACAAAATCGTAGTAGCTCATAATTTCACCAGCTTGAGCATTGAGTCCAAGAACTTTAAAGCTTCGCTACCTCTGAATTTCATTTCGATTCCGAAAAATGTTGCATTTTCTCGGATTTCTGGGTTTAGAGCGAAGCCGTCTACGCTAACGCTTCCATCGGATTTTTTAACTTTTATCGATGGAAAGCCTCTCGGAATGAGGTTTTTGACTTCGAAACCAGCATTTAAGTCTTCCAAGCTTTTTCCAGGGAATATAAGAGATATCTCGTTAACTTCTATCGATATCTCTCCATATCCTCTGCTCTTAAACCCCCCAAGTCTTGCAACCCCAAAATTGGCTAAGTCCATCACAGGCTTGAGCAATCCAAGAGCTCTTGGGTTCAAGTTCCTCGCAGATAAGATTTTTCCTTCAAAAATCGCTCCATCGAGAACGCATTCAACATCGAAGAGGTTCTGAACTCCACAGGTTTTGGGATTTATTGCTATGTGTTTCCTTTCAGCCAGTCTACCCTCTTTCATCGGAACCTCGTGGAAAAGGATCGCAGAGGCGTTGTCCTCCTCCTCGGTCCCACCGAATACTTCTTTCAGGATGTCATCGGCTTTCTTTGTATCCATCTTCATAAGCAAAATCCTTCTCAAATGTCCTCTAAAGAATCCCTTCAAGCTCGAACCCGGGATAACTGGTTCGTTTCTCGAGTTCTTTATTACAGGAAGATCTGAAGTTACGATGCTTAGAGCCCTCCCAGCTCCTATTCTCATTGGTCCTACCGCTCTTATCTTTCCCGAAACCGTAGCCAACAAAGAATAACTCCCGAAGCTCACAATTTCACCTCCACTCTTCAGCTTTTCCAACAGCAAGTCCCTCTGCTGTGTATCTCCAAGCTTTATCCACTCTGATCAAACAAAGCCCATAACCACGGGATTTCATTCCTCCAAAGTGAATTTCAAGCCCGTTTTTCAGACTTCTGTAAAAGATTTCTCTAAAGAAATCGTTGACATCGTCGTAGTCGGATTTGAGCTCATCGAAAACTATCTTGAACTTGAATTTTCCCTCCACATATTCCACTGTAAAGAGCTTGCCCTTTTCTGCTCTATCCTTTTCTGGATCTATTTTCACATGCGTTCTCGTGCCAATGCTAAATTCCAAAGGTTCTGCATCCGTTATCTTCAACGGAGAAGCAAGCCCGGAGATCCCAAAAAGCTTTTCAAGAGTTCCAATGTTTTTGAGTTCTTTCAATTTTTCTTCCTCCTTTTTCTTTGAGAATTTTTCCTCAAATTCTTCCAATTCCTCCTCGAGAGCCTTAAAGAATCCAAGCTTACTAAAAGCCCCAGAGTGTGCGAGCCTATAAAAGTGAGCTCTTAGAACACCTTTTATACTCGAGCCAGGAATCACTGGCAACTCCTTACCGTTCCGCTTAACTTTCACAATTGGGTTATCTATTCCAAAGCCCAAAGCCTTTTCTGAGCCTATATGAAGTGGAGAAAGTGTTTCGATGGTGCACTCGAGGACATATCTGTTTTTCAGCGCCTCGTGCATAAGTCCTCCCTCAGCTCAGCTCTAATCGTGTAAATTTTAATCGTATTTTCCAACACGTCCTTTAGTTTTTCTCGGACCTTGTTCCACTCTCCTTCCTCTTTCTCTACACAATCTCTCAGCGCTCTAAAGAATTTAATCAAGTCCCCTCCTTTCCTCCTTGCAACAATGTAACCGACCGAAATTATGAATTCCTCCTTACTATCCACCTCGTCCAAAAGTTCGAAAACTTTTCTTAGAAAACTCCTCGTTACTTTCCCCTCCTCTTCACCCTTCACAGCCTCAATACCATCCAAGAGTTTGCAAGCACTTTCAACCTTACCCGACACAACAATCACCCCCTCAGAGCACTAAACTCATAATGCACGGGATGGTTGAAAAACACCCAATCAAACCAAGGATACTTAAAAAACCTTATTTCATATTCTGCAAGCTTCTTAGATGCACTTTCTGGTTCCTCTACTCTAATCACCCCTGCGGATCCTGCTGAGATTGTGTCAACGAGAATGAAGTTGCTGTTCTCTCCAATCCTCTCATACCTCACAAGCCTTCTGAATCTCTCAATCGAATGGAGGATTCCAAAGTTTGGCATTTCAGTTCCGTCGGTGAGATACGTGCATGTGGCAAAGTAGCCCTCGAGTCCAAATTCAGATAAGAGTTTAGAGATTTCCTCGAGTCCTTTTCTTATCTCTGAAGCCCTCTTCTCGATAAACTCTCCGCAATTCATAGAACTGACGAGTTTTAGCCTAACAAGACCCATTCCACGTGATTTCCAAGCCCCAACTTTAACCTCATCATTAAAAATTTCCTCGAGCTCTCCATCGCCTACCGCCATGAACCTGAGGGTTTGCCCCTCCTTTATTGCGGTAAAACCGTAAAGCTCTCCTTCCTTCGAGGTCTTCAATTTTTCTCCCACGCTCGTCCTTGTCAGCTGGATAAGCTCGGCTGATTTAAAGCTCTCTCCATCGAAATCCGTGGCTTTTTTCTTGAACCCTTTTTCCTTCAAGGTCTCAGAAACCTTCAGAAATGCTTCATTATTATTTAGTTTTTCAAGCCAGAACATCCTTTCAAGGAATGAGAACAGCAAGAGGTCTTTTTTATCTCCTCTAACTCTTTGCTCCCCAACTGTCTGCAGTCCAGCAATTCCAGGCTTTTCGAATTTCCAATTTCCAAGCACAGCATTTGTAACCTTGAACTTCTTTTCCACCCATATCTTTCTGTATAGACAATTCTCCGAGCAACTACTGCATTCTGGAGTTTTATTTACCTCTTCAAGTTGTTTGCAGTTCCCAATGGAGTTCCTTACGTTCTTAAGAATACACATTCTCGCAATCGCCCCAGCAATCGACGACGCTGGGATATATCTGAGCCCTTCGATAAGCCCCGTTTTCCCCTTTTTCGATGCTATCACGACTGGCTCGATCGTTCGTGCCTCAACGAGAAAGACCCTCATATTTTCCCTCCAAAAATCGTCTAAACCTTTCATCAACCTCCACATCTTCGATCAGTCCAATTCCCCTCGAACCGAATCCGCCAATTGTCTCGTATCTCAAGTAGTTCAAACAGTGGAAAAGAAATTCCGCTTCTTCTTCGCTTAGCTTAATCAAAGGCTTTATCTTGAATTTCAGGTAGTCAACGGTTAGAAACTTATATGAAAACAGGTGTTTCTCTTTTACGGAGCCAAACAATGGGTCTATTTTTATTCCGAACCTCTTGTTCTCATTGTTGTTCCCGAATTCATCCACGGTTATTTGTATCTTCCCCTCCAAGTCGCTTTCACCAAAGATCTGTTGGGTGAGATTTTTAGAGCCGATTGAGTTCGAAACTCTAATCGCCGCTTTTTTAAGCAGTCCCTTTATGCCACTCGCCGCATACCGCAATGGCACAATTCCAAGGTCGACCTCTTCATCCTTTGCTCCGCCAATTCTTATATTTCTCAACACAAGGCGAACTTCAATTTCGTCAAACCAAAACCGCATTTTAATCACCCAACAAGATCCTTACAGTATCTCGAAGCCTTTTTTCATTGACATTTTCAGTTAATATCCTGAGCGAGTCCGCAAGGTCTATATGGAAATACTTCCCATCGGGTGACTGGAATTTTCCATGCATCTCGTAGAGCTTTTTTAGGAGCTCGTAGCTTTCTTCATTCTTATTCGTTCTCGCCATCTTAAAGAGAAGCTCTATACAAGCATCTTCTCTCGATTCCGGTATCCTTCTTCCAAAAACCCTCTCCAGCCAGTTTGGCGAGACGTCTCTTTCCGCAAAGAATCTAAGATCTTCCACGAACTTCTGGAGCTCTTCACCGTTCATCGGGAAGGAAGTGTATTTTTCCTGTTTCTCTATCTCATCCCTTGTTGGGATTTGATCGAACTTCTGCATGTAAACGTAGATTTCACCCCCAAATTGTCTCTTGTCTTGCTTTGACTTTGCTTTCGCTTTTCTCACCATATCGTTTAAGATCTCAACCGTCGCCTTTATCGGAACCCTATTCTTAGCTACCGCTATCCCCATCGAAACTCCGAGCGGGAATACAGAGAGTGCCTCATCGATCCTTTTTTCGAAACTATTCTTTCTACTCCCAAGGTGTTTTTGAACGTTCTTTCTAAAGCTTTTCACGAAGACGAACACGAAGGCTGGATCCATTAGAACCAAGAAGTCATCCCCGCCGATAAACACAACATCGAATGGAACCTCCAGCTCAATCTCTCCGGACTCCCATTCGTATAGTTTTGCGAGCTCAAGCATCTTTATCAGAATCTCCGAGAAAGACTCGATCACAGAACCTTCGATGACACACTCGAGAATATTAGATATTCGTCTGAAAAGAGTTATTGAGTTTGCAGACTCCTTTATTTTTCCAAAGTTATCTCCGTCCCCCTTTATGAATGCTATATCGTAGGTTCCCTCCTCACGACCAAAGAAGTGCTGTCTGCCTAGATAATTCCACGTTAACACGGAACGGAACGTGATCTTCTTTAGCTTTTTGAACTTCAGATCTGCGATCACTTTACTATTTTTAGCCTTCTCCTCGAATTTTTTGACGATTTTTCGGAGCAATTCACTTGAAATTTTATCTAACCCGCCAACTTCAACCTTTTCGAGATCGAGCGTAAAGAGAAGTGGTTCTTTCGTTTTCTTATGCTCCTCAACCACAAGATAGCAACGCCTGCAGATCCTTTCGTTGTTCTCTCCTAAGTAGTCTTCTGCTTTGAACTCATAGCAGTATCTGCAGATCTCTCCTACTGGAATCGCCACAGTATTGCCAACACTCTCCTCTACTTCCAGAAAGCTCAGGGTTCTCGAAACTATTTCCCCGAAGTTCCTTCTTTCGATCGAGCTTCTCGATTGGAGGTCCAGAAAAACCTTTGGTCCATATTTGAATTCATAGAGCTTATAGCTGAGCTTTAACGGCAATTTGGGTTTTACCACAAGCGTCCTGTTTCTGAAGTGCTCCTTGATCTTTTTTCTGATTTCCCCGTAGTAGCTTGGTGGAATTATAGCGAGCAAAGATCCACCTTTAGCGTAAATCAAGCTCTCGGGGGAAATTTCGTCTGCAATCATTTTTCCAAGCTCTTCTAAAACGTTCTCAAGCAAAACGCTCGCTCCTGATACGTATTTTCTAAAATCCGAAGCATTTATAAATTTTTGAATTCCCGCAATTTCGAGGCAAAGGATTCCAAGCTCCGGTTCCACTCCAAAGACCTCTTTTGGATTGAAAAGTCTTCTATCTATTTCTTGCGGATTTAGGGGTATTAGAAACTCAAGCCCTTCTCTGGCTTTCCCATCCTTTAAGTATTCGATAACGTCGTCTATCCTCTTTTTATCCTCCTCTTCAATCATATTGCCAAGATTCTGCTGTATCCATTTGCAGACCTCGATCATTCTTTTGTCTAAGAATATCATCCTCTCAGCAACCGAGACTTTGTCTGCAATAGCGATTACCCATTCGAGCTTCGTCTCTGGTGGATTTTCCTTCCCTAATCTATAGTGATGCTTTGATGCGCATATGGCGACGTCTTCAGCTATTTTTCCGAATCCTGCTAACTCCAGTATTTCTCTAACGTATTTCCTCGTCCTCTCGTCATGTTGCATAGGCGGTTGCTTTCCAATGTCGTGAAGAAGTGAGGCGCATCTTACAATTTCTTTCAGGGATTCCTCTTCTTTGAGCATTTCCGCAAATTCCCCGCTGTACTCCAAACTGAAGTCAATTCCACGTCTTAGCAGTTCGAGAGCAAGTGGAACTGCAATTGCCGAAGTCGATATAGAATGATCTGCAAGGCTAGAGAAAAATCCGGGAAATCTCGTGTCCGCTGGTAAATCGCTAATCTTGCTGTTCTTTAAAAAATCGGTTACGAAATCATTGAACTCCCTAATATTCTTGAATTTCTTCCCTTTCAGGGCATTTTTGAGCAACTCGCCAGCGACAGCGTAGTCAGGGAACTCAACCTTTAAATTTATGGGGTTAATTGCCAACATTCTATCCCCCTTACTATCTAGCAAAGCTCATATATAAAACTTTTTCAATTTCAAAAGACTTAAAAAACCGTTGTGAGAGATCGAAAATTATGAAGACCGCTGTAATCGCCCCCCTCGGCTTAAGCCCACCAGTAATAACAGCCTTCGTCGATGGAGTTGGCGAACCAATAAGCGACTTAGTTGTGCTCACAACTGATGACGAGGACGTTAAAGCAGGTTATGAGCTCATAAGAATCGGAATAAAGCGCAGATATCCAAAGATAAGGCTCCATGAGGAACAATTGCCGTTCGAAGACGTGAACACGACCGAAGAGAACCTCCAGTTCATGTCGATATGTGCCAGAATAATAAACGAAGAGAGAAGGAGATACAAATGCGATAGAATCCTGCTTAACGTTGCAGGTGGAAGAAAGAACATGTGCATTACGCTTTCTTTGCTTGGACAGCTCATGGGGGTTGACGGAGTTTACCACGTGGTAAGCAAGGACGTAAAGATCGTAAACCAGCTTTTGGAGAATCTCAGAAGTAACATAAGAGAGATCTACAAAGCTGAAACCGATGAGGAGAAGCTTAGGATTTACGGGGAAAGAGAGAGACACTTCGACAGTCTACTTTTCCCAGATAAGAAAGAATACGAGATAATAAGGATTCCAACCCTGCCATATCCGCCAGATTATTTGGCAAAGCTGATAAGAGCGGTCGAGGAAAACGATCTCGATGCCCTCTCTTGGAATGAGAGGAAAATGCTCGAATCCCATGGAATCCTCGAGAGCTTTGGGGGAAAATTCAGGGTTAGCGATTACGGAAAAAAGTTTATAGACGCTTTACTCGTAAGACTTTGATTAAAAAATCTCTATTTCACGGAGTATTCCGTTTTCTTCTGCCCACTTTTTCCACTCCGAGAAATTGCTTATGGATTCGTCAACTAAACTCCAAATGTTAACGAGCTTTTCAAACAAAGGCGTCTTCTCGACTGTGTCACCTTCGAAGATCAGAAAGTTCCTAAGCTTGGCTAAATACTGCTTGCCAAAGCCAAGATACTCAAGAACACCCTCTATCTCTTTCTTGTTCACTTTCTTCCTATGCTCAAAGACTTCGTTTATGTTCCTCAAGAGATCGCCAATCCCTATGTTGAAGATTGGGAATTCTTGCCATCTTCTGATCGCTTCGCATACTATCTGGTTCAAATTTTCTCTGCTCGGCTTTTCGATCTCTTCCGGCTCGAGAAGGTTCTGAGTGTTTTGGAAAACATAGTAGTATCTCGAAACAGTTGCTTTATAAGCGCCTGCGGTTAAGATTGCGATGTTTATCTGATTTGAACCGCCTATAATGCTCCCCAGATCTCTTATCTGGAATCTCAAGCCCTACTGTGCACTCTTTATAGGAAAGAGGCTTACTTTGAGAAAACATTTAAAGACTAAACCCTCACAAATTTTGAGGGACCATATGAAAAACGTTGAAGAAATAAAGAAAAAGTTGGAGGAGTTGAAGCCTTCTTTAAGAGAGAAATTCAAGGTGAAATCTATTGGCATCTTCGGCTCTTATATAAGGGGCGAAGAGAAAAGAGGGAGCGACCTTGACATCTTAGTTGAGTTTGAGGAATCAGCGGAATTAAGCCTTTTAGATTTCATTAGGTTGGAGAATTACTTGAGCGAAGAATTAGGGGTTAAAGTGGATTTGGTTGAGAAAAGCACCCTCAAACCAAGGATTGGAAAGCGCATCTTAGAGGAGGTCGTAAACCTATGAGAAGGGAATTTCTAGACTATGTTGAGGACATCATCAAGGCCATGGAGGATGCTCTAAGTTTTGTAGAGGGAGTAGATTATGGTGATTTTGTCAAGGATAAAAAGACTATTTATGCAGTAATAAGGGCCTTAGAAGTCATTGGAGAAGCGGTGAAAAAGATACCAATTTCGGTGAGGAAGCACTATCCGGAGATACCTTGGAAAGAAATGGCTGGAATGAGGGATAAATTGATTCACGAATACTTTGGAGTCGATCTGAAAAGAGTTTGGAAAACAGTTAAAGAAGACATCCCTAACTTAAAACCTTTGTTTGAAAAGATCTTAAGAGATTTTGAATCGGGAAATAAAGGTTAAAATCTAAGATCTGTGAAAAATGCCTTGGTTTATGCCACTTTCAACTCTACCTAACTTGGAAGTATGTTTGGCGACGGCAAACTGCCAGTAATACTTGACCATTGTTTTAACTTTCTTCGCTCCCCTCAGAAAATGCAAGGGTTTTAAAATTCAAACCCCTTGGTTGAAGACCGAGAAAGGTTTTAAATTTTGAAGTCAAAAATTATTTAAGATAAGATGGCATAGTATGTCTGAGTATTGATGAGCCGGCAAGTAGTCCGTATGGGTTTGTGAGAGGGGGTGCGATGCCGAAGGTGTGTTGGAGACAATTGGAGTTTGATTTCGAAATGAACGGAGGTTTTAACATTGCCAAGCTTTCTAAGGGAGTTTGCGAGTTTTGTGGATTGTAAAAAGCATGAGTTAAGGGACAAAATTTTGAAGGGCAAGCCGAATTGGTTAGAGGAGGATTTTAAGAAATACATCGGTGAACATTGGGTGAAATTGGAGAACTTAAAAGATTTCACAGTTAGCCCCGCAGATCTCGATGTTTTAGCGATCGATTCCGGAATTTATCGCACATTGTTCCCAAACGGCGGAATTTTCTACATCATTCGCTCCTTAGCTGTTCGTAGAGACGTAGTAGCAAAAAAGATTGAAGTCGACGTAATTTTTAGCAGGGCTAAAACTTCTCGTATCGAGGAATTTATCTCCACTAAAATGGAGCTAATGGAGTTCGAACTCGCTCTTGAGGCGTTGGAAAATGGTTTCAGCGGAGATGCAATTCTCTTAGACGGATCTCTGTATGGTAGAGCGTCGCATCTTCCAATGGAGTCGAAAGTTGAAGAGGGGCGTGATCTCTTATTGCGTTACTTCGAAGTTTACAAAGCACTTCTCGAGTTTTGCAAAAAATCTGGAGTCCTTTTGGTTGGTATCAGCAAGGAGAGCAGATCAACTTTCTATCGCGACTATTTGCTCAGCTTAATACTCAGCGAGAAGCTAAGGGAGTTGGATGTAGACGAAAAAGAGAAGAGAGAGTTAAAAGAGATATTCTACCAAGTTCTCGATGTCGAGAATGTCGCTCTAAGTAGGTTTTCTGGGCTTAAGGAGAGACATGGTGATAAATTGAAGAATATCGAGCTAATCTTGATGGAGTTAGCGTCTTCCAGACCGGACTATCAGCTGATCATGAACTACGTCTCCTCTGTCGGATTTATGAGACCATTGCTGTTGGGGCCATCGCTCAGGATGTCGAGACGCTTGGAGGAGTATCGTAGAGATCCGAGAGGTTACGTTGAGAAACATTTTCCGAGATCAGTCATGGAGAAGGGAGAAGAATTTGTTCGATGGGCAACCAAAGTCATTAGTGGTATGTTGGAGTTTCCAAGTTTCGTGTCTTTTTACATCCTACTCGATCCCATGGACTCGCCTATACGCATAGATTTTCCATACTACGAGAAACTCCTAATCGAGATTGGGTGGCCCGAGTCCGCCAATGTAGACATTAAAGATTTGCTAAAAATCATCGTCTCAGGCTACTGTGGTCTGAACGTCCACAACTTATGGCTCGAAAGCGCCGATGAGAAGGTTAGGCTGAGCGAAGCGGTTGTGGACGAGATCTATTTGCCTTATTTAGAGAAGCTGTTTGGGGAAAGAATAATCCGTGGGAGGGGTTATAGGCATGTCAGATTCCCTTAGAGAAGTTGGTATAATCGTTGGCGAAGCAAGTCCCAACGAATTCTACTTCAGTTCAAAACCCGACGATATGCCTCCAAGGTGGGAATACGTTGTCGTTTTTTCCTTAGAGGACGTGGATGGTAGTCTAAAGGAGGTTCCTGTTGTAGCGCAGGTGCAAGGAGTCGTATCGGCAAGTCGAGTGCTGACAAAAGAGCTCGAGTTTGAAATCATGAAGAAGATAGTCGAATCTGGAATTGCAGACAAAAGGGTTTGGGGCAAGGCTAGGATTCTCGGGTATTTGACAGATACCGGCGAAGTTTTACAGCCCAGAAGGGCGGTTATGCCTGGAAAAGCTGTTTACCGAGCCCCAAGGGAGATACTGCAAAAGTTCTATTCCTTCCCAGAGGAGGAGGCTATCCACATAGGAAACCTGATCACGAGAACTGACGTTCCCGTTTATCTATCCATAAAAGGTTTTAGGAGACACCTCGCAATTATAGCGCAAACAGGTGCTGGAAAAAGCTATTTTGCAGGAATCTTAGCAGAAGAATTGCTCGCAAAAGGCGCAACGGTCGTGATGCTGGATCCTCACGCAGATTACGTTTTTCTGTCGAAGACAAAAGATGGGGAAAAATACGAGCTTTCAGACCACATCGTCGTTTTCAGAAACCCCGCAAGCACTGGAAGGTATTCTGATAAGGACGTTGGTAGAGTAGAGCGATACGAAGTTTGCTTTTCAGATCTCGACTTGGAAGAGATTTGTCTAATTGCAAAGATTGGCGAGCGCTACGTGAACATTCGGAATAGCCTCGGGAAGGCGATAGAGATCGTGAAAAGCAAAAGGAGCATTTTTTCTCCAGAAGACGTTTTGAAGGAGTTGGAGAACGCTGACTCTTGGGCAGAGGACAAGGGTGAAAAACTTGGAGCTCGCTCGGCGCAAAAATACCTTAGGCGCATAATCGGAATGAAGGTTTTCACGAACGCTTCGACCTCAATAGACAAGATGCTCAGTCCAATGCAGTTATCAGTCGTTGACCTCTCAGGGCTCGAAGATGAGGTAGCGGATTACATCGCATACAAAATTCTTTCAGAGATCTACGAAAAAGTCTCGAGCGGAGAATTCAAATATCCGGTGTTCGTTTTCGTAGAAGAAGCTCACCGTTTCATTCCACCGGATAGAAGAACATACTCAAGTGGGATTATAAGAAAAATCGCTGCTGAGGGAAGAAAGTTTGGAGTCTTCTTGATCCTTATAACCCAGCGTCCTTCTAAGGTTCACTCAGATGCCCTAAGCCAGTGCAATACTCAGATAATCATGCGTATCACAAATCCAGAGGATCAGAGGGCAGTTTCTGCGAGTTCTGAGCGTATGAGTCGTGATCTCTTAGAAGACTTGCCCGGGCTTAACGTAGGGGAAGCAGTGATCGTTGGAGAAATGACGAGGGCTCCGGTCATGGTGAGGGTTAAAAAACGTAGAACAAAAGAAGGTGGGGCAGATATAGACATCTTGGGAAAACTGAGGGAGGCTTTGGCGGTGAAGCAGAGCAAAGAAGAAGAGATCCAAAGGCTAAGAGATGAATTGAAGGGGCTTTATAGCTAAACCGAAAAAATTAAAAGAATTTAAATCCAATATCATTATGGTTCGAGTTGCCCATCTTGCGGACACACATCTCGGGTTTCGACAGTACAATCTCGACGAGCGGGAGCGTGATTTTTATGAAGTTATGGATGAAATAGCTGAAAAGATCCTTGAGGAGCGGGCGGAAATTGTTATCCATAGTGGTGACCTCTTTGATTCACCAAAACCTCCTGCTCAGGCATATTACGCCTTTAAGAAGTTTCTTGATAAGCTCGAGGGCAAGGCAAAGATCTTTACCATATTAGGTGATCACGACACTCCAAAGCGCAGAGGAATGCCTCCGCATAGAGTATTTGACGATAGAATACAGATCTTGGGTCTTTCGAGCGGAGAACATCAAACGCTAAATCTGAAGGGAGAAGAAGTCTTGATCGCAGGAGTTTCCCATTTTGGGCGTCGGTATAGAGAGGTGTTGATCGAAGAATTGAAAAAACTTGACTTACTTGCTTCTAAACATCCTATTACGATCTTAACCTTGCATCAAGCTATCGACAAGTTCTTTTCTCTTGAAGAAGCTTACGAGCTTAGAATGGATGAACTACCAAGGAATTTCAGATACTACGCCATGGGGCATCTCCACAACAGAGTGCAAGCATCTTTTGGGAACGGAATCCTTGCTTACTCGGGCTCAACCGAGATCATCAGGAGCAATGAGATCGCAGAGTGGGGAAAAAGTGGGAAGGGTTTCTATATCGCAGATATAAGCGCTGAGAATGTGAGCGTTGAGGAGGTGAACCTCGAAAAGATTAGACCTCAGCTCAGAATAAGATTAGACTACGCAAACTTCGAGCAAGAGCTCGAGAAATTCGTAAATACCATTGAAGAATACGAAAAACTCCCAATCGTGCATGTAACCGTTGAGGGAAAAGAAATTGATCGGCAAAAAGTCCATCAGGTTCTGAACCAAATTTTAGCGGGGAAAGTTCTACACTTTCGTCCGCAGATTGTTGAAGAAGCTGAAAAGAAGCTTGTAGAGCTGAAAACAAGTGAGATAAACATTCAATCACTCCTGAAAGAGTATTTGGGTGACGAAAAAATAGCGGAACTTGGTTATGAGTTCTTTAAAGTTCTAAGATTTGGAGACGTTGAAGAAGCGAGGCGTATTGCTGAAGACCACCTTAGGAGGTTGAGGCAGAATGTTGCTGAAAAAAGTGCGCCTTAAGGATTTTATCTCGCACAAAGACAGCGAAGTTGATTTTGACTATGGAATTAACGTCATCATTGGTCCAAACGGTGCTGGCAAGACCTCAATCTTGGATGCTATCAGCTTTGGGCTTTTCAACGTTCATAGCAGGGGAAAGAACGAGAACCTCGTCCATAAAGGTGCTGAAAAAGCAAAAGTTGCGGTAGAGTTCAGTGAGGGTGGGGTGGATTACGCAGTAGAATGGGAGATAGACAAGAAAAGGAGACAAACCAAAGGAATTCTTTTCAGGATACAAGACGGTGAGCGAGCAATCATAGCCAAAGGTGGTGCTAAGACGATAACGTCTGAAATTGAAAAAATCTTGGGGATGGATAAGTCTCTCTTTCAGCAGTCTATTTACATCCAGCAAGGGGAAATTGAGAGACTCG
Source organism: Archaeoglobaceae archaeon (assembly GCA_038731605.1). Taxonomy (GTDB): domain Archaea; phylum Halobacteriota; class Archaeoglobi; order Archaeoglobales; family Archaeoglobaceae; genus WYZ-LMO2. Next base: position 84,246 of record JAVYQP010000005.1, on the reverse strand, counting down.
TAACAACAACGCCAGCTGATAGAAAGCAGATAATCTCCAAACTGCTCGGAATAGAAGACCTCGAGAGAGCCTATTTGAACATGAGGGAGATTTTGAACGAATACGAAAACATTGCCTCGACGCTGAGGGGCGAGCTGAAAAGAAAGCAGGACGTCGAAAACGAGCTTCGGGATTTGACTTCAGACATTGAAAGTCTGAGAAAGCAACTGAATTCGGAGAACACAAAGCTGAGCGAAATGGAGACTGCGCTGAAAAGCTTGGAAGTAAAGTTGAAAGAGCTCGATCAGAAGCTGGAGATGTTCAACAAACTAACTTCTCAGAAAGTCATTTTGGCGGAAAGAGTTGCAAACCTGGAGGAGAACTTGATAAAGAAAGAGGCTGAGCTAAAAGAAGCGGAAAACGCACATTCAAAATTAGAGGTGCTGAGAGGGGCTGTGGTCAAGCTTCCGCTGATAGAGAACTACTTGGAACTTTATCAAAAAATGGGCGAAAAAGAGAAGGAGAGGAGCTTGGAGAGCAAAAAACTCGAGCACATCAGAGGATTGGAGGAGACGCTAAAGAAGAACGAGGAGTTGCATAAAGCTTATCTTGAAAAAAGTGCGCTTTTGAAGCAAAAAAGGGAAGACAGAAAAAGATACGAGGGTGCCAAAGAAAAACTTGCAACCTTGGAATCAGAATTGGAGAAAGAGAGAAGGAGATTAGACAAAAAGTCGCAAGATTTGTCAAGGAAATTGGAAGAGTATTCGGAGATCTTGGGGGAGAATGTTGCTCCTGAAGACATCGATTCAGTTTTGGCAAACAAAAAAGACTTGCTCGGGAGATTAAGGAGCGAGCTCGAGACAAGGGCGGATCAAATGAAAAAAGAGCGTGGCGCAATCCAAGCACACATCGAGGACATTCGATTTAAGCTGTCCAAGATTGCGGAAGCGGAAGTTTGTCCAATCTGTGGGCGAGAGTTAACACCAGAGCATAAGAAAAAGCTTCAAGAGGAGTTCGAGGAGCTACTTCGAGAGAACGGCGAAAAGATAGGGAAGCTTGAGGAAGAGATCAAAAAAGTATCCGCAGAGAAGAATAGGTGTGATGCACTTCTTGAAAGATTGGCTACGATCGACCCAGAAAAGGTTAAAGAGCTGGGGGAGGAGATCATAAATTTGAAGCTCGCCATTGCTCAGAGGTCAAGGGAAATAGAAAAGCTGAAAGAAGATGTAACGAGATTGAAGAGAATTGACGAAGAAATAGTTGCGCTTGAAAGGGAATTAGAGAGACTTGAAGATGCATACAAAGACTTCGAGACCGCAAAGCGAGAAATTGCCAAGTGGCCACCGTTGGATGAAGTTGAGGCTAACGTCGAAAGGATTAACGAAGAGATTAACGCAATTCAGCGAGAAATGGAAGATCTGATAGGAGAGCTCGGATACAAACCTGAAGATCCGAAAAGAGAACTGACTGAGCTTCGAAGAAAGAAGGAGGAATTCGATAGATGCGAGCCCATAGCAAAAAAGAGAGATTCTTTGCTGATTGAGGTTCAGCGTCTAAAGAGAGAGTTGTCAACAGCCAAAGACAACCTCGACAAGATTTTGATTGAAATCAAAGAACTCGACTACAGCGAAGAAGTTCATAAGAAGATAAAAGGAGATTTTGAGGGCAAAATGAGAGAGAAAAGCGATTTGGAGAAAGAGATCGTGAAGTTGCAGACAGAAATCCAAAACAAGGAGGAGAAGAGGATTAGATGCGAGAGCGAACTAAAACAGCTCATGGAGAAGGAAGGAGAGCTGAAAACTGTTGAAGAATTTATTAAAATCTTGGAAAAAATTAGGAGCGCATTTCACAAAGACGGAATCCAGCGAATTATCAGGGCTCGGGCAAGACCTCTGCTGGAGAAGTATACTCGTGAGTTTTTTGAGAGGTTCAACTTGGAGTTCTCGGACGTGCAGATGGATGACGATTACAACATTTCCGTAATCGGACCAGTTGGCACTCAGACGATAGATCAAATAAGCGGTGGTGAGAGGGTTGCGCTTGCGATAGCGTTGAGGTTAGCCATAGCCAGAATTCTATCAGGGAGAGTCGAAACTATAATTATGGATGAACCTACGACTCATTTAGACGAGGAAAGACGCAAAGAGCTCGTAAACATATTGAACTCCTTCTTCAGAGAGGGTGGCAAGATTTTCCCGCAGATGATCGTAATAACGCATCACCACGAGATAGAGGATGTTGCCGATGTTGTATACAGCGTCAAAAAGAAAGAGGGGTGCTCAGTAGTTGAGTCAAAGCTTTAACTTTTACGAAGTTGCTAAGTTAAAAAAGCAAGGTTAGAGTTTTAGGAGCTAAAACTCAGACTGTATGATGCGCTGAGCATTACGAAATCTTTTCCAACTTCTTCGGTCTTGTCTACGATCTCTCGATGTGGTAGATGTTATTGCTTCTTTTCTCTTATCCTTTGAGATTCTTTACTCCTCTGTCCGGGTAGAATTCTCTTCTCCTTTGAACCCTATACTCTTTCACTACGAACTTTGAAATCGATATTCATACCTTCTCGGCTCCCTGCTTCCGATCTTCTACCATCTCCAAGGTGGCAAGTAGAGATTACGTTCTCTCCAATGGTCTTTGTCTCTTCCTTTTAACAATCGAAACCAGATATGGTAAAACAATGCGGGGGGAGGGATTTGAACCCTCGAACCCCTACGGGACTGGCCCCTCAAGCCAGCGCCTTTGACCGCTCGGCAACCCCCGCTTGAAGTTCGTTTCCTATACGATTTATGAAGTTTGTGGTTCTCGAAGATACGTCTGATTTCAAACCTTTGACTTCCAAATTTCGCAACAAGTTCATCCAAGATCCTTCTCGTTTTTCAATCTCCTCTTCTTCGTCTCCTAAGACTGAGCTTCTCTTTACAACTTCGAAAATCAGAAGTCCACGAGAGCACGACGAAAAGGATTATAACGTGCGCAGATAGGGAGCTATGCCATGAGAGTCCTGATCCTAAAGAACTCTCCCCTTGAGGGACCTGGCACGTTGGAAGAGTTTTTGAGGCAAAGATCTGCAGAGTATAAGGTAGTAGAAGTAGCCCTCGGAGAGAAAATACCTCCACTCGACGAGCATGAATACTTAGTTGTCCTCGGAGGCCCCATGGGGGTTTACGAGATGGATAAATATCCGTTCCTCAAGGATGTTTCGTTGGCTATGGAAAAGGCTTTGGATAAGGGGATTAAAATCCTTGGCATATGTCTCGGTGCCCAGCTCTTTGCCCATGTCCTTGGTTCAAGGGTTTATCCCAGCAAGGCTAAGGAAATTGGATGGTCTGAGATCAAAGCGACTCCTGAGGGAATGAAAGATGATGTCTTTAAAACAATCCTTGAACCATCGGGCAAGGCTACCGTTTTCCAATGGCATGGAGATACCTACGATTTACCCCATGGAGCTGTTAGATTGGCTTCCTCGGAGCTCTTCCCAGAACAAGCTTTCAAATACGGAGACTCCTATGCTTTACAGTTCCACATAGAGATCACCTTACAGATGATGAGGGATTGGTTTTCTGAGTCCGAAACTCTAAGGCTTATGCTCAAGCAAGGAGAAGAGCTCTATCCAAAATACAGGCTAAAGGCGGAGATGTTTTATAGGTCTTTTTTCCGATCTGAAAAATGAGCAAAATAAAATTGCTTTGTTACCCCTGAGCCGAGCTTAGACTACTCGGAGAACTGCGTTATCGTTCCCCTTCTCCTTGCCCTCTCGAATGCCCAGAGGTATAGTGCAACCAAGACCGCAAGTGCAAAGAAGGACAGCGTGTAGCCAATCAGCAATGGGTTCTCGAAGCTCGTTTCGAAGCCGTAGAAGCTACGATAGAACTCGAGAAAATGCGTCAATGGGATTGCATACGAGACTGCTCTGATCACTTCAGGGAGCATCGAAACTGGGTAGTAGATTCCGCAGATGAGCATGAAGATCGCCGAAAGTGTCCATGCAAAGATCTCGGCACGGTAGCCGAAGATTAAGAGCAAAGAGCAGGTAATAACTCCGATGATCATCGCAGAGAGAAATACTCCGAACAGGAACAGAAGTAGCCAAGGCAGAGATATCAGAATGTTGACTCGAAACAGAACTTCGCTCGCAACGAATAGAATCGAGAACGCAACAAGCCCCCTGAAAACCCCGAAGAGCCATGAACCGAGGATCATGTTCCATGCGCTTATTGGAGTTGCAAACGTGTAGCGAACGCTCTTGCTCCAGATGTCAAAGAGTAAAACGTAAGCGACGTCGAGTTGCGAGACTTGGAGGACGCTTAGGGTTACAGCACCGATGAGAATGAATGCAAACTGTTCCTCGCTGAGCTCGAGATATGCGCCCATTAGTCCAACTGAGATAAGCCCTATGACTGGCCAAAAAAGGGTCTCGAAGATCGTGAAGAAGTTCCTCTTCGTGATTATGAAGTTTCGATACGTGAATCCGAGCGTCTTGTAGATTTCACTTTGCAAGCTCATTGAAGACATCCTCCAGGTCGACTTCTCTCACCGTTACATTCCTAATCCTTCCGTAGTTCGCAACTTCCTTTGCGATGTCCCAAAGCCTCTTTTCAACGCTGTCCACGTAAAATGTGTAGCTTTTTCCATCTCTCTCCACCATAAAAACACCTTCAAAGTTTCGAAACTTCTGCTCCGGGATTTCTGCGTCGACGTCGATCGTTATCTTGTCCCTCATCCTGAGCATCTGCTTGAGTTCTTCCTTCGTCCCCTCCGCAACTATTTCGCCGTGGTTTATGAACGCTATTTTCTTGCAGAGCATCTCAGCTTCGCTCATGTAGTGCGTCGTAAGAACGACCGTTATTCCCCTCTCCCTTTGCATTGTGAGTATCTTCTCCCTCAGTCTCCTTGCGATTGGCGGATCGAGTCCTTTTGTTGGCTCGTCGAGAAAAACGAGCTCTGGATCGTTTATAAAGGCTCTCGCAAGAATTAGTTTCTGCTTGTTCCCCGTCGACAGCCTGTTGAACTCCACGTTCCTAAACTCCTCGAGCTCGAAGTCCTTTATCAGATTTTCAACGATCCTTCGATCCCTGATTCCGTAGAGCATTGCGTAGTAGCGAAGGTTTTCGTAAACTGTGAGGCTCCAGATCAAATTTGGGTTCCCGCTTGCGATGTTTATCCTCTTCCGAATCTCCTTTGCATCTTTCAGCGAGTCGAGCCCGAGCACTTCTACTTCTCCTCTCGTCTGTCTCAGCAGTGTCGCCATTATCGAAACCAACGTCGTCTTGCCAGCGCCGTTTGGTCCGAGGAGTCCGAATATTTCTCCTTTCGGAATTCTAAGGTTGACTCCTTTGAGGGCTACTTTTTTAGAGAAAAGAGATCTGTAGATCATCCAAACGTCATCGCACTTCACAGCGTCCACAAACCTTAGCTGTGCTTGGCTTAAAATCCCTTACCAAACCAAAAGTTTTTTAAATTTTAAGGCGAAGAAGAGTTGAGCCAGGGTGGCAGAGGGGCAAATGCGGCGGACTGCAGATCCGCTTACCCCGGTTCAAATCCGGGCCCTGGCTTGTTATTTCTTTGAGTTGGGGTTTTTGGTGTTCTTAGAAAAATCTCAAAGACCGCTCCCCCTTTGTTGTAAGCCTTAACACTCCCGCCGTATCTCTGCACGACCCTCTTCACGATGTAAAGCCCAAGCCCACTGCCAGCGCTTTTCCCATAGCTAAAGCCCTCTGTGAAAAGCTTGTCTGCGAACTGCATGGGCAAACCTTTCCCATTGTCAGCGATTGTGAGCTTGCAAAACTCACCTTCTTTCTCGATTTTCACGTTTATCCTCGTAGCCTCACCGTGCTTTACAGCGTTGCTCATTACGTTGTCGACCACCGAATAAATTGCGTTGTCTGCGAAAACTATCGCATCGCCCTCGATTTCAACATCCACTCCAAGCTTTCGAACGTTCTCTGAAACCTCTTCAACGACTTTCCTCAAGTCTACAGCCTTAACCTCACTCTCTACGAGAGATCTTTCGAGATCCCTCGTTCTGCCGATTATCTCGACCGCATTATCAATGGCTTTGAGCGCTTTTTCGGTCTTTTCTTTCTCAAGGGTTTCGAGCGAGATCTCAAGGTAACCGCGAGCGATTGCAAGCTTGTTTAGCACATCGTGGCGTAAAATTTTGTTCATCAGCCTAAGAACTTCGTTTAACTCCTCTATTTTCCGATATGCATCAACCAATGGCGTAACATCGCGAAAAACGAGGACAAAACCAGAAAGGTCGCTGAGCGGGGTTGCGTAGATTTGCAGATAAGTAGTTTCATTTTCCCGCTGAATTTCCGCAATTTCTCCCCTCTTAGAGAATTTCCCGAGCCTCAGTTTTATGAAGAATTCCTCCATTCTCCCGGGATCCTTCAAAGTTGGTATCTTCCACACGTTTTCTCCAAGGAGTTTGCTGGCTTCGATCCCGACTACCCTCAAAGCCTGAGGACTTGCGTAGATAATCCTCCCATCTCTATCAACGGTTACGATGAGATCTGCAATGCTCGAGATCAGAACCTTGAGAAACTCTTCCGAGCTCATTCCCAGAAGATGTCGTTTTCTGCGTAGTTGTATTTAAAAACCAAGATCCTAAAGGGCTCGTTGCTATAGTTCTTGACCCAGTGTCTCTCTTTCGGTTTACAAATGAAGATATCGCCAGTCCTTGCGTTGTAAACCTTGTCTCCGATGCCGAAGATCGCTTCACCGCTTAAAATTGCAAAGATCTCCGTCTGCTTCTCGTGGTAGTGCTTACCCACCTCTTTCTTCGGCTTCACCTCCACGATCTGCGTAAAGCAATCTTTCGACAGCTCAAAGCCCTTCGCAACCCTATAGACTCCCTTATCTTCCCAGCAAAGGTTCTCGAGTTTCATCGAGACAACTTGACGAGAAGTATTAAAAAGCTTAGGTGATCGTGTTGCATGGAAAAGATAAAGTTGGGCTTTGTCGTTTCGGAGTTCAACAGGGACATAACATACATGATGGAGATCCTTGCAAGAGAGCATGCGGAATTCCTTGGAGCTGAAGTCAGCGAAACGATCCGAGTCCCGGGAACCTTTGACATCCCAATTGCGGTGAAGAAAATGTTGGAAAAGGGCAACGTCGACGCTGTTGTTGCGATCGGTTGCGTGATCGAGGGCGAAACAGAGCACGACGAGATCGTTGCACAACACTCTGCGAGGAAGATCATGGATCTCAGCATCGAGTATGGGAAACCTGTGACGTTGGGAATCAGCGGTCCCGGAATGGGAAGGATCGCCGCTGCTGAGCGAGTCGATTATGCAAAGCGTGCAGTCGAGGCGGCAGTGAAGCTTGTAAAGAGGCTCAGAGAGTATGAGGGTGGCAAGAAGAGTTGAATCCGTAAAGCCCTCTGCGACTCTTAGGATTTCCTCGATCGCAAAAAATCTTGCAAAGGAAGGCAAGGATGTCGTAGACATGAGCGTTGGAGAGCCAGACTTCAAGACCCCACAAAGGATAATAGACTCCGCATACAAGGCTATGAGCGAGGGTAAAGTCTTCTACACCCCAACAAAAGGTGTGCCAGAGCTTTTGAATGCGATCGCTGAGAAGATGAGGAGAGAGAACGGCATTGATGCAACCGCAGACAACGTAATCGTAACCCCTGGGGCAAAGTTTGCGATCTACGAAGCAATCATGGCTCTGATCGATGAGGGCGACGAGGTTATTCTCTTAGACCCCTCTTGGGTTAGCTACGAAGCCTGCGTCCTTATGGCTGGCGGGAAAGTAGTTTGGGTTCCACACACCGAAGACTTCAACGACGCTCCAATCGAGGATTACGTAACCCCAAGAACGAGGATGATCGTAGTCAACACCCCGAGCAACCCGCTCGGCGTAGTTTACAGCAAGGAATTCCTGAAGAAGATCCGGGACATTGCGGTTGAGAGGGATATCTTCGTCATGTCCGATGAGATCTACGAGAAGATCATCTTCGAAGGCAAACATTACAGCCTTGCGAGCTTCGATGGTATGTTCGAGAGAACGATAACGATAAACGGATTCTCGAAAACATACTCGATGACCGGATGGAGAATTGGCTACGCTGTTGCGCCGAAGTGGATAATAGAGAAGATGAACATAATTCAATCGCATTCCGTGAGCCATCCGACTTCATTCGTTCAATACGCAGCAATCGAGGCTTTAAAAAGTGATGATAGTTTCCTAAAACAAATGGTCTCCGAGTTCAGGGCAAGGAGAGACATGATCATGGAGAAGCTCGACGAGCTCGGGATTCGCTATGCTCCGCCGAAGGGTGCGTTTTACATCTTCATGAACGTCGGAAGGGACAGCGACGAGTTCTGCGAAGAGTTCTTAAAGAAGGAGTTTGTCGCACTAACTCCAGGCTCGGCTTTCGGCGTGTCTTTTAGGAACTGGGTTCGCTTAAGCTACGCAACGTCGAGGGAGAGAATCTCGGAGTTTCTGCGAAGGCTTGAGCGCTTCCTTCACCATCTCTCGTAGTGGATTCTATCTTCTTTAAACCTCTCCGCCTCGAAGAACTCGTCTTCGCTCCTCGGGTAGCCGAGCGAGACAACGCTGAAGACAACTATGTCATCTGGAACTCCAAGGGCTTTTGCGATTGGCTTCATCCTCGACTCGTTCGGGTAAACTCCAAGCCAGCACGAGCCTATGCCAAGGGCTCTTGCGGCGAGCAATATGTTTTGCGTTGACGCACTGCAGTCTTGGATCCACATCGGCAGACCGTATTTCGAGAGCTTTGGATCGCAACACACAACGATCGCAGCTGAAGCTTCTGAAAGCATCTTGCCATAAGGATGGATTTCGCTCAATTCCCTCAGCTTGGCTTTGTCTCTGACAACGATGAAGTGCCACGGCTGTTCGTTCCCAGCAGAGGGTGCTTGCATTGCGCATTCGAGGATCTTCCTTATCTCCCCTTCCGAGATCTCCTTCCCAGAATACCTCCTTATGCTTCTGCGTGTCTTTATAATTCTCAAGAACTCCTCGCCCATGCGATAGAGTTTAACTCTGGTTATATCTTGGTTTGCCCAAGGATCAAAACTTAAAAACCCTCGTGAACTTGTCGCATGGAAACCCTCGAGGGCATCAGAGAAGAGATACTGCGATGCACGAGGTGCGAGCTCCACAAAACAAAGACGAACTTCGTTCCGGGCACCGGAAACGAGAGAGCTGAAGTGTTTTTCGTTGGAGAAGCTCCAGGGAGAGAAGAAGACATCAAAGGAGAGCCGTTCGTCGGAAACGCAGGAAAACTGCTGACAGAGATGATCTCGCTCATGGGATTGAGCAGAGAAGATGTTTTCATCACCAACGTCCTAAAGTGCAGACCGCCGAACAACAGGGATCCACTGCCAGAAGAAGTGAACGCATGCGGGAGTTACTTGCTCAGACAGCTCGAAGTTGTGAAGCCCAACGTGATAGTTTGCCTCGGCAGACACTCTGCGAAGTTCATATTCGAGACCTTTGGGCTCAACTTTTCTTCGATCACGAAAGTGCAGGGGAAGGTTTTCGAGGTTTCAGCCTGGGGAAAAAGTGTGAAGATAGTTCCGCTATATCATCCAGCTGCGATCCTCTACAAGCCACAGCTCAGAAACGAATACGAGGAGAGTTTCAGAAGGCTTGCGTCCTTGTTTAAGAGAAGGCAAAAAAGCCTCCTGGATTTTTAAAGCAAAAGGCTAAGGACAATATAGCTGATCAAAGCAACGAAGTATGCCACCAAGATCTGGAAGGCGATCGAGAGGAGTAGGAGCTTACGATCCCTTATCTCTGCGTAAATCGCAGAAAGCGTTGCAACACAGGGCGTGTAGAAGGCTATAAAGATTATGATCGCTATCGCTTGCTCAGGGGTTAAAGCGAGCTGGGAAAGGATTTCTGAAGGATTCGAAGTTCCGAACGAGACTGCAAGGGCTGAAATTATCAGTTCCTTAGCAAGAAATCCCACGAGGATTGCGAAGCCAAACTCGGGACTTTCAAAGCCGAAGGGCACGAAGGCTTTTGCGATGATTGCGCCGATGAGCTTTGTAATCCCAGCGTAGTCGAGAAGCCACATGACAACGGAGAACGTTAGAAGCAGTTTCCCAACCTTCACTATGAACGCCTTGCTCCTCGCCCAAGTTATCCACCAACTCACCTTCAGGCTGGGGAAGTGGTAAGGGGGGAGCTCGATGAGCAGTTCTGAAGGCTCCTTTTTAACAACTCTGCGGTAAGCCATCGTCGTAAGTATGAAGAGGAAGACCGAGAGAACGTAGACAGCGATTATCGTCAGGCTTTGGAGAATTGGCGAAATCAACAAAGCGGTTACGAACAGAACGATCACAAGTAGCCTTGCTTGGCAAATCACGAATGGCGAGGCTAAAGCAACTCTTATCCTTTCCGAATCGGTTTCAAGTATTCTCGTCGTCGCAATTCCCGGAACGTTGCAGGCTAAGCTTATGCTGAACGGAAAAACAGACTTCCCCGTTAAGCCAAAAATCGCAAAAAATCGATCCATCGACACTGCGATTCTCGCCATCACACCACTGTCTTCGATGAGCGACATTACGTAGTTCAAAACGATGATCAGGGGGAAAAAGGAAGCGACCGCTCCAATTCCCGGAATAATTCCGCCGACGAGAAGATCCTTGAGTATCGAGTCCGGAATGTTCTCGTCCAAAAATTGCGAGATTCGATCAAAAGCTGTGGATATCAGTTCCACTAAACTGTAAGTTTCGACGATCTCCGCAAGCTCCTCGTAACCAATCGAGCGCAGTATTAGGTTCAGAGGAAAGCCCGTGTTTATGGAGAAAGAAACGAATAAAGCAAAGAATAAGATTAGAAGGGATAAAAGAGCCCCGAACTTGCTGAAAAATACCCTATCGATCGTTTTTCCGAAGGGCTCTTCAGCGACTTTGACTTCCTTCACCGCAGAGCTCAGAACTTCTTCGACGAATCTATACCTACGCATGGCGATTATCTCCTCTGGGTTTCCGTAGTTCTTCGAGATTTCCGCAACGATCTTTTCGATTTCAGCCTTTTTCTCCGCTGGGAGAGAGGACAAAACGAACTCGTCACCCTCGATTGCTCTGAGTGCAAGGGCTCGATCGCCCGTTATCTTCTCTGCCTTTTCAATAAAGGTCTCGAGAACTCCGTAATCGATCTTGAGCCTCCTCTTGGATCTGTTTTCCAAGTAGTCTATCGATCTGTCAAGTAACTGATTTATTCCAATTCTACGCAGAGCGCTGAGCAGTATGACTTCTGTGCCAAGCTTCTTGCTCAAGATCTCTGCGTTCACGTGAATACCTTTCCTTTCGAGATAGTCGAGCTTGTTTATTGCGAGAATTGCGTTCTCCCTAAGCTCGAGAACTTGAACCGCAAAGTAAAAAGACCTGTATAGAGATTCCCCGTTGACCAAAACAACCGCTACACCATCTTTTCCAAAGATAACCTCTTTGGTCAACTCCTCCTCCTTGCTGAGGGTTCTGAAGCTGTTTATTCCCGGGAGATCTACGATTTCGATCTCCTTTCCGTGATGCACGATCCTTGCGTTGAAGGTTTCCACCGTTTTCCCGGGCCAGTTTGCAACGTAACAGTTTTCGCACGTGAGCTGGTTAAAAAGCGTCGTTTTTCCAGAGTTTGGCTGTGCTATCAAGTATATTCTATCCATTCAAAACCTCAACCAAAATCTTCTTCGCAATTCCACGCCCAATTGCGATCTCTGAGTCCATGACCCTAACAACGATCGGTGGACCTTTGCTCACCACTTCAACAACCTTTCCCGGCATTAGCCCCATATCCGCAAGTCTCCGAACGAATCCTTTTCCTCCAACGATCCCCATTATCCTCACTTTCCCTTCCGCAGAATCTAAGGTGGTCACCATTTAGGTTAACCTAAAATTTCCAGTGCATAAAAAGCTTTCGGTGATCTCAAAGTTTTTATACCGATTAGCCTTCGCTTTTAAGGGGGCCGTGGGGTAGCCTGGTATATCCTTTCGGCTTCGGGAGCCGGAGACCCGAGTTCAAATCTCGGCGGCCCCATTGAGGGGTGATGGGCATTAAAGATTTCCCGTTCAGGTATACGAGGTTTGAAAAAGCCCGGATAATTGGAGCAAGGGCGTTGCAAATAGCGATGGGAGCGCCAGTTTTGATTGAAACGGACAAGACCGATCCGATCGAGATAGCGATCGAGGAGTTTGAAAAAGGTGTTATTCCGATAACCGTAAAGAGGAGGGCGAATAGATTTGTCTGGCTCGAAAAACACGATGCGTTTTGAGGTGATCCCTTGATAGTAGAGGATCTCCGGTATCGCATAGTATTTGACAGTAGGGGGAAGGAGACAGTGGAGTGCGAAGTCGAGAGCGAAGGCTACATTGCGATCGCTTCAGCTCCGAGCGGGGCGTCAACGGGGACGCACGAAGCGATTGTTGTAAGCCCAAGAAAGCTAAAAGAGATAGAAGAGAAGGTTTCTAAAGCCCTCATAGGGCTGAGCGTGTTCGATCAAGTGGCAATTGATGAGGCGTTGCGTGAAGTCGACGGCACAGAGAACTTCGCAAACATCGGCGCAAACTTCGCAGTTTCTGCGAGCATCGCAGTAGCGAAATGCGCATCTCTAATCCTCGGAGTCCCCTTATGCACTTACCTTGGCGGAGCTTTTGCCAAAGAGCTCCCCTACCCCCTTGGGAACGTGATCGGCGGAGGTAAGCACGCAGAAGGTTCTACGAGCATTCAGGAATTTCTCGTTATCCCAGTGGGAGCAAAGAGCTTTTTTGAGGCGCAAAGGATCAATGCGGAGGTTCACAGAGAAGTCGGAAACCTCCTGAAGTCTAAGGGGATCTTCACTGCGAAGGGCGACGAAGGTGCATGGGCTGCGAAGATAAGCGACGAGACCGCTTTCGAGATCTTAACAAAGGCTATCGAGAAAGTCGAGAAAGAGAATGGAACTAAGGTTCGCATCGGTCTCGACTTCGCATCGAGTGAGCTTTGGAATGGGGAAAAATACGTTTACAAGGGAAAAGAGCTCGATAAAGCCGAGCAGATAAGCTTTGTTGCGGAGCTCGTTGAAAAATATGATCTCCTATACGTTGAAGATCCTCTACACGAGGAAGACTTTGAGGGCTTTGCTGAGCTTACGAAGTCCGTGGACTGCATGGTTTGTGGGGATGACATCTTCGTTACGAATTGGAAAAGAGTCGAGAAGGCTGTGGAGATGAAGGCTGGAAATGCTCTCCTCGTGAAGCCCAACCAAGTTGGAACGCTTACAGATACGTTTAAAGCTGTTAAGATAGCGAGAAGTGGTGGTTTCGATATTGTCGTAAGCCACAGGAGTGGAGAAACTGAAGACAACTACTTAGCACACTTGGCGGTTGCCTTCAACGCAAAACTAATAAAGACTGGCGTTGTTGGTGGCGAAAGGATTGCCAAGCTAAACGAAATGATTAGGATTGAGGAAATGCTCGATGCAAGGATGGTGAGAATATGATGGAAGTCGAATACGAATACCTCATACCGCCCGAGGAATACTTGGCAGCGGGAGTCCACATAGGGACGCAGATCAAAACAGGGGACATGAGAGAGTTCATATTCAAGGTTCGCCAGGATGGGCTATACATCTTGGACATCAAAAAATTGGATCAGAGGATCAGAGCTTGTGTCAAGCTTCTGCTTCGATACGAGCCGTCCAAGATTTTGCTCGTTGCAGCGAGGCAGTATGCGCAGAAACCAGTAAAGAAGTTCTCGGAGATCGTGGGAACGAGCTACATCGTTGATCGCTTTGTTCCCGGAACACTCACAAACCCGAACCTCAAGGAATACGTCGAACCCGAGATCGTCTTCGTCAACGATCCAGCGATCGATAAACAGGCGATTGCGGAAGCGACGAAGATCGGAATTCCCGTGATCGCACTTTGCGACACGAACAACTCGACCGCAGACATCGACTTGATAATACCGACGAACAACAAAGGGAGAAAAGCCTTAGCGCTCATCTATTGGCTAATAGCAAGGGAAATAAAGAAGGCGAGAGGAGAGGATTTCCCATACACCGTAGAGGACTTCGAAGCGGAGCTCTGAGCTTTATTTAATTCTTTTCTGCATAGGAAACGACGGAGCAAACGTTTTTTAAGCAATCGTTTGACTAAGGACATGGATAAAATCTCAAAAATCGTGGATGAGATCTACGAGCTTTTCAAAGAGCATGGCGTAAAGAAGTCGGATATCGAGAAAAGGCTCAAACTGCTCATTTTTGAGTTCAAAGTTCCTGAAGAAGAAGCGAGAAGAACTGTGATCAACGGATTGCGGAGAGAATTCGATATCTCAAGAGAGTCCTTACGTTACCCTCTGACAAAGATTTCGGAGCTTGAGCCGGGGAAGTGGGTAAGTGTGAAGGCAAAAGTCCTTCAGCTCTGGAACGCTACAAACGCCTCCATAGCGCAGTGGGGGGTCATAGGGGACGAGACTGGGACTGCGAGGTTCGTGATATGGGCAAAATCTGGGAAAGGAAGGGTTGAGGAGAACAAATGCTACCTGTTCGAGAAGGTCGTTGTCGACGAGTTTGCTGGAGTTAAGAGCGTGAAGGTCACGAGCATAAGCGAAGTTAAGGAGATCGATGAGGAGATAGATGTAAGCGAGGGGGGCGAGATCGAAGCTGTTGGAGCCTTGGTTTCGATTTCTCCAAACAGTGGACTCGTGCAGGTTTGCAAAAACTGCGGGAGGATAACAAAAGCGGGAATATGCAAAGAACACGGAAAAGTCGAGACAACCGAAGTCCTCCGACTCCGTGGAGTTCTTGACGACGGGGAGAAGACTTACGACGTCGAGTTCAGCGAGAACGCAATAAAATCGCTCACGGATCTCGATCTTGCAACTGCCAAAAAGCTCGCATTCGAGCACTTAGACCGAGGCATCGTTCTCAGCGAACTAAAAAGGAAGTTGCTCGGCAGATATCTACGAGTTTCAGGCGAAATCCGACTGAGCACGATAAACGTGAAGAGTGCAGAGTTTCTGAAGGCGAAGGTTTCGAAGGAGGTTGAAAAGTTGCTCGCAGAGGTGAAAGCTTGAGACCGAGAAGAGAAGTCGCAAGGAGAGTTTTTGCGAAGGAGTTCAACGATTCGAAATTCAAGATAGGCGGAGAGGCCGAGAGAGAGCCGGCTTACGTTTTAACGCCTTTGGGACTCAAATGCAACCGTGTTTTTATCGTTGGAGCCCTCCTCGAAAAGGAGGAAACGAGGAACGAGGATGTTTTGAGGATAAGAGTCGCAGATCCCACTGGATCCTTTCTTGGCTTCATTGGAAAATTCGACCCAGATGCAAAGGAGGCGCTTGTGGAGATCGACGTTCCATCGACGGTTGCGATAACAGCGAAGGCAAAGCTACTGCAACGAGACGAGAGAGCGATTCCTTTTATCAGACCAGAAAGCATTGTTGTTTCCGATTTCGAGACCCGAGACTATTGGATCCTTGAAACTGCGAAGGCGACGCTGAAGAGAATTGAGCTCATGAACAGCGACAACGAGCTTGCAAAGCTCGCAAAGGAGAAATACAACACCAACCTCGAAGAATACAAGGAAATGGTCATCATGGCGCTTCAAAAACTGAGAGAGGAGACAGAGATAACAGAAGAAAGCGAGGATTTCGATCTGGATAGCTCCATAGAAGAAGAGATAATGGGTCTGGACGACATATATTAGCTGACAATTCTTTCGTAGTCGAGCTCAGTGATTATTCCGTTTTTGTTCAGTATCCGATTTGCAGATTCGATGCTGTCTGCGTTGAGAACGAGCTTTGCGGACTCGTTAACTTCCATCACCGCTTTTGCTTTGAAATAGAGAATGAGTGCAGATATGGGGGTTATAAGAACGGTTCTCCCTTTCCTTATCTTCTTCAATCCAAACTCTCCACGGTATGCGAGAATTGGGATCTTGCTCGCTTCGGTGACAACGTGTTCGCAAACCCTCTCCATCTCTGCGCAGTCTTCATCGCTCAGCGACGAGCAACCAAGGAAGCCATGGATACGCATGATTTCGGAGATGTTGAGCATAAGTTCCTCGATTTTCAGCTCCCCGTCGCTTCCAAATCCAGTTACTGCAACCAAACCGTCGAGTTCGCTGAGCAGAGCAACGCTCATCGCATCTGCCAAAGGACTTCTAACCCCTGACTCGTAGCCGACAGAGATCGCATCCCCTCCAGCGTCGACACCAACAAGAAGTCCTATGCTCTCTGTTTCTATAAACTCCTCCAAATCCCTTTGCAGTTTTCGCACACCTTTGGTTATATCGAGCCCAACAACTCTTCCAAAGAACTTTGCAGACCTTGCAAGATTCGGTTTAATACCATCGAACGTCCTGGTTTCTTCCCCTATGATCGCAATCGTCTCCGCAAATTTTTCAGCGTTTAAAAGCTCCTCAACGCTCCTCGGACCGGGTTTTGGGTCTAAGATCAGCCGATCCCACATAACTCCGCCGTGAATCACCTCGAATTCGAAAAGCCTTAGAAAGTTTGCAACCGGAATCGTGCTAACTATGTCTCCCCCACCGCCAATTCCGAAAACAAGCGCCTTCTTTTTCCTGCAACCCTTGATGAGCCTTATCAGTTCCATGGAGCTCGCCTCGCTGGATGAATATATTCTTTGTCAACACCAGAAAACGAGGGCAAAACAGCTAAAAGGCAAAAAATTATTTAAGCCATGGGATCATTTTCCTAACCTCTTTCCCAACTGTCTCTATTGGGTGATTTGCTTCCATCTCCAACAGCTTGTTGTAAACTGGTCTTCCTGCCAAGTTCTCCAAAATCCACTCCCTCGCAAATTCGCCAGTCTGAATCTCCTTCAGGATCTTCCTCATCTCCTGTCTCGTAGCCTCTGTGAATATCCGCTTCCCCCTCGTCATCCCACCGTATTTTGCGGTTTCGCTCACAGCCCTCCACATGTTGAATATTCCCCCCTCGTAGATTAGATCGACTATGAGCTTTAGCTCGTGCAAGACTTCGAAATAAGCAACCTCCGGCTGGTAGCCAGCTTCAACGAGCGTCTCGAAGGACATCTTTATCATCTCCGCAACCCCACCGCAGAGGTCTACTTGCTCTCCAAAGAGATCTGTCTCTGTCTCTTCCTTGAACGTCGTCTCTATCACACCCGCCCTTGTTGCGCCGATTCCCTTCGCATAGGCGAGGGCGATTTCCAAAGCTTTCCCACTTGCGTTCTGCTTCACCGCAACGAGCGCTGGAACACCTTTACCCTCGACGAACATCCTCCTCACCAGTGGTCCCGGTCCCTTTGGAGCGACCATGATCACGTCGACGTTCTGCGGAGGGACGATTTGGTTGTAGTGGATGTTGAACCCATGGGCGAATAGAATTGCCGAGCCAGCCTTGAGCTTATCCTTCACGAACCTCCTATAGACCTCTGGCTGAACCATGTCTGGGATTAGCATTGCGATCAAATCGCCGTCTATCTTCTCAAGGCTAACGACTTTCATCCCATCTTTCTCCGCTTTCTGCCAGCTCTCCTTGTCCCACTCTGGAAGTGCAACCGTAACATCGAGCCCGGAATCACGCAAGTTCAAGGCATGCGCATGCCCCTGGCTTCCATAGCCAACGATGCAGATCTTCTTGCCCTTCAAAACTTCGAGGTTCGCATCTTTTTCATGGTAGATTTTTGCCATACGACCACCGGAGAAAGTAGCTTCGAGTTTCATATTTTTTTTGCTACGATCCAAACGTCGAAGAACTCTCTCGTGTATACAACTCTGAAACCGCAGTCCTGAAGAAGTGACACAAGCCGATCGCAATCGGGAAATGCGCTCCACTTCACTGCGAGGTTCTTTGCGTATTCCGGGCTAATTAGTATGGTCAAAAAAGCTTCTGCGAAGAACCTCATGATTGGTGGAGTTTTCGAGTTCAGATCTGCGATTGCGATTGTTCCACCTTTTTTCAAAACTCTCCCAGCTTCTTTGATAGCCTTTTGCACTTCAAGCTCATGCAAAGCGAAGCAAAAGATTGCAAGATCGAATATCTCATTTTTAAACGGAAGCTTATGCGCATCCGCTTTTATTGCCCTCGCAATTCTACACATCTTCGTCGACAAATCCACGGGCACGATTTCTGCGTTTGGAAAAACGTTCTTAAGCTCGGAGCTCAAAACACCCGGACCGCAACAAACGTCGACGATGAGCTTCGGTTGGACGTATTTTGAGATGAAAAGGGCGAAGGAACGATAGTACCATCTGTTGAACTCAGCCCATCGTCGATAGTTCTCGGCTACATCGTTCCACATAACACATGTTGTTTTTTAAAAATTAGGTTTTTGCCTCGACTCCTTAGCTCGAGACTCCTAAGCGTGAGGAGCTTAGAGTTATCACGAGCAACACCAGAAAGACTTTTTAATCTCCTTCGCTCGATGAATCAAAGTGAAGCAACTCAGAGTCCTGAAACCGTTCGACCCATGGAAGTCAGAGCTCTGCACTTGTGGAGAGAAGATGTCTTTTAACCCATACACAGGCTGTGCACACCGTTGCGATTACTGTTACGCAACATACATTCCGAGATTTTGGGAAGTTAGAGAAAAAAAAGATTTGCTGAGGAGACTGGAGAGAGATCTAAAAGAGCTTGATAGCAACGTTCTCGTTTCTATGTCGAACAGCTCAGACCCTTATCCCCCGATGGAGAGGGAAAAGAAACTTACGAGGAGATGTCTTCAGCTCTTTCGAGAATACAACGTGAAACTGCTGATAGTAACAAAAAGCGATATCGTCGTTCGTGATCTCGACATAATCTCTGAGATGGACTGCGTCGTCAGCATGACGATCACGGGTTGTGATAAGCTCGAGAAGTTTGCACCCTCAACGGAAGAAAGGATCGAGGCGTTTAAAGAGATCCGAGACATCGTTCCCTCGGTGCTGAGGTTTGATCCGATCGTTCCATTCGTCAACGATTCACGACTCGAGATAATCGAGCTCTGCGATCCGGAGCACGTTGTAACTTCGACGCTAAAGCTTAGGTTTGACTCATATAAGAGGATAACCGAAACGATGCCCTGGCTCGCTCCAGCGCTCGAAAAGCTGTATTTTGAGGAAGGGGACAAAATAGGGAGCTACTACTATCTTCGGAGCGATTTGAGGATGCGTCTGCTCAAAAAAGTTGAGCAGTTCTGCGAGTCTCTTGGGATAAGTTGCGGATTTTGTAGAGAGGGTATAGCATTCAGGGCTGAGAGTTGCGACGGTAGACATCTGAGCAGTAGCTTTAAAAACGTTGGTGGAAGCTACTTTGGGGGATGGGATGTTGTGTAAGCTTTTCCTCCACGAAAAAGCGGTCGAGATCTTGCTCACGATTTTGGATTTCGAGGAGAAGGGAGAAAAAATATACCCCCTTGGCATCTCGAATCTCCTAAGCTCCCCATACAGCTACGTTTCGAAGGTTCTTGGCGAGTTCGAAAGATTTTGTCTCATAGAGAGCAAACTCGAAGGTAGGACGAGGGTCGTGAGGCTCACGGATTACGGAAAAAGGATAGCGATGGCTCTTAGAGACCTGAAGAAACTCTTGGAGAGGGACATCGTTGCGGAGTTCAGACTTGATGCGCTAAAGAGAATTTTTGAGAATGAACAAAAAGATTTCTATTCCCTCGCCCCCATTCTCGCAGAACTCGAGATGCTGATCTCGACAACAAAGGATGCGATTGTGCTGGAAGAGGCGAAGGAGATGAAGAGAAAGGTGGAGGAGATCATATGCTCAGAGAAATAGAGAAGAAAAGGGACGAGATGGTAAAAGTGCTCTCGAAGCTCATAGAAATCAAAGCAATTTCCCCAGATTTTGGTGGAGAGGGAGAGAACGAGAAGGCAGAATTCCTGATGGATTATCTCAAGGAATTCGACGACGTGCAACGCTTTGATGCAAAGGACGAGAGGGTTGGAACGAGACCGAACATCGTTGCAAAGATCAAAGGAGTCGTGGACAGAACGATCTGGATAGTTTCCCACTTAGACGTCGTTCCCGAGGGCGACGAAAAGCTCTGGAGGACTCCGCCATTTAAAGCGGTGGTCGAGGGTGGGAGAGTCTACGGCAGAGGTAGCGAGGACAATGGGCAAAGCATAGTTTCATCGCTCTTTGCTGGGAAGGCGATAATCGAATCTGGATCGAAGCCGAAGTTCAACTTCGGGCTCGTATTTGTTTCAGATGAGGAGAGCGGTAGCAACCATGGGATAAAGTTCTTGCTGAGCAAAGACGTCTTTTCGAAGGAGGACATGTTCATAGTTCCCGATGTAGGCTCGCAGAGAGGAGATGCGATAGAGATTGCGGAGAAAAGCATCCTCTGGCTTAAGTTCGAAGTCTACGGGAAGCAATCGCACGCAAGTTTGCCACAGATGAACGCATCACGAAGGGCGATGAAGTTCATCCTCGATCTCGACGAGAAGTTGCACACGAAGTTCAACGCCAAGAACGACCTCTTCAACCCGCCTCACTCAACTTTTGAGCCGACGAAAAGGGAGAAAAACGTGGACAACATAAACACGATCCCCGGAATTGATGTGAGCTACATGGACTGCAGGATAATCCCAGACTATAGACTCGAAGAGGTTCTGGAGTTCATCGAAAACGTGAGGAGATTTCACGAGATCAGAGACAACGAGAAAATAAACGTCAACGTTTTGCAGGCTTTCAGTTCTCCTAAGACTCCAGAGAACTCCGAGATCGCAACAAGGCTTTCAAAAACGATAGAAAAGCTCCGGAGAGTAAAGACAAGGTTCATAGGAATAGGGGGAAACACGTGCGCCTCTTTCCTGAGAAACGCTGGGTTTAAGGAAACCGTAGCCTGGTGCACCGCAGATGGAACTGCGCATAAACCAAACGAGTATTGCGTGATCGACAACATGGTCGAGGATGCGAAAGTCTTCTACTCGATTTGCTTCGATCCCGAGTATTGAGCTTCAAGATTTGCTCATTTCTGCTTATTTTCCAAAATCCAAGCACGTTTCAGTGTATGAACATATGGAATATTCACAATGTTAAACTTTCCAAAGATTTATATACTCAGCTGAGCTTCATGGGCTATGAAGACCGTAGAGGAGATAAACGCAAAGATCCGCAAAGGCGACGTCGTTGTTGTTACAGCAAAGGAGATGAAGGAGATAGTCTCGCAGATGGGTGCGGAAAAAGCTGCGAAAGAAGTGGACGTCGTAACAACTGGAACTTTTGGGGCGATGTGCTCCACCGGAGCGATTTTCAACTTTGGTCATGCAGATCCACCAATAAAGTTCAAAAAAGTCTGGCTAAATGACGTTGAAGCCTACGCCGGGCTTGCAGCAGTCGATGCATTCCTCGGCGCAACCAAGCCCTCGGAGACGAGGGAATTCTACGGCGGAGCCCATGTGATCGAGGAGCTCGTTTCTGGAAAAGAAGTTGAGCTCAGAGCAATTGGGTTTGGGACGGATTGCTACCCAAGGAAAGAAATAGAGACCACGATCTCGCTTGAAGACGTGAATCAAGCGGTGATGATCAATCCGAGGAACGCATATCAGCGCTATCGAGCAGCAACGAACTCCTCGGACAAAGTGCTCAGGACATACATGGGGACACTGCTACCGCACTATGGAAACGTAACCTACGCAGGCACAGGCGAGATCTCGCCGATGAACAACGACCCAGAGTTTAGAACCATAGGAGTCGGGACGAGGATCTTCCTCTGTGGGGCGAAGGGCTACGTGATTGGCGAGGGGACGCAACATTCCCCGCCTTTCGGAACCCTGATGGTCAAGGGTAATTTGAAGGAGATGAGACCCGAGTTCCTCAAGGCTTGCTACTTCCCGGGCTATGCGCCGTCGATATTCCTCGGCATAGGAATTCCAATCCCGATCCTTGACGCAGACCTCGCAAAAGCGACAGCGATTAGAGATAGCGAGATAAAGACGACGATCATCGACTTTGGCGTTGCGAGAAGGAGCAGACCAGTTGTGAGAGAAGTAAGCTATGCGGAGCTCAAGAGTGGGAAAGTCGAGATAAACGGGCAAGAAGCAAGGGTTTCGCCATTGTCGAGCTACTACATTGCGGAGAAGATAATGAAAGAGCTGAAGAAAATGATCGAGAAGGGAGAGTTCCTCCTCAGCATGCCCGTTGAAAGAATAAAGGGGAGCGAGGTCTTTAAGCCGATGAAGCAGAAAGAGATCAGGATTGTTAGAGAATTCATGACTAAAGCGATCACGATCTCCGAAGACCTCAGCGTAGAGGAAGCTGCAACGCTTATCGT
The DNA here is from genome assembly GCA_038731605.1 of Archaeoglobaceae archaeon. Lineage (GTDB taxonomy): Archaea > Halobacteriota > Archaeoglobi > Archaeoglobales > Archaeoglobaceae > WYZ-LMO2. The sequence goes on along the minus strand of JAVYQP010000005.1, from coordinate 62,060 downwards.
GAAGAACAACGTGAACCATTTGCCAGTCGTCGACGAAGAGGGGACGCTGAAAGGAATCGTGACATCTTGGGACATAGCAAAAGCTGTTACAAAGCATGCAAAGAGGGTGAGCGAAGTGATGACGAGAGACGTCGTAACCGTGTTCCCAGACGATCCGATAGCGATAGCGATCTCGAAGCTCGAGAAGTTCGACATCTCTGCGTTACCTGTAATAGATGCGAAGAGGAAAGTCTTGGGCATAGTGACGAGCGAGACGATAAGCAAGATGATGGGGGTGAGCTGATGCTTCTCCTTCTGCGCTTTGATGCGAAAACGGTTAGGGAGCCAATAATATCCCTGACAGCAATAAAGACAGGAGCTTTGATAAACATACTGAAAGCGGACGTTGGAGCAAGAAGGGGAGAGATAATCGTTGAAGTCCCAGATGAGAAAGCGAAGGAAGTCGAAAAAGCGATTGCGGAGATGGGAGTTGAGTTGCACGAGATAACAAAGACGATTGCGAGGAACGACGACTGCGTTCACTGCGGTCTCTGCGTGAGCATTTGTCCAACAGAGGTCTTTTACATCAACGGAGACTCAAAAATAGAGCTCAGAACTGAAAAATGCATCCACTGCGGAGCTTGCGTTAAAGTTTGCCCTACCAACGCTCTATACTTCCCGATTTAATTTTTTCTAAGATCAGCTCGAGATAAGAGGTTCGTATGCTCTCCTCCCGAGAATAACCAAGGCTTTCGGCGATCTGAAAGATCTTCTCCTTCTCAGCCAAGCTCCCGACTTCGATCTCGATGAAGTCCCCAAGTCCCTCTACGTGATCGACACAAACGATCGCGTTCTCGATGGAAAAGATTTTTCGGGTTTTTTTAACCGTTCTGAACTTCTTAAACCCGAGAGACTCGAGGAGTTTGACTGCGTTCTCGAAGTTGTCGACCGAAACGTTGATCTCCTCTCGTGTCTTCGTTTCGCTGTCGACCTTTGGACCCTTGTAGGTCATCTTCACACGCTTTTCGATGCGAAGCCTTAGCGCTTCGTCGGTTTTTGCAAAATCCCTGCATGGGTGATTGAAGTATAGATCGAACTCCTCCTTTTCTTCAACGAACTTCGCAACTCTCTCGATTTTCTCGAGAACCCCTTCCTTCAGTCGAAACTTGGCTTCAACTTCCATGAAAAAAAGGTTATTGAGGCTTGCTTATGAGCTCGGTCTTCGATAGAATCTTCCCATCTCTCGAGTGCGGGTTCCTAAAGACTTTGTCTCCGTATTTCTCGATCTCTCTCGCCTCATCTGCGAGCATCGCAGCGATTCTCATCATCTCATGCGCAGAGGCGACGAGCGGAACGTAGACGTTGTAGTCCTTTTCTACGAAACAGCCACGGACGTTTATATCTGCAACCTTCTCTGCGATGAAATACGCCGCCATTGCCTTTGCTTTCGCATATGGGTTTGAGAACTTCGCAGCCTCTACCGCTTTTTCTGCGGTCACAACTATCTGCGGTAACTCGGGCTTCTTCCCAGCCTTTATGTCTTCGATAACCTTGTCAATCGCTTCTTGAACAACTCTCAAGGCTCCGGTTGCTGCGAGGACTTTCAAAACATCTGCGTTGAACAAAGTCATCTCCGTTGGATCCAAGAATTCTCTGCGAGCGCCAATCATCGAGTCTGCGTTCAGGAATATGTAGCCGAAGCCTTTTTCCTTCAGCTCGTCCTTCGCCTTCTTTGCGGGAGCGTCGCTGATCACGATCACTGGTTTCCCAGCAAACGCCTCTCTCGCAGCCTTTGGTCCTGGAAGCGCTGCGTTTGGCGAGGCGACGATTATAAGATCGGGATTGAACTCCTTCAGCTTCTCCGCAACCACCGCTTCCTCGGGTTGCATTTTCGCTCCACTCGTCACAACACGAACTTCGATGTCCTCCCTATCAGCCCTCTCGTCGAGAAGGTATTCGAGAATAACTGCGGTGCCGATAGCACCCATCTTCAAAACACCAACCTTTACCTTGCTCATGGTTTGCGGTGCTCTTCAGACTATTTAACCCTTCTGTTTTTATCTCTACACCAATTTTGAGATTGGATGAGTATGAAGGGCGTTGAGCATTGGGAAATCCACTTCAGTTATTCGAGATCTTGAACTCAACTCCCTTGAGTTTGCGGAGTTTTGGATCAAGCTATGCTGAGACCCGAGTTCAAACCAGACGTTCATTGTGGACTAAGCCTTGTTTTGTAGTTGTCCGCATAAATATACACAATTCACAAAAATATATAAAGAATCATGAAAAAATCCAAAAATGGCAAAACCTCAAAGAAAAGAAAGCCAAAACTGCTTCCGAGTTAAAAAGAAACAATCCAAAAAGCCCGATTTCCGAAAAACGGGCCGGGAGGGATTTGAACCCACGACTGCGGGATTAAGAGTCCCGCGCTCTACCTGGCTAAGCTACCGGCCCTTAAGGGAGCTTATACTTCGGACGGTTTATAAGATTTGTCTAATCTCTCCATCAACTTTGCGAATTCCTGCTGAAGTTTGGATTTTTTATATCCATGATTTATAAAATCCCATGGCAGTGGGCTTTCAAGGCTCAGGGGCTTTAGGAACTCGAGAAAGTCCTTGTAGTTCCTCCCAAGCAGGAGGTCTGAAACCTCTTCATCCCCCCGGGCGAGAATAGTTTGAATTACGAACTCCTTGAGATTTGGTGCGGAGAACTCAATACCGTGCTTTTTGCTCTCCTTTTCAAGTATCGAGATCTTAGCCTCGAGCTCGTTGAGGTCTGCGAACCCAAGCCACTGCAGTGGTGTGTGGGGCTTCGGAACGAGTGGATTCACAGAGATCTCGACCCTCGGAAACCTCCTCTTGAAAGAGATCGCATCTTCGACAATTCTCATCACATCTTCAACGCTTTCTCCGGGGATCCCGATCATGTAGTAGAGTTTGAGTTTTTCAAAGCTTCCAGCGCTAAGCTCTACTGCGTTTCTCAAATCTTCCCCGCTTATCTCTTTCCTTAGGAACTCCGAAAGCTCTGGTGACGCAGTCTCGGGTGCGAGGGTTAGAGTTCTTACTTTTGCAAGTTTTAAAATTTCAACGAGCTCTTCGTCAACCGCATCGGCTCTTATCGAAGAAGGTGAAACTTCAAACCCGAGTTCGCAGAGCCTATGAACGATTTCCTTGAACTCTGGATGATCTGTTGGCGAAGGTGCAACAATCGCCACTTTTTTAACCCCCTTTACCTTTGGCAAATCCTCGAACTTTCTCCATCTCGGCGGAGCGTAGATTTGGCGGACAAGGCAGAAACTGCACCTTCTAACGCAACCCCTCCCAATCTCAAGGATAAAAGCTCTCCCATAAGCGCCATCGCCTATTATTTCGTCCTCGATGTGCTTGTCGAGTCTGCAATAAACCCTCTTCACGCTCTCCTCCTTTCCCGTGTATATGCCCTCGATCTCCGAGAGCTCCTCGACGTCTTTTGCAAGAACGATCTCCTCGATCTTCTCGTCCGCTTCGCCTATGAAAAAGGCATCGAAAAACCTGAGAAGGGGCTTTGGATTTTCCATCACACAAGGACCGCCTGCGATTTTGATCCCCTGGAACCCACTCTTTCTCAGAATTTCGATCGCTTTAAAGTAATCCGTCTCATACTGTAGGCTGAAAAGCGCAACGTCGAAATCAGAAATTTTGCTACCGGTTTCAACGCTCCTCAAGCCATCGAAAACATCCGCATAAAACCTCTCGCAGTAGGCTACTTCGTTGATCTTCGCATATAGAATTTGAAGCCCCAGATTTGCAATTCCACCTACGTAGCGGTTTGGATAGACGAGAGCAACCTTCCTTTCCCCTTTCCTATACTTTTTTTGAAACGGATTGAATTCCACAAAACTAATAAGCGAACCGCAATATTAGCTTCATGGATCTCGTTTGCCCTATGTGCGGTTGTGCCATGGAAACCATCAAAGAAGAAAAAGGAACGTTTAAACGTAGATTTTCGGAATTTGAGATGAGAATTCTGGTTATTCGGTGCCCAAAGTGTGAGAAAATAGGTCTTTTGAGGGTTGTCCCCGCTCTACAGATGGAGAATCTCGAATTCCCGTATGAAGGTTCTCTTTGACGACAACATTGCGGACGATTCACTTGTTTGCTGGGGCGTTACGGTTCGCTTGCCAAAATACGCCCTTTTTGGAGCCACGAGAGAGGAAAGAAGGAAAAATTGGGAAAAAAAGCTATTAGAAGTGCTCGCAGATCTCAAGTTTGGGTTTGAAAACGTTACCGTCAGACTCGCATCTGCGTGGGTTAGATACTACGTTTTTGAAGTCTTGGCGGACAGAAGTAGATTCGCTTTAAACGTTCTCTCGCCGAACTCACCTATTCGAGATTTCAGAGAGATCGATTTTCCGAAAATCGAGAACATTGCAAAGCCTTTGGCGATTTCGCAGGATTACATGCTCCAAGAGTGGGTCGATGGCATACCATTGTCTGAGTTCAGAGAGGGTTTTTCGATGAAACGTGAAGATCTTGCGAGAGAGTGCATAAAGCTTACCGCAGAGCTCCTTTACAAGATCTTCAAGCTCGACTATATTTATAGCCCGTGGGAAGACTATGAAGCGGTGTATAGCGACGGTAAAATCGTGCTCTTGGATCTGACGAGGTTCGTGAAGAGGGACATAGGGAGAGAAGACTTCTTCCCCCACTATTACGGTGCGCCGTTCTCTTCACCCGACATCCTTGTTGAGGACGAGAGAAACCGCATCTTCTGGAGGGGGACGAGCGAGAAAGATTACTTTGGAACGAGCAGAGAGGAATACGAGAAACTGTTTTTAGAGGGAATTGCGAGTGTTTGCGATGACTTCGAGGAGTTTTTGGCAGTTAGTCGATTGGAGGAAACGAGAGCAAGAGCTCTGTGGGATAGAAAAAGATATTAGATTGCTCGAGAAGTATTGGCATGAACATCATCGAAGTCGCAGATAACCTCTACTTGGTCGATCTCCCGCAAGAACTCGAGGGCTTTAGGAAGTTCATAAGCTGTTGGGTTGTCAAAGATGAAGACAAAGCGATGCTCATCGACGTGGGTCCGAAGGCGACGATCCCCAAGTTGATCGAAGCGCTGAACTACTTGAAGATAAAAAAGGTCGAGCTCGTTTTGCTCACGCACATCCACTTGGATCACGCAGGCGGGATTGCGGAGATCGTCGAGAGGTATCCTGAGACGAGCGTTGTCGTGCACGAGTTTGGGAAAAAACACCTCATAAACCCCGAAAAGCTGTGGAAAGCTTCGCTTGAAGCACTCGGAAACATCGCAGAGGTCTATGGAAAGCCGAAGGGTATCAGCGAGGACAAAATACACGAGGGAAAAGTTGTGTTCGCAGAAAAAGAGGTTCAGATCCTCGACACCCCTGGACATGCACCACATCACCAAAGCTACGTCTTCGGCGAGTTCTTGTTCGTGGGCGAAGCCTTCGGCGTCCACATGCCGTTGAAGAGCGACTACTATCTACGTCCCGCAACCCCGCCGAAGTTCGAATACGAAGTTGCGATGGACACGATTGAGAAGTTGCTTGCGATCGGAAGCAAAAGGGTTTGCTTTGGGCACTTTGGTTTCAAGAGGGATAGCGTAGAAATCGCAGAGAGGGCTATGAAGCAGTTGAAGCTCTGGGTTTCAACGGTTTACGACATCCTGTGCAGAAAGGACATAAGAGAAGAGGAGAAGGTTGTAAGCATTGCGAAGCAAGAACTGCTCGAAAAAGATTCGAAGTTCTCAAACTACCGCTTGCTCGACGAGGACATAAAGAAGAGGGAGGACTTCTTCATCAGGAACACAATTCGTGGGATCCAGCAGTTCGTGGCTGAAAGGTATTGTCTCTGAGGTGTTCGCTTGGAAGCGAGGGACTGGGCTAATTTCCTCCTTGAGATTAGGAGGAGCGTTTTCAAGATCGTCGCAATCATAGCGATCGTTAGCTTTGCCTTTTTTCCGTTTTCCGGGAGTGTAATTTCTTTCGTAATCGAAGAGCTCTATCCCTACCCGCAGGTTGGGGAGGAGAAGGTTAAAGAGCTTGCAAAACAGCTAAGAGAAATTGCGGACAAGTTAGAAAACGATCCTTCGAATAAAACCTTAGTTTACGAAGAGACAAAAACGCTTTCGAGACTCGTAACCTCTTTTCTCGGACCAGTTGTTCTGACACCGCTCGAGGCAATCGTTTTAAGCCTTAAAATATCGATCGCACTCGGCATAGCCTGCGCAATTCCATACATTCTGACAATTCTGGCAAAAACCCTCAGGGCGAGGGGATGGCTTAGGGTTTCGGTAAAGCCCTATGCGATTATCGCTTTACTTCTCTTCGCCTTGGGCTGTGTTTACGGATTCTTCATCGTCCGACTCATAATCAGATTCCTCCACGAGCTAACGCTCTCGTATGGTGTCACTCCTCTGTATTCTCTGTCGGAGTTCGTAACATTTGTTCTGTTCATGATCCTACTCTTTGGCTTCTTCTTCGAGATCCCAGTGATAATGTTCTTCTTAGTTCGCAACAACGTCGTCAACTATGAGACCCTTAAATACTACCGAAGACACGCATACGTTCTCTTTTTCGTTCTCGCAGCGATTGCAACTCCAACCGTCGATGTTTTTACACAAACCATGCTTGCGTTACCAATGATAGTGCTTTTCGAGCTCGGCTTAGCTTTTATAAGGTTCTTCAATCCTGCTCGGTCTTGACGGACTCGACGATCTTTTTGCCTGCGACGACTTCATCGATGCTGTGCACAACTCCCCCAAGCGCCTCGATCGTGTCCTTGATTTCTTCGTAGTCCAGATTCATGCCAACGAGCGTAATCTTCACGGATTCGGTCTCCTGATCGACCTCTTGCAGAGTTATGTTTACTCCCTCAATTCCTTGGAGCTCGCTGAGCTTCAAAGCGAAGTATGTGTTCGAGGGTTCGTGTGGTTTGAGAACGTCGAGGACGAGTCGGCGAATCCCTGACATGAGAAAAGGTTATCTCCTGAATATTAATGCTTTCGCATGATCGATCTCCACACGCATTCAACGTTTAGCGACGGAGAGCTAATCCCAGCGGAATTGATAAGGCGAGTTGCGTCCAAAGGGAACGAAGGTGTCGCAATAACGGATCACGCAGACTTTTCCACGATTCCAATGATCCTTTCAAGCCTCTCCAAGCTGAAAGAATTCGACTTCGACATCGATTTCCTTGTAGGCGTCGAGATCACGCATGTCCCTCCAAGGCTAATTGGAAGGGCGGTGGAGCTTGCTTGGAAAGAGGGGGCGGAGATAGTGATAGTTCACGGGGAAACGATCGTGGAGCCAGTTGCAGAAGGGACGAACTCGTCTGCACTCGATGAAGAGATAAACATCCTCGCACACCCGGGGATTCTAAGCGAGGAGGAGGCTGAGAAGGCGAGAGAGAACGGAATATTCCTTGAGATCTCCGCAAGGAAAGGACACTGCTTGACGAATGGTCACGTTGCGAGAATGGCGGAAAAGTTCTCTTGCAATCTTGTTTTGAACACGGATGCGCATTCACCATCAGACGTAATCGACGATTCGACCGCAAAAAGAATAATCTTAGGGGCGGGGATTGCTGAGTGGGAAAAAGTGCTGGAGAACAACGCAAGATTATTCAGAAAGCTCAAGAGATAGACCGCTCTGGCTAAGCATATCTTTTGTCATGTGGTCAACTATTTTTATCAACTTCCCCTTCTCTTCGCAATCTTTAAAGTAATCGAGGCTTGAAACGCTTTTCTCAGAGAACGTTTTGATCATCGAAAGCACTTTTTTCACCGCACTCTCTAAGCCAAACTTCTCTTCGTAGATCTGTGGCAGAGTGTAGGATTCGAAGTCCGATTTCTTGTCCCTCAAGGCGCTCAGGTATTCAAGAAGGTCGTCGACGAGTTGATAAGCCATTCCGAGGTTGTAGCCATAGTCGTAGAGCTTTCGAACTGCTTTTTCATCACCTGAAACTATCTTCCCAGCGGTTTTTGCAGAATAAGCGAAAAGAGATGCGGTCTTCTTCTCTATGCATCTGAGGTAGTCCGCTTCATCGAATCTCTCCTTTACGCTGTAGTAATCCATGATCTCCCCCTCGCTCATCATCATACCAACTTTCGCAGACTCTTCGATGATCTCCTTGCCGTATACAGCAGTTAGCTCGACAGACTTCGAGATCAGCCAATCTCCAAGAACGAGTGCAAGGGCTAAGTCATATTCAACGTGAAGCGCTGGTCTGTTTCTGCGTAACCTTGCTCTATCTATGATGTCGTCGTGCACAAGGCTTGCGGTGTGAATCAATTCTACCGCTAAGGCGAGGTTCATGAGCCTTTCATAACTTCCCCCACAGATTTTTCCAGCTAACAGCACTATGACTGGTCTAACCCGCTTCCCCCCTGCGGAGATGACGTATTTTAGGGCTTTTTTGATTTTTGAATTAGTTTCAACTGACTCGACAAACCTTTTGAGTTCTCTTTCGAAAACGAGGAACTCTTCCCAGGTTTCAATCACCGCAACTTTTTTGAAACCACAAAATATATCTTTTTTGTTTTGGATCCCTGCAATTTTTCACCCTTAATCCTAAAAAAGCGGTAGAGTCCATTTTTGGTAAATTTGGAACGAAAAGCAGAAATCCTCTCGAACTTGTTTTGAGCGAGAGCAGTTTGATCGACTTAATTCAGAAAATAGAAATTTTTATCAATCAGAGGTAAATTAAATCTAACCAGATCTGCTATTTTTTTGCGGAGCTCTGTTTAAACGGATTTCTCGAGGCTAAGATTCCTTAAAACGGAACTCAAGATCTATATTTATCTATTTTATTTTAATTTCTAATTCTCCTAAAAACGCTCCTTTTCCAAATCGAATGGATTTTACTCAACATCTCTCGATTCCAGCACCTTAACCAATAGTAAAGCTTAAATACTCAATTGGTATGATGTTGAGCAGTGAACGGAAATGTTCGGGGCATCTGAATTCGGTTTGGTTGAATACAAGCAGGGCGCTGGCAGAGTTGCTGGATCTGCGATGGTTTCAGATGGAAGATTGGTGCCCAGAAAAGTCTTCTTCACTTCAGGAGTCGGTAAACATGCGGATGCGCTCGTAAGCTTCGAACTCGCCTTGCGGGATGCGGGAATAGAGAAGTTCAACCTCGTCACCGTTAGCAGTATCTTCCCGCCCGGTTGCGAGATAGTTACGAGAGAGGAGGGTCTGAAAGAGCTCTCCCCAGGGCAGATAGTTTTCTGCGTCATGTCTCGGATGACGAGCTGTGAGGCGGGGAAGAAGATATTTGCGAGCGTTGGTGTTGCGATCCCAGACAACACGAATCTCAACGGATACCTTACCGAATACCACGGCTACTGCAACGGCGAAGAAGGAAAGCACGCCGAAGACATGGCTGCGTATATGCTAAGAACTGCGTTCGACATAGAGCCAGCGAAAACATTCAACATAACCGCAGTTGCGGAGGTTGGCGAGAACGAGTTTGTAACCGTAGTCTCGGCTGCGGTCTTCGTGATATGATGCATCCAACTGTTCCGATAGAGGTTAAGAATCGAGATTTTTTTGATCTTCTTAAATCGATGGGCAAAACTGGCTTCCAAGGCAGAAAGCTTGGGGAAGCCTTCGAAATCTGGCTCGAGATGCTGAACGAAGAGAAGATAACGATTCTAATGGGTCTCGCTGGAGCAATGGTTCCTGCGGGAATGCGAAAAATCATCGCTTGGCTCATAAGGAACAGGTTCATAGACGTGTTGGTCTCCACTGGTGCGAATCTCTTCCACGACATCCATGAAGCGATGGGTTTCAAGCACTACCTCGGGCACGAGTTTGTAAACGACGAGGAGCTTTTCAGAGATGGGATCGACAGGATTTACGACGTTTTTGCTCGTGAAAAAGAGTTCAACGAGATAGACTTCATGATTTCCGAGATCTTCGGGGAATCCGAAGGTGTTTTCTCTTCGAGGGAAATAATCGAGAGAATTGCCGAGAGAGTCAGGGAAAAGGCGAAGGAAGAGTCCATAGTGGTTTCAGCCCTCGAAGAGGGGGTCCCTATTTTCTGCCCAGCGATTGCAGATAGCTCAATCGGAATTGGAGCTTCCTTAGCAAAGAAGAGATGTGTTGTTGACACGATAAAAGACGTCGAGGAGTTGACGGAGCTCGTAGCTAAATCCGAGAAGACAGGAGTGATCTACATCGGCGGAGGGGTTCCGAAGAACTTCATCCAGCAAACCGAAGTCGTCGCAAGGCTTAAGGGCTACGATGCCAAGGGGCATGATTATGCAATCCAGATAACAACGGATTCCCCGCAGTTCGGTGGCTTGAGTGGTTGCACGTTCGAAGAGGGCATAAGCTGGGGAAAGATAAACCATAGGAGCAAAAAAGTTCAGGTTTTCGTCGACGCAACAATCGCTTTGCCAATTTTAGCCCATGGCTTGCTTTCGGCAAAAAGAGTGAGTTTTCCAAGGTTTAGGTTTGGCGAATCCGTCGAAGTCTCATTCTCTTGACCCAAAGATTATGAAAACTGGGTTTTCATTTTTAAACGCTGTCAATCCAGCGAGCTCATAACTCCTTGAGACGTTCGCAATTATCATTTCTTTGAAGATTCCGAGCTCCTTCATCTTTTTCATAACCTCCGTCGCAACTTCGATTCTCGCAGCGTTCACAACGATACGCTTGGCTTTGCAAACCTCGAGCATCCTATCGATCCCCTTTGTTCCGCCGAAGAAGACTATGTCCAACTCGTGGTCTCTCAGGAATTCAAAGCCATCGGATTTCACAACTTCGACGTTTTCGTAACGCTTGAGCTTCTCTTTCGCAACTTCAAAAGCATCCGCATCCGATTCGACTGCGTAAACCTTTTTCACGAACCTCGCAAAAAATTCCGAAACCGTTCCAGTTCCACAGCCTATGTCTGCGAACACGCTGTTCGCATCTGGCTTCAGCTTTGAGAAAACGATCCCGATTATCTCATCCTTCGTCCTCTTATTCTCCATCGAATCACCTATCCTCACTCCTATGCGCTTTGCAAGCTCCTTCCTTAGCTCCTCGCCTTCATAAACAACCTTTCCATCGTTGAGGAGAACGAAGTGGTCTCCGATGGCTTTTGCGAGATCGTAGTCGTGCGTCGAAATTAGGAAGCTCTTCCCCTTTTTCCTAAGCTTCCTCACAATTTGCACGAAGTTCTCGAACGCAACACCATCGAGCCCAGCGGTCGGTTCGTCCATTAGGATGAGCTCTGGATCCATCGCAATTGCTGATGCGATCGTTAAAAGCCTTTTTTGTCCACCGCTGAGCGTTGAGCATGGATAACTTTCGAACCCCTCAAGACCGCAAAACTTCAACGCCTCTCTCGCCAATTCTAAATCTTTTCCCGCATTTATCGCCCCAAAGGCTACTTCTTGCCATACCGTCGGAGCTATTATCTGGTCATCTGAGTTCTGAAAAACAAACGCCACTTTTTTCCTCAGCTCCTTCAGATCTTTTTTCCCGTAGCTAATCTTTTCTCCCTTTATCCTTATCTCTCCCCTTTCCGGTTTCAGCACCCCGATTATGTTGAGCAGTAGCGTCGTTTTCCCTGAGCCGTTTCTGCCCATCAGGATTGTAACGCCGTCAGCTTTGAAGCTCACACCCTTCAGCACGTATTCCTTGTCGTATCTGAACCAGAGATCTCTCACTTCAAGCATAGGACCACACCCAAAGCTAAGATCGCAAAAGCCATTGCGAATCCCTTGCTCTTAGTCGCAACATCTGGAAACTCCTCACCACGCAGATCCATTGCGAGAACAGTTTTCTCAACTCTGTCCATCGCTCTCAGGAAGATCGTTCTCGCAAGCAGAGATTTCGTCGAAATCGAAGTTCTGAAGTCGATGTATCCGAGTCTTAGAGTTGCGGAAGTCTCGAACTTTTTCAGCTCACCAACGAGAACCTGTATAGACCTGTAGCTCAGGAACATCATCTCGACCAAGAAACTCGGAAGTCTAAGCTTTTTCAGCGCAGATATGAACTCTGGAAGCGTTGTTGTTGATATTAGATACGTTAGAATGCTTAGAATTGCAAACACCCTGAGCAACGTTGAGTAAACGACGTCCAAGGCTTTATTGGAGATCCTGAACACCCAGAACTCGAAGATCGTTTCGCCTTCAATGGTCAGGAGGATTACAAAAACGCTGGGAAGCAAAAATATAACAGGAATTTCGAGAACCCTGAAGTAGTTTTTCCCGATTGCGTAAAGGCTGAGAGACGTGAAGACTACGATGGAAAAAAGCTGAACCTTCGTGGAAATGGACGCAAGGAAGACTAAGAGTAGGCAAAAGTAAACGTTCAAGCTCCCGCTTATCAGCTTCCTCGCCTTTACCTGAATCCTCTCAAGATCTTCCATGCAAGTATCCAAGGATGTAGCCAACGATCAACGCTCCAATTGCGACTTGGAGTGTGAAAAAGAAGGTTTCGAGCTCTCCGCTTGGCTCGAAAATTGGGCTGAACCAAGGTTCGAACTCCGGATTTATCTCTTTGATGAGCTCTTCAGCCATCTCATCTGCACCGATCCAGCCGAGCAAGGTAAAAAGCGGTGCGAACAACTTCATGCCCTGCTCACCTCAAGCACCGAAACTCTTTGTGCGACTTGTTCAAAAATCGCAACCGCAATTATCGCTTCGATCACCGCAATTGGAACCTGCGTGATTGCAAAGATCGCCAAGAATCGAACTGCTGAATCGAGAAAGCCGTAGAACGTTGGATTTGCTGGAAAAGCGAGCGCAAGTTGTAGCGATGTTAGAACATAGGTAGCAATGTCTGCAACGAAGGCAGCGGTGAATACTGCGATTCTCTGGTTTTTCTTGAGAAGCTTGTAGGCTATCCAGCCGAGAAACGGACCGAAGATGCCCATCGACGCAACGTTTGCGCCGAGCGTCGTTATTCCGCCGTGGGCGAGCAACAGAGCTTGATAAAGCAGAACGATCGCAGACAAAACAGCGGTTATCGCTGGACCAAAGAAGACGACCGCAATACCAGTCCCAGTCGGGTGGGAACAGCTCCCCGTTACGGACGGCATCTTCATCGCTGAGAGAACGAATATGAACCCAGTGGACACAGCCAAAAGAACCTTATCCCTCCTGTTGGTGATTCTCGACCTAAGTTTTACCGCTCCGTAGATTAGGAACGGCGCTGAGAATGCAAACCACAAAGCGCACCACTCTGGCGGTAGAAAACCTTCGGCGATGTGCATCAAATCACCTTGACATCGATCAATTCTACTTTATTTAAGTTTTTCGGAAAAGATGTCAAAAGAATTTTATATTCGTGGAGTAGTTTCGCTATGCTCTACGCAATTGGACTTGGACCAGGAGATAAAAAGCTGTTGACTTTAAAAGCGGTGGAAATCATAAAGAAAGCTGATGAAGTCATAGTTCCCGGGAAAATGGCTTATGAGCTCGTTAAGGATATAAGGGAGCCGAGAATTGTTGAGTTCCCGATGGGGGATGCGAGTAAAGTTGTGAGAGCCCTTGCGGAGGAGTTAGCCTTTAAAAGTTGCGATGTTGCGTTTTGCTGTCTTGGTGATCCAATGCTTTACTCGACTTTCCATCACCTTTACAGCGAGCTCGTCAAGATAAACCCAAGGATCGAGGTCGAAATAGTTCCCGGGATTACGAGTGTTTCCTGTGCTTTGGCGAAGGCGAAAGTTTTTGTTGAGAAAGCGCTTTTGGTCACGACCCCCGAATTCCACAGAGAAGAAGTCGTTGTGGTTATGAAGTCCAAGAAGCCGAAGGAAGTCGCTGAGAAGCTGAAAAATCAAGGTTTTTCCGATTTCTGGTTTGTGGAGAGGATGTTTATGGAAGGCGAGAGAATTACAAAGAATTTGCCCGAGAGCGCAGACTACTTCAGCTTGGTGGTGGCGAAGAGATGAAGGTTTACTTCGTGGGCTTCGGTCCCGGAGATCCGGAGCTTTTGACTGTGAAGGCGAGAAAACTGCTCGAAAAAGCAGATCTGATAATCTATCCCGGCTCGATAATCGAAAGAGAGGCGCTTAAAGAGTTCAAGGGGGAGAAAGTTGACAGCCATGGGATGAGCCTTGAGGAGATCGTGGATTTGATCGAGGAGCATGTAAAAAATGGAAAAATCGTTGTGAGGATCCAAAGCGGGGATCCAAGCATTTTCGGCGCTTTATGGGAGCAGATCAGAGAGTTACGGAAAAGGGGGATCGATTCAGAAATCATCCCCGGAGTTAGTAGTGTTTTCTCCGCATCCGCATCGCTCGGAATAGAACTTACGACTCCAGAAATCGTAGGCGTCGCAATAATTCGACCGAGAGGGAGAACTTTAGGCGAAGACTACCTTGAGGAGCTTGCAAAACTGCCTTTGACTCTCGTGATACTTCTTGGGGCGGACAAAGCGGACTACATTGCGGAGAAGGTTGGGAAAGTTCGTGGACTCGAAGAGCCTTGCGCAGTCGTTTACAAAGCATCGAGGAAGGATGAGAAGAAGTTCTTCTGCACGCTAAGGGAGCTTGGGGAAAAGATGCGCGAAATGGGGATTAAGAAGACTGCGGTCATAATAATCGGGAGAGCTGTTCACGGCTATGAGGGCAGATCTCACCTCTATAGCGGTTCTGTGCTTCGAGAAGGATAAGGAGAAGCTTTCTGAAATAGTTGCGCATCTCGCAAAGAGATGGCACACGAAGCTCGTTTTTTACGATCGAAAAATTTGGGCAGAGCTAATGCGCTTCGACTGCATCGTCGCATACTTAGCTTCGGGGATCGTAATCAGGGGGATTTCTGAATTCTTAAGGAGCAAATGGGTCGATCCAGCGGTTATCGTGATCGACAAGCCCATGAAACACGCAGTAGTTTTGCTCGGCGGTCACCACGGGGGGAATGAGGTTGCTCAACACCTCTCTCAGCTCGGAATCGAGGCGGTGATAACGACTGCGATGGAGTTCAGCGACGGCGTAGCAGTTGGCATCGGCTTCAGGAAAAACGCAACAGCGGAGGAGATACTTGAAGCGATCTCCAAGGCTTTGAGCGAGTGTGGGCTTAGCTTCGAAGACGTGCGAGTGATCGCAACCGTAGAGGGAAAAGAGGACAGCGAGATCGTTAAAGTTGCGGATGCGATTAAAAGACCGCTCTTTTTTGTAAAGAAACAGGACTTGAATCAAATGGATTTAGAGGAGACAAAGGCTAAGCTTATTGGTGTTAAGAACGTTGCAGAAGGATGTGCTTTGAAGTTTTCTCGTTTTGGAGAGCTTCTGCTCAGAAAAAGAGTTTATGGGGGTGTTACGGTTGCAATCGCAAGGTAAACTCTACGTCGTTGGAATCGGCGCTGGTAAAGGACTTTTAACGCTAAAAGCGCTTGAAGCCATCGAAAAATCGGAGTATATCGTGGGCTACAAGAAATACGTTGAGGAGATCTCGGATCTCATCAAGGACAAGAAGCTCGTGACAACTGGAATGAGGGAAGAAATGAAGCGTGTCGAAATAGCTGTTGAGCTCGCTAAAAACAGCGTTGTATCACTCGTGAGCGGTGGAGACCCGAGCATATACGGAATACTGCCCTTTGTCTACGAGTTTCTAATGGAGAAGAACGTAGATGTTGACGTTGAAGTCATCCCGGGGGTTTCCGCTGTTAACGCAGTTTCCTCGCTTCTCGGATGTCCGATAAGCGGAGATCACGTTGTCATAAGCTTGAGCGACCTCCTCGTCCCTTGGAACGTCATCGAGTCTCGGTTGGTTTACGCTCTCCAAGGCGATTTTGTGATCGCAATCTACAATCCATCGAGCTCTTCGAGGAGGGGAAATCTGATCAGAGCTATGGAACTGATCTACGCACTGCGTGGAGACGTGCAGATTGGCGTCGTGAGAAACGCTTTCCGCACTGGGCAAAGCATCGCAGTCATGCGGGTAAGTGAGATCATTGGGAATCCTGAAGCGATTGACATGAACACAACGCTCATAGTCCCAAATTCGGAGACGATCGTGAAAAACGGGAAGATGTTCACACCAAGGAAATCGAAAGTCGCAAAAATGGGAGCAAAGACGTCCAAAGCTGTGGAGATTGCAGAGAAAAGCTCTGAAATTCTTAGGGAATTTGTTCCTGGGGATACGCTGAAGGACGAAATCCTAAGGCGTTGTATTGCAACCACTGGAGATCCGAGCTTTGCTGAGATCGTGCAGTTCAAAGGAGACCCGGAAGAAGGAGTGAAGGCGATAAGGGATGGGGCAAGGATAATCGTTGACGTGAAGATGGTAAAAGTCGGGCTAAGAACGGGTTCGATTTGCGCAACAGATTTCGCAGAAGGTGATGACACGAGAACCGCTTCAGGCTTCAGAAAGATTGCAAAGCTCATCGAAGGGAGCGTTGTTGCAATTGGAAATTCGCCATCCGCAGCGATTGCGGTTTACGAGCTCGCAGAGAGATACAAGCCGAGGTTCATCGTCGCAACACCTGTCGGCTTCGTTAACGCTGAAGAGTCGAAGCTACGAATTTCGAGCTTGGATTTGCCCTCGATAACTACGAAGGGAAGCAAAGGCGGTAGCAACGTTTGTGCAGCGATTCTCAATTGCCTAATAGAGTATGCTGAGAGATCCGATTGAGCTCTACGAGTATCCCAAAGAGTGGTGCAATGAAACGGCTGAAGCTCTCGTTAAAAGCGGGCTTTTTATTCTGAAAAAGGATGGCTACCTTAGGAGGGGGATAACGACCGCAACCACTGTTTCCACAGCAATCGTCGCTTCAATAGCTTCTCTCGAATACGAGTTCGAAGTTGTGAGCGTTTCAACACCTATTGGCATAGACGTCAAAGTTGAGGTAGAAGCGGAGAATGGGTTTGCGATCGCAACGAAGTTCGCAGGAGATCACGAGTTCGATGCAACGAATGGCATCGAAGTCCATGCAAAAGCCATTGGCGAAAGGGTTGTTTTCGGAGATGGGATTGGCGAGATCAACGGCAAAAAAGCTGTCAGCGAGAGCGCAATGAAGCAGATTCTTGAAAACTTCAGCAGAGTGTGCAAGTTGACGAATTACAAAGGAGGAGTCCTCGTCGAAATTCCCGAAGGGAAAAGGGTTGCGAAGGAAACAAAGAACGAAGAACTCGGGATAAAAGGTGGGATTTCAATCCTTGGAACCACTGGCTTCGTCGAGCCTTGGTGCAAGGAACTCGTTGCCCTAAAGGTTGAGATTGCGAAAAGGTATTCGAAGATCGCGATTGCAACCGGAAGAAAGGCGTGGGAGTATGCGAGGAGAAAGTATCCAGACTTCCAGCCCTTTGTTTTTGGGGTTCATTTGGATGAGATCCTCTCGGAGCACGAGGGAAAGAAGATCATCGTTGGCTATAGGGGTTTGCTGAAGAGGTGGGCGGGGAAAGAGGATTTGTTCGAGAAGGCGAAACGTTTTGGTGCGGAGGTGGATGTAATTGCTGAGGATTATTGGGGTAGGAATTTGTGAGGGGCATATCACAGACAGAGCGAAGGCTTTGATCGAGAGATCTGAAGTCGTTTACGGAAGCGAGAGGGCTTTAAAGCTTGCTGAGAATTGGATAAAGGGAGACGTTAGGATCTTGAAGAAGTTTGGGGATGAAGTCTATTCGCAGATCGAAAAAGAGGCGAGTGAAAAAGAGGTTGCGGTTCTCTCAACTGGGGATCCGATGGTTGCCGGGCTTGGGAAATTCTTTAAAAAAGCGGAAATCGAGCCGGGAATATCGAGCGTCCAAGTTGCGCTTTCGAAACTCAAAGTGGATCTCTGCGATGTGTTGGTTGTGAACGCTCATGGAAGAAAGTTCGATGTGGGAAAAAGATCTCTTCTGATCCTGGCGGACAAGAACTTCGATCCGAAGCTTCTCGGTGATGCCGAGATCGTTGTCCTTGAGGATCTTTGCTCCAAGGAAAGGATTAGAAGGGGTTTGGCGAGCGAAGTTACGATAGAGTCGAACAACTCGATAATCTACGTGAGGTGATCTGATGGCTGGCTTGGTTATAGTTGGTCACGGAAGTCAACTCTCGCACTATAAAGAGGTCATGGAAAAGCACAGGGAAAGGATTGAAAAGACAGGGATGTTTGAAGAAGTGAAGATCGCCTTCGCTGCGAGGAAAAGGAAGCCATCGCCAGATGAAGCGATAAGGAGCATGAAGAGCGATGTCGTTTACGTTGTGCCGTTGTTCATCTCCTACGGGCTTCACGTAACCGAAGACTTGCCCGAGATCTTGGGATTTCCGAAGGGCGAGGGAAGGAAAGAGGGATTTTTCGAGGGGAAGAAAGTGATAATATGCGAACCCATAGGCGAAGACAAGCTCGTGACACTCGCAATAATAAATGCGGTTTTTAGGCTTCTCTGATTTTTTATCGGCGATGCTCACCTTGGAAGAACGGGAGCGTTTCGTGAACAAGCAATACAAGGGGTTGAGGCTCACAACTTCTATCGAGAGCGTCGTAAAATAAAAAGAAAAAGTGGATTAGCGTAGTCGTCTCCCTATCAAATCCAGATCTCTTCATCGATTTTTTTAACGAACGCTTTGGGGAAACAAAATGTTTAAATCGTGAAGTTGCGATCGTGGACGCTTTTTGAGCTCCCGACTTTGTCTGCGAGACTTTTTAATTATTATAATGATGAAAACCAAAATGCTTATATGTGTTCTATGTCAAATTTTATCGATGGATGAGGGTAAGCTAAGTCTCGACCTACTCATCGGACTCTCAATCTTCCTATTCACCTTTATCTTCGTAGCCAACTTTCTGCCTGGGGTTTTTGCGGACGTCAGGAGTGAGATAAGCTTAGCTCACCAGGCTTATAGAATTGCTGCGTTGCTCGCCGAAGATCCCGGTTACCCTTCAGACTGGGAGGGCATGGATGTGATCAACTGCACGAGCATGGAATTTCGACCGGGTTTGATAGCCATAAACACCACCGTTACGTTTAACAAGAAAGAATACAACCACATCGACTTCAATAAAACCAAGAAGTTTGCGGAGCTCATGGCTAACAATGAGTGTAGAAGAGAAGTGAAGAAATACCTCGGACTCAATCTCACGATGTTTGGCTCACCTATTTCCTACGGGCTCAATGTCTCGCTGAAAAATTTAAATGGTTCCCTTTTGCTTAGTAATTCCCAACCACTTCTTAACCACGGAGACCTTAGCTCTGGAGCGCAGTTGATGAAGTTCGAGAGGATAGTCTACGTCGACAGCAGTTTCATTGACAACTGCAAACTCGTTGTTGGTAGTAGATGTGTTGCAAAGCTGGAGGTGAGGATATGGATCTGAAGGGGCAGACTTTCACGCTCGAAGGCGTTGCAGCTTCACTCTTACTCCTAATTGCCACCTATACAATCTTCCAGAGCACTGTGGTCATGTCTCCTGCCTGGAGCGAGTTCGAGAACGTTCAGCTGAAGCAGTTGGGTTACGACATCCTGAGGGTTCTTGACACAAGTGGAGGAAACGAGACTTTGAAGGGGATGCTTGGAAACTTAAGTTGCGACGCAGACAGTATCTGCAACACCCCACAAGAGTTCAGAGAGACTCTGACTGCAATTCTTTCGAACATAACTGCGAACGGCAGGGTTGAAGTTCTGCTCGTAAACGAGACGACTCGAGAGATAAAGGTCTTCGTTCTTGACGGTTTTAACAAAACCCCTACGCCAAACGCTGTAAGGGTTAGTAGGTTTGTTGTAGGTAATTTTGAAACTCTATGCCCAGGTGCAAAAGTTGCAGAGGTGAGGTTGACGCTATGGCGATGAACGAAAAGGGGCAGATGATCTTGATCTTTTCAGCTGCTGTAGTGGTAATCGTTCTCTCCCTTTCATACATCTACGCACAGAACTTGATCGCTGGAATGGAGAGCTCAAGAACCATGTTGGCTTTCCCGAAAGAAGAGATAAGAAATTTAATGGAAATAAGCCCAAGTGTAGATAGCGACGAAGTTCAGAAGCAAATCGAAATCCTTTGCGCTAAGAATGGTTGGATTTGTTATGTGAGCAAAGAGAAAGTGGAATTTAAGAATGCGGAGGTGAGTTTTTGTGATGGCACGGGATGTCGATGATAAGGGGGTTTCGATCCTCGTTGAATACCTAATTTTGATGGGAATTTTGAGCGTTTTCGTAGTTGTGATGAGCTTACAGCTCCACGAAACTTTAAGCGATGTTCAAATCGTTAGGGTAATGGAGAACAACTTCGCAGACGTTGCGTCACAGATCTCTGCAATTTACACAGATTACGTTTTGATACTCCCGAGCAACGGGACGATTTCGACGAACATAAGGATGCCCTCGAGCATTGGTGGTATAGGCTACAACGTGAAATTTGATGAGATTTCGGACATAGTTTCTCTTAGGGTGGAGGGGGGAAAAGTTTCCGCTGTCAGCGGACTTGGTCTGACGTTGTTTATTTCGAACGATGGAAGTGTGATGAAAGTAAACACAAGCGGAGAAACTCTCAGCTGGAAGGCTGAGAGCGAATCGGATGAGAAGCCTAAAGTAGAGTATAATAAGACCGTAGAGTGTCCCTTCGTTCCAAAACCGAGGCTTGAGTTTATTCCAAGCAGTATTGTCCTAAACGACTGGACTATTGCTAAGATAAGTTTCTACAACCCGAAAGACATAAAAGGCACAGTGAACTGGACTTTAACCCTTTGGAATGGCACCGAACAGAGAGGAACAACTCAGGGAGGAGAGATCTATGTGAACTTGACCATCAGCGACACATCTGGTTGTCAACAGAAAGGTGCCTATGACTACAAGTGCTACGCAATCGTTTCTGCAGAAATGGCAGGAAGAGAAGACTGCAACGGAACCCATGCGAACTGGCTGTTGGTTTCAACGAATCCACAGCAGTCGAACCCATACATCGTCTACGAGAAGTGGGTTGAGCCGAGGATCGTTGCCCCGGGAAACGAGTTCGAAGTTCATCTCAGGCTTGAGGGCAGAGGCTTCTTCGTCGAAGGAGCTACGAATTTGAGCGTTGTCCATGTTGTAGATGTTTCAGGCAGTATGATATGGCCAACGATCTTCAAGAAATACAGCTTCACCGTTACTCCAAACGTTGTAACGGAAACTGTGAGCCTAAGCAGTTCAGGAAAACTCGAAGTATGGGCTTATACAACCGATAAATTACAGAGCTGGTATTCGAACTCCGCTTGCAAAGCTTGTAGTAGTGCGACGAGCAAATGCCCGTGGTATAACGTCGGTTACGACGAGTCCTTCATAAAGCTATACATCAACGGTGCCGAATCTGGAAGCGATTACAGCGATGGTGGTAAGTTAGGGAAACGCTATTCCAAGAACAACGCTCCGGCGGGAGATTACAAAATCGAGGTCGTTGCAAGAGCTCCAGAGCAGATAAATCTGACGATCGTTGTCAAATTTAAAGGTAACGAGATCCTCAACAAGACTCTAGAATACATGAACAGTCAAACTGTGAGCTTCGAACTACCGTCGGGAGTTAACTACACATTCTTGGCGATTGGCGATGTTGGAAACTTGCCAAGCTGGTCTATGGCAGGTTGGGGTAGTTGGATAAGAATAGAGTCTTATTTTGCGGACGGAAACCAAAGATACTGGGATTACAGAAACAGAACTTGTGGATACGATTTATTCAACGACGGGAGCTTGAACGTTTGGTTTATAAAGCCAAACGGTGACAAGGAATTTTTGATGAAAGCAAACAGTCCTTCACCACCAACTACTTGGTATCAGGCGAGAAACAACTACGGAAGTAATGGGATCAATGCAGAAGCCTTCATACCAAATCCACAACCCGGAACATATACTTTCGTAATCGTGCCTACGACAAAGAATTCGGTTACTTTCACAGCAACGGCTTTGATAAAGCGCATCGACGCAGCGAAGCTTGCAGCGATTACCTTCAACAAGATGCTCGGGCAAAGGGATTCCGTCGGACTTGCGACTTTCACGACAGATGCCGAGAGAGTAGAAGTGAACGTTTCCCCACTCAAATACATGACCAACGACAAAAGCGCAGTCAACAGCAAGATCTTAAGCTTAAGAGCTCTCTTAGCGACGGATCACCCAGATGGTCTCTACTACGGCGCACGAGTCTTACCAGTGTGGAACGAAACCGGAAACAACTGCTCGGAGTGTATCTCCGGGTTAAGACCTCTGGTCATCATGCTAACCGACGGTGAGCCAACGACTTGCAATCAAGGTGCAAACTACTACGGTTGCAATCTTTGCACCCAATCTTGTGACGGTAGCTCTTGGTGCGAAGCTGCAAAGAATCAGGCGTTGTGCATAGCGAACTACCTGAAGAATTACAAGATAAATGACTTCAACATCTCGATATGCACGATTGGCTTTAGCACCGACATAAGTGGCAGAGGTCAAGATTTCTTGAGACAAATAGCATCGCTACGACCAGACAACAACGAGCCTTGTTACTTCTTCGCAGAGACGAGCGAGGAGCTTGTTGAAGCTTACAAGACGATATTCAATGCTTTCCAGATTGCAGCGAAGCAGATATATGTGACTGAAACTTTGAACGCCTCAAGCATTTCGATTTCATCGCCGTTCAAGTTCGTGAGCGCAACGGTCAAGTCGAGTAAAAACTCACCAATTCCGCCACCCGAAGTAATTGAAACTGATACGAACACAGTGGTGAAGGTGAACATAACTTCGATTCAGAAAGACGAGGTCATCGAGATCGTCGTTAAGCTCAAGGTGAAGGATAACGCACCATTTGGAGAATACGACATCAACGACGACAACAACTCGTTCATCGAGTATACTGCGTTAGACAACATGGGGAATGAAATCGAAAGGGTTAAGGTGCCGATACTCTCGGCGAGGGACAAGGTTACGATCGTCTCAGGAAGAGACGCTCAGATAATACTGAGGTAGCCCCATGAACTCCAAAGCTGTTTCAGAAACGTTTGGAGCGATGCTCGTAATCTTTGTAATGATGCTAACAGCCGGAATCATCTACATGATGTCTTATCCCACCATTTTTTCTAATGTCGACAACATAAACTACAGAAATGCGGTAAAGACTATGGCGGAAATGAAGGAGATCGTCGAGAGGATGAAGTTCGGTAGCGAAGTTTCAACGATGAAGGCGATTCAGCTCACAATGGGTAGCGTTTACACGAGCAAGGGAGCGAAGATAAGCTTCCAAGGTGCAACAACCCAAACTCACAACCTCGGAAACTTGAACATCGAAGTCGCTGGAAGAATCGTAACCTTAGAGTCCGGGATTTTTGAGAAGGCTTATGGCAGAGTCGTGCCGATACCGATTTCTGAGCCCTCGATAATCGCTACAAACGATACAATCTACTTCACGTTTTACAACTTCACCGGGAACTTCTCTGCAAGTGGAAAAGTGACGATGAGAATGAGACACGATAACACGACTGTCTTCAGCGCAACGAGGCTTGAGATCGAGAGCGAGTTCTGCGAGCTGTGGAAAAAAGCCATAGAGCGGGTAGACACAGGAGTTTTAGAAGACAACGATTGCGGTGATCAGAAAGTGGTCGTCAACGCTGGAGGTCGTGAGATTCGGCTCGTCATAGTCTCGATCGAGGTGAGCTGATGAGGAACGCTGTTTCAGAGGTTACGGGCTACATATACATCTTCGGCATCGTGATGGCGGTTCTTGCAATCGTTTTCGTGCAAGTTCACAGCATGGTCGAGGACATGAAGAGAAGTGTTCTGTCGCAAAGTTTGGAGCAGAGCTTTAAGAGAATTGAGCACATCGTATACTCAGTAGCGTTCGGCGGTATGCCTGCACAAAGCGTCGAAATCGAGCTCCAAGGTGGTATGATCTCCTTGGAAAAAGGTGAACCAGAGTTTATCATTGCCTTCGTTAATGATTCAAACTCTATTTCCGACTGCGTAGACCTTCCAAATTTCCAACTTTACTGCCTTAACCTATCCACGGGCAGGATCTCTGATCCCAGCAACTGCGCTGGACAGTTCGATAGACAAGCGTGCGTCTTGAACAGAACCGTGGGGATTCTTAGATACGAATACGGGAACTGGATGATCTCGATAGAGGGAGGGGCGATTTTCTCGAAACAGGGAGAATACTCAAAGCTCCTATATGAGCCGAGGATCCTCGTGAACACGACCGCTGGAACGAGTATGTATTTGCTGATGACGATACCCACGCTGGAGGGGGACTTCTCCGCGGGAGGGTCTGGCAGAATAAAGGTATTGGTGAAGGAGAACGAACCCTATACTTTCTCACGACTTGAGGGCGTCAATATCGGCGGCGTGGGGGTTCAATGGAAAGGAAAATTCGATCGTGCTTATGTAATGGTGAAAGACACTGAACACCAGGATGCGTGGTGTAGGTTCTTTGATGGGTTTGAGCTTTTAAACACAACTCTAAGAGCTGAAAATTGCCATGGTATTAACCCCTGCATGTGTAAAAAGGCAGATCTACCGATAGCGATGATCGAAACCAACCTAAACACGAACGTCGTCATAGTTTTCAAAAGCGTTATATTTGCCCAGCAGTAGTTGAGTCGTGAAGATATTCTTCGTTCTCGATATTCGAAATGGGGTTGCGGTTCACGCTGAAAGAGGGGAGAGGGAGAAGTATAGACCGATCGAAGAAAAAAGTCTCATCCTTAGAACGAGCGATCCTATTTCGATCGTAGAAACTCTCAAGCCGAGGTTTCTCTACGTCGCAGACCTCGACAGAATCGCTGGAAAAGGTGAGAACCTTCAAATCGTTGAAGCGCTTGCGGGAAAAGTTGAGGAGCTAATTGCGGACTGCGGTTTCAGGGAAGTAGAGGAGCTGAAGGGCATTAAGTTCAAGCCTGTTTTAGGCACCGAGACCTTCGACATCACGAGGATAGACAGAAAATGCTACGTCAGCTTGGATTTCTTCGACAAATTCGTCGACCGTTCTCAGAAGTTCAGAGATTTTCGTGAAGCGATCGAGTTTCTCAACACCTTGGAACTCGATGGTGTAATAGTTTTGAACGTAAAAAGCGTCGGAACAATGAGCGTTGACTTCGAGCTCGTTTCCAAAGTTGTTGAAGTCTCCCAGAATCCAGTTCTCGCTGGTGGCGGAGTTGGAGGGCTCGACGATCTTAAAAAACTGCACGAAATTGGGTGTAAGGGAGCATTGGTTGCTACTGCGGTTCACAAGAAAAAACTGCCTTTGGATCTGATTCGTGAAGGCTACTTCAAGCCTTAAAACTTTTGTAAGCGCAACTTCTCGACGAATACCCTCTCAACCTTCGAGCTACCTGAGATCTCCAAAAACTGAGCTCTAACCTCCTCGACCTTGCAATTTTCAGCAATTCTCGCAGATTTTGCAACCAAAAGCTTTCCAACGCAGTTGTTCATCAAAATCGCTTCATCGCAATCCAAAACTCCGAAGATCGACGAAGCGCCAAGCACTATTTTTTCAGCCTTCGCATGCATTACGAGACTTCCTTTCCCGATGATTATCTCCTTTGCAACCAATTTACGGAATCTGCAACCGATTCCAGCAACGATTGAACCATCAAAAGCTATGTCCTTCGCTTTTGAAAAGCTTTCGACCACGAGAACGCCCTTCTTCCTGTCGACCTTCATTTTACCCCCTGCCTGACCTTCACTGCGACACCTCTCTTCAGCGCCAGCATTTCAAACGCCGAGAGCAGAGCTTTTCCAGTCGCCAACAATTCGTCTTTCTCGTTGACGACCAGGACTTCGTCGTTAGCCCTTATTTTCTCATCGACCGCAACAACGTGCTTCGCAAAAACGCTTTTTCCATCTGCGACGAACTCCGAGACCTCGTTCGTTACGACCACTCTTAGCCTCGGGAAAGCAAAAAAGCTGTGGAGTCTTCTTGCCCCCTCGATGCTCAGAGTTAGGAGCCCAGTGTCAGCTTTAAGCGTCGCAATTCTCTTACCTTTGTCCAAGATTTGCCTTATCTTTCCGTTCTTCGAGAGCAGAAATTCACAGCTTTCTGGAAAAAGCGCTTTTCCAGCGCCACCACCAAACTGGTAATCCGCAACGACCCTAACGATTCGCAAATTATCTACCATACCTCCTCTCCCTCCTCTGATACTCACGAATGATGCGCAGAAAGTCTATGTAGCGAATCGTCTCCCAATCGACGTCCGTAAATAGAAGCTCGCTGTATATACTTTGCCATATCAGAAAATCTGGAATCTCCTTCCCAGCCTTCACGATCAAATCCGGCTGGGAGCGCAGGCTTAGAAGAGACTCAAATAGCTCCTCGTTTATTTCTTCAACCCTTATCTCCCCCTTCAGCACTTTTTCCGCTATTTTTCTTATCGCCTCAACTATCTCCCCCCTCCCAGAGAAGTTCACGACGTTTATCCTTACCTTCTCGCTTTTCAAGCAATCGAGGTCAAACTTCTCCTTCGTGCAGATCGTTATCTCCTTTATCCCGAATTTCTCGCACCAACCAACGAAATCTCTGAACTTCTTTCCGAAACTGGAACAGATGACAACGATGTGCTCGGGAAATCTCCCCCTCTTCTTCACCTCCCTCTCGAGTTTGATGCGGTATAGCAATCGGAGCACTCGAAGATTTAAATTCCCAACTACTTAACCTTTTTCAATGTTTCACGTCTTACTTTCGCTTGTAGCCCTCGTCGGAATAATCTTGGATCCGAGGCTCATCTTTGCCATCGCTCTCATAGCGACTTTTTTCTATGCAGTTCACTTTGCGAGAGATTTTGAGGTTTTGGTTACCGCAACTATTTTATCAGCTTTGGCGATATTCATGCAGAAGGAGATAATCTACGCTTCCTTCTTCCTTCTTTTCTTCTACGAATTCCGCAGGAACCCTCTTTGGGATATCGCAATTTACACGTCAGCTTCGATTCTTTACTTCTCGCTTTTCAGTCTGATCAATGCAACACTACTCCCAGTTGAATACATCGTCTTCATCTCGCTCGCTGGAGCGCTTTCGGCAGCGTTGATGGAGACGATCAAAACAAACGCAGATAAAAGGGTTCTTCTCTTGATCGCAGTTGCGACGACGTTTGCGATCTTTAGAATCTACATCCCAACCGCCTCTTTGCAAGACTTGGCGATTGCTTTCACGATCTCTTTCCTCATTTCTTTGCTTGCCCTGAAAGCCAAGATCGCAGATGAGAGCGGACTGATGAGCGCAACCATCGTTGGCACGGTGACGATTCTCTTCACAGACCTTAGCTTCTTCGCAACACTTTTGGCCTTCTATCTCCTCGGCTCGATTATTACGAAGTATAAGTATTCGGTAAAACTAAGCCTTGGAATCGCCGAGCCATCCGGAGGAGCAAGAGGGTTTTCGAACGTTTTCGGAAACAGTTTAGCTCCACTCTTCTTCGCAATGAACTTCGGGGTTACGAAAGATCCGATTTTTGCACTCGCATTCGTTGCCACTGTCGCAACAGCTTTGGGCGACACAATGGCGAGCGAAATCGGGAAAACGGCGAAGAACGTTTATCTGATAACGAATTTCAAAAAGGTCGCCCCGGGAACGAGTGGAGGGATATCTGTGATCGGAGAGATCTCCGCTTTGCTTGGATGTCTCATAATCTTTGTCCTATCCTTTTCACTCGGAATCTCTGAACTCTCCCATGCTATTCCGATAATACTTGCATCGTTCATCGGAATTCACGTTGACAGCTTCTTAGGTGCAACCCTTGAAGAAAAAGGATACCTAAACAACTCCGCAGTTAACCTCCTCGGCACTCTCTCTGCGGGAGCTCTTTGCTACCTCTTCCTGATCCTGTAGGCGATCAAAGAGAGCGAGAGCAAGGCAATCGCAACTTCGAAACCAGGCGACTCTATTATCCTTTTCAGCGAACCCCTTGTTTCGGGTGTCTTTTGTGGGATCTCTTCATACGCTGAGTGGACGAGCTCCCTTTCTCCCTTAACCTTCGCAACGTTCAGCATGAACTTCGCAATCCTTTCCGAGAGCGAGTAGTAAAGGAGTTTCGCATAGGGATTTTGTGAAGTTTCTGCGAACTCAAAGTAGGCAATCGGAAGAATCGGATAACCTATTTGCTCAACTTCTGCAATTGCGATTTCAGCGCTCTTCTTTTTCTCCTCTATTCTAAGTCCACCATATTTTGCTTCGATGGAGATGCTCGCATCCGTTATTGCGTTCAAAGCTTCGAATACAGCGCCGGCGTAAAGTGATTCCGAGTATAGCTTCTTTGCGATCCCAAGCGAGTTGTAAGCGCTCGTGATTAAGTCTTGATAACCTTGGAGCGAGGAAGCGTAGACTATGATCGAGTTCGCCTGGTTTATGTAGAACTCGGCTCTTTTCTTGATCTCTTCACCGCTCAAAGCGTAGTCCTCTTTTATTTGCGGAAGAAGTGAGAGCCAAACCTTTGCACTTTCGCATCTTTCCCTTGCGTAGGCGAGGTTGTAAAGCAGATCTTCAGGACTTTTTGCTTTTTTCGCTAGTCTTAAGGCATTTTCAGCTTCTGCAACTCTTTCCTGTGCTCCAGCGATTATCTGGATAGAGTTGACTCCGATCTGAGCTTTTTTGAGGTAGTCTTTAAGCTGAGAGATCTCTCTTTCTACGCTTGCAATCTCGTTCTCTATCTGATGCGCCGAGACGAGTGTCTTTTTGTTCATCTCGTATCTCATGAGGATCTTCGCCTGGAAGAACTCGCTCGTTGCGGTGTAGTAGTTTCCTGCATTGTAACTCCTTTCGGCTTTGTTGATCAGCTCTCTTGCCTCCTTTGTCTCGTAGCCCTTCAGCTCCCCAATGCTCTCACGCATTTTGTCAGCGAGAAGCTTGAGCGCATCGGAGTAAAGCGTTAGATTTACGCTCGCAACTGGTTTCGCAATTTCGTAACCAGTGTAGTAGCGGAGCGCCTCGTTCACGTCCTTAACCTCCAAGACCTTTACGCCGAGCTTTTTCCCGTATTCCACTAAGTCGAGCTCCCTCAGCTCGGTTGTAACAACGCTTACAATCCCAACTCTCCGAATCGTTCTCTCTTCAACGGTTATAACGCTCTGCCCGCTCGGGATCAAGAAGATCTTCCCTCCGTTCTTTGCAACAGCTTCGAGCTTGTAGTTTAAGCCACCGACGGGTCCTATGAACCCGTCTGGGTAGATCATCCCGCTCATGTAGACACTTTCGTCGATGTCAAGGTTTTTCAGCGCTGAGATTGTCGCAATCGTCATCACAGCTCCCGCAGAGGGTCCACCAACAATTGGCGCATCTGCCTCGATCACGTAAAAGAAGTCGAACTTCGTGAAGTCGATGCCAAGAAGATCGCAGGCGGTAAGAGCTGAGAGCTGAGCGCTTCCTTGCATGTCTATTTCAGTGAAGGGAGTGGTCGAGACAAAAACCCTTCCCTCGCCATCTCTTATGATTACAGTTACGTTTATGACGACACCTTCAGGTTCCTCCCCGCTCGTCACTGCGACCGCCTTGATCGACTTCTGGACTTCGAAAGCTCCAGCACATTGGATTGCAAAGAGGAGCAGGATTGCTAAGATCAGGTTTCGCATGAAAAAAATCGTCCGAGGGATTAAAATTTTTGTGCAATTAGAATCTAACACCGAAGTGCATAATCTGTGGCGGGGGAGTTAAGAAGAGCCAAATCCCGAACACCGCCAAAAGCAGTATTCCAAGTATGAAGGCGATGACCATTGCAACGATTGTCGCAACGAAGGCTTCGATGAAACCAACGTCGAGGAGTGTTTTGAGGACGTATAGGTAGATCAGGAACGCTATGAGTGGAGTGAGCATAAAAAGAGGTATGAAGTATGGGACGAATACGATCGAAGCTGTTAAAGCTAAGGAGATCAAAAAGGTTAGAACGAAGGCTGAAACGTTCGCAATCAAGCTCGCAAATACGCATCTTAAAAAGCCTCTCTTCTTACCGATCACCCTTAACCCGAGCCAAATAAGAAATCCCGAGCTTAGCACTGAGATTGCGATGAACAGAAGCCAAAACGAGATTAGAGTGAAAAAGTTGGCGATCATGGATCGACACCGATGTTAAAGGCTTCGAGCATCGAGAAGTCGCTACCGCTTAACTTGAGATAGACGAACTTCTCCTCGCCTGCATTCAGGTTGAACTTCCACCAGTAAATGCCGTCAGAGCTTCCGTTGTCGATGTAATCGCCAGACATCGAAGCTACTACAAGCCCAGACGGCTTCTTCCAGTAGACTTTCACGCTCTTAGCCTTCTCAAAGGCTTTGACCCTTATCGTTGCTCCCATGTTCTCTATTGTGATCTCCGCAGATATATTTATTCTCTTTCTGAGTAGGTAGTTCGGTCCAAACTCTGAAGTTCCGTTGAGCGTTGCAGTCGCAGTTATCAACGAGTTTAATTCAACTCCCTTTCCAGCGACGTTTATCGATCCATTGAAGTATCCTGTAGCGTTTGCATATAGTTCGCCAAGATAAATGTAGCCTTCTCCGTAGTGGTTTGCGAGTTGCGAAGTGTAACTCCAGTTGTTCCCGATCAAATTGTCTCCCTGCGTTGAGTTGTTGACCAAATAGATCTCGATTTTTGCACTTGCGAACGCTGAAGAACCGCCAACGTCTTCTTTGCCTATGAATCCCTCGACGTAAAGTTCGTTCTCGGTTTCGTCGAATTCAACGTAGGTGATAACTGGATAATCCATTCCACAGTTCGGCTGATTGCAGTTCAAAGCTCCATCGTTTAGGGTTACGTTGTCTCCTCTGAACGCTATTGCGAAATCACTTCCATTCGCTAAATCGATTCCGAGCTTCGAGTTGTTGTATATCGCATTCTTCGTGATCGTGACGTTGAAGACTTGTTTCGTTGCGGTATCATTGTAGCGGTTGGAAACCAAGATTCCGATCCCGTTTTCCCTTATCAAGTTGTTCTTGACCAAGCTGTTGTTCGCATTTATTCTGACACCGGCGATCTCGGAAATCGCTCCAGTCTCGTTTCCAATTCCGTTGGTCTCGACTGTGCAGTTCTGAACAGAAATGCCTTCCAAGGCTGTGTTGCTCTCTATTCCATTTGCAGACGCTTTTGCGGATAAGCAGATCGAGAACGTGACGTTGCTCGCAAGATTTTCAGCACCAAAGTTGTCCCCGCCATCGAAGATTAGACCGTTTCTAAATCCGATGACGTTCTCAGCTTTTCCAGCTTTAACGTTTGAAGTGTAGAAAAGCAAACCATATCTTTCGGCAAAGGCGATGATCGAGTTCTTAACCGTCGAGTTATTTCCTTCGATCCAGAAGTTAGCTCCTCCAGTCCTGTTAAGCCCGCTGAGTTTCGGATCAGTTCCATTAGCCCTTAAGCCTGCGAATACGTTCTCAGCAACAAAATCGTTGCCGTAGACCCTTATTGCTCCAGGATAAGTGTTGCTTTGGCTTCCAAAGACTGCAAAGTCTCTGAACTCAACCCCTGTGGCAGTAGAAGTTACGTTGAAAATCGGATTCAAAGCTCCGCCGTAGATCTCGATCTCTGGCTTTGGAATTGCTCTAAGCTTTTCTTCGTCTCCGCTGAAGGGGATTCCATCGTCGCCGACTCCAACTGGGATCTCGGTCTGCGTGGGGACTGAAACAAGGGACTTGCTGGTGTAATCGTAGGTAACAAACCCCGGATTCGTGTCGTTCACTTCCATGCTTGGATTTAGAACTGTCGCGTTCAGATCCAAAGCTTCGCTGATTCCAATAGCTCCAAGCGTGCTGTTCAAATCTATTCTCCACCACTTCGCATTTCCATCGATTTCGTTCGCTTCGATTGCCATGACAAAGTAGCTCCTCTGCTTTCCTTGGATTGCATTCGCATTTGTTACGAACTGCCTTAGGCAACCTTGGCAATATCTTGGATTCGCGGTGTCATGATCTTCGTCAATTCCGTTCACAACTACGCTGAAGTTGAAGCCAAAGTAGATTGTTTCTTCGTTATACGAGCTTGGATTTATTTTCACGTAGTGCTCCGCAATTCCCGAGAAGGTGTTACTGCTAACGCTGACGTTATCGCTCCTATTTGCATCTCTTCCTCCGAAGAACCAAATCACTTCGCTGTAGTCGCTCTCGTTGCTCTGATAGCTCTGCTCAGCCCATACGTAATTTATGTCGAAACCGGAGTTGTAGCTTAAGCTTGCATTCGTCGCATTAATTGTTTTCGAGTTCACGACGACGAAGTAAGTCCTCGTTATGTCTTTCACCGCTGTAAACGAGAAGTTCCCGTTCGCATCTGTGTAATTTCTTCGCAAAACCCTATCGCCGTTGTCTGGAACTCCATTACCATTTCTGTCTTCAACAAAAAGGACTTCGACACCTCGAATTCCAATGTCCTCGCTCTCGTTCCTCCCCAATGGATAGAGATCGTGGAGAACTCTTCCGTTGATGTTCATGAGTTTTGGAGGTTTGAAGTATAATCCATCGCTTAGGTTTACTGCGAGTCTGTAGTGGTTTCCTCCAGCAGTATAGTCGTTGAAGTCTCTGATCTGTGTTACTGTGATCCGCCAAACACCAAGTGTTCCGGAAAATGTTTGCGTTGCCCATACGTCATTATCAGAAGGAGTCCAAGAAGAACTCTGACCATCGGGTGAAGTAACATCGATTCTTAATGCGGGTCTGCGGGGTGTTCCATCAGGATCGTATATAGCAACTAAAAAGCTATCTGCAAAAACGTAGTAATTTTGGGAAATATTTAGAGAGGTCTCTTCTCCAACGATGACACTATCAGGTGTGCCGTACATAATTGTTGTGCCTACGCTATAGCTATGATTTACCCTTATGTTTATATCATCCGTTCCGTTGACTCGTAAGCCGTAGTAGTTTCCGTTGTTCGATGGCCAAGAGTCTTCAAAAATCTCAAGTTTCCACCAGCCAAAAGCCAAGTTCGTGTTGATTATGAAATTATTCCAAGCATTGTTCGAAGGTGCAGTATAGCTACCGTAGAGGGTTCCGTTTGGATAGTAGACCCTTACAATAAACCCATCTCCATCGTAAACGCTGATGTTGAAGCTATCCCCTGAAGGAACGTAGATCCAATACGTATGGGTTTCGTTGGTTTTTTCATCTCTGCATATTGAAGCTCCATAAAGCCCAGCATATCCCGCCCAGCCAACACCACCATCGTCGCTTATAACGCCATCTGCAACTCCGTCTTCATCGCCAAAACCACCGTCTTTGAAGCGAAGAATTACGGTGTTGTTCTCCACTTCTGCATCGAAAACGCTCCACTCCAGAGTTTTTGGATTGAACTTGTAGAACTTTGCTTTTCCATTGTCGTCGATCATGTCTTGGAGCGATGGGTAGGTAATTCGTATCTCCGCTTCGTCGCCACGATTGACTTCGATCTCAAACTTTAGGAGCCCGTATGGAAAATCTACTGGCTTAGAAGGCAAGTTTTCAGCATCTACGAATGCCAAATACTTAATCATTCCACTGCTCTCAACTTTTATTTCAAGGCTCTTTTCTTTTTCTTTTTCAATTCTCAGCAATCCCTTTTTCCCATCGATGAGCTTTTCAACCTTAAGCTTCGGAACGTATAACTTCAGAGGATCTACGATAACACCGTTCGCAGTTCCATCTTCATCTTCTCCATCCTTAAGCTTTAGCACTACGGATTTTCTGTCTTCTCCTAAGCTGTAATCAACCGCAAAACTCTTACCATCGACCTCTTTCCAGTAGTAGAGGTGCAACGCCTCAGGTATCTCGAAGGGTAGCGAAATTCCAAGGCTCACTTCCTCCCCTTGGTTCAGCCCGGAGATCACAAAGCTCAGATTCTCACCATCGAAGCTAAGATCTTCGAACTTCCCCTTGTCGATGGAGAAGTTGAACTTCATCCCCTCGACTTCAACGCTCCTAAAATCAGAAACTTTCGCTCTCTCCACTTTCAGCCTTAAAACCGAGTTCTTACAGATCAAAACCACTTCGCTCACATTCTTTGGCAACTGGAATTCGAAAGTCCCATTGCGGACTTCGACAAAGCTCGAAACGTTCAAAGGTTGAAGCACAAGTCCAAGGGAGCTTATCCGTGAAAAGATCGTCGAGACGTTGCCAGCGACTTTTCGATCGAGGATGGTTGCGTTCAGCTTGCAGGAATCAACGAAGATCTTCTTCTCGACGTCGTCAACCCTAAGCTCATAAATTCCTGGCTTTTCGGCGATGAATTTGTAAACAAAGCTTCCATTAGCTTCTTCGAACTCAACTTCGGAAGATTCGTTCCCAAAAATTAGATAGCTCTCATTCGGCTTGAAGTTCGCAACTACTTCGACTTCTTCGCCAACGAAGAAGATTTCTTTGACGAAGATTTTCCTTTCAATCAGCTTCATCACAGAATTTCCGCATTTAAGCTCCAAAAATTCCCAGTTTTCGCCAATTGGAATCTCGAAATCTCCAGATTCGCTTATGTTCACCTTTCCTTCTCCCAATGCGCTTCTGAACTCAACGAACTCTGGTTTAACGAAGTCCCATGAGACGTTGCCAACGACTTTTTGATCGAGGATTGTTGCGTTCACTCTGTAGTTATCGACAACAAAATCCTTTGTAACGTTGTCGATCTCAACCCTGTGCTTCCCGATCTCTTCAACGACGAACTTCGCCACATAGCTCTCGTTCATCTTTGTGAAGTTCAGTTCAAAGCTTTTGCTCGGAGTTGTGAGCAGGGCTTTTTCAGGAGCGAACCGCAAATTTATCTCCACTTCATCGCCCAAGAAGTAGAGGTCTCTCAAGACAATCTCCTTAGGCTCCAATACCTTGAGCTCGAGGCTTATCTGTGCGTTTCCGCATTTCAAAATTGCCGTGTGCGAACCAGTGGGCAAATCGGTTATCTCGAAACTTCCGTTCACAACTTTCGCCGATCCTTCGATCCCAGAAATGTTGTAGTATACTTCTGGCGCTCTGTAAACGCATTTCGCCTTGCCAATAATCTTTTTCCCGTCGAAGCTTGCATTCAGCTCGCAGTTATCCACGACGAACTCTCTCGCAATTCCGTCAACGATCACCTTATACATTCCAGTTTCGTTTGCAAAGAACTCTGCGCTCCTGTTTTTGAACTCGAGCAAGCTTTCCCCCCATGGCGCCAATACCTTGCCCTTTTCAGCATCGAAGTTCACCTTTACTTCCACGACGTCGCCCAGGAAGTAGTAGTCTCGAAGTTCGACGCTCTTCTTTTTGACGATCACTTCAGCATTACCGCATTTGATAAGAGCGTCTTCATCGATTTTAAACTCGAAGGTGTCGTTTACGAGCTCGACTTTAAAGCTCTCATTCTTAGTCACGACTTCTACGAATCTCGGGGCGATGAAGTGCCAAGAAACGTTTCCCTTGACTTTTTCTCCATCAAAGGATGTGGAGATTTCGTAGCTGTCGACATAGAAGCTCCTTTCTACGCTTCCAACGACGACTTTATACACTCCGAGAACGATTTCTTTGCTCAACTCGAATTCTGCAACGCCGTCTTTGAACGTGAGCTCATGAACTTTTCCCGTGGGATCGATTAACTTTCCCTTTTCCGCAAAATCAGCCTTTATTACGATTTTTTCCTTAGGAAAGTAAACTTCTCGAAGCCCCAAGCTCAGATCGAATTCCTTAGAAGTTCTGAGATGCTTGTATTCCGCTTTAACTCTGAACTTCGTTAAATTCAGCTTCCTTGGATCGAAGTTGCCTTGGAACTCGTAATTCTCGACTTTTAGCGTTGCGTTCACAGCTTTTCCATCGAGAACGGCGAAAACAACCCCATCATAGACTATCGAGAAGTTTACGCTCACATTTCCTTTAAGAACGCTTTTTCCACATTCAGCAACGAATTCGTGCTCTCCAGCTTCGAGGGGGATCGAGACAAGCGCAACACCTTCCCCCTGCAGAGGTCCAACGGAATACCTTATCCTCGGCTCGGCAAAGAAGGTTTTAGCGGTTAAGTTCAAAAGCCCCTCTTCATAGCTGAAGTTCAGCTCGCAGAAGTCGACGACAAAGTCTTTTTGAATCTCGTCCAAGATCAACGTGTATCTCCCAATCAGAACGTTCTTTTTTAGCTCAAACTCAGCAAAGAACGTGCGATTTTGGCTTGTGAAGTTCAAAGGAATCTTTTCTCCCTTCGGATCGACTATGAACGATTTCCCTGGCTCGAAGTTCGTTTTTACCACGACATTCTCTCCGACGAAATAGATGTCGTGAATTTCGACGATTTTCGTGGTATTGTCAACTACTCCGCCTTTCGCAATCGCTACGAAGAAAGCGTAGAGGATGATCGCAACCACGATCTTGTTCATTTTCAGGCGAGTTATATCCTATGGAGTATTTAAAATCTCCTCAGTTTTAGCTGAACAGAGACTTTCTAAGCTTCGAGTTTCTCAAGCGCTTTCTCGACAAGCATCGCAATTCTTATCCTTGCAAAATCTTCGAAGCTTTTTTCGTTGCGTAGCAACCCAATTTCCTTCGCTTTTCTCAAGCTCTCTCCCTCGATCACTTCTGCCCTTTTCTGAATCGCCGAAACGAGCGAGGTGAAATCGTTCAAGATCTCATCTTCGATGTGGTAAAAGCTCGACTTTATCAAGAACTCGATCGCCTCCCTTGCGAACCTGTATTCTTCCCAGATGAATTCTCCACTCGGGGAATAAAGCTCGTGCTTTACCGCAAGCCCGAATCCCCTTAGCTTCTCAGCCAACGCAACTGCTTTTTCGTTGAGCACCGCTTTTGAAAGGAACTCGCAGAAGGCAACCTTCGGATTTTGTGAGCTCGTTATGAAGGCGCCTAAGGGAACCTTCTTGCATATGAAAAGCAAGGATTTCAGATCGTTGGCACTTTCAATGTTTTCTGGCTTTAAAGAGAGCGAATTCGAAACTCCCAAGGCTATTAGGTAGTTTAAAGGGCTTGCGAGCTTTCTGAGTTCTTTTTCTTTTGCCAAGAGCCTCGAATAGATTATCTTTTTCGCAATCGAGAAGCCGTCCCTCGTGAGCGTAACAAAGAACTTCGGCTCTATCTTCTCCCTTGAGTATGAGCTTGCGAATCCAAGAATCTTCAAATCTTCGTAACTACCATCGTCGAGAACTTCTTTCGCAATGTAAAGCGATGCAATGCTATCCTCGAGCTTTTTTAAGCTCAAACTCGACTCAAAAGGAACGAATTCTGGGATTTCGATGTCGAAGTTTTTGCAGAACTCGTCAAGGTTTTCGCAATCTTCGCAATCCCCAACTATTATCTTCTCATGAAATGGAAAAGAGTTGAGCCTTTCAACGCTCGACTCGTAGCTCTCACAGAAGTCAATTCCAACCGACTCTCTTCCAAGTATCGCAATGTCTACCCAACCAATTCCGACTTTGAATGGCGAAACAACTCGAAATCGCTTTTTCAGCTTTTTTGCTATCTCTTCCCTTAGCAAGAAGTTCATCGCAAAAGCTTTGCAGATCCCTTAAAAACCTTATCTAAACACGTGTCTCTTTTCGACGTTCATCCTTATCAAAGGCTTCGTTAAGTGCCTCCTTGCACAAGGGGGGACTTCATAGAAACCAATCTCGATTTTCCTTGGGACTTCGACTCTTATCCTGTCAAAAGCCCTTGTTCTGCACTTCTTACACCGAAATCCCTGTCCCTTTCCAGCGGATTCCATTCTTTTCCCGCAAATCGGGCAAATTGGATTCATCTCAACAAAGCTTTTCGCAACGCTCAGAACGCGGATCTTTTCCAAGTTCAGCGTCGAATTCTTCACAGACCCATAGACCTCGACGACGTCTCCCGGGATCAGGTTCCTTATCACGTTTCTGAACTGCTTCGTGGGCTCAAAAGCTGAGCATTTCAAGGCAGAGTTCTTTGTTTCGATTTCAAAAAAAACGTGCCCTCCAACGATATCGTAGGGCTTCCTAAGGACTCTGCCAACGACTCTATACGATCTGAAATCTTTTATATCGTTGCTTTCAACGATGTGCATGTCCGTTGCGTGATTCGTGATGAAGATCGCCTTCCTTTCCCATTTCTCAGTTCTAAGCATCTTTATCGACTCTTCAAGGATCTCGTAATTTTCTCCCCGAAGACCAAAGAGAACAGGACAGGGCGTCCCAGGGACTGCCATTACGACGTTGTTGCACCAGTCAACAGTGTCGAAGATCGTCGGATAGTATCTGAAGTCGAGCTCGTAAAAGCTCTCCTCATCAACGATTCTTCGTGTCCCAAACCTCTCTGGAAAGCGATACGCTATCAGCTCGTAAACGAAGTCCTCGAGCTGTGCTCCAACCGATGCAAGCGCCCCAATCAGCCCTCGACCGTTTTTGTAGCTCAAGTATGGGATGGAATACTTCTGCAAGATTTCCATGGCGTCCTCTATCCTCAGAACGTCCTTGATTGCTTTTTCAGCGAAGTTCCTTAAAAGCGGAGCCTTCTCCTCTTTTACAAACACAACTCCGGGGTTCGTATTCT
This sequence comes from Archaeoglobaceae archaeon, assembly GCA_038731605.1. Lineage (GTDB taxonomy): Archaea > Halobacteriota > Archaeoglobi > Archaeoglobales > Archaeoglobaceae > WYZ-LMO2. The sequence goes on along the minus strand of JAVYQP010000005.1, from coordinate 23,824 downwards.
CGTCGCTTAGTTCAGCGTATTTTCTGATGATCTCGTCTGTAACCTCGATCGCTTTGTCGAGGTCTTCGAGATCTACTAAAAAGCTTACTGCGCCGTTACCTCGAGTCTTGTAGGGAATCGTTGGGTTCAGCCTTATCAGCCTTGGAAATCCGATGAGTTCTCCGAAGTCCTTCATCGCCTCAATTAAAAGCAGTGCGATGTAAGTCGTGCACATTCCCTTTACGCTGTCGGTGTCATCGATCCCTATCCAGAACCGCATATAGCTTCGCTACAATTAAATCGGATTTCGTTCTCTCCACCGCAACTCTCGCAACGTCGAGCTTAGCCCTTAGATTTGGAACGAGCTTGTCCGGGAATGAAGCAAAGGGAATAAGCTCGTTGTATATCTTTTCCATTGTGCTCAGAAGACTTTCAGCTTCGTCGATTTCTCCTCTGATCATCTTGGAAAGAGCAAGCCTTCTTAGCTCCCCAACCAAATCCGCAAGCCCAGTTACGAACGCAGACTCCAAGACCTCGAAGTCTAAAGAGAAGTCGAACTCCTTCTTCACGACTTTTAGCAAGAACGTCGCTTCAACGAACTCTTGCATCGAATCGTGCGTTGCGTGGGTTTCAGGAGCTTGAAACTCCCTTATCTTTTCCAAGATCGCCGAAGCTTTTTTCAAGTTCTCCTCCGCTTCTTCAATTCGATCGTTGTGAATTGCGACGATTGCCTTCGAAGAGAGTATCCTCAGATCTCTAAGTAAGCTCAAAAGCTCTTCTCTTGCTTTCTCGAGCTCTTCAAGCTTTTTTCTACAGGATTCGAGGTTCATAGCGACAAAAGACAAACCCTGCTCTCTTTTGACTCATCCACAATTTCGTATCCAAGCTTCTCGAGTTTTTTGCTGAACTCGACGATATCCTCGTGGCTCGGCATGTTCTCGAAACTAAGCCTAAGCCTTGAATACCCGAGATACATGTATGCCTTTGCCTCAACGAAATCAGGCTCAGCGATCCTTATCAGCTTGTCGAATTTCTCCAATGCCTTTTCGTGCATGTTCAAACCCTTTATCAGCGTGAGCCTTATCACCTTCCTCGACTTCGAGTTCCGCATCGCTTCAAGGCTCTCCAGTATTCGATCCCAAAGGCTTCTCGCAGGTCTGTTCATTTCGAGGTGGCTTTGCTCATCGAAGGCAGTTAAACTTATGTAGAGTTGCGTGGGCTCGGTGATCTCGATCATCCTTGGATTCGTTCCGTTCGTGACCAAAAAAGTCGTGAAGCCCCTTTTCTTGTAGCACTCTACGAGCTCAGGCAACCTTGGATAGAGCGTCGGCTCGCCCACCAAGCTTATCGCAACCTGATTCGGCTTTTCAGCTTCTCTGAGCTTTTCCCTGTTCACACCCTCTGTGCCGTAGAATCCGCTCAAAAGTCTTCTCTGTGCTTTTATGCTCTCCTCGACGATGAACTCGGGCTCGTCCCAGCCTTTGAAATCCTTCAACAACTCCAAAGGACGCCAGCAGTGAACACAGAATTGGTTGCATAGGAGCGCCGGAGTCATCTGAAGGCATCTATGGCTTTGAATTCCGTAGAACTTTTGCTTGTAGCATACTCCCAAGTCCTTCAACGACTTCTTAAGCCAAAGGCAAGTCTTTACAGCCGAATGCCTTCCGACGATGTGGTATCCCTTGAGCTCCGAGAGCGACTTCATTTCAGATACTTGTTCACGAGATCAATAAAATCTTTCGCCCTCTCCCCGGCGATTGCAGAAATCGCTGCGATCCCATCGACCCCGCAGTTCAGAACGTCGACAACGTTCTCGACGTTTATACCGCCAATTGCGAACACGGGGATCTTCGAGACCTCGACGATCCTCTTTAACCCCTCGATTCCGATCGGATTTCCAGCATCTTCTTTTGTCGTTGTCGCAAAAACGGGTCCTGCGCCAACGTAATCTGCGTTCGCCTCCATCGCCTTTATCGTCTCATCGACGTTCGAAACTGAAACTCCGACGATGCCATCGAAGATCTCTTTCACGACTTCGCACGGCAAATCCTCTTGACCAACGTGCACACCGTCTGCGTCAACTGCGATTGCCAAGTCAACACGTTCGTTGATTATTAGCATCGCATCGTAACTCTCTGTTAGCTCCCTAAGGGCTCTCGCAACCCTGAGCCTTTCTCCATCTTTCGCTCTCTTTTCCCTGAACTGTATTATCCTGACTCCCAAGTCCAAGGCTTTCTTCGCAAGCTCCTCGTGGCTTCCAAACTTCGAGTCTGTGATGAAGTAAACACCACGCATCGTAAGGGTTTATTGCAACGAGGATAAAAGCTTTTAGTGTCCCTGAAGGAGGCTTTAAAAGATAAGCTGAGCGAGGAAGAGCTCAAAGCTTTGCGTAGAAGCTTCGAGATAATTGGCAGTGTAGCGATCATCGAAATCCCAGATGAGCTCATGCACAAAAGCGATCTAATCGTTTCAGCGATCCTTTCAAGGCACAAAAACGTCAAAACGGTGCTAAGGAAAGTTGGGGAAGTAAGCGGAGCATTTAGAGTTGCGAAATACGAGAAGTTATACGGAGAAGAAACGGAAACGATTGCAAAGGAATACGGATGCAGGTTTCTCGTCGATCCAACGAAGGCATACTTTTCGTCGAAGCTTTCGAGCGAGAGAGAAAGGATTGCGAGGCTCGTTAAGGAAGGAGAGAGGGTTTTGGTGATGTTTGCCGGCGTCGGTCCTTATGCGATTTTGATTGCGAAGCTCTCAAAGCCAAGAGAGGTCGTTGGGGTTGAGCTTAACAGTGTCGCAGTTGAATACTTCAGGAAGAACATAGAGCTGAACAAGGTCAAGAACGTTATCGCAATTGAAGGAGACGTCGCAGAAGTTGTGCCAAAGCTTGAAGGAAAATTTGATCGCATTTTGATGCCCGCTCCATACTCTGCGAAGGATTTTGTGCACGTGGTCAAAGGAAAGATCGTTAAGGGCGGCTTTTTGCACTACTACACGTTTGAAAGCGAGAACTGCGAAAGGGATTTGCCAAAGAAAGTCGAAGAGATCTTTTTAAAGAATGGGATGGTCGTGAGAACAAAGTTCATGCGGAGATGCGGAAACTTCGCCCCATATGTGAACAGATACGTCCTGGATTTGGAGTTCATTGGAGACTGATTTTTGCTCCGAGCTTTGCCAAGTCTTCGAAGAAGCTTGGATAGGAAATCGAGACAACTTCGCAGTTCTTGCAGTGAACTTCCCCGAGCAAACCCAAGAGTGAGAAAGCCAAAGCCATCCTGTGATCGCCAAAGGAGTCGACAACTCCGTGAAAGCTCTTTTTCCCGCCATGGATTTTGAGCCCATCTTTCCTCTCCTCAACTTCAACTCCCAAGGCTCGCAAATTCTTCGCAATCCCAGCGATCCTGTCTATCTCCTTTATTCGCAAGTGCTCTGCGTTGCGTATTTCGCTAACTCCATCCGCAACTGCGCATAGAACTGCGATCGTTGGGACGAGGTCGGGGGTATCTTCGGCGTTGAAATCAATTGCAGATAGCTCGGATTTCCTTGCGGTTATCAAACCAAGGTCTTTTCTCCATTCAACGTCTGCGCCCATTTCTCTAAGTGCTTCGACGATCTTCTTGTCTCCCTGCTTCGAGTCAAAGGCGTTCAAAATTCTGACTTCCCCCGCAAGGACTCCTGCGGCGATCATGTAACTCGCTGAGGAGAAGTCTGCGGGGATTTCGATTGACCTAAGCCTAAAATCTTGCTCTCCGGGGATGAAAAACACGTCGCCTTCTCTTTCAACTTCAATCCCTGATTTTTCGAGCACGTCCAACGTGATCTCTATGTATGGGCGAGACTTCGTTGAGATCAATCTGAGCTCGCTATCGTTTTTCGCAATTGGTAGCGAATAGAGTAGCGAAGATATGAACTGGGAGCTTTGGGAAGCGATTTCGATTTTTCCACCTTTTATGACCCCTTGGATTAGAAATGGAGCTCTGAAAAGCTCATCTCCCTTCGCACGAGCTCCAAGCTTCTCCAAAGCCAAAACAAGCTCCTTGTTAGGACGAGTCCTCAGAGATTCGTCGCCATCGAGGACGCTTCTTGCTGAAGAGAGCGAAAGAAGTCCTGTGAAGATCCTCAAGGTCGTTCCAGAGTTCTCGAAGTTGAAGTATCCGCCCTCGATCTCCTCTGTGCCGATGAAGTGAAACTCGGTGCCAGATCGCTCGAATTTTGCTCCTATTTTTTTGCAAGCCCTAAGCGTTGAAATCGTGTCCCCTGAGATCAAGGGATTCGAGACTATCGCCTTCTTTGACAGAGATGCGGAAATAAAGGCTCGATGCGTGTAGCTCTTCGAGGGTGGAACGTTTACACAACCAAAGACCTCGCTTTTCTTCACAACGACATCCATGATTGACAAAGCTTCGCAAAGTTAAAAGATTTTACTCAACCCTAAATATGAACTCGAACCTTCCAACGACGACCCTCAGATTTCCTCCCCTGCTCTTCGCATAAACTTCCCAGCTCCTTTCCCCACAACAATCAACGTTTGGAAACTTCATTCCCGTTTCTTTGTCGTAGTAGGCGAGCAGTATTGCGCTACCCTTCCTCTCCGCTACGTCTTTCGCAAGTTTTTCCGCAGTCGAGAAGTCAAGCGCTTCCCCGAGCACAACCTCTTCCATGTCCAGAATTTCCTCGAAAGTATTTATCCCTTTACCGCTTTTCTGGATTACTTCACAACCTCGACGATAACCGCTGGACAAACTCTTTTAACGCCCTCGATCTTTGCGATCTGCTCGTGGAAAGCCATCATCTCTTGCATCGACTCGCAAACAACTTCAACCATGATCACATGGTCTCCAGAGGTGAGGAAGAGCGAGACTACGTTCTTAAGTCCCTTTATCTTTTCAACCACATTCCAAAGCCTTTCAGGCTCCACATCGATGCCAGTCAGCGAGGAGAACAAACCGAGTTTTTTGAAGTCGATAATAGCCTTGTATCCCAAGATGACTCCGGCTTGTTCCAATTTTTCTATCCTTTTTCTTATCGCAGTCTCAGTTACCCCAAAGATTTTTGCAAGCTCGATCTTCTTCGCCCTGCCGTTTCTCATCAGCTCCAGCGCCAACTTAAGGTCTTTTTCGTCCATCAAGTGATGTTGTCGTTTTGAATTTTAATCTTTTGGTTCGATTTCTAAACCAAAAATTTTTTATATCGCCCCACAAAGATCGTATGGTGATCGAAATGGTTCTGCTTGGGGAAAAGTTCCCGGAAATGGTTGTGAAGACGACGCATGGAGACCTAAAGCTACCCGACGACTTTGCAGGGAAGTGGTTTGTGCTCTTTGCGCATCCAGCAGATTTTACGCCAGTCTGCACGACCGAGTTCGTCGCTTTTGAGAAGAGGTTTGGAGAGTTCAAAAAGCTGAACTGCGAGCTAATTGGCTTGAGCATAGACCAGACCTTTAGCCATGTGAAGTGGGTCGAGTGGATAAAGGAGAAGCTTGGAATCGAAATCGAGTTTCCAATAATCGCAGACGACCTTGGAGAGGTTTCGAAGAAGCTCGGACTGATTCATCCAGCCAAAGGCACGAACACAGTTCGTGCGGTTTTCATAGTCGACCCGAACGGCATCGTTAGACTGATCCTTTACTACCCGCAGGAAGTTGGAAGGAACGTGGACGAAATACTCCGTGCTGTTAAGGCTTTGCAGTTGAGCGATGAGAAAAAAGTTGCAATTCCGGCGAACTGGCCAAACAACGAGCTCATCGGAGACAAAGTCATAATACCCCCTGCAAGGAACGTAAGGGATGCGATGGAGAGGCTGGAGAAGATAAAGAAGGGGGAGCTCGAAGGCTACGACTGGTGGTTCGTTTTCAAGAGAGTCTAAAAATTTTTAAACGCATTCAGACTTTCGGTGACCTTTTTTTGGCAATACGTCTATTTTCTCGATGTTTTCCATAAGGGGGCAAACAGTCGTGGGATTACGAGCTTTCAGGCATAGTGGAAAGAAAGATATTAGCTCCGCTCTCGATGTTTAGACAATGGGAAAGCTGAGATCGAGGGTCGAAGAGATGCTGATGAATCGACAGGATGTGCTGGAAAAGCTCTTAGCTCTTGAAAAAGAGAGAAGGGGTGTAGAGAAAGATAAGCTGGTTTTCATAGGCGTTGCTGAGGTCGCAAATCACTACTGGTGCGCAATGAAATCTCTTTTGAGGAGTAAGGAAGAGGAGATGACGAACTTCGTAGTCTACCTATCGGACAGAATCAATTATTCGATCGAACTCGAATGCATGAGTGAGCAAAAAGCCATCGATCTCATCAAAAGGCTACCAGAAACTGGAAAAGAGCCCCTGGAAGTGGGAAACGAGATCACGTTCAGCGATCTGGAAATAATGCTCAGGGCAAGAGAGGAAAAGCTGAAAGAGAGAATAGAGCATTGGAAGGAAGCTGAGACGTTTCTCGACGAGAGGGGAGAGAGGGTTATGGTCGTGAACCCGTTCTCCCAAACAAAGACTTTCGGAATTGGGAAGAAGTTGCAAGATCTATGGGCGCTCGGATTGCGGATGCAGAGAAGTTTCCGCTTCTTAGAGGGGTTTTCGCTGAGGATGCAATGGCTGAAAGGTATCCAACGATAAGATGGAGCTTTGGTTGAGACGAATGCTTGTGTTGGGAGAGCCAGACGGGATCACAGACGAGTTTGTTTACGAGTTCAAGAGCACGAGAAATCGATTTTTGATGCGTGAAATCAGACCAATAGCCTTCACCCAAGCGAACCTCTACGGCTACTTCTTCAGGAGAGCTAAAAAAAGGGTGCAGATATACGTGAGGGAAGAGGAGAGGGTCGAGACGTGGGAAAATGAAGTAAATGTGGGAGGTGCACAGAAGGTTCTCAAGAGATTCAAGGAGATAAAGAGAGTCGAGCGATTGCGTCCAAAGCCCAACGTTTGGAAGTGCAGGGCTTGCAAATACAAAGAGTTCTGCAGAATAACTCGCTAAGCCTTAGCCCTAAGGCTGTTCAAGTGCTCCTCACCACTCAAGAATACAAAAGTTATCAGCGATGTGATTATCGGAAACCAGAGCATCGTGGAGAAAACGAAGGACAAGCTGTCCATGAACCCCTCGACCATCTCAACAAGCGGAGCAGGATTTCCTATAATCGCAATCGAGGCAAGGACTTTCATCGTTCCCGGATCAGGTATTTGGTTTCCATATCCCGGAATTAAATCTTTCATCCTGTTCGTCAGCAAAACTCCTCCAACAGCGACGCCCATCGCCTGAGCCAAGGTGTTCATCGATCTAAGCGTCCCATTTGCAACCCCTGCCTTTTCTATTGGGGTTGAAGCCATTATCACGTTTAACGTCGGAGACATCATCATCCCCATCCCTATGCCTATTGGCATGAGGAGGACAAAGAACTCCCAATACGTGACCTCCAACCTTAGATCTCGCAGGTTGAGCATACCCAAGGAGAAAAGCAAAGGTCCCAGGCACATCAGGTATTTCGGATTCATCTTGTCGCTGAGTCTTCCAGCAATTGGGGAGACAATGGTGTTCATAATCGGCATTGCGAGCATCCAGTATCCAGCTTGCTCGGCGGTCAGCGATTTAATCCCCTGGAGGAAGTAAGGGATCAGAAAGATCGAAGCGGACATACCAAAGAAGAGAATCGAAGACGCCAAGCATCCGACGGTGAAGTTTCGAATCTTGAAAAGGCTCAAGTCGAGGAGAGGGTATTCGTATGTGATTTCTCTGAAAACGAACGCAATTAAGTAGGGGACTGAGATCGCAAAGCAAGCCAGGGTTTTTTCATCGCTCCATCCCCAGTTTTGACCCTCTATTATCCCCAAGGTCAGAGAGCCCAGGGCTATTGCGAGCAAGAGCGTTCCAAGGTAGTCAAGAGGCACCTTCTCCTTTGCTCCAAGCCTCGGAATCATGAACCAGCCGGCGATCGTGGATAATATGCCAATTGGGACGTTTATGTAGAAAACCCAGTGCCAACTTAGGTGCGTTGTGAGCCATCCGCCTATTATTGGTCCAAGTGTGAAGCTTGAAGCCATTAGAATTGCGTTCAACCCCATGACCGTTCCCCTTCTCCCAGCTGGAAAGAGCTCGGTCGCTATTGCGAGTGTGTTTGCGCTGAGTATCGTTCCACCGATCGCTTGTATGATGCGGAAGAAGATCAGAGATTCGATGCTCCAAGACTGTGCACAGAGGAAACTGCTCGCTGTGAATACAATCATCCCGACGATAAAGAGTTTGTTCCTCTCGTAGATATCTCCAAGCCTTCCTGCCAAAACGAGCAAAACGACCATCGTGAGAGTGTAGGAGTTTAGGATCCACTGCAAGTCCGACATCTTTGCGTTGAAGTCTTCTGCGATCCTCGGCAAAGCGACGTTTAGAACGCTAACGTCGAGTAGGACCATGAACAAGCCAAGACTTACGGGCAGGAATGCTATCCAGCTTTTTATTAAGCTCTCATCCTTCATACCTTTTTCCTCTTCCTCGCAAATCTCGCAATCGCAATGATTGCAATGAATACGAGGATTGAGGTCGTAATCGTAACTAAGTTCAGCAGGGGTCTTTCCTTGACTTCTATCGAGACCGTTATCGGGTTGGATTTCTGTTTGTAGCCGTCTTCGTCTTCGAAACTCAAAGCTATGGTAGCAGGATAGAAACCGACACCAGCATCTTTGCTTGCTTCGATTCTGAACTTCGCAACCACAACGTCCCCGGGGTTCATCGTTCCGACGAAGTAAAGCCCTGGCTGAGATGAGCCAATCATGCTTGCGATTGAGCTAACTCCAGCAACGCTGAGCGGTGGAGAGAGCTGGACTTCAACGACGGCGTTTTTAGCTACAGCGTTTCCAGAATTCTTTATCTTAACCGCTATTTCTCCGGTCGAATCGGGGTATAGTTCTCCGTCAACACTCAGAACTTCAAAAGCGGATACCTTTGGTGCAACAAAAACTGGGATTTCGAGAACGCTGACGAGGTCTTCGGCTTCTCCGACGCTATACCTCGCCAAGAGATAGAGCTTGTAGTATCCGCTGAGCGCATCTTCAGAAACTGAAAGCCTATACCTCAGCTCCCCAACGTCGTTTGGGTTCAAAATCTGGATGTATGAACTCTGGCTCAGAGCTTTTATGGATGGTGGTGTGAAGATGTAGAAATCGGCGTTCTTTAAGGCGTATCCGAGCTTGTTTCTCAGCAATACCTTCAAATCCCCGTTTAATCCGACTATTAGCTTCGAGTTGACCTTTTCAACGTCCACAATGGCTGAACTCACCTTGACTTCGATGGGCTCAGCGGGAGTGATTAGCTCATCTCCAAGCTCGCTCTTGTATTTCAAAAGGAAGTTTCCACGATAGCTCCCCGCCAAGGCTAAGGACTTCACGTAGAAGATCGCAATTGCCTTCTCACCTTTCTTTATGCTGTCGAAGTATGGTGAATTTTGTGGCTGGAGAAGTTGGTTCTCAAAGGTTAGTATCGCAGAAACGCTCCGAAACTCTTCGTGGCTTTCGAATTCGACGATCACAACGCCTACGGATGTTATTGTAATGAACTGCGTCGAGCTTTGGGATGTTTGCATCAAGCTCGAAAACGGCAATGAGCCGAGGGACACTTGGGTGCTTTGGGAGCTCTGGACGGATTTTGCCGGAGTTAGAAAGCTCTCCACTCTCGATACAGAGAAAATCTTGTCTTTCTCGACCTTCAAAGCAATTTGCTTAGAAATTGCAATCTGTTGCCCAGAGGGGGTGCTGAACTTAACGATCAGAGAAGCTGGGTAGCTTTGGTTCATAGCCTTCTCGCTCACGAAGACCTTAAAAGACACCGAAGCTTTCTCGCCCTGCTTTAAATCGCCTATGTATGAGGAGATCGCATCCAAGTTTGGCAGGATTGGTGATGAGACGTTCAAAATCGCTACCGCACCCCTAAAATCCCTATCGCCGACGTTCTCGATGATGACATCAACTTTCCCATCTTTTCCAGCCTTCAAAGGCTCGCTCAAGACTTGAACGCTGAAATCGTAGTCCTTCTTTGCAACCTTGACCTTAACGTATTCCATAACCTTCTGGTCGCCTTCGTAGGTTAAGGAGTAGTTTGAGCCCACAATCGAAACGGAGATCTTCGTATAGCTGATCTCAACCGGAATCGAGTATTCGCCGTAAGTAGCTTCCTCATCGACTTTAACTCTAAAGGTTGCACTCGCAATTCTTCCAGAGGGGAGATCGCCGATTATCTGCGGATTTACGGTTTCAACGGTTATTGGATACCCGCTCTCGAGCTCAACTCTAACATCCTTGGCGGTGGTTATCAAGCTAAGTAGTTGCGACGTGTTCTCGTTCACGAGAAAATTCGCTACCTTTCCCTCGTTCTCGACGAGAATTGTCAACGCAACCTCATCGCCGGGATGGAGAATTCCGTCTCCCGCAACTGAGAGATGAAAATCTATCTGAGCGTCCAACGCCAAAGCTGGCGTTAGAGCGAGAACCAACGCAGAAAACAACCAAAGTTTCTTTCCGATTCTCAAGTTTTCCACCCCTCTCGCATCTAAGCTCTGGGATTATAATGGTTTTTCCTACTCGACTTCGAATCCGAGGTCTCTGCAAATTCTTTCAACGATTTTCGAAGGGTCTGCAAAAACCAAGCCATCCCTGATCTCCGCCTCGTAGTCTGGCTTGAAAACCTCGCTAATTTCATCCGAGAATCCTTTTTTCGTCCTTGCTCTGCAAACATACGCCCCCAAATAAGCCCTGTTCGCCCCTGCGATGAGCATCAGCGGTAAACTCTGAAGACCAACGGATCCGCAAGCTGAGAGATCTTTGTCATTCAGAACAATCCTCGCCAATGCGACGAACTTCGCAACGCCTACCGGTGACAAGGGCTGAAATTCCTGAAGCGGAGTCCCGTATACTGGATTGAAGCTCGATATGGCGCAGTGCCTCAAATAATCGAATTCCCTCAGAAGCAAAAGCCCCTTAATCCATGTTTCTGGATTCGTGTTTGGAAGACCTATCATTAAAGTGCTCGAAAGCCCGATTTTTCTCTTGCGCACCTCTTCAGCAAGCTTCAATCGATCCTCAAGCTTTTCACCGGGCTTGAAGTAGTTGAAAAGATTTTCGTCCGCTATTTCAATCGAAGCGTAGACTTCTGATACGCCAAGAGACTTAAAAACGTCGAGCTCGTGGCTTCTTATCGGATACGTGTCGATCGCAACCTCCAGCCTTGCTTTCTTTGAGATCCCTACCATCTCCGGAATCCTGCTGTTGTCTTCGTTGTATCCGCCCTCGAGTGTAACTCTCTTCATTCCACGATCCTTTATGAAATCTATCGCAGTTTCAAACTCCTCGAGGCTTAAGGCTTCGAGCCTGAACTTTTCAACGTAGTTTGAGCAGTAAATGCAATACTTCTCCATCTTGCAACTCTTAACAGGGTATACGAAGGAGTCGAGCTTCAGAGATCTGCCTACATGCTCATCTCTAAGCTTCCCAGCGAAGTCGAAGAGGAGCCTAATTCTTTCGTAGCTATTCGCCTTCTCGAGCAGTTCGAGGCAGTTTTTTACCGTCGGATTCTCGACTACTTCTCCGATTAGGCTTTCGAAGTCCATGCGATATTCTTGGCTCTGTGCTTTTATACCAATCGCAGAGCTCGAGTAAAAATTAGATTAACCTTTAAAAATTCTCCTTCCAAAGACTATCGCAATCAGAGCCAACAAAGCCAAAGAAGCTTCGAATCCTGGAATCGGCTTCGGTTTCTCTGGAGTTTTTTCGATTTCCGTTACTGTGACCACTGGAGTTGTTGGCGTGATTGGAGTTGTTTCGAGTGGTGTTGGAGTTGGCTTTGGGGTTTGAACCGGAGCCATCTCAAGCTTTAAAGGCTTTATTGGAAATGGCTTCCCGAGTAACGCCATTATCGCACTCGCAGTCATGTAGCCGGGATTGTCTGCTGTGTAGGCTGTGTATTTGAAATGGCCTTCTTCGGCTTGCAGACTAAGGAGGTGATCCACGACGCTCACGTCGTTTCTCTTCCACTCCCTTGGGTTCACACCAGCGGAAACAAGGGCTTGTATTGTCCAAGAATCGCTTGCAGTGTTGCTCGAAGCGTTCCCGAAGTATCTCATCCCTCCATCTTCGTTTTGTCCTTTTTTCAAGTATTCCAAAGCCTTTTTGATGACTTCAGAATCTATGGGCTCTCCGGCATAGATCAAAGCCTGAATCGCTGCTGCAGTGTCGTCAAAGTCGCTTTGTTCACCGACAGCCCAAGGAAATCCGCCATCTGGGTTTTGATTTGCCTTTAGCCATTCCACGGATTTGCTCACATTTTCTCCCACAGCCGAAAGTGCCAAAATCCCCCAGATTGTCGTGTAAACGTAGTCGCCGATTTGCCCGTTCTCCTTTACCCTTTCCTTAAGCTTCGAAACCAAGTCGATTCCAGCGAAGCTCCTCGGATCTTCGTTCGCTGAGTAAAGAGCTAAAATCGTTCTTGCATAGTCCGCAGTCCCCATTTTCGGGAGCTCTTCTTTAATTCTCTCCCTGACGTAATCTAAGGGGCTTTTACCGCCCTTAGTCCAGGTCTTAGGATCTTCTCCAACTGCGACTATCGCCATTATAGCCCAAGAGGTCTTCGCTATGCTCTCCTCTTCGCCGGGATTCGCAAATCCCCCGCTGTCTCTCTGCAAGCTCCTTAAGTATTCCAGAGCCTTCCTTATTCTTTCATCCTCTTTTGAAAGCGGAAAATCCTTCCACTCCTTTGCTATTGCGAAGACGCTGAAGTTCTCTATGGAAACCCTATAAACGGAGAACTCGTTCCCAGTCTCAACGAGCTCCGAGCTCAGTTTTATCCAAGCTTTATCGTATTTGTAAAAGCTCGGATCTTCCCAGGATCTTGGCAGTTTGAAGTAAAGGGTCGCATTCACCGAGCGATTGACTTCGATCTCGAAGCACGAGTAAATGGTTGCGTATAGCAAATCTGGAGGAGAGGACTTCCTGATCTTCACTTCGATAGATGCGTTTTCCGCAGAAAAGACGATCTTCGTAATTGGCAAATCTTTAACGTTGCACTCGAGCTCAAAGGTTCCATTGATCGCAAGGGTGCGTTCAAAAACCTCCTCCTGCAACGCTGGGAGAACTATTAAGACCCTTGTCTTAGTGTCCGAAAGTCCTTGCGAATCGAAGACGGTCAGAGATACGCTGTAGTTCCCAGCTCTCTCGTAAACGTGCGTAGTGTTGCATTCCGTGGAGATGTTGCCGTCGCCGAAGTCCCAAAAACAGCGTTCTATATAGCCGTCGGGATCGAAGGATTCAGAGTAAAATCTTATCTCCTCTCCAACCTTCGGTTGCGGTGGTGTGTAGCTGAACTTCGCAATCGGTGGCGAGTTCAGAGCGAGGTTTAAGGACACGAAGATTCTGTAGTCTTGGTCGATGTAGATGTCAACCTTGTGCGTCGCAGAAGTTGGTGTATCGCTCATGCTCCGGGAGAAGAACCAGATCACATTGTCTCCAGCGGAGATCTTGTATTTCTCGGCTGAAACTCCAGGCATCGGTTTTTCTGGATAGTTGACCCAATACATCCACCCAGACCCTTCTCCAGCGTAACCCGTGCAAATGTTCTCGATGCAATCCACGAACAGTCCCCAGTCTGTAACCTTGAGCCTGTAGCTGAAGCCTTTAAGCTTTGAAGCTTTTTCCAGCGCCCCTAAGGCGGTTCTGTAGTCTATTGTGAATATCTTACCATCTACGATTTTCTCGAAGGAACCATAGGGAAGGTAGTTTTCAGCGGTCGGTGTTGGAGAAGTGCAAACTCTCACTTCCACAGTTTTTTCAGCCCTCTCTTCCCCGCCAATGGCTTCGATCTTCAGCTTTCCCGCAACATAGGCTTTGAACTTCGCCGGGCTCGTTGAGTTTGCCTCGCTGAAAACTGGATATCCGTCGTTTAGCCTGAAAATGATGAAAGCGTCTTTGTCCGTGTAAACTTCAACGACGTTGCCAACGCAGACGTCCTTGGCTAAGATCTCGAGCGCTAAGGCTGTGTTCAGAGTTAGAGCGATTGCGAGTAGAATTAAGACCGATTTCATTCAACTCGCACCTCTACGGCTTCGCTCCAAGTTATTATGTTCTGCGGGTAGTCTTCGAGCTTGTAAACGCCAACGTAGAGCTTGCATTTCCCAGGTTTTATCTGCTGAGGCACTGGAACCAACAATGGAACCCTTAGATCTCCTTCTGCGTAGAACGTCGAGACCCCAGCGATTGCATCGCTATCGCAGAGCCCGCTGAGAACCAAGACGTGCCAGCCCTTAACTGCGGTTACGTTGACGAAAGCAGTTATATTTCCTCCCCTTTTTCCGTCTGTAACGGAAACGTCGTTTATCGAAAAAATTCTCACGTTCACAATTATCATCGTGCTCGCATTTTGCGGTGTGACGTTGAAATCGCTCGTGTAAATCAGGTAGAGCTTATCTCCATCCTTCAGCTCTTGCTCATCAATCGAAGCCATGGGCATTTCATCGTTCACGTAGTAAATCCAGAACTTCTCCTTCAGCCCCATGATCGAGGTCAGGAAAAGACCCCATGACTCATACCACTCGTCGTTCAACTCGTAGCTAAAGCTCATCGTAGCCCCATTGATCTTCGATTCTTTCGAAACGAAGTGCAAAGCGCCCAGGGCTGAAGTCTTGTTAACCAAGTATTCCTTCCCGTTAACGATCTCCGAATACTTTCCCGGAGAGAGCGTAACGTTGAGCTCGATTATGCCTTCTGAGCCGAAGCAGTAAAGGTTTCCGTCGTCTGCACCTATGTAGAGCTTGTTGTTTGCTATGAAGGGGGAAGACATGATGTTATAAGCGCCTCCTTCAGGCGGGATCAGCTTGTATTGCCAGAGTAGCCTTCCGTTCGTTGCATCGACTGCGTATATCGCTCCCTCAGGCACATTTGTTGCGAAGTAAACGACACCATTCGAAACCGCTGGTGAAGAGTCGATTTTTCCGTTCGCAGTGAAGTTCCAGCACTCTTCAAAGCTCGTGAGATTGATGCAGTGTAGCTTTCCATTCTTCGAGCCCATGTAGGCTTTATCGTTCGCAATCGCAGTGCTCGACAAAGAGCCGTTGATTGGGAAAACCTTTTTCAAAACCCCGGACTCGTTGTAGATGTATAGGGACTTCTCGGTCGAAAATAACACGAGTTCTTCTCCGTTCACTTTCGCAATCGTCGGCGTGTTCGTTATCTTTGAATCTACGCTAAGGTTCCAAAGCTCTTCCAGCTCTTCGTTGAGGCAGTAAAGTCTGGTATCACCACTCTTGTTCCCAGCGATGTATATTTTCCCATTGCTTATCGCTGGGGAGGTATAGGGGCTTATCGTTCCTCCGCTCGAGAAATTCCTTAGGATTTCTCCTTCTAAGCTTAGTTTCCAGAGTGTTCCATTTGTGTGGGTTAAAACGTAAACGCTGTTGTTGTAAACAACTGGCGACGAGGCAATCCCATAGTAGGACTTCTGTTGGTCGAGGAAAAGCTCCTTCTCGATTTCTCCGCTTGTGACGTTGACCACGTAGAAGTATCCATAGTAAAGCCAACCCTCGCCACTGTAGTTCATTCCACCAACGTAAATCCTTCCGTTATGAATTGCAGGCGTAGAAGCGCCCTGTATTCTTTCATTTCTCCAAATCACTTCACCATTGCTTGCGTTGATCGCATAAAGCCCTGGACTCCAGTTGCCCCAACCATACCAGTTCGACACAAATACCTTCCCGTCGCTGTAAACTGGTTGCGCGCCAATTAGCCCGCTGAGCTGAGTTTTCCATTCGACCTTCGGAATTATCACTTCCGATGTGAAATTCCCAGAGTGTTCAGCATTTCCCTGAAACATCGTCGCATCCACTATCGCAACCAAAGCCAACACAAAGATGGCGAGTCGCATACCCTACACTTGAGCTGTTGAATAAAAATTTTTTGTTTTGATATCAAGAAAATCGAATTAAGGTTTTGCGACGAGCTTTAGCGTAGAGCTCAGAAGTTTCAAGCTTTGGATTGATAAAAAAATATAAATACTTCCACGGGTCAAATAGAGACATGCCATCATGGGAAGATTTCGGTAGGGAGATCGTTCTCTCGGCAGTTATGGTCCTCTCTGCTGTAGGGCTCGTTTACAAGTGGCTATCCGCGTTCGATAGACTTGATGCGGTAATTGTTTTTCTCGCAGCGTTGTTGATTGCGAGCCTTGCGATGTTCTTAGTAAGCATCGAACTGCGAATGCAGGCAATCGCTGAAGAGTTCCAGAACGTTAAGAGAACGATCGCAATCACATCGGACGAACTTGAGAGAAGGATAGCAACCGCTATTAGACCCGAGCTCAGAGAGCTTGCAGAAAAGATCGAGTCGATCCAGAGAAAGATGTTTCGATAAACTATTTAAGCAACGATAGGACTTTTGGGGGAGGTGTCGGTCTGAGTGATGAAGAGATAGTAAGGGTTAGACTCCCAGACAAAAGAAAAGGAGAGATGTTCGGGATCGTAACCTCGATGCTTGGCGCAGGACACATAAAGGTCAGATGCGAGGATGGCGTTGAAAGGTTGGGGAGAATCCCAGGGAAGATGCGGAAGAAGATCTGGATAAAGGAGGGCGATGTCGTCATCGTCGTCCCATGGAGTTTTCAGAACGATCGTGCGGACATAGTCTGGAGATACACGAATCCACAGGTGGAGTGGCTTGAGAGAAAAGGCTACCTGAAGTTTTAATAAAAAAATTAGCTGAGCTTGAACTCCTTAGCCAGTTTTTCGATCTGCTCCTTTGTCAACGGTTCTGCACAGCACATCTGCATCAAGTCGGAAGAGTTCTTGACATAAGTCCAGTTCCAAGGTTCTGGTTTCACCGGATTCGAAGGA
Source organism: Archaeoglobaceae archaeon (assembly GCA_038731605.1). Classification (GTDB taxonomy): domain Archaea; phylum Halobacteriota; class Archaeoglobi; order Archaeoglobales; family Archaeoglobaceae; genus WYZ-LMO2. The sequence goes on along the minus strand of JAVYQP010000005.1, from coordinate 6,994 downwards.
TTGCCAACGTATGTTAGATACTCGAAATACATCGCACTTCTCCAGTCCGGCGGTAGTGGAACAACTCCCTGTATCGAGCTCAAGGACTTGGAGCTCTCGTTCCATCTCGTCATGACGATTTTTCCTGTGTCGAGATATGCTTTGATGTTCGCATTACCGTGGCAATCCTTGCAGTCCTTGGCGTTTTTCTGAATCGCATGCGTGTAGAAGGGCTGGAAAGTTACGAACGTTTTGTTATCGTAAACCGCAGTCATGTAGTTCGCCGGGTAAACCTTGCCTTTGAAGTTTATGAGGACTTGGAAGCCCGCAATTGGTCGGAAAGTCCTTTTCTGATGTTCCTCAGCGCTGTTTAGATGGCAGTTGTAACAGCTTATCACGGTCGATTGATGGCACGCTGTGCAATGCACCCGATCGCCGTGAAGTATGTGCGCCGGGTTGCTCTTGAACTCATGACAGCTTTCGCATTTAACCGCAGTATCTCTTCCGACGAGCGTTCTGTAGCGCTTCCCATCGCCCATGATGTCCTCTTTGCTATGGCAATCCATGCAACCCATTCCACGATCCCGATGGACATCGCTTAGCTTAAGAACTGCGATCTCGGTCCTTTGCCTTGCATGACATCCTAAGCAGATCGAATCGTTCACCTTATCTCCTGGCGTGACGTGGCAGTCGTAGCAGTCGGGAACATAGCTCGCAGTCTCGATCTTTTGTCCATTCGCCTTCGTCTCCGCATGGCATTTAATGCAGTTGAAGCTCGTTATGGGCTTGTTCGTTAAAAGCTCTATCCCCCCGTTTTCCGCAGAGTAAAAAGTTATTTTTCCCTGCCTCGTGTAATGAAGGCTCGTTTCGAAGTTTTTGGTCCAGTTCACTTTCTCTTTCTCCGCAGTAGGCTGAGCACAGCCCAAGATTAGAAGCCCCAAGATCGCCAACCCGAGGAAAAAGAAGTCACTACGCCCCACGTTCTCACTAAATTCTCATATTTAAAAATCTTTCGCACGATTCCAGACGACGTCATCACCGCTTCAGCAACCGCTCACGGCTTCGATCGATCAGCCGACCCTCGATGTAAGCCTGCAAGGCTTCGTCGATGCTTTCGATGTCCGTCAGTATCGGACGAATCCCGGCTTGCTTGAGTCGCTCGTAGGCTCCGATGCCCATGCCATCCGCTAAGAGAACTTGACAATCCGAGATTACGGCGATCGTGCGATCGTGGCGAGATCGAGCGAAGGGCTCAAAGCCGTGCTTATGAGCGTGCTCGTGCTTGCTCGCAAACTGCGCATGTCCGGGTTTGTTGCGAGTCTCTTTCGCTACTATTTTCCCGTTTTCCACTGTAAAGACGGCGTAAAGCGGTGCACGTCCAAAGTGCTGGCTAATTGTCATCCTCGGGCACAACGGCGATTTTCATACTGCTCCTTCCTTTCTTCCTTCAGCTTTTTCTCCAGTTCCTCTATTCTCTTCTCCAGTCGTTCCTTTTCTTCCTTCAGTGCTTGAAGTTCAGCCTTCAGATCTTCTTTCGTGGGTGTCAGCTGGTGGTAAAGTTCCCAAGCATGCGCAATTCTACCGCTTGGGTCTCTATAGAACGCATGAGAGTCTCTTTCGCATCTGCATGAGCCGACGTATTCGTAGCCCGCTGGTTGTGCTACCTTTGGCTCCCAGCATCTTCTTACCCACATCTCAATCACCTCCTTTCCTCTTTTCTTCAATCACCTCGTGAGGACAGGAACTTTCTCCATTTTGCCCCGCAGTTTGGGGCATCTTTCTTCCCGAGAATATCCTTAGCTTCGTGCGGTTTACTGTAACCACGTTTTATCAGATGCAAAGCCTCCGAGTCTCGGTATCCTGTAATACTTGCGGTTGAGGAATATAACTTTTTTATGTATAATCTGAAAAATTCATACTCTTATCAGTTTTCCTCTTACCATCAACACGGACCCCTTTGTTTCCTGTGGAAGTGTTCATGTAGGGATCCGGAGTTTGCTCCCAAGCTGAGAATTGAGCAAAACGCCCATAATTTCTGTGAAGTGAATTAAAAATCTCTTTCGCCTAAAAATAAGTGCGTAACGTAAAGCGACACCAAAAATTTGTCATCGCCAGTGTTGTCTTGTGGTTGTTGTGCCTAAGAAGACTTTTTTCCCTACATCCACGTGCTTCAGGACTCTGAGCTCCCAAGCCCGCAATCGTCGGATCGCTCAGCTTTTCGGTTTTTGAATAAAAGCACGGAAAGATTTATTAATATCAATTGGAATGACACATAGAAGGCGGCGGGGGTGGTCTCGTGATAACAGACAAAAGTGAGATCGAAAAGGTAGTGAGCCTAATAAAAAAGGAAATAGAGAACTCCGAACTTGCAAAGAAGATCGTCGATTTGGATTCGAAGCTCGTGGAGCTTAGAAAAAGCGTTGAAAGCATAGTAATCGAGCTAACATATATAAAGGACGAGCTAAAAGAGATACGTGGAGATAAAAGGAAGACACCAGAAGTGAGACGAGAAGAATCCATAAAGGTTCAACGTGAAAGGGTTCCGGAGAAACAGATAGAGAAGGAGAGAACAGAAAAGACGGTCCCAAAGGTCTTCGAGGAAACCGAAGAACAAAAAACTAAGTTAGACGACAAAGACCTCATAATCTGCGACTGAAATGTTGCTCAAGAAGATCTCACTGCGAAACTTCAAGTCCTTCTCCAAAAAAGTAGAGATCCCACTGAATCCTGGTTTCACGGTCGTAACAGGTCCAAACGGAAGTGGAAAGTCCAACATAATCGACTCCATCCTTTTTTGTTTGGGTCTCACAACCTCTACAAAGCAGTTGAGAGCTGAAAGGTTATCGGATTTGATATCCGAGGGAAAAAAGGAGGCTGAGGTCTCGATAACAATTGGAGGCAACGAAAGAAATTACGAGATCACGAGAAGAATAAAGGTAACCGATAAAGGATACTACAGCTACTACTACATAAACGATAAACCCGTGAGCTTTTACGAAGTTCAGAATCTACTTTCCGAGTTCGGCATTTACAGCGAAGCCTACAACGTCGTGATGCAAGGAGATGTGACAAGGATTGTCGAAATGTCCCCTGTTCAAAGGAGGAGGATTATCGAAGACGTTGCTGGAATCTCAGAATTCGATGAAAAGAAGGAGAGAGCTCTTGAAGAGCTTGATAGAGTTAGGGAAAACATAGAGAAGCTTGAAGCGGTTATCGCAGAAGTCGAAGGTATGCTAAAGTCGTTGGAGAAGGATAGAAACGAAGCTCTGAGATACAAAGAACTCGTTGCAAAGAAGATTGAATGCGAAACCCAAATCAAAGCCCACGAATTCCTATCGCTTAACTCAAACAAAAAGAGGATCGAAGACGAGATCGAGAGGCTTGAGAAAGAGAAGGACAGGCTGATGGCTAAGATACCAGAAATTACGCAGAGAACGATCAAAATAAACGAAGACATCAAGAGCATAGCAAATGAGATCTCGAGGTTTGGTGACGAGAGATTGAGCGAAATTCAGACCGAAATTCTAAGAATGACTTCTGAGATAGAGTCGATCAGAAAATCAGAGAAGATCTACCAAGAGGAGATTGAAAGAATTGATGGGGAAATTCTGAGAAAGAGGAGCGAGATAGTAAAGCTAAGGGATGAGCTCGAGTCAATTCAAAGAAGGTTTGATGAGGAAGTGATCAAGAAGATAAATCTCGATGAGCTGATCGGCGAGATATCTTCAAAACTCGAGTCTTTAAGGAGAGAGTTGGAGTCCGAGGATAAAAGCTACCAAGAGCTGAAGAACAAGCTCGTCAGCGAAAAAGAAAGACTTGAAGTGCTAAAGGATAGGAGGAACGCTCTTATATCCGAAAGAGATAGGAACATAGAGCTTTTGCGCAGAATTGAGATAGAGCTCGAGGATGCGGTTTTGGAGAAGGAGAAGATAAAGAAAAAACTCGAGGAGGACAAGACAAATCTCGAGAAAATCTCGACAGAGCTTTTAAAATTGGAAAAAGATCAGAAAGATCTTCAGTCCGAGCTTTTCAACCTCGACAAGAATCTTTTCTCGATTCGTTCAAGGCTTTCCGATGTTGAGGAGGAGATGAAACGCTGTGAGGTTGAACTTGCGAAGATCAAAGCAAAACTATCGACGATACAAAGCTACTCAAAGCCCGTGGAGATGATACTGTCCGCAAAGGAGAGAAGAGAGTTAGCTGGGATCTTTGGAACAGTTGCGCAGTTGGGTGAAGTGGACGAAAAGTTCGCAACCGCCATAGAGTCCGCAATAGGTGGCGCACTGCAGTTCATCGTAGTTGAAACCGAAGACGACGCAGTTGAAGCGATAAAATATCTCAAAATGCTTCAAGCTGGAAGAGCAAGCTTTATTCCGCTGAGAAAAATAAGAGATTTCAAGGTCGAACTTGACGAAGAAGTTCTGAAAGAGAAAGGAGTCATAGATTTTGCCGTTAACCTCGTCAAGTGTGAGAAGAAGTTTCTGCCCGTTTTCAGGTTTCTCCTTAAAGACACGGTAGTCGTTGACACAATCGACAACGCACGAAAATTGATGGACAAGAACTTGCGACTCGTAACGCTCGACGGCGATCTTGTGGAGAAGTCTGGTCTCATGGTTGGTGGGAGTAGGGAGAGAAGAGGGCTTATTATTTCAAGAGAGCTCGTTGAAAGGGAGAGAGAGCTTCAAGAGAGGATAAGAGAGCTTCAGTCGGAGAAGGACTCACTCATCGCAAATCTCAACAACGTGGAGGAGAGAAGAAGGAGCGTTAAGAACAAGCTCGAAGAGATAGGCGCAAAGATAAACGAGAGAAAAATGGAGACGAAAGGTATCGAGGAAAGGATCCGTGGATTTTACCAGCAATTGAATGAAATTGAGGGAAAAATAGCCCAAAGAGGGGCTGAAAAATCGGAATGCATTGAGAAGCTTAAGAAGATCAATGAAGAAGTCTCCAACGTCGAGAAAGAGATAAGAGATGTGGAGACCGCAATAAGGGAAGTCGAGAACGAGCTAAAAGGCAGCAGAATTCCGGAAATCGTTGCGGAGCTTGACAAGCTTAAGGACGAGTATTCGAGGAACAGGGAAATACTGGTGGCGATAGAGAAGAAGATTGAGAATCTCGAGTTCCAGCGCAGACAGCTCGAAAACACGTTGAACTCGATATCAAACGAGATCTCAAGTCTTTCATCGAGAAAAAGCGAAATAGCGCTTAAGCTCGAGGAGGGTAAGAAAAGAGTTGAGGAGTTATCAAGAAAGATCGAGGAGTTAAAATCTGAGGAGAAAAAGCTGGGAGAGAGAGTAAAGGAGCTGAGGGATAGAAGGGATAGCCTCTTAGGTGAGCTCCGGGCGTTAGAGGAGGAGAAGAGCAAGGTTGACTTCGAGCTCAGGAGATGCGAAGATAGGATATCGTCGCTTAAAGAGAAGCTAAGTGCGATTTTGGAGAGCATAAGTAGTTTTGGGAGCTTTATGATTCCAGAGAATCTCAGGGGACTTGACGATCTCAAGGCTGAGCTATTGCAGATCGAAGATGAGCTTTCGAGTTTTGGAGATGTGAATCTTAAGGCAATTCAAGACTACGAGAACGTGAAGGCGAGAAGAGATGAATTGATGAGCAAAAAGGAAATCCTTGAGAAAGAGCGTAGGGAAATAATCGAGAGGATTGAGAGATACGAGCAGAAAAAGAGAGAGGTTTTCTTCGAGGTTTTCAACGCAGTCAACAGGAATTTCAGGCAGATTTTGCAAGAGCTTGCGGACGGCGAGGGGGAGCTCTTCCTCGACAGCGAAGATGTATTCAACAGCGGTTTGCAGATGCGTGTGAAGCTGGGAAACAAACCAATGCAGAAGCTCGAAGCTCTTAGCGGTGGAGAGAAGAGCCTTGTAGCCTTGTCGTTTATTCTCGCAATCCAGATGTTCAAGCCCGCTCCATTTTATGCGTTCGACGAAGTGGACATGTTCCTCGATGGTGTTAACGTTGAAAGAGTTGCAAAGATGATAAAGAAGAGGTCGAAGGATGCGCAGTTCATCGTTGTATCTCTTAGAAAGCCGATGATTGAGAACGCAGACACGGTAATAGGGGTTACGATGGGAGGTGACAACTCATCGATAGTGACAGGAATAAGGATGAATTCACCGATCCAATCCAAATCCTCTTAGAGATGGCAAGAAGGGGCGAAATAGACCCCTGGAACATCGACGTAATCGACGTTACCGACAAGTTCTTGAAGAAAATTGAGGAGGCTAAAAAGCTCGATCTGCGAGTTTCGGGCAGAGTTTTACTCTACGCAGCGATCCTTGTCAGAATGAAAGCGGACGCAATCGCCCCTCAGCCACCTGCCGAGGAGGAGGACTTTGAGATAATAGAATGGGAGGATGAAAAGGAGGAACCTGAAATCAACGAAGTTTTCATCGACGAAGTTCTACGAGCCCAGAGAAGGAGAATTCGGAGGATTAGCACGCTGAAAGATCTGATAAGAGAACTCAAAAGAGCTGAAGCGATCGAAAAGAGGAGAAGAAAAAGAAAGGAACGTGTCGACTTTGACTATGTAACCTCAATACCGCACGAGGAGAACTTGGAGCAAGAAATAGCGGAAGTCGAAAGTCTCATCGCAAAGATCTTGCAGAAAAAGAGCTTCGTTACACTTTTCTCGATCGCAGACACGAAGGAGAAGATCATAAGGTTTTATCTCCCTCTGCTCCACTTGGTTCGAAGGAAGAGATTTGCAATCGAGCAGAAGGAGTTTTACGGCGATATTGAGATAAAGTTCTACGAGCAGAATTGAGCTTGTGCAGTTCCGAGTTTGGATATCCACTTTCACACTGTGTTGGCAAGTGAATTCTCGTATTCGCTTACACTAAAGCCTTTGATCTGCGTTTGGTGGGTTCCACAGGAAACAAAGGGGGTCCCCCGAGATCGCAACAAAAAACTCGGCTTACCTTTCATGCACGATGTTTTGAAAGTTGCAAGTCAGAAGATCCCATCCCTTGTTTCGATCTCGAACTACGACATAAAATACGACTCG
>JAVYQP010000004.1:0-100756 GCA_038731605.1 Archaeoglobaceae archaeon | reverse complement strand
CGGCTTACCTTTCATGCACGATGTTTTGAAAGTTGCAAGTCAGAAGATCCCATCCCTTGTTTCGATCTCGAACTACGACATAAAATACGACTCGAGAAGCTCGTTCTCGCTTTGGGTCAACCATAGGAACACTTTTACGGGAATCACAGACGTCGACAGGGCGAAAACGAAAGGTTTGTCGGGTTAAACCCCAGTTGAGCGTTGGACTTGTAGAGAAAGGCTTTAATTTTCTGTGAAGAGCTCGGTCAATGGAGTCGCAAAGAGTCAGGGATATTTCGACCTCTTTGATCAGAAGAATGTTTGAGATCGTTGAAAAAGCGAAAAAAGAAGGTAGAGACATCGTGAGCCTGACGATTGGTGAACCAGACTTTCCCACGCCACAAGAAGTCGTAGAAAAAGCGATCGAAGCAATTAGATCTGGGTATACACACTACACATCGAATCTTGGAATTGAAGAGCTGAGAAACGCAATTGCGGAGAGCTACGGAGTTTCAAAGGAGAACGTGATGGTAACTGCGGGTGGAAGCGAGGCGTTGATGAACGCAAGCCTTGCGTTCATCGAAGAAGGCTCGAAAGTAGTTGTATTCTCGCCGTCGTTTCTGAGTTACTTCACATACGCAAAGATTTGTGGGGCAAAGGTTGTAGAGATAAGAACCCATGAATCGGGCTTCGTTCCCGATTTGGATCGCTTTTCTGAGTCGATGAGCAAAGACGTAAGCATTGTCTTCCTCAACTATCCAAACAACCCCACAGGCGCAGTCGCAGATGCGAAGATCTTACGAGGGATTGCGGAGATCGCAATGGACTACGGAGCAATCGTGATCAGCGATGAGATATACGACAAGATCTACTACGACAAGAAGCCAGCAACGCTCGTTGATTACGAGAACGTCGTTGTTGTCAACGGTTTCTCGAAGTCCTTGGCGATGACGGGGTGGAGAATAGGATACGTGGTTGCGAGAGAAGAACTCCTGAACTCGATGTTGAAGGTGCATCAGGTCAACGGCGTCTGCGCTCCGGCGTTTGCGCAGAAGGCGGTTGCGGAAGTCATGCTTAGCGGAGAATTTGAGAAAATAGTGTCGAGAATGGTCTCAGAGTTCAGGAAGCGCAGGGATTACGTATACAGGGAGCTCAGCAAGCTATACTGGACTGTCAAGCCAGAAGGGGCTTTTTACATGTTTATGGACGTTCAAGAAAGCGGTATGGATTTCACGGAGAAGCTGATAAACCATGGAGTCGCAGTCACTCCAGGGATTGCGTTTGGCAGTGGAAACGAGAACTTCATCAGAATAAGCTACGCAAACTCCATGGAGAATCTGAAAAAAGCGGTTGAGAGAATAAAGGCTTACCATGATAGTAAGACCGCTTGAGAAAGAAGACATCGCAGAAGCGGTTCGAATCCTACTTTTATCTTTTGACAGGGAGCTTTCCGTTGTCTTTAAAGACGTTTACTTCGCAGGCGAAATCCTTCGCGAGTTCTTCAGCAGAGATGCAGAAGGCTGCTTTGTTGCGGAGAAGGAGAGGGTTTTGGGGTTCTCACGCATATCCTTCGGAAAACACGATGTCTCCAGCTTTTTAAGAGAAAAGCTCGGCTTCTTGGAGGGGTTGAGGGCATCTCTTCTCCTGAAGTTCCTAATTCGAAAACCCAAGAGGGGTGAAGCGTTTATAGACTTCATAGCGGTCTCTCCGTTGAGGAGGAACGAGGGAATCGGTTCTGCGATGATGGAAAAGTTGATAGAGGTTGCGAAGAAGAAAGAAGTAAGGCGGTTGAATTGCGTAATTCGAGCAGACAGCGATGCGGTCTCGTTTTTCCAAAAGTTTGGCTTTGAAGTTGCGAGCGTTTTCGAGAACAAACTCGCTGAGAAATACTTCTCCTCAAGGCAATGGCTCTTGATGAGCAAAGATTTATCTGCCAACGAGTAAGTTGATCATGCAACGCTTAGGTGTTCTGTTCGTTGCGATCTTTTTAGTTCTCGAGGGCTTTGCGAACCTTCTCCTTGGAGCTGGAATGATACTCGCAAAGGAGAGTTTTTACGATATGATGAAAGAGGAGTTTGAAAAAGCCTTGAAGGATTTGAACGCAACCCATCTCGTCGGCGAAAACGTTTTCGACACCGTTTACGATGTAATGTCTTTTGCAACAATTTTCATCGGCGCTCTTTATTTAATTGTCGCAGCCGGCGTTATTGTGCTCAAGAACTGGGCGAGAATCCTCGCAGTAATCCTCCTCGTTTTCCAGCTCGTTTACTCTTTAGCCACAGTTCACGTGGATCCAACGTCCGTTCTTGGAGTTGTGATCTCGGTAGCCCTTATTTGGTATTTGTCTCGCAGAGACGTGAGAGAAATGTTTTCGGGAAAAAAGACGACAATAGAGGAGAGAATTCTTGGGAGAAAAATTTAAATCATTTTCTCCTTGACAAGCAGTTCCCCGTTCAATATACTCGCTCCCGCGGCTCCACGAACGGTGTTGTGCCCGAGAACCATATACTTTATACCCCATGCATCCTTCCTTATCCTGCCCACGACCACGCTCATGCCGTTTCCGGCGTCTCTGTCGAGTCTTGGCTGTGGGCGATCGGGTTCTTCTCGTATCACTATAACTTCCTTCGGCGAACTTGGAAGGTCGAGGGGCTTTAGAGATCTGAAGGCTTCCTTAACTTCTTCGACGCTCACGTCTCTCTCGAACTCTACCCACACAGCTTCGAGATGCCCATCGATGACAGGGACTCTGTGGCAGGAGGCGGAGATCTTGAATTTGGCGAACTCAATTTTATTTTCTACGAGCTTTCCAAGCATCTTCAACGGCTCGCTCTCGCACTTCTCCTCTTCGTTCTTTATGAATGGGATCACGTTGTCCGTTATCGCAAGCGATGGTACTCCAGGGTAGCCGGCACCGCTTAACGCTTGCATCGAAGCAATTCTAACGCTTCTTATCCCGAAATCCATCAGTGGCTTCAACGTTATGGTGAACATCGTGCTCGTGCAGTTTGGGTTTGTAATTATGAAGCCATCCCAACCACGTCTTCGCTTCTGAACCTCAACCAGTCTCAGGTGATCGGCGTTCACCTCTGGGATGATGAGCGGGACGTCTTCGTGCATTCTGAACGCAGATGCGTTGCTCGAGACTGCGAATCCAGCTTCGGCAAACTTTGGCTCGACCTCTCTCGCAATCTCTGCGGGCAAGGCTGAGAAAACTATATCTGCGTCGATCTGCTTCGGCTCAAGTGGGACCATTTCGATGTCCTTCGCATAGCTTGGGATGTTTTGCGAGACAATCCATTCGACCTCGCTCCCGTATCTCTTCCCTATCCTTCTCTCAGACGCAGCCAGGGCTGTGACCTTGAACCATGGATGATTCTCCAGCAACTGGACGAATTTTTGCCCAACCATCCCCGTCGCTCCAAGAACGCAGACCTTGTAGTGCATAAGCGCAGTTAACACACTGATTAAAAAGCTGTCGGAGCAGATTTTTTAAGGTAAAGAAGCCAAGTTAAATTGCAGGGAGCGATGGTTGTGCTTAGCATTACATTTACATAGTTCTTTAGATGGTTGACCTTCGGTTTTGGAGAGCGATGTGAGCTCAGAAAATAGCCAGATTGAAGAAAAGCGCTGAAAAGCAGAAAGTTCGGAGTTTGGAGATTGTTAAGAAGGAGACGAGCTTAAGGAATGTTCAATCCAAGGATCGTAAGAAAAAGCAACGCTGTCTCACAACTATTCGGGAATATAAGCGCACTATTCCTGTTGAACCACTCCAAAACGTGCCTTTATAGCCCTTCTAAGACAAACCTGCGGAATTGGTTGCTGAATAGATGGGCAATTGCCAACGCCTCTTGTGAGATCCTTTGGAGAAGAGTGTTTGGGTTTACTAAGCCCTTCTTGGGATTGTTTAGGATTTTAAAGCACGGTAAGGGTGGTTGAGCTTTAAAACACTCAATACGCCACGAAGACGCTTAAAATTTTCGTTTTGCAAGAAGTCTCAATTTTCTTAGTGAAATATAGAGAAAGTGAAAAGAAGTCTCAATGAAGAAGTCTCAATGTCCGGTTGTTATGAATCCGCTTGCTGCGAGCAAAAGAACCACGATCTCGATCAGTGCAATCGTTACGTAGATCCAATCCTTCTTAGCTATGAGCACTGGCAGTATTGCGATGTAGCAGATTATCGTAAGAAAGGCGAGGATTGCTAAGAGAAGCAGATTCAGATAGTCGACATGGCCAATTAGCTCAATCCATCCCCAGCCCGTTGGAACCTTTGCCTCTTCGACGAACACATGGTGACTCTCTCCCCACAGCTCTACGACCCTTTCGAAGTCGACGTAGCGGGGCATGAGTCCGGAGATGTAAACAACGAACACAATTGTTATGGCTACGAGGGAGATTATACTACCGTAGTTGAGGATCTTTCCGTAAACTATTTGTTCCTTTGGCACCTCGATCTTCATATTTCACACCCAGATACCAAGACCCTTCAAAAGACTCCTTATTCCAGCGAACGCAAGGATTGCGATAACTATAATTCTCACAACTCTCGGATTCGCTTTGGCGAGCAATCTTACGCCGACAAAGCTACCGAGCATGATTCCAAGCACAGATGGGATCGTTATCAGTGGCAGAACGCTACCTGAATTCAGATAGACGAATGCTGCTGAGGTATCGGTTATCGATAACAAAAACTTGCTTGTTCCCGCAGCGATTTTGAGCGGACACCCCATCACTAAGTTTAACACCGGAACGTTTGCCCACCCTGCGCCGAGACCGAACATGCCCGCTATTATGCCTATCAGAACGAAGAGGAAGATCGATGGCAGAGTTCTGTGAACTCTCCACTCAACAGCTTTATTGGACGACTCTTCGTAGTAAATACCGTAGATTCCGAGTACTTGCGAAATCTTATCCGGCTTGGGAACCTCTGGAAATTCTGAGCGCTTTGAAGTTATCATGAGCACAGTAATAAACAGAATTGCGATGCCGAGAAGAGTTTGAGTTATCCATGTGGGCAAAGTGAGACCAATCAACGCTCCCGCTATTGAACTTGTGGATGCAACCAACGCCAATGGCATCGTCAAACGTAAGTTTGCGAGTCCGCGCTTTAAAAGTCCGGGAGCTGCGGCTAATGACCCCGTCAAAGCCACGAAAAGCCCTGCACCACGCACGAAGTCAAGGTGAAATGGGAAAAAGCTTCCGACGATGGGCGTAAATAGAACACCGCCACCAACGCCACCCATTACCGCAAGTATTCCTAAGAAGAACGTGAAAACGAAGAGAATCAGCACCCAAACCCACCATGCGTATTCAAGCATGTATTTACTTACCTGATGAATATATAAACTTTACTAAAAAATACATAATGATATTACATTTTTAATACTTACTCTTATCAACTCTTACCATTTCTTGTTTTGTAATAAAGAAGACTCACTTCTCGAGGATTTTAAACGAGCCCATTAAACGGATTGATAAAAATCTTTCAGATCCGTTTAACTAACAATTTTCTTAATCCTTCGCTGAGCTCAGCTTCAACGCCCATAGACTTAAAGACGCCCTCCAAAAACCTCTTAACAAGCTTTACCTCGCTCCTTGTAGTTAAAACAATGCCATAGACACCCTCGGAGATGGTTCTTACTTTAAACCAGTTTGTCACCTCTAAGAGCTTTAGGACACTGTGCATGTCTTTTAAACCCATCTCTCTGAACTGCAAACCATGTTCAAACCCGACCTTCTCTACAATTTCCCAAAAGGCTTCATCAGCCTTCTCGTTTATTTCGTCCGTAATCGCTGTCCACAACCCGATGTCTATAACCACATATTCTCGACTTGTGATCAAGTCGAGAAATCTCCTAAGGTTTGGGATAGTCTCTCTCAAGCTCAGGTCGTAGTAGTTCGATATTGCAGCTCGAACGACTTCGGAAAGGCTTCTACCATCTTTTTTTGCGAGTTCTTCAAGTTTTGTGATCGTATCATCGTCAAGCGAAATCGTGAGTCTTTTCATCTTTCCTACTTCCATAAAATAAAAATGCTCCCTGAATTAAAAGCTTTTCCGTAGAGCATGATTTATATAAATACTACTTGGCTCATACTTATTCTTGTAAATTCTTGTGAAGTAAGACATGATTTTTTAGTATATTATTATTAATAAAACCGAAAAAATATAAATACTTCCTGTTTCATACTTATTCTTGTAAAGTAAGAGGTGACAGTATATGATCAGAAAAGTGCGAAGGACATACGATCTCATGTTGGAGGGCTTGCAAGCTTACGCTAAGTGGGACTACGAGACATCGATGCGCATAATCAAGGACAGGCGCAGATACTTCGCAGTAATCCTTTTGGCTTTGTTGCCAATCGTTATCTTGACCGCTTCTGCTGAAACCCTTCCAAAAACCTTGGGTGGCAAGGAAGCTTATGCTCCCGTTCACTCCACACTCGAAATGCTTGCGATGAGCATTTTCATAGGGTTTATCGCTGGACTCGTAACTGGTTGCATAGGCGTTGGCGGTGGCTTCATAATCACTCCTGCTTTAATGAGCGTTGGAGTTAAAGGAATCTTAGCTGTCGGAACGGATCAGTTCCACATCTTTACGAAGAGCATAATGGGAACAGTCGTGCACAAAAAGCTCGGAAACGTTTGCGTAGCTTTAGCCTTGGTTTTCGTAGTGGGTACAGTAACTGGAGCGACGGTGGGAGGGACTATAAATAGAGCGATTTACTACGCCAATCCGATACTGAGCGACATCTTCATAAACATCGTTTACGTCCTAATACTCGGATTCCTTGGCTTCTTTGCGCTGAGCGATTATCTGAGGCTTAGGAAAAGAGTTGCAAGCTTTGATGGCGGAAAAGTTGAGACGCAACTAAACGGTGGAGCTACCGCAGGGATGACAAAGCTTGCAATCAAAGTGCAATCTATAAACCTTCCGCCAATGATAAGCTTCGACCATGACTTGGGTGGTAGAAGAGTATCTGCATGGTTCGTGGTATTCTTTGGTTTCATAGTTGGTTTTGTCTCCGCAATTATGGGTGTCGGTGGTGGTTTCCTGACTTTCCCAATTTTCGTATACGTTCTCGGCGTATCTTCGTTCACGACAGTTGGGACTGACATCTTCCAGATCATAATAACCACTGGCTACTCTTCGATAGTCCAATATGCAATCTACGGCTTTGTTTTCTACACACTCGCAATGGGTTTGCTGTTAGGCTCACTTGTCGGGATTCAAATTGGCTCCCTCGTCACCAAGGTTGTTAAAGGAATGCACATCCGCGGTTTCTTTGCAACTGTAATCCTTGCGGGATTCGTGAACCGCTTGTTCGCTTTGCCAGCGAAGCTAAACGCAATTGGCTGGATAAACATCGATAAGAACGTCGCATCAGCGATCGAATTCGTTGGACTGATTGCGTTCTTCGCCATAGTCATAGTCTTCGCCACCTGGGTGTTTATGAAGTTTGTAGGAAATCTTTCTGAGCTTAGGGAGGGGTGAGCTATGGGGAAAAAAGAGCTTGGAATCGGTTTGGCGCTTGCGCTCTCGTTCCTTGCAGTCCTCGGATTCATGATGACTCCTGCGTTCGAGGGAAAGAACTTTGTCGCATACGCAGATGAACACTTCGACGCCTATGCCAAGCACTCCTCCTACTTTATCCCCGAGATAAAGAGCGAAGCTGAAAAGTTTCAGTCAACAGTCGCATTTGAAATCGACATGAAGAGCGAAGAAAGCGCAAAGAAGACAGCGTTGCTTTACGCAAACTTTGCAGAGCAGGAAGGTTCGAAGGTAATTGTGAGCGGAAGACTTAGCGACATCCTTGTCTTAGCGTTAAACGATGCGGACAGATGTTACTACAACGATGATAGCTACTTTGAGGAGAAATACGGAATGTCAGCAAGAGAAGCGCTTTACCTCTGGCACACTTCGCTCACTTCAATAGCGAAGAAGCTCGAGCAGGAACAGAGATTTGAGGAAAGTCTGTTCATAAAGACCCAGGTCTTGATGAGAGCTATTGAGCCAGCTTACAACTTCTACGGAATCGAAGCAACGCCCATCGACGTTATGGGTGGGGCTTTGCTCATCTTCTATGTCATCTACACGCTATGGTGGGGTTTTGCGATCTACTTCATTTTCGAAGGTGTTGGAATTAAGGTTAAGAAGGCTAAAAGCAAGAAGGAGGTGTGAAAAATGAGGGAGTTTGTTTGGAAGGTTTTGTTGGTTGTTGACGATAGCGAGCTGTCAGAAAAAGCGACGGAGTGTGCGATAGATCTCAACGTCTCTGGCTTGAAATCTAAAGTTTACGTGTTCTACATAAAAGATGAGGAGCCGATAGCAATCCCCTCGGAGACTTTGGAAAGAAGGAAATACGCACCTATGATCGCAAAGGCTGAGAAAAAGATAATTGAAACCACGGAAAAGCTTAAGAAGGCGGGAATTGACTACGAGATCCTTGGCTACCATATAGGAATTGCAGATGAGGAAATAAAGAGGATTGAGGAGACATTCAAACCCGACCTCATAATCTACGGGGCTGAGAAAAAAGGTGGATTTAGGAAGCTCATACAGGGCGGGTGCGAGGAAAAGATAGTTTTCGAAACCAACACTCCAGTGATAGTTGTAAAGTCGAAATACACGCCAAAGATAAGAGAACTTGTGAAAGAAGTCCCACTGCTCGAGATAAGGGAGAAGAGCAAGTAAGTGTTAAAAATTTTTATTTTTCCATCCTATTTTTTAACTTCTGCAAGGGGTAAAGTTTAATTACTTTTAGGTATGATTTAAGAATATGATTGACGGAGAAATCATAAACAGTATGATCCAAAAAATAATTCCAAAGGAGTTGAGCATACTCGGTAGGTGGGAACTCATAATCGCCGATGAAGACAAAAAGCCACTAAAAGGTAGTTTCTCAGTTTTAAAGATAAAAGAAATCCCCGTTCCGCCCAACTCGATCGTAATTCTCATGAACGTGTTGAAGCACTATAGCGCCGAGGTCGTAGATCTCCTGATTTCAGACAAGGGAAGCGAGATAAACGCCGCAGTCGTTTACTCTGAGTCGGGTAAGATGATAAGGAAGGGAGAAGTTGTGGGACTTGTGAAAATATCCGACACGACTCCGAAAGAAAGGCACAAAGCGGTTGAAATCTTTCGAGAGTTGAACAAGAAGCTTGGTGAGATTGAAAACGGGATAGGGGATAGGTTTATAAAATCCCAGTGGCCAATGCTGTAGTATGTTCGAGAGGGTGTTGTATCCAATAGACTTTACAGATGTTTCGATTACCTGTGCTCGTGCGTTGACGGAGCTTAAAAGATATGGTGCAAAGGAGCTCACCCTTTTTCATGCAATCGAATACGATTCCGCAAAGCTCATCGAAGGCGGTATAGCGGATGTGGATAAGTTTCTCGCGAACTTAAAGGAGAAAGCGAATAAAAAGCTCGAGGAAATTGTCAAAGAACTCTCGAGGGAGTTCTCGAGCGTATCGGCTAAAGTAACCCCAACGTTGGATCCGACGGTGGAGATTGCAAAAATGGAGAGCGAGTTCGATTTGCTCGTCATTCCTTCGAGAAGTCGAAGTCCGTTGTTCTTGGGAAAGACCGCAGAAAAGGTTGTCAGGAGCTCGAAGATTCCGTGCCTTGTTGTTAAATCGAGACCCGATGCGGGAAAGAGTTATTACGAGCTCGTTTTCAGAAACATGTTTGAAAGACCCGTATTCATCGTTGAAAAAACGATCGACGATCTCGCCAAAGTTCTCGAGAGCTTGAGACATTTTGGGCTTAAAAAAACAAAGATCGTCCGAATCGCAGAGCTCGAGGAGGCTTTGGAAAGAAAAGTTAGCAAGGAAGAAATAATACACCCACTCGTGCCAATTCCCAGGATTGCAGAAATTCTCTCCGAATACTGGGAGAACGAAAGAGTGGAACTCGAAAAAATCCGCCGTTATTTGGAGACAAAGGGAATTTCCTCGGAAGTATTGATCAGTTTTGGCTCCCTTGAGAAATACTTGGAGAAGATCTCGAAGGTCGAGGGTTTGAGCTTAGTGGTTTGCGGTAAACAAAGCTTTGACAAAGCTCTGAAGGTTGCGGACGCAGTCTTTGTGACTAATTTTTAACTATTATTTTATTGAAATTTGAGCAAAAAATTTTTATCACTTGGGAGAAACATCTCAAAACTGATATGATGGAGGCGCTAAAGGCTTTGGCGTTGATGAACGCAACGAGGGAGGTCGTGAAGATCAGTTGCAAGGAGTTTGCAAAGAAAATAGAGCAAAGCGTTCAGACCGCTTCACGAAGGCTGAAAGAGCTCGAAGAAAACGGGCTAATAGAGAGAACTATAACGAAAGATGGTCAATTCATTGTGATAACCGAAAAGGGTCGAAACCTCCTCCATGCGGAGTATCTCGATTACAAGAAGATCTTTGAAGGAGCTGAGACGCTTAAGTTTCGTGGCATCGTCTTCAGCGGTCTTGGGGAAGGTCGCTATTACGTTTCGCTCGAAGGCTACAGGAAACAGTTCAGGGAAAAACTCGGCATAGACCCATTTCCCGGAACTCTGAACCTGAGAATTCCAAAGGAGGAGATGGGGATAAAGAAGAGGCTCGACGCAGAAGAAGGCATAAAGATCGAGGGATTTACGGCTGAGAACAGGAGCTTTGGCGAGGTGAAGGCTTTTAAGTGCAAGGTAAATGGTTTAAGCGCTTTCATCGTTATGCCCAAGAGAACCCATCACCTGAGCGACGTCGTCGAGATCATCGCAGACAAGAAGCTCAGGGATGAGTTGAACCTGAAGGATGGCGACATCGTTGAAGTAGAGGTGATCCTATGATCGAAGAAGCTTTGAAGGCGTTTAGAAAAGGAAAGCCTGTGCTGATCTTCGACTTCGAAGATCGTGAAGGCGAGACGGATATCGCAATTCCGGCACAATTCGTTAAGCCCAAAGACGTCGCAATGATGCGAATCGAAGCAGGCGGACTTATTTGCGTCGCAATCCATCCGATCGCAGCGAAGAAACTCGGCTTACCTTTCATGCACGATGTTTTGAAAGTTGCAAGTCAGAAGATCCCATCCCTTGTTTCGATCTCGAACTACGACATAAAATACGACTCGAGAAGCTCGTTCTCGCTTTGGGTCAACCATAGGGACACTTTTACGGGAATCACAGACGTCGACAGGGCGAAAACGATACGTCGCATCGGCGAAATCGTCGACATCGTGATGATGAATGGAAACGTCGATTTCGGCAAAGAGTTCCGAAGCCCGGGACACGTTGCAATTCTTAGAGCATCGGAGAACTTGGTTTACGAGAGAGTTGGTCAGACCGAGCTAAGCGTTGCTCTCGCTGAAACCGCTGGAATCGCTCCTGCGGTAGCGATCTGTGAGATGCTCGACAGCGAGACTGGAAGAGCGCTCAGCAAGGAAAAGGCGATGAAGTTCGCCGAAGAAAGGGGAATACCGTTCGTCGAAGGAAAGGAGATTGTGAAGCACTACAGGGAGTTCAGGGAAATAAAGGCTAAGCTCTTCATCTGAAAAAATTTAATCCTCGCAACAATCTCTTTTTTGTGCGACTCAAGGATTTGTTCGTCGAGAAGTTGCGGGAGTTTGGAATAGAAAGGATATGGAGTTGCAGAACATCGAAGGATCCAATAAGGTCGATGGTTCTCCAGATCATGAACTCGAACGCAAAAGTTCTCATAGGCGATCATGGCGTAAAATTCTCCTTTTCTCTTGATGGAAAAAAACTCGATTTACCCCCGCAAGCAATCGTAGGCTATGGCGAGAACGCAATCCTCGGAAAAGAAGACCTTTTGGATGATTTTCCTTACATAGCAATCGACTGTAGGTTTTACGATCTGCACTCCGGGAAGGAGAAATCGAAGCTGAAACTCCAAGTAACTCAAACGCTCGGCGTTGTTCGTGAGTTTATGTGGGATGAAAAGCTCGTAATTGCTGGCAAAGACTTTGGCGTCGGCGTTTACTGTGAAAAGCTCGAGGAATTTTTGAAACAAAAAGGCATCGATGAAGTTGTCTTGCTCGATCCAAAAGGTGAAAAAGTCTTCGACAACAAAAAGGCGAAGTGTTACGTCATCGGCGGAATTGTGGACAAAAGCGAGAACAGGGATTTGACATCGAAAATTGGAGAAGAGCTCGAAAACGCTGGAATTAAATGCGATCGGCGCAGAATCGAGCTTCGAGGCGATATCGTTGGAGTTCCAGATAGGATAAACCACATCGCAGAAATCGTGCTAAGGGTTGTGATCGATGGGCTCGAGGTTGAGAGAGCGGTTAGAGAGGTTCAGCCCGTCGTCGTTGCGAGGTGGAGGCTTAGAAAGGAAATCCCGAAGAAAAGTGTTCGCTTGAGGCTGAAGGACAAAACGATCAGAGTGGTTGCAAAAAGTGCCTTCGATGAGTTTAGCTGGCTAAACGTTCAAAAAAAGGATTTCTACGATATTTGCAGAGAACAAAGGATATACGTCGTGAGCGATAGCGTCATGGAAGAAATAAGGAGACTGGAATGGGACGAGAGGAAGAAGTTTTATGTGAAGAACTTCTCGACTTCTTTCGAGAACTCTTCCACGAGCTTCTCCTCGCCTTCAAAGTAGCGATTCTCAACAACTATCCTCCCGTCAACGATCACGGTGTCGACCGTTGTGGTCGAGTAGACGAGGTTTGCGATCAAATCGTGGCACGGAACGAAGCCAACTTCGCCCAGATCCACGAGCACGATGTCAGCAAGCCAACCCTCTTCTATTCTCCCAGACTTTATGCGAAACGCCCCTCCAGCGTTTTCAGTAGCAATTTGGAAAGCATCGACAGCTTTGAAGCTGTCCGCACCGTAGTAGAACTTTTGCAGTAGTGCGCAGAACTTCATCTCGCTGAACATGTTCAGCGAATTGTTGCTCGCAGTCCCATCGGTGCCGAGAAGAACGTTCACACCACATCGCTTCATTTCTGGGAAGTTCATAGCCTTCCCGACGCTGAGCTTCATGTTGCTCGTTGGGCAGTGAACCACGGACGAACCTCTTTTACCTAAGAGTGCAATCTCATCTTTTTCGAGCCAGACGCTGTGAGCGCAGAAGAGCCTCGAGCTAAGGAATCCAATCTCGTCTAAAGTCTTCACGATTCCTTTGCCATGCTTCTTTTTGAACTCAACGACTTCTCTCTCGGTTTCGGCGAGATGGAAGTGTATGAAAACGTCTTCTTTTTCCGCAATTTCAGCAGACCTCCGCAATCCTTCGAGGCTTACAGTGTATACAGCATGCGGAGCAATCGCACGCAGAACTCGAAAGCTCTTTAGCTCTCTCAGTTCCTTCTCGACCCTTTTCATGTTCGCTTCAAGGATATCGCTGTTGAAGAAGTCGAAGAACGCAGAGGACAAACAAGCCCTGATCCCGGTCTCCTCGACAGCCTTAGCGGTTGCGGAGGGGAAGAAATACATGTCGTTGAAAAAAACGGTCCCGGTTTTCAGCATTTCAACGCATGCGAGTTTTGAGGCAAGGTAAACGATCTTCTCGTTCAACCTCATCTCTGCGGGCCAAATCTTCTTCTCAAGCCACTCCTGCAGTGGCATGTCTTCTGCGTAACCACGAAACAGAGTCATCGCAGAATGCGTGTGGCAGTTGAAAAGCCCTGGGATTGCGACGAGACCTTTTGCGTCGATTACGATATCGCTTTTGTCCTTCGCATCACCAATTGCGAGTATTTTGTTGTCCTCGATCAGGATGTTCCCTTCCTTTAATTCGTTCCCCCGCAAGAACTTTGCGTTCTCGATCAGAATCATGGAATCACTCGATCTCGATCTTCCTTATCTCCTTTTTCTCTTTTTTCTCGATCTCCTCGATCTTCTTTATCTGCGCATCGATTAGGCTTCTCAACGCAATCAGAAACTCCTTGTAAGCCTTCAATGTATGCTCCGTGAACTCAGCGGGAAAAAGATCTTCCAACGTTGGGATCGTGATCTTGACATCTCTCGGCATACTCTCACCTGAACTTGATCTGAATTTCATTGTTATTAAAGCTTGCTCCGATTGTATCTTTCAGCGATAGAGCCTGTGGGAGGAAAATCGTCCTTCTCCATTGCCCTGCGATTACGATAAGCTCGTTTCCTCGACGATAGATCTCGATCTCCTCTTTTCTTATGAACGGAGCCCGTATCCTTAGAACGAAAGCATCGCCGTCTTTCTCGATCTTCATGGGCTTTTCCGAGATCAATCGCTTCGTCGGATCGAAGTCGAAGATTTTGTCTGCAAGCTCGTAGAGTTTCTCACCAACGATCTCAGAACGCTGGAACGGGACAAAAACGATTGGAACTGGGAAAGATTCACGGATCTGCTTTATGTATCCTTCCTGCATCTTTATCCAGTCCGAGAAGAACTCTCCTGCGTTTGGCGGGAAGACTTTATTCACGATCACACAGTCAACGGTATAGCCGAACAAGTTCAGATATGTGAAAGCCCTCTCCGACTCTTTTATCACCATCTTCTCAGGATTCATGACGATCCTCACCATCGCCTCATCGCTCTCGAGCAAGTCCTTAAGCTTGCTTATCTTCACATACATCTCTTGGATCCTGTCCATTATCTCCTCGCTTGGTAACGGAATCTTTATCAACGGCTCCGCAATTGGCTTAACGATCTTCATGAGCTTTTTTTCGATACCAAAGAATCGATTCATATACCACTTCGCAACCTCTGGAACGCTCAGAAGGCGCAGAGTTTCTCCAGTCGGTGCGCAGTCGAGTATTATCACATCGAAGCTTCTCTTTTCGTAGTATTCGAGCAAGTTCAAAAGGCTCGCAACCTCGTCGAATCCGGGAAGTATTGCGAGCTCCTCTGCAATCACGTCTTCGATGCCTTGGGATTTGAAGAAAAGCAGTAAGTAGTCCTTTATCACGTCCCAGTGCTTTTTCAGCTCATATTCGACGTTTACTTCCATTCCATAAAGTTTTTCAGAAATTTTCGTTGGTTCTGCGCCGAGTTGGAACTGGAAAGAGTCTGAGAGACTGTGCGCAGGATCTGTCGAGATTATGAGCGTTTTGTAGCCCAAGCTCGACGACTTTATTGCGGTCATCGCTGCAACGGTCGTTTTACCCACACCACCTTTTCCCGTGAAGAGCAGGATGCTCATCGAACGAGTTTGCGCTTCGAGTTGAAATACTCTTCTCTCAAACTTTGGAAACCGTAAAATTGGCGGTTCCAATTGAAAAACGAAATGCCCGCATAGAAGAGCTTAATCGTTGGAGCAAGCATCCTACTCCGATGTGAGCTTATTTGGTTGAGATAAATTTATAAAAATAGTTAGTCCTTTTTCTGCTTCTTCTTTATGACTTCCTCGAGCTTCTTTTCCAGCGGTTCCTGATGAGTGTAAGGACAAATCAGATAATGCTCTACCGCCTTCGCAATCGCATCTTTCGTCGCAGTTTCGCCAGTCTTCTTCTTCAACTCCTCGAGCACGTTCTCGGGCAATACGGTTTGTGCGTGAACTATTTTTGTCATCTACCTCACCTATCATAATAATCAACACCACTATATTTAAGCTTTTCTCATTATTATCATCCAGTTGAGATTAAAAATCCTTGCTAAGTTCGCCGAAAGATTTTCACGTTCGCATTTTCGAAGACTTTTTCGAAGCATTTTTCCATAACTGCGTCGTTTATTGCAAAAAGTCTTCTCTCCTCGTAACCGACGAAAATGTATGTGACGTTGTATTTTTCGGCGATCCTTTGCATAGTTTCGCAGTTGCTTGCACTGTAAAATTCTCTGACGTCTTTAGCTCTTTCCGCAATGCTTGCATAATCCCTACGCCACTGATACTCGTGATTCGTCCACGCAATAACCGCAGGATTCCCGGTGAAAGTCGCAACTCTACCGCCGTAGCTATAACCGCAAAGCGCTCCATGAGTGCAACCCTCTTCCAACACGATCCCGTTTCTTTCTTTTAACCACTGAATCGCCTCGTACTCTCCATAGAGTTTCGTGAACTCCATGCCGTCGAGGCTAAGCGTTGCGGTGTGGTATCTTATCGGGGTTGCGACAATTGGATAAACAGATCCAATTAGGATCAGGATAAGCAGAATCGCCTTCGTTTCCTTGCGAAGCTCCTTCTCCTTCATCACGATCATTGCGCCCGTGGCGATGAAAAGCCAGGCAATGAGATAGAATTTGAACACGGTGTTCATCCTCGTATCTATCGCTACGAACTCTGGAATGAGGAACGCTAAGGCTCCTGTTAGCAAAACCGATCCCGCAGGATTTTTCCTTCTTAGCAAATCTATTGACGCAATCGCAAGCGGTGCGATCACTGCGACGCTCGGAGAAACGATTGCAAGAAGAATTGCGAGGGGGATTGAGTATAGAATTGGCTTTTTATCCAAAAACGTGTAGGCTAAGATCAGCAAAGTCGCAGAGTAGGAAAGGAATTGAAGCACATCGGTTCTTTCGAAAAAGAATATGATTTCGGTTTTCGGCAAGTTCATCGTAGCGTAGAAGGGAAGCACGAGCAGGAACGATGCCAAGGAGTAGTATAGGGCTTTTTTATCCTCTTGCGAAATCGCAAAGACCAATGCGAAGAACAGCATCAGCGGGAAGTCCCAGGAATTCGTTGCGAAGATTGCAAAGAGCGTTATCGGGACCATGAAATACGGCTTCGTTTTCTCGAGCAGAATCGAGATTAGAAAGATCTTCATCGGAATTGCGAAGACGTGCGCATGCAAGTCTGCGTGGATAAAGCTGAAGTATGGGAACTCGTTGATCGTCCCCTCGATGACCCGAGTCGAGTTCCAGTAGTATAGGAAGTCGATGGAGAATGGGCGAGAGATGAAGTCGAAAAACGAGTATGCGTTTCCCGAAAAAATTGTGAAGAAGATTGCCAAGATTGCAACCCTTTTGTCCTCTCGAAAAATTCCGTAGAGGAGCGTTGCGGTAAACGCCGGAATAGCTGAGACCGCAACGTTGTATCCGATTTCTGGTGGAGAAAAGGAAAGCAAAACGATTGCAGAGCCGAGAACGTGCCCGAAGTAATAGTAGCAGTCGAGTTTCGCATTTGCAAAGAATGGATCGTTCGGCGGTAGATTTGGCGATTTCAGGATTGAGTTGATGAAAGCCATGTCCATGAACTTCTCAGCGTCGAAGACGTTGGGATCCAAGAATCTCAGCAGAATGAAGAAGTAGAAAACCGATGCAAAGACGACCTCGCCTTCGTCGGGCTTTGACTTGTAGCGCTTGTAGGCAAAGATGGCGAGAACGACGAGAGCGGAGAAAACGATGAAAAATGCGATTTTGAAGTTCACAAGGTATGCGATTACGAAGGAGACAAAAGTCGCAGTGAGAATGGAAGCAAACCTCGCCAAGGGGTATGGAAGAAACCTGAGAAAAGGCAAGGTTATGAGCAGGGAAGAGATTTGGAACAGGATTGGATAGACTATCAACCCTTCACCTCTTTTATGCTTAGATTCGTTGCGGAAAGCGCAACTATGCCAAAGATCACTGTTATCAGGTTTTTAACCGCATGGTCTGCAAAAGCTATTGCGAAGGCGGGGTATGGGTTTTGTAGGCTGATTATCGCAGTTAGGGCAAGTTCATAGGTCCCAATACCTCCGGGAGTTACTGGGATCGCTTTGACAATGTTCCCTATAGCGACTGCGAGGGCTATGGTTGCGAAGGAAATTTCGAAGCTGAGCGCTATGAGGTAGCAAACAAGGATGTCGCCCAACCAGAGCAGTGAAGAGAGGAACAGCAAGAACAACGAGTCCCTCGGATTTAGCGCAACTCTCGCTTTTTTCATCATCGTTCCAACGACGTTCTTCATCTTAGAAAGCCCGAGTATTGCGAGAAAGATCAGAAAAGCGAAAATAATTGCGTATAGTATCTCGAGGTTTCCCGTTCCTAGGTAGAGCGATGCGAAAACTGCGATGAATGTGATCGAGACAATGTCGAACAGCCTTTCAACCGCTGTTGCGCCGAGCGATGTCGTGTAAGCAACTCCAAACTTCTTGAACACGTAAGCCCTCGCAACGTCGCCGAGTCTTGCAGGTGTTACAACGTTCACAGTCTGCCCTATGCTTACAGCGAAGGTCGAAGTCTTCAGCGAACTCTTCTCTCCGATCCTCGAAACTATGTATCGAAACCTAAAACCACGGAGGACGAATGAGAGAGTGTAGAGCAGTGAAGCGATGGCTACGAACCCAGGATTCAGTGTAGAAACGCTTGCGACGAAGTTTGAAACCCCGGTTGAGATTGCCAATAGGAATAGAAGCGTTATCGCCAGCATCGAGGCGAAGAGGTAGAACTTTCTGCTCTTGGAGATGTCTTCGAGGAACATCCTTAGGATTTGGGAGAACATGTATACGACGTCCTTCTTAAACCTAACCTTCGTCTCTCCGCCGTGCTCCCAGTGAACGGGGATCTCCTTAACCTTAAACCCGAGTCTCTGGGCTAAAACAAGGACTTCTGTATCCCAGAACCAGTGTGTATCCTTAACGAGCTCTGAGATCTTCAAAATCGAAGATCTTCGGAAAGCTTTGAAGCCACATTGGTGATCGTGAATCCTTGAGCGCAGTAAAATTCGGACGAGCAAGTTGTAAGCCCTCGAAGCGACGTCTCTTTTCAGAGGTCTCTTGGCTTTACTCTCCTTCATCAACCTCGAACCCGTTGCAACGTCGTAGCCATTGGCTATTGCGGAAATGAGCTCGCCCAAATGGCGTAGATCCGTGGAGAGGTCAACGTCCATGTAGACAACAATCTCGCCCTCGCAAACCCTGAAGGCGTTCATCAAAGCCCTTCCTCGCCCGAGTCTTTCGTCGGAGTGCAAGTGCTTGATCTTCGGGTTCTTTTCTGCGATCTCCCTCGCAATCGCATCGGTTCCATCGGTTGAGCCATCTTCTGCGATCACGATCTCGTAGTCGTATCCTAAGGCTATTAGCTGGTCTTCGACTCTTTTAACCGCATCTCGCAACCTCTTCGCTTCGTTGTATGCGGGAAGAACAACGCTCACCTTCATCTTGCACCCCTCGGCGTATAAATGCAACACGGCTCTTCTGCGAGGTAGTCGTTGCTTATAGCATAGGCTCTCGCTCTGCTACCCCCGCAGATAAACCGAAACTCGCAGACTCCGCACTTACCCTTTAGATTGTTCGGATCTCTGAGCTTTACGAAGATCTCCGAGTTTTCGTATATCTCCTTTACGCTTCTATCACGAACGTTTCCTGCGGAGATCTGTAAAAATCCGCTCGGGTAAACTTCACCGATGTGGCTTATAAAGAACATTCCCCTGCCGTCGGTTACAAAAGCTCGCATCTCTGGCTTTGTCGCTTTTCTCTCTTCTCCAAGATCCTTAGTTTCTTTGAGAAGCCAATGGTAGAGCTCGCTAACTTTTGGCATCTCCCCACGATCTCTCATGACTTCGATCCTCCTGAAGTGAACCGCAGCAGAGCTTTTGACGTTCATGAACTTCTTCAGATCGTAGAGCCAGCACAAAACGTCCTCAAACTCTTGCGGACTCGGCATCAAGTCGAGCTTTGCCCTTCCAGTTGGGACTAAGAAGAAGACGTCCCACATGTCTGCGTTAAGCTCTTTGCAGAGCTTTGCAACCTTCGGCAACTCGTGGATGTTTTGCCTAACGACGGTCGTGTTTATCTGGAAGCTTAAACCCACGTCCTTCGCGCTTCTCAGCACATCTATGCTCTTTCTGAAAGTCCCCCTTATCCCCCGGAACTCGTCGTGAGTGCTCTCGATTCCATCGATGCTCACAGCGATCCTCGAAACCCCAGCATCTTTCAGTTCCTCGAGCTTTTCAATCGTCGCAAGCTCAGTTCCGCTGAAGGCGATTGAAACCCGAAACTTTCTCGAAGCATACGAAACGATGTCAACGAGGTCTTCACGCATCAGCGGATCTCCACCCGTGAAAACGATCATCGGCTTTGCAAACTCGGCAATCTCGTCGATCAAATCGAAGCACTCCTGTGTGCTCAGCTCTCTCGGATCTCTTCTCGTAACCGCTTTCGCCCTGCAGTGCTTGCAAGCGAGCATGCACGCCCTCGTGAGCTCCCAGAAGACGATGAATGGATTCATTCTTGTTTCCTCCAATTTCGTAGATACTTACATTTCCAGCATATAAACCTTAAATTGACTTGAGCTTAAAAGGAGAATTGAACACATCCGTGGTAATTTACTTTTCGACATGGGATTAAAAACTTTGACGATGCGATTTTGATGTTGGGTTCTGAGCTACGTAGTCTTTCATAACCTTACGTAGCCCTTCCCTCTCGAGCACATCGAGGGGTTTTCGGGGAAACTAATTCCCCATGTCCGAAGGTTAAGACTGCAACGACGTCTCTATTATCGAACCGCATTTACCTATCGTGAAACTGTTGACAACGGCACTGAGCATGGATTGGTCGCAACAGTGGAGCTCGATAAATTTTTATAGAGCTAATAACAAAGAAAATTTGATGAAGAAAAGCTCGAAACTTGGAATGCTACTCTTGACAATTTGCATAGCGATACTCGGGATCTATGGTGCGTATATTGGGCAGAAGAGCATGAAACAGCTAACAGAAGAGGAAAAGGCGGAGGTGGTGAGGGTTGCGCTCAGCGACTCAAGGGTTAGGGAGGAGATAGGGAACAGCGAATACGAAGTTGGCAACGTAGACATGTGCAGGTTTGAGGTGTATAAAGAAAAGAGTATCTCAGGGATTTATCCGTGCCTTCGCATCTATATTGGAGGAAAAGAACA
This sequence comes from Archaeoglobaceae archaeon, assembly GCA_038731605.1. Lineage (GTDB taxonomy): Archaea > Halobacteriota > Archaeoglobi > Archaeoglobales > Archaeoglobaceae > WYZ-LMO2. The sequence goes on along the minus strand of JAVYQP010000004.1, from coordinate 80,060 downwards.
AGTTGGTGTTACCTTAGTTGCATTCGTAGACTTAGAAAAGGGACAAGTCGTTCACGTAAGCCATGAGTATCGCAAAGAGCTACCCTCGACTTGATTTTTTGCCCCATCACAAACATCACAAAGTTATATACACGAGATAAACTCTATTCTGTGGACGTAGTCGTGGAGAAACTCGTCAAGGATTTTGGAAATTTTCGTGCGGTCGATGAAGTTAGCTTCGAAGTTGAAGAAGGAGAAATATTCGGACTCCTCGGACCAAACGGCGCTGGAAAGACGACAGTGGTCATGATCTTGGCAACTCTCCTCAAGCCAAGTTCTGGAAAAGCCCTCGTCGCTGGGCACGATGTAGTAAAGGAAGCGTCGATGGTTAGGAAGAAGATTGGGATTGTTTTTCAAGAAACGACGCTCGACCTCGAATTGACTGCGAGAGAAAACTTAGACTTCCACGCAAGGCTCTATGGGTTGAAGAGAGACGAAAGGAGTAGAAGGATCGAAGAAGTTCTTGAGCTCGTTGAGCTCACCGAGAAGGCGAACGTTGCAGTAAAGAAGTTCAGCGGAGGGATGAAGAGGCGCCTTGAAATCGCTCGTGGTCTTTTGCACTTTCCCCGGGTCCTCTTTTTAGATGAGCCAACTCTCGGGCTTGATGCAATCTCACGAAGAAAGATCTGGGAATACATCCTTAGAGTTAAGGAGGACACGACGATCTTTCTCACCACGCACTACATCGAGGAAGCGGAAAAATTGTGCGACAGGGTTGCGATAATGAACCGTGGAAAAATAGTTGCGATCGACGAGCCCGAGAAACTAATCGATTCGGCTGGTAGTGTCGTAGTTCTTGAGGGAGAGGGAATTGAAAAGCTCGGAGAACGTATAGATTACGAGTTCAGGATCTCTGGAAACTCGATTCGCATTTACGTGAAGAACGGGAGCAAAGTTCTTCCAGAGATGATTTCGCTCGCAAACGAAATAGGTGTCAAGATCGATTCCGCAAAGGTTGAGAAGCAGAGCCTTGAGGATGTTTTTATCCAGCTCACGAAAAAGTAGTTCTTGGTTATGTTAAAACACTTTGCAAAGTTTAGCAAAGCCCATTCGCATCATCTTATTTTTATGCCAACCTCATAAACTTAAAAGTAGTATACCGATTGATCGTGTAAATCGAGATTCGAAAGTGAGAAGAAATGTAAGAAGATTACAGAGCTTGGGATAGGGAGCAATCACAGCCCTAATAAACTTAAGAGTTCCAAAGTCAAATTCTGATGTCTGAAAGATAGAGAGAGTTCACCCCCATAAATTTGTAACCCTTAAATTTTTCAGTGAAACAAAATGATGCCAGATCTCCACATCTCTCCATCGTTTGTGCATTGATCGAAATTCGATTTTATAACATCCAAAGAACCTTCTTTTCTGAATCCCTCCTCGGCGGGACTGGTGGCTTCTTCGCTGGGTAGCCAATTGGAATCACTGCAACGAGCTTCTTGTCTCTTATTCCGAGCTCCCTGTTTATCTCCTCCTCCATGTGCACAGGACCAGTCATCCAGCACGCCCCAAGTCCAAGCGCATGTGCGGAGAGGAGCAAGTTCTGAATTGCTGCGCAAACGCTTTGGAGATCTGCAAAATCGTCGCCTGTAGGAGTGTAGTAGGCAAAAATCACAACTGGAGCGTTGCCAAGGGTTTTAAAGAACTGCTCCGTGATGCTTATAACCTTTGGATTTTCTGCGAAGAACCTCTGGAGCCTTGGCAGAATCGAGTTGTAGCTCTTTGCAATTGCATCTCCCAGGCTTTTCAATCTCTCTTTTCCAACAACTACAAAGAACCACTGTTGTCTGTTCATCGCAGAAGGAGCCCACATTGCAAGCTCAAGGATCTTTTCAAGCTTCTCTTTCTCTACGGGTTTTTCAAGGAAAAATCTGTGGCTCCTACGCTCCTTTATAATCTTTTCGAGACACTCGAAGCAGTCCATGCTCCAAGTGGAGCAATCATTTAAAACATTTTTGATAATTAACTGCATGCTCTCGATGGAGTGGTTCTACGAAAGAATGAAGCTCGTAAGGAAATTTGCCAAAGAGTTAGATGTGGACAGCGTCGCAGTTTGCGTTCCGCTTGAGTTTAAGACTGCCTGCATGATCTACGAGCTCTCAAAATACGTCGAAGTGTTTGCGGTCAAACTCGACGAGCTCTCGACGAAAGAAGAGGCAGTGAAATGGCTTGAAGAGAGAGGAGTTAAGGTTGTGAGGAAAAGAGACGCGGTGAAGGCTGACTGCTTCTTGGATTGCTCCGCAGTTCTTTCAAGGGTTGCGGAAAAATCGGGAAAGGATTTGATAAAGGTTGTGGAGCTGACTAAGACTGGCGAGGAATACTTAAAGAGAATGAGCAGAGTTCGAGCCATCTCCATCGACTCCTCTCGGATCAAGGAGATAGAAAGCACCTATGCAACCTCTTTCGGCTTACTCGAGGCTTTGCTGAAGCTAAACATATACTTGCCCGGGAAGAAGGTGAAGATCATCGGATTCGGGAAAGTTGGGCAGGGATGCGCAGAAATGATGCGAAAAATAGGCTGTGACGTCTTCGTTTGGGACAAGGACGATGAGAAAAGGGTGAAAGCAATCTTTTCTGGTTACAAAATCTCGGAACACGGAAGCGCAGATCTCGTTATCTTTTGCACAGATTCAAAGCCGAGCCTCGAGTTAGTTGCGGAGAACGCAATCGTGGCAAACATGGGTGCGGAGATGTTTGAAGCGAGCGGAGAACTCGTTAGAGACTATGGGCTCGTGAAATGTTACAAGAAAGATGGGAAAAAGTATTACTTGCTCGCAGATGGCTACGCAGTAAACCTCGCAATCGGCACTGGCACCCCAATCGAGGCGATGGACGTAACATTTTCAGCAGCGATTCTTGCTTTGAACAAGCTGAGGGAAGAGTTCTACGGCGTAATTCCACTGCCGAAAGAAATCGAGGAAAGATTGCTCAGAGAACTCTCCTCAGAAATTCCTTGAGGATTTCATTCAACCTTTTCGGGTTCTCGAGCATCACCATGTGCCCCGAGCCTTCGACGACAGCAAGCTCTGCGCCGAAGTCTGCGAAGAACTTCGAATACTTCACAGGCGTGAGCAAATCGTTCTCGCCAACTATTGCGATCGTTGGGACATCGAACTTTATCTTCCCAGACTTAAAGTCTCCGAGGAGGTCGAATTTATCGCAGATGCTGAGATCTTTTAGCAGGATCTCCGAGTTTTTACTGAAGATTTCTGTGAACGCTTCAACAAACTCCTTCCTATGGAAAGCCATCTCAGAAACGAGCTTCACGGCCTCAATGCTCTTCTTTGCAAGCCCTTCGAGAATCTGCGGAAGAACTCTTAGCCTTGCTCCGGTGCCGATTAAAGCCAAAGCCTTGACCACTTCTCTGTGCTTTAGATAAACCATTTGCGCAACCGCCCCACCGAGACTGTGCCCAGCTATAACTCCTTTTCCCGCAGTCTTTTCGATGACCTTCGCAACGAAGAATGCGTAATCTTCGACGCTGTTTATCTCAGCCTTGTCACTCTCTCCGTGGTTCGGCAGATCTACTGCGAAGCCACCAATCTCTTCGAGCTGGTTTCTCCAGATGCTCGCATCGCAACCAGAGCCGTGAACGTAGAAGATCGGAACATCTTTCGCTTTTAAAACAGATATCGCCTTCGAGTCAACGAAAATGCGAGTCCGCTCCATGTTGAACGAAATCTGCTATGCTTAAAAATGTTGCTTTAGTTTTTAGAGCTCAATCTTTTTTTGGTTAGGTAGCTTTCAAGCCACTATGAGCTTCTTTAGGTAAAGCTTTTAAAATTGACGAGGCGAGGTTGTGAAAAATGTTCCACCTCTTCAGCGGAGATGTGAGAGCTTTTGCGAACTCTCACGATACTCGGAATGATGGAAAACTCTCCTCTAAACCTTTTCACAATTTTTCTGGAATCTCAAAGGATCCCAACGACTCAGAGTTCCACGTGATATGGCGAAAAAGCTAAAGCGATAGTTTATGCTGGCAGAACTAAAAACCCGAAAACTGTTGACCACAGACTCACAGGCTTTAGAGGAACGAATGCGGTCGCCGGGATTTGAACCCGGGCAACGGGCTCGGGAAGCCCGTGTCCTGCCACTAGACTACGACCGCTAATCTTTGTTGGTCTTCTTGTTTATAAAAATTTTGCGAACCACGAAGCCCTTAAGGCTTTTTAGATAGGATCCGCCACAGACAGTAATATATAAAGCCCTCGGGAATGCCGAGGCTTTTAATACACCATCGTCTTCCTATTGTTCAGTTCCCCGATTAGATCCGCAATCGTTCGCCAAGATGGGGTATGCAATCCTTTTTAACCCTTCTTTCCTACATTTTGGACATAGATCCTTTTTCCAATACTCTCTAAGGGAATGGGCGCCTCTTTTGTTCTAAAATCACACTTTCGATCTACAGATAGGACCGAACTAGATTTGCAATTGCAACATTCCTTCACCATGCTGCTGATCCCGAAGAAGTATTCGCGGATCTCGCATCCGTATTCGCCTTTTCCGAGATCATTTCACCTCCGCAGACCTAGTATAGCCTCGCAACGGCTCTCATTCCCCTCTTGAGGACAAAAACTTCAACTCCTCTTTCTGCGAGCTTCTTCGATCTCTTCATCGGTCACCTCACAAACTATGCGAAGCTTAAGCTTATGAATGGGAGAGATCTCCCACCGATACATCTATAGGCATCACTCGTCCCAACGCCTAAAAACTCCTTCCAGTTATCATGACTTTGCAACTTTTTTCTTGCGCTTGGGTGCCCAATTTCCGTAGAACTTCCATTGATAGCTTTTCTCAACTTTGCGAATCACGACTGCAGTCCCACGTCTATTTTTCGCCATTTTTCTTAGTCGCTTTATCTCTTTTTTATTTGGTCGGGCAGTGCCACTTTTGACTTGAATGTAAAATTTTGTGCCACTCGGTGCTCTCGCATATATGTCTGCGGGACCTCGACTTCCCTTACTCCACTGGTTGCATGCGAAATTTAGAGAAAATATTTATAAAAAGAAACTATCTGATGCTTATTAGGTATCTGATCTTTGTGGATGAAAGCGGATATGAAGCCAGATGGGATAAGGACGAAGCTACTCGTCAACAGCCTTTCTATGTAGTGTCTGCGGTTGCGATACCACACTCTGAAATTCATGAGGTCTATTCGAGCATTCGTAACTCTATTGCCCAATTAAAACTCCCGAAGATCGATGCGCAAGCCTTGGGTAAAGGACAGGAAATTAAAGCAAGTGGAGTTGATAGAGGCGATGGTTTTGGGGTAAGAGTCGAGACATCGGCGATGAAGTGCGAAAAGTCTACCTAAACCCTGAGCAGGTTACTTATTTCGCTGTGTGCATTGATAAGGAATCTCATAAGAAAAAATACTGGAGTCCAGATGACCCTTCCAATCTTGCGCTCCGGTTCCTTCTTGAGCGACTACAATGGTTTCTGGACGAGAAAGGCGAAATTGGTTTCGTTCTCCTTGATCTCAACAAACGTCTTGAAACGACTCAACGTAACTTCTTTGGACAACTCCTTCGTCTTGGATCCGGTGGAATAGCCAAGTCTTATGGTGTCGTGCAAATGGATACTTGAGATGGCTAACATCGCTGAGATACACTTTGGGGACAGTAAATACTCGCTGATTTCGTTGCCAGACATGTGTATTCATGGCGGAAGAGGGGCAAAGACCCAAGATATCCGGGTTGGAGTTTTATCGAGCCCCGTTTGTATAAGTATCCTGAGTATCAAGGAAAGGGTTACAAGGAATTCCCATAAGACGGATTTGAGTTATTTCAACACAAGCCCAGTTTTCATGCTCCAAAGCAACAAATCAAGCTCGGAGACGCTTTTTCCAGTTCTTTTGGCGATCTCCTTAAACCTCCCCTCGATCTCCAAGTATTTCTTCTTGCTGAGACTTCTCTGGCTGACGCCAAGCCAATCCAAGATGTGCCTGTCCAAGATCACGAAGTCTCTGCCAATGTTTCGCAAAAAGTGGCTCGCCTCCTTGTAGCCCAAACCGCAGATCTCCTTCACGAGAACATCTCTTGCACTCTCATCTTCGGGAATCTTTATTTTTTGGATCTTCTCTATCGCCTCTTTTATGTAGACGGCTTTCCTTTTGTAAAACCTGACGCCTGCGGATTTCAAAAGCGCCTCGAAATCTGATGCGCTCATTGCGAAAATGTCCCTGTCTTCGAGCATCTTTTGGAATTTTAAACCGGATTTTGCGGAGGAGTTTGCGGTTGAGATGCAAAAAGCCAACTCGGTCTCAACTGTCGCATCTATTTCAAGCTCTAAAAATGGTTTAAAGTCGAACGTAACTTGTCCACGTTCTCCAAGTGTCTTGAACTCTCGTATTCTTTGCTTTATGGCGTCGATCACGAACTCTGGTGGTTCGAATCTACAGCTCTTGCACTTAATCGATTCTGAGGTCTTTGACAAAAATTCCCTCTCCCTCGTCGACATAGCCCACCCTTTTTGCTCCGAACTTCTCAACTTTCTCGACCTCGCTCTCTGGAACTATGATGAGAAAGCCCATCCCCATGTTGAAAGTCCTATACATCTCGACCTCGTCAACATCGCCGAGCTTTTGAATGAAGCGGAATATCTCCTGTGGCTTTAGCGGAGAATCGATTACGAACTTCACATCGCTCCTGAGCCTCTTCAGCTTTCTAAAAGCACCTCCAGTGATGTGCGCAAGCCCGTGGACTTCGCAATCCTTTATTATGTCGAGGACTTCCATGTATATCCTTGCGGGCGTTAGCAGTTCATCGCCTATGGTTTTGTCTCCGAACTTGTCGAAGTAGCTAAGCCCATTTGCTTCAATGACTTTTCTTGCAAGCGTTAAACCATTGCAGTGTATTCCGGAGCTCGGCAAAGCCATTATTATGTCCCCCGGAACAACGTTTTTCCCAGTTATTATCCTGTCCTTTCTAACGTATCCCACCGCAGTTCCGGCGACGTCGAAGCCGTTGATCATCTCAGTTAGCGTCGCAGTCTCTCCGCCTACGAGCGTAATGTTCGCAATCCTACAGCCTTCTTCGAGCCCTTTGGAAATCTCCGCAATCACTTCTTCGTCGATCTTCTGCATTGCAATGTAATCGACCATCGCCAACGGCTCAGCACCGATTGCGAGTAAATCGTTCACGTTTACAGCGACGCAATCGATCCCAATGCCGAAGTATTTTTTCATCGCAATCGCAACCAAGATCTTCGTTCCGACGCCGTCTGTTGTTATCGCAATCCCAAAATCTCCGCAATCTATAACTCCAGCGTAGTGGGAAAGCAAAATTGGTTCACCAAAACCTTTCCTTCTGTATTTGACAATACCCGTGAGCGTGCTTATCGCCTTCTCAGCCTTCTTTATATCAACCCCAGCCTTCGCATAGTCGAACTTCATAACGCTACTAAGCTACAAATTTTAAAAAGCTTGTTGAAATTTTCCCATGGATCTTCGATCGTTGCTCGAAAAAATGGAATTCGCTGCGAAGGAGAGAAACGCACCCATCTTTCTGCACAAAGCGAAACTCGAACCCTACCAAATTCTGATCGCAACCGTTCTCAGCGCAAGAACTCGTGATGAACAGACAGCGAAAGCTGTGGAAAAACTTTTCGCGAAAGCAAAGAGCATTGAAGAGCTTGCAAAGATGGAAGTTAGCGAGATTGAAGAGCTAATAAAAAGCGTCGGCTTTTATCGTGTTAAAGCAAGGCGGGTAAAGGAGATTGCGGAAATCCTTGCAAAGAAAAAGTTCCCTGAGACGTTTGAAGAGCTCGTTCAGCTACCAGGGGTTGGCAGAAAAACTGCGAACATAGTTCTATCTTACCTCGGCAAGCCAGCGATCGCAGTTGACACGCACGTGCACAGGATAGCGAACAGAATAGGTCTCGTGAACACGAAAACTCCCGAGAAAACTGAAGATGAGCTAAAGAAACTGTTTCCCGTGGAGCTTTGGGAGAAGGTGAATTATGTCTTCGTCGGTTTTGGACAAACGATTTGTCTTCCGAGGAATCCAAGATGCTCGGAGTGTCCGATCAATGATGTGTGCCGAAAAATATTTTAAAAGGGAATTTTGCGAATTCGGGTGTAAATGAAGTAAACGCTTAGTGAGAACGTTAGGAAAAAGACAAAAGTTACGAAACCCGAGCCAAGTGGAATCATCAAAATTTCTTTCGCGACTTCAACAAAAAATCTTCCCGAAACTAAGATGATTAAGTTTAAGCTGGTAAGCATAATGAATGTGAAGGTCAATCCACTGAGAACTCTTTTTATTTTTGGATTTACTCCTCTTTTTTCAACAAGTAAACTGCAAACATCCTCCACGTAGCTTTTCGTTCTCATGGAAACTGCGAGAATGACTGCGAAGATGATTGCAAGGACAATCGCTAAGTTCACGTATCTGAGTTCTGGAGTGAAAAAGTCAAGAATGTAGAGCATAGCAGAACCGATAAGTGAGACAACTACAACTACAAGCACGTTTCTCGCAATCCTAATGACTAGGAGTCTCATGAATTCTCCACCACTACTCTCTACGAGTCTGCTGACGCTCATTGAAATACTGTCTACAAAAACCTTGATTTCCATGGGAACTAAGGAAGCAATCTTTTCAGCGTAATCTGTTTTTGGTGTAAACTTCGAGGAACTCAACGCTCCAAGGATCATAGTTATCGCAGACAATGTGAGAAACTCTCTTTCAATCAATCCGAGGTTTAGGGCTTCATACGATACGATCAATCCAAATTCTCCTGCTGCAGTAGCGAGAAATCCAATTCTCACACATTCGTCAAGACTTCGTTTGCTAAAAACCCAATTTGATGCGGTAAAAGCAAGAAATCGACCAAAAAGTATTAATATTGGAATAAAAAACAAGATAACTGGAATTTCGCTCAGAAGACCCGCTTCTAGGCCAAGAGAGACGAAGAAAAGGATTAAAAATACTTCTCTCACAGGTTTTAGGTAATTTCCGAGATCAACATTTCTCGGGTGCATCGACAAAGCGATACCAGCTGCGAACGCCCCCAAAGCTGGAGAGAGCCCAAAAGACTTTGAAATCGTTGCGAAAAGAAGTGCAGAACTTATAGCCAATGAGACACCAAGCTCATCGGGTTTTATAAGTTTGTTGAATACTCTATTCAGTAAAGTAAGCCCAAGAAACACAAGAGCTGCTGTTACTACTATTGAAAATACCAGTAAACTTGCGATCTCGATGAAATGCACGTGCCCTACTGCAAGCTGTGGGAGAATCGCTAAGACTATTATCGCCCAGATATCGTCGAGAACTGATACTGTAAGAATAACTCTTTTTACTTCATCATCGAATTTTAAGTCGGTAAGAAGCTTGAATACAACAGCGCTACTACTAAACGAACCCATGGCTGCAAGAATGAAAATTTCCATCGCCTTTAGCTCAAATAAGTTTCCTACGAGTATCGCAATCAGAAAAGCAGTTAAAATTTCGAAAATAAGAATTGCGATTGGTAAAAACGTGAGATTTCTTATACTTCGGATTCCTATCTCTCTGCCAATCTCAAAAGCTAGGAGGGCAATTGCAATCTCTGAGAAGAAGTTTAGGATATCTTTGTATTCTACGATACTTTCTCGAAAAATAAGACTGAGAAAAACTCCGGAAATTAGATAACCAGCGACGTGCGAAAAGCCCATTTTCATGAATAAAAGCGAGCTTAAGGCGGCGAATCCGAGGATAATCGTGAGAAGGACGTAGACGTCCATCAATTCTGTCTTGTGTGAATTTTTAAACTTTTTTGCTCTTTCGAGAAGCTTAAATACAACCTCGTCGACAAAGAGCAATGGAAGACTACGAGAAACTGCTCGATAGAGCGATGGATCTACTTTCGGAAAAAAAGATCACGAGGAAGGAGAGGTTTGAGATCCCGAAGGTGAGTGTTGCAAGGGAAGGAGTTAGAACGATCTTGAGAAATCTGACGCAGATAGCTAAGACATTGAATAGGAGCGAGGAGCACATCTACAAGTATCTCGTCAAGTCTCTTGGAACCGCTGGAGTCGTGGATAACGGGCGACTAATACTGCAAGGGAAGTTCACGGAGGAGGAGATTCAAAAGGAGATAAACGAATACGTGAAGATCTACGTCCTATGCAAAGAATGCAACGCTCCAGACACAGAGCTCGTAAAAGAGGGCAGAGTTCAGTTCCTACGTTGCATGGCTTGTGGAGCAAAACAACCGGTGAAAAATGTTTAGGATGAAGATATACAACGTTAGGGGCGAAACCCTCGTTGCGGTTTGCGATTCGGAGTTAGTTGGCAAAGTCTTCAGCGAGGGAAAGCTGAGAATCGAGGTTAAGGAGAGCTTTTATGGAACAGAAGAGTTCGAGGAGAAGGAAGTTGTGAATGCGTTGAGAAAGGCGACGATCGCAAACATCACGGGCGAAAAGGCGGTCAATCTTGCGATAAAAATTGGAATCGTCGACAAGGATAGGGTTCTGAGAATTTCAGGCTGTCCCCATGCACAGATGGTTCTGCTATGATCTACGCAGGCATAGACGTTGGAAAGAGAGTCTGCAAGATGGCTATCTTAGGAGAAGAGCTGATTTACGTTGGCAATTACGATAAAGAAAAGCTGAAGGGCGTTTTTGCTGTGGGTATAGACGCTCCCTTGTCACTTCCTCCCAAGGGAACACTTAGGGAGTGCGAGAGAAAACTCCTGAGCCTTGGAATAAGACTTTTTCCATCCGGCGCACCCTTCTTTCGTGAAATCGCTTTGATCGGGACGGCGATTGCGGAGGAGTTGAGAGCTCTTGGAATTCGGGTTTTCGAAGTCTACCCATATGCGACACGAGTCATTATGGGGATAGCCCCAAAAGCGAAAAAGAGGTCAAAAGAGGGGTTGGAGGAGCTTAGATCAGCCGTATCACAATTCCTTGCAATTCCTGAGCTCTCGCACGACGAAATCGATGCAGTTCTTTCCGCTCTGACTGTGAAGGAGTTCATTGAGGGGCGAGGATTGGTGCTCGAGGGAGATGGAGAGATAGTGGTTCCACGAAAGAGATTTAATACTTCGGAGGGATTGCGTAGAGATGAATGAAAGGGGTCTTGTGGATTTATTCAGCGCAATGAACTCGCCCACAGGCTCGGCGCTCGAGTGCCCTTATTATCCATGCCACTTTGAGGGGCAGGATTGCTCCCTTTGCTACTGCATTTTTTACCCATGTTTTATATATAAGTTTGGCGATCTTATTGTCTCATCGAAGGGTAACTTTGTCTGGAGCTGTAAAAAATGCGAGTGGGTTCATGAAAAGGAGAACGTTGAAGAGATCGTCACGTATTTTTCTTCGTTCCCAAGACAAATGCTTGTGGAAGCGGATTGGGAGTTCTTCAGCAAGTCTTTGCAGGAAATCCTCTTCGGCTTCGAGGTTGGGCAAAGAGTTGGGAGAAGCTACAACCTAATGCCCGCAAACTTCAAGTTCTCGAAGTGCAGGGAAGTCGAGTCAGGATCTTTTCTTGGGGTAAAGATCAGTGGAATCGAGATCAAACTTGTGAAAGAACTGCACGAGTTCGAAGACGGTTACATCTTGATTCCAAGGAAGTTCGGGAACACAATTGTTGGCTACGACGGCTCAAAATTCGTCGAATGCGATTTATGATTGTCACGACTTCGAGAAAACCGAGCAGAAGAACGAGATCGTTCGTGAAAGCTTTTTGCAGGTTTCTTGGCTGGAAATACATCCAAAGGGGAAAAATGAGCCTAAAGGAGTTTGAGTTGGACAACCTCTGCGTGATTTCGGAAATCAAGGGGAACCCAGCGCTCATGGGATTTTACTTCGACGGCAAAAAAACGCTCGAAGTTTCGTTTTCCGTTAGCAACGTTAAAAAGATGGAGCTCAGCCAAGGAGAAGTTCTCTTCATAGGCGAGAAGTTCAACTTCTTCGGGGCGATAAATAAGGAGATGCTTGAGAAGTTCGATAAAAGACCCTATTTTGAAAAGAGGATCGTCGAAAAGGGAAACGAGCTTTTTTTCTATTTCAAAAAGGAGCTCGTTTTTAAGATGAGGATCTTTGCGGTTAGGCGAACTCAGCAAAGTCTTTGAAGTTGGGGGGCAAATCCTCACGACCCGCCTCGTCGAGCACCTTTGAATCTACGAAAATCGGGCAAAAGACACGAAGCGCAATTGCGATGCTGTCGCTTGGTCTTGCATCGATCTCGATCTCTTTTTCGTCTCTCTTCAGAATAATCCTTGCGTAGAAGGTGTTGTCGATGAGGTCGTCGATTATGACCTTCTCAACCTTTGCGTCGAGCTTCGAAATTATGTCCACGAGCAAGTCGTGGGTCATTGGTCTTGGGGGAGTGAGGTGGTGTATCGCCGAGTAAATCGACGCAGCTTCTGCAAATCCGATGTATATCGGCAGAATTCGCCCATCTTCGGCTCTGAGAACAACTACTGGCGATGCGGAAAACTCGCTTCGTGCTATGAATACTCCGAAGACTTCGGCTACGAGCACAATTAATCTTCACGAGAAAGTATAAAGCTTTTGTGCCCTTGCGTTGATAGCAAATTTTTTAAATATTGATTATTAAGGGAGGCATGAACTACGCTCAGATGTTTGAGGACTCGTTCGAATACGTAAAAGATGCGCTCTGGGGGAAATGGATAAAGTGGTTGCTTTTGATCGTTTGCATCATAATTTTCCCGCTTTTCTTTGGCTATGTCATGGAGATCTTGCGTGGAAAAAAGCCCTCGCCAGAGCTTGAGAACTGGGGTAAGCTCTTCATAGATGGTCTGAAGTTCTTAGTTGTTGTGATACTCTATGCAATCCCTGTCCTTCTCGTGTTAGGGATCTCTGTGGGTGTAACGATCTTGGCAAGCCCTGGCGCTATTCTTAGTGGAAGGATCTTGGCGACCTTCTTGGCTTTCGTAGTGGCGTTTCTTATCTTGATAATCGCATCCATTGCCCTCGTTAGATTTTCAAGGCTTGGGAGCTTTAGGGAGGCGTTCAACCTCGGTGCAATTCTCGAACACATCCGACGAATAGGCTGGGGGAATTATATAGTTGGACTACTGCTCGTTTACGTAACCCTTGCGGTCGTCAACTTTATAATCGGCAGTATCCCATTCGTCGGCGGAGTTTTGAACTTCATTCTAAACCCAGCTTATGGCATATTCTTTGCAAGGTTTATAACGTCACTCTACGAAACTGCGGAGCAAGTGCAAATCACTGAGACGTAGCAATACTCTTGTTTATTTCATCCTCGATCTCCAAGAGTATGCGCAGTAGGCTTATGTATAGCTCTATGAGCTTCTCCTTTTTCCACTCTGCGTGCTTTATTATCACAGTATCGATCTCCTTCTGAATTCTCCCCATCCTGTATAGGAGATAGAGCAGGTCGTCTGTGTTCTTGCTGAAGCTAAACTCGATGCCCTTACTCCTCTCGTAAATCCAGGCTGTTCTGATTATCTCGGTCAGAGTTCTGTAGTCTATCTGGAGAAAGTCCTTTCTCATCGTGAAAAGCTCCTCGATCTCGTATCTGCTGGGCAGGACTATGTTCCGGAATATCGCAGAGAGCTCTACGAGGCGTGTGAAGAAGAGATAGAAAATTGGGTTGAAAATGTGCCCTGACTTTTTCAAATTCTTGGATTTCTCTATGAACTTCTCGTCGAGAATTCTCCTAATCTCGGCTTCGAACTCTTCCATGTTCATAACTCATGTTTGAATTTTAAAGGTTTATTCTTCCAGAATGTCTCTACCGCTCCTGAGCAGTTGTGCAAGTTCTGGGCTTAGCGTAGAGATTATGCTCGCAATCAGATTTCGGAGCTCGGATTTCTTCATCTTCGCAATTTTGTGCGCTTGGAGCAAAGGTAGCGGATACCCATCGAATTCAAGACCTTTTAGTTTCGAGATAACTTCGTCGTCTATTGTTTCCGTTGTCTCGAGCAGGTAGATGTTGCTGTTGTCCTCAAGTCTGACAAAGGCGGAGTTTACTTCCTTAAACAAGTTCTTGAATTGCTTTCTGTTTTTCTGAACGAAAAAAGGCAGTGATTTGCTGAAAGAAGGTTTGAAAACAAGGTATCCGGACTTAAGAAAGCCGAAGTTTTTTAGAGCGAAGACATCGAGGATTGCAGAATCGCAGACTTCTGAGTCGAACTCGTGCGTGTAGAAGCTTTTTGCGATAAAGAAAACACGTTTATCAAGCAAACGATTGAGGGCGTGGAGATATTCGATGTATTCTGCGAGTATCGTAAAGTCCTCGAGCCTTCTCTCGCCGATTCTGTATGAGTTCTCCATCCATCTCAGAATCTCGCTCCTCGAGATCAGGTAGTTCTTTTTTGCTTTTCCCGTTGCCAACTCTCTCTCCATGTCCTTGAAATGCTCCTCGAGAACTTCGACAAAGTCTGCGACAAAGTTTTCAAGCTCATAGTTAGCGTAGAGCTTGTTTACGTCCTCTGGATATGAAGCTGGGCGTATAAAAGCACCTCTCAGCGATCCATCGATCAGGACTATTTCTTCTTCGGCAAAGCATCCAACTCTGAACTCTGAGGTGTGCATGTGGAGCCTTATGCGCTCCTCGATGTTCGAATGCGGTCTCAGCGTTGTTATTTCGCTCATCTCTCTGATCTCGTTGCCAACCCCCACTGCTGAGATTGCGTAAAGAACAGCACCAGAAAGCCTTTCTGCACCTCTGCTACCATCTACTCCGCAGGCAACGCAATTTGTAGCACTCGGTATCTCCCTCCATCCATCAACCTTTTTAGCCAGCTCTTCTGCTTTTTTGTAAACCTCCTCGATCTCCTTCTCGAGGTTCTCGACTATCTCATCACTGAGCTTCCACAAAGGAAACACCACCTCGATACTCAACGTTTATAACCTTGTCAGCTGCATCCTTCAACTCTTCGTCATGCGAAACGACGATTACTTGGGGGATTCTTCTCAAGTAGTCCGTGGTTATGTCTACGAGCTTCCTTCTCCTTTCTTCATCAAGGAAAGGCGTCGGTTCATCTAAGATCAGTATTGGGATCTTTCCCTTTGCTTCAAACATCGACAAGGCTAATCTGAACGCTATCCCAAGCGCTACAAGCTCTCCCCCGCTCAAAAACCCTGTCTCTCTTTCTTCGCCTTGGTGGAGAACGAAGATCTTCAACCTCTCTTTTCCGTATTCGGTAACCCTCTTCAACCTTATCCCCGAGTATTTCCCGCCTGTGAACTCCTCGAATATCTCGCTCGCATATTTTTCGACTTCTTTCAGCGCAGTCTCTGCGACGATGTTCTTATAGCTCGCAAACTTCTCACGAACTTTCTCGAGCTCGGGTAAGGCTTTTTCTATTGCTTTAGCCTTCTTTTCACTCTCCAAGATCACCTGTAGCTGTTTGCTTAGGTAATCCCTGTCCTTTTCAAGACTCTCCAAAGTTCTCCCCAAAACCGTTAAACGCTCTTCGAAGCCCGAGATCTCGTTAGAGATCTTTTTCTCCTCGCTCTCAACTTCTTTGTGCTTTTTCTCATCGTATTGGGTTGCAATCTCGTTTAGTGACCTCCTTTTGCTCTCAAACTCTCCGATTTTCTGTTCGAGAGACCGCTTTGCTTTATCGATCTCAGAGAGAACAGATCTAAGCTTCTCTTCCACCTCTTTTAGTTCGAGTTCAGAATTTTTAAGTGAAACCCACTCCTCGTAGGAGCTCCTCAAGTTCCCAAGCTCTTTTTCAAGTTCTGAGAGATCCGAAAAACCAGTTTCTCTGAGCTTATCCCTTAGCTTCTTTTTCGAGCCCTCTATTCTCTCGATTTCGAGCTTTATGGCTTCGAGCGCCCTCTTCACTTCCTCCTCCCTCTTCATAACCTCGGCAATTCTGTCATGCGATTCCTTCAGCATCTCTATTTTTGCGACGCATCTCTCCATTTCTTGCGAAGCGCTCCTCAACTTTTCGACGTCAAAGTCCTTAAGACTCTCGGTTACCTTTCGAAACTCGTCTACAAGCTGTTTGTATTTCAGAACGACGTCTTGTTTGGAAAGAACGTTCTCTATCTTCTTCCTCTCCTCCCCGAGTTTTTTCTCGATCTCTTCGATTTTGAGAATCTTGGCTTTTACCCTGTTCAACTCCATAGAATACTTCTCCAACAGCTCTTTTCTGTGCGATTCGGTGAGTTCTCTGCCACATACTGGACACGAGCCTTTCGCAGTCTTCAACTTCTCAAGCACTTCTTCAAATCTCCTCTCCTCTGAAACAAGCGCCCCCCTCTCTTCACGAATCTTTACGAGCTCGTCTTTCAGACTTTTGTCCCTTTCTCTTGCCTTCTGTATCGTTGAGAACATTTGCTCGATCTTTTCTGCGCTGTATCCTTTCTCGGCAAAAATCTTCTCGATTTGCTCCTTTCTGTCTACCTTGGACTTGATCGCGCTCCACTTTTCAACCTCAGGTCTCAAAAGCTCGATTCTTTCCTTTGTCTTCTCGATCTCTTCCCTTATCTTCCTCAGGTTCTCTTTCTCCTCCTCGCACCTTTTTGCCTCGTTTATCAGTCTCTCTTTTTCGATTTCATAGCTTTTTAGCGACTTCTCGAGTTCTTGGATCGCCTTCGTGACTTCTTTGTGCAAAGTCTCTAACTCCACGTAGCGTTTTGCTGGGGATTGAAGCTCCAAGAACTTCTCGTATTTTCTCGTTGCCAAGACCTTTTTCTCCTCCAACTCTTTTCTTTGCGACTCGAGCCACTCAACTCTGCCCTTCAGCTCCTTTATCTCTGCTTCAACTCTCAAAACCTCTTCTCTGAGCCTCAGCAATTGCTCCCTAATTACCTCAAACCTCTCCCTCTCCTTGGCAACGAGGGCGAGTTTGTTTTTCAGTTCAGCAACCCTCTCCTTGGACTCTTTGATTTCCTTGCTTATCTTTTCGATCTCACTCATCTTCTCTCTCAACCTTCTCTCGCAGTCCTCTTTCTGCTTCAAAACCTCCGCATACCTCTTCATTTCTGCCTCGAGCTCTCTTATAACGAGCCCCAAGTTCTTCCAGGCATTCTCGTAGTCTTCGATTCTCGTTAGTTTTCTGATTATCTTCTCCCTTCCAGCTTCGTCTGAGATTATCGTCTCTATCTCTCCTTGCCTTACGTAAACCGCTCCTGTGAAAACATGGAATGGCGATATGTTCTTCTCGACCCACTCGTTTATCCTCTTATCCCCCTCCAATAAAAAGTCGCCACGAAGCTCAGAGTTCCCAGCGCTGTTTCTGACTATCTTGTAGCTCTTGTTTCCAAACTCGAAGTGTAGCTCTACGCTGTAGTCAGTGGCACCAACTCTCGTTAAATCGTCTTTTTTTAGCGGAGGGCGAACTCCGTAAAGGGCGACGAGAATAGCTTCAAGGATCGAGCTCTTTCCCGCACCATTCCTTCCTGCGATTAGGTTTATCCCTCTCTCAAACCTTATCCTCGTGTTCGAATGTGATTTGAAATTCCTTAACACGAGCTCTTTCAGGATCATACGAAGTCCAGAAGCGTCTTCACCTTTTTCCTAACCTCCTTTCTCTCCTCCCTTTTCTCCTCTGGGCTCTTGTCTTTCCCCCTATCTTCGACAACCTTCACCTCTTCTCGCTTAACCTCGCCGATCGAAAAACGCTCCTTGATGAAATCTATGGCAGACTTTATGCTCGCCTCATCCTCTTCTCTTAGAATCTCCAACAGCTTCATCTCGAAGTCGTTGAAGAACTCGTTTTCGCTCACGAATCTCGAAACCTCCTCAACTTCTCTCCTCTTGAAGTTTATCTCCGCATGTTTAAGGCGACTCAGAGCGAGCTCTAAGATCTTCTTGGAATCTATTTGCTCGGAACACGTTATCTTTACAACCGCAATTGCAGAGCTGTTAAGCCCGTTGAGGACTTCGAAGAACTTCTTCTCCGCTTCCATTCTTTTCTCCGCATCTATGGAGATTGCGTATAGGTCTCGGGTCTCGACCTCTACGAACCTTGGCTTGAAGTTCTCGACGATGCAGAAACCTTTGCTCTCCCCATTTCTCACTTCGAGTCTATCCTTGTAGAATAAGAAGCTCGATGCTTCACGAGAGTCGTATCTCTCTATGGACCCGGGATAAACAAGGTAAGCGTCGCCGATCTTTCTCTCCCTGTGCATGTGCACGTGTCCAAGGGCGTAGTAATCCGCTTCTGGTAGCTGGTCGATTGTTAGATCCCAACTCATCTCTACGATGTCTACAACCTCCTTGACCGCCTGATGAAGCACGAGTATGCTCTTTCCCTCTGGTTTCATAAGTGGAAGGAACTTCTCCAACTGCCATTTCGTTCTGTGCTTGTCCCCAACTATCTCGACGTCCTTGTAAACTCCCTTCACCAAGTAAACGTTCTCAACCCTGACGCTCGTAACGTTGTCGCCTTCGACTCTTTCCCTCCTAAACCCAAGGACGTTGAGCAGTCCGAGGTTCTCCAAGAGGTTGTAGGCGGACATCTCCCTTATGCTCTTGTCGTGGTTCCCCTCGATTGCGAAAACTGGGATACCGTTCTCTTTGAAGGCGCTCAGAGCTTCGATCGCATCGTTCAGGGTTTTTGGATTTGGAACGCTCCTGTGGAAGAGGTCGCCTGCGATTATTGCAAAGTCGACTTTTTCAGATATCGCAATCTTAACAGCGTTTTTGAACGCAGTCGCAAAGTCTTCAGCCCGCCAAGGGAGGTTGTATTGCTCGTAACCCAAATGCAAATCTGCGAAGTGGGCGAACTTCATACGAGATCCTCCAACCTTACATCCTCCCTTTTCCACTCTGAAACAACGTCGATGTCCCTACCGCCATAGGTTCCGCCGAACTTCCTGATCTTAACCGCCACCGGAATCTTGACCGCTGGTCCGACGATCACAGCTTCGCCAACGCCCAGCGAAGAAATGTCGCTGAGGAGATCTTCGCTTATCTGCTCGCTCGCTTGCTGAATGTATCGTTGGTCGCTCGGCTCAACGATCCTCAGCACGATCTTCGTGTTGCACTGGCTTAAGATGTCGTCGCTTATCTTTTTGGGTCTTTGGGAAACAATTCCCATCCCTATGCCGAACTTTCTACCCTCTCTTGCGATTCTGCTCATCCAGATCGCAACATCTCCTTTCCCTGCGAAGATGTGTGCCTCTTCGAATATTATAAGTAAAGGTTTTCGGACTATTGGGCAACTCCTCTCCCAGTATTCTCTATTCCTTCCCCTCACGTAGCTTATTCTCCCAAGTAGGATGTTCCTGAGGAGGTAAGCAACCACAACCCTCATCTGCTCCTCATCGAATCCGCTTAGATTCACGACGTTCAGATAACCTTCTCTCAGATTTGCGAGCATGTCCCTTTGAGTCATGAGCTCCTCGTATCTCCGCAGAAAGGTTAAAACGTATTCTTTGACCCTGTAAAGCGGGTTTAGGTCTTCTCTTGTGATCTTCGCTCTTCTGCGAATTCCCATTGCATCAACGTATTCTATTTCGTGTTGCGACGCTATCCACTCTTCTGCAACTTCGAGCACTCTTTTCATGAAGTCCAATCCGCTCAAGTTTTCGTTCCTCACAGTCAAGAAGATCCTTTCGAGGTGCATTCTCTGCACAGACGCATCCCTGTCAATTCCAACCAAGGAGCAGAACTCCCATGGCTCAAGTCTTTCGGGTCTTATGCCAGCGGAGATTACGTTCTTCTTTCTCTCATCCCCATCTTCAAAAACAAATCCCACGTATTCCCCGTGGGGATCTATTAGTATCACGCTTCCGCCGTGTTTTCGCACCATGTCGTTCACGAGCAGGCATACAGCGTTGGACTTTCCTCCGCCTGTCACGGAGAGTATTGCGAAGTGCCTTAGAACGAGCTGGTTTAAGTCAACGTAAACGGGAATTTCTTGCCTTGCGATCAGATTCCCGATCGAAATCCCCTTTGGGTTCTTGAAGATCGAAGTTAGTAGTTCATCATCCGCAAGCCTTACCTCTGCACACGCCTTTACAGGGACTCGATTTGGCAGGATTTCGTTCCCCTTCAGAACTCCAAGTATCTTCGCCTTTGCAATGATCACTTCATTTCTCTCGAGGACTTTTTTAGAGCTCTTGATGTTCATCAGCGCATAGTCGAAGCTCATGCCGTTTTCGAGCAAACGATTAGAATTTATCACGTTTTTAACAAGCCCAAGGACTTCTTCGTGGTCACGATTTTCAGCTACAACAAACTCCCCAAACTTCGGAATTTTTGCGGGGTTAACTGCGAAGCTGAATTCAGTTATCGAACTCTCCCCAAGGACGAAGCCGATCGATTCCACGCTTCTATTCATCTTCAAAAGATAAATTTTTCGCCTTGAACTTATCTGCGAGGACGAAGAGGCTTTTCTCTGTTTTCATCACCTGTGATACGAACTCATAGTCGATTCCAGTCTCTTCTGCAACCCTCTTTGCATCCTCGATCCCATTGATCGCAGAGTAGTTCAGCACAAACTCTTTTAGACCCTCCTCGTCGAGCCAAGATCCTGAGTAAAGCGGGTTGAAGTCGAGCATGAAGTCGAAGAGCTCTTTTGACTCGAGCTTTTCGATTTCGATCTCGAAAAACGACGCATCTCTCAGATAGTTCACCATAGCCTTTCTCAATCCCTTTGTCGTGTATTTTCGATCCTTTGGGGAATACTTTGCAACGATCTCGTCCATTTCGCTCTCTTTTAGCTCGAAAGGTCTATCCTTTTCAAGCGACTTCACGAGTCTGAAAGTCTCCTCATCGATTGGAGAGAATCTGCTTTGAAAACGAACCGTGAAAACTCCTTTGTTAATCCTGAGGTCTTTTTTGTTTAGGTTTGCAATCTCGAAGGGGTTTGCGAGCGTAGAAAGAACGAGTCTTATGAGTGCGTGATCGAAATCGTTCTTCTTTGAAAGAACCAAGTGGTGCTGGAGGTCGAATTCGAGGCGGAGCAAATCCATAAAGATCTTTTTCGCCTGGAAATTTAATCGTTTCCCCCCAAATCTTTATATACTAAGTTGCCCAAGGTTTAATTGCGGTGCAGTCACTACTAATGAGCAACGTTATAAAGCTCCTGAGGAAAGAGGGTTATGAACTGCTCGAGTTAGTTGATACTAAGCCAAGATGCTTCGATATAATTGCAAAAAAGGACAAGACGATCCTTCTTTTGAAAGTCCTATACAACGTCGACTCGCTAAAGCCTGAAATCGCAGAAGAGATGAAGAAGTTGGCAAAGATCCTTAACGCAATCGCAATTGTAATCGGCGAGAGGTTTAAAACCGACTTTCTCGAAAGGAGGGTAGTTTACACCCGCTACAACCTGCCCGTGATAAATCTCGCAACGTTCTACGACTATCTGCGAGGGGAGCTTCCATACATCTACTCCGCCCCCGGCGGTTACTACGTGAAGATCGATGCTGAAAAAATGCGGAAAGCGAGAGAAGCACTCAGAATAAGCATAGGAGAGACCGCAAGGAAGCTCGGAGTTTCAAAAAGGACTGTTATGAACTACGAGGAAGGCTGTGATGCGAGCGTAGACGTTGCGATAAAAATCGAGGAACTCTTTGGAAACGTGATAAAAAAGATAGACTTCAGGGAGTTCATAGAGAACGAGAAGATCGAGGAATGCGAAGAGGAGAACGAGATCGTTTGCAAGCTGAGAGAAATCGGGATCTCAGTATACACAGTTAAGCACACACCCTTTGATGCGGTCTCGAAAGTTGAGAACAGAGACATTCTCATGGGTTTGAAGCAGATCAGGGAAATCGAGAGAAGAGCTATGTTGATCGGCAAAGTTTCGCAAATAGTTTGTGCGGACGCAGCTTACATAACCGAGAGGGAAATGAAGAAGAAAATTGAATCCGTTGTTTTTGTCCATAAAGAAGAGCTCGAGAGCGTCGCATCTCCAGACGACTTCATCTCATTGATCGATGAAAAAACCGGGAGGTGTGAGGATGCTTGAGCTCCTATACCCCCTGAGAACTTATTTGATTGTTTCTGGCGTCGAGAAGCCAAACGTTATGACCGCCGACTGGGTAACGCCATTGTCCTTCGAACCGCAAATGCTTGGAGTTGCGATAGGGCATAAGAGATACACGAACAAGCTTATAAAAGAGTGCAAGGAGTTCGTGGTTGCGGTTCCAACGATAGAACTTCTCAAAGACGTATGGATTGCGGGAACCGTTAGTGGAGCGAAAGAAGACAAGTTTTCGAAGCTGAAGCTCACGTTGGTTCCATCGAAAAAAGTCAGGGTTCCTTCGATCAAGGAATGCCAGGCGAACTTAGAGTGCAAGGTTGTGAACGAAGTCGAAACTGGAGATCACACTTTCTTCGTTGCAGAAATCGTTTCCGCAACTATTGGCGATGCGTTCAAAGGACAGAAGCCAGATCTGAGCTACCGTTTCGTGATGCACGCAGGCTTCGGCAAGAACTTCACGACGAACTCGGACGAAATCTTCAGCCCTTAGAGCTCCCTTAGACATCGGAGGTATAGCTTAATAGAAGCACGGTTGACGATCAAATGCACTGCGATTACGATCAAGGCTAAGAGAGAGACCCACGTGTGAACTTCACCCCACTCAGCTTTTGTCATGCCAAGAACTATTATTTGCCCAGCCCTTGGACCATGAGGCCAGAAGTAAAGCACTAAGCCAGTGGCTAAGCTCAGAACGCCAAATGCAACCGCAAGCGCAAAGATGAGAATCCTCAAGCGAATCAGCGTCCTCATACGAAAAATAATTCTTAGGGTTCTTAAGTGTAACTATATACGGGTGACGGGTATGACCACATTACCAACCCCCCGAGAACCATCTGACATCAAGGGCTTGATCCTCAAATTCAAAAAGAAGTTGCCAAAAGACAAGAGCATTGACTTAGCTTCCATGGCTGCATGGATATGGAACAAGGTGCCAAGTTATTTGTGGGAAGAATGGAAAAGTTATCGGGTCTCAAGGCTTGACGTGATCTTTATCTCTCGACAAATTCTTTAATGGTGTAGATTGCGAGGGTTTGCTCATGAGTTTAAAGTCGTTCAACGCTTCAAAGGGTTCTCTCGAATTCTGATCATTATCTGATCTTAGCTTTTTCCTTCCGCCTAAAAAACCGATAGAAATAGAGCCTTCTAACTTCGAAGTATCGATTCAGAAAGGTGGAATAGGATTCGTGGATCGAAGTAAGAGGTCACGAGGACGTCAGCTTTTACCTCATCCATTTCTAAGCTGACCCAATATTCCAAACAGCTCAGGATAATCACGAGGGGGCAAAAATAGAAAAACCTCACTACGGTTAAAGAAACTCTTGGCCAGGACGAGCTAATCTTTTGAGCAATGCGATAACGATGGCCGCTGCGATGATCAAGGCTCCGAGGAAGATCGAGGTGGAGAAGTTTGTCGCTATGCTCCGAACATTGGGATCAATTTGTGCAAAGATGGAAAGCATGTAGCCGAAAGATAGTAGAAAGATCAGTAGGAAAATCAATCCCCCAACATCTTTAAGGTTGGCTTTTTCGTCATCGATGAATTGCTTCAGCTCTCCTTTGAGTTCCATTTTCAACATCCTCACTAAAATAGTTTTGGAATATATAAATTTTTCGCACTTCTTGAATGGTTTCGACGTTTCTTTTTTACAAAACTCAAAAAACTTGCAAAATTTGCAAAACTTTCAAAATTTTGAAAAACCCAAAGATTGCAAACTCGACGTCATCGCTATTGTGAACGCTAAATAGACTTCTCGGCTTTAAGACAATTGGTCATTCAACAAATCTCACAAGAGTATCTCAAGTTGTGAGCGTTTATTCCATGGCCTCTCTTCAGCATCCTCTTGACCGCATCTATCTTGAGATTGGAGATCTTCTTAGCATCTCATCCTCGACATTTGGAACTCTACATAGCTCGGAACAATCATTAAGAGATAGCTCTCCTTTTTTGCTTGCTCAGCAGAATCTTGACCTCCCTTCTTTTTCCCATCTCGCCTAAGTCATCTTACGGACATTTTAGTGCCTTACATAAATATTTTTGGCTCTCAAAAAGATTTTAAACCTCTGAGCTACTCAGGACATGCTCGAGGTTAATGGTGTGCCGGTTGAGGATACATACTGCGAAGCCTTCGATGGCATTTACTCGAGGTTCATCGTAACGGCGAAGCACAGGTGGCTTTTGGAAAAAGCTGCGGTTTCTGCAACTTCTTTGCCCTCAACAGTTTTCGGCGAATCCGAGGGCGGAATAGAGAAGTGGTTGTCCCCCAACGAAACACCAGATGGAAGAATTGGGGCGATTTGCCAGGTTTGGGTTCAGAAGTCTAAGAGGTTCATGGACGTGCTTATGAGGGAGATGAGCAAGAGGCTCAGGCAGGGGATCTTAGTCGTTCCGACTACGAGGGTTTTCAACGCAACCGAAAGCGAAACCAAATTCGACGCCGAGCTCAACGTTGGCAGATGTGGCGATGGATACGAATGGGAGGAGGAGCGGTGGGGAAGAAAGGTGATCGTCGTCCCGATAATGTTCGGCGAGTTCGTCATCGAGCGCTACATTGGTTATGCGAATGGAATCGCAGGCGGAAACATCTGGCTCTTCTGCGACAGCGAAGACTCTGCGCTCGAAGCTGGGGAAGCTTGCGTCGAAGCTTTGAAACAGCTCGACGGAGTGATAACGTCTTTCGACATCTGCTCTGCGGGTAGCAAACCCGAAACTAAGTATCCCGAGATCGGTCCGACCACGAACCACTACTTCTGCCCAACGCTGAAGGGAAAGATCCCTGATTCGAAGGTTCCTGATGGTGTGAAGTCGATCCCAGAGATCGTGATAAACGGCGTGAGCCTTGATGCAGTCGAGAAGGCGATGGCTCTCTGTTTAAAGGTTGCGAGCAAGATCGACGGTGTTTTGAAGCTCTCCGCTGGAAACTACGGCGGGAAGCTTGGACAGCACAAGATCTACCTTAGGGACGTGATTTCGAAGTATCTCTGATTTTTTACTTTTTCACGATCCTTGCAGACTCGCTGTTTCCAACGATCACTGCATCGATCATCTCTGCGGGGAAGATTCCGCTCTCGAGAATTCCAGGGATCGATTTAAGTTCTTCTTCAACCCTTTTTGGCTCTTCAACTATCCCGAAATCGCAGTCGACGATGAAGTTCCCGTTGTCCGTTATCACGGGTCCAACCTTTCCGCTACCTTCCCTGAGCTTTGGTTTGCAGATCTTCGAAAGTCTGCGCAGGACGTATCCATACGCAAAGGGGAGGACTTCGACTGGGACTGGTATTGAAAGCCTTTCTGAAAGCTTCGACTCGTCCACGATTATCACGACTTTCTTGCTCGCAGAAGCTACGATCTTCTCCCTTGTCATCGCTCCTCCGCCACCCTTTATGCAGTTCAGCTTTGAATCAACCTGATCCGCACCATCGACGCAAATCTCTGGTTCGTTTTCTGCGAGGTCGACGATCTTTATTCCATTCTTTATCGCCAAGAGCATTGACTGGTAACTGCTCGGAACTCCGTAGATCTTGATCCCTTCGCTCTTTATTTTCTCCCCGAGAAGGTTGAGAAAAACCTCTACAGTCGTTCCAGAGCCTATGCCAAGGACGACACCGTCTTTTATCAGCTCAAGTGCTAATTTCGAAGCGTTGACTTTCCCACTCATCTTCCCATCCCTCAAGGGCTACAGCGGACATGTTCAGACTTATGGGCGTTATCGATGCGAAACCCTTTCTCAGCGCATATATATCTGTGCCCTCTTCTGCGCTCTCAACCTCGACTCCGTGGATCCAGTAATACTCTCTTCCCCGTGGGTCAACCCTTTTCTCGACTCTCGTCTCATACATCTTCCTCGCAAGCCTTGTGATCTTTATTTTCCCATTGAATCTCTTAGGAACGTTCACGTTCAAAACATCAACGTTCTTCGGCAACCCCTCTTCGATAACCTTTCTCGCAACCCATCTCAGCACTTTTTTGGCGTTCTCGAAATCGTAGTCGCAAGTTGGTTCGAA
The DNA here is from genome assembly GCA_038731605.1 of Archaeoglobaceae archaeon. GTDB lineage: Archaea > Halobacteriota > Archaeoglobi > Archaeoglobales > Archaeoglobaceae > WYZ-LMO2. The sequence continues at coordinate 54,152 of JAVYQP010000004.1, read as the reverse complement.
CTTCTCCCTGTCGTGCATCTCCATCGAAATCGCTATTGCTTTGCTTCCCTGCGTCGCAGCTTCTAAGGCAGAGCAAACGGTTCCCGAAGTTGTGACCGCTTCCGTTGACAAGTTCTCCCCTAAATTTATCCCGCAAACCGTAAGGTCGGGAATATCCTTGATTATCTCGTATATTCCAAGGATCACCGCATCCGTTGGCGTTCCATCGATTGCAAAGGCTTTCATTCCGTTTATCTTCATCTCGTAGATCCTGACTGGGTGCATTATCGAAATGCTCCTCCCCACTGCGCTCATCTGCGTTATCGGTGCAACGACAACGACCTCATCGATCTCCGCAAGAGTTTCGTATGCCTTTCTTAGTCCAGCCGAATGTATTCCGTCATCGTTCGTCAGCAGTATCATATCTTCCAACCCGTCGACCTCTGAGGATATCTCGTTTACGTTTCTCTCCAAAAATTCGCCGATGGAATAAGAGATCAATCGAGCCAAGCGATTGTCTGCGATGAACTTTGCAATGCTTCTCTCGTTCGCAATTCCATGCCTTGCCTCCAAAATATGAGATTCACAGGATCCTTTGCAGTTTCTCCTATTTGACGAAGCTAACCTTCACGATAACCCTCACTGACAATTGGATCGGGTTGAGAACGTAACGATTCCTTCCATTCCTTTCGACATTTTCTCTTCCAGACTTCCCGAATGTTTTTATTAAGGAACTCGAACCGTTCTCGAGGGTTCTCGATTTTGTAAATCTCTGCTTCGTATGGGTAAGCGATGACTTTGTGAACTCCTTTCTTACGACGTTGCCTGAAAAGCTGTGCGCAACTTCACTTTTGGATTGTTTGGCTTCGATGAAAGATCGATAGCTAAGGCTGTTGCGGAGAATAGAATTTACTCTCTATAAAATTTTGCTTATCTCGAATTCTCCAACAGGCTTTTCTCGACCTCCTCGATCATAATCGCAATCTCGTTCACATCTTCTTCCCTTGGAGTTGTGGTGACTTTGATCCCCTTCTCTTCCGCCAGCTTCCTCAGCCTTTCGCAATGCGTTAGCAGTTGGGTAACAACGTAGCTCTTGAGGAGGAAAAAGTTCCTTTTTGCAGACTCTACGTCAACGCTCTTTTTTTGCACAGCTTCGACGATTGTCTCGCAGTCCTTCTCGAATAAGCTCTTTATCTTCTCCGGGTCAAGAAGCTCGGGTATTAGCTCGAATTCTCCAGAGAGAACCCTGCGAATCTCATCCAAGTATGAGTTCACGAACATCGTTCCTCGTAGCTTCTAAGCTATATATGTTTTCTCCAACTCATTCGACTCGAGTCTATTGATGCGCTGAACCGATCAGTTCAGCGATTCGAACGTTGTTTGCCCTCAAAAAGGCTATTAGGCTCTCTTTTAGGCTGTAAAATATTTTTTTGCTGTAAAAAACCGCCGACCCGATCTCGACCGCAGTTGCACCAGCCATCACGAACTCCAGAACGTCCTCAAAACTCGTTATCCCACCGCATCCGATTATTGGAACCTCAAGCTCTCTGTAGAGATCAAAGACGCACTTCAACGCTATGGGCTTTATTGCGTGCCCGCTGACTCCGCCGTATAGATTGCTTAGAATCGGCTTCCTCGAGATTATGTCTATCTTCATACCCGGAATTGTGTTCGTTATCGTTATCGCATCCACGCCAGCTTTTTCGAGCTCTCTGCTGAGCTTTAGGTAGTCGTGGATCGCAGATACCTTTGCAAACACTGGCTTTTCAGTTGAGTCCTTCAAAGCTCTTACGAGTTCCTTGGAAAGCTCTGGATCTCTTCCGATTTCGATTCCCATACCTTTTACATGGGGACAGCTCAGGTTAACTTCAAAGGCATTTGCGAATTCAAATATCTCAGCGAGTCTCCCCATTTCTTCGGATTTCTTTGCGTATATGCTTACTATCAGCGGAGATGCAAAACTGAACTTCTTAAGCTCCTCCGCAAACTCTAAGGCTTTCGGCGATGGTAAGCCGACTGCGTTTATGAGTCCGCACCTCCAGTTTATAACCGTCGGATTCCTGTAGCCCTCTCTGCCCTCTAAGCAAACCGATTTCGTAACAACCGCTCCAGCATCGTTTGCGATCTCGTTGAGCGACGAACTGTAGCTTCCTAAGATTCCGCTTGCAAGGATCAGAGGGTTTTTGAGCTTCAATCCGCTGAGCTCGACTTCGAGCATATTGGAAGTTGGCTCACCGCTTAAATACGTTCTCGAACTTGTATGCCCCGCTGTAGCCGTGCGTCGTCGAGCAGAGCTTTATGAAGATCAGTTGCAGAATTCTTGCGTTCTTTTTCAGCCAAACTCCATGGGGATTGTGCACAACCAAGAGAACTTCGCTCCTTCCCTCGTATCCAGCGTCCCAAACAGCGGTTTCAATGCTCACACCACATCGCAAGAGAGAACTCCTTGGCTTCGCTATCGCCATTAAATCGTTGCTCAATCGAACAACTTCGTTGAGAATCGCTTTATACACTCCAGGGCTTAGATAAACCCAGTCTTCGAACTCTATCTCTTCACTCTCCGAAATCACTCGCTCTGCGTTGCTGAAGTCAATTTTTCCAGCGGATTTAAGCTTTCTAACGCTCCGCAGAGTGCAGTCAAACCCATTCGGTTGCAGTTGAGTCTCGAGTTCGATGTAGTCGCTGATGAGCCCAGATTCGATCCTCCTCCTTATTTCTTCAGCTGTGAGCACACACATACTTAGCCTTGAAGACTTTTCAGCATCTGCAGAGCTTCGAGTTGGCTTTGGAGTGAGTAGATCGAGTATGCAAACCAGAGCACGAGCGGGATTGCGCAGACGATCGCAGACTTCTTAACGCTGAGCTCTCTTGCGTTTTTAACTGCGAAAACGAAGTATACGAACTGCCAAATCGCTACTACGCCTGAGAAGATTATGACAGCGTAGAGATTCTCCATCGTCGGCGATCCGAAGAGCTCTGCGTCGAGGTATAGATAAACGGGGCTGAGTATAATCGGTGGGATGAAGCTGAAGGCTAAGAACTTCATCAGAGTCGTGAAATCCCCTTTACCCTTGAATATCGCAGACAAGAGGTAGAGAATCGCAGTGAGTATTATCCAGAACAGAAATACGCCCAGAAACGCAGAAATCGCAGCGAACGCAGAGAGAAGTGGAAGAAGATTTAAGCCCCCTTGTTCGATTGGCACCGCCTTAAAGATAGTCTGAGAAATGGAGTAGGCTGAAATCGCCGATATCGTTGCAGAGATCGCCACGATCGCAATTGGAAGCTTGAAACCCATCTCTTTGTGCTCTGCGAAGAATTTGTCAGGATTTAACAGCACATCCATGGATTAACTTTGCAATTTGTATATAAGGCTTTCTCGTCCGAACCTGAAGCGATTTTGAGTCAATTTTATCGCTTGGCTCTTGGGAAAGCTTAGCTACGAGCTATGTGCTGAAGCTGTTTATCGTTCCAGTATCCCGGTGAACTCTTTCCAATCTTCTCTTCTCCACTTAAGCTCGCTTACCGGCACGATATATCTCTCTTCTCTCACCTCCCCGAGGTAGGGGAGCTTTGTCCCTAACCTGCTTGGTTCGTAGTCTTCGGTGCGAAAATAACCGCAAATGAAGCCTTTGAGCTTTGTCTGGATCTCACCGCACTTATACTTACGAACTCTGTCTCTTATGTTCTCAAGATACTCCACAAAGGTTTCATCGTTTTTTGGGATCTTACTCTCTGCAAAGTCGAGCAATCTCGTAAATCCACAAACCTCTATGAAAAACTGAATGATTGGCTGTTTAGGAACGCTACACTTGATCATTACGCCATAATCGTATCCCTTATCTGCTTCAGCCCATATCCCAGCAAGATTTGGTGAAGTCTTTATGCTTACCGCTTTTCTTGCATTAAGGATGTCGTTTTTGAACTCTTCGATCTCGGTAGAGATCCTCCAGTCTAATTCCACCTTGACACCGAATTTGTTCTCCAAAAACTTTTTTACAAACACCTCCCCAAGTTTCCCGACAAAGTGGTCAACTAATATCGACTCGAAAGTCCTTCTTCGTTCTCTAAAACCTTTTTGTGTGACGGTTGCCATGCTTCCCCCACTGAACATCTCATACGTTATTTCAATGCAAAACAGAAGGAGTCTAACTATGTCCACATCGTCAAGACTCAGAACCAACGTGTTTGGGATTAATTTCTCGTTTATCCAGTCGTTGACTTTCTCAGTGTTTACTCTAAATCTCCTTCCCTCCCTCTCCAACACGTTGAGGTCGTTGCTTCGCAATGCGGAGAGTATTAGGTCTCCAATCTCCTCTTCATCGAAGTATATGCCATGGTTTTCTCGAATCTCGGTTTGAATCGAAGCTATGTAGCTTGAGAAATTTTCTCTGAATCTCTTGGGACTCTCAAGCTCTTGTCTTGAAATCCACATATCTCATCTCTTGAGCACGATCAAGTGTTCAGTTTCCATTCTGTGATCTTCGATTCCAGATGCTGGATTTACATCGGACTCGAACATAACCCTTGACACGATCTGATCGATGTAGGTTATTTCGTGTTTCCATCCGAAATTCTGCATATGTTCGACTATTATTTCGTCTATCGGAATTTGCATTGTCCTAACTTTCGCTTGTCCAACGAAGATACACATTCTCTCGTTTATTTTTTCTCCGAGCTTTTCGAACGCTCCAAGGACTGCATGGAAATAGCGATCGTATAGCTTTAGCAAATGCTCTTCCTTTATTCTTTCTCTGAACTCAAAGAAAGTCGGTGATTGAATATCGATACTCTTCACGTCTCGATATGGGATCTCCTTTTTGCTAAGCTCACGGATGAACTCTTCTTTGTATCCAAGCCAGAAGAGCTCGAGCTTCGTCGATCTTATGTATTCCTGAGCCTGAAGGTAGGGTGGAGAAGTTATGAGAATGTCAGCACCCTCTTCGAGCTCGGTTTCAAGAGTATCGACTGCGGAGCGTATTCGGTAGTTTACATCCTTGGGTTTCATTCTGTTGTATTCTGAGATCTTCTTGAGCAAAACCCTTACTTCCTCTTCAAGCATTTCGTAAAACCTCTCCTTCCAATTGCTCCTTAAAAGCTCGGAAACTTTCTTTTTCGAGTATTTGGACTTGTAAAGCTTGTGCACTTTCTCGTCTGCATATGAGAAGAACTTTGTCACCTTCATGAGTGGGACGAGCAAAGCGTATTTCTTTTCACCTTCAAGGCTATGGACGTAGCCCCAGCATTTAGAGAGAACGCTTAAAAATTCCTCCGGGAACCAATAATCCAAGTTTGACCACTTTGGAAAGAATTCGTCCGAGGATCGTTTAACCTCTGAGATTAGCTCGTAGAGGTTTACTTCGATTGGCTTAGAAACTGCAGTGTCGTGGAGAACGTTTATGATTGGATTCAAATCCCAAAGCTCGTAATCGTTGCCGTAGAGCCTTGCAACAACTCCAACGCTACCGTAACCAGCAAATGGATCGAAAACCCGCATTTTCGGATTTGCGTAGTGCTTAAGAACGTAGGCTATCACTTGCGGAATGAACTTCGCAGGGTATTTGTAGATCGCAAAAGTCGCAGAGGTTGTGCTGGGTATCTCTGGAACAGAACTCCTAAATAGAACTCTAACTTTCTTCTCCTCCCCCTCCGGGCTCAGCTTTGTCTGCCGAAATTGCACACGAACTTTTTTCTTGAGATTTTTTAAATTTTTCTGTGAAGCGATTTTAATCTACTCTCTCCCCGTGCCTCCCTTTCCCCTCTAAGAACTTCTCCGCTTGCTGGAAAACAGCGCTGCTCTCTATTGTTTCAAACCCCAAGTTGGCTTCGATCTCCAAGCCCTTTTCCAAGCTCACTCCGAGCCCGAGATAGACCGCTTTTCTATCGTTTCTCATCGCCAACTGCGGGTAAGAGCAGAGAATTTCTGCAATCTCCAACGCCCTTTTTAATGCGAAGCCCTTGGGAACAACTTCGTTCACGAGCCCTATTCTGTGAGCTTCCTTTGCGTCAATTAGCTTCCCGGTCAAAATCAGATCCAGCGCATTACCTAAGCCAACAATTCTCGGCAGTCTTTGCGTTCCACCGTCGATCAACGGAACGCCAAACCTTCTGTTTAGAACTCCAAACTTCGCAGTTTCGTCCGCGATTCTGATGTCAGTCCAGAGAGCGATCTCAAGTCCACCAGCGACGCAGTAGCCGGAGATTGCGGAGATCACGGGTTTAGATGGGATCATCCTTGTAAAGCCGAGTGGTCCGTTCTCATTTAAAACTCTGCCCGCAAGCCTTTCTAGATCACCCAAATCCGCTCCTGAGCAGAAGTTATCCCCAGCGCCGGTTATTACCCCCACGTATAGCTCATCGCTCTCTTCAAATTCCCTCCAGATCTTTTCGAGTTCCCCAGCCATCTCGAAGTTTATCGCATTCCTTTTTTCCGGTCTGTTCAGCGTAACGATCAGCACATGCGACTTCTTCTCGACTGAAATTTGGCTCATAGTGTAATTTGCCTTTGCCATTTAAGAGCTTTAAATAAGACCGAAAAGTTTATATACTAAAATACACTAACACTTAGTTAGTAACGGTGATCGGATGAACATCCTCGATGCAATAGGTAACGAGAGCAGGCGAAGGATCCTGGAACTGTTGGCGAAGAAACCTTGCTACGTCAGTGAGATTGCATACTATCTCAGAATGGCTCCAAAGGTAGTGATAGAGCACTTGGAAAAGCTTGAAAGCGCTGGAATTGTTCAGAGCGTAGAAGATGGGCGGAGAAGATACTACTACATCGCAAAGAACGTCCACATCGAGGTCACAATTTCTCCGCATCGCTTCGAAGTCCATGTGGCTTCTGAAGACTCATCGAATCCCTCAGAAGCTCTGAGGGAGATCGAGTCGAAGCTAAGCTATCTCAATGTAAAAAGCGACTCTTTGCCCGATGTATACAAGGCGCTAAAGGTAGCAGAGGACATTTGCACGAGGTTCTCGGCGATTCATGGATCTATAATTTCGAAGCTCAACGAGTTGACTGAGCAGATCCTCGAAGAGGTTGAGAAAATCGTCAGCGATGACCTCGAGCGCTTGATTCTGCTTGCGATGACAAAGGGTATGAAAACCGCAGTCGAAATTGCAGAGTGCTTTAAGATCCCGTATAAAGAAGTTGAAAGAGTCCTCGAGTCGCTAAGGACGAGAGGACTCGTTAGAAGGGAGATAGTTGGAGATGAGGAAATCTGGATGTTGGAGGTGAGGTGATGAAGGAAGAAGTAACTTTAAAGGTTGCGGAAGCGTTCTATAGGGATGTTGGTAGGGGAATAGCGAGAATCGATCCAGAGGTAATGGAAAGACTCGGAATCCAGAGTGGAGACATAATTGAGATCATAGGCAAGGAAACAGTCCCAGCGATCGTCTGGCCAAGTTACCCAGAGGACAGGGGTAAAGGACTGATAAGGATCGATGGAAGTCTCAGGAGCAACGCAGGCGTTGGGATCGACGACAAAGTCAGGATAAAGAAAGTTGAAGCAAAGCCAGCCGAGCGCATAACCTTAGCCCCAACTGAGCCAGTTAGACTGATGGGTGGCGAGAACTACTTGCTTCGTTTACTTGAAGGTCGCCCAGTGATAAGGGGGCAAAAGATAAGAATTGAGGTCTTTGGACACACGCTCACGTTCGTCATAACCGCTACAAGACCAGCGGGAGTCGTGGTTGTGAACAGGGGAACTGAGATCGAGTTAAAAGAGAAACCAGCCGAGGAAGTGAAGAGATCTGTCCCCAGCGTTACCTACGAAGACATCGGCGGGCTAAAGAGGGAGCTTAAGCTCGTTAGGGAGATGATAGAGCTTCCTTTGAAGCACCCAGAGCTCTTCGAGCGCCTTGGCATCGAGCCACCGAAGGGGGTTTTGCTCTATGGACCTCCTGGCACAGGAAAAACGCTTATCGCTAAGGCGGTTGCGAACGAGGTAAATGCGCACTTCATAAGTATAAGCGGTCCAGAGATAATGAGCAAGTTCTACGGCGAATCTGAGCAAAGGCTCAGGGAAATCTTTGAAGAGGCGAAGCAGAACGCTCCAAGCATAATATTCATCGACGAAATCGATTCGATCGCTCCAAAGAGGGAAGAGGTGACTGGAGAAGTCGAACGCAGAGTTGTCGCACAGCTATTGGCTTTGATGGACGGTCTCGAGTCAAGGGGGCAAGTTATCGTGATCGCAGCCACGAACCGCCCGGATGCAATCGACCCAGCGTTGCGAAGACCGGGGAGATTCGACAGAGAAATCGAGATCGGTGTTCCAGACAAAGAGGGTAGAAAGGAGATTCTACAGATACACACGAGAGGTATGCCAATCGAGCCAGAATACAGTAGAAAAGATGTGTTGGAAGTTCTCGAAGCTTTAAAGACGAGATTTGACAAGAAGCTCATCGAGGACATGAAGGACAAAGTGAACAAAGCGAAGGACGAGAACGAGATAAGAGAAGTCTTGTCCCAGGATGAGAATCTTTTCAGGGAAGTCAAGGCTAAGCTGATCGATGCGATGCTCGAGGATCTTGCAAACAGAACCAACGGATTCGTTGGCGCAGACTTGGCTGCGTTGGCTAAGGAAGCTGCGATGCACGCCTTGAGGGACAGGATGGAGAAGGGAGAGATCGACGTCGAGGCAGAAGAAATTCCTGCGGAAGTCCTTTCGAAGCTTGTTGTAACGAAGAAGGATTTTGATGAGGCGTTGAAGTTCATAGAGCCATCTGCGATGAGAGAAGTGCTCGTTGAAGTTCCGAAGGTTCGATGGGACGACATAGGTGGGCTTGAGAGCGCTAAGCAAGAACTGAGGGAGGCGATAGAGTGGCCCCTGAAGTTCCCAGACTTGTTCAGGGCTACTAACATAAAACCGCCGAAGGGGATTCTGCTCTACGGTCCTCCGGGAACTGGAAAGACTTTGCTTGCGAAAGCGGTTGCGAACGAGAGCAATGCGAACTTCATCAGCGTCAAAGGTCCGGAGTTGTTGAGCAAGTGGGTTGGAGAGAGCGAGAAGCACGTTAGGGAGATGTTCAGGAAGGCAAGGCAAGTCGCACCGGCGATCATATTCTTCGATGAGATCGACAGCTTGGCGCCGAGAAGAGGAGGCATTGGCGATTCGCATGTCACAGAAAGGGTCGTTAGCCAGTTGCTAACTGAGCTTGATGGCTTGGAAGAGCTTCGTGACGTCGTAGTGATCGCAGCCACGAACCGCCCAGACTTGATAGACCCAGCGTTGCTTAGACCGGGAAGAATAGAGAGGCACATCTACATCCCACCGCCTGACAAAGAGGCGAGGAAGGAGATATTCAAGATCCATCTCCGTGGTAAGCCGTTGAGCGAAGACGTGAGCGTTGAAGAGCTCGCAGAGAAGACGGAAGGCTACAGCGGTGCAGACATCGAAGCAGTATGCAGAGAGGCGGGAATGCTTGCGATAAGGGAAGCAGTTGCGCAAATCAGAGATCCGAAGGAGGCGAAAGAGGTTGCACAGAAAGTGAAGATCACTAAGAAGCACTTCGAGGAAGCGCTCAGGAAAGTGAAGCCAAGTCTCACAAGGGAGGACTTAAGAAGGTTCGAAACCTTTATGAAAGATTTCCAAAGAATTTATGCGTGAGGTGATGGTGTATGGTTTGGAGGAGGAGAAGGAAGGATAGGGAGGAGGACGAGGAGGATTTCTGGGACTGGGATCCGTTCGCAGAGTTCGACGAGATCTTTAGGAGAATGATGAGGGACATCGAAAGAGCATTCAGGTTCGGAGAAATGGGCGAGTTCAAGCCGATAGTTCGTGGGTTCTCGATAAGAATCGGTCCCGATGGAAAGCCAGAGATCAGAGAGTTCGGAACTAAGCCTTTGATCAAGGAAACTGGAATCGAAGAGAGAAAGCCACTCGTCGACGTGATCGAGACTGACAACGAAGTTCAAGTCATCGCAGAGATGCCCGGGGTGAGGAAGGAGGACATCGAGCTCAAAGCCACCGAAAGATCCCTTGAGATCAGAGCCGAGGGAGAGAACAGGAAGTATCACGAGATCGTGAACCTACCAGCAGAAGTCGACCCAGACTCTGCGAAGGCGAGATACAACAACGGAGTCCTTGAAGTTACGCTGGCAAAGAAGGCTGGAGCTGGAAAGAAGATAAAAGTCGAGTAATTTTTATTTTTTGCTCCGATTATTCTTTTCACTCCCACTCTATCGTTGCAGGCGGTTTGTGCGTTATGTCGTAGACAACTCTCACGACCTCTGGGATTTCGTTGGTAATCCTTGTAGAGATCTTTTCCAGAACTTCGTATGGGATTTTTGCAAAACTCGCAGTCATCGCTTCCTTGCTCTCCACGATTCTAACTGCGACGACGTACCCGTAGGCTCTGGCGTCGCCTTTGACTCCAGTTGTCTTCGTGTCTGTTAACACTGCAAAATACTGCCAAAGCTTGTCTTTCAAGCCACTTTTTTCAATCTCTTCTCGCACGATTTTGTCTGCTTTTCTCACGATCTCGACTTTCTCCTCGGTTAATTCCCCAATTACCCTCACCGCCAGCCCCGGACCTGGGAAAGGCTGTCTAAAAACGATCTCATCTGGCAGTCCGAGCAGTTTTGCGATCTTCCTAACCTCGTCCTTATAGAGGTCTCGCAAGGGTTCGACGATCTTCTTAAACTTGATACGTGTCGGAATCCCTGCGACGTTGTGGTGGGTCTTTATCTTATCCGAGAACTTCCTAATCCCCGACTCTATTCTATCCGGGTATATCGTTCCCTGGATTAAATACTCCGCACCCGCCTTTTCCGCTTCTTCTTCAAAAACTCGGACGAACTCTTCGCCTATGATCTTCCGCTTCATCTCCGGATCAACCACGCCTCTGAGCCTTTTTAGAAATCTCTCCCGAGCGTTCACAACTACGAGATTTATCTTGAATCGTTGGAAAGTGTTCTTCACGAACTCCGGCTCGCCCTCTCTCATGAAACCGTGGTCAACAAAAACCGCTGTGAGCCTGTCTCCTATGGCTTTTGCAGCGATCACTGTAGCAACGCTCGAGTCTATGCCCCCGCTCAGGGCTATTATTGCCTTACCCTCACCAACCTCTGCCTTAACCTCTTCGACCATTCGCTCGATCACGTCCTCCATCTTCCAGTTGGCTTCGCAACCGCATACTTCGAAGAGGAAGTTTCGGAGCATCTGTGTGCCTTTTTCTGTGTGAACCACTTCGGGATGCCACTGCAAGCCGTAAATCGGTTTTTCCTTATGCCTAAATGCAGCGACTGGGCAGTTTTCGGTGTGCGCTAAAACCTCGAATTCGGGAGGAAGTGAGAACACGACATCGCTGTGGCTCATCCAAACCTTCTCCGTTCTATTTAAGCCCTTTAGAACCCCAACAGGCTTTTCGATGATTGCGTATGCGACACCGTATTCCCTTACGTTCGCAGACCCAACTTTTCCCTTTGCCAAGTGAGCTATGAGCTGGTGTCCATAGCACAAGCCCAACACTGGTAACCCGAGATCGAGGATTCTCGTATCGATTTTTGGGGCGTTCTCTTCGAAAACACTCGCTGGTCCGCCCGACAAGATAAGACCTTTGACGTTGAACTTCTCGTTCAGAGCTCTGATCTCTTCTACGGTTATGTCGTGGGGAACGATCTCGGAGTATACCCCTTGCTCTCTTATTCGTCTGCCTATGAGGTGGCAGTATTGTCCTCCGAAGTCCAGAACAAGCACCGCGTCGTATTTCATTCTAACCCTTCTAATCTTCCAGAATCAAATTAGTAGGGAAAAAATAAAAATTTTGGTTTTAGCTCAGAATACTCTCAAAGAGTCTCTCGTCAACCTTGTGCATCATTGGGATTCCAGTCACTTCGCTTGCCAATGGTGACAAAGCTGCGAGATCGTTGCGATCTGCAAGTTCGAGTCTGAACTTTCGCATACCAGCGAGGAGTTGCTTCAAGCCTATGCTCATTCTGTAAACGTAGCTGTAAAGCCCGACCGCACTCCATGGAATCTCGGTGCCAATCTTATCTCCGAACTTAGCCTTGAACTCACCTGCGAGTGCAAAGAACCTCTCTGGTTTGTCTCCATAGGCTTCGGTGAAGCTCTTCGGGAGCTTTCCTTCCTTGGCGAGCTTTATGAAGTATTCCGACTTCATCACTGCGGTCAACGGAGATCTTCCAGTCGTCACAGTCTTCACAAGTGGTCCATCGCCAAAGTTGCTCATTGCTATTGCTTTGAGTATCTGTGTTTCGCTGATAAAGCCACCTGCTATGCTTATGTCTGGAACGTATCTACCCTTCTCCTTGAGAATCCTCGCAGCCTTGAGCACGAGCGCCTCAAGGTAAACGGTTGGAATCCCCATTTCATTCATCATCGGCACTGGGCTCATTCCCGTTCCACCGCCAGCGCCATCGAAGGTTATGTAGTCAACTTCAGCCTCGCTCGCAACCTTCATCTGCCACGCAACTTCCGCAGGTCTGTAGGCTCCGGTTTTTATCGTAACGCTCTTTGCTCCCAAATCACGGATTTCCTCGACGAGTTCTTCGAGATTCTTCTCCGTTGGCATTCCAACTCTGCTATGCCTTTCGAAGCCATCGATCACACCATCCTTGAAAGCCTGCTGAACCGCTGGGTCCTCGGGATCCGGAAGAACTACGTAGCCCCTCTTCTTCAGCTCAATTGCCCTCTGTAGGTCTCGGACTCTTATCTCTCCACCGATCGCCTTCGCTCCCTGTCCCCACTTTATCTCTATGGTATCGACTTCAAGCTTCGAGACAGCGTATTCATAAACGCCAAAGCGAGTGTCTTCAACGTTCACTTGAACCACTATATCACCATACTTTCCATCCCAGTACTCCCTGAACCTCTTAACTCTCCTTTCCATCTCTGGCGATCTTACGACTTTTCCGTTCTTGAACTCCGAGTTTGGATCAACTCCGCAAACGTTCTCACCGATTATGAGGATGCAACCAGAAAGCGCAGCCCCTATGGCAATTCCGTCCCAGTATTTTCTGGCTACGTCAGTTGAACCAAAGGCACCCATTGCAAGTGGGAACTTGACCTTTGTTTTTCCAATCTTCGACTCAACGCTCACGTTCGGGAAAATCGCAACGTCGGGGTCGGCTTCGATACCCTCTGCACCCTTAAGTCTTGCAAGTAAGTTGAAGTGCGACCAATCCAAGCCGTAGTCCTTCAAAGAGGAAGCTGTGCTCTCTCCGAAATACTTTGTCTCCGGATACAAAGCCTCGTTCGCTCTAAACGCTGAGAGGGCGATCTCGCAGATAAATGGGCAATCGCTGACGCAGATTGGGCACATTCCACTCTGTGGGTTCACGTCTCTGACTCTCGTTCTCGTTCCGGTCGTGGACATTGCGTTTAAATACGACGAATTTCTTTGCACACGTTCCATTTTACCACCTCTTTTTCCAGCCGTAGCTCTTGCCAATGTAGGGCGTATAAATCTTTCGGTTGTATACGTGTTATACTTATATCTTCTAATAAATACATATACCTATTAGCGAGTTACTATACGTCGAGTTCTTTGACCATTCTCACCCATTTTCCAACTTTTCCCGCAGTTTTAAACCCGTTCTTTTCGTAGAAAACCTTTGCAACATCGTTTCTCTCCCCAACCCAAAGCTCCATGACGTCTCTCTCCTTTTGTATTGCGTAGTCGATCGCAGAGTTGAGCAGTTTTGAGCCAACGCCTTTCATTCTGAACTCAGGAATTACAAAGATCTCGTGAACTTCTCCAACTTTTTTCAGCTCGAACAAGCTAAACCAGTTTGTATCGCACGCTACGAATCCGAGAACTTTTCCTCCTTCTTCTGCAACCATGAATCCCTCAGCATCCCTTTTTAACAGCCATTTGAAGTAATTCTTCACCTCTCTTCTTGTTTTGTATGCGTAATCCTCAAGCCCCTTGTAGCTGAGAACGTAACTTTCAACGAAAGCACCCGCATCACTCTCTCGAACCCTCCTTATCACAGACGGAAAATTTAAATTCCTGCTTTTAAACCCTTTGAAGTGCTCCTCAAGAAACTCATGGAAATCCCTTCCCCGAGCGGGAAAGAGAAGGAGATAAAGGAGTTTGTCCGAAGCTTCTTAGAGGAGCGTGGCTACGAGGTTTTCGAGGGCGAATATTTTCTCTTGGTGAACAAAAAAAGCGAGTTCTTAGTTGCGACTCATTTAGACACGGTTCCGATCAAGGCGGAGTTCAGAATAGAGAACAGCTTCGCCTACGGCACAGGGGTTGCGGACGCAAAAGCGAGTTTGAGTGCGATGCTTGAGGTTGCGGAGAAGGGCGTTGATTATGCGATGGCCTTCTTTTGCGAAGAGGAAGAGACAGGAAAAGGTTCAAGGGAATTTTTGGGTTACTGGAATGGTAAATACGCAGTTGTGATGGAGCCGACGAATTTGAGGGTTGCGTCGAAGCATTTTGGTTGCATCGAGGCAGATCTGACGTTCAAAGGCTATCCTTGTCACGCTTCTATGCCCGAGCACGGAACCAATGCGATTGAAAAAGCGATAAACGCATACCTTCAGCTTTCAAAGAAGTTCAGGGTCAGTGTTCTTCGAATCAATGGCGGGAGCTATGAATACGTTATTCCAGAGCACTGCACAGCCAGATTTGATTTCATACTCGAGCCAAATCAGCTCTCGTTGGCGATGGAAGAGCTGAGAAAAATCGACGCCGAAATCACGATACTTGAAGCGGTGGATGGATTCTACAGTGGAAGAGTTGCGGAGATCCTTGCAAAAGCGATCCGCAACGCTGGACTCGAGCCAGAGTTTACGGTGATGCCCTCTTGGACCGATGCGTGCAACCTTGCAAAGAAGTTCGACGTCGTCGTCTGGGGACCGGGGGAGCTTAGAGATTGTCACACGACACGTGAAAAGGTTGATTTGAGGGAAATAGAAATCGCAAAGGAAGTTCTCTGGAAGTTGAACGAACTCTGGAAAGAGTTTTGATTTGCGCAATCCCCGGAAAGTTTTATAAATAAGCGATCAAGCGATTGTTATGCTATCGATTAATCCGACGTTGGTTGTTAGAGACAAGCCATACAGTAGAGAAGAGCTTATGGAGGCTTTGCGCCTTGCAATCTCGGCTGAGCTCGATGCAATCAGTTTATACGAGCAGATGGCGAGATTTAGCCCAGACGAGAACTGCAAGAAGATATTCCTCGATGTTGCAAGGGAAGAAAAAGCGCACGTTGGCGAGTTCACCGCTCTTTTGCTCAACCTCGACGCTGAGCAGGTGAGTGAGTTGAAAGGCGGTTTTAAAGAAGTGGAGGAAAAGACTGGCATAAAAACTGCGCTCGATGGCGGTGCACAGGGCTATCTCGCAGTCCTAAGCAGTGCCTTCATGGAAGGGGTTGCGAGATGCAGAAAACTGATGAATCTGATACCAAAGACAAAGGTTTCTGCACAGTCTTACAGAGTCGACGTAATCGAGGGCGATGGCGAAGTGAAGGTCGTTCGCCAGGAGTTCAAGGCAATTCCGCTGATAACGCAGAAGTTCCTTGTAGGGCTTAGAGAGCTGAGCGATGGTAGCTTCGACCCCTCGATCGCAGTTAGAGCGGGAGAGATGCTTGTTAGGGCAGAGGAGAGACAGATAATCAATGGTTTCATGGCTGGGAAGAAGATGAAGCTTGGCGATTGGGAAAAAAGCGATGAGTGCATCGAGGAACTCTTGAAGGCGATGAGAGAAGTAGCGAAAGCATCTGCGGGACCTTATGCGGTAATTCTGAGCCCAGAGAGATTCTCAAAACTGCTGAAGGTTCACGAGAAAGGAGGAAAAATGGTCGTCGAAATTCTGAAGGAAGTGTTCACCGGCGGGATAATCGTAACACCAGTAATCGAGGAGAAAGTCGTGGTTTTTGCGAACACGCCGAGCTGTGCGGACATCGTGGTTGGGCAAGATCTCGAAATCAAAGAGCTGGGTCCAGAGGGAGATAAAATTGCCTTCATCGCAATGGAGGCGATAGACCTAAGGTTGAAGAATCCGAACGCAGTCGTAGTTCTCGAGTGATGGAGCGCATAAACTTCGATATAGAATTCGTGCCAACGATACTGAGCGGAGCAAAGAAAACGACGATAAGGAGAGGCATCCGGAGCTATCCAGTGGGAAAAATTGTGGAGCTTACCGTCGACAGCAAACCATTCGCAATGGCTAAAGTTAAAAAAGTCGTGGTTAAGCGGGTCTCGGAACTAAGCGACGAAGATGCGATTGCAGACGGATTTGCGGGGAAAGAAGAGCTGATAAGGGCTTTGAAAAAAATTTACGGCGAGATCAGCGATTCGGAGTTCGTAACAATAGTTCACTTCGAATTAGTTTGATTTTTTACCGCCTTGATCACGAATTCAACCGCTTCTTCGGGAGTTTGGAAAATCCGCATTCCATCTATTACAACCTTTGGCTTTATCGATGCAACAGGCTTTCCCTCTTTTAAGGCAATCGCAATCTCTGAGATTGTTCCGTATTCGCCACCAACTGAGATTATCGCATCCGAAGAGTGGACGATTACGATGTTCCTCGCATGCCCCATGTCGGTAGCAACCTTTATGTCGATGTAGGGGTTCGCATCCTTCGTTTTTCTCGGTAGAATCCCGACTGTGATTCCGTTCTTGCTCTTCGCACCCTTTGCACTCGCTTCCATCACACCACCAAGACCGCCGTTTATGAGCACGTGCCCCTTCTCTGCGATGAGCTGTCCAACCCTAAAGGCGATGGCATAGAGCTCTTCGTCGCAACTTCCAGAGCCGACGACTCCGATCTGCATGGCAAAACTCTGCTCAATTATTTAAGCGATTTCCAAGATAGAACGACTGAAGCAACCGCAAGACCCTGGGCTAAGTAGCAGTATACGCAGTAGTATTGGATCGCCAAGGAGTAGCTGAAAAGAGATATCGCACCAACAACGCCTAAGAACTGCCAGATTCTCAAAATAGCTCTCTTTTTTATGAAAGTCAGCACAACACCTGCAAGGAACCACAGAAGCCCGAGAACTGCGAAAACGTAACTCGGAACGACGAGTTCTGCAGGAGGAAGACAAACGTCTATGGGGCAATACGGCAAAGTGTATAGAAGGTAGTTCGTGTAGAGGAGATAGGCGGAATCGAGCGCTCCGATGGCAAGGAGTGTGAGCAAAACTTTCATGCAGGCAATTCTCCGTTTGCATTTAAAATTTATCTTTCCTCAAAACCCTAAATAAGGTTTGCAGTAAAATCTTTTTTCGAACCCTCTCGCCTGTTGTTCCCGCTCTTCTTAATACCAAGGCTACCATATTTCTTTTTTCTGTTCCCTCGAATTCTTGTGTTTCTTTTCTAACGTATTTATAAAAATAGGCTCAGCATAGGCACCATGAAGCAAAATACGACACCCAAAGCACCAAACCCTGGGAAGGCGGATAAAGCCAAAGCTATCTCTATACCCAAACTCTCTCAACTGTCTAAGAGTTTGGTCTCCATGAGTTGGTTTTCTTCCTTGAAAATTTCTTCTTCAGAAGGAGCTGGGTGAAATACTCCGACTATCGAGGGCAGGTAATGAGAGGTAGATGGGAGGTATGAGCCGAGTCATAGGTTGCACAATTTGCTGGAAAGCCCAGCCAACGATAAAACTTGAAAACAAAACAAATAAAAACAACTGTCGTCTGAAAAAATTGGTGGCGATCCGGAGATAACCGCACCAAAGCACTTCCAGAGACTGACGGCGATTCACCAAAAAATTTAAAACCATGACTAAGCTTAGGCGATGAACTACCTCGCACTGCTGATCCCACTGCTCTTCAGTCTACAGCACATCCTCGTGAGGGTTGGAAGCGAGAGATCGGAAACGCTCAACGGAATCTACGCAAGCCTTCTCGTCTCGACACTCATGTTCTCTCCTTCTCTGCTCAATCCAACCCTTGATCGAGAGTTCTTGTTTTACATGACTCTTGCAGGTGTTCTGCAGTTCTTTTTCGCAAGGATCTGTCTTTACTATGCGATAAGCAGAATCGGTGCAAACTTATCCGCTCCACTTTCGTCGACGAGGATTCTCTTCGCAACCATAATCGGCTTGTTCGTTGGGGAGCTTTTGAACTTCTGGATCATCCTTGGATCTGCACTCATATTTGTAGGAATATTTTTGCTCTCGAAAGTGAAGGGGGAACCAGATTGGGTCGGAATTTCCCTTGCGATCTTAACGGGTTTGTTCGCATGCCTATCGTCTTATCTCATAAGGTTCGGCAGTGCGGTGGAATACAATCCATTCTTCGCAGTCTTTATCGGTTTCGCAATCTCCACAGCACTCCTAACGCCCTTCATGATCGGAAAATCTTTGAAGAACACAAGACCCTTTGTCGTGGGTGGCGTCCTTGGCGGACTTGCGCATATGGTTCGTTACATCGTCCTCAAAGACACACCAGTGACTGTGATTGAACCGATAACGAGCTCACACCCATTCTTCACTCTGATCCTAACCGCAATTTTCCTGAGAAGGCTTGAAGTATTCTCGAAACGCTCGATCTTGGGGACGATCTTTATAATGACCGGGATCTACGCTCTGCTCCTCCTCAAGTAGTTTACTTGGGCTTAAACCTCAGAATCCCCGCAATTCCGCCAAAGGCTTTCAGGAGAACTTCTCCTTCCTCGGTCTCAGTGGACAGGAACTCGACCTTTGTGCCCATCCTCTCCGCAACTTCGGATAGCTCGAGGACGACGTCAACCCTCTCAACTTCCTCCATCTCAATGCCATCTTTTTCGCATACCTGCTTTGAAACCGCTTTATCCCTTAGCGTCACAACTCTCTCCTCCCCGCAACTCGGACAGCGGTAGCGGACTCTCTCGTATCTCAGATCTTCAGAGATCAGTAAAGTATCGACCGCTCCGATCTCCAGATACTTTCTTATCTCCTCTTCTCCGTATACAGCAAGCCCGTCTCGTGAGATCTCGTATAGAAAACGATTCATCAGCGCTTTTTCCCTGACCAAGTCGACTTCAGACAGCAAATCCTTCGCCTTGTCCACGAGTTCGTAAAGTCCACTCTCGTTCGTGTATCCGACGTCGAACAATCCGAGGACTTTTCTCTGCAGTTCGTGGTGCATGTATTCGCCTTGATAGAACTCGTCTTTTGTCGGCGATGGACCACCGATGAGAATCCCGACGAGTTTGTCCTTGTGGGGTAAGAAAGCGTTCGTCGCCATTTCTCCGACCTTCTTGTAGAACTCGTGGATTGCAAGCTCTCTGAGCCTTTCGAACCTAACGCTACTCTGCCCGCCTTGCCTGTGCTTCCCGGGAACCATTGACGTGTCGTAGTCAAGAACCTCAATTCGTCGCCCCTTCAGCAAACCTATGGTCGCCTCTCTTCGATCGATGACGATCAGACCGTAGACCTTTTTCTCTCTCAGCATGTCCTTCAATGGCTCGAGGTAGAACTTTGAGTCGCAGTGATACTTGTATAGTGGCACGGGCTCGGGGGGTTCGATTATCTCGGTTATGTGCTTCTCCTTTCCATCGATCGTGACGAGACCACTCAGGATAACCATACCGTGCTCGGGTGGCTTTCTATATAGCTTCAATCGGTTCAAAATCGCTTCGAGTCCCGTGATCACGTTCGTTCGTGTTTGCTTCGATTTTATGTTCGAAGCTTGGCTTAGCTCTTCCCTAAGCTGGTTTGCAACGTCCGCTAAGTTCTTGTCTGGTGGTATGTAGAGAGTTATGAGCTCCGTTCCTTTTCCGCGATAGCTATCGAGCTCTTCGAGTTTTCTCTTAAACTCATACATCAGCTTCTTTGACATACCCTCCTCCTCTGCCACTCCCTTATCGCTCTCAACAGATCTATTTTCCTAAACTCCGGCCAGAAGACATCGCAGAAATAGGCTACGCTATTCGTAGTCTGCCAGGGAAGGAAGTTCGACAACCTTTGCTCCCCACCGCTCCTTATCACTATGTCCACCTTCGCATATAGCTCATGCTCGTTGTAGAGATTCTCCTCAACAACCCTTTCGTCGATCTGTGATGGCATGAGTTCGCCCTTCATCACCTTCTCTACGATTTTCTTCGTCGCATCTATTAACTCTTGCCTTCCCCCATACGCAATTGCTATGTTGAGGAAGCACTTTTCATGAGGTTCAGTGGCTTTTTCAACCTCTTCAACAAGCCTCAAAAGCTTTTCTGGGAGAAGCTCCCTTTTTCCAACCACCCTAACCCTTACCCCCCTTTCGTAGGTCTTCTTGTCTGTTAAGAGTCTTTTAAGCTCTCTTTCGAAGATCCTGAAGATGTTCCTCTTCTCCTCCTCGCTCCTCTTGAAGTTCTCGGTTGAGAAGGCGTAGAGAGTTAGCATTTTGACCCCCAACTGCCAGCACCATTCCAAGACTTCTTCTGCCTTTTTTGAGCCAAACTCGTGTCCCTGCGACTCCTCGAGCCCGAGTTTCCTTGCAAACCTTCTGTTTCCATCCATAATTATGGCTATGTGCCTCGGGATCTCGTTTTTTAGCACGAACCTCTCAAGCCTCTTTTCATAGATTTTGTAAACTGGCTTTGATAGCTTCTTCAACAAGCTCGACATATTCGGGCTTTATATAATACTTTTTCCTCTCTCCAAGCTCGGTTTTTACGATTCCGATCTTTGAGCTCACGACACCAAGCATCGCAGAGACCCTTTTCCTTGTGACCGCAAAACCTTTGCTCCTTAAAATCTCGCAAACCTCTTCGCTCGTGTGCTTTTTTCCGTCGAGCAGAATTAAAAGTAGCTCCTTCCGCAATCCACTTTTGTCCTTCTGGAGATAGTTCTTAATCCTCTTTTCGACCTCCATACTCAAACCCACGTGAGCTCGATCAGCGTTCTATTCACAGTCGGATACCTTTCGGCGATCGCAACCCTAAGTCCACGTGATTTCAGCTCCTCTTTAAGATCGCCATCTGCAACTTCCAAGCTCGTTTCTATGCAGTCCTCGAAGCGTATGTATTCGACCCTTGCCTTTTTAAGGATTTTCTCCGCAACATCGAGATTACCCTCAATCCTCGTGCAGAGCAAAGTTCCGTCCCTCGTTACCAAGTAGAAGTCCGGATGGTTCATAGCCATTCTTATCAACCTCCTTCTGAACTGTGCTGAGTCCTTGAACTTTGCAGTGCAGTAGTGGAACTTCCTCGCATTCTCGTAGAGTTTCACAACTTCGAACGTCTCCACGTAGTAGTCTTGGATTTTAAAGCCTCTCTCCTCCAAAGCGAACCAGTTGCTCTCGCTCGCCTCGAGCTGGTTCACGTTTAGGAAGGCATCGAGCTCGTTCACGATTTCGACGATCTTGGCTTCGAAAGCAATCGCTGGAATCTCGAATCCAGCGTCGATGCCGAGATCCTTCGCATCCCTTATCGAATCTGCGTATTTTTCCACGTCTCTAAGCTCTGGCGGGTGAAATCTGATCTCGTCAACGTTTATTTTTTCAAGCAAATCTATCTGTGCAGGAATCGAAGTATACAGGTGAACGTGGAGCCCAAGCTCTTTCGAAAGTTTTGCAAACTCGATAACCCTTTCAACCCTGAGCAAAGGCTCCCCGCCAGTTATTGCAACCCCTTCTGCGCTCATCGCTTCGATCTCTGCAAAGAAGTCGTCGATACTCTTTACTTCTCTTTCGTTCGCAAAGATTACGTCCTTTCCAATTTTCTGCTTCGACACTGGGCAATAGAAGCAGGAATTTTTGCAGAGCCCAGTTATGAACAGCGTTAGCTTTGCACCTCTTCTACAAAGCTTGCATCCTTTGGGAAGGTAGCTGTAGTAGCTTCCAGCCTCAATACGCCTCATGGAACCTCTTCTTCACCCAATCGACGCCTAAGGACTTTATGAAGTAACCAAGCCGTGGACCGTAGTCTTTTCCAACTAAGATTTTGTAAATCGCCTTGAAAGCTTTGTTTGCGTCAATTCCGCATTCCTTTGCAACTTCGTAGACAAGCTTGTGGATCGTTTCCGCATCCATCTCTTCTCTGAGCTCTTCTGCGTATCTTTCAACGAACTTCTTCTCTTCTTCGCTCAGCTCGACTTTTCCGCTTATTATTTCGAACTTCAAGGTCTTTGGAGCGTATTTTTCAAGCCAGACTTTGCAATACGCAAGTCTTCTCTCCACATCTTCCTTCAGGTTTTCGGATCTGTATCCATTTCTCTCCAAAATTTCGATCGTTCTCCTCAAATCCCAGTTTGCGATTTGTCCAACGACGATAAGGTGCCTGAACGGGACATCGGAATACTTCACTTCGTGAACTAAGCTAAGCTGGACACTTCGATCCCTTTCCTTGAACTTTTCCTCGAACTCGTCGATGATCTCGAGCAATCCGATGCCGGGGTCGAACTCGATGTGCCTTTCGGGTTTTGCCCTGATTATTATGTATCTCACGATCTCCGGCGGTAGGGCATCGATGAGCTCCCTAACTGGTATGACGATGCCCTTCGAGCTCTTCATTGCGCCAACGCCTTTTAGATGGATCCACTCGTATGGAACTGGGAAAGGTGGCGGGTAATCAAAGACCTCTCTTGCGAGCCTTTTTCCGGTGTCGTAGCTCCCACCAGCAGCTGCGTGGTCTTTTCCGAATGGCTCGCACGTTATTCTTAGAATCTTCCACCTCGCAACCCAGTCGAGTCGCCAGCTAAGCTTTCCTCCGCCTTTGTAACTCGCTCTCCCCGAGTTCCCGCATTTGCACGTGTAGTATACCCACTCCTCATCGAAACCCGTGACTTTTGTCGAGTTTATCCTACCGCACTTCTCGCAGATTGGCATGAATGGATACCAGTCCTCTTCGAGTTCTCTGCCCGTAACCTCTCTTATTATCTGCGCAACTTTATCGCTGTTCTTCAGCGCAGTTTTTATCGCATCCTCGTATAGACCTTGCCTATACATCTCGCTCGCTCTTCTGACCTCCACTGGAATCCCAAGGACTTCGAGCGACTCGAGGAAAGGCTGTAAAAAGTGCTCAGAGTAGCTCTCGTGACAGCCTGAAGGATCGGGGTCAGGGATGTTGCAGAGAGGCATTCCCACGAATTCAGAGTATTTCTCGGGGAGGAAAGGATATCTCCGCCTTAAGGGATCCATGTCGTCCGCAATGTATATTAGCTCCGCTTTTCCACCTGCATCGATTAACGCTCTCCTTATTGCATCCGCAGTAACCATTTCTCTCAGATTTCCAAGGTGTATATGTCCTGAAGGCGAAATACCTGTGGCTATGCGATGAAAGCTTGAAATTTCAATGAGTTCCGAAGCGATGACGTCAGCCCAATGCATAGTAGTGCGTTGCAGAACGACTTTTTAAATTTGCTAAGGCTCAAAAAATAACTTTAAATCTTCGTAGAATTTGGGCAAGAGAATTTAAAAACCTTGGGAGAATAGCGCTATGGATCTCGAGGAGAAGATAGCGCTGATATCAAGGAATGCAGAAGAAATAGTGACGCTCGAGGAACTTAGGCAACTTCTCGAAACAAAGGAGAAGCCAAGGGCTTATGTGGGCTATGAGCCGAGCGGAGAAATTCATTTGGGGCATTTAATCACGGTTAACAAGCTCAAAGATCTGCAGAAAGCGGGTTTCGAGATAGTCGTTCTCCTGGCGGACATTCACGCATACCTAAACGAGAAGGGCACTTTCGAGGAGATAAGAGAGCTTGCGGAGAGGAACATGAAGACCTTCATAGCATTTGGACTGAAAAAGGAGAATGCGAAGTTCGTTCTTGGAAGCGATTACCAGCTCAAGGAAGACTACGTGCTCGACGTTCTAAGACTCGCAAGGATTACGACGCTCAACAGAGCCAAAAGGAGCATGGATGAAGTGAGTAGGAGAAAGGAAGACCCGATGGTCTCTCAGATGATCTACCCTCTGATGCAAGCGCTCGACATAGCCTATCTGAACGTCGATGTCGCAGTCGGTGGGATCGATCAAAGGAAGATACACATGCTCGCAAGGGAGAACTTGCCTGCGATTGGCTACAAGGCTCCGATTTGTATTCACACGCCAATAATCGCAGGGCTTGATGGGGAGAAGATGAGCAAGTCGAAGGGGAACTACATATCCCTGCGTGACTCCGAGGAGGAGGTGGAGAGGAAGATAATGAAAGCCTACTGCCCGCAGGGAATCGTTGAGGGGAATCCGATAATCGACCTCGTGAAGCACTACGTTTTTCCAGCGTTCGAAAAGCTCAAGGTCGAAAGAGATGCGAAGTTCGGCGGAGACATCGAATACACGAGTTTCGAATCCTTAGTCGAGGACTTCAAAGCAAAGAAGCTACACCCGATGGATTTGAAGAGGTCTGTTTCCAAGTATCTCAACGAACTGCTCGCAGATGCGAGGAAAGAGCTTCTGAAGCTCGAATCAGTGTAGTTTTGCGCTAAGCATTTTCTCCACTCTTTTCTCCCCTTCCTTGATCGCCCAGTCTATGAATCTCTGGAGGAAGAACCTGCTCACGATCGGCATCTTCGCAAGGTATTCGTTTGCAAGAACTCGCATCCACTTCGTGTCGTGCTTCCAGCAAGTTATCATCAGCTCCCAGTGGTAATGCTTGAGATCCTCGCTCGAGAAGTGCTTCATCGCTTTCATCGTCCCAACTGGGACAAAGAAGAGCGGGACGATTAAGCTCTTGTAGTTCTTAAGCCTTTCAAGGAGCTCTATGGTTCTCAATACGTCTTCCTCGGTCTCGTTGGGAAGCCCTATGATGAGGGTTGCGCATGGAATCCAATGGTTGTCGGCGCATATCCCGAAGCTTGTTTCGA
Organism: Archaeoglobaceae archaeon; assembly: GCA_038731605.1. Taxonomy (GTDB): domain Archaea; phylum Halobacteriota; class Archaeoglobi; order Archaeoglobales; family Archaeoglobaceae; genus WYZ-LMO2. The sequence goes on along the minus strand of JAVYQP010000004.1, from coordinate 29,473 downwards.
CCACATCGCACCACTCCTCCGCTTTGAATGGTAAAACCTTCCCCGGCATGTGCTCCTTGATAAGCTTTGGGCTTCCAGTTTCGATCCCCGTTTGCCCAGCGAGCCAGGGCTGGTCTTTGCTTGGGATCCCAAGGATTGAAGAGATCTCCGAAACTATGCTTTCAGCTTTCGCAACAGTTGCGAGCGAGAAGTGGCTGATCCCAATTTTGCAGATCTTCGAAGTTTCGGAGAAGAGCTTTAAGACCTCTTCTTTGTTCACCTCTAATCCATTTGCCTTGTATCTGAGCACATCTTCAGCGTGAAGGGTAGCGAATTTGTTCAACTTTGCGTTCACCTTCACCTCCTCGATTATATCCGCCAGAGGTCTGCTCCTTAGCCTTTGAAGCGTTGGCTGGCAGAACTTGCATCCTCTTCCGCAACCCCTTGCTATCTCAACGATCCCACCAACTGTAGCACGGCGATTGACTGGGATTTGTTCGACAACGTCGCCATAGAAAATCCCGTGAACCTCTTCACCTTTCAAAATCTTCCCAAATATCTCAGGGGCAATTTTCTCCCCTTCGCCAACCACAACAACATCTATTCCGAGCTCGTCCATTATCTTCTCGTCCGCCAACTGCCAAGCTCCCGCACCGCCAACGACGATCTTCGCATCGCTCACCTCGTTTAGTCTCTGCACGAGCCTCTTGAAACAGAAAACGTTGTAAGACTCCTCCTTCACGAGCCCATATTTCCCGGAGAACGTGCTCGACGCAGGTCCCAAGCCGAGGGGGTCGTTCGTTGTGATCCCAACAGCCTTTGCATTCTTTGCGAACTTCTCGATCTTCTCTGGCGGAACGACGATGACTTCAAAGCCATTTTCGATTAAAGCTGCTTCGATCTTCCTCGTGCCATTTGGAGCGATTATTGCACCCTTGTTGTCCATTCTGACGGGAGGACATACGAACCTGAAGAATAGGGGAGAAGGTATCAGATTTTTCGGTGCACAGCCCATGAATCCGAGGAACAGTGCTCCATGGTAGTTGCTCATGAGACAACGTTCAGCGGTGAGAACTATTTCCATGGTAGGTATGAAGTAAAAACTGCATATATTCCTTGTGCTTGGGAGGGTAAAGTTTTTAAAATGCGATCGTAACGAAAAGGCAATGGGGAAGACAGGAAGTGTAACCTGGATAAAGATCAAGAAAAGGAACAGCAACGAGTATCGCTTAGTTCCGACGAAGTGGCAGAACTACAAGAAACCCGGACCGAATCAGAAGTTCACTTCAGAGGGCAAGAAAAGAAGGAGGATAAAGAGGTCTCCGAAGTCAATACTCGGCGTCAAGAGTTAAAATTATTTTAAATTCTGCCAAAAACACCTTAAATTTTGTCTACAAGTTATTTTGTGGAGGATAAAGAGCAGAGCCTATCGGAGCATCTTGCGGAACTCAGGAGCAGAGTTAAGAGAGTCTTGATCTTGCTCTTGGTTCTTATGCCGATCATGTTTATTTTTTCGCCAAAGATCATAAAATTGCTTTGGGGTGAGCTCGTTGGCGAAGAGATGTTCGCCTTCAGCGTAATGGAGTGGATTCTTCTCAACTTATCGCTCTCCCTAATCTTCACGCTCATCTTGATCTATCCCTACTTGATGCTCGAGCTATATCTCTTCGCTAAGCCCGGGCTGTATGAGAACGAGAGGAAGTTTCTGAAAGCTGTTTTGATCCCAAGTTACCTTGTTTTTCTGTTTGGGATAATATTTGCCTTCAAGTTCCTCGTTCCGTTTCTCTATAAGTTCTCCTACGGGGAGGAGTTTTTCTCGGTCGGGAGAACACTTGGAAACGCAGTCAACATCGCCTTCTTCTTTGCGATTTCGCTTCAAATCCCTTTGGCGGTTTATCTGCTCGATCGCTTTAAAATCGTGGACTATGGAACGATGAAAAAACTAAGGATTCCGATTTATTTGCTCATTGCGATGTTGATACTCAACTCACCCACAAACTTAGGTGGGATAAGCCAGATCTTGGTTCTGTTCCTCTTTGGGGCGATGTTTGAATTCGGTCTTTTGCTCGTTGGAATGAGTAAAAGATATAAACATTCAAAAAAAGTGAGAGATAATGCAAATAGTGATCGCAGGGGCAGGAGAAGTTGGCTATGAGTTAGCAGAATCTCTTTGTGAGAAAAACGATGTCTACGTAATAGACAAGGACAAAGATAAGCTGGAACGCTTCGCAGAGCTCGACGTAATAACGATTCGAGGTAACGCGGGAAATCTGAAAGTTCTGAAAGAGGCTAAGGTGGAGAAGGCGGATTACTTCTTGGCGGTGACGGGTAATGACGAGGTTAATCTAATCTCCGCCCTGACTGCGAAAAGACTCGGGGCTAAGAAAACCTTTGTGAGAATAGAGAACCCAGAATACACGGAATCGCCGGTGGTCAAATTCCACCCCCTCGGGTTTGATGTAGTCGTTTGTCCATCTTTGGCGCTTGCACAAGAAGCTGTGAGGGTTGCGGGGCTACTTCCTGCCCTTGGCGTTGTAACTCTTGGCGAGGAGATGGAGCTTTTAGAGGTTCAGGTTGCGGAGGAGTCCCCCCTCGTTGGGCACAGTCTCAGCGAGATCAAGCTCCCTCCAGAAGCGCTCGTCGTGTCTATTTTTAGGAATGGTGAACTTTTGTCTCCGGGCATTGAAAAAATTGAGCCCGGGGACAGAATAGAGATCCTCGGAAAGAGTTCAGAGATAAGGAGACTCAGAGAAGTCTTTGGTGCCCCTCCTGTGAAGAGAGTTACTGTCTTCGGAACTGGATACATCGGCAGTTATATTGTTGAGATTCTCAGCAAAACCCGGGTGAATGTGAAGGTAATTGGTGCAAGTAAGAAGGCGTGTGAAGAGTTGAACGAGAAGTTCAAAGATATAAAGGTGATACACGCAGACTACCTCAACGTGAAGATGCTTGTGGAGGAGGAGGTTGGGAAGTCGGACGCAATTCTGGCGATGACAGACAGCGACGAGAAGAACCTGATGATCTCTCTTCTCTGCAAAAGGTTTGGCGCAAAGAAGGCTATTGCGAAAGTCGAAAACAGAGACTACGTCGAGGTGTTCGAGAAGGTAGGCGTTGACAAAGTCCTAAATCCTCGAAGCATCACGGTCATCGAAGTTCTGAAGCAGTTGATGATGGAAAAGATCGAAGTAAAGACCTTAGCCGAGGTAAGGGGCTCTTTGATAGTCGAAGTCGTTGTCAGAAGCGATAAAGTTGTGGGCAAAAGAATATCCGAGCTCAGTTTGCCCGAGAAAGCAGTCGTCATCGCTGTTGTGAGGGAGAACAAGGGCCTCTTGCCCTATGCGGACATGCAGTTGATGGACAACGATCGGGTAATTTTGAGCACGTCTTGGGAAGATCTCGACAAGATCGGGGAGATATTTAGATGAATTACAACTACATTTTTGCCACGAACGGAAGAGTATTGATGCCTTTTTCGTTTGCATTTTTGCTACCCTTGGCAATCTCGCTGTTCGAAGGTGAGGGCTTTTTGCCATTCTTAGTTGCGTTCTCGTCGACTTTTGCGGTTGGGCTGGTTTTTATACTTGCTTCGAAAAAGAAAGAGCCCGAGATCTCCACCGAGAAGGACGCATACATCGGTGTTGCTATCATATGGCTCTTAATTCCGATTTTTGGATCGATTCCTTTTCTCTTCTACTCGATTGACCCCATCAATGCTTTTTTTGAGAGCATGTCTGGCTTTACAACAACCGGGATGTCAGTTTTAACTCCTGAGCTGTTGCCAAAGTCGATTTTATTCTGGAGGAGCTTTATGCAATGGCTCGGCGGTTTTGGCGTTGTAGTTCTTACCCTGATATTTTTGCCCAGCATGAGAAAGAAATCTCTGCTCTTCTACGCCGAGTATCCCACGATAGTTCTACCGAAGATCAAGCCGAGAATTCGTGACGTCGCAGTGGTGATATTCCAACTCTATCTGTTGCTCACGATCCTTGTAGCCATAGTTCTCTACACCCTCGGCTTGGACATATTCAATGCAGTAAATCACGCTCTCACAACGATTTCCACTGGTGGCTTCTCTACGAGCTCGGAAAGTATTGCAAAATTTAAAGACGTGAAAATAGAAGCTGTGATCGCCTTTTTTGGATTTATAGGTGGTGTGAATTTCGCATTGATCTACGCTCTCACGAACAAACAGCTTCGCTCCCTTGCAGATCTTGAGCTTCGTGTTTACGTTCTGCTTATAGCCACTGCAGCACTCACACTTACAGTTGTGAACCTTAATTACTACGGCGACGCTTTAGAATCGCTGAGATTTTCAGCTTTTCAAGCAGTATCTTTTACCGCAATGGGTTTTACGACTACGAGTTTCAACGATTGGAGCAGTTCTGCGAAGATGGTGCTTTTAGTTCTAATGTTGATCGGCGGTTGCAGTGGGTCGACCGCAGGTGGCTTGAAGGTGATAAGAGTTGTGATCTTGCTCAAATACGTCGTCATGGAGATTTACAAGTTAATGGAGCCGAGGACGGTTAAGTCGATAAAATACGGCAGTTACGTTCTCGAAAAAGAAAATGTCGAGGAAATCGTCGCCTTCTTCATCCTTTACATTTTCATTTTCTTTCTTTCGTCTTTGATTCTGACCCTAATGGGCTATGATCTCGAAACCTCGCTCTCTTTCTCGGCTTCAAGCCTTGGAAACGTTGGACCAGTTTTTGGTGTGTCAAATCTTTCGGAGCTCAGTTACCTCGCAAAGCTTGTTCTAATCGTGAACATGTGGGTCGGGCGCCTCGAAATAATACCAGTCTTCATGTTCCTCTTGTCTTTAGTTCAGAAAGAAAAGTGGTGAGATCTTCGATTTTAACGCTGAACTGCTCACCGCTCGAGAGATCTTTCACCTTCACTTCTCCACACTTGACTTCTTCTTCGCCTATTATCACTGCGTAATCTGCTTTTACATCGTTCGCATAGCTGAGCTGTTTCCTTAGGTTTCTCTCCATAACGTCGACGATCGCAACGAAGCCAGAGTTGCGTATTTTTGTTGCAATCTCAAACGCAAAGCTCTCGAATCCGGGGAAATTAACAACTGCAACGACGGGTTGCTTTTTACGAGTATCTTTCACGAGCTCGCAGACTCTGTCGAAGCCAATTGCGAAGCCAGTTGCTGGAGTTTTAGCGCCACCAAACAACGTCGCAAGCTCGTAGCTACCTCCTCCGCATATCTGCCTTTGAGCTCCAAGCCCACTTGCGTAGCACTCGAAAACAACGCCGACGTAGTAATCCAATCCCCTTGCGATACCGAGGTTGAGATTGTAGTCAACCTTTAGCGAGTCGAGCATCGTCAAAAGCCTCTCCAAATAGCCGAAGTCGAAGTCAAGGACTTCTTTCGCCTCCTTGATAACTTCTTTTCCTCCCTTTAGCTCCATAACTCTAAAGACCTTTTCTTCAAGCTCTCCATCGACTTGGAGCTCATCAAAGTAACTCTTTAAGCCATCCCGGTCGTTTTTGTCGATCAGTCTCATCGCCTTCTCCGCTTTGTCGCCCAAGGGGCTCAGGATCGATCTTAGGATCCCGACATGACCGATGTTGAGCTCAAAGTCTATTTCGAGACTTTTCAGCATTTTGTAGGCTAAGAAAATTACTTCCGCATTAGCCAAATACGAATCTGAACCGATGAGTTCAACTCCAAACTGCCAGAACTCTCGATACCTCGCCTTTTGGGGACGCTCGTAACGGAAGCAGTTGCCAATGTAGTAAAATCGTAGGGGCTTTGGCATTCTGCTACACTCGTTGACGAACATTCTGATTATAGGCGCTGTTAGCTCAGGGCGAAGCGCAAGCTCTCTGTCAGATTTGTCCTTGAAGACATACATTTCCTCGATTATCCCCTCGCCGGATTTCAGTTTAAAGAGCTCTGAGTGCTCAAAAGTTGGAGTTGCTACTTCTCTGTATCCAAAGCTCTCCGCAATTTCTCGCAGTCTCTTTTCGACTTCTCTCCTTTTTTCCATCTCTTCCGGAAGAAAATCCCTTGTTCCACGGGGTCTCTCTATTTTCACAGAAAAACGTCTGAACACGGATAAAAAAGATTTGGATTGAAGGCAAGAAAGCTAAGAAAATGCCTTCTCCAATGGTGGAACAACTTGCTTCTTCCTGCTCATCACTCCCGGTAGCCAGACACTTCTCCCCTCGAGCTTCTTGCCAAACGCTTTTTCGACTACCTTCGGATCATCGGTTACCGCAAGCAGTTCAGTCCCCTCCTTCATAATGTCTGTGAGCATCAGGAACACGCTGTGGTAGCCTTCTGCCTTCTTTTTCACGAGCTCGTTGTAGATTTCATCCTTTCTTGCTTCGATTAGCGAGAGGTCGAGGAGCTCGATCTGTCCAATGCCAACCTTCTTCCCTCCCATGTTGAAGTCTTTGAAGTCCCTCATCATTATTTCCTTCGCAGTCATCCCTGATACTTCTGATAGCTTTCCTTTTACTTCAATTCCAAACTTCGTCAGATCCGAGATACCCACAACTTTGGCAAGCTCCTCCGCAACCTTCTTGTCGAGCGCAGTTGTTGTTGCGGATTTGAAGATCACGGTATCGCTCAGGATCGACGCAAGCAGTATCCCCGCAATCTCCTTCGGAATCTGAACTTCGGTTTTGTCGAACAAAACTTTTAGAACGGTCGCAGTGCTCCCTGCAGGCAAGTTGAAGAACAGTATTGGATTGGGCGTCGTAACATCGCCTATTTTGTGGTGGTCGACGATCGCAACGATTTCAGCCTTGTCGATGTTGTCCAAGGTTTGCGCCTTCTCAGAATGATCTACGAGCGCAACCTTCTTTCCCGTTGCATCCGTGAGTTTCTCAGGAGCCTTTATCCCGAATTTATCGAGCACGAATTTTGTTTCTGCGTTGAGATCGCCTTGGACTACTGGAACCGCTTCGTCTTCTATTTTCATAACCTTGCTCATCGCTCCAGTTTCCTTCCATTTGTTCCAGAGATACGCAAACGCTATTGCAGAACAAACGGTGTCCGTGTCTGGGTTCTTATGCCCAACGACATAAATCTTACCCGCCATGTGCAGAATTCATCCACTAATAAATAACGTTTTCGAAATTTTTCAACTCAAGGTTTTGCGATAGGCTTTTAAATTCTTCAACACAACGTTTTACGATGAAAAGCGTGATGATTGTCGATGATGAGACAGCGATGAGAGAAATTCTCAAGATCATGCTGAAGGACTATAAGGTCGTCGAAGCATCAAATGGACGAGAGGCGGTTGAGAAATACGAAAAGGAGAGACCAGATGTTGTTTTGATGGACATAATGATGCCTGTGATGGGAGGAATAGATGCGATCCGTGAAATAAAGAAAATCAATCCAAAAGCCAAGATCATAGCAATCACCGCATATGCGGGATCGAAAGGGGAGAAGGCGATGGAAGCTGGCGTTGACATGATTCTAAAGAAACCGTTCACGAGGAAAGAAGTTATAAAGGTCATTGAAGAGCTCACTAAGAGCGGATAAGTTATTTATGGAGTGAGAACAACATTTCTTGGATGAGTTTAGAGGATGGTTCTATGATGAAGGTGCCGGACACAACCAAGTATCTCATTCATGCTGAAATCGTAGCTGATGGAGTTATTGAACGTCCAGATGTAGTTGGCGCTATCTTTGGTCAAACTGAAGGATTGCTTGGCAACGATCTCGATCTCAGGGAACTGCAGAAGACTGGTAGGATAGGGAGGATAGAGGTCAAGGTTGAGAGCAAGGGTGGAAAGAGCTACGGTGAGATAAAGATCCCTTCGAGTCTCGACAAAATCGAAACCGCAATAATCGCTGCAGCGCTCGAAACAATCGAAAGGGTTGGTCCATGTTCTGCGAGGATCGAAGTCAAGAAGATCGAAGACGTCAGGGCGACGAAGAGAAAAAAGATAGTTGAAAGGTCAATGGAAATTCTAAAGGAGCTGTTCGAAGAGCCAGAGATCGAGTCAGAGAAAATTGCGGAGCTCGTAAAGCAATCTCTCAGAGTCGATGAAGTTGTTGAATACGGCGAAGAAAAACTCCCCGCAGGACCAGCGATCGATGAGTCGGATGCGATAATCGTCGTAGAAGGCAGAGCGGACGTTATAAACTTGCTTAGGCACGGAATACGGAACGTTATAGCAGTTGAGGGGACAAACATACCGAAGACGATCATCGAGCTGAGCAAAAAGAAAACAGTCACCGCATTTCTCGACGGCGACCGAGGAGGAGAACTGATCCTGAAGGAGCTACTCCAAGTTGCGGACATAGACTTCGTCGCAAGAGCGCCAGAGGGGAAGGGAGTAGAGGATCTGACGTTGAAGGAGATTCTGAAAGCGTTGAGGAACAAGGTTCCAGTCGAGCAGATACACGTCTTGAAGAAGGAAGTGAAGGAGCAAAACCAAGAGAGCTTAAAGGCTCACAAGGAAAGAGTTGAAGGAAAGCTACTCGCAAGGATTTTGGACAAGAACCTGAACCTGATAAAAGAAGTCCCAGTGCGGGATCTCGTGAAAACTCTAAAGAACAACAACATCAGAGGATCGATAATAATCTTCGACGGCGTGATAACGCAGAGGCTCGTCGACGTGGCGGCGAAGAAGGATATAAACTACATCATAGGCGTTAAGCTCGGGAGCGTTGTGAAGCTACCGACTTCACTCAGGATAATGACCTTTGATCAGATCTAACCCTTATTATTTTTTCTGGCGTCAAGATCACGTCCGCTTTGGCGTCATGTTCTTGCATCAGATTGCTTAGATCTGAAAACACCTGGATTTCGTGGGCAACGACTACGAAGATCGCATTCTCAGCCAAAGCTCCACTCTTTTTCAAGAGCTCGTATTCTTTGTCCCCGAATCCGCTCCCCTTCCCTATTCTGTTCCCATTCAGATCGACCGCAACGCAACCCTGTGCAAACACTCCAACCTTTCCCCTCAGCTTTGCAAGATCAGCTTTCTCTGCACGTTTCATCGCCTCGATCGTGGGCTTTACCCTTTCTTTTAGAACCACAAAACCCGTCATCCTTGGAAGAACTGCGAGAAGAGTCTTTCCATCTTCAAGAACTATTTCCCGCAGTCTAAGAAGAACGGAATCTGGAGCGGAGAAGACACATTCAGCCCTTTGGTATTCTTCCAGTTCTCTTATCTTCTCGCAAGCTTTTCTCGCTGTTTTGAAATTCGGTATCCTCCCGTATGGGGGAGGAAACCCGCAGAATGGCGCTATCTTTTTCCAAACGAATTCACGAACTTCTTCCTTACTTTTGAACATCGAGCAAGACCCTTATCAGCTCCTTGTCCTTCACGATCCCCGCAACCCTGTTAAAGGAGTCCAACACGGGAATGCAGTCGAGATCGTAACTCACCATCTTCTTTGCGCACTTTGATACGCTTGTCTGCGGGTAGACGAAGTCTGCGGGTTTCATGAACTTCTTCACCGGATCCTTTGGCAGTTTTACGACGCTAACCTCGAAGTATCTAACCGTGAGATCCCTCATCCCATCCCAGCTCCATTTGTCGTCGGTGTCGCTCGAGGACGAGTGCGTTGATTGGATTAGGAAGTCTTCGATGAGGGCTTCGCTGAGCATTATTTTCTCGTCTACGATCCCAACGAGCTCATCGTTCTCGTTCAGAACTCCACAGATCTCAGCATTGCTAAGTCGCATGATCTCTCCAACGACTTTCAACGGCGTTTCTTCCCAAACGCAGACGATCTGGGGGCTCACGTATTTTCTAACCTCGACCTCTAAGTTCATCTCGGCAATCTTTTTCACGATGTCTCTAACTGTTATTATGCCCACGAGTCTTTCTCCATCCAGCACCGGCAATCTTCGGAACGGGGTTTTGCTGAGTATCTTCACGACCTTCTCAACGCTGTCATCGACGTTCACAGTCACGGGATTTGGTGTCATCAGCAACGCAAGCTGGTTCTCATCGATCTTTCTCAGCAAGTCTTTTCTCGTCACTATGCCGACTAATTTGCCGTCCTTTAAGACTGGAACCGCTGAAATTCCGTATTCTTTGAACATCTGGAGCAACGTTTCTCTGTTGCTCGGCAAAGTTGCGTAGATGACCTTTGGGTTCATAATGTCTCCAGCTTTCATCAGCTACGCTGGAGTCTTTTCAGCTAATTAATCTTTCTGAATTTGTGTTGGCAAAGGTATTAAAATCATGGGGAAAAAGTAGGTTGATGAACTCCTTCGGATATGTTTTCAGGGTCACGACGTGGGGGGAAAGCCATGGGAAAGCAGTCGGGTGCACGATCGACGGATGCCCAGCGGGGCTCAAAATAGATGAGGAGTTCATAAGGAAGGAGATGGAAAGAAGGAAACCCGGAGGGGAATTTGCGTCGAAGAGAAAAGAGGAGGATGTTGTGGAAATTCTTTCTGGTGTTCTCGACGGCATTACGCTCGGCACTCCGATTTCGATGATTGTAAGGAACGTTGATGTGGATTCAAAGCCATATGAGGCTCTTAAGAACATCCCCCGCCCGGGACATGCGGATTTCACCTACTACGCGAAGTTCGGAATCTACGACTGGCGTGGTGGAGGTAGAGCGTCTGCGAGGGAAACAGTTGCAAGAGTCGCGGCGGGGGCGATTGCGAAGCAAATCCTCTCCAAATACAACATCAGAGTTTTTGGATATGCAAAAGAGATCGCTGGCGTTAGTTTTAGGGTAGAAGACAGTGAGAAGGCATTCGAAATCGCAGAAAAGAGTGCGATAAGGTGTCCAGATCCTGAGAGGGAGGAGGTTGCGAAGGAAAGGATCAAGGAGGCGATGCGTGAAGGGGACAGCGTTGGAGGGATCGTTGAAATAGTCGCAAAAAACGTGCCCCTTGGGCTCGGGGAGCCTGTTTTTGGAAAAATAAGCGCTTACTTAGCTTTTGCGTTGATGGGCATCCCCTCTGTTAAGGGCTTCGAAATCGGTCGTGGTTTTGAGGTTGCCAGGCTTAGGGGTAGCGAGAACAACGATCAGATGACGCTGAGGGATGGAAAGATAAGCTTTTTAACGAACAACGCTGGAGGAATTCTTGGGGGGATTACGAACGGTGAGGAGTTGGTAATGAGGATTGCGGTGAAGCCGACACCTTCGATCTCGAAAAAGCAAAGGAGCGTGGATTTGGAGAAAATGGAGGAAGTCGAGATAAGCGTTAAGGGTAGACACGACCCGTGCATCGTGCCGAGGATCGTTCCCGTTGCGGAAGCGATGGTTGCATTGGTTCTCGTGGACTGCATGATGCTCCAACGCTTAATTCCGAGGAGTTTTTATGATCGAAAGGGAAATTGAGGTTGGGGAAAAGATAAAGTGTATTCAGAAGACAGATGGCGAGCTAAGAGAGCTTGTTTACGATTACAGAAAGTGTAACGGCTGTGAAGTCTGCGTTTTTGCATGTCCAGTGAATGCAATCGAGCTTGGTCCGGTGCATGAGATTGCCAAAGGCTTGGAAATGCCCCCAATTATAATAGACCACCTGAAGTGCGCCTATTGCGGGATCTGTTACTCTTTCTGCCCGTTCAACGCCTTCGAGTTTTACGTAAACGGAGAGAAGATCGAGAAGTCTTCACTTCCTCTTTCACCCGTTAGGTTCACGTATAAGAACGAGCGTTGCAGAGAGTGCACGCTCTGCTACAAAGTCTGCCCCACGGGAGCTATAAAGAGAGAAGTTCTGATTAGAAGGCAAGACATCGCCGAGAGAAACGAAGGGATCAAAGGGAGTGTGAAAATAGATCGAGAAAAGTGCAACCTTTGTGGAATCTGTGCGGAGTTTTGCAACGTCTTTAGAATGGTGGAGAAAAAAGTCGTTCCCAACGACATAGTGCCCTACAGCGACATCTTAATCGATGAAACTCTTTGCGACTACTGCAAGCTCTGCGAAGAGGTCTGCCCTGAGGATGCCATAGAAGTCGAAGGAAAAAGGATATCGTTTGAGTTGCCAAAGAAGATCGCAAACATAACGATAAACCAAGAAATCTGCTCGAACTGCGGATACTGCGAAGAAGTCTGCCCATACGACGCAGCGAAGACGTTGAAGCCGATAGATGGAAAGCTCAGACTTTTCGAGGCGAGGATGTCGAGATGCGATCCGATTGGTTGTGGTGCTTGCTTGGCGATATGCAAGTTCAACAAGGTTTGGTTCGTCTCCGAAGATAGGAAAAGAGTATACTTCAACGAGAGATTCTGCATCTACTGTGGAGCGTGCGAAAACGCATGCCCATACGATCTGATAATCGTGGAGAGAACGAACTACTTCACGAAGGAGATCGCATACGACGTTCCCTGGAGAAGTGCTTGGGAGTTCGCTTTAGAAAGGATTGTTAAGAAGGAACGCGTTAAGATTCCGCAAAAAATCCTGGTTGTTGAAGCTGGATTTCCGAAGGCGGAGGAGGTTATACAGCTTGGGAAGCTTAGAAAGCTTGAAGGTATGGATGTGATCGAAGATCTGCTCAAACGTGTTAGGTATAGGAAGGCGATGGAGTTTGGTGAAATCGATGTGTTTGAACGAGGTGTTGAACGTGCACGTGGAGAGGATAAGAGGCGTGAAGAGCCAAAGGCTTAGGGGTAAGAAAATCGTGCTCGGGGTTACTGGAAGCATCGCAGCAGTCGAAACTGTGAAGCTCGCCCGAGAACTCATAAGAAGGGGTGCAGAAGTCTATGCGGTGATGAGCAAGAGCGCAACAAAGATCATCCACCCCTATGCGCTTCAATTCGCAACGGGAAACAAAGTCGTGACAGAGATAACAGGCGAAATTGAGCACGTGAAGTTCCTCGGCGTCGATGGGATTGCGGATCTCTACCTAATTGCGCCGTCAACTGCGAACACGATTGGAAAGATCGCAAACGGAATCGACGACACAGCGGTCACGACTTTCGCAACCACCGCCTTGGGCTCTGGGAAACCGATTTTGATAGCTCCAGCGATGCATGAGGCGATGGTTCAAAACCCAAGAGTTCTCGAGAACGTTGAAAAGCTGAAGAAGATGGGGATCGAGATCATAGAGCCGAGGATCGAGGAAGGAAAAGCGAAGTTCGCAGATATCGAGAAAATTTGTCTCCACGTCGAGAGAGCGCTTTATCCGAAGGAGTTCGCAGGGAAAAAGGTTGTCGTGACCGCTGGGCCAAGCTATGAGCACATAGATCCGATCAGGTTCATCAGCAACAGAAGTTCTGGGCTGATGGGGAAAGAGATTGCGCTGGAATTATGGCGAAGAGGAGCAAACGTCGCTTTTGTAACCTCGAAGAACTTCGGAATTGATCTACCCGACTTCAGAGAGATAAGGGTAATTTCGGTCAAAGACATGCTGAACGCAGTTCTGGCGGAGATCGAAGGTTGCGAGCTTTTCGTCTCCTCGGCTGCACCTTCTGACTTCGTTGTTGAGATGGAGAAGAAGAAGATAAAGACCGCAAAAGAAGTCGTTTTGACGCTGAAAGAAGCGCCGAAGATCATAAAAGAAGTTAGGAAAGTCTACGATGGGAAGATAATCGGTTTCAAGGCTGAAACTGGGGTTAGCGATGAAGAGCTGGAGAAAATTGCAAGGGAAAGGCTTCAGTGCGATGGGCTTTCGATGGTGGTTGCGAACGACGTTCTCGAGAGGGGCATGGGCACCTTAGAAACAAGGGTCGTCGTTGTGACTGAGAAGCGTTCGGAGTGGGTTGAGGGGATGAAGAGCGAAGTTGCAAGGAGAATAGTCGAGATCTACCTTCAGGATTGCGTATGATCTTCTGCCCCTCTGCGATCAGCTGTATATTCGCCCCCGAAGTAAAACCGGATCCAAGAGATTCGGGAAGTTATGGCGTGAGCTTTACGATAGATCGTGGTGTTTACGCAACTCTCTCGAATTCTCTGCGGTTCAACGGAAAAGAAATCGAGTTTCCGACTGTGGAGTTCGTGCTCAAGAAACTCAAAATCCCGGGTGTCGATCTAAGAACGTCCCTTCCACTCGGCTGTGGTTTTGGCTTGAGCGGTGCCTGCGCAGTTGCGACAGCTTTTCTCTCCGACAAGCCAGCGGTTGAAAATTTCGATGTTGCACATGAGGCGGAAGTTGTGAACCTTACGGGTCTTGGGACTGTCGTAACCCAGGCTTTTTCTGGTTTGGTGATAAGAAAAAGCGCAACTTGCCCATCGAAGGCAATTGTGGAGCGGTTTGCTTGGAACTTTGAGTTCGACTTCTTAACCCTCGGACAAATCTCAACGAAAGAGGTTCTTTCAGGGAACAGGAGTAAAATCTCCGAGATTGGAAAGAAGTGGATTAAGGAGTTCATGCGGTCTCCGAGCCTTGAAAATCTTTTCAGAACTTCGAAGGGATTCGCTGAGGAGACCGGGCTAATAGAGCCGGTAAGGGATGTGGTTGAGGCGGTTGAAAGCCAAGGTGGTCTTGCAACGATGGCGATGCTTGGAAAGACTGTTTTTGCCTATCGAGGATACGAAGCCCTGAAGGAGTTTGGAGAGCCGTTTAAAGCGAAGATCGATTGTTGCGGGGTGAGGAGAGTTGAAAGTTTCGGCAATCCAATGCAGGATTGGGGACATGGAAAGTGCTGAGAAAACAGCGCTGAATGCAATCGAAAAAGGTGCGGAGATTTTGCTCTTTCCAGAATACTTTTCCTATGCTGAACTTTCGCTTACAATCAGCGAGAAGACGCTCGATTTTTTGAAGAGGATCAGCAGGGAATTCGGAGTCGTTGCAGTCGGGAACGTTGTTTACAAGGCGGATGCGATCTACAACAGGGCAGTTGTTTTCGACAACGGGGATGCGGTTGCGTATCAGGACAAGATACACCCAACTAAGACCGAGAAATTCCTTGGAATAAGCCCGGGGAAAGCTTTGAACGTATTTAGCCTGAGAAAAGCAAAGTTCTGCATTCTGGTTTGCGCAGACATTCTTTACCCAGAGCTCTGCAGAGTCGCTGGACTTAAAGGCGTGGAAATAGCTTTGAACCCAGTTGTGTCCTTCAAGCACTCCGATCTCCCTGGAACAGAGCTGAGGCATTGCCTATACTTCGCAAGATCCTTCGACAACTGCTACGCTATAGTGAAAGCGGGCGGTTTCGGCAGAACCTTCACCGGAGCGGAGGTTGTTGGGAGAAGTTTGATTGCGAGTTTTGATGGGATATTGGCGAAGAGTAAGCGTGAAGACTGCGAAGAAGCGATTGTTTCCGAGCTCGATCTTGAAAGGATAAGAGAATACAGAAAACGAAACTACTCCTTGACCGACAGAAACGTCGACGCATATCAAGAGCTCCTGAACGTTTAGCGAAAGAGATTTTAACTCGAGTCGAATAGGGTTATGAAGATCGTGTTCCACCCAGATTTCTACAAGGTTTACGCATCCGATCCAGCTGCTGAAGCTGGGAGGATGGAGGCAATCGTCCAAGAGCTCAGGGATTACGAGTTTGTTCAACCGGAGAGAGCGACGAAGGAAGATGTCCTCCTTGTTCACACGAAGGCGCACTACGAGTTCGTGAAAAGCGAAGGGGAAGTCTTCGATGTTGCGATGCTCGCAGTCGGTGGAGCAATCTTAGCTTCGAAAATCGCTTTTGCAGAGCCGGCTTTCGCTTTAATACGCCCCCCAGGGCATCATGCAAGTCCAGACAGCGCTTGGGGTTTCTGCTACTTCAACAACGTCGCAATCGCAGTGAGGAAGATGCTCGTCGAAGGAAAAGTTAAGAAGGCTGTGATCGTTGACTTCGACCTCCACTTCGGCGATGGGACTGCGAACACGTTCAGGGACGACGAAGACGTGAAGTATTACCACATGAGCGGTAGGAACATCGAGGGCATAGAGGATTTTCTCAGAAGAAGCGAGTTTGAGGTTGTCGCAGTTTCTGCGGGTTTTGACAGGCACAAAGAAGACTGGGGAGGTCTGCTTGAAACCGAAGACTACACGGAGATTGGGAAGATAATTGCCGAGATTTGCGAGGAGAGAAATGCAAAGCGCTTCGCAGTTCTCGAGGGCGGTTATAACCATAGAGTCCTCGGAAAAAACGTAAGAGCGTTTATAAAAGGATTTGAATAAAAAATTATTGCTCTGGGGCGAGCCTTGTTAAGATTTTTTGGTCCGTTATCACGCCAACGGGCTCGCCTTTGTCTGTAACGACAAGGATTCTGACTTTCTCGTCTCTCATGAGCCTAATCGCTTCCCTTATCTTCGTGTCCTTTTCAACGAGCACGATCTTTGGTCTCATCACTTCCTCTACTTTTGCGTCGAGCTTGCCTTCAGCGACAGCCTTTGCGATGTGGTCGAGCGTTAAAATGCCGACGAACTTCCCGTCTCTCTTCACTGGGGCACAGTAGATCTGTTTCTCAGCCAAGAGCTTCGCACCATCGATGACTTTCGCATCCGCGTCGATCGTTACTATTGGTGAGCTCATGTGCTCGCCCACTGTATCCTTTGGCAAGGCGACGATTTTTTCGATGTCCACGATCACGGTGTTCGCAGTATCGTCTCTGCCAACGACTCTGCCTGAGATTACGAGCTCGTTTACAGGCGTGGGACCAAACGTAACTTTATCTCCTGGGACAATCTTCTTTATGTCTCCAAGTAGCCTCACCCTCGCTTGACAAATCTCCGGATGGGATATCGACGGTAAATCGATCTCCTCGACCGAGAGATCTTCGGCAACGACATCGTTTACCATCACTGGGACAACTACGCTCTCTTCTGGCTTCGTTATCGAGAGCAACTCATACGCTTTTGAAGTTGGTCTGTATCCGCCTTTTGGTCCCGGAACACCCTCTACGAGTCCAAGAGCCCTCAAAGCTTGCATCTGGTTTCTTACAGTGCCAGGGTTTCTGTTAATCAGCTCTGCAATCTCCTCCCCTTTTATGGAGCCACCAGACTTCTTCTTGTAAAGCGTTATCAGCGCATACAGTATATCCTTCTGGATTTGCGTCAGTTCGAGATCCATACTTTCACCTCCTTAATTTAAATTGTTAGTATTGCGTGTTTAAGATATTTATAATTTTCCCTTCTGTCCAGATCCGCTTTTTGTGAGCGAGTCTGGGCTCAGCGATACTCACTTAACACGCCGTGGGGAAATAACCATCCAAAAACCTTTTACGTTAGAAGAAGAAATTTATCAAAGTCTGCACTGCTGGGTGTAGAGTTATGGATAGAGATGAAATCGCTCCAAACATAGTAGATAATAGCCCGGGTAGAGAATTGGTAAATGTCATAAAGGACCAGCTTAAAAAGTCAAAAGAGGCTAAGTTTGCAATTGGCTATTTCTTTTTAAGTGGGTTTTCACTTGTAAAGGAAGATTTCCCGGATAAATACGAGAAATTACCCTTCCTGAAGATCGTGATGGGCAATGAAACTACCTATCCTACAAAAGAAGAATTGGTTGCGGGTTATAATTTAAGGGAGGTTTTTAAACAGAAGATGATAGAGGAGTTACAAAGTAGAAAGCTGACAGAAGAGCAAAAGGAGCAGTTGAGAAAGAAGTTGAGAATGCTTCGAGATTTCATTGCAAATAACGTAATCGATGTGAAACTTTTTGATAAATCGAGGTTACATGCAAAGTTGTATCTGTTCCTAACCAGTCCAGAAGAAAAATATGCTTCTCCAGGGTTAGCTGTCGTTGGCTCATCTAACTTTACAGCGGAAGGACTTACAGAAAATAAGGAGTTGAACGTATTGCTTACGTCAAGAGAAGATGTGCTTTATCTAAACCAATGGTTTGATAATCTATGGAATGAGGCGATAGAATTCCGAGAAGATTTGCTGAAGGTCATAGACTTTTCAGGATTACTACCTGAAAGTCCGTATCCTTTTATTGGGAACTTGGTAGACCCACAAACTCTATTTAAGTATTTGGTATACAAGTGGACGGATGGGAGAGTTTTAAACCTAACAAAAAAAGACGTCTTGCTCGAGTTCCAAGTTGTGGGAGTTTTAAACGCTGTGAATATTATTGGAACCGGCACAAGCGGTTATAACGGAGTAATACTGGCAGATTCGGTAGGTCTGGGCAAAAGCTTTATGGCGGCTGCTGTGATCGAGGAATTCTTGTATGGGAAACACCCGGCTTGGATCAACGGCAACGAAAAGAAACCGGGAGTATTGCTGATCTTACCACCATCAACGATCCCCCAGTGGGAAGAGCTTTTGATAGGGCGGTTAAATGAGGATGTGAAAAATAAGTTGGTGAATGGTGAGAAGGTAAAGATCGAGTCAGATTACTTCTTTAAGAACACATACAAGAGACTCGTATGGGATAGAGGAAACAACAAGCTCTATGAAATTTACGACGAAAAGGGAGAAATGTTAGGTAGGATCGCTTTTCTTTCGCTTGGAGTTTTCCAAAACTACAAAGTGGATGAGAAAAAAGGCTACATTGATCCGGAGTTGGTGAAAATCGCCGAAGAATATGATTTATTTGTGATAGATGAGGCTCATAAGTATCGAAACAAGAATACAAACAGATGGAAAGCTGTTAGGAAAATCCAGAAAAAAAGCAACGGCTTTCCAAATAAGTTCATGCTCTTGACTGCAACACCTCTGAACAACTCCATTTACGACATCTTTAACTTGATACGTCTCTTTGTTGATGATACCTACCACCCCTTCAGAATGAGGGGCGTGGATGTGCCAGAGTTAATAAAGAGATATAGAGACTTGAAGAGGAAATTAGTGGAGAAGGATGACGACAAGATTAGAAAAGAGCTACGAGAGATAGCAAAGGAGATCAAACAGAAGATCCTCGATGAAATAATGGTTCTGCGGACACGAAAATACATCAAAGAGCAGTTCAAAGATTTAAAGGTAAACGGAAAGCCGTTGGTATTCAAAGATCCGCAACCCTACAGCTTTGATTACTCCCCCTTCTATACAAAAAGCTACCGCTCTCTCCTTGAACTGGTGAAGGAAAAGTTAGACAGCATAAAGTTCGAACATACCAAGCTTTACGGCACACGATTCGTCGTATTCGAAAGCGAGGCGATCGATGAGGAAGAAGAGGAGAAGCGTTACATCGAAATTGCAGATCTCTTCAAACTTCTACTGGGTAAAAGACTTGAGAGCGGGATATACTCGTTTGAAACAACTCTTAGAAGGATCCATAAAAAAGAAAAGATTTTCTATGAAGCTTTCAAGTCGCAGATGTCCAGGATTTTCAGTAGAGAGGATCTAAGAAAGACAATTGAGGACGCCATTGAGCGTGCGAAGGTGAAGAAGGAGCTCGAAGAAGTTGTAGAAGAGTATGCGGTAGAAGAGGAGACCGAGGAGACTTGGTTCGATAGGGTCATAAGAATCCTTAGAGAGTATGCAGAGGATTCAGTAGAGGGATTAGGGATCGTTTCTGATATTGAAATGTTAAAAATCGGGTTAAGAAGAGCTTTGGACAATATGGAGAACGATCTGAGGATAATGGATGAGATTCTTCGCCATTTGGATGACATGAAGGTGAAAGAAAATGGAGAATATAAGAGCTTTGGAAAGCTACCTCGAAAAGAGGAGGATATTGTTGAGATACCGATTTTCTGCTATAAAAACGACCCAAAGCTCGAGTCTCTAAAGCAAATAATAGGGGAACAGTCTGTAAAGTCTGAAAAAATAAAAGAGATACCCTCGCTCAACGAGAAAAAGATAATCATATTCACTCAGTATAAAGACACCGCATACTATCTGTATCACAATCTTATGGAATGGGTTGAAAAAGAAGTGAACCTCCACAGGTGGCTTAAGGATGCGAAATTCAACAGAGTGAAGATAGGTTTGGTTACAGGGGATACTGAAATCCCAACAAAAATAAATTACATCAAGAGGTTCGCACCAGAAGCCAACAACGGTTGGGATGAAGTGGAAAGATTTGGAGAATTGGAAATTTTAGTATCTACGGACGCTCTGAGTGAAGGAGTGAATCTCCAAGATGCAGATGCGGTTATAAACTACGATCTTCCCTGGAATCCGATGGTAATAGTCCAGAGAGTAGGCAGAGTGAACAGGATTGGGAATGAGAAGGACGTAATTGTGATCAATTACATCCCATCGAACGAAATCGAAATCATCGTTGGAATTTTGAACAAGCTAAAAGAAAAAATAAAGGATATAACTCTCGTCGTTGGAAAGGAGACGAAGATACTAAGCCCTGAAGAGGAGATAAGTGTTGAAACCTTTGGAGAAAAAATAAAGGATTTATCCAAACTTTCTATGACAGACTTGGAGCAGTATGGTGTTTCGGAGGACTTCAAAGAGTTTATACCTGAAGGGATGTCTCAAGAGCAACTCGATGAGTATAGACTTCTGAACATCGTTCAATACGAGCTCCAGTATACTGAGGATGATTTCAGAGACGTTATGGAGATGGGGGACGGACCGTATTATACTTTCCTGAGATCGGGCGCAGAGAAGGTATTCGGCGTTTACGAGTTCTATAGGGGGAAATACAAGATAATGAGGAAGATAATGTGCATAGATCCCAAAACCAACGAGATTACTGATGCAACTCCTATCGTTTTTCTCGATCTTATAAAGAAAGGAAAGAGAAGTCCAGAAAAAATCGAGACAGCAATGGAGAGTCTAAGATCTCTAACGCAGAAGGTTGAAGAAATTAGGGAAGGATTAAAAGTCAAACACCAGATGGAGCAAAAGGGGTTTTTACAGAATTTGTTTAACGCCCTAATAGTTGAACAGGGGCGAGCCAAAGATATAAGGAAGTTTAATATAGTCATGAGCGCCCTACAGGCGATACCATCCTCATACACGAAAGAGATCAAACCTTTGCTCATCGAGAAAAATCTCATAGAGATGAGAAAAGATACCGTGGTTGTTAGGGACTTTGAGGGGACCATTGAGGCTTTGTTTGATTTCTTCCACAAAAGAGGTCTAACCGAAGTAGAGTCTTTAAAGGTTAGAGAGAGTCTCTTGGGGTGGTGGTATGAGCTTTGAAGTAAGGGAGCTCAAAAAACTCATAGAAAAAGAGTTGAAGAGATATAAGCAAAGGACAATTAGAATAGGTGAAAAAGAATATCCTCTTTATGTATTTTTGGAAAACGAAGATCTCAATCTTTTCGATGGATTTCTGGTCTCTGAAATAAAAGACAAAAAAGAGCGATCATATCTTTTGACCAAATATCGTGCGCCGGTAAGTGGTTATGCGCCACGAATAGGTCTATTCTTTTATGAAGACCAGCTCATCATAAAGGACTACCGACGGTATAGACTCATTAGAAAGACAATAAGGAAGATAAACAACTCTTTCATTTCAAAGCTCAAAAAGGCTCTCTCAGAACCTAATGAAGCCAGCTTCAACAAGCTCTTTGACAGAAGTGACATCATCGAGGAGTTCTACATACTATACAAGAAGGCAAGAGAGTATCTGCTCAGCAACATCAAGGGGATAAGCGAGGAGGAGCGAAGGGAGGAGTTTGTGGACAACTTTATGATGCAGATGCTTACGCTTTGGTATCTGCAAGAAAGGGGATTCTTTAACAACGACACCTCGTATCTAATAACGAAATTCAAGGAGTTAAAGCAGAAGAAACTAGACAATGGGTTCAACAGCTACTACGAGTTTCTCACCTACTTCTTTGAGAAAATAAGCGGTTACTCGGACAGCCAGTATTATGAGGACGATATCCTCGGAAAAGTTGTGGTGGTCGGTCCAGCCATATTCCTGAACGGGGAACATGATTCTAAGGCTATAACGATCCCAGATAAATGCTTTTACAAAGAAGGTCTGACCGAATACCTGATCAACACTCCGCCGAAAAAAGTGAGTGAAGATGTTCCGATCTTGAATCTTCTCGAGAGCAGAGACTGGACAGAGGGGAACATCGACGAATTCGTCCTTGGTGCAATCTATGAAAAGCTGATAACTTACATGGAGAGAAAGAAGCTGGGAGCCTACTACACACCGGAGGAGATAACTTCATACATCTGCAAGAACACCATAGAGCCCCACTTGATCGACAGGGTGAATGAGAAGTTTAGCGAGAACTTTGAATCCGTTGACCACATAATTGAGAGCGGAAAAAAGGAGATTTTGCTGTATCTTTTCGAGCAGTTAAAAGAGATCAAGATCTGCGATCCCGCAGTCGGCTCTGCGCACTTTTTAGAGAGCGCTATAAATGTGCTGGTGGACATCTACGAGAAACTCTGGAAGAAGGCGAAAGAAATAGGGCTAAGAGGGGGCTTAGAGATATTCGCTTCGGATGAAAAAGGAGAGATCAAGACGATAAACCTGGTTGAACTCTCAGATGAGGAACTCTTCAAGCTCTACGTGAAGTTCTTCATAATCCTCTCAAAGAACATCTACGGCGTCGATATCAACCCTTCAGCGCTGAAAGTTGCGAAGGCAAGGCTGTTTCTTACGCTTGCTAAGCACTTCAACGCCGACGACCAAAGGAAATATTTCATTAGGTTCCCAAACGTGCACTTCAACCTTAGGGAAGGGAACTCGCTCATAGGCTATGTTCACGTAGAAAGAGAGAGAGGTCAATTGAGTCTTACCATGTTTGAAGAAGAGGACGGAGCTACGTATATCCAAGAGACTGTGAAGGTGGTCTCCGAACTCAAGGACTACCTCAACAAGATCGCAAGAATCTTGGGGATAGATGGAGATGTCGTGAGGGAATTAGAGGGGTTTAACAGAATTCTTTCAAAGAAAGAGATTAGATGGAGCGACTTCGAAGCCGTTTTGAGGACGAAGGAAAAGCTGATAAGAATCCTCATCGCTTCCTTGAACTCGCAGTATGCGAAACCATTAAACGAACTCTTGAACCTAATTACTGCATTGTTCAATCAAAAGCTGGACGAAAGATTTGCGAGCGAACACAACATAGATTTAGCAGAACTGAAGAAGATCAAAACTTTCCACTGGATTTTTGAGTTTCCAGAAGTGTTTTTGGATAGAGGCGGGTTTGACATCGTTGTAGGAAATCCGCCACATGGTGCAGAGATCAGCGACACGGAAATAATACTATGGGATAAGCTCTACACTCTGAAAGAAAGGGGCTTTGATAGTGCGAAGTGTTTTCTCGAGAGATCCTTGTCCCTTCTCCGCTCAAATTCCCCTTTGTCTTTTGTGATACCAAAAGCCTCGACTTATTCTTACTCTTGGGAAGATCTTAGAACTTTGGCATTAAGGATAGGGCTTAGCCACTGTATCGATCTCGGTAAGGCTTTTGAGAACGTGAAACATGAACAAATACTCTTAATTCTATGGAAAAAAAATGTACGAGCCTCTCAATACCGAGGCGGTTATTTTAGCAAGAGACAAAATAAAATCATAGAAACTGGGGACATTCCAGTAGGATTGACACGTGAGTATGGTATTTTGGCATCTAATCTGAGCCCATTGGAGATTTCGATAGGGAATTATCTTTTGAAAAGCGATTTTGAGAAAATGACGTCTTTTGACGTTTTTAGGGGTTTACCGATAAAGTTCCAAGCAAATGATGGTGAGTGGTGTTACAAGGGGAAAGATATAGGAAGATATTATGGTTTACCTTCAAACAAAGTCGTTATTGGAAATACAAGTAAAGAAAGGGTTGAAAGGCTGAGAAAAGAGAAAGTTATCGCACAAAATATAGTGGCACATGTGGTAAATCCATATGAAAGAATAATAATAATGGCTATGGCGGATACCATTGGCTTTCTTACGTTTGAGACCGTCACCAATATCGTCCCACCCAAAAACTTCCCAGTAAAGTCCCTAAGTGTAATCTTGAATTCAAGATTCGTTAGCTGGTTCACATATGTTTTCATTTACAACAAAGCGGTAAGGGATATGCATTTTGATGAATATTTTGTCAAACGCATACTTTTACCAAAGAGTAAAGACTATGCCCTACTTGTCCTTGCAAGGATCGGTGAATATCTTCACTTCTCTAACGCCACCGAAGAAAGAAGGACGGAGCTAAGGGAGATAATAGAATTCCTTGATTGTCGGATAACAGATTCTCTTGTTTACGAACTCTACTTCAAAGAAAAATTCCACGAAGATGGGCTGTATCCGGAGCCAAAAGAATACCTCTTAGAGCTCGTATCTAAGCTTCTCAAACCCATCAACTACGACCGCTGGGCTGAGCTTTACAGGAAAAAACAGTTAGAAGGGAAATTAACAGATAGTGAAGAGAAAGAGCTTGAGAGATTGGAAAAGGAAAATCTAAGAACCGTAGAGTCAGTTTATAATGCATTAATACATGACAAGCAGATTCAGGAAGTTATAAAAAAGATAAAAGCGCACCCATGGATTAGAGTGATAGAAGGGGAAACGTAAATAAGTATCTTCAGACTTCTAAGCAAAATAAGACCCAAACGCTCCTCTTAAAAACCTAAGGTTCAGCAAGACTCAAGAAAAACTCGTGCACCTTCGTTGTCGAGAGCTCGGGATGGAAGGCTAAGCCGAGGATCTTCCCTTGTTGAACCGCAACTATCTTCCCCTCGAACTCTGCGAGGATCTCAACACCTTTGCCAACTTCTTCGATGATCGGAGCCCTTATAAAGATCGCATCGACTTCTCCAACCTTCTTCATCTCAAGCTTCGTTTGAAAGCTCTCCCTTTGCCTACCAAATGCGTTTCTCTTGACTTTAACGTCCAAAAGCCCGAGAAGTTTTGTTCTCGTCTTCGCCACTTGCTCGTCTCCAAACTTTGAAAGCACGATCAAACCAGCACAAGTCCCCATCACGGGCTTCCCGCTCTCTGCGAGTTCGACGATCTCCTCTGAGATCGAATCTGCGAAGATTAGCTTGCTTATCGTTGTGCTCTCCCCGCCGGGGATTATGACTGCGTCGCTTTTTGAAACTACACCACTTTTCCTCGTCGCAACGACTTCGCCGTCTATGCCAAGGTTTTTCATCGCCATTCTCGTTGCTAAAACGTGCTCTTCAACGTCGCCTTGGACGCCGACGACCGCTATCCTCATATTCCCCTTGTCTGCAAGAGCTCTCCCTCGCTCAGTTTTGAAACCTCAACGCCCTTCATCGCCTCTCCGAGCTCTTTTGACACTTCTGCAACAACTTCTGGCTCATCGTAGTGCTGAACAGCCTCAACTATCGCCTTTGCAAACTTCTGCGGGTTTGAGGACTTGAAGATTCCGGAGCCAACGAAAACACCATCGGCACCGAGACGCATCATCAATGCAGCATCCGCCGGGGTTGCGACGCCACCAGCTGCGAAGTTCACGACTGGAAGCCTTCCGAGATCTCTAATCTCAAGGAGTATTTCGTAGATCCCATCTACGATCTCTTCGAACGTAAACCTCTCGTAAACGATCTCTTTCTCAATCTCTAAACCTATGTCCTCCTTAACGAGCCTCGAAAGCTCCAAGTAGCGTGAGGCAAACTTTTCCGCTACGGAGTAGAGCTTTTCTTCGCTCACGTTCTGAACCAAGTAGATGGCGTGGTTTATTAGGCGCATGTGCTTCACCGCTTCAACAACGTTTCCAGTTCCCGCTTCGCCCTTCGTTCTTATCATCGCAGCGCCTTCCCAGATCCTTCGCACCGCTTCACCCAAGTTCCTCGCTCCGCAGACGAACGGAACTACGAAGTCTTTCTTGTATATGTGGAAGAACGTATCCGCAGGCGTTAATACTTCGCTTTCGTCGATCATATCAACTCCCAACGCCTCCAAAGCTCTCGCTTCTGCGATGTGCCCAATTCTGCACTTCGCCATCACCGGAATCGTCACCGCATCCATTATCTCTTCGATCTTCTTTGGATCCGCCATTCTCGCAACTCCTCCGCTCGCCCTGATGTCCGCTGGAACCTTGTGCAGAGCCATTACCGCAACCGCTCCCGCCTCTTCCGCAATTATTGCTTGCTCTGCGTTCGTAACGTCCATTATGACTCCTCCCTTCTGCATCTTCGCAAATCCACGCTTCACGAGCTCGGTGCCAAATCTGAGTTTTTCGATGTCGACCTTCATCGCAAATCCTACGAAGTTTTAGAATATAAAATTAGCTCCTCAGAGATGTTCCGCAACTTCCTTCGCATGGTAGGTGATTATTAAATCTGCTCCAGCCCTTTTTATCGCAACGAGGATCTCGTAAATCGCATCCTCGCTCAGCCAACCCCTTTCGATCGCAGACTTCACCATTGCGTATTCACCGCTTACGTTGTATGCAGCCAACGGGACCAAGAACTTCTCTCTCGCCCTTCGGATCACATCCAAATAGGCAAGCGCAGGTTTCACCATTACGATATCTGCGCCCTCGTTTATGTCGAGCTCTATCTCTCTTAGCGCTTCGTTGCTGTTGTGGAAGTCCATCTGATACGTTTTTCGATCTCCGAACTTGTAACCGCTCTCAGCAGCTTCCCTGAAAGGCGAGTAGAAGTTCGATGCGAACTTTGCAGCGTAGCTCATTATTGCGACGTCGCTAAACCCTTCGCCGTCAAGTGCTACCCTTATCGCCTTCACCATCCCATCCATCATTCCCGAGGGCGCAACTATGTCAGCGCCAGCCTTTGCGTGGCTTACAGCGATTTTCCCGAGGATTGGAAGGGTTTCGTCGTTCAAAATTCTACCGTTCTTAACGACCCCGCAATGCCCGTGGGTAGTGTATTCGCAGAGGCATACGTCTGTTATTATTACCGCATCTGGAAACTCCTTTTTAGCAAGTCTTACAGCCTTTTGAACCACTCCATCGTCGTTGAATGCTTCGCTTCCTATCTCGTCCTTTCTCTTTGGGATTCCAAATAAGATGAAAGCCTTTAGTCCGAGATCCATGCATTCAGAAACTTCTTTCGTAACCTCGTGTATCGGGATGCGATAGTATCCGGGCATCGAAGAAATCTCCCTCTTCTCCTTCGCATTCTCGTCAACAAAGATCGGAACTACAAGCTCCTCAGTCCTGAGCCTCGATTCCCGAAACAACGCCCTTAGATTTTCCTTCCTCAGCCTTCTCATTCTCAACTCTGGAAACTTTACCATTCCCAAACACCTCTACAATCGCATTTATTAGCTCCAAATCACCGCTCCTCGCTGCAACCTTTAGCTTCTCAGTTGGTTCGCTCAGGAACTTCTTTATTAGCGAGATTGCAAACGCTTTAATCATAGGTTTCACGTTCCCATCTATTCCGAGCTTCTCGAGCTTCGCACAGAGCTCTTCAACCTCTTCATCTATGAACTTCCCTGCGAGAGAATACATCGCATCTATCGCCCTCTTCGCTTCAAGCTCTTTCCAGTAGAGCTTAAAATGCTCGAGCTCCCTCTCTATTATTTCCTCAGCCTTCTTCACTTCTGAAAGCCTTGATGCGAGATTTCTCTCGCTTATCTCCCTCAGGTCGTCTATTGTGAAGAGCTCGACGTTCGGAATTAGCCTCACCGCATCCTCCACATCCCTCGGCAATGCGATGTCGATGATGACGAGCTTTCTCTCCCTTTTGCTCATCGCTCTCTCCACGATTTCCTTCGTTATTACGACGTGCGGTGCAGAGGTTGCTGAGATCACGACATCGCAAATCCCTAAGAACTCTTCAAGCCTGTCGAATTTGACCGCAATTCCATTCAACCTCTTCGCAAGCATTTCAGCTTTCGAGAACGTGCGGTTTGCAATGAAGATTGTCTCCACGTCTTTCCTTATCGACCTCGCCACGAGTTCCCCCATCTCTCCAGCGCCGACAACAAGAACCTTCTTTCCCTGCAAAGACCCAAGAACCTTTTCCGCAAGTTCGACCGCTGCGGAACCTATGCTCAAAGCCCTTTTCGATATATTCGTCTCCCTGCGAACCTTACTGCCAACTTGAATGGCTTTTGAGAAAATTCTCTTCAAATTCTCGCCTGCGAAGCCGAGGTCTTCGCATTTGCAGATCGATCTCTTAACTTGCCCAAGGATCTCGTTTTCTCCGACGATCATCGACTCTATACCAGCGCAGACTCGCATCAAGTGGCGCAGACAATCTTCACCAATGTAAAGCTCCGCATTTTCAATCCCGAGCTCTTTGGCTAATTTTTCAAGCTTTAAAGCAACATCGTCGCAATAAGCATAGACTTCAAACCTGTTACAAGTCGTTACAAGGGCGAATTCAGAAAATGAGTATGATTTCAAAATGGAGAAGAGACTGGGGTCTTTAACGATCCTTTCTATCTCCTCGACTTTCGCCTTTTTATGCGACAACGAGAGACAGCCGAGTTCCACGTTGCCACTGATCTTTCGACTTAATAACCTTTTGTAAACCTCACACCAGCGAAAGAGCATCGATGTCAAAAGATATTTATACTTATTCTTTGAAAGAGCGCATATGCTCGGAGTCGAGGGAAAATCGATAATGGAAGTTCGACCTGAGGAAGTTAAGCGGATATGGGTAAAACACTACGACAAAGGTGTTCGAGATCACATAGACTACCCAGAGATACCCCTATACAGCTTGCTCGAGGAAAGTGCGAAGAAGAACCCGAACAAGACTGCGCTGATTTTTTACGGCAAAAAAATAAGCTACAAAGAGCTGGATGAGTTAAGCGATCGAGTTGCGGGATATCTTTACAGTCTTGGGATAAGAAAGGGGAGTAAAGTTGTCCTCGATCTTCCAAATACACCGCACTACGTCATCGCTTACTACGGCGTCCTTA
This sequence comes from Archaeoglobaceae archaeon, assembly GCA_038731605.1. Classification (GTDB taxonomy): domain Archaea; phylum Halobacteriota; class Archaeoglobi; order Archaeoglobales; family Archaeoglobaceae; genus WYZ-LMO2. The sequence continues at coordinate 987 of JAVYQP010000004.1, read as the reverse complement.
AGACTGGTGCGACTGTTGTGCAGTGCAATCCGCTCTACACGGAGAGGGAGATAAGATACATAGTCGAGAACAGCGAAGCCGAGGCGGGCTTCTTCATCGAGATGGTTTATCCGAGAATAGAAAAAATACTAAATGAGGGAAAGCTCAAGAAGGCGATCATCTGCAAGATCGAGGACTTCTTGCCCTTCCCGCTCAATGTATTGTATCCGCTCAAAAAGCAGAAGGTTAAGATTGAGAAAAGAGGGGACGTCGCATTTTGGAGCGAGGTCGTGAAACATCCACCTTCAAGGGAAAGACCAAAGATAAATCCAAAGGAAGACGTCGCAGTATTTCTCTACACAGGCGGAACGACTGGAGTGCCAAAGGCTGTTATGAGCACACACTACAACTTGGTCGCAAACACTTATCAAGTCCTCGAGTGGCTCCCGGACAAGAATCCAGAGAGCGACGTATACATCGGAGTCCTCCCGTATTTCCACAGCTATGGGATGACAACCTCGCTCAACGCACCAATCGCCTTTGGTGCTACGATCGTCCTCGTTCCAGATCCGAGGGACATAAAGACGATTCTGAAGTTCATAGACAAATACAAGGTCTCGATATTCTGCGGTGTTCCGACGATGTATGCAGCGGTTCTGAACTTCCCGGAGAGGAAGAAATACAACATCTCGTCCATCAGAGCGTGCATAAGCGGAGCTGCGCCATTACCGCTGGAGCTCAAGAGAAACTTCGAAAGCGCTACCGGAGGAAAGCTCGTTGAAGGCTACGGCTTGAGCGAAACTTCACCAGTCACACACGCAAACCCGCTCTATGGGCTGAACAAAGAGGGAAGCATCGGTATTCCGATGCCAGACACCCTCGCTGTCGTAGTCGACGACGAGGGAAACATTCTCCCGCCGGGGCAAGTTGGGGAGCTCGCAATCTACGGACCGCAAGTGATGAAGGGCTACTGGAAGATGGAGAGCGAGACTGCGAAAGTGCTCGTGA
>JAVYQP010000003.1:0-235355 GCA_038731605.1 Archaeoglobaceae archaeon | reverse complement strand
TGTCTATAGCCAACCAAGTTTTGACCTCGCAGAAGCATTTGAAGCAACGTGTTCTTAACTCTCTTCCTTATTTCCCTTAGCCTTTCCCACGGATTCTCGTTCAGGAATCTGTGGCACACGTCGAAAGTTGCCCCACCCCATACCTCGAAAGAATAAATACCAGCGGCGTCGAATTTTTCTAAGACCGGAAGAATATCTCGAGTCCGCATTCGTGTTGCGAGCAAGGATTGGTGTCCATCTCTCATCGTGAGGTCTATTATCCTTACTTTCACCATAAATACGTATTCGATACGACGTTTATAAATTTTTCCATTAAATTTTAATAATTAACAAGTTGGATACGTATTTTTGCAGTTTTTGCAAAGCCGGGGAAATTTTATCTGTTGAGAAAAGACTAAATAGCATGGACGAGCTCGAAGAGATACGAAAGAAGAAACTGAAGGAGTTGATGAGAATGACAAGCGCGAAGGATGCAAAGCCGGTAAAGCTCGATCAGCAGAACTTTGAGTCTTTTTTAAAGCAAAACGAGAACGCAGTAGTTGACTTCTGGGCAGAGTGGTGTATGCCGTGCAGGTACGTTTCGCCGATAATAGACGAGCTCTCGAAAGAGTTTGCTGGGAAGGTTGCGTTCGGAAAAGTAAACGTTGACGAAAATCAGGGCATTGCTGTAAAATACGGTATTTCTGCGATACCAACGCTCATATTCTTCAAAAAAGGTAAGCCAATTGACCAAATCGTTGGTGCGATGCCAAAGAAGGAGATAAAGAGTTGGATCGAAAGCAACGTTGGAAAAGATTTATAGATCCAGCTTCAAGGGTAAAGCATGGAAATAACCTGCAAGATCTGCAACAAAAAAATTGCGGTCGATGAAAAATTTGCGATACAGGAGTGTGGATGCGGAGCTTACTACAGAATGAGCAGGGACTTCAGCAGTAGATGGGTATTTGCTGGCTTTGGTAAGGCGACGAAGGAGAAGACGAAAGAGGAACTCGAAACAAAGGAGGAGAAGGAGAAATACCAGGTTCAAAAGCTGAGGAAGAAGAAGAGTTGAAGCGATATCTTAAAATACCGTAACCGAAGAGGCTTTATTCCGTAGGAGGCGAAAGCCGAAGCACTACGGGAGGCTGATTTATGCTCGCAAGAAAGGAAGATCTTGTGAAGGCGATAACGGAAGCGGTGTCGAAAGCTAAGGAAAGGAAGTTCACCGAAACAGTGGAAATAGCGGTGAATCTGAGAAACGTTGACATGAAAAAGCCAGAAAACAGAATAGACTCCATAGTTCTCTTACCGCACGGCATAGGAAAGCCGAGGAAAGTTGGTGTATTTGCAAGGGGGGAAACGCTTTTGAAAGCCAAGAATGCGAAGGCGGACGTGGTTTTGTCTCCAGAGGACATTGACCAGCTCTCTAAGGACAAAAGAAAGGCGAGGAAAATAGCGAACAGCATCGATTTCTTCATAGCCGAGGCTCCTTTGATGCCCGAGATTGGTAAAAAGTTGGGTCCAATTCTCGGACCAAGGGGTAAAGTTCCACAGCCAATTCCCCCGCTCTCGGATCCGAAGCCCGTCATCGACAGGCTCAGGAATTCGGTGAGGATAAGAACAAGAGACAAAATGACTTTCCACGCTCCGATAGGTTCAAGGAAGATGAGTCCTGAGGCGATTGCAGAGAATGCGCTCGAAATTCTGAAAGTCGTTGAAAACAAATACGAGAACCCATCGCTCGTGCTTAAGTCGGTTTTCGTTAAAACTACGATGGGTCCTGCGGTTAGGGTGATATAATGGCCGCAGTTAAAGGATCGCCACCAAAGTGGAAGGTCGAAGAGGTCGAGAGGATAAGGAGCTTGATCTCTTCATACAGAGTTCTTGCTCTCGCAAGCTTCCAAAACGTTCCCGCATGGCTTATGCAGAAGATAAAGAGGGATCTCAAGGGAAAGGGAGAAATGAGAGTCGTCAAGAATACCCTGCTCTCTATAGCCCTCGACTCGGTTGGAAAAGGTTACGAAAGGCTTAAGGAGTTTGCTAAGGGACAAGTTGCGATAATCGCATCTAACGAGAACCCGTTCAAGCTATACAAGAGAATCGAGAGCATGAAAATCGACGCTCCGCTGAAACCAAACCAAGTCTCCCCGATAGACGTTGTTGTAAACGAGGGTCCGACGTCATTGCCACCAGGACCAGCGGTTGCGGAACTTCAGATGGCGGGAATTCCTGCGGCGGTTGAGAAAGGGAAGGTCGTGATCAAATCGAAGGCGACCGTTGTGAAGGCTGGAGACGTCGTGAAGCCTGAGGTTGCAAAGGCTCTCGAGAAACTCGGCATAAAACCGCTTAAAATTGGACTTGAAACGCTTGCGATCTACGATGGAGTCGTTCTGACGCCCGATTTACTCAAGATCGATGAAGAGGCGATAATAAAGGACTTCGAGAGGGCATACAGCATCGCTTTGAACCTTGCGGTTAACTGTGGTTACGTAACCAAGGAGACTGTGGAGATCTTGATACTGAAAGCATACACCAATGCAAAGATCCTTGCAATAGACGCTGGTATAACGGAGAAAGAAGTTATGCCAGATCTAATCGCAAAGGCTCACATGCAAATGCTCTCGATCGCATCTCTCCTCCCGCCTGAGGCGCTCGATGACGAGCTCAGATCTCAGCTCTCTTTGAAAGTTGAAAAAGCGCCGAGGGAGGAGGAGAGGAAGGAGGAAAAGAAGGAAGAGGAGAAGAAAGAAGAAGAGGAGAAGAAGGAAGAGGAAGCGATAGAAGGTTTGGCTTCGTTGTTTGGTTAAAAGGAGGTGTTGGAGATGGAGTATGTTTATGCGGCGTTGTTGTTGCACTCTGCTGGAAAGGAGATCACGGAGGAGAACGTGAAAGCGGTTTTGAGCGCAGCGGGAATTGCAGTGGACGAAGCGAGAGTAAAGGCTTTGGTTTCAGCTCTCGAAGGGATCAACATAAGCGAGATCTTACAGAAGAGCACTGCGATGCCTGTTGTTGCACAACCAGCTGGCGCACCGAAGGCAGAGGAGAAGAAGGAAGAGAAGAAGGAGGAAGAAAAGAAGAAGAAAGAAGAAGAGGAAAAGAAGGAAGAAGAGGCAATAGAGGGCTTAGCATCGCTTTTCGGCTAAAATCATTTTTGCCACATCCATTTTTAGGAGCGAGATTTTTTAAATCTTGGATACGAAAGACACATATATTTTGCAATCCATGAATACTGAGATGCGACAGAGGTTCGTTCTCGACACAACTGCGATCACAGATTCTGCGTTGAGGGAGAAAGAGCACTACACTTCAATCTGTGAATCTGCGAACGAGATCCTCGATTTGATAGCACTCGCGAGGCTAAAACTCGAGATAAGCTGTTACATTCCCTATCCATCAGTTTACTCGGAGCTTGTGAGCTTCCTTAGAAGGAACGAGTGCAATGAAGATACTTTCATCAAGCTCGACACCTGGCTTGTGAAGAAAACGCCGAGCAGATACGAAGTCAAGATCCCTGCGGCGATATTTTACGAATACATAATATCGGTTAGGCAGAAGATAAATCGGGGAAGAAGGCTTGCGGAGGATTACATACTCGAAGCCTCTGCGATAGGAAAGTCCTCGGAGAAGCTCGAAGAAGACACTGCGAATCTGATTTCGAAGTTCAGAGATAAATTCCGCACCGTGATGAGGCAAGGTTTGCTTGACAGCGCTCCGGATCTCGATGTTTTGTTGCTCGCGAAGGAACTTGAGGCGGGAGTTGTTAGCAGTGATATCGGTATAAAGAAGTGGAGCGAAAAGCTCGGGCTTAGGTTTGTCGAAGCTTCGAAGTTTCCAAGAATGCTCAAAGAATACCTTGTTCTCGTTGGTGTCAAGGAAAAGGAAGTTTCGCAGGTCGAGGATCTTGGGGAAGGGAGGGAATAATAAAAATAGAAAAGGATAAAAACTACCTCCCTCCATTTTTGTTGGGTGAGAAAATGTTGAGCGTGAACGAGATAGCCCTCGAAATTGTTGAAACGATGCTCGATTATGAGGAGGAGCTTAGAATCCAGTCGAAGAAACTTGAGAACGATGCAACTGTTGTTGATTGCGGAGTAAACGTGCCTGGGAGCTATGAGGCAGGGATTCTTTACACGCAGGTTTGCATGGGAGGTCTTGCGGATGTGAACATAGTTGTAGACACGATAAGGGATGTGCCGTTTGCTTTTATAACTGAATACACAGACCATCCAGCAATCGCTTGTCTCGGAAGCCAGAAAGCTGGTTGGGCGATAAAGGTTGAGAAATACTTCGCAATGGGGAGCGGACCTGCGAGGGCTTTGGCTTTGAAACCAAAGAAGACTTACGAGAAGATCGGCTACGAAGACGATGCAGACGTCGCTGTTATAGCGTTGGAGTCGAACAAGTTGCCCGATGAGAAAGTCATAGACTACATTGCGAAGGAGTGCGAGGTAGATGCGGAAGACGTTTACGCACTCGTCGCTCCGACTGCGTCGATCGTTGGAAGCGTTCAAATCTCAGGAAGAATTGTGGAGACCGCAATCTACAAGATGACCGAAATTGGCTACGATCCAAAGCTCATAGTGAGCGGTGCAGGGCGTTGTCCAATCGCCCCAATCCTTGAGAACGACTTGAAGGCTATGGGCGCAACGAACGACAGCATGATGTATTACGGAAGCGTCTTCTTGACTGTTAAGAAATACGACGAAATCTTGAAGAACGTTCCGAGCAACACGAGCAGAGACTACGGCAAACCGTTCTACGAGATCTTCAAGGCTGCGAACTACGACTTCTACAAGATCGATCCAAATCTCTTCGCACCTGCGCAGATTGCGGTCAACGACCTCTCGACAGGAAAAACATACGTGCACGGCAAGCTGAACGCAGATGTGTTGTTCCAGTCCTATCAGCTCGTCCTCTGATTTTTTATTTTAACGAGCTCGCCTTTTGTGATTTCTTTTACCCATGGGCTCCCCGAAAAACTTTTTGGCAATCTCAACTGCTTAGGATTTGGGGAATTAAAAAATTAAAAACTGCCGATGCGCAGGGATTTGTTCGTTTTTTCAATGCTAACTTCCTTCGGAACTCCAAAAATCGCCCTAATTGCGTCAACGTTTTCCGGAACAACTATCGCCTCCTGGTGCACCGCTTGCGTCAAGAAGAGATCGTTTCCATCGATTGCAATCGATTCAAGCCATATCACGTTCTCGTATAGGTCGTATCTCATCCTGAGCTCTCTTGCAAACTCGATTATCTTCGCAGTGGATGTGAAGCCATCCTCTGCAGACAAAAGCATAATCCTTGGCTCTTTTTCGAGAGCCGAAATAACCTCTTCCTTCGTAACCTTTTCCTTGAGCTCCACCGCCAACGAGTGCACGTGCATAAGTGTAGTTGGTAGCTTGAACGCAGTTGTTACGATGTCCACGTCTGGAAGCACGGTTTTGACGTCTTTTGCATGATGCGAAGGCAAGGCAATCGGATCTGGCATGATTGCATTCGTAAGCCCCTTCTTGTCTTCCTTTGGATCCGCAACCCTTCGGAGTATCGTAGCTCGAATTCTACCGATCTTGAAGTTCGTTTTGAGCTGGTAAATCGTTCTCGTCAGCGCAGTTGTGTTACAGCTCACGACTCTAACGTATTTCTTGCCCATAGCATCGCTGTAGTTTGCCAAGGCGTTGAAGGAAACTTCTGCGACGTCCTTCTTCTCCCCGCCTTGAAATATCGCCCTCATGCCATAAGTCTCGTAGATTCTCTTGTTCTCCGCTCCAACTTTGTCTGGGCTACAGTCCACGACCAAATCGACTTTCTTTATCAGATCCTCGAGAGTTCCGCTGATTTCGATTCCAGCTTTCTCAAAAAGCTCAACACTTTCGGGTTTTGCGACGTATAGATCGAACTTCTTCTTTGCAAGCTTTGCTTCAAAGTCTGGCTTTGTTTTTGTCACTCCAACGACCTTCATGTCGTCTTGCAACGCTACCGCATCCGCAACTCGCTTTCCTATGGTTCCATAACCGTTTATTGCAACCTTGATCATTCGAACACCTCCACCACGATCTTATGTGCGAGGAGGTCGACCTCTAATATTTTTCCCTTTAATTCCCTCGTTTCCCCGAGAATGTCGAACACGAGCAATTTCTCCCCCTCGACCCTAAGCCTCACAATGTCTTCGAAAATAGTCCTCCCTTGGGAAACGATTTTCGATTCACACATGCAAGGAGTTTTGGCTCAAAGCATAAATAGCATGCGATCTCGATCGAAAAATTTATGAATTATGTTGAGATTCGACTTTATGGTGCTGTTGGTTGCGCTCGATGAGAGATCGGATAGAAGCGAGAGAGTCATTGCGTTTGCCATTGCGGAGGCGAAGCTGAGGAAGGACAAGGTGATCTTTGTTCACTCCTTGTTTGGCGAAGGCAAGACGAGTCCAAAGGAGATCGAAGAGGGGGAGAAGCTTTTGAAGTGGGCTGAAGAACTCGCACGAAAGGAAGGCGTAGAGTTTGAGACGAGGCTTCTCGTGAGAGGGAAAGAACCTGCGGAGGACATAGTCGAGTTTGCGGACGAAATCAATGCGAGCATGGTAATTATAGGCGTGAGAAAAAGACGCCCTGCGGGCAAGATAATCTTCGGGAGCGTTGCGCAGGACATCATTTTGCACGCTTCAAAGCCGGTCGTTTGCGTTAAGTAGCGACCTTCAAACTTTTTTTTATGAAACTGAAGTCCCGTGGGTGTAACGTCTACCTCGTTGAAATCAACGATAAGATTTTCCTGATCGACGCAGGAACAGACGGCGGACTTGTTGCGAAACAAGTTAAAGAGCTCGACGGCATTCTTATCACACATGCGCATTTCGATCACGTCGCAGGAGTGAGGGAGCTGGAGAAGGTTTTTGGGTGCCCAATCTACGTTCATCCAGACGACGCTCCGTATTTGCTCGGCGAAAAAGAGTTCACTTTCCATGGAGTCATCGGAAAGATGGCGAAAATGCTGGAAAAACTCTTCAGATTCGTTCCTCCCGAAAACGTGAGGAGCATTCTTGAAGTAAATGTGAACATCGTTCACACTCCTGGTCACACTCCGGGAAGCGTTTGCATTCTCGTGAACGAGAACGCCTACTGCGGGGATTTGCTAAGGGGTGGTGGCAGGCTTTCGAGAAAAGAATTTTGCAGTGATTACGAAAAATACTTGCAATCTGTGAAGGCTTTTCTTAGTTTTGAATGGAAAAAAGCCTTTCCTGGGCACGGAAAGGAGATAGATAAATCCGTAAAAATAAAAATTACTTAATCACGGGCTTTTCAAAGCTCGGATTCCAGTGGCAGTCCCAGCACTCCGGCTTTATTCCCACGTAGTTGTGGCACTGGTCGCAGAAGGTGGTTTTATCTGTGTGGCACTCCCAGCAAGTGTTCGTCGACGCATGGAACTCTTTCCCGTAGGTGAAGCTGTGGTAAATTCTCCCGCCTTCGGCTCCAGATCTTATTGCGCTAATCCTCCACTCTTGGAGAAGGAGCATGTGATTCGCTCGCATCCAGTTCGCATCTTCAACGCATTCTCCCTTTGGCTTTTCGATCTCCGGATAATGTGCTAAGGTTCCCGCAAAGGCGTTATAAATCAGCGGTGAGAAAGCCAGTGCAAGGAATGCGACGATCAATGGGATTACGTATTTTTTGCTGAACATCTCACTCCCCTCCTATTATTCTCCCTTTCTCGTCCCTTCTTATCAGTGGTTCTCCTCTGAGATCCGTTGTCCTCTCCTTCTCTCCCTTCATTATCAGAGCGTTGCCAACGAGCTCCATCATGCCTCCAACAGCAACTGGTAGCTTCCAGTATTCGAGCAAGTGTGGGAACGCAGCTTTGTCTATTGCGCAAAGCGTGCACAAGAAGTTCACTCCGTATTTCTTGTGGACTTCTCTTATAGCCATAGCTCTCGGCATACCTCCACGCATGCGGAGATCCATGACCTCCTCGGTCAGCAAACCTCCACCGCTTCCGCAACAGTAGCTCTTCTCCCTTATCGTGTGCTCGGGCATCTCGTAGAAGAACCTGCATACATTCTTTATCACATATCTCGGCTCCTCAAGCAGTCCCATCGCCCTTGCGTAGTTGCATGCGTCGTGCAAGGTAACGATCCACTTGTCGTTCCTCGTTGGATCGAGCTTTATCTTCTTGTGCGCAATCAAATCTGCGACGAATTCTGCGATGTGCACCATCTTCGTGCTCGCAGCGTTCTCGAAGTAGGTTCCAGTTATCGGGCTCACGGGATCCTCGAGATTCTTTGGCGGTTCGTGCATCGTTGCCAAATACTGGTGCTTGTCTCTCCACATGTGTCCGCATTCGCCACCAAGGATCCATTTAACGCCGAGTCTTTCCGCCTCTTGGTATATCTTTGCGTTCAGCTTCTGCGCCAGCTCATAGCTTATGAAGGTTCCAAAGTTTCCACCCTCGCTCGCATAAGTCGACCAGGTGTAATCCAAGCCGATTTCGTGGAACAGCATCAAATAACCCATGCAAACGTACCAATGCGGTGTCGCAAAGAAGTCCGCCGAAGGTGCTACAAACAAGATCTCGGCACCCTTCTTGTTTACCGGAACCTCGATCTCTATTCCAGTAATGTTGTAGATGTCCTCAGCAACGCTCTGCAAGGCTCCGGCGATTCCTCCTGGTAGCAATCCGAGGTGGTTTCCAGTTCTCGCAGAGCTTGCGATCGAGATCAGAGTAAACCTGTGCACGACTCCTATTTCTTTCAGGAGCATCCTCATGATCCAGGTCACTTCTGCGGTGTCGATTCCGTATGGGCAGAAAACGCTACACCTTCTGCAGAGAGAGCATTGGTATGCGTAGTAGTAAAGCTCCTTTATCACGTCCTCCGTGAGATCTCTCGCTCCAGCGATTTTTCCAAGCTTACCAGCGGGTGTGAAGTAGCGACGGTAGATCGACCTTATGAGCTCCGCCCTTGCGACCGGCATGTTCTTTGGATCTCCGGTTCCTATGTAGTAGTGGCATTTGTCTGCGCAAGCACCGCAACGGACGCATATGTCCATAAAGAGCTTGAAACTCCTGAACTTCTCCAGATACTCCTTCATCTTCGTGAGGAATATCTCCTTCCAGTTCGGTGGGAGCTTCCAGTCTTTGTCAAGCGGGTTCCACTCCCTTACGAACGGTAGCTCGAGATACTTTGCATCGCTGATGCGGAACGAGTAGTGATAGTATCCATGCTTGAAGTCCGTGGTTGGTTTCAGAAGTTCTCTCCAGCTCGGGAACCTTTGCTCAATTCTAATCTTTTCAGCTGTGTGCGTCTCCATTCACATCACCTCCGGCTTAACCTTGTAACCGCTCTCAGCGATCTCGTCAAGCTGGTCTTTGTAGGCTTCGTAGTATTCTTCCCAGGTTATTCCCTTGTATGGCGGGTTCCATGGGTTCACGTGTCTCTCAGCACGGTTGTTGTTTGGCATATTTCTCGTTGGCGAGAAGAAGATACCGCCAGCGTGCATTAGCTTGCTGAACGGGAAGTAGGCAAGTAAGAAACTACCAAGGGCGAAGTGTATGTAGAACATCGGCTCTATTGCATTTGCGAACTCAACCGCTTTTGCGATGTCGAAAGCCATCAAGCTTAGCAGAAGCCCCTTCACCGCTGAGATGTCGACCTTGATGAAGTATCTCATCACGTTGCCCGAGATCGTGATGGCGAGCAAAAGGATCAACGCAAAGTGGTCGCTCGGCAAGCTTATGCAACGCTCTCTCGAAAGGAATATTCTGCGGAACCATAGTAGAAGTAGCGCAACGATTATCGCAAGTCCGGAGATGTAGACCGACGGAATAAAGACCCCTTTGAACGCTTCGAGCTCGGAAAGCATTTCCACAAAGCTCGGAACTGGTTCAAAGAAGAACTTTGTGTGCCTTATCAACACGAGGAGTAAGGAGTAGTGGAAGAGGATTGCGAAAAGCCAAAGCCATCTCGCATCCCTCTGCGATAGCCTATCCAAGTAGTATCGGGTGTTCTTGAGCAAACTCCTGAATGCGAAGATCTCCAAGATCATTCTTACAACGGTTTCCCACTTCGTAAACGGCGAGTCAAAGCGATCGTAAATCGTGCGCTTTATGAACCTTAGTGACTTCTGCTGTCCGCTCGTCGTCGGGATCTTCAAAGGGACTGCACTCTTTGCCCAATAAATGAATTTGTAAACGACTCCAACAACGAATATCGCAAAGGCGATGTAAGGCACTAAAACGCCAAAGATGACGCCGATCATTCCTCCATCACCACCGCTTTTTCAGGCAGAATTGGTAGAAGCTTCGCAGCGACAACGAAAGCTAAGAATACACCAGAAAGCAAGCCAATCACCTGAAGCCATTCGAAGATCGTTGGCGTGTAGCTCACAATGATGCCTTCGAGTGTGTGCAACGACTCGATTTCGTATCCCGGCAAGTATTCGGAGGGATAAACTTGCCCGGGGACGATGAGGAAGAAGCGCTCCGCCATAACCATTGCTGCGTGCGAGATTCCGACTGCGCTAAGCCACCTTGGATCGAAGCCAGTTTTCGGAATTACGACGACCAAGAACGGGATTATAATTCCGAAGATCATGAGTAGCCAGAAGCTCCAGAAGATTCCGTGCTCCGGAGTTAGATAGACAAACTTCGTTGCCGGCGCAACCGCTGGGATGTAGCCTTTTTCAAGCGCCTCTACTACGAGCATGTAGCCGAGAACCGCAACCAAGCCTGCAAAGATTAGGGCGAGCTCTCTAAGTAGCCTTACTTCGAGGTCACGCTTTGTGAACTTGAACGTGAAATACAACGTGGCTATGAGCAACCCAAGCCCGGAGGTGATGGCGCAGACGATGAACATCGGTGGAGTCAATGCGGAGTGGTAGAGTTCACGGGAATACATGAAGCTGTAGATCGCTCCCGTGCCACTGTGCACGAGCACAGCCCAGAAAACCGCCAAGCATGCAAAGAACCTCGTCAACCTCTCCATCTCTTCGAACTGTGCGAGCAGATAAAGGGCGCATATCACGAAGTAGCTTGAGTAGAAGAATGCGTTCCAAGAGAATATGGACGTCGGGTTGAAGTAGATCACTGCGTTTCCGAAGTGGTAGAGCTTCCCTATATCGAGTGCGATGCTTGCAATCGCCGCAACTATATACGCTGCTGCGAAAAACGCTGCAATTCTGCTGAAAACCTTAAAGCGCTTTATTTTGAAAACTCCCGCTAAGGCTGAGACGATGAGCGAACCTGCGCTCAAACCAATGAAATACGGGATCCCTGCGTTAACGACTCCCCAAGGAACACGGTTGCTCAAACCGCTTAGATGGAACTCGTGGTCGAGTATGTAGGCTACAATTCCAAGCGCTGTGAAAAACGCTAAAATTGCGACGAGCGCAAAGTATTGAGGCGAGGAACCTTCGATCTTCTTGAAATCTATTTCGTTAACCACAAAATCACCTCCTCATCGGCAAGTAGTAAACATGGGGCTCCGTTCCCAACTCCGCTCTAAACTGGATAACCGTGTTGTTCCTAAGAACCTTGGATATTTTGCTGTTCTCATCGTTGACGTTCCCGAAGATCAGCGAGCCTTTTCCGTAGAGTCTGCATGCTTCAACGCAAGCGGGCTCAGGCTCTTTGCCCTTTGCAATCGCATCGTCGATGCGATGGACGCAGAACGTGCACTTCTCAACAACACCTTGCGTTCTCATCGGAACCTTTGGGTTCACTTCCTTAAGCCCCTCACGGGGATCTTTGAAGTTGTAGCTTCTCGAGCCATACGGGCAGGCGATCATGCAGTATCTACAGCCGATGCAACGGTGCATATCGACTTCTACGATCCCATCGCTTCTCTTGAACGTCGCCTGTGTAAGACAAACCTGCGCACAAGGCGGGTTCTCGCAGTGGTTGCAAAGCAGTGGAGCGTAGAACTCGTCTCCGTATTTGTTTTTGAACTTCACAATCCTTATCCACTGCGGATCGATTGCTTTCTCTTCGAACTCTGGAACGTTATTTTCCCTATCGCAAGCTACGACGCAAGGCGGTTTCACTTCTTCGTTACCAGTTTTCTTTATGAACTCTTTCACGCATTCTGTGCACTTCTCAACGTCCACAACCATTGCCCATCTTCTCGTGCTCTCGCTCTTCAGAGTTTTTGCGGAGATCTGTAAAGGTAACATTGTTGCTATAGCACTTGCTCCTGCGATTATCAAGAATTTTCTTCTTGAGATCATGCTGATCCCCTCGAGTTCTTCTCAAGGTTAACAGAGTTTATATTAGCTTTTTGGTTTTTAATCAGCCAAGCCAATGATGATCATGATTGTAACAATACAGTTCTATATATAGGAGAAAACTTTATATACTTTGACAATGTTGAGAGATTATGAACCTCGCGGTCGATAGAACCGACATCGTGTTGCTGTCTGTGGTAGCCTTGGCGCTACTTATAGTGCAGTTTTTGGTAGGCTAATTTTTTAGCTCATTTAATCTCGATCTCCAAGAAGTCCTTAGCAACCTCTACGTTCTCAAAAACTTCTTTTGCTTCCCTTAGCAAGGTATCTGGGTTTTTAGAGAACCTTGCGCTTATGTGCGTTAGTATCAGCTTCTTCACATTCGCCCTCTTTGCAACCTCTCCCGCTTCCCTTGCAGTTGAGTGCCCGCTTTCAATTGCCCAGCTTTTGAGGTCTTCGCTGAAGGAAGCGTCGTGGATCAGAAGATCTGCGTTTTTCGCAATCTCTACAATTCTTTCAGAAGGTCTTGTGTCCCCCGTGTAGACGACTTTTCTTCCTTTTTTTACTTCTCCGAGAACCATATCGGGGGTTATGAGCTTGTCTTTCCAAAGAACCGCTTCCCCTTTTTTCAGCTTGGCGTAAAGCGGTCCTGGTGGGATTCCGAGTTTCTCTGCTTTTTCTCTGTCGAACTTTCTGCTGTCTTCTTCGATCAACGCATAGCCCACGCTCTGCACTATGTGCTCGGTCTTGAAAGCTAAAACTCTGAGGTTTTCAAAGCGAACTTCATCACCGTCGGAAGCTTTGTGCACTTTCAAATCGAACTCGAGATTCTCGTAGCCGAAGATCTCAAACAAAGCTCTTAGAACTTCGGGCTTTGGAGTGTAGAAGTTGAGCTCTTTTTTTCTTCCGTTCAGCGAAAGCGTCTCGATTAAACCAAAGATGCCGATGAAGTGATCCGTGTGCATGTGTGTTATGAAAACGTGGTCGAGGTTTCTGAATCCGAGCTTTGCTGTTATCATTTGTCTCTGCGTCCCCTCGCCACAATCGAAGAGAAATCTATGCTTAGAGTATTGAACAAAAATTGCAGAGGTGTTCCTCTCGGAAGAAGGAACCGCACCTGCGGTGCCGAGGAAAACAACTCTAAAAAGCATCAGGACTCGAGAACGATTTCGATGTTCACGTCCCTCGGCACTTGGATGCGCATTATCTGCCTAAGCGTTCTCTCATCTGCTGCGATGTCGATCAATCGTTTGTGCACCCTCATCTCCCAGTGGTCCCATGTGTTGCTCCCTTCGCCGTCTGGAGCTTTTCTCGTTGGCACAACGAGGCGTTTAGTTGGCAAGGGTATCGGTCCGCTTATCTCTACACCAGTCTTCAATGCTATCTCCTTGATTTGGTTGCAGATTTTATCGAGATCTGCTGGGTTTAGGCTCGATAGTTTTATCCTTGCTTTTGGTCCCCTGATCGCCATATAACCACCAAAAAAATGGGTTTATTTTCTCGGGGTAACGTCTAAAACCATTCCCGCACCAACGGTGATACCCATGTCTCGTATTGCAAATCTGCCCAACGGTGGTATGTCTTTGACCTTCTCGATTACCATTGGTCTCGTTGGCTCCAATTTGACTACTGCTGCGTCACCAGTCTTGAGGAACTGCGGGTTCTCTTCCTTTGCCTGTCCAGTCCTTGGATCGATCTTCTTTATCAACTGAACGAACTTGCACGCAACCTGTGCTGTGTGTGCATGGACTACTGGCGTGTAGCCGACTGTGATTGCGGTTGGGTGCTGTAACACTACGATCTGTGCTGTGAAATCCTTCACGACTGTAGGCGGGTTCGTTGGATGCCCTGCAACGTCTCCACGCTTCAAGTCCTTCTTCGCAACGCCACGGACGTTGAAACCAATGTTGTCTCCTGGATACGCTTCTGGAATTGGCTCGTGGTGCATCTCGATGCTCTTAACTTCACCGCTCACACCAGCTGGCTCGAAGACTACTTTGTCCCCAGTCCTAAGAATTCCGCTCTCAACTCTTCCAACTGGCACAGTTCCAACACCGCTGATCGAGTAAACGTCTTGGATTGGAATCCTCAATGGCTTGTCAACGAGCTTTTCTGGTGGCTTTAGCAAGTTAAACGCTTCAAGCAACGTCGGTCCATTATACCACGGCATTTTTGGACTCTTCTTCGTTATGTTGTCTCCATAGTAGGCTGAGGCTGGAATGAACGGGATCTCTTCGACCTTGTAGCCTACCATTCTCAGTATCTTTGCCAACGCCTCCTTCGCCGTTTCGTATTCCTTCTTCTCGTAGTTAACCCTGTCCATCTTGTTTATTAGAACAATGAGCTGGTTTATTCCTAAGGTTCTTGCCAAGAAAACGTGCTCTCTTGTTTGCGGTTGGACTTTGTCCACGACATCCATGACGAGCACTGCAGCGTCTGCTTGCGAAGCGCCTGTGATCATGTTCTTTATGAAGTCCCTGTGCCCTGGGCAGTCGACGATCGTTATGTAGTATTTGTCTGTCTGGAACTTCCTGTGCGCCACATCGATTGTAAGACCACGCTCTCTCTCCTCTTTCAGTCTATCCATTACCCATGCGAACTCAAACGTCGCTTTTCCCTTCTCTTGCGCCTCTTTCCTGTATTTCTCTATTATGTGCTCTGGAATTTCTCCAACTTCGTAAAGAAGCCTACCAATCGTCGTGCTCTTCCCATGATCCACGTGCCCTATAAAGGCGACGTTGATGTGCTCCTTTTCCTTAGGCATACCCATCACCTACCCTTTTGATACACAAAACTTCGAGGAGTGCATATAAAGCTTTCACATCTATATGAACATCTTCGCAATGCGGAGGGATTCGAGAATGCTCTCCTTCGCATTACCCTCTACGACATCTTCGTGCCCCGGATAAAGATTTTCGACATCGAGTTTCGAGAGGCGCTCTATGGACTCTATTAGCTTCTCAGGATCTCCGCCGGGCAAATCGTATCTACCAAAGCTACCGTATGCGAAAACCGTGTCTCCGCTGAAAAGCCATTTCTTGTTTGGCTCGTATAGGCAAATACTCCCCGGAGAATGTCCGGGAGTATGGATTATCTCGAGCTTTGTTTCGCCGAGCTCGAAGCTTTCACCGCCTTTTAGGACTATGTCTGGATCGAATGGCTTAAATCTGAGCCCGAATACAGAAGCGAAGCTTTGCAGTTTCATCAGCTTGATCTCATCTTCGTGGATCGCAATCTTCGCAATTCCCTTGAAAAACCCCGCCGCAGAAGCGTGGTCGTAGTGCGAATGTGTTAGGAAAACGTAATCGAGCTCTTTCGGATCTATGTGCCTTTTAACAGCACGGAATATGAACTCCGCATCCCCGCCAACGTCTATCAGCGCTTTTTTCTCGTCGATTATCAGATAACAGTTCGCAGCCAAGGGCGGTGCGATGATGCGGACGAGCTTCATACGAGTTCCATTTCTTCGATCTCTACACTTTCGACTCCTTCTATTCTCCCCAGCGCTTCAACGAATCTGTCCACGATCCCTTCCGCATCCGGCATGACAGCGAGAACATTCAAGGATTTTAAGCCAAAGGCTATTGGCTTTATTGCGAGATCTCTGAGCTCGACGTCTGGAAAATTCAGCTTCAGAACTCTCTCCTTGACACCATTGAGATCGATGCTCACATCCGAGGGCATGATCCTTATTTTGACGAACACCTTCCCCATTTCACCACCTCAAGGTCCCACGAATCCGCAAGAGCACTGATACTTGTTCGAGAGCTTCCTGCACCTTTTGCAACGGTATATCTTTGTCCCGCATTCCGGACACGGGAATGAGACGTATTCCGTTCCTAAGAGCACAGCTCCACAGCTTATACATCTCGCGATCGCCATTCAATCACCCCTCACGAACGTTCCTTTTGCTCCCCCTCTCAATATATAATTTTTTAGCTCTTCAGGAGAACAAACAAAGAGCTCGATTCTATGATCTCTGAGCAAAATCGACGAGTATTTGTCCACAACTCGAGTCGCATCTTCTGGTTTTGCGAACTCCAAGATCTTTCCATCCCTCAAAACCCCTCCGACAGCGGTAACCTTCACAACCCTTTTTTCTCCAAGCTTCGATGCGATCCAGATTGCTATGGAATCCGAGGTTACATCCCATGAGTGCGGGAGCTCGTCGAACCTCTTCATAAGCCTGTATGGGAGAACTATGAACTTTCCCTTCTCCCTCAATTCTTCAAAGTTCTCTGGCTCAACGATCTCGAACCCCTTCTTCTCTGCGAATTGCATCATGTAGTATCCGTAAAGGCTCATGCCAAGAATCGCCATCCAGTGCGAAAGCTCATCGCTGAGCTTCAGATCTTTAACGAGATCTGCGAATATCCAGCCTCCCGGGATAACTTTCACGTCTTCAGGCTTTGAAAGTGCATCGAAAACGACTTCGAGCTTTTCAGCAACGCTACCGCCGACCTTTACGATCATAGTTTTCTTAGCTCGTAAAACTCCCAGAACTTCCTCAGCTCATAGCTTCCAACGATCTCGTATCCACTGAGGCAACCATAGTCTCTTTTTACTGCAAAAACGTAGTCGTAACCCTGTGGACACTGGGTTGTGAATGCAACGTTCTCTTTTCTCAACATCCAAGGCAAAGGCCAATAGTGCCCATCGACCGCAAAAACTGCGACGCTGTAGTTCTTGTTCACAAGCTCCTTTATCCTTTCAGCCATCTTTACTGCATCGTTCTGCGTTTGGACGTAGATTAGGGGTTGAGAAACGTTGTTGTAGTCGAAGTAAGTTATGTGGATCGAGATCAAGAGAGTTGCGATGAAGCCAATTGCAAATGCGATCCTCGTTTCCCTTTTCTCGAAGAAGTCTCTTCGCATGAAAACCATCGCAAAGAACGCAACAGGTGTTGCGAGATGAACGACGAGCCAGGATGTCTTGTATACCATCGCATGGTAAAAAACGAACGCTATCACAACCCAGACGATTGCGAGCATCTCTTTGAACTCAAAGCTCCTTCTCCTTGGGATCGAAGCTATTGCGATCGCAATTGGTAAGAATTCGTAGCGAAGAAGTATGTTTGCGAAGTAGTAGATTGGTTTCTCGTGTGGCGAGCTCACGCCTTGGGAAAGCCAGTATGGGAGAGATCTCTCCACGAATCTCTCTACCCATTCCTTGTTGAACATCACCTCGATTCCTTTCCCATGGATTACGTATGCGAAGGCTGAAGAGTAAAGAAAAGCTGAGACGAAGAGGAAAAGGGCTACGCAGGGCAGAATTTTTGCATCTACCCTGAAGTCCCTTCTTTGAATCCTGTCGATGAGAACAGCTGTGAAGAACACTGCGAAGTATTGGACCCAGTTCTCCTTTGCGGTGAAGATTATTGCGAGGAAAAGAGTTGCTATCAAAGCGTTTGCAAGGCTTTTCTCCTCTCTGTATCTGAAGTAGAAGTAGAGAAATGCGATAAAGCTCGAAACCACGATAACGTCGTCTCTTGCGTATCGTGAGTAGTATAGGATTGACGGAGAGAAGAGCATGAACAAAGCTAAGAAATACGCAGACTTCCCAAACCATCTTTCGAATCTCAAAGCAAAGAATACGCCGAGAATGCTGAACACCGCTACGGGTAGCCTTGAGGCGAAGTCGCTGTCGCCGAAGGCGATGAAGGAAAGGGAGATGACGAAGTAAACGAAGGGTCCGTGGAAAGCTGGGTCGTAAGTGTAGGTTGGTCTCTCAACAACGTTTTTAAGCGAAATCCATGCGTGAACACTCTCGTCATGATCCATCGGGCGTGCGTCGAGGAAGGCAAACCTCGTAACGATCGCCAGGATTATGATCGCTATTGCAACCTTTTTCACGTCTCAAGTTTGCTCTCGTTAAAAAATCTTTTCAACTTGTTCTCTCGGCTGAAAAACGTGGCTTATCTTTCTTGTGTCAAATCGTGTTTTTCACAAAAAATGCGCCGATTTTTGGAATAAAAAATTTACTTGGCTTTTTTTGAGAGAAGTCTGACGAAATACCCGAGAACTCCGAGAAGGAACACTGTGAACACGATAAAAGTAATCCAGGCTTCGAGGCTCATTTTGATCCCTCCTTGGGATTTTTGACTGCGCTAAGGATCGAGAGCACAAAGATCAGAAGCAAAAGACCCCAAAGCGCTATTGCGGTAGCCCAAAGCGGATAACCGCCGTAGCTGTGTGGGCTCTGGATGACATCGCTGTAGAATCCCCAGGCGAGGACGTAGACCATTCCAAGGGGGACTATGAACTTAAGCGAGTAGTCGAACCACTTCCCGAGCGAGACAAATGACACTTTGTTCACGTCGTTTCTAAGCTTCTCGGCTCCATAGAAGTAGGCTATTACGACGATCTGCAGGAGTCCAGCCAGTATTAGTCCATAGAAGGAAACTGCTCTGTCAACGATGTCGAGCCAGTAGAGCCCAGAGCCGGGAGTGAAAAGGACGATCCCAAGGAGCAAGGCGGGGATTGTTACAATGTTTGTCGCCTTCCTCGTGCTGTATCCCCATTTATCTTGGATCGCAGTTGTTATCGCTTTTGCTAAGGAAACTGCTGAGCCCAGACCAAGCAAGAAGAGGGTTGCGAAGAAGGCAATTCCAATCACTTGAGCCCCGCTCTCCATCATCGAGATCGCAAGTGGGTAGGTTAGGAAAGCAAGCCCTATGCCACTTGCAACGACTTTGTCCACTGGAGCAGAGAGTTGCATTGCGAGGAAGCCAAGCGTCGAGAATACTGCGATTCCCGCAAAGAATGCTGTTGCGGTATCTGAAAACGCTGTTACAACCGAAGTCGCATTTATGTCTTCTTTCTCTGGCTTGTAGCTACCGTATGCGAACATTACAGCCATTCCGAGGGACAACGTGAAGGCAACTTGGCTCACCGCAGCAAACCAAACCTCGCCGTTCATTATCGCTGAGAAGTTCGGCTTTAGATAGTATTCCAATCCAAGATCAGCCCCTTGTAGCGTGACACCACGGGCTATTAGGGCTAAGATCAGAATCCATGGGATGATGACTGTCCACTTCACGAGTCTCCCAAGTCTCTCGACTTCCCTGTAAACAATCCAGTAGATCACGAGCCAGACGAATATCAGCGCAAAGATTATGTGGAGCTGGTAGCTCCCCCATTCTGCTACGCCATCCGTTAACCCCAAGATCTTCCCGAAGAAGAATGGTTTCACGTTCTCAGCCGCTGTGGCTCCAACACCCCACGAGAGCGTCGCAGAGTGAATAAGGTAGAGCACAGACCACGCTAAGACCACGGTGTAGTAAGACACTATGAAAAACGCCACCCAGACTGAGAACCAGCCAATCCACTCGAACTTCTTGCCTATCGACGCCATCGTCCCTGGAGCACCTTTTTGCATTATCTGACCCATCCCAACCTCTGCGATGAACCAAGGAATTCCGATGACGATTAGGGATACGATGTATGGGATCAAGAAAGCTCCACCGCCGTAGTTGTAAACCAAGTATGGGAAGCGCCACACGTTCCCGAGCCCTATGGCTGAGGCGATCGCAGCGAATACGAAAACCCAAGTCCCTCCCCATCTCTCCCTCTCCACGAAACCACCCTGGGCGACTTGCGATTTCTGCAGTATAAATATTTTTCCAAGTGAATATATCACTGGAGAGCAAGAAGCTCGGCGATTATGGTTCATGGGATGAGGAGTTAATAGAATCGACGAACAGCTGGTAACAATTGGTTCTCGACTGGAAACGCTTAAATAAAACAGTTTGGAGTAGAGTTATGCCCGATGCAAAGGACTTGCTCAGCAAGGGCGCAGAGTTTTACAAGCTCGGAAAATACAAGGAAGCGCTCAAAAGCTTTGAAGAGGCAATAAAGCTCGATCCAAACTGTGCAAGAGCTTGGAACGACAGAGGAGCGACGCTTTACAAGCTTAGGATATACAGGGAAGCCTTGGTAAGTTTCGAGGAGGCGATAAGACTCAAGCCAGACTTCGTTGAGGCGTGGAACAACAAAGCGGTGATGCTCTCGGAGTTCAAAAGATACGAGGAGGCGATTAAGAGCTTCGAAAAGGTCTTGGAGCTGAAGCCGGACTACGCTGAGGCGTGGTATAACAAGGGGGTTGCGCTTTACAAGCTGAAGAGATACGAGGAGGCGATAAAAAGCTTTGAGGAAGCTGTAAGGATTAAGCCAGACTTTGCAGAGGCGTGGTATAACAAAGGCATCGCTCTCGAGAAACTTGGGAGAAAAGAGGAGGCGATTAAGAGCTTTGAGATTGCAAAGAAGATTAAACCAGAGCTCAAGTGAGCTCTAACGGATGACGCTTTGAAAGCTATGTAAACCTACGTTGACCTTCAAGTCTTCGAAAAATCGTTTTCTCGTTTGAACAACGAATTCCTCTCCTCTTACGTCGACTTTTAACTTCACAAAATTCCCTAGGTCGGTTATCTGCGTTATCTTACCTTCGAACACGTTCTCCTCGCTTGGAACTTGGAGCGATATCGCAATCCTCGAGCGGGATGTGGAATACGTTCCCATTTTTGAACGTAGCCTTAATCCGCAAGCCATTTCCAGAAAATCTCTTGAAATGTGCCCAGTAGCTCTATCTTTCCATCCTTGAGTATTTGGCGTATCCATGTTCCCGCTACAAGGTTAAAATCCTTTCAAGTCAAATAATTTGAGACTCTTCCCAGTAACATTCTGGGTTTGCGGATGCAATTCTCTTGTAGCGCTTCAATTTTTTAAAGCTCAAAAGATCTTTCTCGGGTATCTATGAGTTCCCTCAACGATTTCTACTGCGGTCTTTTCTCTTATTGCTTTCAGAAGGTCATCTTTCCTCGGGCAGAAGTTCAGAATGCAAGTTCCGATGTGAAGAACGTCGACTTTCTCGTTCAACAAGGAAAGGGTCTCGGACAAAGTCGCTAAGCTGAGAACGACTCTGTTCCTATTGCCTTCGCATCCTCCACAGCCCACGATTCCGACAAGTTCAGCGTTCTCGTCTTTATACCTCTTGAATTCATCGTCCCGCCTGTTAAAGGCTACAAAACATCTCGCATCTCCGACGCAGAGATTTTTATCCCTAATGTTGTCACACGCCAAGATCGCAATCTTCATGATTTCAAGTCCTCCCCACCCTTATATGCTTTTTTCTTTTTTCGAAGGTGATAACCAATTTGTGAAACTCTCTCAAGGGATTTATAAAGATCGAGCGAAATCTTTATATATCATGATGAACACATTACTTTGGGAGGCGGTCGTAGGAAAGGAAGTTCAACAATCAGTAACTGAAGCCTGAGGCGAAAGCTTCAGAGCTTTGGTTGCTGATAGTTAGGACTTCCGATTCACGACCGTCTCCCACTTTTTCTGAAACCAAAAGCTTTTTTGGATTCTTTGCAATTTCTCGCATGGAGGAATACGTTGACTTCTTGCTCAGGCAGTATAGGCTTGTGGATGCGCTTTGGTTTCTCGCAGTCGAGGACGAGTTTGGGCTCGAGAACGCTGTAAGGCTGAACGAGAAGATCTGGGAAGAGATTGGTGGAAGATCTGCGAGGGAGATAAAGAAGAGGTTTGGGATAAACGAGAATGGGCTTGAGGGATTTGAAAAGGCTATTAAGCTTTTTCCTTGGTGCAAAATTCTTGGCTACGAGTTCGAGAAGCTTGAGGATCGACTGATAATAAGGGTTAAGAACTGCTTACCGCAGATCGCAAGGATTAGGAGCGGGAGAGCGATTTTTCCATGCAGGGAGATGCATTTCAGAGAATTCAGGGCGTTTGCGAAGGAGATAGATGAGAGAATCGAGGTTAAGTGTGTTTACGCTCCTCCTGAGATTAGGGATTACTTCTGCGAGTGGGAGTTCAGGCTCAGATGATCGAGATCCTAAAAGCTCGAGAAGCGAGAAATCTAATCTTAGGAGCATTTGTCAAGACTTTTGGATATTTAATCGTCGCTTCTGGAATATTTTTTGGCGATTGGAAAGCCTGAGATTGCGATAAAATTCGTTTACGCTGGACTTATCTTGGTTGCGATCGGCTGGGCAATCGTTGTGAGATCGCTTTTATCTGTGAGGGTTAAGGAGAGAAGGCGTTGAGGAGTTCAAGGTTTCTTTTTCGGCAAATGGCGGGATTTTTGGCTTGAGAAAAAGCTGGAACGATGGATCTTTGAGGTTTTCGAGTTGAAGAAGCTCAGAAGATCGAGACTTCGCTTGAGTGATGATATGGTGTGCAGAATGCAGAAACATTTAAATAAAAGACTAAAACTCTGGTTATGCTCGATGGAATTCCGAAGAAGGATTATCCGAAGCTCTTCTATCGCTACGTGAAGGAGTTCTTCGAAGTCTTAAGCAAGTTCTCTTGATAAGAGACGATTACAAGTTCAGACTTGTTAAAAATTACGAAGAAGATTTATTTTTCTGGTAAGACAGCGTTAGCAACTCCAAAATGCGTTATTTAGGCTAAAGGACAACAATGGCAAAACTTATATTCTTTTGGAAGTTGAAAGCGTTATGAAGAAGGAAAGGGTGATTGGGGTAACTTTATTGCTTGCTTCGATTGCAGTTATAATCGCATATATTTGGCTTCTCTTCTTCCCACCGATAGAGGGATTGGATATACTCTTGCTAAAACTTACGGGCTTGATAGCTGTAATGGGAGTTTTTGGAGTTGTTGGATTGATAGGCTACACTTTGGCCACCACTCCAACCCCAGAGCCGATACAGGAAATTGAGGAAGAGTCGAAGAAAGGTGATAAATAAATGACAGAGAACGTCGCCATACTCATACCAAATTACAACGGCTTGAGTAAACTTGGCTCTATACTGTTCTCAAGCATAGACAGCGCTCTTGGCATAGAGTATCCCGATTTCGACGTGGTTGTTGTGGATAACAACTCAAGAGATGGAAGCGTGGAAGCCATTGAGGATCGTTATGGAGGAGATATAACGCTGATAAAGTTTGACAAAAACTATGGGTATGCAGGAGGAATAGCGGAGGGTCTTAAAACGCTCATGGGTTTCGGAAAACGCTATGATTATGTGGTTCCGATGAACAACGACTTCATAGTGAAGAACAGCGATAGCTTGAAGGAGATGGTTAAATTCCTTAAGTCACATGAAGACGTTGGGGTGGTCCAAGGTATAAACTTGTATGGTGATGGAAAGACTATAATCGATGCGGGATTTTATCTTGACGTTTTTCTGAGCATTATTGCGAGGTATAATGGGCATAGAGTCTCGGAGTATCCCGATAGGATCTCCTATATTAGCTATGCCTCTGGAGCGTTTATGATTGTAAACCTGAAACTACTCAAAAATCTACCCGTGTATCCCTACGTTCTCAATCCTCGCCTATTTGGTTATTACGATGACACAGAGCTGGGTCTCCTTCTATGGACGCATGGAGTGAAAAGTGTTGTTTTGCCTGCTGTTGTAGGTGTACATCTTGAATCTAAGACTTTTGGCAAGGTTTCATCACTGACACGATACTTGAGCGCTAGAAACGAGCAGTTCCTTCTAAAAACTTATTGGAGTAAAGGGCTTCTAAGAAAGATAAGATCGCTTGTCACCATAAGGAGCTACCTCTCAAACTTATACAAGGCTCTAATAGGGCAAAGGATTTATTTCAAGGGACTTTATGATAGCTTCTCTTTTAACTCCTTGCCAACCACCACCAGGAGAGGACCCTATTATCCGCTGTTAATAGTTCCGAGTCCATTTTCGGTGTTCGTCTTTACGAGTGTCTTACCCGATGTGGGAAGGTATAAGGTTGCTATAAAAGGAAAAACTATTTTCATAGGGGACAATGAGTTGTCAGCTTCGAAGGAACGATTCTTAGTGTGCGTCAAATGAGGAGCGATCTCGCAAAGAACTCTGTTTCAGAAAGCTATAAAAGGGCTGAAAATGGAAGTTCTACAGTTTTGAGCTCTAGGGAAGATTTAGATTAACTGTTTAAATTCTTAAAGCCTTTTTAACTCCCATTAAAGCATGCAAGACCGATACAAAATCTCGGAGCTCGTTCTCTCGATAAGAGACGACTACAGATTCAAATTAGCTAATAAGGGAGAGGAAGATCTATTTTTCTGGTGAAATTTCATCAACAATTTTCCAGAATTCTTCTCTAAACCTCTTGCACATCTCTTCTTTGTTAAAAGGCTCTGAAAGCTCCCTTGCTTTTTTAGATAGCTCAACCTTTTTAGAGATTGAAAGATCGAAGTAATTCAGAATTCCTTCTGCTATGTCTTCAGCGGAAACTTTTCTAACAAAATCTTTTCGAAGGTTTTCAACAACTTCTTTCGTTCCAACTTTTTCAGTCACAATCACTGGAAGCCCAGCTCTTAAAGCCTCCAAAGTCGCAACGGGAAAAGTATCAGCTCTCGAAGATTGAACAAAAAGGGAGCATTTTTCAAAATAAGTTGCGAGATCTTGAACATATCCGAGAACATGAACGCCTTCGAATTTTTCCCATTCCCTCGGATGTCCTTTCCCAACTATAAAAAGCTCCGCTGAATCCACTTCTTTTTTCACGATTTTAAAAGCCTGGAGGAGAATGTCCATTCCCTTTGAAGATCTTGCATACCCAACTGAGATAATGTTAAAGCTCTCGATGTTGGGATTAACATTCCTTAGTCTTTCATAGAGTTCTGGTTCGATATACGGATATACAACGCTCGTGGGAATGTCTAAGTATTTTCTAATGCTCTCTTCTGCCATTTTTGAGACCGCAATGGCTCCGTCTATCGATTTCATCGTAATTTTATGGACTTTGTTCACATACCAAGGATAGTCTTTTCTAAGCTCCTTCGAAGTTTCCTCGAAAACCATAAAAGTCTCATCTCCGACTATTTCGATATTCAAAGCTTTATGGGATCTTTTCTTTATCCAAATAGGGAGCAAAGGAGCTCCACCTTCTGCTAAATATATATCTGCCTTAGGTAACGTTAAACCACCAAAAAAGCTTTTCAATGCCCTTGGAATCCTGAGATCCTTAAACTTTCCATGATAATGGCAAAACTTTGCGTTGACGGCTTCGGCAAATCCTTTGTGCGATGGATGCGGATCAAGATAAACGAAGCAGACTTCCACAGAAAAAGAGTGCAGTAAGATTTAAAGCTTTTCTACAAACATTGAGGATCTAGATGAAATGGAGGACGCACATAGCAATAGCAAAGGAGATCTCAAAAGCCCTGAATCTGCCAAGAGAACTGGAAAGAGAGCTTTGCGAAGGGATCGTTGAGCCGGACAAATTCCCCGATGAGGTATGGAAAGTTGGAAGGAGAGGAAGGCTTTACAGGAGCTACATGTCCCATCACAGCCCTGAAATCGGAGTGATAATGGACTACATTTGGAATGCGAGATTGTCTTACTTAAAAGGAGACGATTTGCGAGCGATGAGGAGCCTTGGAAGGGCTTTGCACTACGTTCAAGACATGAGCGTTTCAAAGGGCTTCCTCGGCTTATCGCACGACAGCAAAGAAGAAATCGTGAGTTCTTTAAAAACGCCCAGGGAGGCGATCGAAAAGGGGATAAGAGGGGCGGTCAACTCTCCTCGCTACGTCAAAAACATCGTGAACAGCGTTAAACCAAAGAAAGATCCGAACGAGGCGATGCTCCAAGCCTGCATGGTTTCGGCTGCAATAGCAAAGGCTGTAATTTCAGAAAAGGAGCCTTCAGAAGAACTGATAATGGACTTCAAGCTTGCAAAGGAAAGATATGAGAGCAGAACAATTCCGATAGCGATGCTCGTTTCGATCCTCGTTTTCGTATTCTTCTTCTCCATACACCCGATCCTCTCGCTTCTTGCGATCTTGGCGGGATACGTTGTGCAGAGAATGGACACGAGGTATCACGAGCTAAAGGAGATGGCGAGATGGTTTGGAATAGAGCGAATTGAAAAAAGTAATATATCAAAGAAGAACGATGAAGTAAAATGAAGTTCTCCGTGGTAGTAGCAACGACCCCTAACAGATTATCCCAGCTGTTGCAACTAATCGAGAGCATAAAAGCCCAAGATCTTCCCCCAGACGAAGTAATTGTGGTTACGGATAAGGGAAAAAAGGATCTGATAAAGCTGGATGATTTAAGAATAAAGGTCGTCGAATCGGATGGAGAAGGGCTTTCTAAGGCGAGAAACAAGGGGATAGAGGAGTCGAGCGGGGAGATCATAGTCTTCATAGACGATGACGTAGTTTTACCAGATAAGGACACTTTTTCAAGGGTTTTGAGCGCTTTTCAAGATGAAAAAGTTGCAGTCTACGGAGTTCAGGTAAAACCAGTGCCAAGGAACTCAGTAAGGCTTCCCGATCAGTTCAATTGGATCTTTGGATGCACAGACGACAAAGCCTTAAGACCAGTCGGGGCGTTCTTTGCTGTTAGAAGAGAAATCTTTGAAAAAGTAGGATTTTTCAAAGAAGGGCTTGGGAGAAAAAGTAGTAGCTTGATCTCAGGAGAAGAAACCGAGCTCTTTCTCAGAGTTGAAAAGCTCGGCTTTAGAGTTCTCCTTGACAACTCGATAAAAGTTCACCATATCGTTTCGAACAGGGGCTGGAGATACGTTCTAAAGAGGGCTTTTGCTGAAGGTAGGAGCAAGGCGAGATTCAAAGATTACGATCTCTCCGTCGAGAGAAGGTATCTTCTTCGCTACCTAAGGAGTCCCCTGGGTTTAATCATAAGCTCGGCAACTCTACTTGGATTCATCGTCGAAAAAATAAAGATGAGAATATGATAGCGATCGTAACTCCGAGATTCTTCCCATACATAGGCGGTGTGGAGACGCATGTTTACGAGATTGCGAAAAGGCTTAACTTCGAGCTCGAAGTCCTAACGACGGATCCAAGCGGGAAGCTTCCAAAGCTCGAAGAAATCGATGGGATCAAAGTAAGAAGGTTCAAATCCTATGCTCCAAGCAACGCCTACTTCGTTTCTCCTGAGCTTAAAAGCTTTTTGAAAAAACATTCGAGGGACTACGATCTAATCCATGCGCACAACTTCCACGCATTTCCAGCTTTATACGCTGCGCTTTCGAATCCAAGGAGACTCGTTTTTACTCCGCACTACCATGGACACGGGCACAGCTTTCTCAGGAACTTTCTTTTCAGATTCTACAAAATCTACGGCAAAAGAGTTTTTGAAAAGGCAGATGCAATCATCTGCGTCTCCAATTTCGAAAAGAACCTTGTTTTGAAAGACTTTGGAATAGAAGAAGAAAAGATCAGGCTCATACCGAACGGTGTAGGCTTAGATTTCATCGAAAAGAGAAGAATCGGGAAGAAAATCCTGTTCGTTGGAAGAATAGAGAAATACAAGGGGCTCGAATACGTTGTAAAAGCCTTAAAATTCCTTCAGGAGTTCGAACTCGAAATAGTCGGCAAAGGGGGCTACAAAAATAGGATCATAAAGCTTGCAAGAGATCTCGGAGTTCTCGGAAGGATAAGGTTTTACCAAGACCTGAGTAGAGAAGAGCTCGTGAAGAGATACGCTGAAGCAAGTGTTCTCGTTTTGCCATCGAAGTTCGAAGCCTATGGTCTCGTGGTTGCAGAAGCGTTGGCAAGCAAGACTCCTTGCGTTGTTGCAAAAACCTCAGCTCTCGCTGAATGGATCGATGAAAGAAACGTTTTTGGCATAGATTATCCACCGAAAGCAGAAGAGCTCGCTGAGCTAATAAGAAAAGCTTCGGAAGTCGAAGTAAAAGACGTTCGAATTCCCTCTTGGGATGAAGTTGCAGAGAAGACGAGAGAAGTTTATCTTTCGCTCATCTGAACTTTCATTGCACGATGTTTAAGCCTTCGATACTCGCTATTTGAGCGAGCTTCTTATCGTAAGTTAGAAGGGCATCGAAATTCTTGGCAGAAGCTATTTGCACTGCATCGGCCATATAAATGCCGTGCTTGAAAACATAATTCACAGCATCCATCACGACCTTGAAGCTCATCGGAACTACTTTCAGCTGATTTAGTTTTGAAAGAAGATGAGATTCGCCGATGAACTTTGAAAAAACGTCTTTTGCATCCTTTACAATCCCTCTTTTCTCGTATTTGTCCAAGACGACTGCAACTTCGCCAACGTTCCAAACTGAGAATCCCAAAATCAATCTTCCGGAATAGGATTCCTCGTAGATTCCATCGATTCGATCGGTTTCTTGTTCTATAACATATCTCTTGACCAAAGCGCTTGTGTCAAGGTAAACGCTTTTCAAACTCATCTCTGATCTCTCTCACAATCTCTTCAGCTTTAAACCCTTTAGGTCTCGTTTCGAAGGTATATCTTTTCTCGAAACCAAGCGCTTCGCAAAGTCTTTCCAAGAACTCGGACCCCTCATACAAGATCAAGGCTTCTTCGACTACATCGCTTAGACTTCTTTTCTCGAAGGCAAGCTTGCTCTTCAAGCTCCTGACGAGATCTTCCCTCAGCGAGAGCGTAACCTTAACTTTCTTCACAACGTATATACGTATCTACATATATAAGTCTTTCCATCCATTCCCTCACGAAAGATTAAATGTTCCAAGGCTTGCTAACGACATGAGAATTGCGATCTTCGGACCATCGAAGCGATTCCTTTCGGGAATAAGCTATTACACGATTAGATTATCGAACGCTCTTTCGGCTCATGCCAAAGTCAAAGCGATCCTCTTCAGAAAAATGCTACCAAAAAGGCTTTTTCCTGGGTGGAGGAGGGTTGAAAAAGACCTTGCCAGGATAGAATTCGATCCAAGTGTCTCTGTCCACGAGATATTGGACTGGAACAATCCGTTGAGCTGGATAAAAGCCTATAAACTTGCAAAGGATTGCGACGCAATCGTTTTCCAATGGTGGACTTCGAGTGTTGCGCACATGTATCTTGCGATCGAGATCTTGAACAGAAAAAGGGTTCCGATAATTCTGGAGTTCCACGAGATCGTCGACCCATTGGAGAGCTCTTTTCTCCCGATAAGGATCTATTCGAGGCTTATGGGGAAAACGATAAGGAAATTCGCAAGTCATTAGTTGTTCACTCTCAGGCTGAGAAAGATTTGATCTCGAAAGCCTACAAAATTCCGAGCTCGAAAATCTCCGTGATCCCGCATGGAATCTACGACCACTACGAAAGAGTTGAGAACGCCAAGGAACTCTTGGGGATAAAAGAAGACTTCGTTATCCTTTTCTTCGGTCTTATAAGACCATACAAAGGTGTTAGATACTTGGTTGAAGCGTTCGAAAGTCTTCCGAATGAGATCGTTGAAAGATCGAGGCTTCTGATCGTTGGGGAAGTTTGGGAAGACAAGGAGAGTGTGAAGAGAATCGAGGAATCAAGGCTTAGGGAAAAAATAGTGTTCGTGAACAGATACGTTCCGGACGAAGAAGTCTCCCTTTACTTCTCAGCAAGCGACGTCATCGTTCTTCCTTATCTGCGAGCTTCGCAGAGCGGAGTTGCGCACATCGCAATGAGCTTTGGAATTCCAATAGTCGCAACGAAGGTCGGTGGGCTTTCGGAGCTTTCGGATTACGAAGGAACGCACTTCGTCGATGCAAGTGCGGAGAGCATTGCAAAAGCTCTGCAAAGAATTTACTTCGAGCGAAGAAAATTCAAGCCACCAGAAAGGCTGAGATGGGAAAATCTGGCGAAGAAATGGATGGAGTCGATCGAAGAAGCAAGAGCCAAGGAGAAACTTATATAGATTCAAGAAGAGATGACTAAAATGGAGAGGGCTAAGATAAAGGAAATAACCTTGGATGTTTTCAACAAAGCGGGAGTTAGGGTTGAGAAGATTGTTCTATTCGGTTCAAGGGCGAGGGGAGATTTCAGAAAAGATAGCGATTGGGATCTCCTAATAATCACAGAAAAGGAGATTCCGAGAGAAGAGAAGATGAAGATAGCGCATGCTTTTAGGAAAGCCTTGGCTGAGCAAAGAATTGCATGCGATGTTCTAATAAAAAGCAAAGATGAAGTTGAGAAAAGGAGGGAAGTCGTTGGTAGCGTCGTAAGAACAGCTATGAGAGAAGGAATTACCTTATGAAAGAAGAAGTTAAAAAGTGGCTGATTAAGGCTTTGAACGATTACAAAACTGCAGAAAAACTTATTACCCTGCCCAAAGAGGAAGTCATAACTGATACGTTGTGCTTTCATTGCCAGCAAGCAGTAGAGAAACTTCTGAAAGCTTTTTTAGTTAACGCAGGAGTTGAATTTGGCAGAACTCACTCGCTTGAATATCTGATCAAGCTATCCTCAGATGTTGATAAAGAATTTGAGGAACTCTACGAGGTGACCGCAAATTTAGCAGACTATGAGGACGAAATAAAATGATACACAAGATACTGAGATGGGAAAATCTGGCGAAGAAATGGATGGAGTCGATCGAAGAACTTTGAAAACTCATGGAGGGATTAGGGAGAAGACAAAAAACTGACAAGTTAAAAAGCTGTAGACCGTTTAGTCCTTGGGTCTGTTCTTCTCTGGACGTAGAAGAGGTTTAGCAAGGTCGAACGGGAAAATGCTTAGTCAAACGTCTTTTACGAAAACAAGGGTTTATAGATCAAACTGATTTGGCGTGCCAAACTTCCACGACAAAAGCCGTTGGTGGCATGATGAAACCTCGAACACGTTTTTTCCGTTGGATAACCGCTTAGATCGTATTTTTTGCTTTTTTGCTGGATTCGCTCGAGAATCTTTCAGTTGAACGCTCAAGAGCCTTCGAGCTCGAATTAAAAATTTCTTGATTTCGAGTCAAGATAATTAGAAAAGCTTATATGCGCTTCGTTAAAGGAGCGCTATGGCGGTTGCGTTCCAATTCGAGTGCGGAGTTGGGGGAGGGCTTACCCACTACATAATGGCTGAAGATTCCCCATTTTAATTTTTTGAGGTGTTTTTTATGCCCCTAAGCCACGTCAAAATCGACGACTTCAAAGTTGCGATCGACCCAGAGACCAACTTCTGGAGCATCTACGACTCCGAGATGCCTGATGAGATCCTTAGGCTGTATGAGCGTTTGAACGAGGAGCTCAAGGAAAAGATGCGGAGGTATCGGTTCGATGTGGACTTTGGCGTAGTTTACGTTAACGCAACCGAGAAATGCAACGCAAACTGTCCATACTGCTACATCCCAGAGAAGCTCAGGAAGAGGGGAAAACGGATCGATCCAAAGGATCTGGAGCTTCTCATCGAAAAAATCGCTGAACTCGGAATAAAGAACGTGATCTTCCATGGTGCTGAGCCCCTTTTGATCAAAGATGAGATCTTCGAGTTGATCGAGAAAAACACCGATATTAGCTTTGGGATCCAGACGAACGGTTTTCTGCTCACAGAAGAGGATGCGGAGTTTTTGAAGGAGAAGAAGGTCAACGTCGGAGTATCTTTTGATTCCCCTGTTAGAGAAGTCGAGGATTTCCTTCGAGGCAGAGGGCACTTCGATAAGGTGAACGAGATCATCGACTGGTTCGCAGGTTATCGAAGATTCAACGTGATCACGACGATAACGAAGTTCAACTGCTCCCAGCTGAGCGATCTGATCGACCTCCTCGCTGGAAAAGTGAGGGTAGTTTTGATGAACCCAGTGCGTGGAACAAGCGAAGGAGGAAGGAGTTTAAGGGCGAATCAGGAAAGGATGAGCATCGAATTCATTAGGGCTGTTGAGAGATCTATCTGGCATACGAAAAACGGAAGAAGAATTGTGATCGGCGACTTCGCAAACATAGTCCTTGGCATCGTTGCCCCATACTCAAGAGTGCTCCAGTGCGACATCTCGCCGTGTGGTGGTGGAAGGAGGTTCTTCGCAATAACGCCCAACGGAATTTTCCCTTGTAGCGAGTTCGTCGGAATCGAGGAGTTCAAAATACCCTTAAAAGCTTTGGATGATCAAGTTGAGTTAAAAGAGAGCTTGGGATCTGTTAGGATTAGAACGGTCGAAAGGATCGAGGAGTGCAAGGACTGCGTTTACAGAAACATCTGCGGAAGCCCGTGTCCAGCGGAAGTTTACGCAGAAAAAGGCTCTCTTTTCAGCAAGAGTCCATACTGCGAGTTCTATAGGAGAATTATAGAGCATGCATTTCGAGTCATAAGGCGTGGCGATGTTGAGAGCGTTGTTGAGCTTGGAAAGATGAAGAAGGTTTATGAGCTGAAGATTTAAGCTGGGATTAGCTTCCATTTTTTGGAGCGAGTTTGTGCAAAAGGTTTTTAAGTTTAATTCTAACTTCGATTGTGAAAGTCAGGATCGAGTTCTTCGCAACGTTGCGAGAAAAATTCGGGAGATCGATCGAGGTTGAGTGCGACGGAACTCTAAGAGGCGCCTTTCTTTCTGCGGGAAAGCTATTGGGGGAAGAGTTCCTTAAAGAGGTTTTCGATGAAAGCGGAAAATACCGTGATGACAGGATGATAACCGTGAACGGTAGGAACATAAAGGACGAGAGGATAGAGAAGCTGAGGGAAGGAGACAGAATCGCAGTTTTCCCGCCGGTGGCTGGGGGATGATAGAGAAGGTGCAGATCGAAGTAACGACGAACTGCAATCTTCGATGCGAATACTGTTTAAAACCTGAGAAAGTGATGGACATCGCTGAGGAAGTTGTCGAGAAAGTTTCCGGCGTTGCAAAGCGCTACATCTTCTACGGTTTCGGAGAACCGATGCTAAACAAAAACCTTGCGAAGCTCTTAAACCTCGTCGATGGCGAAACTGTTCTGAGCACGAACGGAATGGTTGAAGATCACGAAGTTGTTCAGCTCTTCGACATCGTAGGAGTTTCGATAGACACCGCAGATTTTAGGAAAGGCTTCTCCTTTGAGAAAGCCATGAAGATGCTCGAAAAACTCGACTCTCCTTTTGCGCAGTTCGTTATCTTAGAGCAAAACTTCCAAGACTTCTTAAACCTTGCGAAGTCTTTTGCTGAGAGAGGAATCAGAGTTTTGGCGACGAATGCGATCGCTCCGAACTCCAAGATCTATGAGAAGACGCTTTACTTCGAAGGATCACGCATAAACCTCGACCACGTAAATCTGGGCGAGAACGAGATAATAGAGATGATCCACAGGCACTTCTACATCGATCCTGGCAGGAAAGAGGTGGCGAAGAAGGCTTTGAACCTGCAGGCAATAGTTGAGGCAAAGCAAAAGATTCTGAAGGCGAAGGAGGCAGAGGATTTTGTTAGCGCTATCAAGGGACCAGAATTCATAGTCCCTGAGTTCTTTGGTGAGTCTGAGAAAAGAAATTGCCCTTACTGCGATGGCATTTTTGTCAGAGCGGATGGGAAAGTCTCTGTTTGCATGGAACTCGCATACGAGCACGAGGAATTTGTGAACAGGAGGAAAAAGGTCGTGAGGGATTTTATCATCGGAGACCTTCGAAATCAGGAGATCGACGAGATCTTGGAAAATCTCGAAGACTTTGAAAAGCTCCGAAAAAGCATGGATTTTCCTTGGTGTGGCGACTGTGCGCATGTTTTCGGTTGCTGGTTCCTCGAAAATGGAATGGACTGTTACGGGAACGAGCGATCTTGTTCTGAATGTCTTTACAGCGTATCCATAGCGAAGTGCCTCGTTTAGAAATCCTGAGAAACATATTTATTTTGTAGAAAAACTATTTTTATGCCTTTGACCCCAATGGATATCTACAAGCTTTTGCCGAAGACGAACTGCAAGAAATGCGGTGAGCAAACTTGCATGAGCTTTGCATTCAAGTTGCTGAACAGGGAAAAAAAGCTCGAGGATTGTAAGCCATTGTTCGAGGAGAAGAAATACGAAGTCCAGCTTAAGAAGCTCCAAGAAATTCTTAAACCTTTGGAAAAGGCAACCGAAACCGGGCTAATAGTGAACAGCGAGTTTTGCAACGGCTGTGGCAACTGCATCGTCGCATGTCCGGTGCACGTTGAAAGAGATCCGCATGGTGCTGGAATTGGAAAAGGACCAACGATAAAGGATCCGATTTATAGGATCGAGAACGGAAAGCTCGTGATTGTGAACATGCATCTCTGCAGAAGATACGGAAAAAACCGCATCCTCTGCGTTGTTTGTCGTGAAAATTGCCCGACGGATGCGATAAGCTTTTTGGAGGGATGAAGATGATCTGCACAGGTTGTTCTTGTCTTTGCGAAGACGTTGAGATCCAAGATTCGAAGGTTTTGAACGCATGCGAGAAGGGGTTTAAGCACATCTCTCTGAGGGAGCCGAGGGCTAAGAATCGTGTCAACGGAAAAGAGGTTGACGTCGACAAGGCTATCGAATCTGCAATCGAGACCTTGAAGTCTGCGAAAAACGTTGCGATTTACGGCTTGGACACGACAACCATAGAGGCGCAGAAACTCGCTGTGAAGATTGCGGAAAAACTGCAATGCTACATAGACGACAACTCCTCCTTCTGCTTGGGCGAGTTTGTTGAGGCAATTCTGAGGAAAAGGATTCCTTCCGCAACGCTCGATGAAGTCAGAGATTACGCTTACGTTCTCATCTACTGGGGAACGAACCCCTACCACAGCCTTCCAAGACACATGTCGAAGTTCAGCTACTACCCAAGGGGCGCAAAGCGAAATCGTGGCTACGACGAAGATCGATTTCTCGTCGTCGTTGACGTTCGGAGATCCGAGATTGCCAAGCTTGCGAAGAAGAATGCGAAGTTCATAAAGGTCGAGAACGACATTGAGCTCATAGAGTCGTTTGAAAAAGCCTTGGAGGGAAAGGCTTGGAAATACAACGTCGCAGAAATCGTTAGGGAGATGAAAAAAGCAGATTTCAACGTCCTATTTGGCGGTCTCGGGCTGAAATACGGATTAAACGGGAATTACGAGAGATTTTTCGATTTCGTCAACAGAATGAACAACTTCGCACCGCTTTACTTCATACCCGCTGGATTCCATGCGAACATGCGGGGCTTCAACGAAACCTTGTTTGAGGAGGTCGGAGAGGTCAACAAGTTCAGCTTCAAAGAAAGGAAGAGCGATCCGCAGTTCTCCTTCTCAGAACTGCTCAAGAACGAGAAAATCGATACAGCGTTGATCGTTGGGACAGATCCGATTGCTTCGCTCCCATTAGACGTTGCGAAGAAGCTTTCGAAGGTTAAGAAGATAGTCGTCGATCCCAAAGACACGTTGACTGCGAAGAGCGCAGAAGTGACGATATCCTCAGCCTTCTCTGGAATTGAGAGCGGTGGAGAAATGCTTAGGAGCGATGGCGTTCGAATTAAACTTGAGCCAATCGAGAAAGCTGAGGTAGATGACGTTTACGTTCTCAAAAAGATCTTGGAGGGATTATGATGATGAGAATTGCGAAGTTCTTGAAGTTTGAAGCCTTCTTTGTCGTCGCAAGGTATTCCTGGGAGCAGAGAAATGCGATCGTTCTCCTTCATCCGGAGTTCGCAAAGAAGTCTGGTATAAAAAGCGGAGACGTTGTTTTGATCTCGAAAGGTGAGAGAAGCTTGAAGTTCAGGGTAAAGCTGTGGGACACAGCACCGGAGAACGGTGGAATAATTCCGAACTCGATATTCGCAAACTACTTGACCGATTTTCAGAACTTCAAGAAGTTCAGCGCATACGTTGAGATAGCTGAGGGCGAGGAGAGCAAGGTGGAAGATATAATCAAGACAATCACGGAGAAGAAGTAGCGTATCTTCCTTAGGAGCTCTTGGACGAGAGAAAAATAAAAAAGGAGGATCATAAACTTTTTGCGATACAGAAAGCTTTTTTTATTCATGTTGAATTCAACGTATGGATGTAACGCTTGACAAATTTTTCCCCATCTTTGAAGCTGAAGAAGATCGTAACGTTTCAAAGCTAAGGGAGATTGAAGATTATCACCGGAAGCTGATAGAGGAGTTTGAAAAAGCTTACAAGATCGCTGAGCTTGCGAGGAGCAAGTGTCTCGATCCCGAGCCAAGAGTTGAAATCTTAATTGCGAAGGACATGGCTGAAAGAGTTGAGAAGTTGATCGGGATCAACGGAATCGCCTCGAGGATTAGGGAGCTCGAAGAGAAGGGGATCTCGAGAGATAGGATCTGCTTCATCATTTCCGATGAGATTATCGAGGGTAGATTTGGGAAATTCGATGCTATTGTTGCGATAGACAAGGCTATAAGGACTGCGGTTGCAATAATGACCGAAGGTGCAGTTGCAGCTCCAATAGAGGGAATTGCGAAAGTTTCTTTGGACAAGAACAGCGATGGAAGCAACTTCTTGAAGGTTTACTATGCTGGTCCAATAAGAAGCGCTGGCGGAACTGCGCAAGTCATCTCAGTGCTGATCGCAGACTACGTGAGGAGAAAGCTCGGAATAGGGAGATATGTTGCAACCGAGGAAGAAATCCTAAGGTATTGCGAGGAGATTCAGCTATACAAAAAGGTTGCAAACCTGCAGTATTTGCCAAGCGACGAAGAGATAAGGCTCATTGTTTCCAATTGCCCTATTTGCATAGACGGCGAAGCGACTGAAGACGTTGAGGTCACGGGATACCGAAACTTGCCGAGGGTCGAGACGAACAGGGTTCGAGGAGGAATGGCGCTGATAATTGCAGAGGGGATCGCTTTGAAGGCGCCGAAGCTAAAAAAGATGGTCGACGAGCTCAAGATCGATGGCTGGGATTGGCTTGAAAAGCTGATAAAGAAGGATTCCGAAGAAGAGGTCGACGTTAAGCCAAGGAGCAAGTATCTCTCTGATATAGTCGCTGGGAGACCAGTGCTGAGCCATCCCTCACGAAAGGGCGGATTCAGGTTGAGATACGGGAGAGCGAGGAACTCTGGTTTCGCAACCGTAGGAATCAATCCAGCGCTCATGGTTCTCGTGGACATCGCAATTGGAACCCAGCTGAAAGTCGAACGTCCCGGGAAAGCTGGGAGTGTTGTTCCGGTTACAACGCTCGAAGGTCCCACGGTTAGGCTGAGGAACGGCGATGTCGTGAAAATAAACTCGGTGAAGGAGGCGATGGAGGTAAAAAACGAAGTTGAGAAGATCTTGGATCTTGGAGAGATTCTGATAAACTACGGCGATTTCTTGGAGAACAACCATCCCTTGATTCCGAGCTCTTACGTTTACGAGTGGTGGGTCCAGGAATCGAAGATCGAAATCG
This sequence comes from Archaeoglobaceae archaeon, assembly GCA_038731605.1. Lineage (GTDB taxonomy): Archaea > Halobacteriota > Archaeoglobi > Archaeoglobales > Archaeoglobaceae > WYZ-LMO2. The sequence continues at coordinate 198,191 of JAVYQP010000003.1, read as the reverse complement.
AGAATCCAAGCGAAGAGGAGGCTTTGAAGCTCTGCGACGAGCTCGGAGTTCCATTGCATCCGAAATGGACTTATCTATGGCACGACATAAGCATTGAGGAGTTCCGCTACCTCAGGGACTTCATAAGCGAGAAGGGGAAGATAGAGGGGCAGGGAAGGTATCTTGTCTTGCCAATCGACGCAAGGGCAAAGGAGATCTTGGAGAAATTACTCGTAGAGCACAAGGTGAGGGAAGCGATTGTTTTGGAGAAGTGGAAGGTTCTCGTTCGATGCCTTGGGCTCGATTCAAAGCTTAAAAAGGTGGGCGAGATCCATGGGGACGAAGTTCTCGAAATAGTCCGAAGGATTTCTGGGCTCGACGTTCGAGAAAAAGCGGTTTCAAGAATCGGTGCAAGAATGGGGAGACCAGAGAAAGCGAAGGAAAGGAAGATGAGCCCCCCTCCGCACGTTCTTTTCCCAATAAGCTTGGCTGGTGGGAAGAGGAGGGACATAAAGAGCGCAGTTGAGCAGAGCAACGGGATAGCGAAGGGGGAAGTGGAGGTTGAGGTTTCGCTTAGAAAATGCACGCAGTGCGGAAAAGAGGGTTTTTGGCTTAAATGCGACTGCGGGGGTTTAACTCAACAGCTCTACTACTGCCCAAAGTGCAAGACAAAGCAAAGTTCCGAGGTCTGTAAGTGCGGAAACGAGACAAAAGGTTACGTGAAAAGATTTGTCGACGTGCGAAAGCTTTACGAGAACGCATTGAAAAACCTGGGAGAAAGGTTTGAGCTCGAGATTTTGAAGGGCGTAATTGGACTTACTTCGAAGAACAAGATTCCGGAAAGGCTTGAGAAGGGCATTTTAAGGGCTAAGCACGACGTTTATGTTTTTAAAGATGGAACGATCAGATACGACATGACAGACCTACCTTTGACGCATTTCAAGCCAAAGGAAATCGGAGTTAGCGTTGAGAAGCTAAGGGAGCTTGGATACACGACCGACTACCTTGGAAACGAGCTGAAGAGCGAGGAGCAAATAGTTGAGCTAAAGCCACAGGACATCGTGATCGCAAAGAGCTGTGCGGAATACCTTTTGAGAGTTGCGAAGTTCATCGATGATCTTCTTGTCAAGTTCTACGGGCTCGAGCCTTATTACAAGGTTGAGAAAATCGAAGACCTCATCGGGCACCTTGTCATAGGTCTGGCTCCGCACACGTCTGCGGGTGTCCTTGGAAGGATAATTGGTTTTGTGGACATCCTCGGATGCTATGCGCATCCATACTTCCATGCTGCGAAGCGAAGAAACTGCGATGGCGACGAAGACTGCGTAATGCTTCTTCTCGACGGGCTTTTGAATTTCTCGAGGCACTTCTTGCCAGAGAAGCGTGGCGGGCAAATGGACGCTCCGCTCGTTTTGACGACGATCGTGGATCCAAGGGAAGTTGACAAGGAGGTTCACAACATGGACATCGTTTCCCGTTACCCGTTGGAGTTTTATCAAGCGACTCTAAGGTTTGCAAATCCGAAGGAATGTGAAGACATGATCGAGAAGGTCAAGGACCGTTTGAAACTTGAGAGCAGGTTTTTTGGGCTCTCATTTACGCACGACACAGAGATCGCAAGCGGTGTGAAGGAGAGTGCTTACAAAAAGCTGAAGACGATGAGCGAAAAGGTTGAGAAGCAGATGGAGATTGCGAGGAAGATAAGCGCTGTTGACGAAAACGACGTTGCGGAAAGAGTTATAACGATCCACTTCTTGCCAGACATAATCGGAAATCTCAGGGCTTTCTCGAAGCAGGAGTTCAGATGCGTCGACTGCAACGAAAAATACCGAAGGGTTCCTTTGAGCGGGAAGTGCAAGAAGTGTGGCGGAAATCTCACGCTAACCGTTCACAGCAGTTCGATCGTGAAATACTTGGACATATCGAAGAAGCTTTGCGAGGAATACAAGGTCACAGAATACACGAGGCAAAGGCTCAAGCTTATCGAACACGAAATAAAATCGCTTTTCTTCGAAAAACAAGTTACTCTTGCGGAGCTTTGGTGAATCAAGTCCTAATCTCGTCAGCCAATATTTTTGAAACGCTTATCTTCGAGAAAATTCTTTCAACTGTGTCGGTTGCGACGATTTCACGAACTCCGCTCGAGAAAAGCTTTACCGCAGCGAAGTCCGCAAGGACTGCATGGACGCAAGCGCATTCAACGCTTTTTGCTCCGAGCTCGTAGAGTTTCTTCGTTGCTTCGATCACAGTTCCTCCAGTCGAGATTATGTCGTCGACAATCACAACTCTTTTTCCTTCGACATCGATCTTCTTTGGGCTTATCTCGACCGTTTTCTCGTCGATTCTGCGCTTCTCCAACCAGTCCCACTCGCAGTTTGCAAACCTCGCAGCAGTCTTTACCCTTTCAGCTGAGCCCTTGTCTGGAGAGATCATGACCACATCTTTTCCTTCGTAGCTTTTCCCGATCAACGGCATCGCATCAACGTCAACGAGTTTTTTAAAGCTCTCCTTAGCCTTTTCGCTGTGGATGTTCACCGTTACAACTTTCTCAGCCCTTTCTTCGATAGCCTTCGCAACAACTCTTACGCTCACCGCTTCGCCCTTCAAGAATTCCCTGTCCTGCCTTGCGTATCCAAGATACGGAATCACCGCAACCACATCGCCTTTTATTGCGTCGAAGAGCAGGTTCAGCAGAACGAAGTCATCGTTCGAGTTTAAGCTACAGACAACCACGTGCTCAGATTCTTGGCTTTCGACCCTCGCATAAAGTTCTCCGTCTGGAAATCGCTTGAAGCTAACCGCCGAAAGCTTCACTCCGAGCTCCTCGGCGATTCTCTTCCCAAGCAAAGGCGAAGATGGAGTTAAGATGAGGTCCATAAAAAAAGTTCGCAGTATTTATTTTTTGTAGATCTTGAGCAACTCGACGGGAATTGGTAAAATTATCGTCGTGTTCTTCTCCGCAGCAACTTCGTTCAGTGTTTGCAGGTAGCGTAGGAAAAGCGCCCCCTCGCTTTGCGCAAGGACGTCGGAAGCCTCTTTGAGTCTCATCGCAGCCTGATACTCTCCTTCTGCTCTGATAATCTTCGACCTCCTTTCTCTTTCAGCTTCGGCTTGCATAGCCATGACCCTTCGCATCTCCTCTGGTAGTTCGACATCCTTTATCTCGACTGCGGTGACCTTTATCCCCCAAGGATTCGTTGCCTCGTCGATTATCTGCTGAAGCCTTATGTTCAGCTTCTCTCTCTCCGAAAGGACTTCGTCGAGCTCAGCTTGACCGATGATGCTCCTAAGCGTCGTCTGCGCAATCTGCGCAGTGGCATACATGTAGTTGTAAACTTCTGTCACAGCCTTGGCGGGGTCAACGACTCGATAGTAAACGACTGCGTTCACCTTCACGGTTACGTTGTCCTTCGTAACCACTTCTTGCGCAGGAACGTCGTATGTCACAGTCCTCAGATCCACTTTGACCATCGAATCCAAGAGCGGAATTATGAAGAAGATCCCCGGACCCTTTGCGCCGATAAGCCTTCCGAGTCTAAAGATAACACCACGCTCGTATTCCTTCACTACCCTGATCGCAGAGGCGAAGAAAACCAGAACTATCAGGGCAATTCCCCAGTAATACCACTCCATACCAACGACTTTCTCGAAAAAATATAAGCTTTTTGGTAGACATTGACAACTTTTCCGCAAACGATTTAACTTTACGAACCCACTTCTTCTGTGGTTAGGGGGCTTGAGAGATACTCTGCGATAAACCGCAACGAAGCGATTGCGAAGTTTCAGATAGCGAAGCGGATCTCAGCGGAGAAGGCTGAAACCCTCGAAGACATGCTTAAGATCCATGACAGGCTTAAGAAGGAGCTGAAGAGCATGCTAAACGAAGACGTCAGCCTTTTAAAAGAGAAACCGGCGGAGTACTCGTTCCTCCATCTAAAGAGGGACATTCTCTACGAGATGTTGCGGAACTGCAACTTCTGCGAGCGAAGATGCGAAGTGAACAGATACGAAAAGAAGGGATTTTGCAAGTGCGGAGTCGTCAGCTACTTCAGCAGTGAATTCCTTCACATGGGCGAGGAGCCTGAGCTGATTCCATCACACACGATATTCTTCAACCGTTGCACCTTCGCCTGCGTTTTCTGCCAGAACTACGACATCGTCTACAGCGATGACATCATCGCAGATGCGAAAGACCTCGCATACATCATCGATCGCAGATACAGGCAGGGAAGTAGGAACGTGAACTTCGTCGGCGGAAATCCAGATCAGCATGCGCACACGATTGCGGAAATCCTTCTAAACGTGGATTCGAATGTTCCGGTTGTTTGGAACTCGAACATGTACCACAGCATTGAGCTTGCGAACATCATCGAAGATCTCGTAGATGTATGGCTCGGCGACTTCAAGTATGGGAACGACAAATGTGCGCTTCGCTATTCAAAGGTTCCGAGGTATTTGGAGGTTGTTCAGAGAAACTTCCTGCGGGCGAAGGACAACGGAGAGCTATTGATTCGCCATCTCGTAATGCCATCGCATTTGGAGTGTTGCACTGCGAGAATCGTGGACTGGGTTGCAGAAAACCTTGGCAGAGATGTTAGATTTAACCTGATGTTCCAATACTACCCGACGTTTAAAGCCTACGAGTATCCAGAGATTGCGAGAAGACTCAGCGTTGAGGAAATGAATCGCTCTTATGCGATAGCGAGCAAGAAACTCACGAACCTCGTATGAACCTGCAAGAACTTCTCGAAAAGATTGAAGAGAAGGTAACAAGGAGCTTGCTTCAAAAAGAGGTTTTCAGCGCAGAAGTTCTTGCGAGAAAAGGGGATACAGCGATAATCCTCTCCTCTGGCTCAATACAGCCGGGAAGTTCTGTTGCATGGGTTGACGACGTCGTAACTCCATTCGGATTTGTCCTTGATGCCAGAAAAGTAAAGCACGGCTTTCTACTTGCGGTTAAGGAGTTCGAGAGGTTGGATGGGGAGAGAATTGCGGAAGCGGAGAATCTTTTGAGCATCGCACTTCGAAGGGAAGCGGTCGAGAGAATGGATGAAATCCTCAACTTTAGGAACTGGAGCGGGATCAAAAAAGTTAACGCACCAGATTTCCTCGACAATTGGCAAAAAGAATGCTTTTCCGCAGCTTGTTCTCTTGAAGAAGGAGAGATTTTGCTCGTGGTCGGACCTCCAGGCACAGGGAAGACGACTTTCATTGCGGAGAGCGCAAAGCAACTTTCGAAAGAGGAAATGGTGTGGGTTACCTCTAACACGAACGTCGCAGTCGACAACGTGCTCGAAAAGCTTGAAAAAGCAATTCGCATAGGGCATCCATCGAAAATCTTGGGGAATGCGAAGAGGCACAGCATAGAAGCGAGGATTTTGTCCCAACTGAGCTTTAACAGCTACGAAGACTTTGCGAATAAGATTGCGAACGCCTACCGAGAGATAGCGAGGTTGCAAGAAGAGGTTTTGAAGAGCGGAAAAATCGTTGTTGGTGCGACAATTCTGAAGGGGGCGATGAGCGTTCTCAACCGCTTCGAATTCGACACGGTATTTTTGGACGAGGCGAGCAACACTTGTATCTCGACTGCTTTGATCGCCTTAGAGAAGGCGAGAAAGGCTGTGATCGTTGGCGACCCATACCAGCTTCCGCCTGTCTACGAGGTGAACGTGCCGAACTCGCAGGCTTTCTCGGCTTTCAACTACCTCTACGAAATTTATCGCAAGGCTTTGTGGTTGCGGAAGCACTACAGATGCAACGCAGACATCATCGGTTTCTCAGCCAAAGAAGTCTACGGAAAGCTCGAGATCGACGAAAGATGCTACAACGTGAAGATCCCAAGGGTCGAGACAACGATTCCAGAAGTCGGAGACCCTTCGAAGGCGGTTCTTTTCCTACATTGCGACAGCGAGGAAAAGAGAGTTGGGGCTTCGAAGGTGAACGAAGTTGAAGCAGAGCTCGCCTCCCAGATCTGCGACGAGCTGAGCGCAAAGATAAGCGATGAGGAGATTGGCGTCATAACGCCCTACGTGAAGCAGAGGGAGCTCATAAGCTCAATGCTGAAGGACTTTGGAATAAACTGCGAGGTGAGCACAGTGCACAGCTATCAGGGGAGGGAGAAGGAGGTAATAGTTTACTCGATCACCGCAACGAAGAACCTTTACTTCGCATCCGACAAAAGGCTTTTCAACGTAGCCCTGACGAGGGCGAAGAGCAAGTTCATAGCCATAGGGAACGCAAGGGCTGTAGAGGGAAAAAGACTTCTCCTCTCGAAGTTCTTGGAATACGTTAAGGCGAAAAAAGGATACGTGACGTTGAGGTAAGGTTGGATTGTTGGGAACACTTATTAAACTCGCAAATCTGAGCTGAGAAGGAACTCTTTTAGATGACGTTTTTTGGGCGACGTCAGGATTGCTTAAGAAGTTCCCGAACAACTGCATACATCTAATTGTGATGTCTTTGCCATACAACGTTGGGAGAAAACCCCACTTCCCGCTTCACAAATAAGAGCTCTTCGAGTAGCTTCGTCTACCGTTGGCTGCAATTATGACGGGCTCGTCTCTCAAAAAAGACCAGCTCAGTTTCAATAGTTTTCTTATTATCTATGTCATTTCTTTTAGCCCGATGTGGGTTTTATGGCTCGTTACCACCCTTAACATGCCTGGACGAAGCGTATTGGTCTCCCACCGCAGTTAAAGCTTCCGAATCTTAGCAACAAAAAACCCTGCACATCTGTGCTTGTGCGGGTAAAATCGCTTTGCTTTACTCAGGTCTCTTTCTGTGATCTGCAAAGCTTTTTCTCCAAACTCAACGTCGAGGAGTTCAGCATCTCTTTTTGAGAGAAGGAAATCAACGACGAGCTCGTTCTCTTCTGGGGTCATCGAGCAAGTCGAGTAAACGAGAATTCCATTGGGTTTCAAAGAATCGTAAGCGGACAGGATAAGTTCTTTCTGCAGATTTGAGCAGAACTTTATGTCCTCCTTGCCACGATCTGTTTTCCTCGTTTTGTCCTTGAAGATTATTCCTTCTCCTGTGCAAGGAGCATCCAAGAGAACTTTGTCAACCTTTATTCCGAGCTTCGGAAAGTCCCTTGCGTCCATGTTAAGTATTGCGACGTTCATCGCCCCCATTCTGTTCACGTTGTCGATCAATGCTTGCAATCGCTCTTTCTGTGGTTCGATTGCAAAAATTATTCCACGGTTTTCCATCAACATAGCCATGAAAGTCGTTTTTCCCCCTGGAGAGGCGCCAAAATCTGCAACAACTTCGCCTGGCTTCGGATCTAAGGCGAGCGGTGGAACGCAGGAGCTCTTGTCCATCACGTAGTAGTAGCCCATCAGATACTCAGGCGTTGCGCCAATCGAATACTTCTCTTCGAGGACTTCGTAGCAAAAGCGAACTTCGGTTTCTTGGAGCTTGAATCCCCTCTCCTCAAGCCTTCGCAGAAGCTCCTTCTCTTCGATCTTTATCGTGTTCACTCGAATGAACTTTGGCAAGCCTTTTTCGAACGCTTTAACGATCTCTATTGTCTCCTCGCCGAAGAAGCGAAGCCACCTTCTTATGATGAACTCGTCGTATCCGTATTTTCTCGCAATCTCCCTCGAAAGTGGCGTTGATGGAAAGTCTAAGACCATACTATCCGCGATCTCCCCGGGGGTAAGAACTTCGCAATCTCGTCTGGCTTTGCAATCGCTTTAACAATGTAGGCGTTCTCTCCAGCTTTCTCTGCGAGCACTTTCGCAATTTCAACGCTCAGCTTCTCCGCAGTTTCTTCGCCGATCTCGAGTTCAACGTAGTAATCCGCCCACTTCTTCACAGCACTCGGCGGTCCGCCGATAACACGCATTTTCTCCAATTCTACGCCTATAGCGCATCTGAGCTCAACTTCAACGTAATTTCGATCTCCGACTATGTAAAAGCTACCCTTTGGCAAAAACTCTCCATGTTTCGCAGATCTTAGGACTTGCTCCGGCTTCACGTAGTAAACTTCGCCCGAATGCTTTCCCTCTTTCCAGAGCAAAGAATAAATCGCCGCAAATTCCGCAGTTTCCACTATACTGCTCTCTGGTGCTTCTTGACCGAGCTTTAAAATCACAGCTGGCGCCCCCGGGGTTTGCGTGTGGAAAAACAGATCTTTGCTCTCCAAGTGCTTCGAGATTATTTCCGAGTTCATCTTCGCATTCCTTCCGCCTATTGCAAGGAAGCCATCAGAACTTATGAACCATCGATAATCTTCGAACCACTCTCGTTTTCTTCGAACAGTAAAGCAGACCTTTATCTTCCCCTTCTCCTTTTCCAGCTCTTCCAAGGTTTTCTGGATCGCAACCTTGATACCCTCGATTTTCTCCCTCATCTTCTTTGCGCTCTCGTAGTATAGCTCAGCGTTCCCATGGACACCTTTGTCCACATGGATCTCGAACTCCTTGCCGTCGATGGCGACGACCGCTTTTCTCTCCTTCGGATCAAATCTTTTCACCTCCTTCGCCACCACTCCAGACTTTAGCTCCTCGATTATTCTCTCGAGGGTTGAGTAGTTCGAGTAGATCAATTCCGCAATCTCCCTACTTTGATTCATCTCGAGCTCGTATCTCTGTAGTGTCTCCCTCTGAATTCTCAGCCTGTTCTGCAGTTTTTCTACTTCTTCGCTCTCTTTTTCGCTCTCGATTGCGATCTTGGAGTAGAACTCGTCGAGAGCTTCGTTGAAACTTGGGAAGAACTTCTTCTCGTAGTCCTTGTAGTAGAGAAGATCCATCGGCACCACATCGACGAGCCTCGAGTCCTTCATGATTATCTGCGGTTTCAACTCGGAGCTCTTTATCTTCTCAATCTCATCTTCGATCCTCTTCAGCTCTTCTTCGCTCAGCTCGGAGAACTTCTTGTTCTTGTTTATCCCAGCTCGAAGACAGACTTCTTCCGCATAAAGCCCCCCAAGCCCAGAGCTTGCGAGGACTTTCACGACTTCCTTGCTCTTGTCAACTTTTCTCTCCGAAGATTGCGTTCTAATCTCTTTCAGGGGCATTATGATGCGGTCTTCTTCCATCAGGATCACGTTTCCCTTCGAAAATAGCTCTGCAACGATCCTTTTCTTTTTCTCCTTCTCGAAGTCGATGATCACGACCCTGTCGAAGTCTTTTTGCTCTATCGCAACGATCCTCGCATTTTCGAGGTGTTTTCTAAGCAACATCGCAAAAGGGCTTGGGAACTTCGGCGCTTCTTTTGGGAATTTCGTAAGATGAATCCTCTTTCCAGCTTCGATTATCAGATCGAGCTTCTCCTTTGCGTAGATCCTGAACCTTATCTCGTCCGGTGGGTAGTGGTAGATCTTCTCGACTTTTCCGCCGATGAGTCGCTGAAGCTCGGCAACGCAGGCTTTGATGTCGAATGAGCTCATCTGTTTCATTAAATACATTTTATGGAGAAAGTTTTAAACGTTTCCGCTTTTGTGATCTGACTCGTGTGTTATACACCTGAATTATCCCATCTGTTTCCAAAGCCCCCCCGTTTGAGTCTTCTTGAACTCTATTTTGGACATAAAATTATTTTGTTATTTAAAATGGAAAATCTTAAATACTTTGAAATTGCCAATAATTGGAAATTTCGATGTTGAAAGTTGGTGAGAATATGAAAGCGAAATCGTTTGTAGTGTTAATATTGGTGCTAGCCCTAGTTCAGTTAGCAGTAGCGGCCCCCTCGTGCACCAGCGAAACACCGCCGGTTATCTTCGTCCATGGTGGTGCTGGTTCGGGGGCACAGTTTGAAAGTCAAGCGATGCGTTTCACAAGCAACGGCTATCCAGTAGAGTGCTTAATGGTCTTTGAATACAACAGCTCCGCATATTCTGTGAGCTCTGCTTATCAAGCGCAAGTCCATGCTCGACTCTCTCAGCTGGTTAATCAAACCAACGAAAGCCTTGGTAAACCCGTGCTCATTGGTCATTCACTTGGCACGAGAGTTGTTTACAATTACACCCTCTTCTATCCTGACTACGTGGACAAAGTTGCAAAGATTATCCTTGTCGATGGCATCGCAAACGTTCCAGCGCCAAACGTTCCGACCCTAGCGATTTTCGGTCGTCCAACAGCTTTGCGACCTCCAGATGCAAACATAACTGGTGCGACGAACGTTTACATCCAAAACCAAACGCATGTTGAAGTTATGACTTCTCCAGAGAGCTTCGTTGAAATGTATAAATTCATAACGGGCAAAGAACCCATGACTAAGTATATTCTGCCAGAAAAAGGACCAATAACACTTGCTGGGAGAATTGTTTATTTCCCATCAAACGATGGTCTTGAAACCGGCATTCTGAATATCTACGAGTTGAGAGAAGATGGATTCAGAATCAGCGATACACCAATCGCAACCCTCCAGATCACCGACGGTAACTGGACGTTCTCGAACGCTAAGCCAGGCGTTAGATACGAATTCGAGTTCGTAAGGGCTAACAATTTAACGATGCATTTCTACAGAGAACCATTCCTGAGGAGCGATTATTGGATTCGCTTTCTCGTCTCCCCGCCTGGAGGTATTGCAGAATACGCTAGTAGAAGCGATCAGCATACGAATCTGCTTATAATTAGATACAAAGAGATTCTAACTGGTTACGATTCGCTTTACGTTAAAGCAGTCGATGATCTGAAGATCAACGACTTTTCAGTCTGCGATCCTAGGATCTGCAACGTTAACAAGTCTTTGAACGGTCCAACTGGGATATGGATCTTCGATAACAATTTAGACAAACAACATGAGCTTTATCCACCCAACGCCACGTATCACGCACAACCCTTCCAGACCGGTATAGACTACTATATCCCAGCTGGCGCTCCAGATCAGAGCATAAACGTCACAATCTTTGCTCGTGGTGGAGGAGTGCAAACAATTAAAGTGCCGAACTGGAAATCCTCAGAACATCGAGTAATACTACAGTTCAACGACTATGTCCAGACTTTCCAGCTTTTATCGCCTTATGGAATCCCGGTAGTTGATGCAGAAGTCCTCGTGCCCTACTATGCGGATCCATTCAAAATCGACATAAGCACGATGCCAGACTTTAATAGTTTAAGCGCTTCAGGATGGATCAAGGTCGATCTTCCCGAGCCGTGTAAGACTGGAAATGGCAACCAGAGTTTTATAATGGTGAAAAAAGGCAGTGGCGAGAACGCAAGTAAACTGTTGTTCTACTTAGAAGGTGGAGGAGCGTGTGTAGACTTCCTAACTTGCAGACCCTTGACTGAAGGTGGAACCGTAGTTAAGCTCGACCTGAACTTCACACAACTTATTGCGACTTATAATATGGGAATATTCAACTTCAGCAACCCATTGAACCCATTCCGCGATTGGACAATCGTATTTGTTCCATACTCCACTGGAGACTTCCATCAGGGCAATAGAGTCGTAAAATACTACAATATAACCAATCCAAACAACCCAGCGGAGAGCAAGACAATTTACCATGTTGGCTACGTCAATGCAATCGTAGCAATGCGCTGGATCAATGCAAGTGGCAATTTTGACAAAGTTGTGGTTGCTGGATCCTCTGCAGGAGGCTTTGGCACAATCTTACACCACTACAAGGCTTATGAGATCTTTGGAAAACCCGTGACTGTGATTAATGACGCTGGTCCGGGGATAAGAGTAAATGAGACAAATCCATTCAACTGGGCTGTTACAACAACGAGATGGGGCTCTTTGCAGAACTTCCCAGCTGACTCGATCAGCTACTTCAACGATAGGGACTTACTACACTTCCTCGACTACTCCTTGCCGAGATGCGATGGTTGTATTTATGGTCTCTATGAAGATCAATACGACTTTATTATCGCAACACTTAGAGCAAATCCCACGGACTTCAGAGCTCAGTTGGCGAGTTTAAGTAATGAGATTAAGATGGCTCAGAAGAATAAGTTCTTCAGATACTTCGTGCTTGACTCGATGCACATGGTTCTTCCAAGCTGTTATGGCTTCCCACAATGCTATGCGGTGGACAGATTCTACAATCTTAACGTCAGCGGTTATTACTTCTATCAGTGGGTCAACGATTTGCTTGCTGGAAGTGGCAAAGATGTTGTGCAAGAAAATTGGAGTGGTCCAATAGAAAAAACAGTTAGGGGAACAGATCTCAAGAGATACGTCTGGATAGTCGATCGACCGCCTTATGGAAGCTACGACAAGATCGCAATCCATAGAGTTGTGAATGAAAGTATTAGCGGTGATAAGCCTGTAATCCTAATATTACCAGGAACTTGGTCAAGCGGAGAACAACTAGCTAATCTGTCTTGGAATGACAATGGTTGGATCGATGTAAATGAGGAATATGCTCTCGTGCCATTCCTTGCAAATCGTGGATTTGACGTTTACACAATTGATTATAGGACACACTTCGTGCCAAATGCCACGACGAATTTCTCGTTCATGTATGAGTGGGGCTGGGTGAACTGGGTCTGGGATATCAAGACAGCTGTGGAAAAGATAAAACAAATTTCAGGCAAAGAAAAGATCTACCTCGCTGGAGAAAGCTTTGGTGGGAGTGCAGCACAGAACTATGCAACTCTGTTCCAAGAAGATCTAAAGGGTCTAATCCTACTCGATGGTATGGCGAGGGTCGGAACAAGAACGAACAGTTACAACTTGCCTGCGAATCTAACTGCGATGAAGAGCGGAGCGATTCCATACCACGTCCCATCAAATGGCGGACCAAACAACTGGCACATATGGGTTGATGCAATACTGAATCCTTCTCCGACAAAGAACATAACACTACTCTCTCAGCTGTCCACATGGTATGTTGCCCCTGGCGCAGCAAACCCATTCAGCTACCCGTGGGCAATAATGATCCCGCACGTTTACTTTGCAGTTATGGCATCATTTGACCCATTCTGGTCTAATAGACTCAATTTGGACAGGGCTGCCTATTTAGACTGGCAGAATTGTCCCTACTTGCCATTCGACTTCGATGATCATTACAGCGAGATAACTGTTCCCGTGATCTCATTCATCAGCCAGTGGGCATACAATCTTGGTGCACGTTGTGTGAATCCCACCGGAAGCGATGACTTCACGTGCGTTCTGCTTCAGGGCTATGGACATCTCGATGTTTACAATGGACCATTCATAAGGAAGGATGTAAATGAGCCACTTCTAAACTGGATGCTTGGAATCGAAGATGGAAGCTGGTATCTCTGGGAAGACTATGACAGTGACAGTGATAATAAAATAGGGGACGCCGAGTTCATCACAGCTCTAAAGGACTACAATGATGGACTCTTGAGTCAAGAGAACTTGACAAAAGTTATGGTAAAGTGGATAGGTAGCTGAGGTGGTGGGAAATGAAAGCCCTTAAAATTTTTGCTTTGCTGATCTTGAGCATCGTAGCAGTTTCAGGAGCCGAGATAACAATTGAGGCGAATAAGACCGTGATGCCAAAGGGAGATGTAGTGAAACTTGACATCTACGTTAATGGAACCGATGTGACATCAGCTCTTTTCAATCTAAGCTATGAACCAACAAAATTGAGCTTGATCGACAGAGTGAACTACGGCGTATTTGAAGAGGAGCAGTTCAAAACAGGGGCAAATTATGTGGCATTTATCGGTTTCGGAGGTAGTGTTTCTGGAAAGACAAAAATAGCGAGCCTTAGCTTTAAAGCGGTAGGAGTTGCAACGACTACAAATATAACCCCTATTAGCTCAGCCGTTAACGGTAGCACCGTGGCTTTACCAGAAAAAGTTATGATTACAATCCTAGACTACGAAGTTCTTTACCCGACATGGAGAGATCCATTTGCGATTAGCGTTGCAGGGATGCCGAGCTTTTCCTCCCTCCCCGTAGACGACCCAAGCGATGGAATAAACTGGACAAAAGTCGACCTTCCGAGCGACTGCAAGAATGGTGTTGGAGGAAACACGTTCATAATGGTTAGAAAAGGAAGCGAGAACAAACTCCTGATCTACCTTGAGGGCGGTGGAGCTTGTTCAAGCTTTGGAACCTGTGGTGGACCAAATAGCACAGTTACAACTCTTGAGCCAGCGTTCGATACAGGAACAAGACCTTTAAAGAGCACATACGTTAGGGGGATCTTTGATGTAAAGAATCCGTTGAACCCATTCCGCAATTGGACAATTGTTTTCGTTCCTTATGGCACTGGAGACATCCACATGGGCAACAGGGTTGTGAAATACTACAATACAAGCAATCCAGCGGAGAGCAAGACAATTTACCATGTTGGCTACGTCAATGCAATCGTAGCAATGCGCTGGATCAATGCAAGTGGCAATTTTGACAAAGTTGTGGTCACAGGCACGTCTGCAGGAGGCTTTGGCACAATTCTACACTTCTATAGAGCTTCAGAGATCTTCAACAAAGGCATAATTGCAATAAATGACGCTGGTCCAGGAACAGCGCCAAATGTAACGAGCCCTCTACAGCCTGCGGTGACAGCAGAGAAATGGGGATCTTTGCAGAACTATCCGCAACAATCTTTGCCCTACTTTACAAACACGGACACGATTAAGTTCCTCAACTGGGCATTGAATGGATCAGCGGGAGGTTGTGGAAATTGCATCTATGCTCTCTTCGAAGACCAATGGGACTTCATAATCGGGCCTTATTTCCAGGGTTACAGCTTTGCCGATTACCAAGCAAGACTTTTGAGCGCTATCGAAAGTGTAAAGGCTAACTTCAGCACGAGATTCTGCTACTATCTACCGCTCTCCACCTATCACACGGCATTTGCGGGTGGTTACAACTACCCAGGAGGAGATAGATTCTACAACTTGCACATCGACGGCTATACTCTCGTGCAGTGGATCAATGATGTCCTCAATGGAAACTGCGTTGATAGGAAGGATGATGGAATTAGAGATCTCAGAGTTGAACTTCTGAGTGCTCCAACCAGTGCTATAGTTGGTAATACTTACAATATAACCGTGAGAGTTAGCAACATTGGTAGCAATGCAACACCAGATCCGTTCTTCGTAATCCTATCGAACAGAACCGCAATACTTGGCTACCAAGTTCTAACGCTTTCCGCAAACTCAAACGTGACCTTCAACTTCACTTGGACTCCAACGACTGCGGGGACTGAGCAGTTGAACGTAACCGTCGATGGTCTGCTTGTTCCAGCTCTCGGAACACTGTTGCCTTTTGGCTCCGTAGTTGAGCTCTATGGCTTCCCCGTTTCTGAAGCGAACAATACTATACCTCGAAGCATTGGCGTGTGTCGCGTTGATGCAGCTCCTGTTACGGTCAATAACTGGTTGACACCCTACGATGTCGTGCTTGGTATGTTACCAAAAACAGCAAATGTTACCCTCCCTGATGGAAGTGTTGTAGCGGTAAACGTACAATGGCTTAGTATAACCGACCCAGAATTCACACAGTTTACCTACACACCAACTGCATCGGCATTTGCTCCGTCTTATATAGCGACGGGTAAAGCTGTAATTCCAGCTGTTTGCCCAGGTGAAGTAACCGTAAGAACAAATGTCACGGTAGCAACACCACTCTTGCCAATCTACTGGCCAAACGCGGGAATATATCCAGACGGAAGACCGCTAAACATAAGCGATAGGACTCTATTCAACCAGCCTGGAAAATATGAGAAGGTAACGATCAGCTTTGGAGGGTTGGACAGAACTTACTACTACTACGTGCCCACTTCCTACAGTCCGGATAAGCCAGCACCACTGGTCCTCGTTTTCCATGGCGGCGGTTCGTTAGGCTTAGCACAGATGCTCGCCGTTGACGACTTTGCAGAAAAGTATGGTTTCATACTTGTAACTCCCGACGGCTACGGCTGGACATGGAATAGAACGAGAGACGTCCCATTCGTCGCGAAGATAATCGAAGATATGCAGGCAAGTTTCAACATAGACAAGAGCAGAATTTACGCGACAGGAATTTCGATGGGCGGAATTATGACCACTTATGTGCTCTACGATCTCTCCGACAAAATCGCAGCGGTAGGAATTGTCAGCGGTTCACGGATTCTTGCAAGTGAGCTTACGAACGGAACACTTCCACCAAGGCCAATGACAGTCGTTATTAGTGCTGGAACGGGTGAACGTATCCTAGGAAATCCGATATACGAGCACCTCAATGCAAGAAATGCAACTAAACTGCTTGTTCAAGCGTGGAACTGCAACTCAACTCCAGAAACAAAGTTCTGGCCAAACAGCCCGAACGATCCAAACACAAATGTCACGAGATACGTCTACACAGGATGCAAGAATGGAGTTAAAGTTGTTTACTTTGAAGTCGGTAATGGCGGACATGCGTGGATGGGTGGACTGCAATACGTTATCCCCGCATCTATCGGCTGGGTTACGAAGCATGTAAATGCATGGGACGACAGAGATGGAATGTGGGCATATCTGAAAGAAGAGTATCTCCCAACCCCGACAGCAACCCCAACGCCCAGACCACCAGCAGGTGGAGGCGGTGTTGGAGGAGGAGTTAGGACAGAGGAGAAATTCATATCGTTGACAACGCAGTACATCGTTCTCAAGGCTGGGGAGAGGAACGTCTACGCAGTTCCGGAGACCGCTTACATAGGCAAGGACGTGATATACATAGCCTCAATAACCCTGATCCCAGCCGAGAGCACAGATGTGAAGATAAATATCAAGAGATACACAGAACTCCCACCGGGAGTTCCAAGGATAGAGGCAGTTGCGGTAGCAATCTTCGAAATAAACTTAGACATGAGCAAAGCAACGAGCGTTAGCGGGGAGATAGAGTTTGCAGTTCCAGTTGAAGCTCTTAAGGGCATAGATCCGAAGAGCGTCGTAGCTCTGAGGCTTGTCGATGGCAGATGGGTTGAGATACCAACAAAGTTCTTAGGAGAAAAGGATGGGTTCTACCACTTCTTAGCAGAAACTCCTGGATTCAGCTACTTCGCCTTAGCTGTTAAGCCAACAACGCCTACACCAACAACACCAACGCCCACAACGCCAACTCCGACCGCAACTCCTACAGCAACGCCTACGCCAACACCGAAACCACTCATTCCAGGATTTGAGGCAATCTTTGCAATCGCTGGACTGCTTGCAATCGCTTATCTACTGAGGAGAAGGCAGTAAACTCAAAATTTTTCTATTTTTTCTGTTCCTCTGCCGGGTTCGGTCAAGAAAGGGAAATTAAACTTAAGCTTTAAAAAACGATCTTCTTCAAGTGTTCCGGAATCTCTTCATCACCCTCGTAGCGAAGCGCTTTGTCGACTGCATGCCTTGCAATATATCCAGCGACGTGCAAAAGCGTTTCGTTGTATTCCACGTCTCGCTCCATGCTCGCAGTGCATGGATAGCTGTGATGCGCTTCGCTGATCAGATTCCAAAGCTCACGCATCGTGTATTCCGAGAAATCGAAACCTCTCAGCTTTACACCTATGAACCAAGCAGCTCCACACGGCTGAGAGCGAAGGATTCGAACGTTTCCCCTTCCGTTCACGATCTCGATCTCGAACTCTGGGTATCCAATGCGGAACTCCTCGATAAACTTGTCTATGATTCTTTTTCCAGTTTTCCTCATGTTGCAAAAGGGCTTCGGAGCGAGGAATTCGATTCCGAGGCTTTCGCACTTCTCTTCGATCTGCTTTGCAAGTCCCGGCGTGCACCACCTTGGTTCTTCAACAGGAACAATCAGCGCCGAAGCTTTTCCCTCGAGCTTGCTTGGTAAAGCAGATAAGATGTCTGCGTGCAGGTTTATCGCAATCGCAACATCGCATTCTGGAATGAACTTCGGCAAGAAATCCTCCGCATTTTCGATGAAGCTCGGCAAAGTCTTTGGATCGACCATCGAGTAGCTTGCGATTATGTTCTTCGAGAAGCTGTATAACTTCTCCTTGCACTGAGTGCACAGGTTTATTCCGCACGCTCCGTAACTCGGGCAGGAGTTTGGGTAGTTCATCAGATTTGCGATGAACCTCTCACCGAAAAAGCCGTAGTGGAATACAACGATCCTGAGATCGGATTCGAACATGTCCTTAGTGGTTGGCTTAGATTTTAAGTGTTCCCCCGAACATCTTCGAGCAAGGATTTAACCATGTTCTCCCTTGCCCACTCCTTTTCGCTCACGAGCTCCATCATCAAGGCTTTCTCATTCGGGTTTGGAAAGACCTCTGCTACGATCTCGTCAATCGTCTTTCCAGCTCTCCACAGGTTCAAGGTCTTCTCTCTAAGCTCCTCGAGGTAGTTTAGGTAATCTTCGACCTTCTCCCTTGGAAAGGCTCCAACTCCCGAGAATGCGAAGTCGAAATCGTAGCTAAGGACTTTTTTCAATGACTTTATCGTCTCGAGCAATCTCTCCTCTCGCATGCAAACGATTTGCCCTCTCGTGATAACGAGATCCCCGCAGAAGAGCTTCTTGTCCACTAAAAACGAAACGTGGTCGAAGCTGTGCCCAGGGGTATCGATGACTTCGATCTCAAGGCTTCCGATCTTGACGATCTCCTCAAGCTCGTTCGCCTCCACCGCACTCGGTTGTCCCCAGACTATTTTTCGATACTGTGGAATTTCGGGTGGATTTCTGAGAATTTCGATCGATTTTTGTGGAGCGTAGATTGGCATAGCTTTTTGGAGTTCGATCGCTCCACCGATGTGATCTTCGTGGTAATGCGTCAGTAGCACAGCTCTTTTTTCCTTGAACGCAGAGAAAACCTCCTTCGCAGTGTGCGGGCAACCTGAGTCGAAGAGGATGTCACCGTAGGAGAAGAAGTAAACCCAGTAGAGAACTTTGCCACCGACCTCGTTTCCACATTTCACGACTTTAACGCCCCCTTGCTCGGAAATTGTTAGAACCATAGCATTGATTATCTCAATTGTTTATAGATTTTGCCAATCTTCGCAAATTTCAAAGATTTTTTATACCCCTTTGAGCATTGGTATTAATGATTGGGATAAACGTTGGCGGAGCGAACAACGTTGCTGCGATTGTTTCAGAAGACGAGATCAGAGTTTTTAAGAAACCATCCGAAGTTGGCTTGGGCGAGCTGATGAAAGAGATCTCTCCTTTTCTCCAGAAAGAAAGAGTCATTGTTAGCACTTCTCTGCCAATAAACCATGTTCTCTCCAAGTTCGAGCATCTCAAGACCTTGGTTCTGCTGATCCCCGGACCGGGGCTGAATTACTCACGCTACGGCGTTGTTTTGAAGGGTTACGTGAACCATCGTGGAGACGTTGTTGAGAAAATCGATGAAAACGAAGTGAGGAGAGCTCTCGAAAGCGGAAACTTCAGCAACGTCGCAATTGCTTCAAAGTTCTCGGTCAGAAATCCTTGCCTTGAAGAAGATGTGAAGAAGATCGTGCTCGAAAAGTTCAGCGAGAAAAAAGTTGCGTTAAGCTACCACGTTGGCGGTCTGAATTACCCTGCAAGGATAAACACAACGATAATCAACGCAAAGATAAAGGAGCTCGTTTCAGATCTTACGGAAGAGCTGAAGAAGCTCGTTCCGAGGTTTTACTACCTCCTTGGCGATGGATCTATCTCGATACCTGATATAGTCGTGGAGAACCCCTCTCAGCTCTACGCTTCGAGCGCAGTGGCGTCAGCTTTTGGTGCGATTTTCCTCACGGGTGTTAAGGAAGGCGTAGTTGTGAACATCGGTGGCTTTTCTACGCATCTCGTTCCAGTCGAAAACGGGAAGCCGAAGTTCGTGAGCAATCTCGAAGTCCTCGGGAAGCAAACGCTGATAAGGAGCGTCGATATGGTTACGATCCCCTTCGGCGGTAGCTCCATAGTTGCGAACGGTAGGCTCGAAGCTGAAACGAGCAAGCCGATTGCATTTGGTGGCAACGAGTTTACTCTAACCGATGCGATGAACTGCATGGGCTGTGAGATAGGGGATTTCAAAGCTTCGAGGAAAGCTGGAGAGAAAACGGACTACGATCTTGCGGTCGATCAATTCATTTCTCTGCTCGCTAAAAATCTGAGAGAGATGAACGCTGAAAAGATAATCGGCACTGGCTATCTTGCACCTTACGTGATTCCTGAGATCGCAAGAAAGGCAAAGGTTAGCTACGTGATTCCGAAGTTCTGCGAAGGAGTTAGAGCAATTGGTTCTGCGGTTTCAAAGATTAGCCTCACACTCCATGCGAGGTTCGACACGGAAAAGGGGGTTGCGATATACAACGGAGTTTTTGAGAAATCCCCGTTTAGGATTGGGAGCATACCAAGGGACGAGGAGATCATAGAAGTCGTGAGGAAGAAGATAATGGAAATAGCGAGAAACCTTGGAGCCGAAGAAGTGGGAGAGGTGAAGGTAATCGACTTCTACTCGTTCACAATCGTTAAAGGCGATATGAAGCGTGGAATGATTGCGGACGTAACACTTCAGATCGAACCCGGGGTGAGAGAGTGGAGGAAGCGCTGAAGGAATTCCTTAGGGCGATCGAGGATTTGAAGGACAAGGCGAGGGAAGGATGGGTGATAGTGGTCGAAGGAGCCAAGGATCGGGAAGCGCTCAGAAAAATTGGAGTTGAGGGAGAAATCGTTACTTTCTCGGGTTTCCTGAGCACAGCTGAGAAGGTGAAGGGAAAAAGGGTTGTCATACTAACGGACTACGATGAGAGAGGTGAGAAAATCGAACGTGGTTTGCAGAGAGCCCTTCTTAGCTGTGGAAAAACTGTGGACGTCGAGTTGAGGAGGAGAATTTTTTGCTACGTGAAGAAGGATGTCACGAAAGTTGAGGAACTATACGCCTATCTCGTGAGGGAGTATGTTGGAGTTTGAAAAGCTCGTGGAAGTTGTAAAGCAGTTGATACTCAAAGCCCACACAGAGATTCCAGAAGACGTCGAAAAGGCCTTGAGGAGAGCTTATGAAATCGAAGAAAGCGAGATCGCAAGAAGGAACCTCGAGATCATCCTCGAGAATCTCGAGATAGCCAAAAAGAATAGGGTTCCGATATGCCAGGATACGGGGTTGCCGATATTTTTCGTCGAGATTGGCAAGGATTTCGAGCTCGAGTTCGACATCAAAAAAGCGATAAGCGTTGCGGTTAAGGAAATGACACCAAAGATCCTTCGCCCAAATGCGGTGCATCCGATAACGAGAGTGAACTCGGGAGACAACACGGGCGTAGGAGTTCCGATTGTTAACTGCGAAATCGTTGATGGGCATCGATTGAGAATCGTTTACTTCCCTAAGGGGGCGGGAAGCGAAAACGTGTCAGCGCTGAGAATGCTTTTGCCCATGGAGGCGAAGAAGATAAAGAACTTTGTCGTCGATGTCGTTGCGAATGCGATGGGTTTGCCTTGTCCGCCAATCGTCGTTGGGCTTGGGATTGGTGGAAGCTTTGATTTGTCTGCAAAGCTCGCCAAGAAGGCTTTGCTGAGAAGACTCGACAGCATGAACGAGTTCGAGCTCGAAATTCTCAACGCTGTGAACGACCTCGGCATCGGACCGATGGGGCTTGGTGGGAAAACGACTGCCTTAGCTGTGCTCTCCGAGATCGCGCATTGCCATACCGCATCGCTACCAGTTGCGGTCAACATCCAATGTTGGGCGAATCGAAGGGCGGAGGTGATCTTGTGAGATCCCCTGTTGGGGAGGAGATTTTGGATTTGAAGGTTGGCGACATCGTTTACGTCGACGGAGAAATAATGACCGCAAGGGACAAAGCGCATGCAAGGGCTGTTGAAATGATGGAGAAGGGCTTAGAGTTACCTTTCAGCTTCAACAGATCGATTGTCTATCACTGTGGACCAATAATCCAAGGAGACAAAGTTATCTCCGCAGGTCCGACGACTTCCGACAGGATGAGCCCGTATATACCGAGGATAATGGAAAAGGTCGAGTTCTTTGTTATGATCGGTAAAGGCGGGGTCAGCAACGAGGCTGTGAGAGCGATGAAAGGAAAGGCGGTTTACTTGGCGTTCACAGGTGGTGCGGGCGCATTTGCGGCGAGTAGGATAAAGAAGGTGAAGGGAGCATTCTGGGAAGATCTTGGCATGGCTGAGGCGGTTTGGGTTTTTGAAGTCGAGAACTTTGGACCCTGTGTAGTTGCGATAGATTCGAGGGGGAGAAACCTCTACGAAGACGTGCGCAGAAGGCTGATGGATAAGCTGAAGAGATGAGGATCGTCCTTCACATCTCTGGGCACTGCATAGAAAAGGCTGTGAAGAGGAGATACGAGCGTCTCGTCACCGAGCTTCTCGAGAAGGAAGATTCGGAGAAAGAGAAAGAGCTCGAGTTCTTGCTCGAGTTCATGAAAAATGCGGACTTTGCAGAACTTCGGAATCGAGGCTTTGACGGTAGAAGGGAGGTATTTGTGGAGATAAGGAAGGAAGGAGACAAGTTTGTGGTCGAGGAGAAAAGTAGTTAACGAGTCCGTCGCAATCGCTTCATGCTCACGCTCATAGGCTTGGGGCTTGGGGACGAGAAGGACATAACAATTCGTGGGCTCGAAGCGGTGAAGGACGCAGACGTAGTCTATGCGGAGTTTTACACTTCAAAGATCTTCGCTTCGCTTGAAGATCTTCGAAAGTTTCTTGGCAAAGAGATAAAGGTGTTGAGTAGAGAAGACCTCGAGGAAAGGGCGGGGAGCTTAATAGAGGAGGCAAGGCGAAAGAAAGTCGCAATTCTCGTTGCTGGAGATCCGATGATTGCAACTACGCATGTTGCGATTTTGCTTGAGGCTAAGAAAAAAGGGATCGGGACCCGTGTCATAAACAACGCAAGCATAATAAACGCAGTTTGCTCGCTCACAGGACTTCAGAACTACAGATTCGGAAAATCCGCAACTGTGAGCTGGCATAAGTCGAAAGCATTTATCGACGTGATTAAGGCGAATTTGAGCATAGATGCGCACACCCTGCTGTTCTTAGATCTGAATCCGCCGATGCGGATTCGTGATGCGATCGAGAGAATTCTCGAACTTGAAAGTGGATTTGAAAACCACTTCGCAGTTGGAATTGCGAGGGCTGGAAGCGAAAGCGCTGTTGTGAAGTGCGATAGGCTCAAAGGTCTCTTGGACTTCGACTTCGGCGATCCCTTGCACACGCTCGTAATCCTTGCGAAAAGGCTCCACTTCATGGAATACGAATGTCTTCGCTTCTTCGCTTCCGCTCCCGAGGATCTGAAGGAGTGGATAGCATGAAGGAGGCGAAAGGGCTGATACTTCTTTTCCTCGGTTTTGCTTTAACGCTGATGCTTTGGTGGTTCTATGGATAGGAGGGAAGAGATCAAGGAGCGATTTGGTGATCTGCTCGATGAAGAAACGATGGAGATGCTTGCGAACTACGAAGTTCTTAGCTTCACAAAAATCGCAGAAATAAAGCCTGGGAGAGTGAACGTTCGTGGAAGAGTAAGCGGAATCGGCGATCCAGAGACTGCAAGGGAGATATATATTTCAGATGAAACGGGGCGCATAAGAGTCTTTGTGAGCAAGGAGGTTTACTTCCAAGCAGATATCGGAAAAGAGATCGAGATCTACAACGGATTCGCAAAGGAGGGGAAAAGGGGCATCGAAGTTCATGCGAACAAGTTCTCTATCGTCAGATTCTTGGAGTAGAAGAGATGTGACTCGCAATCGCAGTCGGAACATCCGAATCCTGGAATTCTGTCGAGCTTGATCTTCGATGCAAGCTCGCATTCAGGTATCTTGAACAGAATTGCCCCTATGATCGTGAAAACACTGGACACATAGTCTATATGCCACTTTTTCGTCTTAGCTTTGAAATGCCTTGCAACTCTGCGTATTCTTTTTGCGCTCCCCACGTAGTAATAGTATCCGGGCTCGAACCTTATGCTCCCAAGCTTCCCGACTTGTAGAATTCTTTCCTCACAGTTCTCGAGGATTAAAACGTAGGAGCTCATAGCGAATAGGCTTTGTAGCAACTCTTGCAAACTTCTGGCAAGGGTGGAGCACAAAAGAGCAACCTTTGCTCGTAGACCTTCCTAAACTCGGAATACTCTTTGCTTTTCCAAACTTTCTGGAACTCCTCTGCATCGCCGAAATACAGCTTCCGGACTTTTAACTCTTCCCCTTTGAAGAACCTCGTTATATGCTCGTCGTGGGTTGGTAGATGGAGGTAAGCGCATGGAGAGACTTTGCAGTCAACGGTTATGAAGCAGTTCTTTATCGGATTCTCTGCACAAATCAGAGCTTCTTCCATTTTTATCGGTCTTGCGACGAAGTTTATCTTCAGCTCTTCGGCTCTCTTCTTCGCAACCTCGATGATCCGCAGATGCTCCTCGCTCGGGTTCTCCGAGAAAATCTCTAAGCCCACGAGCTCCTTCGATGGGATGTAGTCGAGGTTGTTCGCTATCACTTCATCTGCTTTTACCGATTTTGCAAACTCGACGAGCTTCGGAAGCTCAGAAATCGTGTTCTTCATCATAAGCGTTGCTATAACGATCTTCGGTCTCTTTTTTAGCGATGCAATCGCTTCAATGCTTTCAGCGATTTTCTCAAGTCTCGCCCTCCTAACTTCCCTTTGCCCATCGATTCCAGCGATCGAGATCGCAATCAGATTGAGCTTTGAGATCTCTTCTTTCCACTCCGACAAAAGAAGCCCGTTCGTCGTCAGACTGACCTTGCAGTGCTTCTTTGCAAAATCTATCATCTCTCCGATTTCGGGATTCAGCAAGGGTTCTCCCCATCCTTGTAGGTGAGCATAGCGGAATCGAGAAAAGGGAATTTTCTTGAAATCTTCGAAGCCCATGTCCCCGGCTCTCCACTTGAAAAAGCCCTTCGGACACATCAGACAACTCAGCTGACAGCGTGTAGAGACTTCAACTTGAACAAAATCGAGCTTCGAAAAAAATAAAAGCATGTTTAGGATTTTTTACGCCTTCTTCTTCTCGCCCTCGATTTTGGGTGTCATTTCGAGCATTCTGCTGTAGATTTCGTCCTGCTGTTTCTCCAGCTGATCGAGGAGCTTCTTGAAGTTATCGAAAACCTTTGTCTGCGATTCTGCGTAGAGCTGGATAGCCTTTCGAATGCTTTCAAAGCTCTCGCTTGGAACGAACTGCTTCACGTAGAACTCATACATGCTCACGTAGTTGTCCATCGCCACCTTCAGCAGATCCAAACTCGTTCTCGCAATCCCGAAACCCATCTTGTAGAATCCCCTACCCGCTTCCATCAATTCCTTCATCTCCATACTTTTCACCTCCCTCTCTAACAACTATTACCTTAACGACATCTCCATCACGTATCCCCAAAGCTATTTTTTCAGCTTCGGGAATCGAAATTCTCCCGCCAGCCTGAACCTTTGCTCTAAAGACTGCGATGTCTTTGTTGAGTATGCTGAATCCAGAAACAAGCTTCATCATCGAGGAAAGAGTTTCCATGAACTCTCTCTGCAGTCGCAGTGCATCTTCCCAGAATTTTTGAAGTTCACTGAAATTTGGCACCATCTAATACCATTAGATGCCATTGCTATAAATACCTTTCGGTTTAAAATTTAAATTCAATAGAAAATTATGCAAAAGCTTAGCAAAATGCAAACGCCCAAGGTTCGAATTCGGAACCAATAGGTTCTGAAAGATCAAAACTGCGATAACTTTTTAAAATATTTGGAACACTATTTTCATGAAGCCCGTAGAGATGTTCGAGAACGTTTTCTGGGTCGGAGCTCTGGACTGGGATGAGCGGGATTTTCACAACTTCCAAACGCCACGGGGCTTGACGTATAACTCGTATCTAATCGTTGACGAGAAAAAAGTGCTGATCGATGCGGTGAAGCACAAGTTCGTTGCGGAACATCTGGAAAAGATCTCAAAAATCGTGGATCCGAAGGAAATAGACTACGTCGTCGTGAACCACATAGAGCCGGATCATGCGAGCGGACTTGCGGATTTGATGCGGGTTGCGAAGGATGCGGAGATAATCTGCTCCCAGAAAGGTAAGGAAGGTATCTGCAAGAACTTCGACTGCAAGGATTGGAAGATAAGGGTCGTTAAGAACGGGGACACGTTGAAAATAGGGAAAAAGACGCTGATGTTCATAGACATGACGATGCTGCATTGGCCGGACAGCATCGCAACATATCTCGTTGAGGACAAGATCCTTTTCTCGAACGACGCCTTTGGACAGCACATCGCCACTGAAGAGAGGTTTGCAGAAGACATCGGAGTCGAAGAAGCGTTGAGATGGGCGAAGCTTTATTATGCGAACATACTCATGCCCTTGGCTCCGCTGATAAAGAAGAAGCTCGAGGAAATGAAGAACGTGGAGATAAGGATGATCCTTCCGAGCCACGGCGTTGCTTGGAAGAATCCGAAGCCGATAATAGAGAGCTACGCAAAATGGGCTAACTTCGAGGCGGAGAACAAAGTGGTGATAGTTTACGATACGATGTGGGGCTCGACGGAAAAGCTCGCAAAGGCAATTGCAGACGGAGCCGGCAAGGTTGCGAAGGTCAGACTCTTCAACGTCAGAAAGGACTCATGGACCGAGATCGTTGCGGAGATCCTGGATGCGAAAGCCATCGCAATCGGTGCACCGACGATCCACAACTCGATATTCCCGCCGGTCGCGGGATTCCTGAGCTACTTGCGAAGCTTGAAGCCGAAGAACAAGAAGGCGCTCGCATTCGGATCCTACGGCTGGAATGGCGTTGCGGTGAAGGAAATTGCGAAGATCCTCGAAGAGCTCGGCTTTGAGACGACTCAGTTTGCGGTTAAGTTCAAGCCCACGAAGGAAGAGCTTGAAAAGGCCTACGAGCTGGGGGTTGAGCTTGCGAAATGATCGTCGGCATAAGTGGTAGTCCGAGGAAAAAGGCGACGGAGTTCGTTTTGGGCAAAGCGCTTGAGATGATGAGCGAAAAGGGATATGAGACGAGGATGTTCACGGTTCGTGGAAAACAGATAAACTTCTGCCAGCACTGCGACTATTGCTTGAGGCACAAGGAATGCAGGATAAAGGACGACATGTATGAGCTCTACGATCTGCTCGAGAAGGCGAAGGGCATAATAATCGCAACACCGGTTTACAACGGCGGAGTTAGCGCTCAAACAAAGGCCGTGATGGATCGTTGCAGGGCATTGGTTGCAAAGGATTACGACTTTTTCCGCGGAAAGGTGGGAATGGCGATAGCTGTAGGCGGGGATAGGATCGGCGGACAGGAGCTGGCGATCCAGCAGATTCTGACCTTTTACATCCTAAACGGCATAATTCCTGTGAGCGGTGGATCCTTCGGCGCAAACCTCGGCGCAACCTTCTGGAGCAAGGATACGTTGGAAGGCGTTATGGGTGATGAAGAGGGGTTTAGGAGCTTGAGAAAAACCGTTAAGAGGTTTTTAGAAGTGTTGAAGAGTTATGAAGGTCGCATGGGGGATAACCGGGAGCGGTGACAGGTTGCGAGAAACCGTGGACGTGATGCTCAAGATCAAGGAGATGTATCCGAACGTCGAGGTAAGAGTTTATCTCTCGAAAGCAGGGCAACAGGTCGTTCTCTACTACAAGCTCATGGAAAAGCTGAAGAACAACTTCAAAGTTTGGACCGAAGTCAACGCAAACGTCCCATTTCTCGCTGGGATGCTTCAAAGCGGTGTTTTCGAATTCCTTCTGATCGCTCCAGCGACTTCGAACACGGTTGCGAAGATCTCGATGGGGATTGCGGACACGTTGCTGACGAACTCGGCGATCATGGCCTTGAAGGCCTTCGTTCCGGTCTACATCATGCCATCGGACTACAGAGAAGGCATAGTCGAAACTGAGCTACCAGATGGAAGGAAGATGAAACTGCGAATAAGGAAAGAGGACGTCGAGCACGTGGAAAGGCTCAGCAGGATGGATGGCGTCTTCATCTTGGAAAAACCCGAGGACATCTTTGCGGTTTTCGAGAAGCACTTTGGAAATAAGTTAGAGAGAAAGGCATAAAAACAAAGAAACCAACGAACTTGGGGCTCGTGGTCTAGGGGTTATGACACCGCTCTCACACAGCGGAGGTCGGGGGTTCGAATCCCCCCGAGCCCATATCCAAAACCTTTTAGACAATGTCCGCCTCCTTTGATCTGTGAAATTCGCAGTGTTGCTTGCGCTGAACTTCGTCGCAATAGTTGTTTCGCTCACAGTTGGAAGCGCTGGATACGGAGTAGAGTCGCTGATCTCAGTTCTCGTGGGAAAAGCGAGCGAGATCGAGAAGCTTGTGATCCTCGACTATCGCCTACCAAGGCTTCTTATTGCGATGCTCGTCGGCGCATCGCTCGCAGTCTCGGGAACCGCTCTTCAGGCGATCTTCAGAAACCCGCTTGCGGAGCCATATGTTTTGGGGGTTGCGAGCGGTGCGAGCCTTGGAGCAATCATTGCTGTCGTCTTTGAGTTGGGAATCCTTAGCAGATTTGTCTTAGCCTTTTTTACCTCTATCGCAGTTGTTCAGCTCGTTTTGCTCATAGGTAGCTCAAAGAGGTTCCGAGACCAAAGCTACGCAATCCTTCTCACCGGGATAGCGATAGCATCTTTTCTCTCAGGTTTTAACTCTCTTCTGATCTATCTTCACTCCCAAAGCTTGCATCAAGTCATGTTTTGGCTCATGGGTAGTTTCTCGAACCCGATGTGGGAGGAGATTTACGTTGCGACTCCGATCTTTGTTTTGTGCACATCTTTCCTCCTTTTGACCTCTTGGAACCTAAACGCTTTACTTCTCGGCGATGAACATGCGAGAGCGGTTGGTTTGAACGTGGATCGCTATCGGACGCAGTTAATAATAGCCTCGAGCCTTTTAACGTCTTCCGCAGTTGCAACGAGCGGAGTAATAGGCTTCGTCGGGATAATAGTCCCGCACACGATCAGGATGTTGCTTGGGGAGGAGCACAGCAGACTTCTGCCTGCGACAATTCTTTTCTCAACAGCTTTCATGCCCCTTGTTGACGTCTCTGCGAGACTTTGGAGCGGAGAGATTCCAGTTGGCGCAGTAACTGCGATGCTTGGCGGACCGTTCTTCATATATCTTCTTTGGAGGAGGTTATGATCTTAAGAGTCGAAGGCGTTAGCGTAAAGCTCGGAAGCGCAGAAGTCCTGAAAAACGTGACTTTCCATGCGGAGAAAGGAGAGCTGATCACCATCCTCGGTCCAAACGGCTCGGGAAAAACGACCTTGCTTAGGACTATCTTCGGGATTCTGAAGCCTTTGAAAGGAGTTGTTTACCTCGAACGAGATTCTTTGGGCTATTTGCCGCAAGAAACTGCGGAGACGAATCTGAAGGCAATCGAGATCGTTTTACTCGGTAGGACTCGAGACTTTGGAACGATAAAGATCCCGAAAAAACAAGACTATGAAATAGCGATCAAAGCTTTGGAAGAAGTTGGAATTGGGCATTTGGCGAACAGAATCTTTTCAGAGCTTAGCGGTGGAGAGAAGCAGAAGGTTTTGATCGCAAGGCTTTTGGCGCAACAGCCGGAAATTCTTTTGCTCGACGAGCCAACAGCGCACTTGGACATCTCTGCACAGATCGAGATAATGAGTCTGCTCAAGGAATTGGCGAAGAACAAAGTCGTGATCGTTGCGATGCACGACATAAACCTTGCGCTGAGCTTTGCGAACAAGGTAATGATGATGAAGGGGGGTGAGATAAGATACGCTGGAAAACCGAGTGAAGTCGTAAGCGAAGAAAGCATACGTGAAGTTTTTGGAATCGAAGCTATTGTAAAGAAACACGGAAAAATTTACGTGATCCCAAAGACGAAAGTAGCGCAGAACGGAAAATGGGTCCACGTGATATGTGGTGGGGGAAGCGGTAGGGCTTTGATCGAGAAGCTCAGCGAAGAGGGTTATAGGGTTTCCGCGGGAGTCGTAAACGTGCTCGATTCAGATTGGGAGGCGATTCAAGAAATCAATGGCGTTGCGATCGATGAAGCACCGTTTTCTGAGATAAGCGAGGAATCATTCAGGAGGAACCTTGAAGCGATAGCAAATGCCAATGCGGTTGTTTTAGCGAATCTCGCCATAGGAAAAGGAAACTTCAAAAACCTGCTTTGTGCGCTTAAATCTGCGGAGATGGGGAAGCTAATCGTTGTGAACTCGACACCTTTTGCGGAGAGAAACTTCTGCGGAAAAGAGGCTGAAAGAATCTACGAAGAGATCCTAAGGAAGGCGATAGTCGTCGAGAACGAGGAAGGTGCCCTTGATGTCATACGAAAACTACTGCATCGATGACAGGACACTCGTGGTCTACGGAAAATTCTTCGGCGTGAGCACAGGCTTACTCGGCGGGTGGCGGAGCGTTGAATGCGCCTTTAACCACTGCATCACCGACGATTTTTACAGAATGAGTCCGGCTGCGTATCTGAAAAAAGTTGCCAAAAGCTACGGGCTCAAGAGATATTTTGGGCTACTAACTGCGGTTCCAATGGAAAATCTAAGCATAAAAAGTCTCGAGAGCGTAACAGCCTTCGTAACCGCTGGGGTAAACAACCCGAACGAGATGACGATAAACACGATTCTCGTTGTCGAATCAAGGCTCAGCAGATCTGCGTTGCTGAACGCAATCATAACCGCTACCGAAGCAAAGAGCTCAGCTCTTTTCAAACTCGGCTATCGATTCACGGGAACGAACACGGATGCCATCGTGGTTTTGAGCACGATGAAGGGATGCTATGAGCAATTCTCCGGACCAGCGAGCAGACTGGGCAAAAGAATATGGGAGTGTGTTTTCAAAGCGACCGCAGAAAGTTTGGAGAAGTGGGAGAGTTCAGGAAACACTTTTTAAACTTCGTGAAAAATTCTTACATGCGAATCGCAGTCGCTGGTTCTGCGGGGAGGATGGGGAAGCTCATAGTTAAGCATGCGATCGGCGAGGGTTTGAAAGTTGTGCAAGCTTTTGACGTCGTCGAAGTTGGCAGAGATGCGGGAGAAGTTGCGGGGATTGGGAAAATTGGTGTTGCGATAGAGAGCGACATAGAGAAGCTGGACGCAGATGTGCTCGTCGACTTCACGAATCCTTCCGCATGTCTTGAGAACGCAAGGGTCGCATCGAAGAAGGGCGTGAAGCTCGTCATAGGAACGACTGGTTTTAGCGAGGAGCAAAGGAAGGAGCTGGAAAAGATTTGCAGTAGAGTTCCATCTGTCGTCTCTCCGAACTTCAGCGTCGGTGTGAACGCCTTTTTCAAGATCGTGGAGTTCGCCTCTTCGCTCCTTAAGGATTACGACGTCGAGATCTTCGAGATTCACCACAAGCACAAAAAAGATGCGCCAAGCGGAACAGCGATAAGGGTTGCGGAGATCATAAGGAACGTTCTTTCGGAAAAGGGAAGAAAGCTCGAGCTTAAGTTCTGCAGGGATGGGAAAAAAGGCGAAGAAATCGGAGTTTTTGGAATCCGTGGAGGGGACGTTGTTGGGGAGCACACGGTGATTTTCTTCAGCGAAGGGGAGAGGGTTGAGATTGTCCATAGGGCAACGAGCAGGGATTGCTTTGCAAGAGGAGCGATATTGGCTGTGAAGTGGATTTCGAAAGTTGAAAAGCCCGGGCTTTATTCGATGCTCGACGTTCTTGGTTTAACAGAGAGACGTTTTTAAAGCCAAAGACGAGGATTTGCGATGGTAAGGGATCGTGGCTTTAAAGCCCTCGAACCAGTGGAGATCGCAGTTAAGAAGATGTTTGAAAAGCTTCGCACTCTTGGGGTTGAAGAGGTCAGCGTTTACGGTTGCCAAGGCAGAGTTCTCGCAAAAGACGTAGTTGCGGATTTCGATGTTCCAGAATTTGACAGATCTGCGATGGATGGTTATGCGGTCATTGCAGAAGACACATTTGGAGCTTCGCAGAGCAATCCAGTTATCTTGAAGTTGGTCGGGAAAATTGAGATCGGGAAGATTCCAGATCTAAGGGTAAAAAGTGGCGAAGCGGTCAGAGTATACACAGGCTCAGCAATCCCAGCGAAAGCGAACGCAGTTGTCATGCTCGAGCACACGAAGGAGGAGAACGGTTTTGTTCAGATTTTCAAGAGCGTCGCCCCGTATAAGAACGTTGTGAGAAAGGGGGAAGACTTGAGGAAGGGAGAAGTCGTGCTTAGAAAGGGAGAGATTCTGCAACCGCAAGACGCTGGGATCCTTGCATCTCTGGGTCTTAGGAGCGTTGAAGTCTTTAGAAAGCCAAAGGTTGCGGTTATCTCGACCGGAAACGAGCTCATAGCTTTGGGGGAGAAGAAAGAAGCTGGAAAGGTCTACAACTCGAACAGTCCGATGATCTGCAACGCTCTCGCAGAGCTTGGGTTTGAAGCTTTTCCCTTGGGCATTGCGAAGGACGATGCTGAGAATGTGGAGGGGAAGCTTTGCGAAGCGTTGAACTTCGATGCAATCGTTTTCACAGGTGGAACTTCAGTTGGTAGCTACGATCTCGTTCCAGAGGTTGTTTCTAAGCATGGAGAAATCGTCTTCCACGGCGTCGCAATGCGACCAGGGATGCCGAGTGCTTTTGGTTTAGTTGAAGGGAAACCAGTTTTCATGCTTCCCGGCTCCCCGACTGCTTGCTTTCTCGCCTTCAACACCTTCGTGATCCCAGCGCTTTACAGGATGATGGGGATAAGGGTTTTGGAGAGAAAGGGGAGCAGAAAGAAAGGAGTTCTCCAAGCAAGGGTAGCGTCGGAGATAGGAATAAGGAGCTACGTGAGGGTTCTCTGGGAGGACGGAAAAGTCTATCCGATGAGGGTTTCGGGTTCGAGCATCTTGAGCTCCATAGTGAAGTCGAACGCTCTTCTCGTGGTTCCAGAAGACGTTGAGGGCTATGAAGAGGGCGAGGAGGTCGAAGTGATCTTGCTCAGGGACATAACGGAGGTATTGGAATGAGGAAGGTTTTCAGGCAAATCTTGACGATTGAAGAGGCGAAAAAGATTCTCTTCTCCCGATA
Organism: Archaeoglobaceae archaeon; assembly: GCA_038731605.1. Classification (GTDB taxonomy): domain Archaea; phylum Halobacteriota; class Archaeoglobi; order Archaeoglobales; family Archaeoglobaceae; genus WYZ-LMO2. Next base: position 165,431 of record JAVYQP010000003.1, on the reverse strand, counting down.
CAAGCCAGTTCCGAGGATTGAGGAGCTCGACATTCTTTCTGCAACGGGGAGAGTCCTTGCGGAAGACGTTTACTCGGCGATAAGCGTTCCGCCGTTTGACAGGGCTACGATGGATGGGTTTGCGGTTAAGGCAGAAGACACGTTTTCAGCGGAAGAAAACAAGCCTGTAAAGCTCAAAGTTTTGGGGAAGATCGAGGCTGGGGATTGGGTTGACACGGAGCTAAGGAAAGGGGAGGCATTTGAAGTCTCCACGGGCTCGACAATTCCAAAGGGAGCTAATGCGGTTGTAATGGTGGAGTTCACGAGAGAAGTTGGAGGATTCGTTGAAGTCTACAAAGCGGTCGCTCCAGGGGAGAACGTGATGTTCGCAGGGAGCGACATAATGGCTGGGGAGCTGATACTGAGGAAGGGAACAAGGCTTACGCACAGAGAAATAGGAGTCCTCTCCGCCTGTGGGATAAGGAAAGTCAAAGTCTACGGAAAGCCAAAGGTTGCGGTTATCTCGACCGGAAACGAGCTCGCAGACTTGCACGAGGAGCTTGGGAGAGGGAAAATTTACGATGTGAACTCGTTTGCGATCTGTTCTGCGGTTGAAGAGAACGGTGGAACTGCGATTAGACTCGGAATAGTCCGAGACGACGAGGAGGAGATGAAGAGGGCAATTCTAAAGGCGCTGAGCATTGCGGACTTGGTGATAACATCTGGTAGCACGTCTTCTGGCTTTGGCGACAGGATGTATCGAGTTCTTGAAGAAGTGGCGGAGGTTTTGGTGCACGGAATCGCTGTAAAGCCGGGAAAGCCGACGATAATAGCGATCCACAACGGCAAGCCCATATTCGGTCTTCCTGGGTATCCTGTTTCAGCTTTGACGATCTTCGAGCTGATCGTTGCACCGATCATTCGTGAATTGGCTGGTCTGAGAATCGAGTCGAAAAAGATAAACGCAAGGCTCGCAGTGAAGGTCTTTTCCGAGATCGGGAGGAGAGAATTTCTGCCCGTTCACGTAGTCTCGGGAAAAGATGGGTTCTCGGCTTATCCGGTGACTGGTAGCTACAGCGGAGCAATCACAGCGCTTGCGTTCAGCGATGGAATCGTAGAAATCCCGGAAGAGGTCGTGATGCTCGAGGAGAACGAAATCGTAGAAGTCAAGCTCTTCAGCGAAATTAGCCCGCCAGATCTCGTCTTCATCGGAAGCCACTGCATAGGAGTGGATTTGATCCTGAGGGAACTGAAGGGAAATGCGAAAGTCATAAACGTCGGCTCCACAGGAGGGATTTTGGCGGTTAAAAGAGGAGAAGCGGACATCGCTGGGACACACCTACTCGACGAGAGCGGAGTTTACAACGAGGGAATTGTGAAAAAGCTCGGAGTCAAGAATGCGGTTCTCGTGAAAGGTTATCTTAGGGAGCAAGGCTTCATAGTTGCGAGGGGAAATCCGAAGAGGATAAAGGGCTTCGAAGATTTGCTCAGGGATGACGTGAGGCTGATAAACAGGAACAAGGGCTCCGGGACGAGAATTCTTTTGGACATGCACTTGCAAAAGCTTGCGGAGAAGATCGGTGAAGATTTCGACGAAGTTAAGCGCAAGATAAGGGGTTACGAGATAGAAGCGAAAACGCACGACGCTGTTGCGATCGCTGTTGCGACGCAAAGAGCGGACGTGGGGCTTGGAATAAAGACGGTTGCAAACCTATACAACCTCGACTTTATACCGTTGAGGAGCGAGGAATACGACTTCCTTATTCCGAAAGATAGGCTGGAGAAGTGGAGCGTGAAGATGTTTCTCGAAGTTCTTAAAAGCGAGGAATTTGCGAGAAAACTTGAAGAAGTTGGCGGGCTTAGAGTTTACGAAAGGACGGGTGAAATGATAGAGCTATGAACGCAAGAATAAGCGAGATCTTTGAATCGGTTCAGGGCGAAGGTGTGCTCGTCGGCGTTCTACAGCTCTTCATCCGCTTCTGCGGGTGTAATCTGAACTGCTACTACTGCGATACACTCAAGGATTCCGAGTTCTGCAGAGATTACGTGAGCGATGCGGTCTTGAAAAATCCGGTAAGCCTTGAATACGTGCAAAGGCTCGTGGACTCTGCGAAGGTTCACTCCGTTAGCTTCACCGGAGGAGAGCCGTTGCTTCACGCAGATTTCATAAGCTCGTTGAAAAAAACAAAGCCCTTCTACTTAGAGACGAACATGACTCTGCCTGAAAAAGCGGAGAAGCTCAGATTTGTTGATTACGTCGCTGGCGATCTGAAGGTCAGAGAGGCTGGGATTGCGAACTACGAAGAGATCTTGGAAAAGACTTTTAGATGCTTCAAGATACTGAAGAACACTCGAAAAAGGCTAACGTTCTGCAAGATCGTTCTGCCAGCAAAGTTCAACCAAGAAGAAGTCCTAAACTCAGCGATGCAGATCAAGGACTACGTTTACTGCTTCGTCCTTCAACCTGTTTTCGGTGAAGATGCGGGCAACGTTTTTAAACTGCAGAGGGCAATGCTTGAGTTCGCAGACGTTCGAATAATTCCCCAAGTCCACAAGCTGATGGGGGTGAAGTGATGAGGTTCAGAGTCGGTGTAAAGGAAGTGTTCAGCGCAGCGCACGCAATTCCCGGGCATAGGAAATGCGGAAAAGTTCACGGGCACAACTTCGAGGTTAGCGTTGAGGTAGAGGGAGAGCTTAGAAACGGCATGGTCATCGACTTCTTCGATCTCAAAAAAATGCTCAAGGAAATCCTCGAAAAGCTCGACCATTCCTTGCTCAACGAAGTCATTGCAAATCCGACGTCGGAGAACATCGCAATCTTCATTTTCAACGAGCTTCGCAACAAAGGCTTGAACGTCGTCAAGGTCAGGGTTGCGGAAAACTTCGACAAGTGGGCGGAAGTGAGTGCGGATTAAACCTTAAAACTTTTAAGTTGAACCATCTTTGCCTTTGCATGAGCGACCTGATGGAAATGCTCATTAGAAGAGGATTTCTTTGGCAATCGTTCGAGATATACGGCGGAATGGCTGGTTTCATAGATTACGCTCCTCTTGGTAACAACTTAAGGAGGAAAATCGAGAACATTTGGCGTGAGTTCTTCGTGATCAACGAGAGGGTTGCAGAGATCGATACTCCGCTCATTGGAATCGAAGAAGTCTTCATCGCCTCCGGGCATGCGACATCTTTTGTTGACACAGCGATTCAGTGCAAGGAGTGTGAGCGAGTTTACAGGGCGGATCACTACATAAAGGAGAAGCTCAACCTTGAAGTAGAAGCGTCGATGGATGCGATTAAGGAGGTTTTAGAAACCTACGAAATCCGTTGCGAGTGCGGTGGCGAGTTTGGCGAGCCATTTCCGATGAACCTCATGTTTTCAACAAAGATTGGCGCAGGAAGAGGGAAAAATGCGTATCTCCGCCCTGAGACTGCGCAGGGGATCTTCATAGACTTCAAAAGGCTTTCGAACTACTTCCGGGATAAGCTCCCCTTCGGCGTTGCGCAAATCGGCAGAGCTTTCAGAAACGAGATAAGTCCAAGACAAGGAGTAATAAGGCTGAGGGAATTCAATCAAGCTGAGCTCGAGTTCTTTGTGCATCCCAAGGAAAAAAGACACCCAAATTTTGGAGAAGTTGCGAAAGACATCGTTAGACTCGTGGACAAGTTCGACAAGGAGCACAGGATCTCGCTGGAAGATGCGGTCAAGAAGGGGATAATTGCGAACGAGATTCTTGCGTATTTCATCGGGAAAACAAGGAGGTTTTTGCTCGCAATAGGTGTAAAGGATGAAAAGCTTCGCTTTAGACAGCACAAGGATGATGAAAGGGCTCATTATGCAACGGACTGCTGGGATGCGGAAGCTCTTACGAGCTTTGGTTGGATAGAAATCGTTGGAATCGCTGACAGAACAGACTACGACTTGTCGAGGCATTCAAAGTTCAGCAGAGAAGACTTGAGCGTCTTCATCCCTTACGAGACCCCGATAAGGGTAAAGAGGAGAAAAGCGGTTCCGAAGATGAGCGCACTTGGACCGGTTTTTAAAGAGAAGGCGAGGAAGATAGCAAAAGCCCTTGAGGAGATGGAAGTGAACAGCGATGAGATCGAGCTCGAAGTGGATGGCGAGAAGATAAGGCTCACGAAGGAGTTCTTCGAGATAAAGGAGGTCGAAGAGGAGATAACTGGGGAAAGAATCGTGCCACACGTCATCGAGCCATCCTTTGGGCTTGATAGGATAAGCTACACAGTCCTCGAGCACTGCTACGATAAGGACATCGTTGAGGGAGAGGAAAGAAGAGTTCTGAGGCTTAAAAGGCGTGTCGCTCCAATAGAGGTCGCTGTTTTGCCTTTGCTCTCTCGTGATCCATTTACGAGCAAGGCGATGGAAATCGTTTCTGTTTTGAGAAGAAATGGCTTCTACACAGATTACGATGATTCGGGGAGCATAGGGAGGAGGTATCGCAGATTCGACGAAATAGGGACACCATTTTGTGTAACGGTAGACCATCAGACCTTCGAAGACGAAACGGTTACGATTCGTGACAGAGATACGACGAGGCAGATTAGAGTAAAGATTGCAGATCTCATCTCGACACTCAGAGAGCTGATGAGCTCTGAGAGACCAATCGAGGAGTTCGGGGAGATCTTCAGATGATCGTTCTCTCCGGCGGGACAGGGACTCCGAAGTTGCTCGTTGGGCTTAAAGAAGTCGCTGAGTTCAGCGTGATTGTGAACACAGCCGAGGATATCTGGATCTCTGGAAACAAAATCTGCCCAGACATAGACTCCGTGATCTACGCCTTGGCGGGGGTTATAGATGAAGAGAAGTGGTGGGGGATAAGAGGGGACAGCTTCAGAACGCACGAAGCGTTGAAAAAGCTCGGAGTCGACGAGTTCATGGCGATCGGCGACCTCGATAGGGCGACGCATATTCTGCGAAGCGAGTTTTTGAGAAAGGGTTTTTCCTTAGTCCACGCAACGAAAGAAGTTGCCAAAGCCTATGGAGTGAAACAAGAAGTTTATCCAATGTGCAACGAAGAAGTTGCGACGATCATTGTGACTCCAGAAGGAGAAATGCACTTCCAGGATTTCTGGGTTAGGAAAAAAGGGGTTCCAGAGGTTGTTGACATTTATTTTAGGGGGATTGAGAACGCTAAGATTCCCGAGGAGGTAAAAACTCAGATAAAGAAAGAGAAAGAGGTAGTCATCGGTCCAAGCAACCCAGTTTCGAGCATCTCGCCAATACTAAGCGTCGAGAACATGCGTGAAATTCTGAAGGACAAGAAAGTCGTTGCAATCTCGCCGATCATCGGTAGAAATCCCGTGAGCGGACCAGCGGGGAAGTTCATGAAAGCCAAGGGTTACGAAGTGTCTCCAATTGGTGTTTTGAGGTTTTACGAAGACGTCATCGATGCGCTGATAGTCGACGAACACGATTCGAATCTCGAGGGAGGAAGAATTTTCGCCACGAAGACGATAATGAAGTCGAAGGAAGATGCGATAAGGCTTTCTGAGTTTGTTTTGAAGCTCTTTGACAAAATATGATCCTGAGCTTAAAGTTCCCAAAGCACTGCGAGTATTGCGAAGGTATAAGCGAAGTCGAAAATCCGAAGCACCATCCGAGCTACGAGATAACGATGGACTGCAACCTCGATTGCGTATTCTGTTATTCGAGAATTGCAAAGAAGAAACCGATAAAGCCGGGTTACTATGGGGAAATGAATCCGAAAGCCATAACGATCTCTCAGTTCGGCGAACCACTTCTTGCGGGTGAAAAAGAAGTCATAAGGATCGCAAGAGCTCTGAGAGATATTTTTGGCGATGTGAGGCTTGATTTGCAGACGAATGGTGTGCTCTTAACTCCCAAAGTCTGCGAGGAGTTCGATTTGGTCATGATAAGCCTTGACGCCGGGAGTAGGGAAAACTATCGGAAAATAACGAAGCGTGACTTTTTTGAAAGAGTCGTCGAGAACATAAAAATGAGCTCGAAAATAACCTACACTGTGGTTAGAACGGTTTTCATGCCCGGGGTAAATGATTTCGAGTTGAGAAAAATCGCAGAGATTGCGAATCATGCGGAAGAGCTCTTCCTGCAACCGATCTCGATCTACAGGGAGAATTCAGAGCTTCTTGAAAGGCTCGACGTAGAAAGGGCGGAAAGCATAGGCGAATTTTTGAAAACCGCCGAAGAACTGAGTAAAGTTGCAGAGGTTCGAATTCCTGGATGCTTTTTGCTCAATTTGAAAAAAGTGCTAAACCATTTCAGCATTGAGGAAGTTTTCCTGATGAAAAGAAACGCCTTTGCGGAGTTTCCAGACATTCGTAGGGACTGGAGGTTTGTTCTCTGAATTGCAAAAAGCTTAAGAACTCGTAGAACTCGGGTGGGTGTGGTAGTTGTAGAAGAGGTCGCACAGCTTGTTTTGGCTATCGCAAACCTTCTGCTTGAAACGCTCGTCAATTTAATCGAGTTGTGCGTCGAAGCAGGAGTTAATCAAACTCTTGTCTCTCAAGGCATCAATTTGAACTTTTCGAACCTCTGGGGTGTCGTGTATGGTTCTCTCGTCGTGGGTGAAGAGATGAGCGAAGTGGTGAACAGGACTCTCTACATAATTTCGACGAACGAAACTGCGATCTCGGAATTTGCAAACTTCGTCAATGAGCTCGGAAGAAACGCTACCACGATCTTTGGCGACACAGAGGGGACAAAAGGAATTGCGTTTATTCAGCGTAAAGTTTACGAGAGGCTACTCTCAAACCCCGCTGAGCTTAAACAAATCACGGGAAACGTTGCAAACGTGATACTTTCGGTTAGCAAACTACTCGTTGAAATGGCGAAGAGCATTCCGCAAACCTTCGGGCTATAGTTTCGACTCCCACTTCTTGTGATTTGTAATGGAAGGTAACCTATATGCGAAAAGATTTAAAAGTAGGAGTTTTTCACACACAAAAATTGAGATGTTTAAAAAAGAAAAATTTTAAATATCGCCTAATTTTTGGGCAGTCCATGCTGTGGCGTGTGTTGGTAGTAGCGGTTGCGGTAGTGTTGCTGGCGATTCCCGTTGGTGCGGATCAGAACTTCACGATCTCGGCAGAAGAGTTCGGCTCGGCGATGGTGAGCAACACAATAGCAAACCTCAAACTTGGTCAGGCGTTTCTGAAGGCTTTGGCTCTGGCAAACGATACCGTGACATCGGACGGTTACATGTTCCAGAACATGTGGGGCGTGATCTACGGAGGCATTGTGCTCTCGAGCTGGAACAACAAGGTCACAGCACTTGTGCTCGACAATTTGACGAAAGACAACACAAACCTAACAAAACTCGGACTTGCGATAAACTACCTCGGTAGGAATGCAAGCGTCGTTTTCGGAGACTCCGCAGGAACTCAGGGCATCGCATTGCTGATCAAGGGGCAATACAATGCGTTGAACAATGTTAGCAGGACTTACGATGGCACAACACCTTTACTCACCGCTTATGTGGGCACGATTGCTGATCAAATTCACTCGACTGTGCTGTTCATGATCGAGCTCGGTAAGGCGACGAAGAGCGCATTCGTATGAGAACTCCGATCCTGAGGGATTCAGATGGGAGACCAAGAGATTGAGAAAGAACCCACAAGGACAGACGGGCAAAAAGTGGAAAAGACACCTGAGGTGATTAGGATCGAAGTCAAAATGCGGACTATGGATGCGATAAAGCTTGGCTTTGGGATATCTGTGGGAATGTTGCTCCTCGTGTTACTCATTTTCTTTTTGATGCTGATCATGGTAGCACCGATGGTTCTGAGATGAGAAGCTCAGACCGAGTTTTCCCGATTTTTTTGGGTAAGCTCATTGTTTCTTTATTCATCCTACTGTCTTTAAGCGTTGCAAGTGGGGTAGAGTTCAAAATAACTTTCGAGGGCGTAAACACGACCTCGCCACCATATTTCAAAGCCAAAGCATACTTTTTAGATTACGAGTATCAAGGCGGAACATTTAATCCAGGAAGTCCTGCAAACGAGTTCTCTCCTCCACCCAATAGAAATGCGGATGAGTTCGACGACAGCGGGAGCAGTGGGTATCCCAACCTCTACTATCCTGATGGAATAGTTGCCCTCGGACCGGACACGTATGATGACGAGATGCAGTATTACGTTTTCAAGATTCCCGTCTACACATCACGCATCACTGTCAGCTGGAGAGGGTATGCGTATGAAGCCGAAGACGACGTCGAGATCTTTATTTACAACTGGAGTAGTTCGAGATGGTATGGAGGGGAAAGCGTCGGATGGTTCATGCGGGGAACTTCATTAACATGGGTGAATTTCACGCTCACTTCTCCTTCCGATTTTATCAGTCCGAGTGGATACGTCCACATCGCTGTGGTGGCTGATTTGCATGGTGAAACTTACGGGAGACCGAGGGCGGATTACGTGGAGCTCTTAATAGACGTTCCCGAAAGCGCTATGGTTTCGAGTTGTGTGCAGTTAATTTCATCACAGCTCAGGGATTGGGATGGTGTCTTCGATGACGATGCTGTTGGTGTTGTTGCGAGAGTTGCGAAAGCTGTGGACGATCAACCCATTGCGTATTACAGAGTTTACGTGAAAGCAGAATACGATGGCAACTCCGGCGTTGTGGGCTCAGGAGTGACGAACGTTAGTGGATACGCAAACGTCTTCGCAATTCCAAGGAATGCAAGCGATAGGTGGCGTGTTAATTTTAGTGTTTTTATTCAAAACGAGTTGATCGATGGTGTTGCGTATAGGGCGCAGGAAACTTGCTCAGAGAAGAGCGTTGCGAGGAACGTTGCGGTAACCCCGGGAAGTTACGATGTCGTCCTCGTTGGTCGCTACTACGATGTTGGCGGTGCGGACTGGGTAAGGATTCGGTGGGTTGCTGAGAGTTCTGACGTTGATCACGTCGTCTTTGATGGTTACGAAATCCCTGTTTCTGCGAAGTTCAAGACATGGGACTTCTTTCTCTGGAAAATCGGTGCTGTCGAACCAAACAACGACAACAACTTCCAATTTGAGGGTGTTAGCTATAACGTGAACGATTTCGGTAGCGAAAGCTATCCAGCATGCATCGGACCAGATGCAGACAGAGCTGGGTTTTGCGGGCAGTGGGCTGATAACTGTAGGAGCGGTAGGGATGTTTACGTTTATTTTATTATTCCCGTATACGTTGGCACGTATCCATCTGGTTGTTGCGTTAGGGAAAGGGAAGGCAGTGTATCCGCAGGGGACTGCGGGAGGTTCATGAGCGGGTATAGGTTTAGCACAGTTGTGCAGTTCAATGTTCCTGACCACAATCTTGGCGAACCGGGAAAAGCTGCGATCTTCCTTTGCGAGGAATACAGCACACTTTCGGGACTGCTAAACTCCACCCCCTACACCGGGCATGAGGGACCAGGTAGAATTACGTGCACCGTGCGTGTATTTGGGATCGTTGGAGTTCAGCAACAACCAAACTCCACAGAGGGTCTTTTTTACACCACATACTCTTTTCTCGGTGGCGACGTCGTTAGGCGTCATCCACATGGAGGACTCGGCTTAGTCAGCCTCGTTGGTCTCTGGCCAGACAACGAGCACGTCGTCGCCATTCTCTTGGGGCACCGCTTTGGGATTCATCCGTTCGTTGCAATCGTCACATCCATGCCTCCCGGAAGTTATCCTCCTGACAATCAGCCCAGTGAGTGGAACTTGCAGTTTATGCAGGTATGGCTGTATCACTTGCTTAAAAATCTCGCCTATGGAATCGCTGTCACCGCAGATGAGTTCGCAAACCTCAACCTTCGCTACCCTGAAAGTGGTGAGGATAACGTTGTTCTTGCGAATCGAGTGATAACAAGCTTTGTAGTCGATTTTCTGCCCTACCTCGAGGAGACGATATGGCTTCTGCAGGCAAGCGGTAATAACACCATAAAACCGTTCATCGTTGCGACCTTCACGCAGTTTTACGATCTCGGCAGAATGATGAAGTTCATCGCAAGCAACGAAACCCTTAAAGATGAGTTTGCAAACGTTACAAGAACCTTTATCAATCGGTTTCCAGATCTCGTAGGGGATCCGAGTGCAGGTAGTGGTGCTAATTACATTTTGAAGCACAGAATTGAACGAACCCCTCTTAGCGAGAAAACGGATACCGCTTACCAGTTCATGAAGCTCTTAGACCAAATCGTGAGCTTTCTCGTTACGATAGTCAAACACGTGCCAATGATGGAATACTACAACACAAGCTACAGCCCAGGTTGGAGCTGGAGTTGGATCTCGAATTCGCCTACGTGAAAATGCTCGAAAGCTTTGCCCCAATTTCACCCATCGCAATGAAAAACCACTTTATCATTTCGAGCGCAGTGTAAGTTATTGCACTGCCGTAACTTTCGCAGTATGCGGTGGGCTGAATGCAGAGATACCCTCTTTTCCAAATGTAGGCAAATCCCCAATCCCCATTGTAATCGCCAAAGAAGGTTGGCGCATTTGTTGCTACTTTCTGCCAAATGCTTACGCTATAGCGCATCATCGTTTCGTTGTTCATAACAACGTCGATGAAATCGCCCAAAAATTGTGAAAGCCAGTTGAAAAATCCAAAGAAGAAGTATAGGTCTTCTCCTGCACTTGTTGCGACATCGTTTTCCGACAAAACTTTGAAGAACTCGGCTGTGATTACGAATAGCCCATGAACGAACTCAAGAATGTAGCTCGTCGCTATATCAACGTTCAACGGCATTCTTTCACCCCGGGAAATAGTTCGGGAAGTAGCTTAGCGCATCGGACACGAGTTTAACGGTCTCGGTCAGCAAGTTCCAGAAGCTGTTCGCAAACGTTGGGTTTTCGGAAACTCTTTCTGAGGCTATTTTCAGCAGAAAGGATAGTCCGTTGCTCCCTGCGGTATCACCCATGATCAGAGTCGCATTCTTTGAGGCGATTGCGACGACTTCGCTCAGCTTTCCCCTTAGAGTTTCGTTCTTGTTTATCAGATCGATAAAACCGTTTTCTCCGGTTAGCATCTTTCTAACCCAAGCGATCATCGCTCCAGAGTAATACCAGATCTCCCAGAAACTTTGGTAAGCTCCACGTGAAGCATTTACAATTGTCTCGTTGTTCCCGGTGTAGCGAAGGTAAAGGAAGAACTTGCTTAGAAAGTCAAAGAAAGACGTTAGAGCTTGGAGCATCACATCTGCGAGCTCAATTGCGGAGCGCATCACACCATCTCCAAAGCCCTTAGGAAGAACTCTACAGAGTTCTTGAGAGCACGCATAAAGTTCACGGCAATTTCTGTTGCACTCTCTCTCTTGCTTGCGTTTGTCAGCTCGAGGTAAGCATGTTTCGCAATGTAGCTCATCCCTTGCGTCCCTTCGATGTTTCCTGTGAAGTTCTCATAGTTTTTCGAGTAGGTGGCAACAAAGTTGCTAAAGTTCTGCATCAAAGAATCGTTTGAAGTTGTGACGCTTAAAATCGAGCTTAAAAGTTTTATCATCCAGCTCAAGACACTGAGGATAGCGTAGATAAAGTTCGGGTGATCAGGGGTTAGCAGATCAATTATCGGCTCTATTAAGCCTGCAATTAGGATAAAGGAATCATTTATCGGGCTCAGGATTCCATTCCACACGAAGTCGCTTACTGGCGCTATTGGCATAGCATCACCCAAGCACAGAATCGACGTTTCTGAGCATTTTTAACGCAAGGGCGGTAATTTCACGTAAAACTTCGAGTAGCTTTGCAACAAAGTTCTCATCGATCATCGACTCCATAGAGCTTAAAACTTTAGAAAGCCCAGCGGTGGTTTCGGTGGTTCCGAAGATTTTTGTTGCATTTTTCCCAACGTAGTTCACGAGATCTGCGAAGTGCTTCATTGCGGTTGTATTTTCCTTTGCGATATCAAACGCTCCACCTTCGCCGAAGAAAGCTTTCGCAACCCAAAATTGGAAGCTTCCTGCGGAATAAACGATGTTCCACACGTCCCTTGGATCCACCGATGGATGAAGTAAAGCGCGAATCACATTACCGAGTAGTTCGAGGAAGTTCGTGATCAGAGAAAATATCGCCAATGCGATTTCTGACACTGCAAAGGGCAAGTGTGCGCTTTAAAAACTTTTGGAAAAATATTTTATATGATCGATCAAAAATTTACAAAAAATTTATATGCTAATTACATTGTGATGATAGTATGCCACAGATAAGGGGACCGACAAAGATCGAACGTGGAAAGAGCTATGAGATTATCAAGAAATTGAAAGAGCAAAATTTCACTGGTTTGCTGAGGGTATCCTTTAAGACCGACGAAATAAGCAAGTCCGAGTTGATCGTCGAAAATGGAACCCCTGTTGCTATGGAGACGAAAAAGATAAGAACTGGGCGAATTTTGAGGGGAAACGAGGCTTTTCAAGACTTTATAAATGCAGAAAACTGTGTTGCGGAGTTCTACTTGGTGGAGATCAAGACATCTTTGTTGGGCTTTGGTGCTGGGTCGAGGTTGGATTCGGAGAAGGTTCTCGGATTGGCAGAGAAGGTTGAGACGAAGCCCATTGAAGAGCTCGAAACCGCAACTTTGGAAGTCTCCGAACTCGACAGGAAAAAGCTTGAGATAGCGAGACTCCTTGATTCAGAGCTTGGAAAAATCGCAAAGAAATATGTGAAGCTCGTAGAGTCTGTGAATAGTCTGGAAGAGCTCTTTGAAGCGAGAGATCAGATATTTGGCTTTTTGGACACCACTACGACGTTTTTGCCTAAGGAGAAGGTAGCAAGGGTTAAAAGTGAGATCAATCGAGCTCTTGAAGCCCTGAAAGAGGAGAAACTTGAGGAGGTAAAGGAGAGCGAGTTTGAAGAGTTCAAGAAAGATCTGATCTCGAACTTCGATAAGGTTCTTGGGAGTAGGGAGTTGCGGGAAATCTTAGATGAGCTCGAGGATTGGTCAGATCTGATCCAAAAGTATCCCCAGATAAAGAAAGTTGCAGGCAAGTTTGCAACTGTCGTTCCCTGGAACAAAGTCGAAGAACTGTTGAGAATGATCGAGGAAAGAGTTGCGGAGGAGACGGGGACAAAATTGAGGTAGTCATATTATTGGGTGCTCGCTTTCTTCCTCGAGTATTGCGAGTAGTTTCTCAACCGTGTTTGCCCCAACTTTAAGCAGTCTTATCAGCTGGAATTGGAATATTTGAGCAGTTATAAACGCATCTGCGAGTGCATTGTGTCTGTATGCTGTTTTGATCCCATATTTTTTAGCTAAAGCATCCAAACTCGGCGATTCAGCGTATCTCTCCCCAAGAAATTTGCTAAGAATCCTGTCCACTCTAAGAACGTCGATCGTTTTAGCTTCAAACCCCTTCAGGGCTTTTTTAAGAAAGCCATAGTCTAATTCGATGCAAAAACCGACGAGGATTCTGTCTCTAAGCATTCCATAAACCTTTTCTGAGATCTCTTCAAAGCTTGGAGCGTTCTTAAGGGCATCATCGCTTATCCCATGGATTTTCATAACCTTTAGAGTGCTCTTCTTTGATTTAACGAGCGAGTAAAAAGATTGGCTTGCCAAGATCGTAAGCCCCTGGATTGGAACGATCCCAATGGCTACGATCTCATCCTTTTCCACGTTCAGACCAGTGGTTTCGAGGTCGATCGATGCGAACTTTGCTTCTCGCAGATTCATAAGCCACGCTCCACGAAGAATCTGCCCTTCAAAAGCCCCATGTAGTCACGGATAACCCTAAAGATGTCTCTCAATACAAACTGGTTCACTCTGCTCATCTCTCTCAGCTTTATCAGGTTGCCCTTTCCTTCAACTTGGTTTTTAAGTCTGATGTTCTGCAGTAGCTCATATCCCTCGAGCAGTGTTTTTCCGAACTTTTCTTGGAGAACTCCGAGCTCCATAAGTTTCAGAATTCTGTCCCTTGTGTTCGTTATTTCCAAAATTTCGCTCTCCAAAGCGAGGACTCTTGTGCTGTTCACTATTGGATAAATTCCGAACTTCTTTATGTCGAACTCGGTGACGCTACGAATTCCACTAATCTTCGGCGGTTCGAGCGAAACAGCGTCGTTCGCAAGGTATCGCAGAACTTGTGCGTTTACGTTGTTTTTTATAAACTCTTCCAACTCCTCGAGGAGCTTTGTCTTGCCGTGTATCGCTCTTAGGTCAAGGAAAACGGTCAAAAACCTGATGTTCTCAGGGGTGAGCTTTGTCATCCATTCCTTGAATCTTTCCTTCCACTCCTCGACGCTCAGACACCAGTTCATCGCCATGTAACCTCCTGTACACTTTGGAATTCCCACGAAGTCGAGGGATTCGTTGATGCGTTTCGCAAATTCTCTAAGCTCTCCCGCTTCGTTCTCGTAGATTATCATGTTGTCTTGGTCTGTCGCCAAGATCTGCTCTTTTCTTGACGAGCTCCCCATGTGCACCCAGACGTAGCTCGGAAGACTCTTTCCCAAGGTTTTTTCCGTGAGCTCTATTACCTTCTCAGTCAGCAAGTCGTAGAAGCTTGAGATCAGGAGGGAAAGTTCATAAAATCCCAGCCCTCGTTTTGCAAGGGCTTTTATTGTTTCGACTACCTTCTCGTGTATCGCTTTGATCTCCTCGAGGCTCGTAGCCTTTGAAAGCCTTCGATGCAGTATCGAGATCGACGTATAGGGTTCGAGCTCGGACATTATGTCTCTAACCGATACCACTCCGTATAACTTTCCAAACCTCGTGACAACGATGTGGTTCACCCTTTTGGACGTGAAGATCTGGTAAGCCTCGAATAGTGGGCGATCGAACTCTAAGCTCAGCACAGGACTGCTCATGTAGGCGGACACCTTTTCATCCTTGCTCCCGCCATGGATGACGAACTTTCGAATGTCACGGTTCGTGAATATCCCTATGGGAGTCATGTCGTTCTTAACAACCACGATCGATCCAACCCCATTTAGCTCCATTCTTATTACCGCATCTCTAATCGTCGTGTATGGGTCGCAGAAGACGGGTTTCTTCGTCACATAGTCTCCGATTTTCTTCATCAACACGTCTCCAACTCTCTCTCCTTCGATCAGCGAAATCAGCCCTTTCAAGTCTTTTTCGAGGATTTTATCGAAGAAGAGCTTAAAATCTCTGTTCGTTGCACTTATCTTCCTTATCACGTCGTGCTTTATCGTTAAACACACAACATCTGAGTTCGCAATTGCCTTTGCGTTCTCGTAAACCCCAAGACCAAAGATATCTCCTCTTTCAAACTCTTCGACGAGCTCGTCGTTGCTGTAAAGCCCAACGTTACCCGAAAAGATGATGTAAAGTTTTTTTGGATTTCCAGAAAATATGAGTTCTCCTTCTTCATAAGCTTCAACGTCCATTTTGCTTGCGACTTCGTCGATTTCGCTGTCTGAGAGTAGATCGAAGGGCTTGATCTTCTTTAAAAACTCTTTCGTAGGTAGCATTGATCGATGATTGCAAAACAGTAAATTAAATTTTTTCTCATCATCATCAATGGTAAAAATGGAAAAATTTAAATAGTGAAGAATGTCTGTCATTATTGGTGATGGGATGCCTTGGCCACCGAAGGTGTTTTGGGTAGGGTTGCTCCTAATATACGGCACCGCAGTAGTTGGGTGGTTGTTAGAATCGACGATAAAAATGAACAAGATACCAACTGCGCCCATATGGTATACAGCGATCTGGGGGACTTTTCTGCTACCAGTGATAGTCTCGATTCTATACTTCTACTTCCCAGAGAAGGCTGAGGAGAAGAGGGCAAGAGAAAAGGCTGAGAAGAAGGAGGTGTAGTGAATGGCTGAAAGCGTGGATCCAGTAGTCGTAGGTATCGTTGTGATCTACCTGCTTGCAGTCGTCGTAATTGGTTACTACTCCCGAGTAAGGCTTAAGAGCGCCATGGATTACTATGTTGCGGGCAGAAGAATCGGTAGCGTCGTCAACGGTTTGGCTCTGGAATCAACTTATCTCAGTCCAGCGTCGATGCTCGGCTTACCTGCCTTTATATTCATAATTGGGTATCCATTCTGGTGGGCAATGGTTGCAATCATCTGCGGAATGCCAATAGCGACGCTTTTGACAGCTTCAGCTCTGAGAAAATACGCTCCCGTGAGCTTTGCAGATTACTATGCAGACCGCTACGGCGATGAAAAGCTGAGATGGTGGATAGGTATTATAGTGATCGTGGGTTCGATTCTCTACATCACACTATCGCTCGTCGGTATGGCTTTGTTCATGGTTGCAATTCTGAAGATACCCTACGTGATTGCGCTGATAATTGGAACTGTTATCGTGATGTTCTACGTCGTCTACGGCGGAATGATCGCAACGAGCTGGAACGCAGCGATGCAGGCAGTTGTCATGAGCCTTGCCGCAATCATCGCTGCAATCGCAATCGTATGGCAACTCGGCGGTTTCGAGGGAGTTTACTTCGCAGCCCAGCAATCGTATCCAAAGATTTGGAACACACCTGCAGACGCTCCGGACTTTTCACATGCCCTTCTCGCGGGGTCGTGGATTGCAGTTATTGGCTGGTATTTTGTTTGGCACTACGGCTTTGCAACGATGCCTTACACAGTTGTGCGCTTCTTTACAGTCATGGACATCAAAACAGCGAGAAGGAGCATTTTCTGGTGTTCTCTGATTGGCGGAGCTTTCTATGTTTCACTACAGATAATTGGTATTACAGCAAAGTATCTGATCGAGAAAAGCCACCCGATTGCAGTTGCAGCAGGAGGAAACATGACCGCAACACAAGTACTTGCAGCGATTCAGAAGACCTATGGCATTGGGACTGTGACGGATTACTCGATGATCGCAGCGGTCGAAGCTTTGGGCAACCCAGTAATCCTTGGAATTCTCTGCGCAGGCGGTTTAGCAATTGCAATGTCAACAGCTGCGGGATGGGCAGTCGTTGTTAATACAATAATCGCTAGAGACTGGTTCGTAAGGCTCCTGAAGTGGAAGAGAGCAGAAGAGAAGCCAATATTCTATGGAAGGCTCATTGCCTTCATATTCCTACTGGTGAGCTTCCTCATCGCAATATCTCCGCCAGCGTTGGTGCTCGACCTGAGCGGTTGGGCTTTCATAGTCATCATCTGTAGTCTTGGTCCCGGTCTGATACTTGGACTCTGGTGGAAGCGTGCAACTAAGACTGCGATGTGGGTTACAGCAATAGTGATGTTCATCCTCAGCATGATTGCGTGGACGAGAGCGTATTTCATCTTGGGACACCATGCAAGGTTCTTCCTCAACGACATACTCTTCGGCAACCCCAATGTCCTCGTCACACCGCATCAAGTCTGGACGATTCCAGTCGGCTTCATACTCTTCATAATAATCTCGCTGTTGACGAAACCGCCTGAGGAGGAAAGAATTCAGAAGTACTGCGTCGAGCTAACGAAGGAAGTCTAAACAAATAATTTTTATTTAGATTTTTTTATCTTTGTTTCGGGTGGGCGATTATGCAACCTTTTAAAGACCTTTGGGAGTCTGAAAAGAGAAGCCCAGAGAAGTTCTGGAACGAGCAAGCAGAGAAAGCGGTGGATGATATCTATTGGTTCAAAAAATGGGACAGAGTTTTTGAGTGGAACTATCCGAGGTTCTCCTGGTTCATTGGAGGGAAGACGAACATAGCATACAACTGCTTGGACTACAAGCTCGAGAAATTCGCTTCGAAACCAGCCTACATATACGAGAACCCAGAGCTCGATTTAAGCTACTCCGTAACCTATGCACAGCTCTTTAGCATGGTCAAGAAATACTCCTCCGCACTCCGTGGATTCGGAATCAAAAAAGGAGACAGGGTTTTGCTTTACCTCCCGAACTCTATTGAAGCTGCTGCGATGATCTTAGCCTGTGCAAGGATTGGTGCTATCTCAGTCACGGTTTTCGCTGGTTTCTCTCCGAATGCAATTGCAGACAGAGTCGAGCTAACGAGTCCAAAGCTCATCTTCACGCAAGACTTTGCATCGAGGAGGGGGAGGATAGTAAAGCTGAAGGAGAACATCGACACCGCCTTGGGCTTGGTTCAAAGAACGATGGACGTGAGGGATGTGAAGGTCGTGATAAAGAGGGCGATGCCAGAGCTCGAGCTTGAGCTTTCGGATAGGGACATTCTGCTGAAGGAATTCCTAAGGCTCGGTAAGGGAGAGAGTGGCGATTATGCCGAAGTTGATGCAATGGACCCAATTTTTGTCATGCCAACCTCTGGAACCACTGCAAAGCCTAAGCCTGTTGTGCACGTGGCTGGTGGTTATCAGATATGGAACTACTACGCTGCGAAGTGGATATATGGGTTGAAAGAGGACGATGTGGTATTCAACACTTCCGACATTGGTTGGATCGTTGGGCAGAGCTACATGGTCTTCGGACCACTGCTTGCGGGGGCGACTTGCATCCTTTACGACGGCACACCAGATTACCCTGAGCCGGGGATTTGGTGGGAAGTTGTCGAGAGAAATAGGGCAACTTTGATCTGGACTTCACCAACTGGAGCGAGAATTCTGAGAAAAATCGGCGTTGAAAAAGCCAAAGAACACGATCTGAGCTCGGTTCAAAGAGTCGTTTGCGCTGGTGAAGTCTTGAACCCGGAGGTTTGGTTTTGGCTTTATAGGGACGTTTTCGAAGAACGTATCCCAGTCATAGATCACATGTGGCAAACAGAAACAACCGGCGCAATATTTGGCTACCCATATGGCTTGCTTGGGGAAAATGTTAAGAAGTTCATAAAGCCCGGCTCCGCTGGTTTGCCTTTGCCAGGAATAGATCCAGTTGTGCTCGATGAAACTGGAAAAGAGCTCGGACCGAACGAAAAGGGGATTCTCTACCTTAGAAGACCATTCCCCGGACTCACGCCAACGCTCTGGGACAGCTTCGAAAGATACGTCCGTTCTTACTGGGAAGTCGGAGTTCGTGGAATGTATTGCACTGGAGATTCTGCGTTCATAGACTCAGACGGCTATGTATGGTTCACCGGGAGAGCGGACGAGGTCATAAAAATAGCTGGGCACAGAATTGGAACGATAGAGATTGAAAACGCCCTCGTAAGCCATCCTGCAGTGGCTGAAGCGGGAGTTTGCGGAGTTCCAGATGAGATTCGTGGAGAAGTTGCTGCAGCGTTTGTAGTCCTCAAACAAGGATTTTCGCCGAGTGAAGAGCTTAAGAGAGACATAATCGAGCACATAAGGAGAACTTTCGGACCGATAGTCGTTTTTAAAGATATACAGTTTGTGAATATGCTTCCAAAAACGAGGAGCGGGAAGATAATGCGGAGAGTTATGAAAAGACTCTTCCTCGGGCAAGAGCTCGGAGATCTGTCGACGATCGAAGAAGAGGCTTCGGTATCTGAAATAAAGGAGGCTGTTGAAAGGTTGAGGGGATATGAGACCAAAGGAGTTGGCTAACGCAATTGACCGCTTCATTCGCCCCCAGACTTTTCCCTTAGCCTTCAAATTCGGCGACGACGCAAGGGCGAGGAAGCTGAAAGATTTGACGATCTGTCAGATCTACAACATCGCCCGCAGGTATGGTTGGTTTTTGAAGTTCGACGTCGAAACAACTTGTCCCTTGGGCATAATAGCCTACGGTTTCGCCGAGCCAGATGAGCTATACAAGGCTGGAAAGCTTGCCTACGAAGCTGGGTATGCGGTAAACGAAGAGATCGGAAAGAAGTTCGAAGAGGTCGTGCCAAAGCTCAAGGGTTACAGTTCTTGCCTCGTTGCGCCGTTGGAGAGAGAAGATTTCATTCCAAATCCGGACTTCGTCGTCGTTTACGGAACTCCAGCGCAGATCTTGCGATTCGTTCACGCTTACCTTTACAACAAAGGCGGAAAAGTCGAAACCTCGATTCTCGGCAGAGGCGCGTGTGCCGAGTTCCTTGAGGCGTTCATATACAAGAAGCTAAAGATCGTGATTCCATGCTATGGCGACAGACTCTTTGGCTTAACGCAAGACCACGAGATGGCGGTAGCGTTTCCGTTTGAAATCGCAGACGAGATTGCGAAAGGTCTCGAAGAGACGCACAAGCATGGAATTCGCTATCCAATTCCGAACACAGCACTGCGAGTTCCTTTACCGATGATAGAGAGCTACAAGAAGTCAGTTGAATCGATGAGAAAGCCTCGCGAGAGCTAAGGCGCATCTTTCGATTGAATCGAAGAGAATACAGCTAAAGTTTCTCTTCTTTTTTTCGAAATCTTCTGGGTTCGTGACATAAACGACGATCTCCTCATGGAAAAGCTCTTTCATGACTTCTTCCGGTATAACCCAGCTCGGTGGAGCGACTGCGTAGCAAAAAACTACTGCACTCACGTTCTCATCTTTTTTGAGCAGTTCTAAGATTCTCTTGAGCTTCAGAACGTCGAGACCGCTGAAAGAAACGTCGACAGGGTTATCTCTGTGTGTTATCGGCGGTAGAATTTTCCTGAGCTCCTCGACCGTTTCTTCGCTTAGCTTCGAAAGCCTCCCACCGTTGCTCTCGAGAATGTCTGCAAAGACGATTCCAAGACCAGCTTGTATCGTCGCAATTGCAACGCTCTGAACTCTGCCAAATCTCTCCGCAAGCACCGCAACGTCTATGAGTTCCGTTGGAGATTCAACAACGATCCCCTTCGCCTGCTTCACTGCTGACGTGAAGATCTTGTAATCCCCCGCTATGCTCCCTGTATGGCTCAACGACGCTCTGTCCGCAACTTCGCTTCTCCCAGCTTTGAGAACAACCGCAATCTTCCCAGCTTCATTGAGCTTTTTCAGCGCATCGAAGAAAGCCCTCCCGTTTTCAAGCCCCTCAACATAAATGGCTACGACTTTCGTGTTCTCGTCTTTTGCAAGGAACTCGAGCACGTCGGGGAAATCGATGTCGCAACGATTCCCCAAATGGATCACGTAGCTAAAACCAACGTCGCTGAACTTGTGCAAAACGTAGTGGCAAATACCACCGCTTTGGGAAACCAGAGCTATCTTTCCGGGCTTTAGCTTGCTGAACTCTGGCGTGAAGCTTGCGTTTAAGTTCTCGAGCACGTTTACGAAGCCAAAAACGTTTGGACCTATGATCCTTATCCCTTTGCTCAACTCCTTTAGTCTTCTCTCCTTCTCCTTCCCCTCTTCGATCTCCGCCTCCTTGAACCCAGCAGAAATTATGAGGACTTCTTTAGCCTTCCCGATTAGCCTCTCGACCGCTTCAACCACCTTTTCCGCTGGCAAGGCTATTATCGCAAGATCTACTTCGGGAAGATCTTCAATCGAGTTCAAAACCTTCAAACCATCGATTTCCGATAGATTTGGATTCACAGGGTAAATTTCTGCCTTGCTCGTTTTCAAGCTCTGCAAGACTGCGTAACCAACCTTCAATGGATTGTTTGAAGCTCCAATCACTGCGATCTTTTTCGCATTGAAAATCGGTTCTCGGATCTCTGTTTTGAAACTCCTTCTTTCTCCGATCACGATCCTTGCGTCCGCTACAGCGTAGCCTTTTTCGTAAACAAAGACTGGGTTGAGATCCATTTCTAAGATGTTCTCTTTTTCGGCGATCTCACTTACCTTCAGCGCAAGCTCTACGATCGCCTCTCTGTCGAGCTCCTTTCCTCGATGGCTAAAGATATCCTTTGATCTGAGCTCGTTGAGCATTTCTTCGACATCTCTTTTGCTCACCGGGATCAGGCGGACGCTGTAGTCCTTTAAAGCCTCGACGTAAAACCCGCCAAGACCCAAGGCTAAAAAACTTCCAAACTGCGGATCTTCGCCCACCCCAACGAAGATCTCGAGCCCTTTTTCGAGCATCGGCTGAACATTGACGCCTTCTGCAAATCTAATCGAGATAAGCTCTCTGAAGTTCTCAACCGCTTCTTTTTCAGAATTTACGAATCTAACTCCTCCAACCTCGCTCTTGTGCGAAATCCTGCGTGAAGCAACCTTTAAAACAGCTGGAAAGCCAACGACTTTAAGGGCTTGAAGAAGTTCTTCTTCGTTTCTTACAAAAACGCACTTCGCAGTCCTTATCCCGTAGCTTTCGAGCAGAGCCTTCGCTTCATGCTCCATTAAAAAATTAGAAGATCTCTGGAGCTCTGTATTCTCCAAAAACTTCTCTGAGCGCATCCGCTATCTCACCAAGCGTAGCCTTGGCTTTAACGCAGTCGAAGACATAGGGCATCAGATTCTCTTCACTCTCTGCGACTTTCTTGAGCTTCTCCAAAGCCCTCTCGACTTCGGCTTTGTTCCTGTTCTCCTTGAACCTCTTAACCCTCGATACTTGCTTCTCAACGACTTCCTTCGGAACCCTGAGAAGCTCTATTTGGATCTCTTCCTCGATCTGATACTTGTTCACTCCAACGACCGTTATCTCGCCACTTTCGATTGCCTTCTGCTTCTCGTAGGCAGACTTTTGGATCTCCCTCTGCACGAAGCCACTCTCGATTGCCTTTATCATTCCCCCCATCTCGTCGATCTTCTCGATGTATTTCATCGCCTCCTCCTCGATCCTGTCGGTGAGCCATTCTACGTAGTAACTCCCGCCAAGCGGATCGATGACGTCTGCGACGCCAAACTCTTCTGCGATCAACTGCTGAGTCCTCAAAGCAATTCTTACCGCCTTCTCCGTTGGCAGACAAAGCGCCTCGTCGAAACTATTCGTGTGCAAGCTCTGGCATCCTCCAAGAACTGCTGCGAGCGCTTGCATCGCAACTCGAATTATGTTGAGCTCAGGCTGTTGCGCTGTCAACGTGCAACCAGCGGTTTGCACGTGGAAACGAAGCATCATCGACTGCGGTTTTTTGGCGTTGAACCTCTCCTTCATAATCCTCGCCCACAATCTGCGTGCAGCCCTGAACTTCGCAACTTCTTCAAAGAGGTTGTTTCCCGCAGAGAAGAAGAAGCTGAGCTGTGGAGCAAAGTCGTCGACGTTGATCCCACGTTCGAGCACTTTTTCGACGTAGGTAATTCCATCTGCGAGCGTGAAGGCAACTTCCTGCACAGGCGTCGCACCAGCTTCCTCCATGTGGTAGCCGGAGATGCTTATGGAGTTCCAGTTTGGCATTTCCTTTGCGCAGAAAACGATTATATCTGTTGCGAGCCTGAGAGAGGGTTCGGGCGGGTAAATGTAAGTCCCCCTTGCGATGAACTCCTTGAGCATGTCGTTCTGCACGGTGCCACGGAGCTCGGCGATATTTGCGCCTTGAGACTGAGCAACAAGCGCATACATTGCGAGGATTTGTGCACACGTCGAGTTTATAGTCATCGAGGTCGAAACCTTTGCAAGCGGAATGCCGTCGAAGAGCGTAGCCATGTCCTCGATTGTGGATATCGCAACGCCAACTTTTCCAACCTCGCCAAGAGCCATCGGATGGTCGCTGTCGTAACCGATCTGCGTTGGCAAGTCGAAGGCTACGCTTAAACCAGTCTGTCCTTGCGAGAGAAGGAACTTGTATCTCTTGTTCGTCTCCTCCGCTGTTCCAAAGCCAGCGTATTGGCGCATCGTCCAAAGCCTGCCACGATACATCGTTGGATAGATTCCACGGGTGAATGGGTAAACGCCAGGGAATCCGAGCTTTTTGTAATCTATTTCGATATCTTCTGGGGTGTAAAGGCGATCGACAACGATCCCAGAGCTCACCTTGAACTCTTTCTTTCTTTCCGGAGCCTTCTTAATAAAGGGTGCAACAACCTTTTCCTCCCACTCCTTCTTGCTCATCTCCATACGATCACCCCAACTTTATCAGCGGGGCTTCCTTAACGACTTTATCACCAACCTTGACAAGGATCTCAACCACTTTCCCGCTCATCGTCGCTTTTATCGGGTTCTCCATCTTCATCGCTTCGATCACCGCAACGGTGTCGCCTTCTTTCACTTCATCGCCGACTTTGACAAGGATCTGCGTGATCATTCCGTTCATCGGAGCCCTTATCACTTTACCCTCAACCTTAGCCACTTCGACCTTCTCAACTCTCTTCACGGTCGCAGTTTCAGCCATTGTGCTCTTTACTTCGAGCTTCGGCTTCACTTCAAGAATTGCAGTTTTTCCGTTGATCCTTACCTTGAAAACGTTTGCTCCAACGTCTTCTACTTCCACTTCGTAAACCTTGCCCTGGAACTCGACTTTGTAGATCATGGCATCACCCTCGCTGAGAGCTTCCAGACTCTCGGCACTTCCTTGATTTCGATCGGCTTCTCCTTTTCCCTGAGATACTTGTGGATTGCAACAACCGCAACCACGAACTCTTCGGGGCTCATAGTTACACCGGGATGTTGTCGTGCTTCTTCGGCGGTAGCTTTTCACGCTTGCTCTCCAAAATCCTCAGCGCAGATATTATCTTCACCCTTGTATACTTTGGATCGATTACGTCGTCGATGTATCCACGTGCCGCAGCCCTGTAGGGGTTTGCAAACTTTTCTCGGTATTCCTTGATCTTTTCTTCTCTCATCGCCTTCGGATCCTTTGCGCTCGAGATCTCCTTCCTGAAAACGATTTCCGCAGCGCCCTCTGGACCCATGACAGCGATCTCCGCATTTGGATACGCAAAAACTACATCTGCACCGAGATGCTTGCTCCCCATTGCTAAGTAAGCTCCCCCATACGCTTTTCTGACGATTATCGTAATCATTGGCACAGTCGCTTCGCTGTAGGCGAATAGTATCTTTGCTCCATGCCTTATTATTCCTCCATACTCTTGCTCAACCCCTGGCAGATAGCCAGGGACGTCGACGAAGGTTATGATCGGGATGTTGAAGCAGTCGCAGAAGCGGACGAACCTTGCAATCTTATCGCTACTGTCTATGTCAAGGCAACCAGCCAAGTGCGCAGGGTTGTTTGCGACGATTCCAACGCTGTATCCGTCGATCCTTGCAAATCCAACGATTGCGTTCGGCGCATAGTATTTGTGGATCTCGAAGAACTCGTTGTTGTCAACAACTGCGTTTACGATTGCGTGCATGTCGTATGGCTTTTGCGGATCCTCGGGTAAGACTTCGTAGATCTCCGGAGTTAGGCGTGAAGGACTGTCGTTGCTTTGAACTTTGGGCGGATCCTCCATGTTGTTGAGAGGTAAATAGCTCAAAAGTTTTCTCACGAGTCTCATCGCATCTTCGTCGTTCTCCGCAACGAGGTGGCAGTTTCCGCTCTTCATCGCATGCGCTTCCCAACCGCCAAGCTCGAAGGCGCTCACGTCTTCGCCGGTAACCGCTTTAACAACCGCTGGTCCTGTGATGAACATGTAACAATTTGGATTTTTCGTCATCACTATGAAATCGCCAATCGCCGGGCTGTAAACTGCGCCACCAGCGCAGGGACCAAGGATTACGCTTATCTGTGGAATTACTCCACTCGCAAGCGTGTTCCTGTAGAAGATATCGCCGTAGCCCTTCAACGCATCCACGCCCTCCTGAATCCTCGCCCCTCCGCTGTCATTCAAGCCAACGACTGGAATTCCGACTTTCATCGCAAAGTCGAGCAAGTATGCGATCTTAAATCCATGCATCTCCCCAAGACTACCTCCCATCACCGTGAAGTCTTGAGCAAACACCGCCACTGGTCTTCCGTCGACTGTTCCGTAACCAGTGATAACACCGTCTGCGGGAAGATCCATTTTGTCGAGTCCAAAGTCTGTGTTGCGTTTCTCGACGAATTGATTTATCTCAACAAAGCTACCAGGATCGAGCAAGAGCTCGATTCTTTCTCTTGCGGTAAGCTTTCCTTGCTCATGCTGTTTCTGTATCCTTTCGTCGCCACCCATTTTCAGTATTTTGTCCTTCTTAGCGTAAAGCTCCTTCAACGCCTCCATATCAACCCTCTACGAATTCTAAAAGAACACCGTGTGTGCTCTTCGGATGCAGGAACGCAACCTTTTTTCCACCAGCGCCAATCCTTGGTTTTTCATCGATCAGCTTTATCCCAGAATTCTTTGCAATCTCCAAAGACTTTTCGATGCTCTCGACGTTTATTGCGATGTGGTGAATTCCCTCCCCACGAGAGGCTATGAACTTCGCAATCGCAGAATCTTCGGCAGTAGCCTCGAGTAGCTCTATCTTGCTCTCCCCAACCGGAAGCATCGCAACCTTCACCTTCTGCTCCTTAACCTCTTCTATCCCCTTAACCTTGAAGCCGAGGGCTTCGAAAGTCTTAATTGCGTCTGCAAGGTTCTTAACTGCAATTCCTATATGGTCTATTTTCATACGTTCACCTCTCCAACTTCGCAACTTCCCTCCTTATGAAATCTGCGATCTCACTAATCTTTGTCCCCGGACCAAAGACCGCCGAGATTCCGAGTTTTTTGAGCACATCCACATCGCTTGCTGGAACGATTCCGCCGACCAAAACTATTAGATCCTTTCCCGGTTCGAGTCCACGCTTCTTGAGCTCTTCGATGACGATTGGGATCAACTCCAAGTGCGCCCCGCTTAGAATACTCAACCCAAGGACTTGAACATCTTCCTGCATCGCAGTCTCAGCGATCTCCGCTGGAGTTCTCCTTATGCCAGTGTAGATCACCTCGAAGCCAGCATCCCTTAAACCACGGGCAACGACTTTTGCCCCACGATCGTGTCCATCGAGTCCGGGTTTGGCTATGAGAACTCTTATCTTCTTCGTCTCAAGCATAGAACCACTTCTCTCAAAAATTAAAAAACTTAACTCTTTATATCGAGCAAATCGCAAACCGCCTTCTCCCTCTTCGTTAAGTCGGCGAGGAACTGCAGAAAGACAAGCGCAGCGCTCGGCGATCCACCGCCGTGGAAAGCGCCAACGAGATGCGAGCTCATAACCCAGAACTCCGCAAGCTTTATCACCTTCATTCTATCCTCTGCTGAGAACTTCTCGCTACCCTTCATGAAGTTCTTGACGACTTCCCCTATTTCGCTACTCAAATCAAACTCAGAAGGGGCGGTGGCGGGAATTCCGCCTGCGATGTCGATGAGGTTCGCTATCGACTTTGTGAACGCCTCAACACCTATGACCTTTGCGGAGTTCGCAATTTCCCTATTCGGTTGCCATGAATCCGCAATGCTGTAACCCTTAACAGCTCCACCAACTGCGATCGCATGCGCCGCTTCGCTGAAAGCAACTATCTCTGCAACTTTCTGTCTCAGCGCTGAAACGTTCTCAAGCCCGTTGACCTTTAGCATCATGCTCGCAACTCCTGCAATCGAATCCATGAACCCAGCTTTACAGGCTGCGCCAACACAACGATGAGAGCATGCGAAGAGCGTTAGCAAATCCCTCGTAGCCTTCAAATCTTCGAAAACAAAAACTCTTTCCCACGGGATAAAGGTCTCCTTGAAAATCACCATACAAGTCGTTCTATCCCCGAACTTCGGATTTCCCATCTCGAATTTTCCACCCTCTCTGAACTTCGCCTGAACTCCCGTGTTCTGCAGGACGAACTTCACGTCGTCTTCTGGCAGAGAGGCGAAAGCGACTGCGAACTTCTCTTCTTTTTCTTTGAAGGTCTGGGTCGGCAAGACAAAGTTGACATCCGCAGCGAAGGCCCCGCTCTGATGGATTTTTGCTCCACTCACGTAAATTCCCTTCTCATCCTTCTTAACGACTCTCACGAACATGTCCTCTTGCTCCAGCGGTCTTTTACTGCGGTCGCCCTTCACATCCGTGAGCGCAGAAGTGCATGCAAGATCTTTCTTTTGTATCTCCCTTAAGAGATTCACGAACCTCTTGTGGTAATCCGTTCCATTTCTCTCGTCGATCATCTTGGTCACTGGATACAGCGCATTGATCGCATCGCAACCCGTGCAACGATAGTTGCAAGTTGCGAGCCTTAGACTGAGCTCTCTCTGGTAGTCGTATCTCTTTATCAGATCTTCTGCGCTTTTTATGACTGCGTTGAGAACATTCACATTCTCTCCAACCAAATCCGAATAAACTGCGTAATTCTGCGCAATTTCGTAAGTCGTTGCGATTGCGTTGATCACGGGCTTCACATTTGGATGCTCCACCCAGTTCTCGATCTTTTTTCCGGCAACGTAAATCGTCCTTTTATACCCCCTCAGCCTTTCAAGATACTCTTCGCCCTTTATCATTTAATCACCCCAGTTTGGCTTTCTCTTCTCAAAAAACGCCCTAATTCCTTCTTTTGCGAAGCTCGAAGTCGAATGCAAAGCGATCGCTTCTGTTGCGAACTTCAGCGCAGAAAAGTCCTCCATGAATATCTGGGTGTAGAAAAACCTCTTCCCCGCCTCAAGAACCTCGAGCGGAAATCTTGCAATCTTTTCCGCAATTTTCTGCGTCTCGACTTCAAGCTCATCATCCTTCACAACCCTATTCACGAGTCCAACTCTCAACGCCTCCCACGCATCGATTGGCTCGCCAGTAATTCCGAGCTCAAAAGCCTTTTTTCTATTCACGTTTCTACTTACGAAGGCTATTGGTGTGAAGCAAAACAGACCTATGTTCACACCAGGTGTTGCGAACTTCGCATTCTCAGAAGCGATTGCAAGGTCGCACGCAGCGACAAGCTGACAGCCCGCTGCATAGGCAACTCCACGAACCATCGCTACGAATACCTGAGGAGCGTTGCGGATCGCTTGCATCACTCTTAAGCACTGCAAAAACAGTTTTTCAACTCCAATTCCGTCCATTTCCAAGATTTCACGCAAGTCATGCCCTGCGGAGAAGTTCTTTCCTTTTCCGGCGAGAATAACGACTTTTACCTTTCTCTCACTCGCTGTCTCGTTTATCACTCGCTCAAGCTCACGCAGTGTTTCATAGGAAAGCGGGTTTATCTTTTCGGGGTTGTTGAGGGTAATTCTGCCGATTCTATCCCTTGCTTCGTATTCGACATTCATCAATACTTATCGAAGTCGTTCAGATAAAAGCTTTTTCAAATTGCTTCTTAGATGATTCAAAAAAGTAAAAGTTAAATAAGAGGAGAAACTTATGGTTTATTGGTGATTGAATGCCTGCGGTTGTTGGCGTCGGTTACAGTGGTTTTAATGCGAACACCCCAGACTTGAGCTGGAAGGAACTCATGTTCGAAGCTGCGGTTCGAGCATACGAGGATGCAGGCATAGATCCAAGAAAAGACGTAGACAGCTTCGTAACCTGTGCGGAAGACTTCTACGAAGGGTTTGCGATCTTCGACGAGTTCGTTCCCGATCAGCTTGGCGCAGTTCTAAAGCCAACTTGCACAGTATGCGCAGACTTCCTCTACGGGCTCGCAACTGCTTACATGCAGATCGAAAGTGGGCTTGCGGATATCGTGGTCGTTGAGGCACACAGCAAAGCGAGTGACATGAAGACGTTTGGAGAAATACTAAGGCATGCGATGGATCCAGTTTGGCTCAAAGGTGTAACAAGGGCTCATCCGTATTACTTCGCAGCGCTTGAAATGAGCTACTATGTGAACAAATACTGTATAAACGAGGAAGCGATCGCCGAAGTTGTTGTGAAAAACAGGAAAAATGCGATTCTGAACGACTCCGCCCCATATGGTGCGAAACTAACGGTTGAAGACGTTTTGAACAGCCCGTTCGTGTTTTACCCAATGAGGAAAATCGAGATCGCTGAAAGAGCCGATGGTGCAATTGTTTTCGTTGTTGCAAGCGATGAGATCGCAAGGAAGATCACGGATTCGCCGATATGGATCAAGGGCATTGGATGGTGGAGCGAAACGAGCAACTACGACACGATGAGCTTTGAAGCGTTTTACGCTTACAAGGCGGGAAAGATGGCTTACGAGATGGCTGGAATTGAAGTCCCGGCAAAGGAGATTGATATCGCAGAAGTCGACGACAGGTTTGCGTTCAAAGAACTCCAACACCTCGTGGCGCTCCAGCTCGCAAACAAGTATGGAGTCTGCGATCTTATGCTCGAGGGGCACTTCTCGAGAAACGGCTCTTTGCCTGTGAACGTCTCTGGTGGAAATCTCGGAGTTGGCAATTTGCTTGAGGCAACTGGTGGGCAAAAGGCGCTCGAAGTTGTTTTACAGTTACGTGGAGATGCTGGAAAGAGGCAAGTGGATTGCGAACTTGGTTTAGCGCAATGTTGGCGCTACATACCAACTGCAAGTGGTGCGGTTGCGGTTTTTGGGGTGTGAGGTATGGAAGTCGAACTTGTGAAGGGTTTAAGGTTCCACAAGAAACAAGACGTCGCAATTGTTGGCGCAGGAATGACGACTTTTAAGCGAAGGTTGCTTGAAACTGGTAAAGAGCTTTCGTATTTTGCAGTCAAGCAAGCGTTGGAGGAAGCTGGATTGGACATAAGCGACATCGAGATGGTCGTGATGGGCTCCGCTCCGGATGCGTTCGATGGCGTTGCTTTAAAAGGTGAATACTTGCTCGATGGCGCTGGCGGTAGCGATCGCCCATACATGCGTGTCTTTGTTGGCGGAGGGACTGGAGTCTTTGCTCCAATCGCTGGCTACTGGCATGTGGCGAGTGGTTTAGCAGACGTGTGCCTCGTTGTTTGCGAGGAGAAGATGTCTTGTTGTCATCCTCATCCCCAATCTGCGTTCAAATACATCTGGGATCCGATCTTGGATAGACCTTTGAAACCGAACTTGATCTGGATCTTCGCATTGGAAATGCAACGCTATATGCATGTCAACAACGTTAAACACGAGGACATTGCGTTGGTTTCGGTTAAGAACAAAGCCAACGCACTCGATCATCCATGCGCACAGGTTGCGGAAAAAATAACGGTCGAAGATGTGCTAAAAAGCGAGCCAATGGCTTTACCAGTTCGCAGGCTCGACGTCTCTCCGCCAAGCGACGGTGCTGCAGCGCTCATCATGGTCGCACCGCACATCGCAAGGCAATTGACAGACGATCCAGTATGGGTCACTGGCGTTGGTTGGTGCTTGGACACAACGCATTGGACAAACCGTGACCTCTACTTCCCGAGATACGTTGCAGAAGCTGCGAAGATGGCTTACAGAATGGCTCATATAACAGATCCAAGGAAACAAATCGACGTCGCCGAGCCCTACGATCCGTTCGATTACAAAGAACTGCACCACATGGAAGGACTTGGGCTTGCGAAGAAGGGCGAAGCGCCAATTCTCACGAGGGAAGGAGTAACTGCGAGGGATGGCGATCTTCCAGTCTGCCCCTCTGGCGGTCTTCTTGGTGTCGGAAATCCAATAGCTGCGGCGATGGGTGTAAAGGCTTGCGAAATATACTGGCAACTCGCTTACAGAGCTGGGAAGAGGCAAGTGGCGAAGGAAGTCACGACTGGGGTTTGCCAAGCATGGGGAGACCTGATGCAGGTTGGAACCGTTATGGTGATGTCGAACAAGAGGTGAGAAAATGGCTGTCGGGAGAAAAAGAATCGAATGTCCCCCCTACGCCGAAGGAACGCCTTTGGGCGAGAAGGACATAAGCGAAAAGAAGGTTACGTTTTTCGAAGATCATCCGAACCTCGTATACTCTTGGACCACTGGGCAAGCGATGAGCAGGTTTTTGGAGGAGCTGAAGAATGGAAGATTGATCGCTACAAAGTGCAATAAGTGTAGAAGAGTGATTTTCCCGCCACGAATATACTGCGAGCTTTGCTACAAGCCAATCGACGGGTGGGTTTACGTTAAAGACACCGGCACCGTGCAGACTTTCTCGATATCCTACATCGACCCAGATGCGAAGCCGTTGGATAAGCCAGTAGTAGTTGCGGTCATCGCAGTCGATGGAGCTTCGCCCAACATGGGGATCATGCACATCCTTGGCGAGGTCGAGCCGGAGAAAGTATACATCGGGATGAAAGTCAAGGCGGTTTGGAAGCCTGAGAACGAAAGAGAAGGTGCAATCACGGATATAAAGTATTGGAAGCCTTTGGAGGGATGAAGATGATCGAGAAAATCGTCGATCCCGAAAAGCTCCGCCATTTTCCGCCGGGCGGTGGAAAAATAGAGCTCTACTGGATTTACACGAGTGGGAGAGCGGGGGAGGAGTTCTTTAGGAAGCTCAGAGAGGGGAAGTTCATCGCATCGAAGTGTAAAAAATGTGGACATCGCTACTTCCCGCCACGAATCTACTGTGAGTTCGATTTCAGCGAAACAGAGTTCTATGAGATAAGTGGCGAGGGATGCGTCGAGGCGTTCACAGTTGCGAAGTTCGATCTCAACGAGGAGCCGATCGAAGAAGTAATTGCGCTGATAAAGCTCGACGGAACAGATGGGCGAATTTTGCACGTCATCAAGGAAGCGAAGGACGTTTGCATAGGGATGCGGGTCAAGCCGGTGTTGAAAAAAGTCGAGGAGATGCAAGGAAACATTTGCGATATCCTATACTACAGACCAGCATAATTTTTTAATTTTAAAATTTAAAAGTAAAGTTTGAGGGATCTGTATGGAATTCGAGTTCACAGAAGAGCAGAAGATGATTGCAAACTCAGCGAAGGAAATCGCAGAGGACTTCCCTCCAGAATACTGGAGAGAGAAAGATGCGAAAGGAGAATTTGCGGAGGAGTTCTTCAAAGCAATCGCCAAAGCTGGGTTCTTCGGCATCGTAATTCCCGAAAAATACGGTGGTTCAGGTTATGGGGTCACTGAATTGCTGATTGCAATGGAAGAGTTGGCTGCGAACGGTTGCGGGATGGCGGGAGTTTGGTATCTCGTTCTCACCGAGTGCTTCGGAGCACTCACGATCGTTAGACATGGAACAGAGGAGCAGAAGGAGAAGTATTTGCCGAAGATAGCCAAAGGAGAGCTCGAGTTTTGCATGGCTTTAACTGAACCGGATGCGGGAACGAACACGTTGGCTATAAAGACGAGAGCAGTTAAAGATGGCGACGAATGGGTGATCAACGGGAACAAGATATGGATAAGCGGTGCGGACAGAGCAAAGGGGATGTTGATAATCGCAAGAACAACGCCTTTGGAAAAAGCGCCGAAAAAAACGTTTGGCATAAGCCTTTTCCTCGCAGATCTGCCCAACAAAGCGGTGAAGGTTAACCCAATACCGAAGCACGGAATAAACTACTCGAAGAGCTGTGAGGTTAGCTTCAACGATCTGCGGTTACCCGAGAACGCTTTGATACCTCCGCTCGATGAGGGCTGGTATCTGTTGCTCGACACGCTAAACCCAGAGAGAATGAGCTTCACGACTGCTGCGATTGGCATAAGCAGGTTGGCAATAAAGAAAGCAGTGGAATACTCGAAGCAGAGAAAAGTCTTTGCAGATCCGATTGGAAGCTATCAAGGACTGCAGTTCCCAATCGCTGAGGCGTTTGCAACCCTTGAATGTGCGAAGTTGATGAACTTCAAGGCTGCATGGCTCTTCGATAGGGGAGCGAGTTATAGAGAAGTTGGAGCGGTTGCAAACATCGCAAAAGCGGTTGCGGTGGAGGCGGGAATAAAAGCGGTTTACTGGGCTATGCAAGTCTTTGGCGGTTACGGTTATGCGAGAGAATACGATGTAGAGAGATGGTGGAGAGAGATCAACCTGATTCGCTTGGCTCCTGTAACACAGCAGATGGCTCTGAATTACATTGCTGAGCACGTTCTCGGATTTCCAAAAAGCTATCGGTGAGTATGGCGATCGAGATAAAGAAGGAAGACGGAATTCTTTGGCTCAGGTTCAACCGTCCAGATGCGTTGAACGCAATAAACGAGGAGTTCGTTGCAGAGCTTAAGAGGGCAATAGAGATCGCAAAGGTGGACAAAGAAATTCGTGTTATGGTCTTGACAGGTGAGGGAAGGGCGTTTTGCGCTGGAGCAGACGTGAAGATGTTCTCAAGGCTCAGCGCCTTCAAGGCAAGGGAGGTGATCGAAGACCTTGGCAAAGCACTCGAGGAGCTCGAAGATCTCCCGATATCTGTGATCGCCGCCGTTAACGGGCTCGCGCTCGGCGGAGGTTGCGAGATTGCGATGGCTTGCGACATCGTGATTGCAAGCGAAAACGTAGTTTTCGGGCAACCGGAGATAAACCTCGGCATCATTCCCGGCGCTGGCGGAACGCAGAGACTTGCAAGGATCGTTGGATGGAAGAAGGCAATGGAACTCTGCTTAACCGGTGAAAGAATCGACGCAAGAACCGCAGAGAAGCTTGGGCTTGTGAACAGAGTTGTGGAGCACGATAAGCTGATCGAAGAAGCAAAGAAATTTGCGGAGAAGCTTAAAGCAAAGTCCCCTAAGGCTTTAATGCTTGTTAAACAAGCCGTTAACCGTGGCTTCAAATCCGAGCTTGGTAATGGCTTGAAATACGAGCGAGATCTTTTCGCTCTTTCCTTCACGAGCAAAGATGCGGAAGAAGGTATAAGGGCGTTTGTTGAGAAGAGGGCTCCGAAGTTTGGGGAGAGAGAATGAAGAAGCTGTTTATCTTTTTGGTCCTTGCAATCTTTTTGCTCTCCGGCTGTGCTGAGCAAAAGGAGAAGGAGATAAGGATCGGAGTTCTAATCCCAAAGACGGGTGAATTCTCTTCCGCTGGAGTCGTGATGGAGAACTCAGCAAAGCTCGCAGAGAAGCATGCGAAGGAGATCCTTGGGCTCAACGTCAAGCTCATCTTTGCAGATTGCGGAGATAAGCCTGAGACTGCGAAGACTGCGTTTGCATACCTTTCCCAGCAGAACGTCGTTGCGGTAGTAGGCGCCTATTCGAGCCCGCAAGCCTTGGCGGTTGCGGATTCTGCAAAGGAGCTGAAAACAGTTTACGTAGCAAGCGTCGCCTCGGCGGATCTTGAAAGCAAGGTTAAGGCTGGAAACAAGTTCGTTTTCAGAAACGCTTACAACACGAGCTACTGGGGCGTTCTTGCGGTTGAATTTCTCAAGATCACGAACGCAAAGAGCTACTTCTTAGCTGGTTACGATCCGCTTAGAACCTTCAACATGGCGATGTTCAGCTTGATAAAGAACTCGACAAAAGCCGAGCTGAGGGGCGAGGACTGGATCAAGTCGCCGAGCGTAGCGCCGGAAGATTACAAGAGGGTCGTTGAAAAAGCGATAGAGAGCAAGGCTGAAGTCGTGATCCTCGGAGATCCAGGGCCAACGAGCGTGAGCTTTGTAAGGGAGTTCGCGATGAGAGGAGGTAACGCTACGATCTATTCCGTGGGCGGAACCCTAGCCCTTCCCCAGGTGCTGAGAACTTTGAACGTCAGCGGAGTCGCCTTTCAGGCTGCGGTGATAGAAGGACAAGAAAAGACGAACCTTACGAGGAGATACTTCGAAGATTACAGGGCCATGTTTGGAGAGGATGCGAACAACTACGCAGGGGTTCTTACATACGATGCCATATTGATCGTCGCTCAGGCTTCAAAAGGAGGGGACTTGATCGAACAACTCGAAAAAGGGTCTTTCGTCGGAGCTGCAGGAGTTTACACGTTCAACGAGAACCACCAGGCGAATTGGGGAAGCGAGAAGTTGAAGGGTAGCATAGGCATCTATCGTGATGGCAAAATCGAGATTTTAACATGATTTCAGAACTTTTAACTGCATTTTTTTACTCAGTTCTCTCGATTTCCGTGCTCCTTTGCTACAGGGCGGGAAAGATCCTGAACTTGTCCTTCGCATCATTTTTAACGCTCGGGGCTTATCTGAGTGCTTTCAACGCTCTTCTATCGCTCCCCGTTGGAGCCTTGGCTGGTTACTTCTTGCACTTGGCGACAAGAAAGCTGAGCGTTGCGAATTCAACGATGTTCTCCCTTGGGTTTGCGATTGCAATCGAAGAGACGCTTAGAATCTCCTTCAGGACGCAGTATCTGTTGATCCCGATGCAAAGAGTTGCGGTTCTTGGGGAGGGTATAGTCGAAGAACATCTTTTCTCTGGGATCGTCTCGATCGCCTTTCTCGTAGCCTTCTTTACCTTCTTTTTCAGCCAAAGATCAGCTGTTTTGAGAATAGTCGAAGAGGACTACGAGATCTCCGAGATATACGGCGTAGAGACTGAAAGAATTCGAGCTTTCGTGTTAACAGCAACCTCTTCAATTATCTGCCTTCTCGGTAGCCTTCAGCATCCGGGAATCGTGTATCCAACGATTGGCTGGCACTTTTTGATCTTCGCTGTTATCATAGCGACGATCGCAAATCTTGCTCCCAAGCCTTATCTCGCTTGCATCCTCTTCGCTTCGGTGGTCTCATGGTTTACAAGGCTCTTCTGATCGCCCTTCTTTTGCTCATACCACCATTTTTCGGATATTTTGCGACGTTCATAGCACTAATAGCAGTGTTACTCGCAATTCTCACGGTTTCTTGGCACTTCATGGAAAAAGAAGCGGGATGGGCGAGCTTAGGACACTCAATTCCCTTCGGAATCTCAGCCTATCTATTTGCCCTGAACCCGAGTCTTCTCTTGTTATCTCCGATTTGTTTTCTCATGTTCTTGCTCCTATCATTCACAGGTAGAGCCCTTTTCCCGTTCGCAACCTTCATAACTTCCATCGCCCTTTGGCAAATCTCACACTACCTCGTCCTTGAAGGAAAAGGTGGTGAGGAAGGTTTTAGTGTCCTCGTTTCAATTCCACTGGAAATCGTTTACCTCATCACAGCACTTCTCTTCTTGTTCAGCTTTCTCTTCGTTGAACTCCTCTCTCGTTCGAACGTGGGTTTGCAAATAAACGCAACCCGTGACGACGAAATCGCATCGAGAAGCATTGGGATAAATCCAGTTCACCTTAGAGCCCTCTCCTTCGCTGTCTCGACTATTTTAGCTGTGATCTCTGGAATTCTTTACGCCTTGACTTTTGGACACGTGTCTCCGGAGATTTTCTCCCCATTCTACGCTTTGTTCCCCTTTATAGCTTCAACGCTCGCTCTCAACAAAAGGTGGGCTTGCTTGGCTTCAAGTTACGTGATCGTAGCGCTGAGCCACGCTCTTTCGGCAATGATTCCGGAGGTTCACTACGTGATCTATGCAACTGTGCTGATGCTCTTTGCGGTGGTGAGAAAGAATGCTGAGAATCTGTGATCTTTCGAAACTTTACGGAAGAACCGCTGTTCTTCGTGGACTAAACCTCGAGCTCAAAGAAGGAACTTACTGCCTTTTTGGACCAAACGGGAGCGGTAAAACGACTCTGCTCAAGACGATCGCCGGTTTTGAGAAACCGACGTGTGGTAGGATCTTCTTCGAGGGAAAGGAAATAACCGGCTATCCTGCGGAAAAGGTAGCTAAGATGGGAATTGCAATGGCTTTCCAGATCCCGAGGGTTTTCTGGAATTTGAGCGTTGAGAAGAACCTTTTCTTAGCATCGAAAAACAAGAAAGAGGCAAGAGAGATTGCGAATCTGTTTATACTCGGCGAGGAGATCGGATTAGAGGTGAAAAAACTTTCTCAGGGGAAACTCAAGCTTCTTCAGGTTGCAATGGCTTTTGCTACAAAAGCAAAGCTTCTCCTGCTCGACGAGCCGTTCGCTGGGCTCGATGCGGAAAACGTGAAAACCATGCTCGAAATCCTAAGGGGGCTCAAGGGTAAAAGGTCGATGATCATAACCTCGCATAGACCTAAGCTCTTGCGTGGGATTGCGGACAAGTTCTTTGAGTTGCGAGGTGGAAGAATTGCTGGAAGCTACGAAAATCCTTTTTGAGAAAAATTCACGGAGAATCTTAGACTTCGTAGACTTCAAGCTCGAGAAAGGCGTAACGCTCATCGTCGGTCCAAACGCAAGTGGGAAAAGCTCACTGCTCAAAGTGCTCGCAGGGGTTTACAAGCCGAAAAGCGGGAAAGTTTTGCTCGATGGAAAAGACATAACGAATCTTTCTCCAAGCGCAAGACTGAAGCTCGGCGTGGTTTTAGCTCCGGAGAGAATGAAGGTTGCGCTTAGTTTGAGCGTTGAAGAGAACCTCAGGTTCGCAAACCCTCAGAAAGCCTACGAGATCTTCCCAGAGCTTAAAAAGCTTGAGAAAAGAAAAGGAAAAGATCTGAGTGGTGGAGAAAGACAGATGCTCGTTCTTGCGAGAGCTTTTTCGACGAACGCAAGGTATTTGCTCTTAGATGAACCTTTTCAAGGATTGCATTCCGAGCTTAGGAAGAGAGTCGTTGAGAAGATAAGAGAGCTCTCAAACCTTTGTGCGGTTGCGATAGTTACGCACGACGAAATCGAGGAAATCCTTAGCATTGCCAACTCAGTTTACGTTCTCGTTGGCGGGAAGGTTGCGTTCTCAGGGAGCAAGGAGGAGGGGGAAGAAATCATAAGGAAGATGTTCCTGTAAACTTAAAAATAAGGGATCACTCTATTTCGCCTTTGAAAAGCACGCCCATCTTTTCAAGTATTTGCTTCGCCTTCTCGTTGTCGCTCACACGGAAGATTATCAGAGCCTTGTGCTTTTCCGATGTGAAGGCGTAAACGTATTCTATGTTCACACCAGCGTCGCCGAGGGCTCTGGAGATCTTGAAGAGCTCACCAGGTTTGTCCTCGACTTCCACCGCAAGAACCTCGTTCACAGTAACCGTGAATCCCGCTTCCTTCAGAGCCTTGTGGGCTTCCTCAGTCTTGTCGACGACCATCCTGATTATCCCAAAGTCTCCCGCATCTGCGATCATGAATGCCCTCAGGTTTATTCCCCTCTCGAAGAGGACTCGAGTTACTGCGGAAAGCCTTCCCGGTTTGTTCTCAACAAAAACCGAAATTTGCTTTATCATGCGATCACCTCATATCTTCCTCCTATCGATTATCCTCTTCGCCTTACCTTCAAACCTCTGAATCGTTCCGGGGTTTACGAGTTCAACGTTGGCATGAACCCCAAGGACACTCTTCAGCTTTTCTTCGACCTTTTTCTTGATGTTCAGAATTTCGGCTGGTTTGTCGATCTGCACTTTTTCGCTGAGCTCGACTTGGATCGTCATCTCATCCAAGTTCTCCACTCTGTCGAGTATGATCATGTAGTGCTCCCCGAGCTCTGGTATCTGCATCAGCACGTGCTCCACTTGGCTTGGGAACACGTTCACACCTCGGACGATCAGCATGTCGTCGCTCCTTCCAAGGATACGCAGAATCCTTGGATGCGTTCTTCCACAACCGCATTTCTCGGTTTCCATCACCGTTATGTCTCCTGTTCTCCATCTCAGCAAAGGCATCGCTTCCTTGCTCAAGGTCGTTACAACGAGCTCTCCCTTTTCGCCTTCTCCAACTCTTTCACCAGTCTTTGGATCTATGACCTCGATCAAGAAATGATCCGCCCAGATGTGGAGCCCGTTTCTTTCAACGCACTCTGTGAAAAGTGGACCGCTGAGCTCGGAAGTTCCATAGACATCGTAGGCAACGATTCCAGTTTTCTCTTCAATCCTCCTTCTCGTTTCTTCGCTCCACGGCTCTGCGCCGAAGATTCCGATTCTTAGCTTCGTGTCCCTTATACTTGTTCCCATCTTCTCTGCGAACTCAGCCATGTAGAGCATATAAGAAGGCGTGCACGCTATCACTGTTACACCGAGGTCTTTCATCAGCTCTATCTGTCTCGCTGTGTTCCCCGTAGAAATCGGCAAAGCGGTTGCGCCGATCATCTCGGCTGCGTAGTGGAATCCAAGTCCGCCAGTAAAGAGCCCGTAGCCATAGGCTATCTGTATTATGTCCTCATGCGTTACTCCACAGCTTACAAGTCCCCTGCAAAGGCTCTCGGCCCAAACTCTTATGTCGTTCTCCGTATAGCCGACGAGCGTTGGCTTCCCAGTTGTTCCGCTGGATGCGTGGAATCGAACGATTTGAGACAAGGGAACTGCGAACATCCCAAACGGGTAATTCTCCCTCAAGTCAGATTTTTTTGTGAAGGGCAACTTTTGAACATCGTCCAAGCTTTTAATGTCTTCCGGCTTTATTCCGAGTTCATCGAACTTCTTCCTGTAAAAAGGCGAGTAATTGTAGGCATTGCTGACCAATGCCCGTAGCTTCTTTTCCTGTATCCTCTCGAGATCCTTTTTCGGCATTCTTTCTATGCTCGGATTCCAGAACATTGATCCACCTCCTTGCTTTTTCGATCTCAGGGTTGCGCTTCATCTATTTCAAGTCGTTTAAATCTTTGCCCCCAAGATGAAGATGTGATCCCTGTGATACGGCTCCAACGTTCCCGTTTCTAAGATCGAGAAATCCTTCGAGATTCTTTCAATCACCTTATCAAAGACCTCCCTCGGCTCTGCGGTCGAATCTATGCTCTTAGCCTTCACCATGAGCAAAAAGGAACCATCACTTCTCAAGAAGAAATCTGCGTTCGCCTTTAAGATCTCAACTTGATTCCTCTGCGCAACGTCTTGGTAAATGAAGTCCACTTTTTCCACGATTCCGCTATAGAGCCAAGGCTTGCTCGCATCGCAGAGGAGTGGTATTACGTTTTCCCTTTCCCTTGCAAGCTTGAGGAGCTTTATAAACGGCTTTGCAGAATACTCGACAGCGTAGATAACTCCCTCGTCGACGATGTCAGCCAAATGACTCAAAGTCGTCCCGCTCGAAGCTCCCAAATAAAGAACCTTTTCATCCCCCCTGAACTCTATGTCGTAGCCCTTTAAGATTAGCGCAGAAAGCTTGCTCCTCCATGGAATCCATTCCCTGTATCTTTCCCCACCGATCTCGATTATCTTCTCCCCGTAATGGCTTCCGTATTTGCTTTTGGTTGCGGGGATTCCGTTTATGATTCGAACGTTCCTCATTTCTCCCTCCTCAGCTCTTCGTATCTTTTTCTAACAGACTCTGCAAGCTCTTCTTCAAGCTCTCCACG
Source organism: Archaeoglobaceae archaeon (assembly GCA_038731605.1). GTDB lineage: Archaea > Halobacteriota > Archaeoglobi > Archaeoglobales > Archaeoglobaceae > WYZ-LMO2. Next base: position 124,952 of record JAVYQP010000003.1, on the reverse strand, counting down.
GAAATAGTCGATCTTCGCTGCGATTGAAATCTTGGAAGCTAAGAACCTCGCCATCTTCCCTCGTTTCTTCTTCGGCAGATTTCTCACGAACCCGTGCAGAAATATTATCCCGTGCTTTGGTATCTTCGCCTCCTTTCCACGCCTCATTCTTGCGATAGCCTTGTAAAGACTTTTTTCAGCTCCGACGATCTGTATCTTGTTTGAGGAAGCGAATGCAAGCTTTTTAAGACTGCCGAATTTCTCAATCAGCTTTGCCCCGAGCTTTGCTCCCGCCACTTCGCAGAGATTTGGCGCAACCTTTGCCATAACAGCGTCGATTTCCTTCTCAATCTCTTCCCTTAGCTCCTTGATCTGCTCGATCGCCTCATCGAACTTCTCGCTGATTGCATTAACCTCTAAGTCCTCTTTTTTCTCTTTGAGAACGTTTATAATTTCCTCAACGCTGTCAAGCGCCTTCACAAGGGCTATGAGACTGCGTTCGTCGCTACTGATCTCCTCTCGAACCCTTTTCTCCGCAATCTCAATTGCGACACGACGAAGGATTCGGTAGTAGTCTTTTCCAAGCACTTTTGTTCCAAGCTCGGCTATGTTGAACGGAATCGGATCCTTGTTCACCGCATTTACGAAGCTATCTTTGAAATCCGTTGCAAGCTTCAACTCGTTTTCCAACACTCCAAACCAGAGCCTATACAATTTCCGCACCCCTGTTCTTTCCCCTTGTTATTAGAGTTTCAGTTTCGATGCCCTTTTCGGCGAAGTAGTTTTCGATCTCTTTTGCCATCTGCCTCGCATTTGTGTCGGTTACCGCATAAACCGATGGACCCGTAGAGCTCATACCAACTGGTAGCGATTCGAGCAGATCTCGAATTAAAGTGCCGTATCTGTCGACTTCAGCCTTCTTAAATCCAATCTTTTGGATTCTCCTAAGGACTTCGTTGAAAGAGTCGAGGTCTTTTTCAACGACTGCTGGAAGGAGTTTCATCAGTATTAGGTGACAGAGCTCACGAACCTCGTCCAAGGGAATGGGGCAACTGCTCTTGAAGAGGTCGACTTCTCCCTTGCCATAGGCTCCGCTCAGCTCTGGAATTGCTACGACCACCTTCCAATCTGGGAATTCAAGATGCGAGATCATCGGTGCAGGTCTCGCCTTGGATGCAGAAGATGGAAGAAAATCTTTTTTCTCCTCCCAACGATGCCCGCCGTCGACGATGAATCCACCGTGCTCAAAAACCGCAACTCCGATTCCAGAAGTGCCACCCCTTCCGACAATCGTTGCAACCTCTCTTACGCTCAACCCGAGATCATAGATCTCCGAATACGCTTTTCCAACAGCCAAGGATATCTGGGTCCCACTTCCAAGCCCAACGTGGGCTCGATAGTCTGAAAGGACTTCGATTTCGATCCCATGCCCAAAACTATCTTTCAACTTTTTAGAAACTTTTTCGAACCTTTCGAAATTTTTCGCCTTTCCGACTATTTTGATTTCATCGCTTTCCTTGGCGATTATCTCAACAAAGGGCTCATCTATTGCAAATCCAACGCCACCATCCACTCTTCCAATGGCTCCGTTTAAATCGATGAGCGTGACGTGGATTCTTGCCCCAGTTTTAACTCGCATGAATTAAGTTGGGGAAAAAGATTAAAAGCTTTAGCCATAGCGACTGCGTGGAAGAAAAGGTGATCGAAAAACTATCCGAAATGCTCTCCCAGAGAAGCGTTGTAACACTTGAAGAGCTGAAGGTTAAGGCTATACGTGCATCGTTGAAAGTCCTTGGGCTTAAAGTCGTGGATCTTGGGAAAGAGGATCTTGACGAGATTGCCTGCAGTTTTGTCGATTGCCCTTTGAGCTTGAAAAGTCTGCACTTCTCTGAGAAAGTCGAACTCAACGGTGTTGAGTTTTACCACCTCCACACGAAGGTGCCGGATAGGGAAGAAGTCGCACTTGCCTACGAGGAATACGTCCGTGCCAAGGATTTCCTCAGCAAGCTCGAAAAAATGTTCGAGACGATGGACAAGTTCTTCGTAGATTACTCGAAGCAAGGGCAATACCTGAGGGTTTACTCGAAAAGAAATCGATATGCAGTCTTCTTCACGACGATAAGAGATTGCTACGAGGACGTCGAGGTTCACACGGAAATCGCCAAGAGCTACGAGGGAGAATACGTGGTGGTCGTGAAAGTTGAAGATAAGCTCGAAGAGTTCTTGAAGTTCTTCAAGGCTCACTCTGAGAAAGTAAAAAGAGCGAACGCAAAGATATGGGTTGTGAACCCAGATAAAATGAGCGTCGACCCATTCATCGGATATCCAAAGGATTTCTCGCTTATCTCGAGGTTTAAGAATCCGAGATTTGCGACGCAGATAAATTCGCTTTGGAGAGTAAAAGTGGATGAGATTGATTAGCTCCGCAGGTACTCGAGCGCAGTCTTAACGTCTGCGTTCTCGTGGACTATCATCGCAATCGCTCTCGTCATCTTCGTCGGATTCTCGGCTTGGAATATGTTCCTCCCTATCGCAACCCCCCTCGCTCCAGCGTCCATAGCCATGCGCACCATCTGCAAAAGCTCTTCATCGCTACTCATCTTCGGTCCGCCTGCGATCACAACCGGCACTGGACACCCCTCGACGACCTTCTTGAAGCTCTCAACGTCTCCGGTGAAGTTCGTCTTAACTATGTCCGCACCGAGCTCAGCTCCAACCCTTGCGGCGAGCGCTACCGCTTTTGCATCGAATTGGTTCACCTTCTCCCCACGTGGATACATCATCGCAAGCAAGGGCATTCCCCACTCTGCGCAGACCTTGGAAATTTCTCCCAAGGTTTTGAGCTGTTCCGCTTCCGTCTTGCTTCCCACGTTTACGTGAACGCTCACTGCGTCTGCACCAAGCTTGATCGCCTCCTCAACGGTGCAAACAAGCACTTTTTCGTTTGGATCCGGCGAAAGCGTCGTCGAAGCGCTGAGGTGGATTATAAGTCCAACGTCCTTTCCATAGCCACGATGTCCGTAGGCAACGATGCCCTTGTGCACAACAACTGCGTTCGCCCCACCTTCCGCAACCGCATCTATCGTTTTTGCCAAGTTCACGAGCCCCTCTATCGGTCCCATCGATACGCCGTGGTCCATCGGAACTATTACGGTGTTCTTCGTGTTCCTGTTGATGATACGCTCCAACCTAATCTTTTTCCCAATCATGCCAGTTAGTTTCAAAGTAGCAATATAAGCTTTTTCTTTTAGTTTCATCTTGTATGATTGTTAAATAAACATTTATAGTTATACAAAAAGCTATTTATGTTAGCAATACAGTGAATTTGTGGACGTCCAAACAGCCTTTTCGAAATTCACGAAGGTTGAAGCTCATCCCGAAGTTTTGGGGATTTACCGCTATGACTTTTCCCTCATACCGAAGCCACTCTCGAAGTTTGTAAAAAAGCCATTGATCGTTGTCCAGCCGAGCAAGATCGACGAGCTAATCCGAATTCTCGAGATCTGTGAGAGATTCGAGTTACCGATCGTCCCTCGAGGCTCCGCAACTTCCGCTTACGGTGGTTGCGTCCCGCTTGAGGAGTGCGTCGTCGTTGATTTCAAGCGAATTTCGAACTTCGAGTTTCGAGACAACGTGGTGATCGCAGAAGGTGGAGCGATTTGGATGGAGATAGAAAGATATGCGAATAAGATTGGGAAAGCTTTGCGAGTTTATCCGACGAGCGCTTCGGTTTCAACAGTCGGAGGTTGGATTGCACAAAGTGGCTATGGAATTGGAAGCCTTCGGTATGGTGGGATTGGGGATAATTTGGAGTGGATAGAAGTCGTTGATTTTAAAGGGTTAAGAGTTGTGAAGGGCGAGGATTTGGGGCGTTACGTCGGCGCATTCGGAACAACAGGCTTAATCGCAAGGGCTTGCATAAAGCTGAGGGAGAACAGTGAAATTAGAGCGAGGGCTATTTCTTGTAAGTTCAACGACGCAGTTTCGAGGCTTGAAAGCGCTTACCACGCAACCTTCAAGGACTCAAGGCTAATGCAGATGGAAGGTTACGATGCGCAAGATACGTTGTTGCTCTGCTCCGAGGACATCGAAGGCAACGAGCTCGGCGCAAAGATGTGGGCGAGAAGACTTACGCCTTTGAGGGTTGCGAGCAAGGGAAAAAGGGTGTTCTCCGAAGTAGCGGTGCCCTACGAAAAGGCTACGGACTTCTACGAAAATGCAAAAAGAGTTGCGGAGGGAATTGAAGCGATTTTCTCGAAGGATTGCGTCGTATTTCTTGGGAGCTTTAGTGCTGGCTACAAAAACATGATCAAAGCGCTGAAGTTTGTCAGAATTGCAGAAAAATTCGGAGGAAAAGTCTATGCAACTGGAATGCTGTTCTCTCACAAGTCCAGCAAGGAACTCCGAGACTTCAAAAGAAAAGTCGATCCCAAAGATCTTCTCAACCCAAGGAAACTTGAGCCGAACGTCTTTTCGAGGATTATTGGAGTCTTGGAGAGATTTTTATGAACGAGTGCATAAGTTGCGGGCTCTGCAATGTCTGTCCAACTTTTGTGGTCGAGAGAATCGAGTCCACGTCACCGAGGGGCAAGATCATTCTTACTAAGCAAGGAAAAATCGATGAAAGGATTGTGCGAGATTTCTTTAAGTGCACAACTTGCGGGCTTTGCGAAGTCGTTTGCCCTGTAAATCTGAAGCTTGTTGAGCTTTGGGAGAAGAAGAGAGAAGAATTTGTGGAGAAAAAATTTGCACCGCTCCCAATTCACAAAAAGCTCGGAGAGATCACGTTGAAATACTTCAATCCATACAGTGGGCAACCAGAGAAAAGAGCGAACTGGCTCGATTTTAGCGTTGAAAACTCAAAAACCCTATACTTTGCTGGATGCACAGCGAGCTATAAGCTACAGAACATTGCGAGATCTTCTGCAAGAGCGCTTAAAGAGCTTGGGGTAGAGTTCACGGTTCTTGGCTCTTCAGAGTTTTGTTGCGGTTCCCCATTCTTAAGAACTGGTCAGAAGAACGTTGGTAGGCTTCTCTTCGAGAGAAACTACAGAGCTTGGCAGAGGGCTGGAATTGAAGAGATAATCACTTCCTGCCCCGGATGTTTTAGGACAATCTCCCGTGATTACCCAAAGCTCGCAAAAGAGCTTGGATACGAGTTCGAGATAGAAGTGAAGCACATCTCGATGGTTCTGGCTGACAAGATAAAAGGAGATCTTGGCATCAAAGCAACTTACCACGACCCATGCCATCTCGGGAGGCATATGAACGTTTACGAGGAGCCGAGGAAAGTCATAAAGAGAGCAGGCATCGATCTCGTGGAAATGGAGAGGAACAGGGAATATTCGCTATGCTGTGGCGCTGGCGGGGGGCTTAGGAGTCAGTTTAGAGAGATCTCGGTTGCGATCTGTGAGGAGAGGATAAGGGAAGCTCTATCAACTGGAACAAATGTTTTGATAACTTCTTGCCCATTTTGCGAATACAACTTCACAAGAGTTGGCGGGAAAAGGATCAAAGTTTACGATTTATCCGAGATAGCAGAAATGACACTCTTTCGATGAACCCTTGCCTTTTTCCGTCGAACAAGGCGTTTAGGATTGCGCTTTTATCTGCGGATTCGAGGTAGTTGATGACGAGCCCCAAATGCCTTGCGCAGTGCGCATCGCTTCCACCGATGCCGTGTTTTCTGAATCTCTTTGCGAAGAAGCTCGCAAGGAAGTTGAAGTAGTTCTTTGCGTTGAAAACCTCTATGCAGTCAGCAAACTTGAAATCGCCAACCCTTATCGTTCCATTTCTCAAAAAGTCGAAGGGATGCGCCAATACTGAAATCCCTCCAATCTCTCGGACTCTTTTACAAGTCTCCTCCATCGAAAGATTTGCCTCGATCTCTTGGAAAATCCCGTAGGCAAGAAGATGCCCAGAGCTCGTGGAAATTTCAACCCCTGGAATTACGATGATCTCGAGCTTCTCCGCTTCAACGAATTCGAGAGCGCTGAGAGAGCCGTTTAAGGTGTCGTGGTCTGTGATCGAGATGACTTCGATCCCCTTTTTTATAGCTTCTTTCACGAGTTTTTCCACGCTATCCAAGCCGTCGCTATAGCGGGAGTGCACGTGAAGCTCTGCTCTTAGCACAATCCCTTTCGATTTTTGGGCTTATATACTTTCATAGTAGCTTCGCTATGCCAACGACCGGAATCAGAACGATGATCCCTGCGATCATTATTCCAAGAAGAATCGCAATCGAAGCCTTTAGATTGTTCAGCCCGAGGAGAAAGGCTAAGAGTGACGCAGTCCAGGCGCCTGTAACTGGAAGAGGGATTGCGACGAAAAGCGTTAAGCCGAGGTATCCGTATTTCTCGACGATCTCACGCCTCTTCTCGACTCGGAGATGGATAAACTCGTAGATTGCCCAAAGCGTTCTGAACCTCTTTGCAATTTCGAGCATTTTGTTTAGGAGGAGCAGTAGAAACGGCACAGGCAGGAAATTGCCGAAGATCGCAAGCGTGTAAGCTTCCCACGGCTTGAAGCCATAGTATATCGCAACTGGTATCCCAGCTCGAAGCTCAAAAATCGGCAGTGCGGAGATCAGGATCACGTAGAGCAATTCCATCTTCTATCCCCTTCACGAGTCTCCAGAGAATTTCGTTGTAGGTGCAATCAACCCCAAGCTCCTTGCACTTTTCAACGATCGCACCGTTTATAAAATCAACTTCTGTCCTTTTTCCACGGAGCACGTCTTGGAGCATCGACGATTTGTTCTTTGCGGTCATCTTTGCGACCTTTAATACTTCATCGAATGCGTTGAACTCGTAGCCGAGTTTTCTCATCAGCATCTCGCCCTCCTTCGCAACTCTTTCTGCGATTTTTCGCAGATTCTCGTTCTCAACTACGAAGCCGTTGCGAACTCTGCATATCGCAGTCAAGGGGTTTATCACCGAGTTCACGATGGCTTTAGCCCAGACTCGAAATTCGATGTCGTCAACGATTTCAACGCTGAAACCCGCATCTCTTAAGACTTTCGCAACGATCTCTGCGTCGTCTTGCTTTGGGAGGTAAACGACTCCTTTTCCAGCGTAAACAACCTTTCCATAATCTGCCAAGTTCGCACCATAGCTCGTTACACCACGAACCACTCTTTTGACGTGGTTTCTCAAGATCTCCTCAACTCCTATTCCATTCTGGAGCGTGCAAACAATTCCGGGATCAACTTCGCTCAAGGCTCTCGATGCGACGTTGCTGTCGTATGCTTTGACCGTGAAGAAAGTGATGTCTGCGTTCACAGGCTTTTCGACTGCTTTTACGCTCAGTTCTGCATCGATAAGCCCAGTTATCACGAGTTTTTTCTTCAAAGCTTCGAGCTGTTTACCCCTTGCGACGAAAACAACTTCTTTTCCGGACATCTGCAGTAATCCACCGATGAGCGATCCTAACGCTCCCGCTCCCATTATCTGGATCATCGAGCGATTTTTTGCACAAGAAATATTAATCTAATGCAAACGCAGAGTTGTGATCACACCCTGGGAAGTTGAGGGAGTTGTTGATTATCGAAGGTTAATCGAAGACTTTGGGCTCTCTGATTTCTCGGAGTTGCGCAACTCAATTCCGAATGCACACAAACTAATGCGCCGTGGCGTTATATTTGCGCACAGGGACTACGAGAGAATACTGGAAGCGATGAAGAGAAAAGAGACGTTCGCAGTTATGTCGGGCTTCATGCCTTCGGGAGAAATCCACTTTGGGCACAAGATGACGATGGACGAAATAGTCTGGCACCAAAAAATGGGTGCAAAAGCCTTTGTGGCGATCGCAGACATGGAGGCGCACTTGGTTCGAGGAATAAGCTGGGACAAAACAAGGGAGCTCGGGATGAAATACGTCAAGAGCATAATTGCGCTTGGGCTCGAAAAGAACGCTGTGATCTACTTCCAGTCTAAGAACGATCTCGTGAAAGATCTTGCCTACGAACTTTCTTCTGAAGTGAACTTCAACGAAATGAGAGCTATTTACGGATTTGCTGGCGACACGAGTGTTTCAAAGGCGATAGTTTCGTTAATACAGTCCGCAGACATTCTCCATCCCCAACTGAAGGAGTTCGGAGGTCCTAAGGCTGTCATCGTTCCAGTTGGCGCGGATCAAGACCCGCATCTCAGGTTGACGAGGGACTTGGCTTCGAGGATGAACTTGTTCTCGCTCGAAAAAATTGAAAAAGGCATCAGAGTGCGAAGCAAAAAGAACGATCTCCTCGAGAAAGTTGCGAAACTTGGCTTTGAAACGAAGAAGTTCTCAGGGCATGTTGACGTTTTTGGGAACGAGGAAGAGATCGAGAAAGAGATCAGAAGGCTTGAAGTCGAGTTAGGCGGGTATGCGTTCATCCCCCCGAGTTCAACGTATCACAGATTCACGACCGGACTAATGGGAGGGAAGATGAGCTCGAGCAAACCAGAGAGCTACATTTCGCTTTTTGAAAAGCCAGAAATTGCGGTTAAAAAGCTTAGGAGTGCGCTCACTGGCGGTAGAGCGACAGCGGAAGAGCAAAGAAAGCTCGGTGGCGTTCCGGAGAACTGCGTTGTTTTTGAGTTCTACTCCTTCCACTTGGTCGAGGATGACAAGGAGCTCGAGAGAATTAGAGAAGACTGCAGAAGTGGCAAAATGCTCTGCGGGGAATGCAAGAGATACGCAGAAAGCCTTCTACTCGAATTCCTCAAGGAGCACAAGGAAAAAGTGGACGAAGCGGAATCGAAACTCGAAGACTACGAGATCATAGGTTGACCACAATTTTTCCGAGCTTCACATACGCAGTTGGGATTCCGAGTTTTTCAGCTTTTTTTCTGAGTTCCTTGTCGTTCGTCACTATTGGAGAGCACATTCTCTTCGCAACCTCAAGGATCCCAGCGTCACCGCTTTCGCTATCGACGATCTCCGCTTTTTCGGCGATCTTCAAAGCAACCCTAACTGCGATTTTGTCTTCTCCGCTCAGCCTTTTTTCAAGGCTCTTCAGCTCTTCAAGCACAGCTTTCGGTAGCACGATCTTGAACTCGCTCAGGTCGACTTTGTTCTTCACCGCATAGATGAGTGCGTTCGTGTCAAACACTACGCAATTACTCCCGAACCTATTAACCTCCATCTCCCTCCAACTCTTCTGCTGATCGCAACTCTCCATCCTTCTTCTGCGCAGACTGGGCGCCTTAGGTTGACCTCCACGATCTCGTTTCTCACAGACTTCACGTCTCCTAAGGTGATCGCAGTTCCAACTGCGAGCATCAATGGTTCGTTCGTTTTTATCTTCTCAACTTTTAAGCTCTCCTCAAGACCAACGACGTTCTCAAACAGCTGAACTTCCATTGTGAACTCCCTGAGCACCGGTGGTAGCTCGTTTGGATGCCCCAAAACGTTTCCGACCATGTTGTCCGCCTTGGTTAAGAATGGATCGAGCTTTGTTGCAACCCCTATAAGCCCGCCTGGTGTTGCTTCCTCGATGAACCTTCCCGAGGCCATTATGCTCTCAACCGTAGTTGTAATAGGGGTCCAGTTTCTCTCTCCTTTTATGCCTGGTCTTATCTCGATCTCTTCGCCCACTCTGAGCTTACCCCTCATCAGGCTTCCACCAAGAACGCCGCCAAGCAAATTTTCGGGCTTCGTCTTTGGCTTGTTCACATCGAAACTTCTTGCGACTTGCATGAGGGGCGGAGACTTCAAGTCTCGTGGTGGAGTTGGGATCGTTTCTTCGATTGTTTTGATCAGCGCATCTATGTTTACCTTCTGCTGTGCGGAAATCGGAATTATTGGTGCGTTCTCAGCAATAGTTCCGCGAACGAACTCCTGTATCTCTCGGAAGTTCTCTAAAACTCTTTCCCTTGGAACGATGTCGATTTTGTTCTGCACAATCACGATTCTCTTTATTCCGATGACTTCTAAGGCGGAGAGATGTTCTCTCGTCTGAGGTCTTGGACATTTCTCGTTCGCCGCAATCACGAGAATCGCACCATCCATCAGCGCAGCACCGCTCAGCATGGTAGCCATCAGCATCTCGTGCCCAGGGCTGTCGACAAAGCTGACCGTGCGAAGAATTTCGGTTTCAACGCCGTGTATTGGGCAAATAGCCTCGGTTGTGAACGCTTCAACACCTTCGCATACAGGGCATTTTCTAAAAGTTGCATCCGCATAGCCGAGCTTTATCGAAATTCCTTTCTTTATCTCTTCGCTGTGTCTGTCTGTCCAAACACCGCTGAGCGCAGCGACAAGGGTAGTTTTTCCGTGATCAACGTGACCGACGATTCCGATGTTGACTTCGGGAAGCGGGATTTCTTTCATGGCAAAAGCTTAACGCTTTGTTTAAAACTTTTGTGATTACTTCTCCTTTGCTTTCATGAGAAGCCACGAATCTTCTCCGAGTTTCTCGAATTTAAGCAAAACGTAAACCCCCCGCAACTTGGTTCCGTAGGCTTTGAACTTTATCTCGTTCTCGGTCCTCTTGAGGAGCTCGTATTCCCCTTTGTCCCAGATTTTGACAACTCCTTTCCCGTAGCCCTCTTCGATAACTCCCTCGAAGTCCATGTATTCGATGCTGTGATCCTCGACTTGGATTGCAAGCCTTCTCTCTCCTTCGTTTGGGAATCCCTTTGGGATCGCCCAGCTCTTCGCAACCCCGTCCATTTCTAAGCGAAGATCGAAGTGGTGGTGTTTCGCAAAGTGTTCCTGGACGCAGAACTTCACCACGGCACCTCCTTGAGTTTTAGCTTGAAGGCTATCAAGTTCACCGCAACGTGAAGCGGTGGCGTGATTACGAACGCAATCGCAATCTCGACTACACTGAAAAGCTTCCAGAACGCAGGCGTAAGCGAAGCGATTGCAATTGCGAATACGAGGAAAGAAATCTGATCCAGAACAGGAAAGCTCTCGCCACGTTTGAAATTGAAGCGACGCTTGACAAAGCTACCAACTAAATCACCGCTCATAGCGCCGAAGGCTAACGCAAGGGTGAGCAAAAAGAACTCGAAGTAGTTTATTGAGCTGAAAATAGAGACTCCGAAGACGTTTTCGAGAACTCTCTGCAAATTCGCAATTAAAATACCGCCAAGAATCCCTCCGAAGAATCCTGAGAACGTTTTTCCCTCACCAAAAATTCTTTTTCCGTCGAAGAAGTTTTTCCCAAAGTCCATTGGCTTCACACCACCCAAGATGACTGCGAAGTTGTTCGGAACATATGCGGGGAGCAGAAGCCAAATCGTTCTTGCAATGACATCAAGCATCGCAAACACCTCTCCAGTCGCAGTTCTTGCACGCAAAAGCCTTCCATTCTCCAAGGATTTTGGGAATTCTTGCTCTTAAATCACTCCAATTAACTTTTTCGCCGATTTTAAGCCTCAGAAGACTTAGTGCGAACTCATCGAGCTCTCTAACCTCTTTTTCGGAGTTTTCAGAGTAGTTGCAAAAGCCAGCGTTGTGCGGGCAAGCTTTGCAGACTTCGTCGATGCCATCAACGACTTCCACAGCATCAACGGTGGCGAGAATCCTTCGCAAGTTTTTGACGAACTCTTCATCGTATCCGTGCCCCTTGAAGAAGTGAAGGCAGATCAAATGATGCCCCCGAAGCTTGTGCATGAAGAATGTCTGTGGAAGTTTAAACTTTTTTACTTTAAAGGACTTTATTTTCGCAATCTTTTTAACTTCTCCATGATTTCATCTTCTATGCTAATCGAAGTTCGCTTCCATGGACGTGGGGGACAAGGAGTTGTCACCGCTGCAGACTTTTTAGCGATCGCAGGATTCAAGGAAGGCTACTACACACTCTCATTTCCCACCTTCGGGGCGGAAAAAAGAGGAACTCCGGTTGCGTCGTTTCTCAGAATTTCCGATGAGCCAATCGTAGTTAGGGACGAGGTATACTACCCAGACTACGTCGTCGTCTTAGACCCAAGCGTTCTTGAATCTGTGAACGTTGTTTCGGGTTTGAAAGAAACTGGGATGCTGATTGCAAACTACCCAAAGGGTGTGGAGGATCTGAAGGCTGTTGTAAAAACAAACGCCAAAGTTGCGACAATAAACGCAACAAAGATCGCAATGAAGATCTTGGGAAGACCGATAACAAACACAACCATGGTCGGAGCTTTTGCGGGAGCTACGAATCTTTTCAAGCTCGAAACGCTGATGGAAACCGTCGACGAGGTGTTCGAAGGCTCATTGGCTGAGAAAAATAAGCTCGCAATACAGGAGGCTTACAAGTTCATGAGGGAGGTGTGCAGATGAAGATAAAGCTGAACATCGGCGCAATTTCAGAGCCTTTGCAGTCGGAGAACTTCAAAACTGGCGACTGGGGAACTGAATGGGCAGTAGTGGACAAGGAAAAGTGCACTGCATGCAAGGTGTGTGAGCAATATTGTCCAGAAGGGTGCATAGAGGTCGTGGAAGTCAACGAAGGGAAGTTCGCAGTTGTTGATTACAACTACTGCAAGGGTTGCGGAGTTTGCGCTTCGGTTTGCAAGTTCGGAGCGATAAGGATGGAGCTGAAGGAGCTCTTCAAGATCGAGGTGTGTTGAGGTGAGAGAATGAAAAAAGTCGTGCGTGGCTTCTACTCCATAGCCTACGCTGTAAAGCTCTGCAAGCCAAACGTGATCTGCGCTTATCCAATCACTCCTCAAACCGAAATAGTCGAGAACCTCGCAGAGATGTATGCGAATGGCGAGCTTGGGAACTGTAGATACATAACCGCAGAATCCGAGTTCGCTGCTGCGAGCATTCTCGTCGGAGCATCTGCTGCGGGGGCGAGAACGTTTACCGCCACTTGTAGCCAGGGGCTCATCTTGATGAGCGAGGTTCTCTACAACGCAGCGGGAATGCGGTTGCCTATTGTTATAGCGAACCCGAATCGTGCTTTATCTGCACCTTTAAGCATCTGGAACGACTTGCAAGACAGCATGGCTCTCAGGGATGCTGGGATCATTCAGGTTTATGTCGAGAACAATCAGGAAGCGCATGATATGATCCCGCAAGCCTACAAAATTGCGGAGAACAAGAGGGTCATGTTACCGTTCATGCTCTGCCTTGACGGCTTTAAGCTAACCCATGCGTATGAGCCGATCGACTTGCTCGATCAGGAGCTCGTGGACAACTTTTTACCACCCTACACGCCACAGGCTTATTTAACTACGAAGAGACCGCTCGCCTTTGGTTGCTACGCCCCACCGCACATATACATGGAGTTCAGGGTTGCGATGCAGAACGCAATGGAGAGAGCGAAGGATGTGATGTCAAAGGTTTTCAAGGAGTGGGCTGAAGTCTCTGGGAGGGACTGGGGAGGACATGTGGAGGTCGTTTATCCTGATTCGAAGAACTTCGTAATCGCAATGGGCTCGCTCGTTGGACTTTTGAGGAAAGTTGTCGACGACCTTAGAAAAGAGGGGCTTAGCTTGGGACTTGTGAAGCTCAGAACTTTCCGACCTTTCCCAGTTGAAGATTTGAGAAAAGCGCTTGGCAATGCGGAGAAAATAGTCGTCATAGATAGATCTGTAAGTCTGGGATACGAAGGTAACCTATCGATTGAGCTAAAGTCTGCTCTCTACGGCTTTTCGGCAGAGATAATCCCGACGATCCTTGGGCTTGGAGGTCGAGACATTCCAAAGGACTTCCTCGAAAAACTGCTCAGAGATGCGGTCTTGGGAAGGGAGAAGGGAGGGTTCAAGGGATACAGGGAGTTTGAGGAGGTGATACCATGAGGTTCTTTGGCAGGGGGCATGGTGCTTGTCCGGGTTGCGGTTTAATGATCGCAGTCAGAAACGTTCTCAACGCCCTTGAAGGAAAGTGCTTTGTCGTGAATCCAACGGGTTGCCTCGAGATAGTAAGCTCGCAGTATGGAAGAAACGCTTGGAACGTTCCATACATTCACTCGCTCTTCGACAACGCAGCTGCGGTTGCAAGCGGGGTTGCGGAAGCGTTGAAAGCGTTGGGCAGAGAGGATGAAGGAAAAGTCGTCGTTTTAGCTGGCGATGGCGCAACTGCGGACATCGGATTGACTCTGCATGGGATGTTCGACAGGAATCACGATGTCATATACGTTTGCCTTGACAACGAAGCATATCAGAACACTGGTCACCAGCAAAGCGCTTTGACGCCATTTGGAGAGGCGACAACGACAACTCCAGCGGGGAAAGTTTTGTTCGGAAAAATGGGGAGAAAGAAGGACATGGTGGCGATAGCCTTAGCCCATGGCTCGCCTTACGTTGCAACTTCAAGCGCAGTTTTACCAGCGGACATAAGAAGGAAAGTCAAGAAGGCTGCGAGCATTGAAGGGGCGAAGTATATCCAGATCCACTGCCCCTGTGTTACGGGGTGGGGAATAGATGGAAAAGATGTCGTTAAAGTAGGAACGCTTGCGATAGAAACTGCCTTGTATCCGATCGTTGAATTCGAGAGAGGGAAGCTCGTTACCGTCAGAAAAGCGAAGGACAGAAAGCCCGTCGAGGAGTATCTCAAGCTTCAGCGTAGGTTTAGGCATTTGTTCACGAGCCCAGAGGGTAAGAAGGTAATCGCAGAGATTCAGAAGATTGCAGATGAGAACGCAAGGCGTTACGGGATAGATCTCAAGAAGTAGTCGGCTCTTGCGGATCGAAACGCTTAAATCCCAATTATTAACTTTTTCTATGAGGATTTTGGAGCCAGGTAGGATAGCGAATCTAAGGGTTCCGAATCGAGTCGTTCTCGCTCCGATGGCGATGAATTTGGCGAGAGAAGGCTACGTGACAGACAAGATGATCGAACACTACCGAAAATTCGCCAAGAACTCGGTTGGGCTTGTGATCGTGGAGGGTGCGAGCGTCGATCGAAGGGGAACTGATCTGCACGGCGGTCTTGCAATCTATTCTGACAAGTTCTGCATTGGGCTGAACGAGCTTGCGGAGGAGATAAAGTTCAACGGATCTGTTGCGGGGATTCAGCTTATACATCCAGGAGGTTGCGCATCTCCAAAGATAGAGGGCAACGAAGCAATCGCTCCAAGCGCTGTTGAGTATTCGATGTTCATGCATGGAAGGCACAGCTTTAAGGCAATGGCGAGGGAGTTGAGCAAGGAGGAGATAAAGAGAATAGTGGAGCTTTTTGGCGAAGCTGCTGGAAGAGCGAAGGATTGTGGGTTCGATGTTGTTGAAATAAATGGAGCCCATGGCTGGATCTTTAGTCAATTCCTTTCGCCGAACACGAACAAGAGAAACGATGAATATGGTGGACCTTTCGAGAACAGAATTAGATTTGCTTTGGAAGTCCTCGAAGCGGTTAAAAGCGTTGGAATCCCGATTATCTTCAGAATTGACGCCTCCTTTGTATCCTACGGTGGCGTTTCTGATCAGGAAATTCTTAAATACGCCATGGAGCTGGAAAAAGCTGGTGTGGATTGTCTTCATGTGAGTGGAGGGTTTGCGATTACGCCAATGATCGTGAAAAGGGGGATCTTGCTCGACGGAGCTTTCAAGGTTAAGTCTGCGGTTAAGATTCCCGTCATAGGCATTGGCGGGATCTCTGCGGAGATGGCAGTAAAGATAATCGAAGAGGGTAAGCTTGACTTCATAGCCCTTGGAAGAGCTTTGCTTGCAGATCCGGAGCTCGTAGTAAAGTTGAAAGAGGGGAGAATCGAGGACATCCGTCCTTGCACGAGATGTAACGACTGCATAGACAGACTTTTCAGTCTGAGACAGCTAAGGGCTAAGTGCTCGCTCAATCCAGAGATAAAGATTGAAAAAGCGGAGAAAAGGAAGAGAATCGTGGTTATCGGTGGTGGACCAGCGGGAATGGAGTTTGCGAGGATTGCGAAGCTAAGGGGGCATGAGGTTGTAATCCTTGAAAGGAGCTCTGAGCTTGGCGGAAATCTGATACCTGCAACCGCCTCCAGCTTCAAATCAGATCTCAGGCAATACCTTGAGTGGTTGAGGAGACAGATAAAAGACGTTGAAGTCCACCTGAACTGCGAAAACGTCGAAG
Source organism: Archaeoglobaceae archaeon (assembly GCA_038731605.1). Taxonomy (GTDB): domain Archaea; phylum Halobacteriota; class Archaeoglobi; order Archaeoglobales; family Archaeoglobaceae; genus WYZ-LMO2. The sequence continues at coordinate 109,007 of JAVYQP010000003.1, read as the reverse complement.
CAAAGATTGAGGAGCTGAAACCAGATGCCATAGTGGTTGCAATTGGCTCCGAGCACAGTGTTCCTGAGATTCCGGGGATCGAGAAAGCGGTCAAAGCAATTGACGTGCTACGGGGAAAAGTGGAGGTTGGGAAGAAAGTTGCGGTCATCGGCGGTGGCAGAGTTGGTTGCGAGACAGCGCTCCACTTGGCTGAAAAAGGAAAAGACGTGACGATCATCGAAATTTTGCCGGCGATAGCTTCGGATCTCGAGAGAAATTATGCATTTGCGCTTACAAGGGAGCTCAGGAATAAGAACGTGAAGGTCTTGACAAGCTTTAAAGTCGAGAAGATCGAAGATGGAAAGATCGTTGGTGTTAGAGGTGGAGAAAAGATCGAAGTTGAGTGCGAAAGCGTTGTGATCGCAACTGGAATGCGTCCGAGAAAAATTGAGCTAAGGACTAAGGTTCCGCAGTATCTCATTGGCGACTGCGTCCGCCCGAGGAACTTGCGTGAAGCTGTTTACGAAGCGGTTTACTTAGCTTCTCGCATTTAGCAAACGTAGATCGCTGGTTTCCCAGGCATTGCAGACTTCTTTTTCTCCTCTGGAACGTCTGAGCTCAGAGATACCTTGAGCTGTGTCTCTCTTTCAAAGAACTCGATGCTCTCTTCGATGAGCTCTCTCTCGTTCTCTATGAGCTCCGCACCCTTGAACCTCTTCGCAAAGTTTGCGATCTCTGACTTCTCTATTCCACGCTTTGACATTTCTTTCAGAGCCTCGCTCAATCCTTTTTCGAGTGCAATCTTAAGCGCTTCGTATTTCCAATCTTCAGCAACGCAAATCCTGACTTCCTTTGCGTTCTCAACAAACTTCTTGACCTCTTTGATGTCTTCCAAAAGCCTTGCTATGAACTCCTCCGCTTTCTCGGCTTTTTCGTCGATCTTGCTCTCGTCGAACTCTGGGTAACTTTCGAGACTCACAAAGCTCTCATGCTTTAGATGCCAAAGCTCTTCGCAGATGTGCGGAGCGAAAGGAGCGAGCAACTTTATCCAGTCGTCTAAGATCAAAGCCAAGTTTTTACCTCCTCTCCGCAGATACCAGCGAACGTCGTCCATGATCTCGAAGAACGCAAAGTTAACCGCTCTTCTTGTTTGCAGTTTGTCCATCGCTTCCCTAACCTCTTTCACAGCCCTGTTAAACTTGCTAAGAAGCCATCTGTCGAGACTCGTGATCTCCCCAACTTCCCTTAGGTAGTGCTCTTTTACCAAGTTGAAGAACCGCTCCAAGTTCGCTACAAGCCCCTCGATCTCCCTTGCCCTCCAGTCTGCGTCGCTGTCGTATTCCGCTGAATGGAGGATGTAGAGCCTCGTAACATCTGCTCCGTATTTTTCGAGAGCTTTTTTCATCGTTAACAAGGGACCTTTGCTCTTGCTCATCTTCTGTCCTTCAAGGCTAACGTAACCGTTGACCGCTATAGCCCTTGGATACCATCGCGATTCGAACAAGGCGACGTGGTGGAAGAGGTAGAAGAGTAGATGGTTTGCGACGAGGTCTTTTCCACTGCTCCTGAGATCTACGGGATACCAGTATTCGAACTCCTCCTTAACCCTCTTTATTATCTCCTCGCTCAATCCGGAGCTCTTCGCATCTTCTATGCTTCCACGGTTCAGGAACACGTAGTCTAAGAACTCCATCGTCAGGTTCTCTGGTTTTATCAGCCCAAGGTTAACGAACTTCGCAAGGATGTAGTAGCACATGTATATCGTCGAATCCGATAGACTTTCGATCAACCACTCCTTGTCCCAGGGAATTCTTGTCCCCAAGCCCTTTCTCCTTGCGCAAGCCTTGTCTTTCAGCCACTCTATCTTGTTCCTGAACTCCTCCTTGTAGTAGTCAGGGATTATCGTCATCGTTTCGAGATGCTCCAAAACTTTCCTTTTCCAAGTCTCGTCGGAGTATTTCAGGAACCACTGATCCTTCACGACTTTCACAACGCATTTTGTTCCACACCTGCAAACAACTGGCTTCTCGCTGAACTCGTAAAATATGTCTGCAAGGTTTAATCTGAGCAGTTCTTTCTCAACGAAATCCTTCGCTTCCGAAACCTTCATTCCCGCAAACTTCCCCGTGTTTTCGAGCATCACGCCTTTGTGGAACTCTTTCTTGTATAGGATCTTCGTCGCCTTCTCGAGCTCTGGATCGTTTTGCGATTTTATTCCGAGCTCTTCAACTATCTCTTTCGCAGGAACTCCTTTGGAATCGGTCCCGATTATAACGATTGGCTCGATTTCTGCGCCGATTTCCCTTAGTGCAACGTAATCGTAAGGAGCATGTGCGGGAACGCTCATAACAACGCCAGTTGCGTTGTCCGTGTCTACGAAGTTTGCAGGTAGTATTGGAACGACTCTGTCAACAAGCGGAACCACGACTCTCCTCCCGAAGAACTCGCTCGCATCCACTTCGCCGATAAGCTCGACTTTCTTATCCATGTGTCCGAGTTTTTCAAACGCCTCTTTGCTTACAACCCATTTCTCCCCGTTGACATTTGCAACAACGTATTTCGTAGGCTTGAGCCATATGTTCGTAACGCCGAAAACCGTCTCTGGGCGGAGAGTGGCGCACGGGAAGATGAGATCTGAATCCTCGAGCCTGAACTTGATCACCGTAAACTCTACAATGCTCGCCTCTTCGCCGTGCAACAAATCGTGATCCTCGACGGGATTTTGGTCGTTCGGACAGTAGCGGACGGGATGGCTACCCTTTTCGACGAGTCCGAGCTCTTTAAGTCTCCAGAACTGCCACTCGATGAAGCGCTGATAAGCTTCGTCCGTAGTCGTAAAAACTCTGCGCCAGTCTATCGAGTAACCAATTCTTCGTAGAGCGTTCAACGCTTCCCTTGCGAAGTATTCCACGATTTTCTCCGGAGTCGTTAAGTCCAGAAGACGCTCGAGCGGGACGTCGTGGAACTTCGTGTAGACCTCGATCGTTTTCTTGTCACGTTTTGCGATCAGCTCTGCGAGTCCAATGATCGGCGTTCCAGTCACATGGAAACCGAGCGGGAAAAGGACGTTGTATCCCTTCATTCTCATGTATCTCGCAAAAGCGTCGCCGATTGTGAAAGTTCTCGTATGCCCTGCGTGCAAATTTCCGTTGAGGTAAGGATATGGAACTGTGAGGAAAAACTTCTTCTTTTCGTTCGGCTCCGCCTCAAAAATCTTTGCGGATTCCCAGGCTTTTTGCCACTTCTCTTCGATTTCCGCAAACATAGCCTTAAGGAATTCAAAAGGGTTAAAAACTTATCTCAAAACGCTCCCGCAAGAAATCCAATCAAACCCAGCAACATCGCAAAGAGCGTTCGCTTTCTGAACTTCGCAATGTCTCTCGATTTTTGGAGCTCTAAGATCACTTGCAGAAGCAAGAGGTCCGTTATCGCCACTGGAATTATGTATTTGATGTCGAGGTATTCCGCAATGAAAAGTGGTGGGGCAAAGCTGAGGAGAACTGCGATTAAAAAGAAAGTAGAGCTAATTCGCACCGCTTTTTCAACTCCATGAACCCTTGCAATCGTTTTAACGTTCCTTATTGCGTCCCCCTCAACGTCTTCGATGCCTTTCATCACTTCCCTGCCAACACCGCAAAAGAACGCAATGAGTGCGAGGAGCAGAATTGAGCCACGAAGCTCCGAAATTAAACCACCGAAGACGAACGGCGCAGACATCGTGAAGGCTATGTAGACATTCCCAAGAAAGCCCAACTCCTTCAGCTTGTAGTCGTAGGCGAAGCCGAGGATTGTGACGACCGTCGCAAAGAAGAATGCGATTGGGGAAATTAAGAACGCAGAAACGATTCCAAGCGGAAAGAGTAGGAGCGAAAGGAAAAGGGCGGTATCTCTGCTTAGCTCTCCCCTCACAAGCGGTCTATCGAGTCTGCGATTCGCCATATCGACGTAGTAGTCGAAGTAGTCGTTCAGCGCAAAGGCAGATGCCTGAAGGAACACCGCAGTTGAAAATCCGAGCAGGATGTTTTTGAAATCCGCTCCTCCGCCGAGAAAAATCCCGATCAAAACTCCTATGCCATACATTATTCCATGCTCGAGTCGAAGCAGTTGCCACACTGCTTTAAGGGATCGTCTCAAGGAACGCATCGATACCTTTTTCGTAGATAACGTTTCCGACGATTATCGTGTCTGCGAAGCTCAACATCTCTTTAGCCTTCTTTCTCGAGTCTATTCCCCCGCCGTAGAAGAGTCTCGCACTTTTCAGCTTCGACTTCACTTCCTTGACAACCTCTGGATCTCCATAGGTTCCACTGTATTCGATGTAGATCACCGGAAGCTTTAGCATTCTTTCTCCTACAAATGCAAAGCTTGCGACGAGCTCCTTACTCAAATCGCACTTCGATTTTGTAACCTTAGCAACTGCAGAGTTCGGGTTCAAGACTATGTAGCCTTCGAAGACAACGCTTTCAAAGATCTCCTCGAATCTCTCATTTTTGTAGTTCATCCAAACCCATTCCGCATGTTTCCCAGTTATCCACTCGCCGATTTCCGAGTTGAGCACGATTGGGACGAACAAGTAATCCGCATCGTAGATCACGTTCTCAGGCGACGATGGCTCAAGCACGGTTGGTATCGAGTAATCCTTTACAGCTCTGAAGAGTTTCTTAGCCTTCTCCAAGGTCACGTTCTGAGTCCCAGAGACCATTACTGCGTCTGTTCCGCTTTCTGCGACTGCCTTGATCACTTCTTCACTGTTCTCTCTGTCTGGGTCGAGCTTTGTGATGTGTCTCCAACTTCTCCAGTTCATCGAACCACGACGCTCGCTGAGATATAAGTCTTTTTAAAATCTTAACCTCGGATCCTTCTTCGCAGCGTCTCGCACGCAGAAAAACTCCTTGCCAATCTTTCGCAGATAGGGACACTTCTTTCCCGTGTATCCTACGATGCACAGCTCGCAATCTTCCTTATATACTCTCTTCGCCCCAAGCTTTTCCACGATCAACCTTAGGTCCATTGATTCAATGACTGCACACACCTTAAAATACTTACGAGAAAATCCTGCGAGACCTTGCAATGAAAAATAAAAAATTGTTCAACCGTATGCGGATTCGTAAACGAGCTCTATTACATCGAGAACCTTTATCTTGTCCTCAAGCTTCTCCGTCTTAACACCGTCTTCGAGCATGATCATGCAGAATGGACAAGCCACTGCCAAGATCTCCGCTCCTGTCTCCGCAGCCTCCTTTGCTCTTAAATTGTTCGGTCTGAACTCACCCGGATACTCACGGACGAGATTCCCGCCACCTGCTCCACAGCAGAAGCTTCTGTTGCGGTTCCTCGGCATTTCAACAAGCTCTATTCCTGGGATCGACTTTAGGATCTCCCTCGGTAGCTCATACATTCCGTTGTATCTTCCAAGGTAGCATGGGTCGTGGAACGTCACTTTCTTTTTGATCTCCTTCTTAAGCTTGAGCTTTCCGCTCTTTATCGCATCGTAGATCGTTTCAAGGATGAACTTTACCTCATATCCCTCGTATTCGTTCTTCAGCGTGTTGTAGCAGTGCGGAGAAGTTGCGATTATCTTCTTCACATCGTATTTCTCGAACTGGGCTATGTTCTCTTCTTTGAGAACTTGGAAGAGTCCTTCTTCGCCAACTCTGCGCACATCGTTCCCGCAACAACCTTCGTCTCTTCCAAGCACCGCATAGCTTACGCCGATGTCGCTTAGGATTTTCGCAATCTTTGCAGTTATTGGAATATTCCGGTTGTCAAAGCTGTGAGCGCAACCCACGAACCACAGCCATTCGAAGTCGCCTTCTTTAGCCAACTTCACCGGAACTTCGGACTTCTTGATCCACTGATCCCTCTTGAACTTTGCCTCACCCCACGGGTTCTTTTGCCTCTGGATGTTCGTAAGCAAATCTCTTATGTCTGGTGGCGCTTCACCGCTCTCTATGACCCCTCTGCGCATTTCTTGAATTATATCCATCTGCTCTATGTAAACTGGGCACATCTCCATGCAAGCTCTGCACGTTGTGCAAGCCCAGACTGCGGACATATCCAACAGTGTGTCCACGAGTTTAACCTCTTCTGGCTTAATCTCTTCCCTCTTTTCAGCCTCTATTCCTTCCTTCTCTGCTTCGCTCTCTCCGCCATCTGCTTCGGTCTCCTTGACTTCGTATGGTTTCAGCATCTGCATCTTACCGCTCGCAATCTTGTCTATGTTCCTCAGATTTTGGATTAGGAACATCGGAGACAGCGAAGTTCTCGAATTGAAAGCTGGGCAAGCGTCTTGGCAACGACCGCAACGCATGCACGCCAAGCTTGAGAGCAAGTCTCTTTTCGTTAAATCGGCTCTTGTAACAAGCCCTACGTAGTCTTCTCTGTTTTGTGGAGGTCTAACAACCCCTGGATGGCGGTTCGTTTTTGTTAGAATGCTAATCGGAGCCACGAGAATGTGCATGAGCTTTGAGTATGGAATCATTGCGACGAAAGCCAAGATTAGAATCGCATGGGCAAACCAGAACGCTTGAACTAAATAGCTGTTCGCAAATTCTTGCGAGAATCTGAAGAACTCCTTCAGAGCGAATCCGAAAATCGCTGCGAATAGCAAGACCAAGATAGCAAGGTTGTCGTCTCTCGCATCGTATTTCTTTGCAAACCTCGAGGGCTTAAGGAGGTAGCGGTTGATAGCCATCAGAATTAGCCCGAGGGTGAAGAGTATTCCTCCCACGGTCATCGAGATCTTGAAGAACAGGTATACAACCCTGAACGCATCCGGAACTGCGTAGAAGATCGTGATTAGCAAGATGTCTATTGCAAGAATTATGAAGCCCCACAAGACCAAGAGATGCGCTATCGACATCTTCTTTTCTCTGCGGTAAAGCCTAAGGAGTGCGAAGGAGTCTTTTAGCATCACCTTGAACCGCTCCTTTAGATTGTCGAGCCTCGGCTCGGAGCTCTTTTGTCCAGACCTTACGAAGTCTATGTTTCTCTTTACACCGATTGCGAAAATCGCTAAGGCGATGATCAGGAGAACGTAGTATATGAGTTCAAGCATTTTATCACCTCAGATTCGCCTTTGCGTGGATCTTGTTTATGTCTTCAACATGACAGCTCTGGCAGTCGCCGTTATGCACTTCAACGATGTTTATATGGCAGTTCTCGCAAACTGCGTTTTTCTCTGGTGGTGGTGTCAGTATTTGGGCATCGCTTGGCGCTGCGTGGCAAAGAATCGTGAGGGGTTTCTTCACGTGACAAGTTTCACAGCTGAAATCGTGAATCTCGTGAATCTCGCCATGGCATCGTGCGCAATACTTACCGCCCTCGAGATGGCTCGAGTAGAGGTTCGCATGTTTATGGCAAGTGTCGCAGGAGTAGGTGGTTGTGTTATTTTCTGCGCTTATTGGGGAAAAGAAGAGGAGCAAGCCAACAACAATCGGGATGATTTTCACAGCTTTCCTCATGATCCCACCTCTCGCTTGATGAACTTACTCAAATAGACGTTGTGAGTCTCGTAGATTGACTTGTGGCAGATTTCGCACTTTCCACCGTGATTCGCCAACAGCGAAGCATCGTGGCACAGCGTGCACTGGACTTCAGAAACGTCTTTCCAATTCCATTCGCTCAGATTTTTGTGGAACGCAAGTATTTCGTTTCCATGACAGCTCTTACAGCTCGTGACGTTTGCGTAGTGTTTCGAATACTTCCAAGGTTCTTCGTGGCACTGGCAGTCGAGAACCGTGTTTTTCTCTGCAACTGAAGTTGTGAGTGTCCCGTATCTCTCCCCCTCTTCAACACAGCCTAAGATCAAGAACACTATTGCCAAAATTAGCAGTGCTCTCATTCCGTCACCTTTCGACGTTTCTCGAGTTGAGTCCATGTTTTCTTAATAAAGTTTGCTAAATTCCCCTCATCAGCCAGCTTTGACTTCGAGCATCAGCGTGGTAACCTTTCGTCTAATCTCATCGCTTACCGACGGTATGAGCCACATCTTCTTCTGGATCTCTTCCGGCGGATAGATCACAGGGTCATCGAGCATCTCTTCGATGAACTGCCATGACGCTTTTACCGGATTTGCGTAACCTATAAACTTGGAGTTTACCGCAGAGACCGCAGGGTCGAGTAGGAAGTTAATGAACGCATGCGCAGAATTCTTATGCAATGCATCCTTTGGGATGCATAGGTTGTCCGTCCAGATGGTTCCACCCTCTTCAGGAACTGCGAAGCTGACATCTTCAAATTCCTCCCTCAACCTCACTATGTCTCCGTTGTAGGCTTGTGCAACGTATATCGTTCCAATTTTGAGTCCTGGATAGTATTTCTCGGTTCCCATGTAGCCAGCGAGGTATGGTCTTTGGGCTAAGAGAACTTCCTTCACTTCTTGAAGCGTTGAATCGCTCCAGTCGTTGATGTCTTTACCCAAATAAGCCTTGGCGAAGCAAACTACTTCCATAGCTTCCTCGAGCATGCTTATCTTCTTTCTATACTTTGGCAGAAATCCGTAGTCTGGGTTGAAGATCTGTTCCAGCGTTGTAACGCCTTCCTCGACTTCACTTCTCCATGCAAATCCCGTCGAGCCCCACATGTAGACGATGCTGAACTTCCAATCTGGATCGTAAGGCGGATTCCGGAACTTTTCGTCAATGAACTTCGCATTTGGGATAAGTTCTTTGTTAAGTTCTGCGAGAAGACCTTTTCTTCGGGCGATGTCTACGCAGTAGTCCGGCAGAATAACGACGTCGTATCCGCTCCCTCCTGCTTCGAGCTTCGTGAGAACGTAGTTCGGATCCTCAAACTCCTCGTAGATAATCCTGTTTCTTGGTATCCCAGTTTCCTGTGCGAAGATGTCTAAGAGAGCTTCGTTTATGTAGTAAGACCAGTTCCATACCCTGAGCTCTTTCTCTAAAATCGCCTGTGTCTGCGACTTGAGCTTCTCTATCTCACTCTCCAGCTCCAAAATCCTTCGCTGGGATGCTGAAGAGCCAGAGAAAAAGCCTGTGACGCCACCGATAGCGAGCCCAGCAATTCCCGCGACTGCGATTTTTAGAAAATCCCTTCTACCCTTATCCACCATGTTGGTTTTTGGGGAATGTAGAATAAAAGCTTTACCCTCTTTGCGCTGAGATTCTGACGTAGAGATAAGCTAAGATCATCGAGACTGCGAGCATTAGCGTTGTCAAAGCGCTTAGAGTTGGGCTAACTACACCCCTCGCCGCTTGCGACCAAATCAAAAGTGGTAGAGTCTGGAACCCTGGACCAGTTGTGAACACAGTTTTGACGAAGTTATCCCAGGAAAGTGTAAAAGCGATCAATGACGCAGCAACAATCCCGGGCATCGCCAATGGAATCGTCACTTTTAAGAAAGTCTGGAGCTCGTTTGCCCCAAGGGTGAGTGACGCTTCCTCGATCGATCTTTCGTAGCCCGAAAGTCGGGATCTAACGATTACAAAAACAAACGCAACGTTGAACGCAATGTGACCAAGTAACACGGATGTGAAGCCAAGAGGAAACGATAGGAGCTTGTAGAACAAAAGGAGTGAAAGAGCTTCTGTGATTTCGGGAATGACGATTGGAGCATAGAAAAAGGACTCGAATCTCATTTTCGTTCGCAGGAAAGCGTAAGCAGAACTTGTTCCCAAAATAACGGAGAAAACAGTTGACAAAATTGCGATGGTAAGGCTGTTGTAAAACGCTGAAACGACTTTTGAGTCTTGTATTAGCTTTTCAAACCATTTAAGCGTTAAGCCTGAGTCGTCTGTGAAGGATAAGGCTATTACGAAGGCAATTGGTGCGTAAAGGAAAAAGAAAACGATTGCAACGTAAATCCTCATCATAGCTCTATCCTCCCCGCTTTTTTCATGTAAATCGCAATTGCGATGAGCACGATAGCCATGTAAATCACAGAAATCGCTGAACCACGCCACCAGTCATGGTATCTCAGAAAGAGATCCCACGTGAGGGTTCCGATTGTTACGTAGGTTCCACCGAGCATCGATGGGACGACGAATTCGCCGAGTGATGGAATAAAAACAAGCATCACTCCTGCGACGATTCCGGGCTTCGAATGTGGGAGCGTTACTTTCAGAAAAGTCTTCAACGGACTTGCGCCGAGGATGTAGGAGGCTTCCAACTGCGATCTTTTCAGCTTTTCCAGCGATGCATACAACGGCAGAACCATGAATGGGAAGTAGTCGTATACCATTCCTATTACGACAGCGGTGAACGTGAACATCAAGCCGAGGGGTGTTAGGATTACCATTATTGCGTATGTCCTGAGCAGAAGGCTTATCCAGAACGGCAAAATGATGAGGACAAGGAGAAGATTTTTCCATCTCTGCGCCCTCAGCGCAATGTAGTAAGCAACAGGGTAAGCAAGAATGAGGCAAAGAACTGTTGTTATGGTCGCAATAAGGATTGAGTTTAGGAAGAACTTGAAGAAAACTGGCTGAAACACGTCCGCATAGAACTCAAGCGTGAAGTTCGGAAACCCAAGGCTGTAGAGGACGACGATGAAGAAGGGCAGATAAAACAAAACGAGAAGGTAGACGACTCCGGGAATTGCAAGTTTCTTCATGCCTCGAAGATGATCGCTTCTTCCGCTTTCCAACCAATCTCGATTGTTTCACCCTCTCTAAACCCGTTTGCGTTCGTTACGCATTTTATTCGAACTCCGTTGACGTTGACGTCGAGTTTTACGAAACCGCCCAAGTAAACGATCTCCTCGATTTTACCACTGAACGTGTTATCCCCAACCGCTCCCACCTTTACCTTTTCCGGTCTGATCCCTATGATGACCTTCTTTGAACCATTGAGCCCCGGAACTTTTATTCTCCCGAGTTCGCTTATTGCGCAGTCTTCACAAATTTCCGCTGGGATGAAGTTCATCTCTCCAATGAACTCTGCGACGAACTTCGTTGCGGGTTTTTCGTAGACTTCCATTGGCGTTCCTATTTGCTCGATCTTGCCGTGGTTTATTACCGCAACCTTATCTGACATTATCAGGGCTTCCGACTGGTCGTGGGTTACGTATACGAACGTTGTCTTGACAGCTCTTTGAATCCTTTTCAGCTCAAGCATCATGCGCTGTCTCAGCTTCAAATCCAGAGAGCCAAGGGGTTCGTCGAGCAGGAGAACTGAGGGTTCGATTGCAAGCGCCCTTGCGATGGCAACTCTTTGCTGTTGTCCGCCTGAAAGCTGGTTTATTTTTCTCTTGGAAAAAGTGCTCGGGTCGAGGTTCACGATTTCAAGGCACTCGTAGACCTTTCGCTTTATCTCGTTTTCAGGCACCTTCCTTATCCTTAACCCATATGCAACGTTGTCGAAGACGTTCAAATGCGGAAAGAGAGCGAGATCTTGGAAAACCATCCCTATGTTTCTCTTATACGGCGGAAGGAACGTGCAGTCTTTCCCCATTAGCCTTATTGTGCCCTTATCAGGGAAGATGAGTCCTGCAATTAACCTTAGGAGCGTTGTTTTTCCAGAACCGCTTGGTCCAAGGATCGAGAAGAACTCTCCTTTGCGTATCGAGAAGCTTACTTCTCTGACTGCTTCAAAATCGCCGTATCTTTTCGAAACTCCGTCGAGTTCGACTGCGAACTCAACCATCGATACTCTTTTCTTCCCGATGTTTAAAAAACTTACGCTTTTTCATTTTTTCTTGAATTTGGCATGATTTTCGGATTCTTATTCAATCAAAACTGGTATGGTTTTTTGGAGCTGATTAAAATCCGATCTCTCGCAACAAGACAAAGAGAAAGCCGATTTTAGTGACATTTCAGGAAAATATAATATATTTTTCTCAAATTAAATCTTTCCGAGCTTTTCGATTTGGGCTTATTTCTGGGGATTATTCAAGCTTTATTAGCCTGTATCTCCTCTCGCCAAGACCTAAATTTTCTGCATAGCTCAACATACCTTCCGGATCCGTCCATGGCCAAGATTTGTGCCCTTCAAGAATTTCGTTTACAGCGGGAAGACTTTTGTAGAGATCGTAGCTCGCTGAATCGATGGAGACAGCATCTTTTGAAGCTAAAATCCCTATGTCGGGAACTAAGGCGTTGTCGCTGTAGGGATGACAATCGCAGTGAGGAGTTATGTCGATTAGGAAGTTCAGGAATGAGAAATTATCGTTCAGCTTAGACACACCTTTTGCACACTCCACAATCCTGTCGCTCACGTCTTTTCCCTCAAGCCATTGCAAGCGCACCGCTCTTACTTCGCAGACCTCATAGCAACCCGTGCACTTCAGGCATCTCTCCTCCACGATTTTGTAGTCAACTATTGCATTCGTTGGACAAATCTCGACGCATTTATCGCATTTTGTGCACCTATCCTCTCTTATCGTTGGAAATCCGTTCACATGCACGTCGTATTTCGATGGCTTCGCAACGCAACCAACGCCGATGTTCTTTATGCTCCCTCCGATTCCAGACTGCATGTGCAACTTAAAGTGCGTGCAGAAAACAACCGCATCGCACTCTGCGATTGCTTTTGCGACGTAAACCTTCTTCAAGAATTTTCCGTCGATCGGGACCTCCACGAAGTCAAAACCGAGGAGACCGTCTGCGATTATTATCGGTGCTTTAAGAGTTTGGTGCGTGTAGCCGTTCTCTTCAGCGATCTGCAACCTTCCGATTGCAGAACTCCTTAGTCTCGTGAGCCCAAGTCCAGTTGTTTCTGTAACAAACGGTTTTGCACCGATTTCGAGGAGTTTTTCAACAACCGCCCTTATGAAAGTCGGTCTCAAGGTTTTGGTAGTTCCTCGCTCCCCAAAATGCGTCTTAACAGCGACAACGTCTCCGGGACTTATGTTGTCGAGAACTGGGCTCTCATCTATCAGTCTTTTCAGCTTTGAAACAAGACTCAGCTCTGGCTGATACCATTTGTTTGGGTCGACAACTCTTGCACGAGAATCGACGAAGAACACGTCCATGTCATAGCTTTAAGAGTCTCATTAATATCTCTTTCGCTCTATTGGCATTGTAGTCGCCCCTATCGACGTCTGGATTGAAGGACTTTACAACCCTGATCTCTCTTTCAGAAAGCTCGACGACGTTCGGGAAAAATACCATCGTTCCCACTTCGAATTGCTTTTCTTGTGCACCACTTATGAGCGTAAAAATAGCCTTAGCTTTGTCGTTCTCTATCTTCATGAGCAAGACTCGAAGCAAGTTGATAACCTTCGCAATCGGTTGGTAAATCGCAAGCCCCGAGATGGAGTGTAGAATTAAGATATAGTCCCCTTTGATGCCTTGGAGAACCTTTGAGACTGCCAAACTTATCTCGTTCAAGTTCGTCGGGTTTGCAACCACAACCTCTTTTTCCTCTGCTTCTTTCATCCCCCAGCTAAACGCATCTACTACCCACGGCTTTTTTCCGATTACTTCTCTGACCTTTTCCGCACTGTAAACTGTGGAAACCCACACCGTGTTCTCGAAACCGTTTGCGAGTTCTTTAAGCAACTCGAGCCCCTCGATGGCGGGTTTCCCAATGAGCAGGAGGTATGACATTCATCGACTTTTCACAAGAAGAAATTTAAATTTTTCTACCCATATCTTATGTGCTCAAACTGCTCCCAGAGATGGCGGTGCTGTTGAAGAAGACCGCTGTCATTGCGGACATACACTTTGGAATCGAGAACGCGATGCAGAGATCCGGAATAGCGGTGCCGAGGATGCAGGTGATGGATGTGATAACGAGGGCACGAGAACTTGTGGAGGGTTACGAGGTGGAGAAGCTAATAATTGCCGGAGACTTCAAGCATGAGTTCGGCGAGAATCTACCATACGAGTGGGATGACGTTAGGAGCTTTCTGAACTCCTTGGACGTCGAGATCTCGATCGTTCGAGGCAACCACGACAACTTCTTGGCGACGATACTCAGCGAGTATTCGATCGAGCTGAAGGAAAAGGAGATCGTTGAAGGCTACACAGTCGTTCACGGTCACGAGGATTGCGAGGACGAGAAGATCATCATGGGGCACGAGCATCCGACGATAAAGATCCGTGTGAGGGGTGCAAACTACTCTTTCCCGTGCTTTTTAATCGCAGATAAGAGCAAAATCGTTTTACCAGCGTTCTCCAAGCTCGTTGCAGGGAGCGATGTTTTGCAGGAGAACTTCTTGTCCCCCATTCTGAGAAGGGCGAAAAAGATAGAAGTTTACGCAGTAGAGGGAGATGTCGTTTACCTCGGGGACTTAGGGTCTCTGAAGGCAATACTCCAAGCCGATTGACTTCCGATACCGCATCCCTGGAAAGCTTATCAGCTTTATGGCTTCGTAAGCCCTTCTCCTTGCTTCTTCAAGCGTTCTTCCCCTCCCGACCACTGTAAGAACTCTTCCGCCCGTCGTTACATAGCCGTCTTGTTTTGCAATTCCGTTTGCATAGATCACAGCGATCTCTCTTGCGGATTCAATTCCTTGAATTGGCTGGCTTGTGTAATGCTCCGCTGGATACCCGGGTTTCAGACCTTCCCTACCACGCAGAGCTCCGCTAACTGCGCAGACTGCACAACAGAAATCGTTGCTGAACTCTATTTCTACGCTGTCGAGGTCTCCATTGATTACCGCCAAAGAAAGCTCCAAAAGGTCGCTTTCAAGCCTCGGCAACTTCGCTTGTGCTCCGGGGTCGCATTCTCTGATGTTTATCTCCAGCACCTTTGGTTCTCCATCCACGAGCATTATCACGGGATAAAGGATGCCCTTGAAACCAGTTGCCCTAACGATCGGCTCAACAACCTTTTTCATGATCCTTTCTTCGACTTCCTCGCTCACCTCTGGATGCGGGCTTATAGCACCCATGCCACCGGTGTTTGGGTTCACGAGCTTTCCCTGTTTGAAAAGCGCTTCAATCTCCTCTTTTCTGTAAAACCTCTTTCTCGTTCCGATGTAGTAGTCTCTCATCGCCTCGAAGTCGTCGCTGTCAAACGCAGATTTGTAGTCCTTCGCAGTTCCAAACGGTAACGCTCTTTTGCCATCGCAAATCGCTGTAAACGCAACCTCAACACCAACGAGCTTTTCTTCGATCACTATTCTGTCACCAGCAGAACCGAACTTCTTTTCAACCATTATCTCGTCCACCGCTCTCAAAGCCTCTTCTTTTGAATCGCAGACGTAAACACCTTTCCCCGCAGCAAGACCGTCGGCTTTCACGACTATGCTACCAGAGCTGTTCAGTATGAACTCCTTTGCCTCTTCTGCAGAGTCAAAATTCCTATATTTAGGAATGGGAACTCCTATGCTCTTGAGGAAATCCTTTGTTTTGCACTTGCTCGCTTCAAGCCAAGAAAGCTCTTTTTTTGGTCCAACCGTTGGAATTCCTTCTTCCTCAAGCCTATCAACGATACCAAGGCTTAAGGGCTCTTCCGGACCTATGAAAGCGATGTCCACGTTTTCCTTCGCAAATTTGACGATCTCTTCAATGCTCCTTATCGAAGCTATTGGTTTTCCATCGATCTTCGCAACTCTGCACTTATCGAAGAACTCACTGCCAGCGTTTCCCGGGGCGACGAACACATCTTTCACTTTTTCGCTCCGTGAAAAAGCGTGCGCAATCGCATTTCCCCTACCACCTGCGTCGACGACAAGAACTCTCATGAAAAGAGTTGAGCGGTATTAGTATTTTTGTCTGTTTTTAAAGATCCCTCATCGCTTCGCAAATTCTGCACACGTATTCTTCGCTTTTCGCATCCTTCTTCTTCGAAACAACATCGGCGATTTCGGCTACTATTTTCTTCACTTCATCGTTCTTCTCTAAAAGCTCCAAGCCTCTTTTACCCCTCTTACTCCTTAAATACTGCGAAACCGCAGCTTGGGTCAAGCCAAGCATTTCTGCTACTTCCTTTATCTTGTATCCCCTTTCTATAAGTTCTTTTGCCACCATCGCCCTTATGGCGGGGAGAACGTATTTGACCATGTGAACGCAATGAGGTTTCATTACAGATCTTTGGCTCGAAAGCACTTTAATTTTTCGCTTCTATGGGAAATAGCCAAACTCCGCAAGGTAGTAGTAGATTTCCGCAAGAAAAGTGTTGAGTGAGTCGAATGGGACGATTATGCAACCTTCATGGAAATAAATCGCATCGTCAATAAAGGAAATTAGCACGGGGATCGCTTTTTTGCCTTTAACCTTCGAAAACCTTTTACATCGCTCGACGTGCTTCTTTGCCTCTTTTTTAATCTGCGAAACCCTGTAACGATGCCCTGAGTAAAGCTTTGCGTCCATACAGAGTAGGATCATTCCACGCTCTGCGACGACGTCGATCTCTGCTCTGCCAAGCTCGTCTTTGAAGAAGTGCCTAAAGAGCGTTTTGAACCCATGTTCCTCGCACACTCTTCTAACCTGCTCCTCAAACTCCTGCCAGCTCCACATGTTCAAGGGAAGTATTTAAGCTCTACCTCCTTTTCATACTTCCTCCAATCGGTCTCTCTTTTTTCTCCGCTTAGGATCTTTTCAACGATCTCCATCGCTCCAATTTTGCTCAGGGGTTTGTTGTTGTTACCGCATCTGTAGCTGTAGGTGCACTTCGGGCAACCGTCGTCTCTTCCGCAGTCGCAGTTCTTAAGGATCTCGTGCGAGATTCTAAAACCATTCTTTAGCCTTCTAAAGAGAAGTTTGCTCAACCCATTTCCTCCAATGGTCGCATCGTAGACGAAAATGTCGCCTTCTGCGGTCGAAATTCCACCCATCTCTCTGCTCCCTCCTCCGGTGAGCGTGTTGCTGGACTCGATCAGAACGTGCTCCAACGCATGGAAGCTACCAGCAACGAACTCGAAACCATCCCCATCTGGGAATGGGCAGGAGAAAAGAAAGCCCTTCGTTCTAAACTTGTATTCCACGGGCTCATCTAAATAAAAGACTTCTTTTCTATCTTTAAAGATCCCCCTTTTCACGTAGCCATGGACAGATATCTTGACTTCAAACGTAGCGTAAATAGCGTTTACGACGTCGTCGATCGCTTCTTCAACCTTTACGATCTTCGGAATCGATGTGTAAAGTGGATCGGTCACTTCTTCACCGCTCTCGTCTTCTTCGACCACCGCATAGAGGAGATCGAGGTTTATCTCCTTGCATCTATACCTTTTGCCGTTGTGGATTATCACCGCTTCGGGAAAAAGCTCTTTTATTGCGATTGGCAAAGCTCTGTCCCCGATCTCTTTTCCATTATGCAAGATCCTCACTCTTTCCCCGATTCCACGCATTGAAAATCCCTCCAGGAACTTTCTACCTTTTTCCGTCACTTCCAAAACTTTGTCCCCTCTGAGGAGCTTTTCTGATCTCAGATAATCCAAGATCTCCGGATCGAGCTCGTCGGCGGTTGTTTCCTTTTCCAAGACCATCGAGAGGTATTGGTATTTCATAACCTCCTCGTTCCTCTTCTCGATGTAGGCGTTGGCTTGATTTGAAAGGTATTCCTTCGGATTTCTTTTGTAGTAAGCTGAAATTGGATCGTCCGATCTCAAGAGGAGGATACCTATGCTCTCTTGCCCCCTTCTTCCAGCTCTTCCGACCCTTTGCAAGAACTGCGAATAAGGAACGAGCTCTGAGATCACAATGTCAACGTCCCCGATGTCTATTCCGAGTTCAAGCGTCGGAGTTGAGACGACGACTTTTATCTTTCCATCTCTAAAAGCTCTCTCAACGCTCTCTCTAAGATCCTTAGCAAGCCCGGATTTGTGAACCGCTGAACTGACGCCGAATTTCCTTAAAATCCAGTTTATTGTCTCCACGAATTTGTAGCTGTCCCCAAAGACTAAGATCTTGTTCTTTGGGTAAGATGAGACGATCTCCTTGATCGCAGAGTATATGTTGTCGCAGTATCTCATAACGAAGTTCAAAGTGGATTTTCTATGCTCTCCATGGACGTGGACGAACTCTTTTTCAAACAGCTCCTCCGCAAACTCCTTTGCGTTTGCAAGAGTTGCGGAAGCACATGCGATCTGGAAATCAGAAAATCTCGAGAGTCTTTTGATGAGATAGTGCATGTTCGATCCAAAGAACCCGGTGTATGTGTGCAGTTCATCCACCGCAATAAAGACGAGCTCCTCAGCGAGTTCTCGAAAAGCTGGAGTGTTTCTCAAGTGGTAGTCCACCATGTCTGGGTTCGTGAGTATTATGTCAGCTTTTCCATTGAAAACAGCAATTCTTTCTTCGAGAGTTGAATCTCCATCGAATCTAACGGCTTTAAGCCCTAAATACTCCGCATACTCCTTTATCTTTAGTTCCTGATCCTTTGCCAACGCTTTTGTTGGATAAAAGACGATTGCTTTCCCATCCTTGACTTTTTCAAGCATTGGAATTGCAAACGCCTCTGTTTTACCAAAACCCGTTGGTGCGGTGATTACAACGTTTTTTCCGGACATTAGGAACTCCATTGCCTCCTTTTGGAATTTGTATAACTTTTCTATACCCCTGATTCTCAAGGTGTTTGCCAGATGCTTCGGGAGAAAATCCAGGGGCTCTGTTGGGGTCTCTGCGAATGGATTAAAGACTTCGTAGTATACGATCTCATCTTTGCATTCAAAGATCGGTCTCAGAAACTCCTTGTAATTTTCTCTCAGCAGCTTTAGATTTTTCTCGGTTCCAGCGTCACAAGTGCACCTCTTCTTCAATCTCTTGCACTTTGGGCAGAACAACTCCTCGAGCACGATCCAAGTTGTGGTGGAAAGATTTAGACTTTGCTGTGGAAGGAGAAAAGTTAAAAATCGAACGATCGTTCGATAAGCGTGGATTTGGCGGAGAAAGTTCTAAGGTTGAAAAAAGAGAAAGGAGCGCTAATACTCGCCCATTACTACCAAAGGCTTGAAGTTCAAAGAATTGCGGACTTTGTGGGAGATAGCTTGGAGCTTGCGAGATTCGCAATGAATTGCAACTCTGATCTGATAATTTTCTGCGGTGTAAGTTTCATGGCTGAAACCGCTTCTGTTCTGAACCCAGATAAAAAGGTCATTTCGCCGAGGGTGTCTCATTGTCCAATGGCTTCTTCTCTCAAGGCAGATATGGTTAGAAAAGCAAAGGAACTTGGACCATTCGTCGCATATGTCAACAGCACCGCTGAAGTTAAAGCCAGCGCAGACATCTGTTGCACGTCTTCAAACGTTGTCAAAGTTGTTGAGCGCTTGAACTCAGAAAAGGTTTTCCTTGGACCAGATAAAAACTTAGCTCACTTCGCTTCAAGAAAAACTGGGAAGAAAGTCGTTCCGGTTCCAGAAAACGGAGAATGCTACGTTCATGCACAGATATCGTTATACGACGTCTCTGAAATCAAGAGAAAATGCAGGGAAGCGTTGATACTCGTCCATCCAGAGTGTAGACCGGAGGTTCAAGAGATTGCCGATTTTGTTGGCTCGACGAGTCAAATGCTCAGCTTTGCAAGGAATTGCGAGGAGAAGGTTCTGGCGGTGGGAACGGAAATTGGCTTGGTTCAAAGAATGCAAATGGAAAATCCGGAAAAGAAAATTTTACCGGTAAAGGAAGTTGTTTGTAGGGAGATGAAGGCTATAAAGCTCGAGGATGTTCTACAGGCATTGGTTTATGAAAAGCCCGTGGTAAAAGTTCCGGAGGAGATTGCTAAGGAAGCAAGAAAATCCATAGAGGCGATGTTATGCTTGTCGGTATAATTGGGTGCGGTTCGATAGGAAGTTATCTCGCTGAACATTTGCCGAAGCTCGGATTCAACGTTTCAGCGATTTACGACAGCGATTTTGGAAGGCTGGAAAAGGTTGGAAAGAAAACCGGAGTGAAGACGAAGAGATCTTTCGAAGAATTTTTGGAGGAGAGAATGGACATCGTAGTAGAATCTGCGAGTCAGGAGGCTTTAAGAGAATACGCCGAGAAAATCTTGCTTTCTGGGAGAGATTTAATAGCCTTGAGCGTTGGAGCTTTTGCGGATCGGGACTTCTACCGTAGGATTTCGGAGCTGTGTAAAAACCTTGGGAGGAAAGTTTACATAGCTTATGCGCTTGCTGGCTTGGATGCGATATCTGCGGTTTCAGATTTCATTGAAGAGATCGAGATGGAAAGCAGAAAAAGCAGGAGGACTGTGGGAGAGTTGAAGTTCGAAGGTAGCTCTTTTGAGGCTTCGAAGCTTTTTCCCAAGAGTATGAACGTGGCAACAGCTCTTGCGATTGCATCGAAGAGAGATTTTAAGGTCAGATTTACTGCGGGTGATGAAGAGGAGAACGTTCACATGCTTAGAGTTAGATGGAGATTTGGGGAAATCGAGGTCAAGGTTAAAAATAAAGTGATGGAGGAAAATCCTCGAACGAGCTTTTTGGCAGTTCTTTCCGTGATTAGGATTCTGAGGAACATCGAGGGAGGGATCGTGGTATGATGTCAATAAAAAGGAAGTTAATGGAGTTCTTCGAGGAAGATGTTCCGTTTTGGGACGTGACATTTGTTCCGAGAAAGAAGGTAGAGGCGGAGATCGTTTCGAAAAGCGACGGTGTCTTGGCTGGGGTTGAGGTTGCAAAAATCGGATTCGAGATGGCTGACGTGGATGTATTGGGAGCTCTAAGGGATGGGGAGAGAATAAAGGCTGGAGACGTGGTGATGACGCTAGGCGGAGATTCGGGAAAATTGTTCTGTGTTGAGAGAACACTCTTAAACATTTTGATGAGAATGAGCGGAGTTGCAACTGCGACAGCTGAACTCGTGAGGCTTGCTAAGGGTGTAAATGAGAAGGTCAGAATAGCTGGAACGAGAAAAACTACGCCGGGCTTTAGGATATTTGAAAAAATGGCGGTAGAGATTGGTGGGGGAGATCCACACAGGTTCTCTCTTTCAGATTGCGTTTTAATAAAAGGAAACCATATAACGGTTGCGGGTGGATTGATCGAGGCGATAAGATTCGCAAAAGAAAAGAGCAGTTTCACGAAGAAGATAGAGGTGGAGGTTTCGAGACCAGAGGAAGCGATCTTAGCAGTAAGAGAAGGTGTCGATGCGGTGATGTTGGACAACTTCGGCGTTGGTGAGGTGGAGAAAACGATAGCACTTCTTGAGAAGGAGGGAATAGACGTTTTGGTCGAGGTATCTGGGAGAATAACTCCGGAGAACGTCATCGCTTATGCGAGAACTGGTGTCGACGTCATATCGAGCGGATACATAACCCACTCCGCTAAGGCTTTGGACTTCAGTCTGAGGGTTCTTTAACCTCGCATCCCATTACGAAAAGAATTTAAGTCCATGCACTTTGGAACATTTAAAGGGCTCGTAGCTCAGCCAGGTAGAGCGACGGGCTTTTAACCCGTCGGTCGCGGGTTCAAATCCCGTCGAGCCCGCTTTTTTAAAAATAACCGTTTCTGAGCTTTCCACTGCTGTTAGAATCTTTTGATAAACTTTTGTGGAGCTTAAGACCTTGCAATGTCGAGGTTTATAGAAGTTCGTTTCGTAAAGGCTTAAAGGAAATGGAAGCGTTAAGCCTCGAAATGCGCCAGTGAAGAGCTATTGGGTGAACCCGTCAACGCAGATGTTATGACTTCTGGTAGTGTGAAAGAGATGACATCGTAATCGATGGAGTTCTTCGCACAACACGATTTCAGAAAACGTGATCTTCAGCGAGTTGCTTTGTCAACTTTCTTGAAGATCCAGCTCTATAACCTACGATCATCGACCGCAATGCTTTTATGCAAAAAGTCAAAGAGACGTTAAACCCGCCTTAGCTCAGCCTGGGAGAGCGCGGGACTGTAGTTTGCGCCTCCGCGCAAGCGGAGATCCCGGTGTCCCCGGTTCAAATCCGGGAGGCGGGACTTTTATTTTTCTGATGCAATACTGACCAAAAACTTTTATCTCGATCTAACCGTCATTTTTTGTGATCGTGAATTTTCTGTCCGTGAACACAGCTTGGAATCGGGAGAAAGTTGTCGAACTTATGAAGCATAAGGGCTTTGAAGTCGTTTTCTTGGATTTGCCAGAGCATTTTGAGCCATACCTCGTAAACAAGATCCTTCCCACGCCTGATCTCGGATACTCGCAAGATTTGAAATCCTGTGAGCCCATCCTCAGGTTCTGCTGGGAAAGTGGAATTCGGATTTACTGCTATTTAGACACAAAGGCTTCACAGGAGAGGAGAGAAATTCAAATTGAGCTCGCTAAGCTCGTTTTAAGATCGAAGCTCAAAGGTATAGACGTCGAAGAGTGGAAAGATGTGATATTCAAAGATATTGCGATTCGAGAAAGTTCTGCGGAGTTCGTTGAGATGAAAATACGTGACAACGCAGGGGAATTGAACGCATGCCTAAATCTCCCACCGGAAGTCGAAAGTGTGCTTGAAAAGGACTTTGAAGTGAAAAAAGTTGCGGTATATGATTTTAGGAGACCGATCGATAAAATTTACGAGCTTGCATTTCGGGAGATGAGCGGAGAGGATATAAGCGACGAGCAATGGCTTGAACTCATAAGAAAGCACATCGCCTTCGTTGACACGGTCGTAGAAGTTGGATATGAGGAGGCGTGCAAGTTCATCTGGATATAGGGGGGTGCTCATAGATTCAGAAGGAGTTAGGCATGGATACTTAGTGGAGGGAGTGTTCGAAGAGAGCAGAGAGGAGTTCGACGATTTTGTGATAACTCCAACGTTTTTCAACGCTCACACTCATCTTGGGGACTCGATTGCAAAGGATCCGCCTTACCTCGAGCTCAAGTCGATGGTCGGTCCGGAGGGTTACAAGTTTAGGGTTTTGAGCTCCAGCTCTATCGAGGATTTGAGGAGGGCTTTGATACACGAGATAGAGATCGCAAGGAAAAGTGGGACAACGGTTTTCTTAGACTTTCGGGAATCTGGAATCGATGGGCTCAGGGTTGTCGAAGGTGTGAGCGAAGTAATAGCACTTGGAAGACCGCAGAGCGTCGAAGAAGCGGAGAAAATGGAGTGCGCAGGTTTTGCGATGAGCAGTGCAAGGGATCACGATCTCGAGCTACTTTTTGAGATTAGAAAGATCGCAAGGAAAAAAGGAGTGCTCTTTGCGATTCACGCTGGCGAGGTTGACTGTGGAGACGTTGAAATTGCGGTTGAACTCGAGCCAGACTTCGTTGTGCACATGAACATGTGCGAGGCACTCCTTGAGAAATTCATCGAGGCGGAGATCCCAATCGTTTCCTGCATAAGGTCGAACTTCTTCTTCGACGTCGCAAATCCGAGGGTTTACAGGGAACTGTCTGATTACGAAAAATGGTTGCTCGGCACAGACAACGCGATGCTCTTCAACCCATCGATGCTCGAAGAGATGCACTTCTCCTCGATCGTGGTTAAGAACGACTTCGCAGTTTTCAAAGCTTCGATCAATGGTTATAGAATCTTTGGGGAAAAGCTGGGAGTTAGACATGGATACGTCGTGTTCAAAAAGGACTGGGAACTTAGGAATTCGAGAAATCTAATTTCGACGATCGTCAGACGAGTAAGCGAAAGCGACATCGAGGCGATCGTGGATTCAAACTCGCTAACACGTAGAAAAGTTTAAATGCTCAATAATTGTAATAGCTCATCATGCCTGCGAGGAACATACGTCTTCAGACTACTATTGATCGTGAGGTTTATGAAAAAATAATACGAAAATGGCTACCGAGATACGAAAGCCTCAATCGACTGCTCGAGTCCGCTCTTAAGACGTTTGACATGTTCATGGAATACTCTGGTCAAGAGCCCAACGAGAAGGATTTGCTCGTGCTCAAAATGATCAGAGAAGTTGGGATGATACTTATAGGCTACGAAACCGCAGAAGCTGCAGCTTCTGGAGACCTTGAGAGGATAGTTTATGAAAACGAGGTCAGATTCCTCATGGAATGGTATTACAAGAAGCCCATCGAGAAGATATCACTCGAGGACGCAGTGAGATTCATGAAGATCATCCTGCCTGCGATGAACATTGCGATGGCGGTGGAGATACAGAAGGTTGGAAACGAATATCACGTTCTCGTTTCCTCAAAAATGAAAAAGAACTTCAACGCACTTTTGTGCGAAGTGCTAAAGAGTGCGTATGAGAGATACTACGGGGTTAAAGTGGACTACTCGGTTTTTGCGCATGGTTTTGAGATCACGATATTTTAATCAAAAGAATTAAATTAAACGAGGTCGAAGTTTATAACTTCGCCCTTCAGGACTTGCTCTTCGTGCACTTCAAGAGTTTTGACGACTCCACCGGATCTAAAGTGATAGGGTGTTATTGGCTTTGTTTCATAGCTCGCATCATGGGAATACGGCAACGTAACCTCGAATTCGCCGTTGTTGACCTTGACCTTCTGGTAGTATTCGAAAACCCTTCCTTGATTCGTTTTTATCGTTGCGTTCACTTCTACGAACTCTGAGCTGGCTTTGCCCTTCACAGTCACTCCCTTGACTCTTTCGAAGATCTTGACGTAACCCGTTGCGTTCAGGTCGACTGGTATTCCAAGATCTTTGTAGAGATTTAGATATGCGAATTTTATAAATATTTCTTGAGCAACAAAGCTCGCTCCAACGCCGTAACGTGCACGTTGGATCGTTTCGTAAACCGCTATCTCAACCGGGGACAGCTGTGGATTCGCCAAGTATAGACTCCACTCGTCGCTTGGAGCACTTTCATAGACAAGCCTGTAATGGCTAAGCCCTGAGCCATCGAAGATGTGGA
Organism: Archaeoglobaceae archaeon; assembly: GCA_038731605.1. GTDB lineage: Archaea > Halobacteriota > Archaeoglobi > Archaeoglobales > Archaeoglobaceae > WYZ-LMO2. Next base: position 84,430 of record JAVYQP010000003.1, on the reverse strand, counting down.
GTTTCGCCTCCATCGTCTCGTAGTAAAGCTTGCTCGGCAATCTCACGAGCGGATATGCGTTGGGCGGGATCTGATAACCGATGCCAAGGTTTCCCTGCTGGGTCAGGTAGAGAACACCATCGTAATACTTCTCCACCAAAGGCAAGTCTCCCTCCGCCCAAGTCGCCATTGCGTAGAACTTACCCGTAGCCATCTCCACGTCGCTCACGACGTATCGAACGTTCAGCTCATTTGCAATTCTTTCAGCATAGCTTTCATTTCTCGCAACAAAAAACGGTGCCGCTCCGGGGACTTCGTTGTAGAAGTTGCCAATTCCCTGCTGGAACGGATTCGCAATCGCCATCCTTTTGCCTATCGCCAAAATCCAGTGCCCATAGTCCCACCAGCTAATCACGCCATAGGTCTCGAAAGGATACTCGTATTTCTCACCAATTTTCCCGGAGGAGTATAGTTGGTAGTAGTATTCCTCGTAACCATTCTCTGGTGTGTTGTTTCTGAGCCAAACCATTGCATCGAACCACTGCTTGTTTATCGCTCCAACACCCTTGCTTTGCGCCTCTGCTAATGAGTAAGTCGGATAAACGAGGAGTATTGCCAAAAGAATCGCAATCACAACTCTAAACACGCTGAAATCTATCTTTTTGCTCCTGTTGGTGAAAGCCCTGTAGACGTGGAACTTCTCGAAAATCTTGTCCAAAGCAAAACCAGCGAAAACTGCACAAACACCAGCGAAGTAGTATGCGAATCTGTTCTGCCCCCAGAGGGCTATGAAGAGGGCTATTGCCCAAAGGAGTATTAGGAGATCTTTCAGCTCTCTCTGCTTGAAAACCCTGAACGCAACATACGCTATCGCCGGGATTGCGAAGAAGAAAGTGACTCCGAAATGCGCATATGCGGGAGCCAAGGAGAACGATCCACCAAGGAAGAAGAACGGGTAAACTTCTCCAATCGTCAAAGCTCCGCCTTTTGGCTGGAGGTAGCCTGTTACAGTCCCAATGGTGATCGAAAATTCGGGAAAGATTGCTGAAATCGCAAAAAGTCCAGCGATTGCGAGCAAAAGGAGTGCAGTCTCTTTTCCAATCCTTATAACTTTCCTCACAGCGTCGTATCTCAAATCGAACTGCCAGAGAACGAAGGTGACAGCGGTGTAGAAAAGGAGCATCAGCAACTGCATTGGCGAATAGAGCACAGGGCTATTCGGGGCGTTAAATGCAAACGGTGAGTAGACGAGGATTGCGGATACGAAATAAAGCATGGTTAGCTTGAACGTGTTCTCTGGGATCTTTATTCTGAAGAGCATTGCGAGGAAAAGCGTTGAAATTAAAAGCAACCCAAACGTGAACCCAGCTGCCCAACTGAGTATGTAGAGTCCGAAGCTTACACCGCCTAAAATTGCGTAGATTATGCTCTTTCTGCCCCATTCCTCTTTCGTTAAGAGCACAAAGAACGCAAGCGAAGTCGCCATCCAGAAAACTTCCCAAACGTGGTGGTCGTTGAAGCTGAGCATGCTCCTGTGCAAGAACTGCCCGGGGATTATGGAAATTAAGAGCGCTGAAATCAGCGCAGTTTTCTTTCCAAAAACGTTGTTGGCAAGGAAGAAAATTGCAAATATCGTTAAAATTCCGCCAATCGCTGGGATAAAGACGAGGACTGCTCTGAGGCTCTCACCGCTTGTTGCGTTGGCAAGCATAGCGATTATTGCGCTCAGATAAACTAAGAACGGTCCAAAGTGCGTAAAGGTTCCGTAGGGATACTGCGTCATGGGGTCGAACCAGATTCGTGAGGGGAAGTTGTGGATGCAGTTCTCGATGAGCCTGTAGTAATACCACGGATCGTTCTCGCTTAGGCGAACTGTAAACGTGAAAACGCTGTCCCACGGGTTTAGGATCCTGATCTTTATAGCCAAGAGCACCGGGATTAAGAGCAGTAGCAAAGGTAGCTTATCTTTGAGAGTCATGCTCTAAGGATTGCGTGCAATTAATAGACTTTGCGGTAAAGATATATGCAGATGCAAAGCTCGTGGAGAAGGTGGTGATATGCTCTCGATCGGCGATTTCGTTAGAGTCAGCTACACAGCAAAGCTCGAGGATGGGAGAGTAATAGATACGACAGACGCTGAAATTGCAAAAAGAGAAGGGATTTTCAACGAGAACACTCGCTATGGCGATATATACATTGTTCTCGGAGAAGGACATGTTTTGAAGGGATTCGAAGAAGATATCGTTGGCAAGGAAGTGGGATACAAGGGAGTCGTCGTCGTTTCTCCAGAGAAGGGCTTTGGGGAATACGACCCGAACAAAAAGGACACTTTTAGCATAACGAGGTTCAAAGAGACTCCGCAAGTTGGGCAGAGAGTCAGAATTGGGGACAAAATCGGGACAGTTGAGCGAATCGTTGGCAGAAGAGTCGTAGTGGACTTCAACCATCCGCTCGCCGGGAAGAAGATAACTTTTGAATACGAGGTCAAGGAAAAGCTTGAAAAGCCAGAAGATAAGCTTAAGGCTCTTTTCTTGATACACACTGGCGTTGAAGTAAAAGAGGTGGCGATCAACGCAGACAAAGCGGTTGTCGAAGTTCCAACAGACTCGTATCTCAACCAGCTGTTTCTGATCGGAAGGTATAGAGTTGTGAGGGATGCGTTCAGACTCCTCAACCTCGGCGAGATCAAGATAGTGGAGAAGTTCGAGAAAGGAGAAGTTGCGAAAATCGAAGAAGTGAAGGCTGAGATCAAGGAGTCAACGGAGAGCCAGTGATCGCAGAGTATAGAATTTCGACGACATCGAAGACTCTTAACCCTGAATTTTTTGTTTTAACCGCATCTTCAAGCATTACTAAGCAGAAGGGGCAGGAAGTTGCAAGTATTTCGCTTCCAGTCAGCATAGCCTCTCTTATCCTTTCCGTAGAAGGTCTCCATCGAAAGTCTCGAACAATCCCTCCGCTCCCGCCCCCGCAACAAAGCGAAAGCTTTCGATTTCTCTGCATCTCCACGAGCTCAATCCCAGGAACAGAGCTTAGCAGAGCCCTCGGCTCTTCGACGACGTTGTTGTGCCTCGAAAGGTAGCACGGATCGTGATACGTTGCTCTGAATTCCAAGGTGCTTGAAAACCTTAGCTCTGCGCTCTCAACTTTTTCAAGCAGAACTTGAGCTATATGGTAAGTCTCGATCCCGTAGTAGTTTTTCAGCGCATTGTAGCAGTGCGGGGAGATCGTTATGATCTTCTTCACGCCGAGTTCTTCAAAAACCTTCGAGTTCTCTTCTTTCAACAGCTCAAAGAGTCCTTTTTCACCAATCGCCTTCACATCGTTTCCGCAACACAGCTCTTTTTTGAGAATCGCAAAATCGACTTTCGCCATCTTTAGCAATTCTATAGCCTTCTTTGCAACTTTTTCAACTCTTTGATCGTAGACAGAACAGCCAAGGAAGAGAAGGAACTCGAAATCGCCCTTCTTTGCGGTTTTTGCTTCAAAACTCGGTCTTTTTAAAGCTCCAAAGGGATTCGAAAACTTCTGGATATTTTCGAGGAACCCCTTCAGATCCTTTGGCAATTCGCCTTTTTCAACGGTCTCAGCCCTTGCCTCGTTTATCGCTTCGACGAGTTTGATTCCACGAGGGCATCTCTCTTGGCAAATAAGGCAGTTCGTGCAGTTCCAGAGTTCTGGAGTCCAGAAGGATCTTTGGCTAATATAGCTCGCGACCGCCTTTCTTATGTTCATGTTGAACCTCATACTGCACGAAGACGAGCAAACGCCACACTGGATACAGGTTGAAAGCGTAGACTCCGAAAGCATAAGATCACTTTAGGGAAAAAATCCCCTTCTTCTTCATCAGCCTTCTGCTTCCGCAGAATGGGCAGTAGAGATTTGGAATATGTAGTGGAGCAGAATAGCTCGTCGTTCTTTTTACCTCAAGATCGAACTCGGAACCGCATCTTGCGCAGTATATGTCGTCGATTCGGGTCATGAAAAAATTAGGGTCTCTCGAGCTTAAATTTTTTCTCAACCGTCGAAACAACGAAGAAGGTTGCGAAGGAAATCGCAATTACCCACACACCTATGGGAATCCCAAGCGTTGCCTTCGTGTAATACAACGCTACCGCAGTTGTGAAGCCCGCAAAGAGGGTTGCGATCGCTGAAAAGTCCGCTCCCCTTTTCCAGTGGAAAATTCCGAAGATCAGCGGTAGTTGGCAAAGAAGAATTGTGGAACTCATAACAGCTAAGTCGACGATGTATGCTGGTCTTTGGATTGCAAAAAGCGCTATTGCGATTGTTATTGCAACTACAAAGATTCTTCCAGCGATAACGCTTCGAGTTCTCATCACGTCCCTCGAGAACATCGAAGCCAGGGTTAGCACGATGGAGTTCGCAGTCGTTATCGCAGCGGCGAAGATGCTGATCGCAACAGCGACGCTAAGCTCCTTTGGCATGAGCTCCAGGAACTTTGGAGTAACGAGGTCTCGGTCGGCAATCTTTGGAAATGCTCCGTGTTCCGTTAGAAGTCTAAGCTGAAGTCCAAGGAACGTGACGAGCACGGTGTATAGCAGTCCGAAGATTCCAAAGAGGATCACCATTCTTTTCAAGCTCGCCTCGTCTTTGGGAATGAAGATTCTTTGAACCACCTGGGGGTTCGTTAAAGCGAAGAAGAACCAAGGAAGTGTGTAGGAAACGAAGACTTCGTATCTCCAAAAGCTGTTCGGAACGTATAGGAGTTCTCCAAGCCTTGAGAAGTCGGAGCTTGGTAGCAGAGCTGTCGCAAATACAACCGCAGTTATAGCCATTAGAAGCATGAAAACCCCAAAGATTGCATCGGTCCAAGCAACACTTCGCAGACCGCCGAGAAAAGCCCATAGAGCAATAATGGTTGCAGAAAGAATGATCCCAGTTTCGAAGCCGATTTCCTTGCTCAGGAGCAGAGATATGCTTATCACTTGTAGCGATGTATACGGAATTAAAGCGATTGCGACCAAAATTGCGAGGAGTTTGGCACTTTTATCCCCGTATCTGGTCGCCAACAAATCCCCTGGAGTTACCAAACCTTTTTCCCTCCCCAACTTCCAGATCTTTGGAGCATAATACGAGAGGAGCATTATTGTTCCGACCAAGTAGAAGAGCTCGAAGCCAAGCGCACCAACGCCGGAAACGTAGCTAAGCCCAACGAGTCCAATCATCATGAACGCAGAATACGTTGTCGCAGCATACGTTAGCGCTGAGACTACGCCACTGAGCTTTCTGCCCCCGATGTAGTAGTCTTCCTCGGATTTGACTTTTCTCATCGCATATACTGCGATCAACGTTCCTATGAGCAGATAGAGCACAAGGGCGTAGATCAACATTCTACCACCTCTTCAAAGCCACGTAGATGAGATACAGAGCTGAAACTACGGTCCAGTAGAGATACGTAGCCAAATTCGTGCTTTTTATTGCGACAAATGGAACGCACATAGCCAATAAGACCACCAACACCTCAACGACCCTCATCGAACGATCGTTCGATGGATGGTTTATAAGCTTTTTGGTTGGAAAATTTTTTACTTCTTCGCAACGCAAAACTGCTATGAGGTTTGAGGTTGTAAGCGTCGAGGTTCCGAGGGATTGCAACGTAATACTCGGGATGGCTCACTTCATAAAAACGGTCGAGGATCTCTATGAGGCGTTGATGAACTCTGTGCCCGGGATCAAGTTTGGTCTTGCCTTTTGCGAAGCATCGGGCAAATGCCTCGTGAGGCACGAGGGTAACGATCCAGAGCTTAGGGAGCTCGCAGCTAAGAAAGCCTTCGAGATCGGGTGTGGACATAGCTTCATAATTTTTATACGGAACGCATATCCGATAAACGTCCTTGATAAGATAAGGAACGTGCCGGAAGTTTGCACGATTTTCGCAGCGACCGCAAACCCACTTCAAGTCATAGTGGTCGAAACAGAACAAGGTAGGGGTATCTTGGGAGTCGTGGACGGCTTTAGGAGCAAGGGCATAGAGGGCGAGGAGGAAATAAGGGAGAGGAAGGAGTTCTTGAGAAAGATAGGGTATAAGCTGTAACTTTTTATTTTTGCGCAAAGTCTATAACCAAGTTCTCCGAGTTAATTTGTGAAGCTCGTGCTAATGCTGTTGCTGTTGGCAATCTCAACCGCAACCGCTACTGAAGTTGTGGTGGTCAAGATAAGTGGAGAGATAACCGAAGGAACCTTTATCGAAGTTGCCAATGCTTACGAGTTTGCGAAAAAGGAGAAAGCAGATCTTATTCTCGTTGAACTCGACACTCCAGGAGGGCTCTTTTCGTCGACGCAGAAAATAGTCGAGATGTTCATGCGAAGCGATATACCAGTCGTTGCCTACGTCGGAAAAGGTTCGATTTGCGCTTCGGCGGGAACTGTTATCTTGCTTTCTGCGCATGTAACCGCTTTAGCCAATGGAACCGCAGTAGGCGCAGCAACTCCCGTAGGTATGACCCCGGGGACTGAAAACAAGACGATAAACTACATAGCGGCGTATGTCAAGGACATTGCGAATGCACGTGGGAGAAACGCTGAAATAGCGGAGAAGTTTGTCACAGAAGCTCTTAGCCTTACCGCAAAGGAGGCGTATGAGCTCGGAATCGCAGATATCCTTGCGGATAGTAGAGAAGAACTCATGGAACAGCTGAACGGAAAGAAGATCGTGGTTGGGGGTAGAGAGGTTACGATCGATACAAGTAGCTATAGGATAATAGAGGTCGAGAGACCGTTTCAGGCGGAGATCTACGGCTTCATCTCCAATCCTGCGGTCGCAGTGATACTGCTCATGGCGGGAGTCTATTTGATAATCTTTGGACTCACGTCCCCTGGAATGCTCGCAGAAGTCGTTGGTGCAATCTTTCTGCTCTTGGCGCTCGCAGGGCTTGGGTATATAAGCATCGATTACCTTGGAATTCTCCTTTTAATCCTTGGTGTAATATTCCTCGTTGCGGAACTATTAACCCCTACGTATGGGCTTTTGACTGTTGCATCAGTCTTTTCCGTTGTCTTTGGGCTGTTAATTCTCGTGAGGGAACCGCTTATGCCTCCGGAATTTTACGACTACTTCTTAAAGTTTGCGATCGGAATCGCCGCAGGAATAGCGATCGTCATGACCTTCATGATCTCGAAGATAATCAAGGTTAGGAGGAAGAAGAGCGTTATGGGTGAAGTCGTTGGGCTGAGGGGCGAAGTTCTCGAGTTCAAGGATGGAAAGGGATTTGCAAAAGTTCGTGGGGAGATTTGGAGCATAGAGTCTGAAGATCAGTTGAAGAAGGGGGACGAGATAGTCGTTATCGAGAGGGATGGTTTGCTTTTGAAGGTGAAGAAATTTGAGTCTCGAGGAAGAGCTGAAGAAAGAAACGAAGAAGTGGCTTGAAAGACTCGAAGAAAAGCTGGGAGAGATCGAGGGGGACAGGAGATTCGTCGAAAACATTGTGGCGTATGCGAAGGATTGCAGATACTTCCTTGAAAAATACGACTTGATAAGGGCTTTTGAGTGCGTCGTCTGGGCATGGGCGTGGCTTGAAATCGGCTTAGAGGTGGGAAGGATTGCGATTGGGTCAGCACATGCTGATAAATCGCAAAATTGCTGAGAGAATCGCAAGTTATGCAGAGCTGAACGAGAACGACGTTGTTCTCGAAGTCGGCTGTGGAACCGGAAATCTGACGCAAGAACTGCTTAAGTTCTGCAAAGTCGTGGGGATCGAAAAGGATGAAAAGCTCGTTGAAACGCTTCGAAAAAGGTTTAAAATGGAAATCGAGGAGGGGAGGCTTAGTTTGATCCACGGTGATGCGCTTAAGCTTGATTTCCCGTTTTTCACGAAGTTCGTTTCGAACATTCCCTATGAGATATCATCGCCTTTGATCTTCAAGCTGTTAAAGCGTGACTTTGAGCTCGCTGTGGTAATGCTACAAAAGGAGTTCGCAGAAAGACTTTGCAACGAAGATAGCAGATTGGGTGTGATCTCGAAAGCTTACTGCAGAGCGAAGATCCTTGAAATCGTCGGTAGAGAAAACTTCAGACCGATTCCAAAGGTTGATTCTGCGATAACGTTGATAATTCCTCAACCCCAGATCGAGGTTAAGGATAGGGAGATGTTTGAGAAATTCGTAACTTTTGCGTTCTCCATGAGGAGGAAAAAGCTTTCGAACGTAGTTCGTGTATTCGAAAAACGATTCGGAATTCCTTTGGAGCTTGATGATGAGCTTGCGAACAAGAGACCAGAGGAAATTGGGGCGAAGAACTTTGCGAGGATCGTCGATGGTATACGAGCCAGCTGAAGACAGTGAACTCCTCTTAGAGTCTGCACTGAGAGAAGTGAGGGAAGAAGATACTGTGATCGAAATTGGAGCTGGAAGCGGATTCGTTGCGGAGAGAATAGCTAAGAAGTGCAGGTTCTTGCTTGCAACCGACATATCTCCGTATGCGGTGAAGGAGCTGAGGAAAAAAGGCTTGAACGTCGTCAGAACTGACATCGCCAAAGGCGTGAGAATGAAGTTCTCCCTTGTCCTCTTTAATCCGCCATACTTAGAGCTCGAGGAAAACCTCAAGAGGGATCGATGGGAAGACTGCACGATCGATGGCGGAAAAGGCGGAATCGAAGTTATCTGCAAGTTCCTCGACTCGCTCGACGAGATCTTGGAAGACAAGGGCAGAGCACTGCTCATAGTTTCGTCTTTCAACGTTCCAAAAGTCTTCGGGGAGATCGAAAAACGTGGTTTTTCTTACGAGATAGTCCAGGAGAGGTCGCTTTTCTTTGAAAAACTCTATGCTCTCAGGATTTTTCGACGAGGATCAAGTGCGGATTCTGGATCTCTTCACCGTCGAGAGTCTTAGCAACTCCCTTCTCAACCACAACTTTTTCCCCGCACCTCGGCTTCCCGGGGCTTGAGACCACTGTGTATATTCCGTCGCCCACACAACTCAGCCTTTTGACGTCTTTCACGCAAAGCTTGCAAATCCTCGACTCGAGAATTTCAGCCAGCTTTTCTGCAACCTCGTCGTTCATGTGGTGCTCGAGTTCGCAACCCAGCTTTTTCGCAACCTCCTCCTCAATCCCTATTACCCGGAAGAAATTTGAGGCGATCGTGTAATGTCTCTTTATTCTCTCCGCAATCTCCTCTCCGCTCTTCGTAAGAATTACCCCCCTGTAGGGGTTGTAATCGACGTAACCCTTCTCCTTTAGTTTTAGAAGCATTTCCGTAACGCTCGCTGGTTTCACGCTGAGTATTTTAGCCAAGTCCCCAGTCTTTGCTACCTTTCCCTTTTTCTGTAGGTCGTAGATCGCCTCGAGATACTCCTCAACTCTCTCCACAACTATAGTCGATCACAGGGATTAATAGCTTTCGATATTTAAGTCAGGGGCTTAGGAAGCTCCTTAGGATCTCGAGGAGAGATGGGTTCTTCTTTATAAGCTCTGCAACGATGGCTTCGATGCTCATATCTCGGATGTTCTTGCCCGCAATGCTTCTCGCAAGATTGTTGAGAGTTTCGTCGTCGAGCTTTAGGAAGAATTCCTGAAGTTTTTTGTTCCTCCTCAACTTCCACCCGAAATCCGCTTTCCAGAGCTCGTCGTATCTTCGCAGGTAATTTGCGGAGAAATCTTTTCTTTCGATTGCCTCACTTGCAACTATCGCTGCGTGGTAGCCAGCACTCAAAGCGTTCGCAATCCCTCCGCCGGTGATTGGGTCTGAATGATACGCCGCATCTCCTGCGAGCATTATGTTGTCCGTAACCGCAGTTGCAACCTCGCCATAGACGGGAACCGCACCGGACACAAGCTCAACGATCTTCCCTTTAATCTCGAGCTTTTCAATAAACTTATCCAGATAAAACTTTGCGTTCGCCTTCGCAATCGAGGGCAAAACACCTATGCCGACGTTCGCACAACCGTTTCCCTTTGGGAATATCCAAGCGTAACCTCCTGGAGCCAACTCGTTGCCAAGGTAGAAGTATGTGTAGTTTTCGTCTATTTCGAGATTGGACATCAGATACTGCGCACAGCTCTCGATCTCGCTCTTTTTGAGCGTCTTTATTATCCCCGCCATTCTCCCGACTCTGCTCTCAACGCCGTCTGCACCGATCAGAATCTTTGTTTCAACTTCCCAGTCTTCCCCCATCCTCTTGAGCTTAACTCTCAGCCTATCTCCAACTCTTTCGAAGCTTAGAAACGTTGTTTTTACAAGCACTTCCGCTCCCGCCTTTGCTGCGAGCCTTGCAAGATGGCGATCGAAGATCTTTCTCTCGAGAACATATCCAACTTCGTTCCCAGCCATCTCTTCAGCCATCGTAACCTCTGTGAGATCGGGCGAGTAGATTTTTGCGCCGATTACTTCGGCGGATATCCATTTCTTGTCGATTTCAACAAACCTTTGAAGTGCTTTTTTGCTTATTCCTTCCGCACATCTCACGGGAGTTCCGATTTCCTGTCTTTTTTCAACTAAAAGCACGTTCAAACCTCTTTCTGCGCAAGTCTTTGCAGCCATGCTCCCCGCTGGTCCTGCGCCAACGACGACGACGTCGAACATCATCACACCTCCGCAACGCTCAAAGCGCCCATTGGGCAAACTTTAACACAGATCCCGCAACCGTTGCAATCCTCGTTTATTTCAAGAAAAGTCTCGATGAGCTCAGTTGCGAAGAGGTTGCACACAGCGACACAGGCGCCACAGTATGCGCATTTTCTGCGGTCAACGATCGCTCTTTCTGCCATGTGGTTTTCGTCGCTACAGTGAATTTATCTCTTTTGGCTTTGGATAGAAGCCCTCTTAAAAATCACGTGTTCGAGGAAGATCACCAAAAGAATCCCGATCAAAAAGCTGTTGCCCAGAAATGCCTTCACCGCATAGGGCATATCGCCGAAGATTTCTGGGGGAAGAAAAGAGATCACTACGCTGACGAGTATTGGAAACCCTATGACGAACCCGGACTCTTCGTCATCGATTCTCACCCTCGTGAGAGCAATTGCGATCTGCGAGCAGAGAACGAGAAGGAAGACACTTGCAACAACAGCTTTCGGAATAACGCTAAAGACGAAGATAATCGAAGGAATAAATGCGATCGTAATTAGCGCAAGCCCAGTTGGGATTAAGGCAAGTCTTGATGAGCTCTTCGTCGTGTGGATGATTCCTGGACTGAGCGTGTAGTTTACAGTCCCAATTACGCCCAGCAGTCCTGAGAGGAGACTCGATAACCCGGTGATCGAAACCCCTTTCCTCACCCTTTTCTCCATGTTCTCCGCTTTGATTATCCTTCCCGTCGAGTAGATCGAGCTTATGTCGTTCACAGCCAAGGCTAAGTAGCAGAGGAGGAAAACTATTAGCACGTCGAATCTAAGCGAGAACTCGAAGTTTGGGCTGAAAAACATGAATTCGAATCTCGGCATCTCTGTGTTGAACTCCTGCGGAAAAATCGCCAAATAGGCAAGGCTACCAAAAACTAAGGCAAGTAGGATCATCGAATCCCAAACGCTCCTCATTTTTCTGCCCACTCCAAAAAGAGCTAAAACAAGGGCTATTGCAAAAAAGACGTTGAAAATTGCATTCTTATTCGAGACGAGCATTTCCAAGATAAGTGGAATGAGGCTGAATGCGATGAGCAACAAAAGCGCTGTGATCACGTTCTCGGTGAAGAACTTTTGCAATGAGTTTATCTTCCCAGACAGAGCAAATGCGGAAAGGATGATACCACAAACAGCAATGGAAGAGTAGATAGTTCCCAATCCGCTTTCGAGAGTTGCGTAAATTCCAACGATCAGCACAGCGGGCGGTCCTGGGACAATTGGCAGTCTGTGACCAAACAGTAGCTGAGCTATGAGCGTGAGACCCGAGATGAAGAAGACTTTTTGCATGTAAGCTGTTTTCTCCATCGCATCCGCATAGTGCATCTCGGCGACGATTCTGCCACCGATGATCAGAATCGGGGCAATAACCAAGAGCCACTGAACGCTAATCGCTATTAGATCTCTGAGCTTTGGAACATCTTCGAGCTCGTATCTGAGTTCTGAACCCATATCCTACACCGCATCGCCTATGAGTCTTTCACCTCGAGTTCATGGGCTTTTGAATCTCGGCAAAAAAGCGTGGTCTCGAGATCTTGGAACTCGAACATAATTACTTTTCTGAAAGAATAGCTTAAAAAATTTGTCTCGCTCTATAGCGCATGAGGTCATCTGTCGCAATAATCGCAATCCTGATCCTCCTGATCACTTTCTTTCCCGCCGAAGGTAAAACTGAAGTGTTGATCTATTTGGACAAAGAAAAGGTATCGGTTGGAGATTACATAAGGGTGGACGTCTCCGTTAGCTTTGAAAAGCCGAGTCCGATTGAGATTTTGATCTCAAGTAAAAACGACGCTGTTTGGCTCTGTAAAAACGAATCCAAGGTTTCCAATGTTTCCGAAGGATGTGGAGCGACGAGCTGGAACGTGAGAATTCCCGAAAATTGGGAGAGCGGTGATTGCTATGTGAAAGTGAACATCCACGAGGGGTCGAGCTTGGAATTTTCGAAGGCTTTCAAGGTAATAAGACCAAAAATAGTCGAGGCAAAAGTTCCCAAACTCGTATATCAGGGGAAGAAGGAGGTAACTGTGAAAGCAGAGATTGCGGATCCATCGAAGGCAAAGCTCCACTTTAGGCTTCTCGGACTCAACTCTCGGCTCGACTTCCAGAGCGATTTCGACAAAGATGGCGTTGCCAAGTTCGAGGTAAATCTTAGAGATGCGCAGAGCGAGCCACTTAAGCCTGGTTACTATGTCGCAGAATTGAAGCTGTTCTACGATGGCAAACTCTTCGATTCACGAAGCTTAGCCGTGGAGATCGTGAACCCAAAGCTTAGCGTATCCTTTAGCGACGAGGTAGAAGCAGGAGATCCGCTTAGAGTTGAAGTCTCGACTAACAGAGATGAAGACGCAGAATACAGCGGGATATTCATCGTTCTCGTTGGTAAAAACTACAAAGCAACGAAATTCGTTGAGCTTGAGAAAGATGGAAAAGCAAGGATAACGTTCGAAACCGCAGGGCTTGATGAAGGCTACTACACGCTCTACGCCCGGGACACGAGTTTAACGCTGAAAAATATCGATTTGAGGAACTTCAGCGAGTCCTATTACATGCTTGACCCATCGAATTCGAATGCGAAGCTCTTTTACGCTCACGATGACGTTTTGGTTTTCAAAACCTTGAGGATTGTGAGAGAGAAAGCTTCAAAACCAGCTGGTTTTTTGGTGTTCGAGCCGTTTGCGAGAGAAGTGAACTGCGGTGAGATCTCAGAGTTCGAGGTCTTTCTCTTGGACTTGCCAACTGGGATTTCGAGTTATGAGCTTCGATTTCTCGTTTTTAACAGCAGTGTTGCTCAAATAAGCGAAGTTTTAACCCCAAGCTGGGCGAACGACGTTTACAAGGCTGTCTTCAACGAAAGTGCAAGGATAAAAGCGTTGGACATCGAAAACAAGGTTCGAAAGGCGGAAAAACTTTTGATAGCTAAGGTAAAAGTTTTAGGAATCGCCGAGGGCTCCACAGAGATAAATGCGGATGTGATTCAACTCAGCGATGACGAGGGCAACTCTGTGGTGGCGATTGCAAGGAATGCGATGATTTCGGTGAACTGTAAAGCACCGCAGAGCCTTGAAAACGCAACAAACGCAACTATAAAAGATTTGGCAAACGAAACGATGAACGAAACAGAGCCTATGGAATCCAACTCACAGTTCGGGCAAAATGAATCGAAGGAACTTTTTGTCTCGAACGAAACCCCGGAACGATCCAATGGAAAGATCCCAAAGCCAAAGGAGCTTGGAACGAGCTTTAGAGATTTATTTTTGGCTTTCACAGCGTCTCTTGCTTTTGCAACAACTCTTTTGGGGAGAAGGTTAAATTCAAAGAGCAACGGAGAACATGGCTCACGATGAGGGTCATGTGAAAAGGGTCGTGAGAATTGCGAAGTTCATCGCCGAAAAGGAGGGCGGAGACATCGAAGTCGTTTTGAAATCTGCAGAGCTCCACGATATCGTGAGATACGCTGAAAACCATGCGTTCGAGTCTGCAAAGGTTGCAGAAAGGCTGTTAAGGGAACAGGGATACAGCGAAAGCTTTATTCAAGCAGTCAAGCATGCGATAGAAGCGCACTCCTTTTCAGCAAAAGTAACGCCAAAGACACTGGAAGCGAAGATTTTAAGCGACGCAGACAAAATCGATGCGATCGGTGCAATAGGGGTTGCAAGGGCTTTTATGTTCAGCGGTGAAAGGGGAAGGAGCGTGGAGGAAACCCTTAGGCATTTTGAAGAAAAACTGCTCAAGCTGAAGGATTGTTTATACACGGAGACTGCGAAAAAGATCGCAGAAAAAAGGCATGAGTTTTTGCAAACCTTTTACGAGCAGATAAAGAGGGAGTTGGCTTTCGAAGACTTTCAGTAGAATTGAAGGATTCTGTAATACGTGTCTCTCCTTGCCGGTATCTTTCCGACGGATTTGATCGCATTGACGATCTCTTCGACTTTTGCTGGTTTAAACTCCTTTCCCGTAGCCCTTATAACGCTCTCCTCGAGCAAAGTTCCGCCGAAGTCGTTTGCTCCGAAGAAGAGGGCGAGCTTCGCAATCTCGAAGCCTTGGCTAAGCCATGAGGCTTGTATGTTCCTGAAGTTATCGAGCACGATTCTCGAGATTGAAAGAACTCGTAAATATCTCGTCGCCCCAGCTTTTGGTATAAAGTCGAGCTCTGTATTCCCTGGATGAAAAGTCCACGGTATGAAGGCTGTGAAGCCGTTTGTCTCGCTTTGCAGATCCCTTATTTTTAAAAGATGCTCCAATATGTCCTCGTCGCTTTCAACGTGTCCAAAGACCATCGTCGCAGTTGTAGGAATTCCAAGCTTATGCGCAGTCCTCATGACTTCGAGCCACTCTTCGCTCTTGCACTTCCTCGGGCTTATCCTGTTTCGAACTCGATCCACGAGTATCTCAGCACCACCGCCGGGAAGGGAGTCGAGTCCAGCGTTCTTAAGCCTTAGGAGAACCTCCTCGTAGCTTAAGCCTTCGAGTTTCGATAGGAAAACGATCTCCGGCGGGGAAAGACTGTGGAGGTGGACGTTGGGAAAAGCCTTCTTTATAGCGGAGAACACCTTCTCAAACCACTCTATGCCAAGCCCCGGGTTCAATCCGCCCTGTAGCATTATCTGCGTCGCCCCCATGCTCACAGCATTGCGAACTCTCGAGAGAATTTCTTCAAGACTCAAAACAAAGCCCTCGTCTCTCGCATAGAAGGCGCAGAACTTGCACTTTGAAACGCAGATGTTCGTATAGTTTATCGTCGCATCTACAACGAAGGTCACAACGTCTCCGCACTTCTTTTTCACGATCTCGTTCGCAATCTTTCCAAGCTTTGGCAAGGGCATTGAGAAGAGTTCAGAGTAATCGATGCTCATAGCACATCTCCCGGAAAACCTCTATAGCCCTCTTCTCTCTTTGCCCGAGCTCGTGGATCAGCGATGTGAAGTAGTGAGACAAGAACTCCTCTGGCAACCTGAACTTTTCGCTCGCAACCCTCGCTATCTCTTCGACGTTCCTTCTCCCCCATCTAAGCGATTCGATCACGTCTTCATCGATACCATCAACCCTCGAGACCGCAACTCCAAAAACCGCTGGGAGTCCAGTTATCTCCTTCCACTCTTCCCCCAAGTCCATTAGGACACGATACCGCATCCTCGCCTTGATCGCCTCGTCGCCAATTACCAACGCATGATCGAACCTTTGGAGCACCTCATCCAGTTTCCCGTTCACGACCACGAGGTTGTTCACAAGCCCTCGCTCCCTCTTTATTATCCTCATCATGTTAGCCGAGGTCATGGACTGCGAGGTGATCGCAATCGGGGAATCGTCGAGCCTTTTCTTTTTCGAGACAACGATTACACTGTATACCTCGCCATCGGATGCGATGCAGAAGCGCTTCGGCTCGTATCCTTTTTTAACGAGCTCGTAAGTTGGTATGGGGGCGTAGCAGATCTCTCTTTGCTCAAACATCTCCGCAAGCCTTCTCGGCGTTCCCTCTAAGATCTCGTATTTTCCGTCCTTCTCGAGCTTGTAGTATGGCAGAAAGTTGTTAACAAACCCGAACTTCCCGATCTTCATAGACCCTCAGGACGTTGAAGAAGGCATCTCTTTCAGCCGGGATCTTTCCAGCATTTCTTATGAGCTGAATCAGCCGATCAACGCTTAACCCAGTTGGAGTCTTTGCTCCCGCCGAATGCGCAATCTTCTCCTTCCCCACGGTTCCGTCCAGGTCGTTTGCTCCGTAGCTCAAAGCAACTTCTGCGACTTCGAGCCCAAGCATGACCCAGTAGGCTTTTATTCCGTAAAAGTTTGAGAGCACGATTCTCGAAACTGCGATCGTCTTTAGAATGTCGATCGTCGATGGCTTTGATTTGAAGTCGGTGCCCTCTGGAAGGAACGGGAGAGGTATGAAAGCCAAGAAACCATTTGTCTTTTCTTGCAGTTTTCTAAGTCTGTAAAGATGAACCGCTCTTTGCCTTAAGCTCTCCACATGCCCGAAGAGCATTGTTGCGTTGCTTTTGATTCCAAGCTCATGAGCGATTCGCATTGTTCGAAGCCACTCTTCGCTCTTGCACTTCCTTGGGCAAATCTCCTTCCGAACGCTGTCCACTAATATCTCAGCACCACCACCAGCGAGAATTCTTAATCCAGCATCTTTCAGCCTTGAGAGGAACTCTCTGACGCTCATCTTCTCTTTTTTGGCGTAGTAGTTAACCTCCGCAGAAGTTAGGGCTTTTATCGTGGCGTTGCACTGCGATGAAATTCTCGAGAAAATCTCCTCGAAATACTCGATTCCGAGCTCTGGATTGTGCGATCCAACTATGTGTAACTCTCTTGCGCCGTTTCTGTCTGCGATAATCGCTTCTCTCACAACCTCTTCGACGCTCAAGGTGAAGGGCTTTGCACGATGATAAGCACAGATTCTGCACTTAGTCTCGCAAACGTTGCTGTAGTTTATGTGAGCGTTCATCGAAAAAGTCACGATACTGCTGTTTTCAACCAAACTCCCCAAATCGTGCAGATCGAGTTTGAAAAGCTCCTCGATTTCTCTGATCGTCATCTCAACACGTCTAAAGGTGGCTTTTTAAGCATTCTCTTTTCTTCCGCCATCTCAAAAAGCGTTTCGATCGCCTTCTCAACTTCGCTGGACATCTCGAGCGTGAACTCGTTCACATACATTGTTACGAACTTTCTAAGCCTTTCCCTGTCCAATCCACGTGAAAACTTTACCGCATAGACCATCGCCTCTTCCACGTTCTCCAACGCATACCTAACGCTCTCCCTCATCGCCTTCAGAAACGCTCTTTGAGTCTCGATGTCTAAGCTTCTCTTTATTGCGTTAACTCCCAAGGGCAAAGGGAGCTTTGTTATCGAATTCCACCACTCGTAGAGATCAAGGATCTTTTTCAGCCCGAGCTCTTCGAAGCTAAGTTGCGTTTCGTGTATCAAAAGACCCGCATCAACTTCGCCCCTTTTTACAGCCTCGATTATCTTGTCGAACCTCATTTCAATCGTTTTTGCATTGCATGCGAGCTTCAGCAAAAGCGTTGCAGTCGTGTAATTTCCGGGAATTGCGATCAAAGCCTTCTCGAGATCGATCTTTTCTCTTGCGACGACAATTGGTCCGTATCCGTTTCCAACGCTCGCTCCTGTGGAGAGAATTCGATAGATTTCGTGGACGAATGCGTAAGCGTGAACCGAAATCGCCGTTACATCGTAAATGCCTTGCATTGCGTTTCGATTAAGCGTTTCGATATCTTCAACGACGCTTTCAACTTCAAAGCTGAGCGGAATCCTTTGATTTAGCATTGCGTAGAACATGAACGCATCGTCCGCATCGGGCGTATGTGCAACACGGAGACGCATAAGTTTGCTATGGTTTCAGCTTAATAAACTTTGAGATCACGTTAACGCCATCTCGAAGAGCTCGTGAACCATCACCGGCTTGAATCCGAGTTCTTTGACTTTTTCTGAGAGCGTTGCGTAGCACATGGGGCAAAGGAAAACCACGTAGTCCGCATCCGTTGATGCGATGTCTTCAAGGTTCTTCGACTGCAATTCCTTTGCGAAATCCAAATCGCCTGCGAGAACGAAAGAGGCTCCGCAACAAATCGCATTCTTCCGATCGAACTTTCTTTCGACCCTTTCGATGGCTAAGACTTTGCAGATCTCGTCGAAGAGCTCATCAGTTTTGTTCAACCTGTTTGAACAAGGTCGCTGGTAGGCTATTCGGATATTCAACTTCTTCGTCTTTCCCTTTGCGATGAGTTCGAGGAAAAACTCGTATAGGTGCTTGACTTTGAAACTCGGATTTATGCCGTAGGCTTTGAGGAAAGACTCGTAGAAGCTGTAGCATTCGTCGTGGAACAAGACAAGCTCTTCAAAGCCGAGCGAAGCTAAGTTTTCAAGGACTTTCTGCGCACGCTCCTTTATTATCGAAACCCTCCCGTAGTGTAGATAAACGAGGTTGCAGAAAACATGCCTACCCCGAACGATTTCAAAGCCCTCGAATAACTTTGTCTTGTTCAAGTCCTTGAACTCGGGAAAAAGGCAGATGTGCAGTCCTTTGCTCACTTTTTTAGCTCGGAACTCTCCTTCGGGAGTGTATCTTTTCTCGAGTGCTTTCATAACTTCTTCGTCAAGCTTTCTAACTCCGAACTTCTCCTGAAGTTCGACGATCCTGTAGAAGGGATGATTTCCGTAGGGACAGAACTCTTCGCATGCGTAACAGTTCTTGCAGTCTTCAAGAATTTCGCAAAACTCCCCTTCCGCAACTTGCCGGAACTCGGAAGGATCCTTGACGTATCTACAACCCTTCATGCAAAAGAACTCGCATTCACGACACAGCTTTGGATCGAATCGAAGCTCCATGTTGCGACTGTGCAACTTCCGTTATAACCCTTTCCACCTCAAAACCTCGAAGATTTTTTAAGCTTGAAAAATAGCTCACTTCATGCTAAGAGTCGTCAACCTCAGCGTTGAGGTAAACGGTAAAAGGATACTGAAAAACGTGAACCTCTACATAAAGAAGGGCGAAACCTTTGCCCTCTTTGGACCAAACGGAAGCGGGAAGTCGACACTCCTGAATGCGATCATAGGGAATCCGGCGTATAAGATCGTCGGAGGGAGGATAATATTCAAAAAGGTGGACGTAACGAATTTGCCAACGGACGAGAGGGTCAAGCTCGGCATGGGGATGGCTTTTCAGAGTCCGCCGAAGATCAGTGGGGTGAAGCTCATCGACATCCTTCGCCACTGTGCCAAGCTCTCTGGAAATCAGGAGAGGATAGAAGAATTTGCTAAGAAAATGAGGATGACAGAACATCTCGAGAGATCCGTGAACCTCGGTTTTTCGGGGGGAGAGGTGAAGAGATCCGAGATTCTACAGCTGATGCTCATGAACCCAGATTTCGTAATGCTCGACGAGCCCGACAGTGGCGTAGACCTCGAGAACATCTCCCTCGTTGGCAAGGCTATTGGGGAGTTGTTGGAGAGAGACAAAGAAGAAAGGGAGAAAGCGGGGATAATAATAACGCATCAGGGACACATCCTCGACTACGTGAGCGCAGACTATGGCGTAATTCTATACAACGGGAAAATCGCCTGTGTTGGAGATCCAAAGGACATACTGAATCAGATAAGGAAAAACGGCTATGAGGGGTGCTTGGCGAAATGTCTGAAGGATATGACATAGACATGGAAAAGTTGAGGGAAGTCGGCATAGAGCTCGACCCCTCGAAGAGATCTGCGACTTTTCTCCAGCAGGATCAAGAGGTGCGCAATGTTGCAACGTTCTACGAAGGCGTGGAAGTGATGAGCATCAGAGATGCGATGAAGAAATACGACTGGGTGAAGGATTACTTCTGGAAAGTTCTGAGGAGAGATCAAGATGAGTTCACGAAGGAAGCGGACAGCGAAGACGTGAATGGCTACTTTATCAGAGCTTTGCCGAATGCAAAAGTCGAGATACCCGTGGAGGCTTGTTTGTTTTTGCACAAGGCGAGAACGCAGAAAGTTCACAACATAATCATCGCAGAAGAGGGCTCGGAGCTGAACATACTCACTGGTTGCACTTCGCATCCCAGCGCAGTAGGCATGCACATCGGTGTTTCCGAGTTCTTCATCAAGAAGAATGCGAAGCTAAGTTTTACGATGATCCACAGCTGGCATAATAAAATCGAGGTCAGACCAAGGAGTGCTGCGATTGTTGAGGAGAATGCGACGTTCATAAGCAACTACATACTGCTCAACCCAGTTAAGCTTGTGCAAATGTATCCCACCGCTTACGTTCATAAAAACTCGAGGGCGATCTTTAGCAGTGTGATCGTCGCCCTTGAAGGTTGCGTTGTGGATTCTGGTTCGAGAGCGGTGCTTAAGGAGTCTGGCGCAACTGCGGAGATCATTTCGAGGGCGATAAGCAAAGGTGGCAAAGTGGTTGCGAGGGGACAAATAATAGGCGAAGCTGAAGGTGTCAAGGGACACTTAGAGTGCAAGGGGCTGATTTTGTCTGAAAATGGCGAGATAACTGCGATTCCAGAGCTAATTGCGAAGAAGCCGAACCTTGAACTAAGCCATGAGGCTGCGATTGGAAAAATTGCGGAGGAGGAGATCTTTTACTTGATGTCGAGGGGTATGAGCAGAGACGAAGCGGTTTCGGCGATAGTTCGTGGCTTCATGGAGATCGAGATAAAGGGGTTGCCGGAGGTTTTGAAGAGAACCATAGACAAGGCGATCGAAGACATGAGAGATGCGCTATGAGGGCTACGATACTCGTGGAGTGTAGCGAAGAGCTTGTGAATGCTCTAAAGCCAGAGGAAATGAGCTCTATAAGTAGGGCAAAGATTTATCAATCCGATGGATTTTTGAAACTTGAAATCTCTGCAAACACGATCTCTGATCTAAGGGCTGCGTTGAACTCGTGGTTGAGGCTGATAAAGATGTGTCAGGAAATAGAGGTGTTGGTATGAGCGAGTTGCCACCGCAACTCCAGAACTTGATCGCACAGCTACAGCAAGTTCAGCAACAGCTTCAGTTGGTGATAACGCAAAAAGCTCAGCTCGAAGCTTTGCTCGAAGAGGCAAAGCAGGCTTTGGGCGAAGTTCAGAACGTCGATGAAAACACGCCGATCTACAAGACTGTTGGGAGCATTTTGGTGAAGGAGAGCAAGGAGAAGATTGTGAAAGAGCTCACAGAGAAGGTGGACAGCTACGACATAAGGATTAAAACTCTGACGAGACAAGAGGAGAGGTTGAGAGAGAGATTTGCGGAACTGCAGAAGAAGATCCAGGGCATGCTCGGTCAGCAGGCAGGATGAATCATTTCTTTTTTAATAGGGCAACGTAGTGATACCGCAGATCTTCAATTTTAACGACTTCGTATCCTTCGCAGAGCGAAAGGATCTCTTCAAGCGAGAGTCGATCCTCGATGGGTGGTCCGAACTCTGTTCTGATTTTCTTCCATTCCGCAATAAGAACAAAACTCGCCTTCTTTGCCCAGCAGAGGTAGTCCTTTGGCGACTCCATCTCGTGGAGCACGTTCGAGAAGACGACGAGGTCGATTGCGAAATCTATTTCTGGAGGTTCTTCGCTTAGGATTATTCCCACGTTCGAGATCCCGACTTCTTTCAGTTTTTTGCTCAGAATCTCCACCATTTCTGGGCTTACCTCAACTGCGTAGACTTTTTTGAAGATTTTAGCGAGCGGAATCGTAAGGTAACCACTTCCAGCTCCAATGTCGAACGCAACTTCTTTTCTGATTTTAACTCCCTCGAGAATTCCGAGAACTTTTTCCGGGGGGAAGAACATTCTCCTCTGCTCCGAGTCGAGGATCTTTGCGTTCTTGTGGTCGAATCTGTGTGGCATGAAGTTATTTGTGTCTCTGGTTTATAGGGATATTGGACGAGATCTGAAATATAAAAATAGCGCTTGAAAACGAAGCAGTCTCGCATCTTTTAAAACGAACAGATAAGAATAAACCAAAACTTGATTTCACGCTTGGATGAAGAGTCGATTCGATACTTAATTCTGCACGAACTCGTGCGCTATAAGCTCAAGAGCAAGTATCACAGCGCTGAGTTCTACAGGCAATTGCACGAAAAAGTGGACGAAGAAAAAGCGAGAGATCTGGAAAGAAAAGTTCTCACAAGTCTCCTAGAATTGAACAACATTTTGTAGTGGACTCGCCGGGATTTGAACCCGGGGCCTCCGCCTCGCAAAGGCGGCGCTCTACCGCTGAGCTACGAGCCCTTCACTGCGTTGCGATTCGTGAAGATAAACTTTATGCTTTCGGGTGTTTTAGCATCACGACTCTGAGAATTAAACAAAATGAGGAAAAATTAATATATTCCATTGGATTGGCATCTCTTATGACTATGAGCGGAGAGATCACTACACTCTTTGGGATGAAGGTCTTCACAGACGAGGGCAGATACGTGGGAAAGATTGAGGACGTTGTAATCGACACGAACGCCAGCGCAATCTCGGGAATAGTTGTCGTAGAATATAACAAAGCCCTCATAGACTCGAATTCAAGGGGGGTTGTTATCCCATACAGGCTCGTTCGTGCGGTTGGAGATATCGTAATTGTCAAGGACGTGTTCACAAGGAGGTTCCAAACCGCTCCGGAGCTTAGAGAACTTGCGATCAAGGAGGAGAAGGAATAACAATAATTAGTAATTCGCTTTATTTAGATTTAAAGCTATTTTCTTTTGTGCTCAAATCACAACGTTTATATTCATGGATAAAATTATCAAATTGGTGATCATATGAGCGAGGCGAAAGAGTTGATTAAAAAGATGTGCGAGATTCAGAACAGCGATCCGGAGATCCAGAAGGCGATGGCTGGCTGGAAAGGAGTCGTCCAGTATTCCCTGGGCGGAGAGGATTTTTACGTTGAATACACCGCAGATGGGAAGTGTGCCTTTAAAGAGGGTAAAGCAAGTGCTCCGACTTTCACGATCGTGGCAAGCCCGGAGCTTTGGGCAAACGTTCTGAAGGGCAAGGAAGACGCAGTTGCAGCCTTCATGATGGGCAAGTATAAGATACAGGGAAACATAATGGAAGCCCAGAGGCTTGCGGGTATTGTTAAGAAGTTCCAGGCTAAATACAAGCTGTAGAAACATTTTTAATCCCTCCTCATTCTTTTTTTGTGGACTTCGACATCTCACGCAGAAAAAGGATTTTTCCATACGGAGCGAACAACACAGTCCTTTTTGTTTGCTTAGCCCTCTTTCTATTTGCGACATTCTTTCCACTGCAGGCTGTTTACTTCTTGGCTTTGAATCCCCTTCGCATTCTTGAAATGCCGTGGCAGTTGGTTACGAGCATTTTCCTCCACATCGAACTATGGCACTTCTTCATAAACTCCTTCGTCCTTCTATTCTTCGGCTCTGAGCTCGAGAGATTGCTCGGGGAAAGGGGATACTTGAAAGTCTTCTTCGCTTCTGGGCTTGCTGGTAACGTTGGTTACATAGCCTATGCCTATGCAGTAGGTAGCTTCGTTCCTGCTCTCGGTGCCTCTGGAGCGATTTTTGGCGTCATGGGTTCCTTGGCGATGATTGCACCACGGATGAGGATAATTATTTTCCCGATTCCATTTCCAATAAACATCCGCTTAGCAATCCTTGTCTTCGCGGTTTACGACTTTGGGATGCTCATGTTGAGCGCTTCTCATCTCGTTTACAGCGGAGTTGCATACATCGCACACTTAACTGGACTTATCGCTGGACTATACTTGGGCGAGAGGTATAGGGCGAAGATCTATGCTTAAAGTCTGGAAAGAAATCGAGAGATACAAAGGAAAAGAGGAGAGCTGCTTAACCGCAATTATCACGACGAAGGGCTGTGCTTGGAGAAAGTGCACGATGTGCAGTTATTGGCTCGAATCGAGAAACCTCAGCGAAGAGCGTTTGAAGGAGCAAGTAGACCAGCTGTTTGCGAAGATCGACACAAAACTGCTCAAGATCTTCACTTCTGGCAGTTTCTTCGATGAGAACGAAATTCCTGCATACTTGAGGCGTTATATAGTCGAGAAAGCCTTGGAGATGGGTGTGGAGAAGATAATAGTAGAATCCCGCCCAGAGTTCGTGAGCGAGGAAAAGCTAAGGGATTTCGAAGCGCTTGAGCTCGAAGTTGGTATCGGGCTCGAGACTGCGAACGACTTTGTGAGGGAGAACTGCATAAACAAAGGCTTCACGTTCTCGGACTTCACTTCTGCGGTGGAAAAGATCAAGACTTTCGGATTCAGGGTTAAGTGCTACCTTCTCCTTAAACCCCCGTTTCTCTCGGAAAGAGAAGCGATTCTCGACGTCGTGGATTCTGCGAAGAAGGTTTCAAAGCTCGTGGATGTGATCTCGATAAATCTAACGAACGTTCAGAAGGCAACGATAGTCGAGAAGTTGTGGGAGAGAAACCTTTACCGTCCACCTTGGCTATGGAGTGCGGTTGAGGCGATAAAAAGAATTGAGAGCGAAGCTGAGATCATTTGCGATCCAGTTGCAGGAGGAAAGATCCGTGGTCCACACAACTGCGGAAAATGCGATAGGGAAGTTGTGAGCGCCCTTAGGCTTTTTTCTTTAACCCAAGACAAGTCTGTTCTTGAGCTCGATTGCGATTGCAAAGCCGTTTGGAGAAAAGCTTTAGAAATCGAGGACTTTTCGAGGGTTCCACTTCTCTAATACTTCCTTCCGATGACTATGTATCCACTGTGCCATATAGCAGTCGAAGTCCTTGTTCCGACTCTCTTTATGTCGAGGTCTACTTTCAGAATTTCGAAGGCTTCAAGCTCTCTAAAGTCGTTTTTTCTAAGCTCCTCGTAAACGTTTCTTGCGGACTCTATGTAGGGGTTGTAGATCGCTATATATCCGCCGGTGCGCAGAATTTTTTTAGCCTTGGGGATGAAGGCGACGTCGTCTTTCATGTCGAGGACTACGAGATCAAACTCCTTCTTTATACCTTCCGCCACAAACAAAGCATCCCCGATGATCTGGTGAACGTTTTTTAGCCCAGCAATCTTAAAATTGCGTTTTGCAATCATCGCAAAATCCCTTCTTTTTTCAACGGTTACGACTTCTCCGAATTTGTTGAAGTAAGCCAAATACGCCGCTAACATCCCGCTACCGGTGCCAGCGTCGAAGATCATCGAGTCTGGCGAGAGAGAAGTGAAGGCGATTATCGCACCGATGTCCTTTGGCATTAGCGGTGTAGCGCCCCTTTTGAAGTGCTTGAAAAACTCTGCAAGTCTGAAGGGCATTATCTTGAACTCTACGCCTAAATGCGTTCTTATGGTATCTCCAAAAGACTTCTCCTTCAGCTCTTCGAGCCTAATCACTCCATGGTGGGTGTGCAACTCCCCTTCGAACTTCTCGACCAAGTAGCTAAGCTTTCCCCTTGAGAGAACTACTGGTGGCTTCATTTCTGCAGTTTCATTATGGCTTCGGCTATGTCTCCGTTCGCCTCGATTAGAGCTTTTCTAGCAGTCTCCGCATCGACGTTCGCCTGCTCCATCACAAGCTTTACATCTTCATCGCTTATTTGCGGGGCTATCTTAAGAACTTCGTAGCTACCAACGACTTGAAAAGTCTCGACCCCTTTTGCGGAGATCTTTGTAACGCTCGGATTCCTGAAAATTAGCTCTTCGGTGCTCGTCTTTATTATTACTTCTTTTGCTTCGATCTCCTCCATTTCGATGCCCATCTGCTTCATCATCTTCTTCATCTGCTTCGCATTTATCGGGAACATGTCCTTAATGACACGGAGAGCGTAAAAATATTTTTGTGCTTTGAAGCAACTATTTTTAAATCCCAGGTGTATTTTTTGCAATGGCGTTAGAGGCTTTGAAAGACGTGGCTAAAAAAATTCTCGGTTCAACGAGCGTCGACAAGAAATTCGTTGAAGAGATGGTCAGAGATATTCAGAGGGCTCTGATAAAGGCGGACGTGAACATAAAGCAAGTCAAGGAGATAAGCGAGGCGATAAGGAAAAGGGCTTTGAGCGAGGAAGTTCCGGAGTATTTTGATGCGAGAGAACATGTGCTTAAGATTGTCTACGAAGAACTGCTGAAAGGAGTCGGCGAAGGAATCGAGATTCCGCTGAAGAAAGCGAGAATTATGCTCGTTGGTTTGCAGGGGAGCGGGAAGACAACAACTGCGGTGAAGATTGCGAAGTTCTTCAAGGATCGTGGCTTAAAAACCGCTGTTGTTGCTGCAGACACTTATCGCCCTGCTGCGTTTGAGCAGTTGAAGCAGTTGGCGGATGCGAACTCCGTAACTTTTTACGGCTACAAGGGCATGAGTGCGGTAGAGATCGTGAAAAAAGCGTTGGAAAATGCGAAGGAAGACATAATCGTAATCGACACCGCTGGAAGACATGCGCTTGAAAAGGAGCTGATAGATGAGATGATCGAAATTGCAAAGGTCGCAAATCCAGATTACAAGTTCTTAGTCTTAGATGCTGCGATTGGACAGCTTGCGAGCAAGCAAGCTAAGGCTTTTCATGAGGCGATTGGTATAAACGGGATAATAATAACGAAGTTCGATGGAACTGCGAAAGGTGGCGGAGCGCTTTCGGCTGCGAGGGAAATAGGGATCCCCATAGCGTTCATCGGTGCTGGCGAGAAAGTCGAAGACTTCGAGAAGTTCGATCCGCAGAGCTTCATTTCACGGCTCCTTGGGATGGGGGACATCAAGGCTCTGATGGAAAAAGTTGAGAGGGTTGCAAAGGAAGAGGAAATCGATGCGGAGGCCTTCCTCAAGGGGAGTTTCACGTTGAAAGACATTTACAAGCAGATCGAGGCAATGAACAAGTTAGGTCCGCTTAGAAAAGTTTTTGAGATGATCCCATTGCTTGGGTTGAAGGTCAGCGACGATGTCGCAGAGATGACGCAGGAGAAGATGAAGAAGTTCAAGGTGATCATGGATTCGATGACTGAAGAAGAGCTTCTGAATCCGAAGATCATCAACAGCTCGAGAATCCGAAGGATCGCAATTGGAAGCGGAACTTCTCCGCAGGAAGTCAAAGAGTTGCTCAAGTACTACGAAACGATCAAGAACGTGATGAAGAGGATGAAGAAGGGAAGGCTACCAATAAAGGGACTCAAGATCGATCTATGAAGGCTGGAATCGATGAAGCTGGAAAAGGTTGCGTAATCGGTCCTTTAGTCGTTGCAGGCGTTGCTTGCGATTGCGAAGAGTATCTGCGTAGCATAGGTGTTCGCGACTCAAAAAAGCTGAGCCAAAAGAAAAGAGAAGAGCTCGCTGAGGAAATCAGGAAAGTTGCGAAAGTGGAAGTCATTAGCCTAAGCGCAGAGAAGTTAAACGAGCTGATGGAGATCAAAAATTTGAACGAGATACTCAGAGAGCTATACGCAGAGATCATCATAAAGCTCGCTCCAAGCTTTGTTTATGTAGACAGCAGTGACGTGAACCCGGAACGACTTTCGAAGTATTTGAGAGACCGCACTGGCGTAGAGGTTTTGGCAGAACACAAGGCAGATGAGAAATACGTTCTCGTGTCGTCTGCGTCGATAATTGCGAAAGTCGAAAGGGAAAATGAGATAAAAAAGCTAAAGGAAGAAATCGGGGATTTTGGTAGCGGTTACCCAAGCGACCCGAGGACGATTTCTTTCCTGAAAAAGCAGAAGCCCCTGCCAGCGTGCGTAAGAAGGAAGTGGGAAACGCTAAAAAAGTTGGGACAGACAAAGCTGGAAGACTTCGTTTGATTTAGCGAATTGAATTAAAATTATTAATCTAAACGTTAAAAACCACAAAACTTAAATATAACCCGATAGGCGAAAACATTGGTTTAGACCCTCGCAGGGTGATCAACGTGGAGAAAACAGAAATTCTCAGGCAGATTAAGGATGCGGAAGCGAAACTTGAGGAGATGATCAAAAACGCCGAAGAGCAAAAAAAGAAAGCTATTGCAAACGCAAAAGCCGAGGCGAGGAAGATTTTAACCGACGCAGAAGCAGAAGCTTCCAAAATAAAGAAGGAAATCCTTGAAAAAATCAAAGCGCAGGTGGAGAAGGAGAAAGCAGAGATAAGGGCAAAAAGAATGCAGGAAATCGCAGAGTTCGAAGCGAAGGGGAGAAAGAACGTTGAGAAGGCGGTAGAGTTGCTTTATAAAGAGTTCGTAGGGATGATGGAGCATGCTTAAGCCTGAAAAAATGGTTAAGGTTGCGGTTGTTGGAGCGAAGGACCAGCTCGCAATCGCATCCGAGAGTCTCTATAGGCTGAACATGCTCCACGTCGAGAGTCCCGTGGAGAGCGAAGGCTTTAAGCTTGGAACGCCAATGGAAAAAGCTGGGCAGATCTCTCGAGCGCTTCTACAACTGCGGAGCTACATTTCGTATCTCAAGATCGATGCTTCCAAGGTTTCAGTGAAGAAGAAGTTCAAGAAAGTGGAGATCGAGGAAAAAATGAGCAAGAAGCTTGCAGAGTATCAGGAGCAGATAGGCTCGAGACTCGAGGAGCTTAAGAGGATAAACGACTCCCTTAAGTCCATTGAAACAGAACTTGCAAATCTCGAGCCTTTGAAACTTCTCGGCATTTCTCCAAGGCTTTTGAAGGGTTACAAGTCGATCAGATGCTTTGTTGGACTGATAAAAGAGGACCCGAGTGAGGAGCTGAAAAAGATAACGAGCGACTTCGATGCGATCGTGAAGCAATACGAGAAGCAATTCGTCATTGCGGTCTTCGTTAGAGCGGAATTTGGCGAAGACGTCTTCAAAATCCTGCAGACCTACGGTTTTAAAGAGCTACCAGTGCCAGATGCCGAGATCGATGCGAGGATTTCTGAGCTTGAAAAAACAAAGGAAGAGCTGAATGCGAAGAAGAACAAGATCGAGGTCGAGATCGAGGAGTTAAAAGTCAAGGAGTCTGAGCTCTTACTTGCGATCGAAGAATACCTGTCTTCGGAGGTTGAAAAAGCTGAACTCCCGTTGAAGGCGCTGACCTCGAAGCACACTTTCGTCCTCGTTGGCTACGTTCCCGAGAGAGACTTTGGGAGTTTCAAGAAAGAACTCGAAGCCAAAGGACTTGTTGTTGAGCAATTAGAAATCGAAGAACATGAGATGCCTCCGACAAAGCTGAATAATCCAGGCTTTACAAAGAACTTCGAAATACTTTCGAAGACCTACGCTATCCCAAAGTATAAGGAGATAGATCCAACGACGATAATGGCGATCTTCTTCCCTCTGTTCTTTGGTTTGATGCTCGGTGACATCGGCTATGGGTTGCTAATCGTTTTAACGTCGCTTTATTTGAAGACAGTGTTCAAAACAGAGGGCTGGCAGAAACTACTGAATATCGGTCTTGCGAGTGGAATTGTTTCGATCGTCTTCGGCTTTATCTACGGCGAATTCTTTGGACCGTTCGTAGTTCCGGGAATCAAAGATCCAAAAGAAGTGCACTTCATCGGCGACGTTCTTGCTTCTATATATGCTTTCAACCATGGGCATCCGCTGTTCGATAGAGTCGAGGAGTTTGGTGTGAAGGCTTTGCTGTTCATAGTTCTGTCCATAGGCATGGTAAAGATGCTCTGGGGCTTCTCGATGGGATTTTACAACGTTTACGTCGAGCATGGAATTAAGGAAGCAATCTTAGAGAAGGGTTGCTGGATCCTTGGAGTTCTTGGGCTTGTGTGCATAATCCTCGGGTTCTCATACAACCTTGGCATCTTCACCTCGCCACCACACGAAGGTTTTGGCAAGATTTTACCAGAAAATCTCTACGTCTTTGGCAACACAGTTGAGGAAGCCAGAGCGGTTCCTTTGCCAATTCCCGGACTTGTAAGCGGCTGGGAAGCTGGGCTAAACTATTTCTACTTGATTGCTTTACCACTGATCTTGATTTGGCTTGTCATATTCCTGAAGGCAGAGATTCCAAAGATGGGTGTCTTTGGAACAATAATGGCTGTCGAGCTTCTGACTTGGTTCGGTCAGATAATCAGCTACGCTCGACTGCTTGCAATCGGTTTATCCTCAGTTTACATAGCCTTCGTCATAAACTACATCTCGCTAAAAGTTGCCTTTGAGCCAGGAATCGCTATACTACCGTTGGCACTCGTTGTAATGCTGATAGGGCACGGAGTAAACTTCCTTCTTGGAATACTCGATCCAGGACTGCAGTCGTTGCGTTTGCACTACGTTGAGTTCTTTACGAAGTTTTTTGAGGGTGGTGGTAGAGAATACGTGCCGTTTGGAAGGGTTAGGAAGTTTATAGAGGAGGAGGGAGGTGAATAAAAAATGCCTGAAGCCTTAATTAGTGATGAAGCCTTTATTAAGGGATGTGCTGCGATTGGAGCGGGTTTAGCAGTAGGACTTGCTGGAATTGGCGCTGGAGCTGGTGAAAGCGGAATTGGCGCTGCTGCGGTAGGAGCAATAGCAGAGGACAGAGGCTTCCTCGGCTTAGGTCTGCTGTTTACGGTTATCCCAGAGACCATCGTCATCTTCGGCTTGGTCATCAGCTTCATACTGATGTTTGCTTACGGGTGAAAAAATGCCTTTGGAATCGGTGCTAAAAGAGATAACGAGAAAGGGAGATGAGGAGGTTAAAAGAATAGAGGAGGAAACGAAGAAGGAAGTGGAGAGAATACTGAGAGAGGCAAAAGCTGAAGCGGAGACGATCCTCAAAAAAGCAAAGGAAGATGCTGAGAAAGAGGGAGAAGCCTTAAGGAAGCAGGAGATTTCGAGTTTGAACCTTGAGCTCAAAAGAGCTTTGCTCTCGAAGCAGAAGGAAATAACAGAGGAGGTTTTTAAGCTCCTGAGGAAGAAGATCATGGAAATGGACGATAACACGAGAAAAAGCATTCTGAAGTCATTGATCTCGAAGAACGCAAAGAACGGAATGAAACTCTTCGTAAGAAAGGAGGACGAGGCGTTGATAAAATCAATCCTAAAGGAATTAAAGCTCAACCTAACGATCGCTGGCAACATAACTGCGCTTGGAGGCGTTGTGCTCGAAGATCCGAGCGGGGAGGTGAGGATTAACCTAACGTTTGATGAGCTCCTTTCCCAGCTTTATGAGAAGAAGATCAGCGAAGTTGCGAAGACTTTGTTCGGGTGATAGCGATGATCTCAAGGACTAAGGCTGCATACGCCTACATCGTCGCAAGGACAAAGGTGATGAAGAGCAAACTGCTGAAGGCAGAGGACTTCAGAAAACTCTTGAATATGAGCTTTGACGAAATCATGCGCTTTCTCGAGGAGACCGAATACAAGAAGGAAATCGACGAGATAGCATACAAGTACACTGGACCAAAGCTTTTGGACTATGCGCTGTTCACGAACCTCGCAAAGACTTATAGGAAGATCTACAGTGTCTCATTTGGAGATGCAAAAATGCTTATAGGTAGCTATCTTAGAAGATGGGATGTGTGGAACTTGATAAACATCCTTCGAGGCAAGAACGCAAACTTACCCCCAGAAGCAATAGAGGAAAGTCTTGTTCCTGCGGGGGAGTTCAGTGCAGACTACTTGCGATCTCTAATCGCCAAGGATGTCAACGAGATCATAAAGGAACTCGAGGGGACACCGTATCATGAAGCGCTCTCAAAAATAGGGTCTGTTCCGATGAACGTCATCGAAGACGAGCTCTGGAAGCTCTACTATAAATCATTGCTCGCAACAAAGGCGAGCGACTTCGAGAGCAGGGTTTTCCTGAACTTCGTCAAAATGGAGATCGATCTGAGAAACGTGAAGACCTTGCTGAGGCTAAAGGCGGAGGGAGATACTGCGGATGAGATAATAGCTCGCATAGTGCCTGGGGGTTACGAGCTGACCGAAGATGAAGCGAGGAAACTGGCAACGATGAGCTTTGATGAAATGGTTAAGAGCCTCGAAGGTTTCTGGTTCTGGAAAGTTTCGAGTGTTAGCGACTTGTCGAGGGCTGAGATCGAGTTTGACAGGATTTGGATTGAAGCGATTGCGAAAAGAGCAGGCAATTATCCGCTGAGCGTTCTCCCAGTTCTGCAGTATATCGTTTTGAAGAAAGTAGAAGTCGATGACCTTCGAGTTCTTGGCTGGGGGAAGTGGCATGGATTGCCGAATGAGGAAATCGAGAAGCAGATGGTGATAGTATGAAATTAGCGGTAGTCGGGGACATGGACTTCGTCACGGGTTTCATGCTCGCAGGGATCGTTGACATATACGAAGTGAAAAGCGATGAGGAGCTGATCAAAGCTGTCGAAGATGTTTTGAGGCGAAAAGATATTGGTGTCGTTGTTATTAAACCCGAGTTTTTGAAAAAGCTTCCCGTTGCGCTCCGCAGGGAAATCGAGGAGAGGGTAGAACCCACTTTCATCGCTGTAGGCGCAACGGGAGGTGTTGAGGAGATTAGAGAAAAGATAAGAAAGGCGATAGGTGTTGACCTATGGAAGTAAGCGTGGGTGAGATCTTCCGAATCTCGGGTCCCTTGGTTGTTGCCGAGGGGCTGAAGGCGAGGATGTATGATCTTTGCAAGGTTGGAGAAGAGAGACTGATGGGAGAAGTCGTTGGCTTAGCGGGAGACAAGGTCTTGATACAGGTCTACGAGGATACGAGCGGTGTAAGACCCGGAGAAAAAGTCGTGAACACGGGAATGCCGTTAAGCGTCGATCTTGGTCCAGGGCTCATAGGGAACATCTACGACGGAGTCCAGAGACCGCTCCCAGTGCTGAAAGAAGTTAGCGGAGACTTCATAAGCCGTGGAATCGAGGCACCGGGTATCGATAAGAAGAAGAAGTGGGAGTTCCAGCCGTTGATAAAGAAGGGCGACGAAGTCAAGGCTGGGCAGATAATTGGAAAAGTCCAAGAAACTGAAGTCGTAGAGCATCGCATCCTTGTTCCGCCGAACGTTAAGGGAGGCAGGGTGAAGGAGGTATACTCGGGTAGCTTCACCGTAGACGAAACAATCGCAGTCCTCGAAGACGGGACTGAGCTAAAAATGGCTCACAAGTGGCCAGTGAGGATTCCAAGACCATACATCGAAAAGCTACCTCCAGTCGTTCCATTGCTGACTGGGCAGAGAATTCTCGACACCTTCTTCCCAATAGCGAAGGGTGGAACCGCTGCAATTCCCGGACCATTCGGAAGTGGTAAGACTGTGACTCAGCACCAGCTTGCGAAGTGGAGTGATGCGAAGATCGTCGTCTACATCGGTTGCGGAGAACGTGGAAACGAGATGACAGAAGTTCTTGAGGAATTCCCGGAGCTGATAGACCCGAGAACTGGGAAGCCATTGATGCTGAGGACCGTTCTCGTTGCCAACACATCCAACATGCCTGTCGCTGCGAGAGAGGCGAGCGTTTACACGGGGATCACGATCGCAGAATACTTCAGGGACATGGGCTACGATGTTGCTTTGCAAGCAGATTCAACGTCACGCTGGGCTGAGGCGATGAGAGAGCTCTCCGGAAGACTTGAGGAGATGCCAGGTGAAGAGGGATATCCCGCTTACCTTGCTTCAAGGCTTGCGGAATTCTATGAGAGAGCTGGTAGAGTTAGGGCGCTTTGCGGTGAAATCGGAAGCGTAAGCGTCGTCGGCGCAGTTTCACCGCCAGGCGGAGACTTCAGCGAACCCGTGACGCAGAACACGCTGAGAATCGTCAAGGCATTCTGGGGACTCGACGCAAAGCTCGCCGGTCGCAGGCACTTCCCAGCGATCAACTGGCTGATAAGCTACAGCCTCTACACTGCGACGCTTGCGGAGTGGTATGAGAAGAACGTCGCTCCAGACTGGAACGAGCTCCGAACTTGGGCAATGAGCGTTCTGCAAGAAGAGGCGACGTTGCAAGAGATTGTCATGCTCGTCGGTAGCGACGCTTTGCCAGAGTCTCAGCGTGTCTTGTTGCTCGTTGCAAGAATAATCAGAGAGTTCTACCTGTCTCAATACGCTTACCACGAGGTCGACAGCTACTGCGACATAAAGAAGCAATACGACATGCTCAAAGCGATAAAGACTCTGAACGACTGGTTCTATAAAGCCCTTGAATCTGGAAAGACCTACGACGAGATTGAAAAAGTCGAAGGCTTCGACGAGTTCATGAGGAGCAAGCTCGAGCCAGATTACAAGACTGCGATGACGAAGGCGATGGAGAAGATAAAGGCGAGTTTGGGGGTGTGAAGTATGGAGGAGTATAGGACGATAACCCAAGTAGCAGGACCATTGATCTTCGTTGAGAAAACGAAACCCGTTGCGTATGGAGAGCTTGTCCAAGTAACTCTACCAGACGGCTCCGTGAGAAAAGGGCAAGTCCTCGATACCTCGAAGAACATGGTAGTTGTGCAGATGTTCGAGGGCACGAGAGGAGTCGACAAGACTTGCAGTGTTCGCTTTACTGGAGACATAGTGAAGTTGAACTGCTCGAAGGATCTGCTCGGAAGGATCCTAAGTGGTTCAGGTGAGCCAATCGACGGCGGACCGCCGATAATTCCCGAGGAGAGAATACCAATAGTCGGCGCTGCGATAAATCCATATGCGAGAAAGTATCCGAGAGAGTTCATCCAGACCGGTATCTCTGCGATCGATGGGATGAACACGTTGGTTCGAGGTCAAAAGCTCCCAATCTTCAGCGGTAGCGGTTTGCCACACAACGACATCGCTTTGCAAATCGCTCGACAAGCAAAGGTTCGTGGGCAAGCCGAAGAGTTCGCAGTCGTCTTCGCTGCGATGGGCATAACTTACGAAGAGGCGTATCAGTTCATGAAGGAATTCGAGAGAACTGGAGCCCTCGAAAGGGCAGTGGTTTTCCTCAACCTCGCAAAGGATCCAGCTATCGAAAGGCTCATAACTCCGAGAATGGCGCTAACCGCTGCGGAATACCTTGCATACACTTACGATTACCACGTCTTGGTTATTCTCACGGACATGACGAACTACTGCGAGGCTTTGCGGGAGATAAGCGCTGCAAGAGAAGAAGTTCCCGGGAGAAGAGGGTATCCGGGATACATGTATACAGACTTGGCGACGATCTACGAAAGAGCTGGAAGAATTCGTGGAAGAAAGGGCACGATAACACAGTTCCCAATCCTTACGATGCCCGCAGACGACATCACACATCCAATCCCAGACCTCACGGGTTACATCACTGAGGGGCAGATAGTTCTGAGCAGAGAACTGCATGCAAAGGGTATCTACCCGCCGATAAACGTTTTGCCATCGCTCAGCAGGCTGATGAAAGAAGGAATCGGTCCAGGAATGACAAGAGACGACCACAAGCAGTGGAACGACCAGATGTACGCAGCGTACGCTGAGGGTGTCGATCTCCGTGGCTTAGTTGCGATCGTCGGCGAGGAGGCGTTGAGTGAAAGAGACCGCCTCTTCCTGAAGTTCGCAGACGAGTTTGAGCGCAGGTTCGTCAACCAGGGCAAATACGAGGATCGTGACATCGAATACACGCTCGACCTTGGCTGGGAGCTCTTGGCGATGCTCCCGGAGAGAGAACTTACGAAGATCGAGAAGAAATACATCGAGAAGTATCATCCTGCGTATAAGAAGAAGGCAGTTTCATCCTAATTTTTTGAGGGATAGCGATGGCAGAAGTGCAACCGACGAGAATGGAGCTCATAAAGCTCAGAAGAAGAATCAGAATGGCAGTTCGAGGACATGCGTTGCTAAAGATGAAAAGAGACGGCTTGATAATGGAGTTCCGAGAACTGCTCGAGGAAGCGAAAGTTGCAATCCAGAAGATGGTCGAAAACTACAACAAAGCAAGGCAAAAGCTTTTGATCGCAATGGCGGTCGATGGGTTCACAGCGCTACGCTCCATAGCCCTCTCCTGTTGCCAAGTTCAGCCAAGCTTTACGCTGAAGAGAAAGAGCATCATGGGCGTAGTTGTGCCAGTGATAAAGAGGGAGAAGGTTACGAGGAAAGCAATAGAGAAGCCCTATGGCATTCTCAGCACGAGCGTAAGGGTTGACGAAGCGGTCACCGCTTACGAGGAGCTCGTAGATTCGATTCTCGAAGTCGCTGAAATCGAGACAACGATCAGAAAACTGCTTGAGGAAATCGAGAGGACGAAGCGCAGAGTTAATGCGCTCGAGTATCGTGTGATCCCAAGGATGAACGAGCTTGCGAGGTTCATCGCGTTCAAACTCGAGGAAATGGATAGGGAGAACATAATAAGGCTGAAGAAGCTCAAGATGAAGAAGTCGAAGAGGTAGAAAAGCTTTTAAACCTCATTTAAACTTTTTTCATGGATTTTTCGGAACTCGAGTCGATATACAAGAAGTTGGGTGGAGATTTCAAGGAGTTCAAAAAGATTTCGGCGAACGTTGACGTTGGTTTGAAGTTCGGCTTTGCGAAGAGGATAAGCGAGGTAGACGTTCAGCTATTCGGCTTAGTTTCCGGCGATCTTAATCCGATCCACTTCAGCGAAGAATTTGCGAAGCAAACGAAGTTTGGTGGTAGAGTTGTGCACGGTATGCTCACCACGAGCTTGGTTTCAACAGCGGTAGCGATGCTCCCTGGAACCGTGGTTTTGCTCGAAACGAGTTTTCGCTACTTGGCTCCAGTGCGCATAGGCGATCTCGTTGCAGTGGATTGCGAAATCGTTGAAAAGGAGAAGAACCGCTACAAGGTTAACGTTGTTTGCAAGGTCAACGATAAGGCGGTTGCGGAAGGTTGGGCAAAAATCCTGATATGGTGATCGAAGTCTTAAGGGAAAAAAATGCGGATTTTTTCCTAATGCAGTCGGGAAACGCAAACTTCTTTTACGCAACAAAGTTCAAGAGCTCTTCTGCGATGTTCTACTTCGTTGGAGTCGATGGAACCGAGCTCTTGCTTTTGCCGGAGATGGAGCTACAAAGAGCTTTGAGAGAGAGCAAGGTCAAGGAGATTGCAAGCTATGAAACACTCGGATACGATGAGAAGCTCAAAGAACTGAAATCCCCAAGGAAAGCGATTGCGGAAATTCTTGTCGAAGTTCTCAAGGAGGGGAGGGCTAAGAGAGTTTTGATCCCAAACGAGTTCCCAGCTTTTTTTGCCTTTGCTTTGAAGGAGAACTTCGAAGTCGAAACGATCGAGAATCCGTTTTTGAAAAGGAGGGCAGTGAAAAACAGCTCGGAAATCTCGGAGATAAAAGCGAACTGTGAAAAAGTAGTTACGGTTTTTTCCGAGGCTCTTAAGCTCGTAACTTCTCGCTCACTTAAATGCGAGGAGGTTCGAAACTTCATCGAACTCGAATTGTGGAAACTTGGCTTAATTGCAGAGGACACGATCTGCGTCTCCGGGAAGCTCTCGGCGGATCCGCACGAGCTTGGAAAGGGAGAAATCGAGGAACATCTGCTCGTTGACGTCTTTCCGAGGAACAGAAACGGCTACTATGCGGACTTCACGAGGACTGTGATCCTAAAAGACAACCCCAAGCTAAAGGAGATGCTCATCGCAGTCATTGAAGCGCAGAAAAAGGCGATCTCGATGCTCAGAGAAGGTGTAAACGGTAGAGAAGTCCATGAGGCGGTGAAAGATACTCTGAAGGGATATGGGTTTGAAACGAGGAAGGGAGAAGGTTTTATTCACTCGACTGGTCATGGTATTGGGCTTGAAGTTCACGAAGAGCCCAGAATCGGCGACGTTGACGCTACGCTGAGGAGCGGGATGGTTGTGACAATCGAACCTGGCTTATACTATAGGGACGTCGGCGGAGTTAGAGTTGAGGACGTTGTTTTGATAAAGAAGGATGGTTGCGAAGTCCTTACGCCTTTCGAACGCCTTTTGGTTCTATGAAGTCCTTCGGTGCAGATTCGAAGTTTTCCAAGTATTTGTTCAGAGCTTTTGGAATCTCAACTCTACCATCTTCGAGCTGGTAGTTTTCGATTATCGCAGTTATCGCCCTCGTCGTTGCGATCGCAGTCGAGTTGAGCGTGTGCACGAATCCCTTGCTCGGCATTCCTTTTCTCTCCGCATATCTTATGTTCAAACGGTAGCTCTGCCAGTCCGTGCAGTTGCTACAGGAGACCATTTCTCTGTAAGTCGCCTGCGACGGCATCCAAGCCTCGAGATCGTATTTTTTCGATGCAACAATTCCAAGATCGCCCGTGCAGATGTTCACTATTCTGTAAGGAATTCTCAACCCTTGCCAAAGCCTTTCGGCGTTTTCAATCAGCTTTTCATGCCACTCCCAGCTTTGCTCTGGTAAGCAGAAGACGAACTGCTCGACTTTGTTGAACTGGTGAACCCTGAAAATCCCCTTCGTGTCTTTCCCATGCGCTCCTGCTTCTTTTCTGAAACAAGGACTGAAGCCTGCGTATAGCAATGGCAACTCGTTCTCTTCAAGTGTCTCGTTCATGTGCATCGCAGCGATTGCGTGCTCGCTCGTTGCAATTAAGTGCAAATCCTCGCCTTCGATCTTGTATATCACGTCTTCGAAGTCGCTGAAAGCTGTGACGCCTTGATAAGCCTCTCTTCTCAGCATGAACGGCGGAACTACGATTTTGAATCCGTTCTTTGCCAGGAAGTCAATTGCGTAGAGCGATAAAGCAAAATCGAGCCATACAAGATCGTCGAAGAGGTAGTAAAATCTCGCTCCCGCAACCTTTCCCGCTCTTGCTGTATCCGCCCAACCGAAGAGCTCGACTGCGTCTGCGTGGGCTACGGGTTTGTGGTTTACGACCTCGTAATCAGCTTTTTGATTCGTAATCGCCAAAAATCTGTCAACATCTTCGAAATACACCTTTGCCTTTCCCCAATAGCGAATCGCAACGTTTTCGCTTTCGTCTTTTCCAATTGGCACGGATTCGTGGACTATGTTTGGGATTGAAAGCAGAACGTTTTCGAGTTCTTTTTCGAGATTCTTGAGCTCCTCTTCCGCATTTTTCACAGCTTCGCTTATTTTTTTCGCCTCTTCAACCAATTTTTGGTCTTTCTTTTCCTTTAAGAGCTTAGAAAGCTCGTTTCTTCGTTTCCTAAGCGAGTTAACTTCTCTCAGCTTCTCTCGCCATTTCTTGTCGAGCTCTATCGCCTTATCTATGATCTCCGTGCTCAGGTTGCGCCTTTTTTGTGACTCGTATAAGATCTCAGGTTTTTCCCTGAGTGCTTTGAGTATGCTCCACATCGCATTAACGTGGTCTCAGAGTATATAAATGCTGGCCGTTACTCAAGCTCGACCGCTTGCGATAGAATTTTGCTCTTGAGCATTTTCTCAAAAAACCTCTCATCCCTAAGCACAGCCCTCGCAGCAGAAGCCATCTTCGCTCCAGAAAGAATCATTTTCTCCCCCGTAGCGATGTCGACGAAGGAGTTGTTCCCTATGACAAAACCGAGCGGTGAGAGCTTCCTTATTAGCTCGAAATCGCAAGTTGCGTTCGGGATCATCGCATCGACGTGGATGATTTTGCATCCGTTCTCAAAAATTTTCTTGCAGATCGCTTCGTAGTCTAAATTGTAGCCTCCTCGAATCTTCGTCGCAGTAACTGCGATGTTTGAAACCGCTTTCACGACTTTCAACAGCTCTTCGAGATTGAAAAGCAACCACTCCCCGCAATGCGCAGAAACGAACTCTGGTTGTCTGCAGTGTGCGTTGATCTCCAAGATTCCTCCATAGCTCTCAACAAGGTTCGCAACTTCTAAGTAGCCGTCAATGGTTGAAGAGCGAACGTTGACAGCGAACTTTCTACCTTTTATCGCCTTTATCTCCTTCTCGATCCCTTCAATCGGCTCTTCAAATAGGAACTCTTTCCTTCCTCGCTCAACCGCTTTTCTCGCTGCATCCATCGCTCCTTTGTCTGCGTTAAATCCGCCGAGAATCACGAGTCCCGCTTTTTGTTTCTTGCAGAACTCGGCGTTGTTTATTCCAGCCATCGCAGATAGGACTAAGCGGTTCTCAAATCTCATCTCTCAGCTCAGCATCAAAAACACGAGTTGCGCCACCGGTCATGAAGGCGGTATCGTTTACTTCAACCCTTAAGATTCCGCCTTTTGTTATCACTTCCGCTTTGTCTGTGATTCCGAGTCTCTTAGCAACCGCAACAACTGCGACGCTACCCGTTCCACAGCTCAGGGTCTCGTTCTCAACCCCTCTCTCGTAAGTTCTGACGTAGAACTTTCCATCCGAGAATTTCGCAAAGTTCACGTTCGTCCCTTCGGGGAAGAGCTCGGAGTATCGAATTGCCCTTGCGATCGGAACTATGTCGAAATCAAGGTTCTCAACGAAGATCACGACATGAGGCACACCTGTGTTGACAGCATAGAGCTCATATTTCTTCTCTTTGAACTCAAAAATCGTCCCCCAGACTTCTTTCTTCGCTGGAATTTTGCTAAATTCGAACTCAGGCTTTCCCATGTCAACTTTGACCCACCACTTTCCATCGAAGCTGACTTCAAGCTCCTTCACGCCTGCGAGCGTCTCAACTTTGATCTTCCCCATCTTCGCATAGCCTTCTTCGACTAAAAACCTCGAAAAGCATCTTATCCCATTTCCGCACATCTTTGCCTCACTGCCGTCGGGATTGAAGAATCTGAACTTTGCGTCCGCTATTGCGGATCGTTGAACGAATATGACCCCATCAGCGCCAACTGCGAAGTTTCTGTTGCAGATCTTTCTCGCAAACTCGGCTTTCTTTGCCTCGGGAACAACGATCTCGTTGAATTCGTCGATCAAAACGAAATCGTTTCCGTTTCCATGCATTTTCGTGAACTTCATTTTCTCCTCCTCATCAGGAAGTTAACCGCATTAACGACTGCGTCGAACGAAGCCATGACAATGTCCTGCGATGCACCACGGGAAGTGAAGACGTGTCCGTTTTCGTCTTCAACTGTAACATACACCTCTGCGATCGCATCGCTTCCGCCACTTATTGCGTCGAGCTTGAATTCACGAATTTGCATTTTCCCCCCTACAAGCTGGAGAACCGCTTTCAGCGACGCATCTACTGGACCGACACCAATTGCGGACGCAACCCTTTTGTCTCCGAAGACCTTTGCGTTCACAACTGCGGTTGGAGTTACTTTGTTCCCCGTTATAACCGTGATCTCCTCGACCTCAACCGCCCTCTCTTCGGCTACCATCTCTCCAAGCACGATTTCGGTGATCGTAAACAAGTCCCTGTCCGTCACCTTCTTACCTTTGTCTCCCATTTCCTTCACTTTTTCGAATATCTTGTTCAGCGCATCCTCGCTTACGCTGTATCCAGCATCTTCGAGTATCTTCTTTATCTGATACCTACCAGCGTGCTTTCCGATGACGATTCTTCTCCTGTGCCCAACCATCTCTGGCTTTAGAATTCCCGGCTCAAAGGTTGAAGCTTCCTTCAGCACACCGTGCGCATGAATACCGCTCTCGTGACTAAAGGCGTTCTCACCGACGATTGGCGTGTTTGGAGGCATTTTTACGCCGGTAAGTCTTTCCACGAGCTTCGAGGTATCATAGAGAAGCTCGGTTTTTATGTTCGTTTTGATGCCCTCGATCGAGTGCAGTATCATCACGACTTGCTCGAGGCTCGCGTTTCCAGCTCTTTCGCCGATTCCGTTCACAGTGACCTGAACCTCATCCGCTCCTGCAAGAACTGCTGCGTATGTGTTTGCAACCGCAAGTCCAAAGTCGTTGTGGCAGTGGACATCTATTTTGACCTTGAGCTCTTCCCTAAGCTTTTTAACCAACTCGTAGAACTTGAACGGCGTCGCAACTCCGACGGTGTCTGGGATGTTTATTATGTCCACTTTCGCATCCTCGACTGCTTTGTAGATCTTTTTTAGAAACTCGAAATCGGTTCGAGTTGCATCCATCGCCGAAAACATGCACTTTAGCCCGTGGGATTTTATGTATTC
Organism: Archaeoglobaceae archaeon; assembly: GCA_038731605.1. Taxonomy (GTDB): domain Archaea; phylum Halobacteriota; class Archaeoglobi; order Archaeoglobales; family Archaeoglobaceae; genus WYZ-LMO2. Next base: position 42,661 of record JAVYQP010000003.1, on the reverse strand, counting down.
TACGCAGTCAACGGATCTTGCGATTATCTCGTCGTAGTTGAGTTTCAGCGTGTGCTCTATCTGGATCTTGGAGGTGGGGGTGAAGATGTGGACCATGTCCACGTTCGCATCTATGGCAGAGTCTATGTCCTCCTTTACGATCCTCGCAAGTCCGCAGATCTCTGCGTTCAGACCAAGAGATGAGATCTCTTTCACGGATTCGAACTCTCCTTTTGAAGCGGATGGAAATCCCGCCTCGATAACATCAACCCCAAGCCTGTCGAGGGCTTTTGCTATCTGAACTTTGTAGAACGGAGGTAAAGATACCCCGGGCATTTGCTCGCCATCCCTAAGTGTTGTATCGAAGATGCTTATCACTTTCATCGCCCCCCATTGCTCTTTTTGGCTAAATCGTTTTCGGTAACCAAATTAGATAAATTCCAATGATAAATTTTATTCTTCCGAATACTAAGGAAATACGTATCCAGCTCTGAAAAATACTTTGTTTCTGTATTTGGCTCGCCTTTTTTAAAGGAAAAGTTTAATAACCGCCGAAATTAGGGCGACAGGATGTTCAAAAAAATCCTCGTCGCAAACCGTGGGGAGATAGCGATAAGGATAATGCGTGCGTGCAGGGAGCTTGGGATTAGGAGCGTTGCGATCTACAGCTCCGCAGATGAGAGGGCACTCCATCGCTACTATGCGGATGAAGCCTACTACGTGGGAAAGTCGCATCCAAAGGAGAGCTATCTGAACATCGAGGCGATAATAAAGATTGCAAAGCAAAGCGGAGCAGAAGCAATCCATCCGGGCTACGGTTTCGTTTCTGAGAATCCAGAGTTTGCGGAGAGATGCGAAGAGGAGGGAATCGTTTTCATCGGTCCATCTTCTGACGTGCTGAGGATTTCAGGCTCGAAAGTCGAGTCGAGGGAAAAGATGATCTCCGCTGGTGTTCCCGTGATTCCCGGCTCCCCAGCGCTCGAAACGATCGACGACGCTTACAAGTGGGCTGAAAAAGTCGGCTACCCAGTTGCGGTCAAAGCCTCGGGTGGCGGTGGCGGAATTGGAATTACGATCGCCAAAAACGAAGAAGAGCTCGAGTCTGCGTTCGTGAAGTCGAGCAGTTTCGGTGAGAAATACTTTGGCGATCCGACTGTTTACATTGAGAAGTGGTTGACAAAACCGAGGCACATCGAAGTCCAGATCTTGAGCGATGGGAAGAACTTCATCCATCTTGGCGAGAGAGAGTGTAGTGTTCAGCGTAGGAATCAGAAGGTGATCGAAGAAACACCTTCGCCAGTTGTGAACGAGGAGACGAGGGAGAAGATAGGGAAAATTGCGATAAAGGGTGCGAAGAGCCTAAGATACAAGAACGCTGGAACCTTCGAATTCTTATACGAGAACGGGAACTTTTACTTCTTAGAGATCAACGCAAGGCTCCAAGTTGAGCACACGATAACCGAGATCGTAACAGGAGTGGACATAGTGAAGGAGCAGATAAAGATCGCATATGGGAACGAGCTCGAGTTTGAGCAGAGCGACATATCTTTCCGTGGGCATGCGATGGAGCTCAGAATATACGCAGAAGATCCCATCAAGTTCTTACCTGTCAGCGGGAGGATCGAGTTCTACAGAAGTCCCGGAGGTTTTGGGATTCGGTTGGACAGTGCGGTCCACATTGGTTGTAGAATTCCGGACGAATACGATCCAATGATCTCGAAGCTCACAGTTTTTGGTAGAGACAGGCAAGAAACGATCGCAAGGGCGAGAAGAGCGTTGATGGAATACGTTATCGCAGGGATAACGACGAACATTCCCTTGCATATGGCAATCCTTGACGACGAGGAGTTTGTCAAGGGCAACTTACACACGAGGTTCATCGAGGAGAGAAGGATCACGGAAAAGGTTCCAAGCTACGTTGAGAAATACATCGAAGCGCAGGAGAAGCTCAGCAGAGTGTTTGTGGAATACGAAACAGAAAAGGTCAGAGAAAAGATCAGAAAGGCTTATACAATGAAAGTCCAAAATGGTGAAATCGAAGAAAAGCTCTGGAGGATTTACACTTCACTCGGACGTTAGAAATTCCTCCTCTCTTCCGAGCCTTTTTATTATCTCCATCTGTTTCAAAGCAAGACTCCTTGCGCTGTTCATATCTGTTTTTGCGACGATCTTGCCATTTTCGATGAATTTCTTGAGCATAGGCTCTTTATCAGCGGGTTTCTCGTCTCTGAAAAGCCTGATCTCGTCTTCGAGCTTCTCCCAGTTCCTATAAACCTGTTTCATCCCACTTCTCTTTCCTCTTTTCGCACAGAACTTCCCATCTCTCTCAACGATGTCCATCGCAAAGTCAACTGGTCTCGCAGCGCTGATCGCAGTTCCGACACCAAACGCATCCGCAACGTCACGGAGCTCGATGACATCTTCAAGTCTCAAACCACCGCTCAAGAAGATTTTCACGTCTTCTCTTCCCCTTATCTTCAGCTCCCACCTTACTTCCTCGACTATCTTCTTGAACTTCCCCTTCCTTGACGAGGGCGTGTCAAGGCGAACTGCGTTGACTCTTTTCACGTTCTCGATTGCCATCACCGCTTCAGTCTTCTCATCGTAGTAGGTGTCTATCAACATAGTCCTTGGCACTTTCTCGTCTACAACCTCATCAAAAGCTCGCCATGCTGAGATCTGGTCTCCAAAGCTTATTATCAGCGCATGGGGCATCGTTCCAACGCTCTCCACACCAAGATACTTCTCTGCGATGAAGTTGCTAACCCCGTCGACACCACCGATGAGTGCAGATCTCTCTATCATTGCGGAAATCGCCGGATGCGCTCTTCGTGTTCCGAAGGAAAAGATCTTTTTGTCCCCGCTTGCAAGCTTGAACTTGAAGCTTTGCTTCGCAACACCGCTTGCATGACAGAGAAATCCGAGGATCGCAGTTTCAAATCTCGCAAAATCCAAGTATCTGCCCACGATTGTCAACACAGGCTCGTGAGGGAAGAAAAGCGAACCTTCGGGCATTGCGTAAACGTCCACAGGCAAACCTTCGAGCAAACTCAAGACGTCTTCAAGACCCGCAAAAATTCCCCATTCCGAAGTCGTAACCTCCATCACAACCTTCGGGTTCACACCCTTAGTTTTCAGGACTTTTTCAGTCCATATGAAGTATTTGTCCGTGGTAAGCCCTTTTGCGATGTCCTCCTCACTTGGTATAAGGAATCTCATGCATCATCACACTCGCAAGGCTTTTTACCGCATTTTTTGCATGACATCGGATACTTTTTAAGAATTTCTCTTTCAACATCGATTCCGCAGAGATTCGCTAAGCTCACGATCCAAGCAATGACGTCTGCGATCTCCTCGCCGACGTTCTCTCCTTTTCTCACAGCTTCCGCAAGCTCACCAACCTCTTCTACGATCCATAGCATCGTTTTCTCGACTCCTCGTTGTAAGTCTCGGTGCAAGTAGATTTCCGCTATCATGTTCTGGAATTCCCTTATCTCCATCTGATCTTCACTCCCCTCTCGCTGAGATACCTCTTCACTTCCTCGATTCTGATCTCTCCGTAGTGGAAAATACCCGCAGCCAAGCAAGCGTCCGCTTTTCCATAGACAAACGCCTCATAGAAGTGTTCGAGCTTTCCAGCACCACCTGAGGCGATGACTGGAATCGAGACTTCTTCGCTTATCTTCCTCGTTATGGGTATGTCGTAGCCGTCTTTGGTTCCATCTCTATTCATAGAAGTTAGCAGGATCTCACCAGCTCCAAGTTCTTCGACCTTCTTAGCCCAAGAAACCGCATCGATACCAGTCTCTTTCTTCCCACCGTAGATGTAGACCTCATACCAAGCTTTTTGCCCGTTTTCGAGCTCGATTATATGCTCCCCTTTCCTTAGATCGAAGTTTCTCTTGCAGTCAATCGCAACGACGATGCATTGAGTGCCAAAGATCTGAGAAGCCTCTTTTACGAAATTTGGATTCTTAACCGCAGATGTGTTTATCGAAACTTTGTCCGCTCCTGCGGAGAGGATGTGATCTATGTCTTCTATGCTCCTTATTCCCCCTCCAACGGTTAACGGTATGAAGACTTGCTCCGCAACCCTCGAAACAACTTCAACCATCGTCTCTCTCCCTTCAGGTGACGCTGTTATGTCGAGAAAAACGAGCTCGTCCGCCTTCTCATCGTTGTATCTCTTTGCAAGCTCAACTGGATCACCAGCTTCACGAAGGTTCACGAACTCGACACCTTTTACAACCTTCGCCACTCCGTTTCGGTAGGTTACGTCTAAGCAAGGAATGATGCGCTTTGCAACCATCAGCGTCTCACCTCAAACTTTTCGAACTCTTGGGGCTGAACCTCTTTGACGACAACGTCCCTAACGACAGCTAAGGGCGGACCCTTGCGAACGTTTGCAAGGAACTTCTCCAACGCCCTCTCGTCGCCGACTGCGTAGATGTAGACTCTTCCGTCGGATAAGTTCTTCACGTAGCCCTTTATTCCAAGCTCTCTTGCCACCCTGACTGTGAAGTATCTGAAACCAACTCCTTGGACTACGCCACTCACAAAGATTTCAATCGCCTTCATCTACAGAAGGATTGCGTCAGATTATAAAGATTTTAATCGGGGCGTCAAGTTCCACTATGGAAGCAGAACTCGAAGTTCTGAAAAAGTATTTGAGAGACGAGTCGTTGATCAAGCACTGCATTGCAACCGCTGGAGTTATGCGTGAAGTTGCGAAGAAGCTGGGGGAGAACGAGGAACTTTGGTTCAAGATAGGCTTGCTCCACGACATAGACTACGAGCTCTGCAACGGCGATATGCAGAAACACGGGATAATTGCGGAGGAAATCCTCAAAAAAGAGGGCTACGGAGATATCGCTGAGATTGTAAAAAGACATAACCACCACTTGTTTGGGAACTACGAGAGTGCGGTAGAAATAGCGTTGCAAGCGTCGGACAGCATTTCAGGACTTGTGATCGCATGCGCTCTTGTCAAAAGTGGAAGGATAGGCGAAGTAACTGCGAAGACTGTGAAGAAGAAGTTCAAGGAAAAGAGCTTTGCAGCGGGTTGCGATCGGGGGAGGATTAGGATGATAGAGAAGTTGATGCCCTTGGATGAGTTCTTCGAGGTTGCGATAAGGGGTGTTGCAAGCGTTAAAAATCACCTCGGGCTGAGTTAATTTTCGGAAAATTCAGAAAAGTTTAAAAACTCAGAAAAAACTGAAGTCATGCGTTGTAACGTATGCAGACTCGAGGCTGTCGTAAGCGTAGATACTCGTGGACAGATAGTTTTGCCAAAGGAGCTTCGTGAGAAAGCGGAGCTAAAGGCTGGGGACAAGCTTGCAATTCTCTCAGCTTGCGACGAAAGTGGAAAGGTTTGCTGTCTAATCTTCGTGAAGACTGAGACGATCGAGAAAATCGCAGTTGAGAAGTTGTCTCCAACGCTGAGATCGATTTTTGAAGGTGGTTGAATGGCTGAAAAGAGGAAGCTGAGCTTGGTTGAGAAATACTTGACTCTATGGATCTTCTTGGCAATAATATTCGGAATCGCTTTGGGTTATGTGTGCCCAAACGTTGCAAGCGCTTTGGCGTCGATGAGCATTGGCACGACTTCGATACCAATAGCGATCGGCCTAATCTTGATGATGTATCCACCGCTCGCCAAGGTTAAGTATGAGGAGATGGGCAAAGTTTTTAGGAATTTGAAGCTTCTTGCGTTCTCTTTGACCCAAAACTGGATCGTCGGACCAATAGTGATGTTTCTCTTGGCAATCGCTTTGCTGAGGGATCTTCCAGAGTTCATGATGGGCGTAATTCTCGTGGGATTGGCGAGATGCATTGCGATGGTCATAGTCTGGAACGAGTTGGCAGAAGGCGACAGAGAGCTTGCGGTTGGGTTGGTTGCGTTCAACGCAATCTTTCAGATCATTTTCTATGCGGTTTACATCTACCTATTCATCACCCTCGCTTTAACAAAACTCGGACTTGCCGAAGGAGTAAATGCAGAGGTTAGCATCGTCGACGCTGCGAAAACAGTTTTCATCTACCTCGGAATCCCCTTCATCGGCGGAATCGTTACGAGATACACGAGTTTCAAGGCAAAGGGAAAGGATTGGTTTGAGAACGTTTTGGCGCCGAAACTCAGCCTTATAACACCCTTAGCATTGCTTTTCACGATCGTCGTAATGTTCTCGCTCAAGGGAGAATACATCGTCGAATTGCCATACAACGTTCTCAGAGTTGCGATCCCCTTAACCCTATACTTCTTAATCATGTGGTTCGTGACTTTCTTCATCGCCTACAAGCTCGGCGTTGAGTATCCGAAGACAACCGCTGTCTCTTTCACAGCTGCGAGCAACGACTTCGAGTTAGCAATAGCTGTTGCGATAGCGATCTGGGGAATTCACAGCAATCAAGCCTTTGCAACAGTCATCGGACCGCTCATCGAGGTTCCAGTGCTGATAAGCTTGGTCAACGTCGCTCTGAAGTTCAGGGAAAAGCTTTATGGGATAAAGGTTTGATTCTTCACACTCCAAACCACTTTGCCACTTTTTTCAACCGATGATAGCTGGAATCAAGTCTCTGTATGGTATAGCCACTCAGGATTCCAGACATTAGAGCACTGACAAAGCCTTCTATACCCAAAATCAAAGCGAAAAACAAAGATAAGATAGCAATATACGAAGATAAGACAAAGACTTCAAGCGAGATTTTTGCTGCACGCCGAATTTTGATCAGCAAGACCAAAACAAGAAAGACTGCAACAATTATATCGAGGTTGGCGGGTAAAAAAGTGAAAACTAAGAAGAAAGACACTAAAGATCCAAAGAATGCCATTGGGATCGTTTTTTGAAATATCCCTCTTTTGCGATTCTGTAACTTTGCACAAGTTCTGATGGTGGCTCTGTATCCGAGAAAACAGCTTTTGCTACTGCGGCGGATATATATGTAGCCCAGAATAGTGCATCCGCTGGATCATCCCTAGCTCCGAGACAATCTAAAATGTTTTCAACGTAGTATGGGGAATTGAGACCCTCGTCGATGCCATAGTTTATAGCATTCCTGATCTCACTTTTTAAATAAACCAATCTTTTCTCTACATAGTCGTGGAGGGATGAATCAGATCCTGGCACACAAGCGTCTTGAATGAAGTGCAAAGCCTGTCCGAGAATACGAGCTACCCTTGTCGCCACAGTTTAAACGTGCCTTTCTTGCCATCCAAACGAGCTTTTTCACTTCGTTCATCCGAGATGCATCGTGGTGCACTTCGTCAGCTTCACGCTCTATATCTGGTTCAACAACTCCTTGTAATAGCTCTCTTTCTAACTCTCTTGGCAAACCTAAGGTCTTTGCGATTCCTTGGGCTATAGCTTTATGAGTTTCCCACTTCATCTTCTCTCTAAGTTGGCTTTTAATTTAAATTGATTTCCATTTTAGTCCATTTTAGTTTGATAAATCGCACCTGTGCATTTTTATACTGCTAATTTACAAGTGTTAGTTTAGCCAATCCTTAACTTCTTTCAGTTCCTTCTGCGCTTTCCAAAGCTCGTAGCTTTGCTTTACAAAACCAACCGCCAATTTAAACGAGAAGTATAGGATTGCGATTGCAACGACTGCGCCTGAACTTCCAACCCCAAGCATATCGACGAGGACCATGTAGGGGCTGAGGATTAGGAAGAAGAGCGGTGTAAAGAATGCGAGTTTCTTGAAAAATATTTTTCCATAGATTTCACGCATCATCTGCTGGAATCCGTTGTATGCTTCTTTTTCACCCATGGCTAAAGCCAATATGGAGAGCTCTTCGAGTTCCGATATCTTCGCCTCCTCTTTTTCAATTTCGCTGATGAAACCTCTGAAGAAGCGCTTAGAAACGAGCTCCGTCAACTTCTCGGAGAAGAAGATTGCAAAAATGGTTAAAAAATAGAAGATCATACTCCGGGCAGTCTAATGTCGAAGAATCCCCTTGCGACGTAACCAGTTCCAACGTAGATCGCAAGTATTGCGAAGAGTATGAATAGGTAGTCCTGCGGGATGTATTTCTGCGTCCTCGGACCTATGTAGCTACCGATGAACAAGCCAATCCAGCCCGCTATCAGCAGTCCCACCGGATACAAAACGCCCTTCATCAGCCATGCCGCCGCAGCAGAGGTTTGGGTCAGCAGCACGGCGAGAACTGATGCGCCGGGGACTATGTAAAACGGCAACCCAAGGCTCGTGAGATATGGAACGTATAGGAATCCACCACCTATGCCTATCACTGCGGAGAAGAAGCCGATCAGGAAGCCGACGATCAGCGGGGAGTAGTTGCTAACCTTAAACGATTCACCGTAGAAATCGAACGTCGTCGCAGACAGCGAAACCTTCAGGTTCTTGATCCCCTCCAATTCGCTTAGTTTCCCTTGCTCCCTGAGCTCCTTGACCTTCTGCATGAACCTCTGCGTTGCCTCTTTCCCAGCTTTTTTGCTCTTCTTAGCCCTCGGAGTTATCTGGTAGATCATGTATCCGGCGATCAGGTAAGTTGCGAGACCGAAGATCCCCATGTAAACCGCCGGTGCTACTTGACCCCCTGTAGCCCAAACTCCAGCCTGTGCGCCGAGTATTCCACCGATTCCGAGCGAAATTCCAGCGGGCCAGACCAAACGCTTTTGCATCTGCCAGTTAATCGTTGAGGCTATTGCGTTGAACCACGTTTGCACGGAGTTTCCGAACCTTATCGTGTCTGTTAGGTATTTGCCCGCATCGCTGTATCCGGCGATGTTCACCTTTACTCCCTTCATCTTAGAAGCCCAGTCTCCGATTCCAAAGATAGATAGATGCCCTACTCCAGCCATTATCCCTCCAAAGGCGCCAACGGTCGAAAAAATCCAGCCAACCCATATAAACCACAGTAGATAAACCAACGCGTTGACCGTTATTTGCGTCCCATCTATGTCCGCCCATACTACGTCGAGCATTTTCACACCTCCTCCTTTTTGAACGTTAGGAATGGACAGAGCTTACAGACATTAAATCCGGGATACGTCTCTCCTGTTCTCGGGAAGCTCGCTCCGCCTTGTTCGGCGGTTCTCTCCAGAAGTCTTAAAACATAGGCTTCAAAGTGCTCCCCGGGGATGTAGACGTTTATTTCGCCTTGCTCAGTCTTCCCCGCCGTGTAGCTACCACTGCACATTGGAACTACGTTTATCATCTTGTTGTTGAACGTCCACACCGCTCCCCCGCAAACTGCGGAGTTCATCATTAGGTTAGGGGTTATTGGATGCACATCCATCGCTGAGGAATAGTCGTTGTAGATGTGGTAGCTTTGTAGGACATCGCAGATTATGTGCACGACGTCGACCTTGAACCTCGCCTTATGTAAAGGAGCAGTTGCAAATGCCAAAAGTCCCTCAGGCAATCTGGATTTTGTTTTTACGAATCTCTCCGCTTGCTCCCTGTTCTTTGTATACTTTAGATGGCTTTTCACTTCTCCTTCGTCAAATTCTTTCCAGCCAAAGAGATATCGAGCGTTGCTACAGCCGAGCGTCTTTTTATCTCCGAATAGAACGTCGCCCCTTTGCCTCGACGCTGCGGAAAAGTGGCAGAAAGTGTATGGATGGCATGCGATAAGGTAGTCGTGGTTCTGCTTGAATTCATCGATCTCCGATTCGTTGTAGAAAAACTTTATGGCAACCGGGTAGTACTTTAGTTTCAGAAGATTTCTCAGCACAAACACCATGTCCGCGTTGCTGAGCTTCCCTTTTTCTAGCATGGCTTTGGCGAACTTCACATCGTCGAGCAAGACTTCCGAATCGATCATGCTCGCAAGTTGCTTTCCAGTATTTATTTTTTTCGAATTTTATCAAAAATATTTCGAAAAATTTTTACCAGACAAAATTTTTGAAATAGTTTCAAAATTCTTCCTACAATCGAAAATCGTCGCCAAATTTTAAAAGAAAAGGCTCGAAAATTGGTTCGATTCATTCGAACTTAGCTTTCGAAATATTTGCAATGATTTGTGAAATCTTTGAAAAGCTGTTTTCCCTTGGATAGTATGAAATCCGCATACTCCCTCATCTTTTTGCTCTCCATTGCGAGCTTTGATGCGACAAAGTAGATCTTTCTATCCGACTTCAGATCTGCTATCTTTATCATTTCGATCAAACCGACTTCGTAAGCTCTGCACGCTGCGAGAAAAGACGTTATCGCAATTCCTATTCCACTGCTGACAGCGTGTAGCTTTGAGTAGTAATCCCCGACCACGTAGGCAACGTTGAACTGCGAAATGCTATAACCGCTCATCTCGAGAGCCTTTTTTGTGCTCGTAGTTATTCCGTAGTCTTCCGTAAGCATAATCATGGGCTCATTTTTTATCTCTTCCAGTGATACCGCACTCTTTTTTGCAAGCGGGTGCTCCTTGGAGGTTATCAGAACCAATTTATCGTCTCCCAGCTCTTCCATAAAAAGGCGGGGATCGTTTAAATGCTCGGCGAGTAAATCTCCTGCAATAGCGAAGTCGTATTCACCATTCAAAACTCCTTGGACACACTTATGTGCTCCCCTCAATTCGAGCTTAACCTCTAAGGTAGGGTATCTGGATTTGAGCAAGATCTGGAGCGAATGGACTATGTTGAGCCCAACCATTCCCGAGGCGAGCACAATTTTCTCCCCCTTTATGTTCGTAATCAGTCTCTTCACTTCTTCGACGCTTTTCATTATCATCTCCATGTTCTTCAGCGCAATTTTCCCCTCTTCTGTAAGCTCCACACCTCTTATTCCTCGGTTCAGCAACTTCGCACCGTAAAATGATTCCAGAGCATCTATCTGGAAACTAACAGTGCTGACGGATATTCCAAGATTTTTTGCCGCTTTTTTTAAACTTCCAGTGTTCACGACCTCCATGAAGGTTTTCATGAACTCCAGCTTTACCATGTTTCGAAATTTTTTGAAGGATTTAAAAATTTTGTCAATACCTTTGCTCACAGCAACTTTCAAAGTCTACAGCCCACTTTAAAGCACACTCATCTTCGGCATTAATCTCTCATAGAGTTTTTTCCTTAAGTTTTCGGTATGTTTCTCCCTTATCGCATCTAACTCCTGAAGAAGCAAATCCAGCCTCGATATCTCCTCACTCAGCTCTGGGCGTCGTTCTTTGATAGATTTTTCGATTATATCTGCAAAAATTCTCGTCATCGACGCAACGAGGTCTACTGGATACTCTCTACCCTGAATCTTCAAGATATCGATGCCGATCTCTACCAACTTTGGGACTTCTCTTGCAAGCGTGAATCTCTCGTTCAGGTTCTTTTCTCCACGCATCTCTTCTAAAACACTGCTCGGCACCAAGGCTTTAACAAGCGGATCGTCTATGTATAAGCAGGGCCTGTAGCATCCACCTCCCCTTTCCGGATTGCCGAATATCTTCTCTACCCTGAGTCCATCGGAATCTACGAACGTCATCGTTTCAAACGCATCTTTGAAATAGCTGAAAAAGTTGCAGTTTCCGACTCCTCTATAACATGCGGTTCCGTTCACAAGCACCTCTGTTTTTAACCCAAGTCCATGGGCGTAATCGTTTAAATCTGCGGTTTTTTCAAGATCTTTCCTTAACTCTGTGCTGAGAACTACGGTTGTTGCACCCATTTTGCTGTAAAAGTCTATTTTCTCCTTACTGTCTATGTGGCATCCAACACTTGCAACGATTTCGAGATCTGGATATGCTTTGCTAATTGCTCTCATAAATTCTGGTGTCTTTACTATTACTCCATCTGCGCCCCACTTCACGTAGTCGGAAATTCTCTTATCTAAGAGCATTCGAATCAGTTCTTTTTCTATAAAAGCGTTCATCGCAACGTATATCTTCTTTTTCATTCTCTTGGCGATCTCTATCGCTTCTTTTACTTCGGAGTGTTTAAGTTCATAGCTACTTCTTCTGCTGAACCCAAAAGCGCCAACGAAAACACTATCCGCCCCATTGCTCAAGACCGCTTTAACCATTTCTATACTTCCACCCGGAGCCAGCAATTCAACCATCCTGATCACCAAAATAAAAATTAGATCAGTCTTTTGGCTTGTAGAGCTTCTTCGCAATCTCCTTTAGCTCCCTGCGCAAGAGCTTTCCGGTCAAGTGTCTCGGCAACTGATCAAGGAAAATTATATCCCTTGGAAGTTTGTAGACTGCGAGATTCGACTTTAGATGCTCGTATATGCTTTTCTTCGTCTCTTCGTTTGCTTCAAAGCCCTTCTTGAGCACCACGAACGCAACTACGTCTTCGCCCCTCACTGGATGAGGAACGCCAACGACTCCAGCGTCATCGACAGCTGGATGGCTAAGGATCGCAACCTCCACTTCATCAGCGCCAATTCTGTAGCCAGAGCTCTTTATGATGTCTTCTCCCTTTCCTGCGAACCAAATGTAGCCCTCTTCGTCGAAATAGGCTAAATCTCCGAGTGCAACTGATTTGAATAGGACGTCTTTCTCCATTTTCTTGAGCAGTTTTCCGTTCTCCGCATACGGGTTCCAGTATACTGTCCCGCATGGAGCCTTTATCAACAACAACCCAGGTTTGTAGGGCTCTTTTATTGGCTGTAGCGTCTCGGGATCGAGTATTGTAACTTCAACGCCTGGCACGGGCATGCCAATCGAGCCTGGTTTTGGCTTCGGTGCGACTGCGTTGGATATCGAGATGTAAAAGAGCTCGGTCGCTCCAAAGCCCTCTGCAATCATGTAACCTGTTTTTTCATACCACGCTTTTATCGTGTCCGCTCCAAACGCTTCCCCACCGCCAGTGAATAACTTTATGGAGCTTATGTCGTATTTCTCAATCATCTTTGTTACGATCGGCAGGGTTTTCCTATACCAAGTCGGAGCCATCGAAAGCACGGTGACTCCGTGCTTCTCTATGGTCGAGAAAACGTATTCTGGATCTGGTTGTCTCATAAGAGAAACCGCACTTCCGAAGTAGTAGGGGATCATTGCAAGTCCGCCATAGCCAAGGGCGAAGCTTATCGGCGCTGCACTGCCGAGAACGTCGTTTTCGCTTAACTTCCACACGTATTTGCCAACATTGCTCACGACATTCAAAACACCCGGAAGGAAGTGCACGACACCCTTCGGTAGACCGGTGGTTCCAGAGGTGTAAAGCAAAACCGCAGGGCTATCCTTGTCGACCTTTATCGGTTTGAAGCTCTTTTTGCCCTCTCTTACCATCTTTTCAAAACTCACGTAACCCTTTTCCTCAGCAACTTTTTCATCGCCCACGAGAATCACGTTTTTCAGAAACTTCAGCTCTTGTCTCACGGCTTCGATTTCTGGAAGCAGTGCTTGCTGTGTGAACACGAATTTTGCTTCGCTGTCGTTTAGGACGTGGAGAACTTCCTTCTTGCTCCACCTTGGGTGCAGGGTGACTGGAATCGCTCCCGCTTTTATTATCGCAAAGTTTGCGATCACCGCTTCTGGAACGTTTGCGAACCTTATCGCAACCCTGTCCAACGGCTCGACACCAAGTTCAACGAGTTTTGATGCAACCCTATTCGAAAGCTCCGAGACTTCGCGATACGTGTATTTCTTATCCTCGAAGAAAATCGCAACTCTGTTTCTGTGCTTTTCTGCGTTTTTATCCAAAATCTCCTCTGCGAGGTTCAATTTTTCTGGAAGGGAGTCGTAGAGTTCTTTCGAAACCTTGAACTCAGGCCATAAATCCCGAGGTGGCAAACGATTTTCGATTGTCATCAAACATCGCTAATTTTTCAAGTATAAAGTTTTTTCGATTTTGTATTGATCAAAACCGCAAAAATCATATATTCCAAACCAAAGTTTAGCCATGGAGCTTCTCTGGAAACCGAGCGAGGAGATCGTAAAGAGGGCGAACATAACGAAATTTGTGGACTACGTCAACCAGACGTTCGGAGTAAATCTGCAGAATTATTGGGATCTATACAAGTGGTCCGTCGAAAATATTCCCGATTTCTGGAATGCGATATGGGATTTTTGTGGTGTAGTTTATTCAGAGAGGTTCACGAAAGTCGTCGACGATCTCAACAAGTTTCCCGGAGCAAGATGGTTTGTTGAAGCGAAGCTCAACTTTGCGGAAAATCTGCTAAGGCACAGAGAGGGAACTGCGTTTATCTTTAGAAACGAAGCTGGGCTAAGGAGAACTCTGAGCTACGAGGAGCTGAGGGAGAAGGTTGCGGGTATATCTAATGCGTTGAGGGATCTTGGGGTTAAGCAGGGCGATAGAATCTGCGCCTACATGCCCAACATACCCGAGACCTGTGTCGCAATGCTCGCCACCACGAGCTTAGGTGCGGTTTGGAGCTCATGCGGAACCGAACTCGGTGCAAACGCTGTCGTCGACAGAATAGGGCAGTTGGAGCCAAAGGTTCTGTTCACGGTCGATGGATACCTTTACAAGGGCAAGGGTTTTGACTTCACAGCTAACGTCAAAGAAGTTGCAAAGGCAATTCCTTCGATCGAGAAAGTCGTTGTTTTCCCTTACATGAAGAAGGATCCCGATGTCTCGGCGATTCCGAACGCAGAACTCTGGGACGACTTCGCTTCGGAAGAGAAGGAGATCAAGTTTGAGCAAGTCGAAGCGAATGAGCCGGTTTACATAATGTTCAGCTCCGGCACAACAGGAAAGCCGAAGTGCATGGTGCAATCTGTCGCTGGAGTGCTCGTGAACCACCTTAAGGAGCTCATTCTGCACACGGATCTCAGGAAGGGGGAGAGGATTAGCTACATAACTTCTCCGAGCTGGATGATGTGGAACTGGCTGATGAGCTCCTTGGCGGTGGGTGCGACGATCGTGATCTACGATGGGAATCCTCTGTTCCCAGATTGGAGAACGATGTTTAGGTTAATAGATGAGGAGAAGGTAACGGTATTCGGTTGCTCTGCGAGCTACATCTACGCTCTGATGACCGCAAACGCAAAGCCGAACGCAGAGTTCAGTCTCGAATCCCTGAAGGAGATCTCGCAAACAGGCTCACCGCTTTCAGCCGAAGGCTTCAAATGGGTTTACGAGAACGTAAAACGAGATCTTTGGTTCAACTCGATCTCTGGCGGAACGGACATCAACGGCTGTTTCTGTGCAGGCTCGCCGACGCTTCCCGTTTATGCTGGTCAGCTTCAAGCTCCTGCGCTCGGAATGAGGATCTTTGCCTACGACGAAAATGCAAATCCGGTTTTCGATCAACCTGGAGAGCTTGTATGCGAAAAACCGTCACCCTCAATGCCAATTTACTTCTGGGGAGATAAGGATTTCAAAAAATACCGTGAAACATACTTCGAGTTCTACGCAGACAAGGGTAAGAACGTCTGGAGACATGGCGACTACGTGATCTTCCACTCGAAGACTGGAGGGATAACTTTCCTCGGGAGAAGCGATGCGACGCTCAAGATCTCTGGAGTTAGAATTGGGACTGCTGAGATTTACAACGTCGTCGAGAAATTGCCGGAGATCGCAGATTCTTTGGCGACTTCTCAGGATTGGAAAGGAGATCAAAGGTTAATACTCTTCGTGAAGCTGAAACCGGGCTACAAGCTTACGGAAGAGCTAAAGAAGAAGATAAAAGATGAGCTACGCAAGAAAGCCTCACCAAGGCACGTGCCTGCGCTTATACTCGAAGCACCGGACATTCCTTACACGGTAAACATGAAGAAAGTCGAAATTGCGGTCAGGAACATAATCCATGGGAAACCAGTTACGAACCGTGGATCTCTGCTGAACCCAGAAAGCCTCGACTACTTCGAAAAAATAAGGGAGGAGCTACAGAGGGAAGCTTAAATCACTCCTTCGCTCTTCAATTTTTCAAGCTTCTCCTTCCCGAAGCCCAGATACTTCAGATAGATGAACTCGTTGTCAGCGCCGACAGGTCTGCAGACCCATTTGATCCTCGCTGGTGTCCTCGACATGAACCTGAACAGCGAGTTCTGGATCAAAACCTTTCCGTAGTTTGGATCCTTCCGCTCAACGAACATCTCCTTTACCTTGAAATGCTCGACTTCAAGAACTTCCTTTGGAGCGTTCAGCCTACCCGTAACCACAGTGCCTTTTTTGTCTGGTCTCTTTGAATAATCAAGGACGATCTTAAGCAGTTCTTCCGAAGTGTATTGACTCGTGAACTTCTCGATCTCCTTTTGAACTACAGGCTGGTTGTATGGGTTTAGCCTTTCCCTTATCGTCGGATATTGCTTCTGCAAATCTGGACGATTCATTATTTCGCAAAGCGCAGCCCAGTTCGGATCTGTGAAGCCGGACATGAAAACGTAACCGTCCTTCGATTTCACGTATGTGTATGGGAAGACAGCGTAGTCAAAGTTCCCCGCACGAACCATTTTCTTCGCTTCTCCCTCCATTTTTGTCAAGTGGTAATACTGCATCAGGTAGTTCGCAATCGCCATCAAGCCCTCGCAAGGCGACACATCGATGAACTGCCCTTTTCCAGTTCTTCTTCTATGGAACATCGCCATTAAGATTCCAAAAGACGCCCACATTCCGCCAACGTACCACCCCATCCAGTTCCCCGCTTTCACGGGTTTTTTGAACTCCTTGGGGATATCGGGATCAAGCTCTGGTTCGCCGGTGACGCTCATAACGACTCCTCTCGCTTGGTCTATGAGGTCGTAACCACGCATCTTCCCGAACTTCTCCGCATCCTTGCCAAACTGTCCAAAGCTCGTTATTGCGCAGTAGATCAGCGATGGATTGATCTCTTTCAGCTGTTTGTAACCAATGCCGAGCGACTCCATGTAGCCTGGAGCGAAGGTCTCTATGAGCACGTCCGCCTTTTTCACGAGCTTCTTCAAAATCTCCCTCCCCTCTTCTTTCTCTATGTTCAGCGTTATGTGATACTTGTTCCTCGCTTCCACGATGTAAGGCAGTCCAGTGCCGTTGACCATGATCCCCTCAGGAGACATCTTCCTCGCAAGGTCTCCGCTTGGCGGTTCGATTCTGATAACTTCTGCGCCAAGCTCTGCTAAGAACGAAGATGCAACGAGTCCAGCGAAGTTCGCATAGCTTAGATCTAAGACAACGATGTCGTCGATCGCTTCAGGCTTTCCGTAGATGTCGGCGGGATTCGTTATCGAATGGATGAACTTCGCATACTCGGGATCGATTGCAAAACCAACGATCTTTCTCTCCTCCATGATCTCACCTCACGGATACTTCAATCCCTTCTTCCCATCCCAGTCCTTTGGCGGGCACTGCGGTGGGACTGCGGGGTTCCACTTGTAGATTACGCCCTCCTCGTACAGTTTTTCGATCTCTTCCATGCCAATGCCGAGAATCCTCGAAAGCACATGCTCGTTGTCGAAGCCCATCGGTCTTGCACCCCACTTGAGTCTTGCAGGTGTTTCCATTCTCGGTGGATAGCATGGCTCTACGAGTTTCCCATACAAAGGATCCTCGTATTCCTGAATCGCTCCCCTTGCTCTGAGGTGCTCGCTGTTGTAAGCCTCTTCGACATCGACGACATGATAAGCTGAGAATCCATGCTTAAGTGCGAGTTCTTCGATCTCAGCGATCGTTTTCTCCTTAGCCCACTTCGCTATCTCCGCAAGGATATACCTTGCGTTCTCGTCCTTCAGTCGAAGCACAGGGTCTGCGAACTTCTCGAAGAGGTCCATTCTGTTCATAGCCTTGCAGAGCCCTTTAAATTCTTCTTCGCTGAAGGCGCAGATCGCAATCCATCCATCTTTGCAGTCGAAGAGGTCTGAAGGACAGATTGCGAGGTCTCGATTCCCAACTCTTTCCCTGTTCTTCCCCGTCAAGTAGACGTAGAGCCAAGTCCAGTCGAGGTAGCGGATCACAGTTTCGACTTGCGAGATGTCGATGAACTGTCCTTCGCCGGTCCTTTCTCTGTAGTTTAGCGCTGCAAGAATTGCGATCGCACAAGCCAACGCAGTTGTCCAGTCTGCGATCCACACTCCAGATTTCAGCGGAATTCTGCCCTCTAAACCAGTTATGTAGGCAAGTCCGCCCTCGCTTTGGGCAATCGCATCGTAAGAAGTCCTTCCCGTGAATGGACCCCAGCTTCCGAATCCAGAGACGTGGAGCTGGATGATCCTCGGATTGACTTCCCTGAGCTTGTCGTAGCTCAAGCCCCACTTCGCCAATCTTCCGGGCGTGAGGTTGTCAATGACAACATCGCTCTTCTTCACGAACTTGTAAAAAATCTCCCTCGCCTTCGGATGCCCGAAGTGCATTCCGACCCAGTATTTGTTGTGGTTCTGCTCCAAAAGCCCCGGGGATAAGTTCTTGTAGAAGTATGCGTAGGGTGTGACGTATCTCATCTGATCCCCACGTCGAGCTTCGAACTTTATCACTTCAGCGCCAAACTCCGCTAAGTAGTCCGCTGCTGCGGGTCCTAAGACAACACTGCAGACTTCTAAAACTCTTATGCCTTTTAAAGGCTCTGGTTTGTCAAAAATGTCTCCCATTAGTTCTTCCATTCCATCACCCTATTAATTCTTAAGAAGAACATGGGTTAAAAAATTTTCTATTCTTTTCCGATTAATAAAAATCGATACCTCGAGAAAGGTTAAATTCGATGAAACCACTGAACTTATGCGCATCGCGGTAACAGGTAGACCAGGGATTGGCAAGACAACGATCTGCATGAAAGTCTACGAGGCTTTGAAATCAAAGATGAAGATCTCGGGCTTCATCACCATGGAGGAAAGAGACAAAGGGGTTAGAGTTGGCTTCAGACTCGTTGACTTGGCTTCGAATCGAAGCTCTCCGCTGGCGAGGGTTGGAAAGGGGAAGGTGATGGTCGGTAAATACGAGGTATTGGTTGAGAGCTTGGAAAACTTTCTTCGAGATCTCGACTTAAGTTGCGATCTCGTGATCATCGATGAAGTCGGACCGATGGAGCTCAAGAGCAAAGCTTTTGTTTCCCTTGTGGAGAGCTTACTCGAAAGAGAGAACCTTTTGTTCACAGTGCACTACAAAGCGAACCATCCGCTGATAGAAAGGATAAAGAGGAGTTTTAAGGTTTACGTTGTCGATGAGAAAAACAGAAATTCAGTTGCGGAAGAAATCGTAAAGACCTATGCTCGTGATTGAGGGTAAAGCAAAGATACTCGTAGATAATGCTTTCTACAACCCAAGGATGCGTTTTTGTCGGGATTTGGACATGGTAGTTTTTTCAACGCTCGGCAAACACGAAATTCTGGATGCGTTGTCTGCGACGGGCGTTCGTGGCATAAGAGCGGTTCTCGAAGCAAACTGCGAAGTCACCTTTAACGATGCAAATCCAAAAGCGGTGGAGACGATAAAGAAGAACCTCGAGCTCAACGAAATCGACGCAGAGGTCTTTTGTAGCGACGCATCATTGTTGGCGAGAACGAAGAAATTTGAACACGTCGACATAGATCCCTTTGGAAGTCCAGCGAACTTCATCGAGTCCGCATGTGTTCATGCCAAGCTTTTGAGTGTTACCGCAACAGATCTCGAGGCGCTTTGTTGCAAGTGCTCTGCGGGAATTAGAAAATACTCGGCGTTTGTTTTAAAAACTGATGTTCCACACGAAGTCGGTCTAAGGGTCTTGATTGGTTTTGTTGCGAGAACTGCGCTCCGATTCGACAAAGCAATCTACCCGTTGGTCAGTTGGGCAAGAGAGCATTACTACCGAGTCCACCTTCGCTTGAGACGCTCGAACTCCGAGGCTACGAAGACGATCGAAAAACTCGGATACATCGCCTTCTGCAAAAATTGTTTTGCTAAAAAAATCCTGAAATTCGGCGAAGGCGTTGAGTTTTGCGATTGCGGGAGCAAAATGCAAATCATCGGACCGCTTTGGATTGGAGAACTTAAAGATGCGGAATTCGTGAGCAAGATGGTTTCGAGGGCAGATGGAAAACAGAGGGAATTTTTGCTCAAAATTCACAGCGAAATTGATCATCCTTTGGCTTATAACCTTCCAAAAATCTGCAGTACCATCTCAAGATCAGTTCCCTCGACAAAAGAAGTTGTTGAGAAGCTGAGAAGCCTTGGCTTTAGGGCTTCGCCGACACACCACTGCGGTTACTGCGTTAAGACGGATGCGGATTTAAAAACGATCCTCGAAATCTTAAGCGCTTGAGTAGATCTTAACGACGTCTCCGTTTTTCAACTCGTAGTCTTCCGCAATCCTGATCTTTTTCTTCGCATCTAAGGCGTAGATGAACTTGTTGCCAATTTCCGTGTGGATCTTATACGCCAATTGCCTCGGAGTTGTGCCCTTCTTGACCAAGAAGGCATCTGGTAAAACGTTGCCCTTCGAATCTGTGAACTTCGCTTCATCTTCGACAGGATAGACTACGATGTAGCCCAGAACGTCGAAAACGAGCTTGTTTATTGCGTCCTGAACTCCGGTTGACTTGAACTCTGCGAGAAACTCATGGATTTTTTCGAGAGCTTTTTTCTGCTTCTCGTTCAGCTCCTTTTTTATCTCGAAGTCAGAATCTCCGGGGAGATACTTTATGTAGCCAGCCTTTGCAGCGGTTCTCAACACGAGTTCGTAGTTTGCAGACGTTGGAATTGCAGAAATCTTTTTCAGCCTCTCGATAAACTCCTTCGGCGCTTTGTCTGCTTTGTTCGCCGAGATCACCATTTTCATCCTCTTCTCTCTCAGGATTTTCGAGATCTCTACGAGATCCTCGTCTTTCAGCTTCTGAATGTCTTCCACTCCTTTAAAAGCTTCCTTTACCATCGTTTCGTCAAATCCAAGTCCGGCAAGGGCTTCGGTTATGAACTTCACTTCTTTCTTCTCAGCTTTTGCCTTTCGAACTATCTTCTCCCAATTCCTTTTCAGAATCCCGAAGATCCACATGTCGAGCTCTCTATGCAAAAATTTCACATCCTCAATTGGATCCCTTTCGCCAACGCCGATCTCATTTCCATTCTCATCGGTCGCTCCAGAGGCATCGACGACGTGGATAATCCCCTCCGCCTGTCTTAGGTCATCGAGGAACTCATTCCCAAGCCCTTTGCCCTTGTGTGCATCTGGGACAAGCCCTGCGACATCGATGAGCTTCACGGGAATGAATCTCCAACCGTCAACGCAGTTTTTGCACTCAACTCCAAGCTCATCGCATACGCATCTGGTGCGAACGTAGGCTATGCCGATGTTCGGCTTTATCGTTGTAAAAGGATAATTCGCTATCTCCGCATCTGCGAGCGTTGCAGACTTGAAAAAAGTCGACTTTCCTGCGTTTGGCTTTCCGGCAATCCCAATTTCGATCATAAAAGACCCCTCGACTCGTATTCGCCCCTTTTCCTTTTCCTAATAAGGCTGTTGAGCAAGGCTTCGTTTCCCCGCAAGAAGGATGCGTATTCTTTCGTTATCTCCCCCTTTTTCTCGAAGTAGTCTATTACCTCGATCGCTTCCTTGAGATTTTTACACACTTCTAAGTGATCCAGAACCGTCGGAATCAGCCTCTCCCCTATCTCGGAGTATAGGTTCGGAAACATCCTCTTGAACTTCTCCTTGTCCCACTCCACTTTCCTCACCGATGTCCGTTTTGAGCACTATTGCATCACGGATCCACACACCTTCTTCTGCTATTATACCTCCATCTACAATACAACCTTTTTCCATATAAACCCTTTTACCCTTCACATGCGTTCCAACAACGCTCGAGTTCAGGAGGTAGATCGTTGTGCCTTGCACGTATCCATGGACTCTGGTCGAGTCTAAGATCACTTCTCTCCCCCTAACGCTCCCAAAGACCTCGCTTCTGCTGATATATATGTCTCTTGCTCTCAAATTTCCGAGGACTCTGCTGTCGTAAATGTCTGCATTCTTTGTGGTCGAAATTCTCGTTGCGGTTATGATTGTTTTTTCAGGCAAAACGAAGCTCGGATTCAGTTCTTCTTCCGGAATATGAAATTCTTCAACCTTTCCCAGCCTTAAAAGGAGTAGTATGTAGAGGAGGATGAAGAAAACAACCGAGGCGGGATTTTGGATCGTTATAAGTCCACGAGCTTCGAACCCGTTCTTAATCCTAACGTTTCTGCCTATCTCGAGGTCTCCAAAAACGGTTAGCTTCCCGTCTATCCCGACGAACTCCCCGATGAAGGCATCTGCCTTCGCAACCACATCGCCAGATATTGCGGAAAAGGAATCAATTCTGATCTCCTCACCAATTAAATCACCACCAATGTCAACTCTTTCTCCCGCAAGGATCTTCTTCGCTATTATTCCGTAGTCGACCTTGGAGTTTGAGCCTATCAACACATCGCCGTTTACAGCGATGCTCCTCTCTTCGAACCTCACGTTTCGAAGAAGCATCTTGTTTAGCATTTGCAAACGCTAACATCTTTAATTTAAAAAACTTTACTGTGTATCTCTTGAGATCTTCTGAGTCGCTCTGGTGCTCAGCACAACGAGAAATGCGAGTATGGGTGCTAAAATCATCGCAAGATCCTTCTGGGGGGCGTAGAGCACAAACAAGCCGAGAGCTATTAGCACGAGTCTTGCTGGGATGTCGATGAAGCGATTCTTTGATAGCTTTCCGAAACTACCTGCGGTCACTGTGAGGCATCCAATTAGGACTATTGCGAAAGCCAGAAGCATATCCGTCCCCGGAGCGACTACGAGCTCGGGCCAGGTTATGACTGCGAAGATAAGTAGGTAGATTGGCAGTATCCACTTCTGGGTGTAGAAGGCAGTTTTTATGAAAGAGGTCTCTGCAATCTTTGAAGTTACCGCTGCGATAAGGGCTACAGGGGGTGTGAACTCCGAAATCGCAGCAACGAGGAATACAAAGAAGTGCGCAACCCATGGGCTGAACTCGAGGAATATGAAAGACGGGACAACGAGGACTGAGGCGATGATGTAAACTGCAGAGGGAGGTAGACCAAAGCCGAGGAAGAACGCCAACAGAAATCCAAGTGCAACGAGAAGCAACAGATTCTCTCTCCCAAGCGCAACCAAGGACATACCGAGCTTCAGAAGCCATCCTGTGACTGTGAAGAGGTTTATTATTATTCCGAGCAGTGCTAAGAGGAGGAGTATGTCGACGATGATTTCGGGATAGCTTTCAACGGTCTCTTTGAGGGATTTGCCCAAGTTTTTGAACTTCTCTACTAAGGAGCTCCCCTCTGTTGCGAAAGTTACCAAAGACACTGCGATCATGAAGGCGAGGGTCGCTACAAGCGCAGCCCTGACTTCTGGCCACCAGAAGTAGCCCATGAGAACTATGAGCAAAACAAGGGCTATGAAGAAGATCACTGCGCACAACTTTTCCGTTTTCGTAACCTTTCCGAGTTGTGAAAATACGTCGTCGAGCACGATTTTTCCTGGTTTGACGTAATGCAGTGTCAGAAGGTAAACTGTAAGGACTATGGAGATGTAATAGATAAATGCGAGGACGAACCCACGGATCATCACCTCGAAGTAGCTTACCGCAAGAAATTCCGCCATCAAAAACGCTGCAATTGCCATCACGGGTGGCATGATGAGTCCACCAAGGGCTGCGGAGCCTTCGGTTGCTGCAGCGTAAAGCGCTGGGAAGCCTGCACGTTTCATCGCTGGGATAGTGAATTGACCGACAAGTGCAGAATCCGCAGCTCCCGAACCTGTGCACATCGCAACGCTCATCGATCCAAGCACCGCAGACTGCGGGATTAAAGTTGGTCTTTTACCGAGAGTGGAGATTATTGTTTTTATCAAAGCTCTATCAACACCAAATCCCTTTGCAACACCCATCAGAAGAAGGAAAGCTCCGATTATTCCAACTCCCGCTTGAGCGTAGGTTCCAAACATTCCAAGCTTTATCTCCACGGTCGAAGACAAGATCAACCTTTCAAGATCTATGCTTGGGACTCTAAGAATCCCGGGGAAGTAGTCTCCAAACATGCAGTAGACGATGAGGAACAAGAGAAGACCGAAGAGAACTTTGTGCTCTCTTCTTGCGTATTCTGCGATCAACAAGAACATGGCAACTCCGACGAACTTGTCCACGACATTGTAGGATCCCGCTCGATAGTAGATAAGATCTAAGTAGTTCGTCGGTAAGTAGATGGCAGAGAAAAGACAAAGCGAGATGTAAACTGCGCCGACGAGATATTGAAGTTTACCAAGTCTTGGGTATAGCTCACCTTTTTTGAGCTTGGTTAGAGTGTAGATGGTAAATCCAATTGGAACGAGGACAAGAACCCAGAACATCGTCCCCATCGTGCCGGTAGTGTAGTAGTAGATGGCAATGGAGAAGTATAAGAAGCAAAAAATAAAGAGTAAAGCTGATAATGCTTTCGATTTCATGTCATCACTTCGCGATGTATTTGTCCCACTCAGCTTCCCACAGACCCTTTTCCTTCAGATACTTCGCAAGCCCCGGATGGATTGGGACGAGCTTTGGATCCGCTGACTTTACACCGAGATACTGGAACTGTGCGACGTTCTCTGCCAGTGGCTTTAGACCTGCGTCAACTTGTGGTAGCTTGTCAGCGTTCTTCTCGATCGCTTTTAAGAATTTGTAAACACCATCTTCTGAAATCTTCATT
The DNA here is from genome assembly GCA_038731605.1 of Archaeoglobaceae archaeon. Taxonomy (GTDB): domain Archaea; phylum Halobacteriota; class Archaeoglobi; order Archaeoglobales; family Archaeoglobaceae; genus WYZ-LMO2. Next base: position 18,215 of record JAVYQP010000003.1, on the reverse strand, counting down.
CCAGTGTGATATCCAAAGTAGAATGGCACACCGTAGATCTTTCCAGTCATCTCCTTGTCCACGACTTTTGCATCGATTTCCACGATCTGCAGACCAGCCTTTTGCATCTTTTCGATTTCATCTGGGCTTGGATTCAATGGGACGAGCTTTCCTTTACAAGCTATGGCAAGCTCCTGACCCCAGGTTGGCAAAGACACTCGGGCGGTTGTATATAGGGCTGTGGCGACGATCGTTTTCTCTTCAAGAGCTTTGCAGACAAACTTTGAGTCAACTTCGACGTGCTCAACCTTCACTCCTATCGCATCGAGCGCTCTTCGGATGTTTATGTGGTTCATGTAACCAGCGGGTGTTAAGTAGACTTTCTTACCTTCAAGGTCTTTCCAGCTCTTTATCTCGTTCGCTTTATCCTTCGGCACTAAGATGAAAGTCTCCATCGTGTATGTCCAGAAGCTTTGGACGGGCATCTGCTTCACTTCAGGCTGGAAGTCTTTAAATGCTCCTGTGAACGTGTAGAGCTCTTTAAAGCCGAGGTCCGCTATATAAGTTCCATCTGCTTCTCCCTTGCAGAATCCCTTTATTGCAGCTGTGGTTGATGAATACGGCTTCACGACGAACTCGTATTGTGGCAGATCAGCCCTAACCGTGTCTAATATTCCCGCAATCACCCTATAACCATAGCCACCTGGGTCGAGCGTTGCCCACGCCCAAGTTGTCTTTTGAGGTGGTGTCGTCGTTGGCGTCGTCGGTTTCTGCTCTTGCGTTGCGCAACCGGCGAAGAGCAAAGCCACCGCCAGTAGTAACACTATTAATCCGGATCTCTTCATACCCACCACGTAACTCGTTTAATCCTGATTTTAAAAATTTTTCTATTCTTAAACTAAAATCTTTATATTTCACTTTTAAGCGAAACAGATATCTTTGTATATCGCTGTTTGACCGCAGGTTTTTTAATGTTGTTTTGGATCAAAGGGGAAGTTGAGCTCAAGAATGACAAGCATATCATTTCCAGAAAACCTATTATAGGTTTATGAACACCGGGATTCACTACACAGATCATCTTCGGCGATTTCCGAGTTAACGCCAATCCGCAAAATCGACGAATTTGGCGAAGTTGTCGGTCATATTGGTGCATTAAAAAAAGATTGAGATTTATCCTGTTTTGAGCGAAGGGTGAGATTTGTCTGAGTTCGTGGCAATAACGGGTAGGAGGATCAAGATTGGAGGGAAAAAATATAAGATCTTACCAAAAAAGTGTGGCGACTCACTTCTAAAAATAATACAAAAATTTCAGCGAACACCAAAATAGTTGGACGTGCGTATGCCATAATCATAAAAGAGCAACAGTTGTAGCGGTCGTTTAAACGGTGTAAAGCGTAGACTTTTTAAACTACCTCCTTAAATTCAAAAATGTGAAGGTCAAAGACGCTCCAAAGACTTCGACTTCGGTTATTGTGAGGTCAACCGCAACCGCAAGGATATCGCAGTCGAAAAATCCGATGCTTGAGCTGATGAGGAGGATCTTCAGAAAAGAAGAAGTTGCAATGAAGGCTGTGAAGTTCTTGAGCATCGTTGAAGAGAGGCAAAAGGCTGGAAAGCCGTTGAGAGTTGAGGAGTGGGAAAAAGTTCTTGAGGAATTGAAGATGGTCCGTTCCTCGTTTTACTCGATGAGGAACAAACTCCTCGGGGCAGGGATGATAGCAATAAGGGATGGGGAATACACTCTCTCTGGGGCGTTCAGTAAAGATCTCGTTGACATGGCGAGGTGGTGGTGGACTGCGGTGCTCGGTTACGACCCAGATTCTCTTTGATCCCTTATTTTTCTTATCCTTCGGTCTATCTCTTCGAGCATCACGGGATCGTTGACCATCGTCTTCGCTTCCTCAAGTCTCCTTAGATCTTTCTCCTCTTCCCCCCACTCCATTAGGAGCCTGGCTAACTTTGCGTCAATTCCTGGCTGATTTCTCATCGAGTTGTAGATTTCGTATGCCTTCGCATAATTGCCAAGGCTCTCGTATATCTCTGCGATTGCAACTTTTGCAGACGGCAATTCCTTGAGTTTCAGAGCTTCTTCTACCTTGCTCAACCCGAGCTGTGGGTCGCTTATTGCGATTTTTTTGCCCCATTCAACCAAGACATACGCTTTTGTTGTTAAAACCTCGTCGTTCGGAGGTAAATTGTTCAGGATCTTCAGCGCTCGTGTGAAATCGCCACTTTCTGCGAGTTCGATCGCATGAAAGACTAATCTTTTCACATAACTGCCCATTCCGAGGTTCAAGAATATGCTCACGAGCTTTGAGGCGGACTCGTATTTACCGAGCGAAATTCTGCCCTCTATCGCTTCCTTCACGATGTTGAAAACGTTGTAAATACTTTTCCTATCTTTCGTCTCTTTCATGTATTCGATCGCCCTCAAAAAGATGTTGAGGCACTTATCCTCATCTTCTGGGTTCAAGTAGCGACCAACGCTTTCTGCGATTTTTGTTGCAATGAGAATAGCATTTGGGTTGTCTTTCAGTAGAACGAGATATTTTTCTGCGCTTTCTGGGGATTCAAACAACTTTTTCAAGACTTCGAAGGCTATTCGATCCTTCGCCACAACTCTGAGGATTTTCTGGTCATCTTCACTCAAAAATTTGCTGAACATCGCAAACTCATCCGTTGCCATAAAGCTCAGATAGCGGAAAAATATAAAAGGCTTTTGTTACTGTGGGATAAACTCTGGAGGACGAACGACTTTCATCTTTATCGCTCCCTCTTCGCAACCAACGACGCAAACTCCGCAACCGAAGCATTTTTCCGCAATAACCCTCGCCTTGAACTTCTTACTACCTGGTGGTCTGTAAAGCTCTATTGCGTCGAAATGACACCTTTCTATACAAGTTTGACAGCCCTTGCATTTTTCTTCGAGCACGTAAGCTTCGTATCTGCTCTTCTCGAGCAACGAAGCCATTGGAACGTTTGCGAATTTCGCAGACAGGAAGAACTCACAACAGTCGCTACAGCAATTGCAGTTCACCGTCACCCTTGGATCGACGATCTTTGCCGTGTTTGCCCAGGTGTGAACCAAGCCATCCTTTTCGATCTCATCGATCAGCTTTAGAGCTTCTTCGACCGTTAGTTCTCTCCCCGAACCTCTCTCGATTACGTATTCCGCACCTCTACCAACTTGTATGCAATGCCACGTGCTCTCGTCTGTGTATTTGCAACCATCCCCCGCAAGAGCGGTTACGTTTCTGCAGGAGCAGGGAACGACTGCGATCTTTTTCTGCGCTTTCAGCATCTCCTTTATGTTCTCGTATGGTAGGACGTCGGGCAAATCCTTTATTGCGTTGTAAGCCGGAACAACCCGCCAAACCTTTATGCCAGCGCCGGAAAGAACTCTGCCCATCACTTCGTGCGCTTCTTTTTCTCCAAACTCTTTCCAGAGCTTTGCATACTCCGCATCTTTCATGTGCTGGCTCGCAAGTGTTGCGTCGTGGAGCTGTATTATATCTCTTGCAAATCTGAAAAACTCACGATTCTTGAAGTCCTTTGGGAAAACTACACCTTTTGCAAAGAGATCTTCAAGAATCCTTCTCACCTTCTCCTTATCCATTCCGAGCTTTTCTGCGACTTCATCAACGCTCCCTGGAAGCGTTGCAGCGACCTTTGCAGACTCCTCGTCCATGAGATACTGGAGTATCTTTCTGAGTCTCTCAGAGTTCGGGAAACCGAGTTTTTGCATCAAGATTTCGTAGCTCATGAAAATTCTAAAAAGTTGAGTATTTAAGCTTTTGCAAAAATCACGATTTTGTTTTTCGGATCACGATCTTCTGCCCCACTATCATCGTGCTCGGAATGAGAACTATGTTGGAATCTTTTCTTTCAACAACCGTAAACATTGTGCCCATGTCCTTTACTGTGACCTCAGTTTCTCCAGCCATGTCTACGAGGTCGCCGATCTTGAATGGTCTTGCGAGCAGGAGAAACATGCCTGCGATTGCCTGTCCAAGAACTTGTTGTGTTGCAAAGCCAACCACGAGACCTATAAAGCCACCCAAAGCAACTCCAGCGGTTCCGCCAGCTACGCCACCAGCAATTCCAGCGAGCAAAGCTCCGAGTCCAAGGATCTTCACCATGCTCCTTATCGCTGAAGCGGTCGATGTTCCGTATTTGGGTTCGAACGTTGCGTAGATAAGAGATGCGATCGAGGTTACGATCAGCCAACCAATGATCAAGGCTACGATCACGAAAACGTAGGGAGCGAAGTCCACGAGCATTGCAAGGCTTCGCAGAGCGCTGTATTTTGCGACAAGGTCTGGGATCAAGTAGTAGAAGAACCAGTTTAGGATCCCAAAGATCACGACTGCGATCACGATGTATAGCACGAGCCTCGACAAGGCACTACCAAAAGAATCCCCATCCGACACAACACCTTTGCGCAATTTTCAATATAAAGGTTTCGATAGGCAAGTTTTGAAATTTGGAGACTAAGGTTTTCTCAGGTTAAAGATGAAGTCATCAATCATCTCTTTTGTCGGAAAAGCTCTCGCCCCAATTCTTTCGACGTTGTAAGCCCCGCAGAAGTTCCCGAGCTTGAGACAGTTCTCAAGGGAGAGATCGTTTATAAAACCGTAGATGAAGCCCGCAGAGAACGCATCCCCAGCGCCGGTTGTGTCGACGACCCTCGCTTTGAAACCTTTGTCCGAGACCTTCTCCTTCTTCGTATAACAAACTGCTCCTTTTTCACCGAGGGTTACGATTAGGTAGTCTACGAAATCAAGATAATCCCTCGGGGGAGTTTTCAGGATCTCGAACTCTGCGGAGGACATGATGACCATGTCTGTGAATTCGAGAAGTTCGCCGAGCTTTTTGAATCCCATGCTCGCATAAAAATGCCCGGGGTTGAGGATCACAAAACCTCCGAAGCTCTGCATGACTTCTTTCTGGATTTCAAAGCTGAGCTCGCTTGGAAATGGATCTACGTATAGGAACTCGCCATACTTAACCTTTACAAACGGCTTTTCTGCGGAGTTTGGTTGAACGAAAAACGTTCTCTCCCCTTTTTGATCCACGAAGACGAGCACTTTTCCTGTGAGCTCGTCGGTGATCTCTGCAGACACCTTCGCCCTTGTGTTCTCGACGAAGAACTTCGCATCCTCATCTTTGCCAAGCGTCGTGAAGAGCGTCGCATCAACGCCAAGCGTTGCGAGGTTATGCACAACGTTCGCTCCAGCGCCACCGGGGAATTTTGCCGTCGTAACAACCTTTGCATGCCCTCCTGGCATTGGGAATTTGTCGATGATGAAGACGTAGTCAACAAGCGCAGGTGCGTGTGCGGAGATCATGAACTCACTTAGCTCGAGGAATTTTTTATTTTTGCTTCGTAAAGCTCGCTCGGATACATCTCCTTAATTTGAGGCGGGTTTAGGAGAGTTTACTGCCCGAGTTGAATAGTTTAGCGATTTGAGTATATCATCAGCGGTAACGTATTTTTGGATTTAATCATAATCGAAATCGAAAAATTTATATTCTATAATGTCGGACAATATACGCCAATAAGGGGGCAAATGGCGCACAAAAGGTGGACAAAAAACGCCTTCTGTGCGCCCAAAATGTGCCAGTGCTTCAGGTGGAAAGATGCCACCGACGAGAAAAATAAGCATAAGGCTCACGGAAGCCCAATATCAGAAATTGGAGCTCCTTGTCGAGCTTGGAGAATATACTTCAGTCAGCGAGGCGATAAGAGCAGCGATTAAGAGGTTCCTTGAAGAGCACAAGGAGCAGATAGAGAAAGCCTCCAAAATGGGAGAATTTAGTTGAGGTGGGGTGGGAGGAGATGAAGAGTTTGGTTAGTAAAGCCCAGCAGTATTTGGAGCAGGATAGGATTAGGAGGGAGGAGAAGGTTAAGGAAGTGAAGGACTTTTTTGAAAAGCCGAAGATCTTCGTAGTTGGTTGCGGAGGTTGTGGGAACAACACCATAAACAGGCTGTCGCACATGGATTTGGATGCGACGACGATTGCGATTAACACCGATAAGCAACATTTGCTGATGACTAAGGCGGACAAGAGGATCCTCATTGGCAGAAGCCTTACTCGTGGTCTTGGTGCGGGCGGGTATCCTGAGGTTGGCAGAAAAGCCGCTGAACTCGCAAGAGGTGTGATCGAAGAGATGCTCGCAGATGCGGACATGGTTTTCGTCTGCGCTGGAATGGGCGGTGGAACCGGCACAGGCTCTGCGCCTGTTGTTGCTGAGATTGCAAAAAGGCAAGGTGCAATCGTCATCGGCTTCGCTCAGATGCCGTTCAAGGTTGAGAGGGCAAGAATAGGAAAGGCAATTCAGGGATTGAGGGAGCTAAAAGAGCACTGCGACACGGTAGTTGTGCTCGATAACAACAAGCTCGTCGAATACTATCCGAATCTGCCAATCGACGCTGCGTTTAGCGTGATGGATCAGCTCATTGCGGAGACGATAAAAGGGCTGACGGACACGATCACAAGACCCTCGCTCGTCAACATCGATTTCGCAGACTTGAAGGCTATAATGGGGCACGGCGGAGTTGCTGTTATGCTCGTTGGTGAAGCTAAAGCACAAGACAAGGCTTCAACGGTGGTCAAGGATTGTCTATCTCATCCGTTGCTCGACGTCGACTATCGTGGCGCAACTGGGGCGCTCGTGCACATCTCGGGCGGAAACGACTTGACGCTGAAGGAGGCGGAGGAGATAATAAGGAACCTGACCTTCGAGCTCGACGACAATGCGAACGTGATATGGGGAGCGAGGATCTCAAAGGAGTTCGAGGGCTTCGTCAGAGTCGTTGCCATCATGACGGGGATAAAGCACAAGGACATCGTTGGCTGTGCGGAATACGAAAATCTGAGCGAGGAGCCAAGAGTAACAGGGCTTAAGGAAGTGGGAGAGAAGAAGGTTGAGAAAGTAAGGAAGAGCGTCTACATCGACACCCTCTAATTTTTTATTTTTCGATGAAAAATCCGTCCATCACGTATCTTTCGTCGTAGTAGCGCTTTACAATTCTTTCAGCGAAGAAATCGGCTTTTTTTGCTGAGAGACCGAAAAAAGAGAAAAAGGTCTCGATCTGTTTCTTCGTCCTAAGCTGATAAACGTTTTCTGCGGACGAGGTTATGATGAAAGGTGTGTCGAACTTGTTCACAACTCTGATCTCTTCTTTAAGTCTCGAAAAAAGCGCAGATCTCTTCAACCCCTTCGCCTTTATGAACTTCGAGAGCCCAAATTCGATTGCAACATCTTTTTCCTTTGCCAACTTTATCGTTGCATAGTCGAGAGTTCTGTTCTCGCTGTCGAGCAGAATGTCGACCTTTTTTCTCATCACCGCTTCCTTCCAGTCAGCGCACTCGACTGCGACGATTGAATTGCCGACGTTTTTCAGCTTCTCCCTTAACTCCTTTGCGTTCGAAGCTCTTATGATCAATCCGCAAAGACCTTCGGTTGGTTTTTCGCTGAGAACGACGAAGCCTTTGAAACCAAGCTCGATCTTTGGTGGAACAAATCTTACGAAGTCGAACATAGCTCCCTTGCAAACTCTAAAGCCTTTTCTTTTCTCGCTGGATAAACGACGAGTTTCGCCTTTATTGCAATTGGATCCACGTTCGAAAGTCTGAATTCCCCAAGGAACGCCTTTTGTTTGTCAATCCTTATGTGGAGAACATTCTGCGAATCGATTCTTTCCTCAAGTGTGCTCAAAAGGCTTTCGAGCTCATCTCTTAAGAGCTGGATAAGGTTTTTCCAGAAGGCTTTGATCTCGGAGCTTTTTGTTATCTCAACTTCGAGGTATTCGATCGGATTCCCGAAGTGCCCTTTTGCGGAGCTTACTTGGATCTCAAAATCGAAGGGAAAAAGATTAGCAATTGCTTGAGAAACCTTCTCTCTACTTTCTGTCGAGTGAACGACCGCAGAGACTCTTATCCATTCGATCTTACCCTTCATTCTTCTTTTCTGAAGTTCGCCCTGTAGCTCGGTCTTACCTTCTCGGCTCCAAAGCCCCTCCTTCTTAGCCCTCTTGCCCTTCTACCCGCAGGGGTTAAGCCACGGTAGACTCTTCCCTTTTGTCTTGTTATCCAGCTCAGATTCTTGTCTGCAACTATGTCTGGGCAGTTTCTGTCGACTAAGATGACTTCGAACCACTTGTATTTTCCATCTTCGCCAACCCAGTAAGAGCCGAGAACTTCCATGTTCGGATACTTTCTGTTCGCCCTCTCTTCAGCGATCCACTGCAAGCCTTTTTTGGGCGTAAGCTTGTTTACCATCTGGTTCTTCGTCTTTCTCCCTCTTGAGGGCCTCTTCGCAACCCTTCCGCCCCTTCTTACCCTAACTCTGACCACTATTATGCCACGCTTTGCCTTGTAACCAAGCGCTCGAGCTCTGTTCAGCCTCGTCGGTCTCTCAACCCTTACCACCGCTGGTTCTCTTCGCCATTTTTGCAATCTCTCCCACATGAGCTTATCGATCGCACCGCTCTGCCAAGTTTCTGCGATGAACGCATACATCGACTTCATCCTGCGACCACCCCAGTCTTTGGTTCGCCGAGAAGCTCGATCTTCCTTATCTCGACCCTTCGTATCGGGTAAATCTTCTTTGCGCCTTTGTAGATCTCCGATGGGATTTTGCCCAAAATGCACTCCTGTAAGAACTGGACGAAGTTCAGTGACGACTTTGCAAGAACTATTTCCCTCGTTATCGCTCTTATTGCCCTTTTTTGCGAAGACTTGCACCTCTTAACCGTGAACACGACTGGTTTAACCCTAATTTTGTAGCCGTCCGCAGTTTGAATGTCAATCACATCCTCGATTTTGCTCGTTCTCCTTCTTACGAGGCTGTTCAGATACTCTCGCATAAGCTCGAACCTGTGGAACTTCGTATACGCCTTGTCCCCCGCAACTCTTTGCACTTTGAAGATCAGCTTCTTGTATGGGTTCTGGTTCGAAGCGTCGCCTGTTAAGTCTGCGAGCGTGGTCTCGACAGTTCTGCCTACTACGAGCTCCGGTGCACTTGCTGGAGTCTCGCCTACTTCCGCCATTCCAAAATACTCCGGAGCGAGGAGAGTGAACCACTTCTTTGTAGTCCATTTATCCTTAACCCTTGCAACCTTCTTTCTCGCCATGCCGATCGCAACCCTTTAAGCTCGGGCTATTAATAAAGGTTTTGATGCTCTCTCTACTCATGTGCGGTGGAAAGGGGAGAAGGCTTGGGAAAGGGGAAAAACCGCTTTTTGAGGTTTGCGGTATGAAGCTGATCGATCATGCGTTGAGGGCGTTCAGGAATCAATGCATTGTAGCTGTCACGTCTCCCTTTACGCCAAAGACAGAGAGATACCTGCTTGAGAAGGGTATCGAGGTCTTTAGGGCAAGCGGAAACGGGTTCATCGAAGACTACCGCGAGTGCATAGCTTCGCTCTCTTTGAAAGGACCTATTATCGTAGCTTCGACCGACATCGTTTATCTGAGAGACGGAATAATCGAGGAGATCGTCGAGTTCTACAAGAAATGCGGAAAAATGGCGCTAAAAGTCGTGAAAGGCAATGAGCCTGCGGGGATAAACGTAATCTTAGCGGATTTCGATGGAGAGCAGGAAGAGGAAAGCTATATAGTCGAGGACATCGTAAACATCAACACCGTTGAAGATGCAGAGAGGGCTGAAAAGCTATGGATTTCGATGAGAAAAGGCTAATCCTTGCCAATAGGCTGAAAGACGAGCTAAACTTGAGTGAGAAAGTATACAACGCTATAAAAAAAGTTCCGAGACATATTTTCGTTCCAGAACGCTATAAAAGCGAAGCCTACGTCGATACACCGTTGCCGATAGGTTATGGGCAGACGATAAGCGCTCCGCATATGGTTGCAATAATGTGCGAGCTCTTGGATTTGAGGGAAGGCGAAAAAGTTCTCGAGATCGGGACTGGATGCGGTTATCACGCTGCGGTTACTGCGGAGATCGTTGGAAAAAATGGGCTTGTTGTTTCCATAGAGAGAATTCCAGAGCTTGCAGAGATGGCGAAGAGGAATTTGTCCATGCTTGGCTACGAGAACGTTCTCGTAATAGTTGGCGACGGTAGCTTAGGCTACGAACCGATGGCACCTTACGATAAAATCTACGTCACTGCATCCGCACCCGAAATACCGAAGCCACTGTTAGAACAGCTTAAAGTCGGCGGAAAAATAGTGATTCCACTCGGGGACACGTATCAGCTGTTATACGTGGTTGAAAAAGATAACGGAGTTAGGAAGTGGAGCTGGGGGGCGGTTAGATTCGTTCCACTCTATGGGAAGTATGGCTTTAGAGATTTTGAAGAGTAGCTTTGGATTTCTCACAACTTTACCGGTAAAAGGGGACATAGAAGTCCTCAGAAGGAATCTCTGGGTTTTCCCATTCGTGGGGATATTCATCGGAGCTGTTATATCTGTTCCAGCGGTTTTTGGGCTCTCGTTTCTCTGTCTTCTTTTCTACGTTGCGATCGAAGGTGTGAACCACGTCGACGGACTCGCAGACTTCGGCGATGCGTTCTTCGCTCCAGAGGATAGGAAAAAGACTGCGTTGAAAGATCTCAACATCGGAACCGGTGGCGTAGTTTTTCTTTGCGTCTACTTTCTTCTTCTTTTCTACTCTTTCCAGAGAGTCGAAGCCCTCGAGATAATCGTTGCGCAAGTCTTTGCAAAGTTCTCCATGCTACTGTTGCTCGTGACTTCGAAACCAGCTTGGCAGGGGATGGCGAAGTTCATGATGGAGTTCGCAAAAAAGAGCGATCTCGTGATCGGAGCTTTGCCTTTGCTAATAGCTTTTCTGAAGCTTTCAACTCTAATCTCCTTGTTCTTCGTGATTCTGATCTCGATTCTTGTCAAGAACTACGCAGAAAAGAAGTTCGGCGGTGTTAACGGCGACGTGATTGGCGCATGCAACTGCATATCCTTTGCGACCTCCTTGCTCGTTTGCTCCGTCTTCAACGAAACAAATATATTCCATTTTTCCGCATTTCTCTGAGTGATAAGCGTTGCGTTCGAAAAAGAGGGAGAAAGGATAAGTAGGATCTTCGCCAGCTCGAGGTATCCGAGTGAGCATAAAGGAAATGTTTTTTACGATTCCCAGATCACGCCAAAAGTCAGCTTTGACAACGAGATGCCGATAAAGCTTGAGTGCCTTCATGCTGTTGTAGCTTTTCGCCCCTCGCACATTCTCCTCTCTCGTGACATCCTTGGTGGGAAGCCGATTTACTACGACTCCATCGGCATATCCTCTTTTAAGAAATCACTGGAAAATCCAACAGAAGTCCTTCCGGGGGAAGTTGTCAAGCTCGATTACTCGGGCAACGTCCTCGAAAGGAGAAGGTTTCGGTTCCAGGAGATCTTCTGCAAGGAAGAAGTTACAATCGAAGAGGCGGAGGAGAGAATGCTTAAGGCTCTTGGAGGCTTTAAGTTTAAGAACGCTTGCATTGCGTTTTCTGGTGGGATCGATTCAGCTCTCTTGGCTTCGATCTACGATCTACCGCTTATTGCTGTGACTGCGAGCAAGGAAGACGAGAGATGGTTGGTCGAGGCGTCGAAAAAGGTTTCGAGAGAGATCGAGATCCTGAAGGTGGACGAGAACAAAGTCTTAAACGTTTTGGGCAAAGTCGCTGAGATAATCGAGGATCGGAGCCCATTACAGCTCTCAATCGCAATTTCTTTGCACCTCGTTTTTGAATTTGCAAAAGAGCTTGGATTTAGCGAAATCGTTCTCGGACAAGGCGCTGATGAGCTCTTTGGTGGTTACAAGAGATACGAAAGTCTGAACAAAGAGGATCTCGAGAAGGCGTTGATTCAGGACTTGGAAGAGATCGGGGATAAGAACCTTGTTCGCGATGCAAAGCTCTCTTACGCTTCTGAGATAAAGTTGATCCTTCCATATCTGAGCTGGGATGTTCTGAGGGTTGCGGTGAGCATACCTGTGGATCTCAAGGTTGCGGAAGTCGAAGGCAAAAAAGTGAGGAAATACTTTTTAAGAAAGTTCGCAGAAAAATTTCTACCGAGGGAGATCGCATGGAGGGAAAAGAAGGCAATACAATACTCGACAGGAGTAGCAAAGATCCTGGAAAAATGGTTTTCACGGACTACGAGGGACCTTGGGTTCTGAACGATTTCGCATACGAGCTATGCATGGCTCTCTTCAACAACGACCGCTTTTTCAGAAACATAAGCGAATTCGACGACTATCTCTACTACGTTGAAAAAAGGGAAGGCTACGAAGCGGGATACACGCTGAAGCTTATCGCACCTTTTATCTCTGCAACAAGACAGCGAATCGATTTGGACTCGATGATCAAAGTCGTTTACGTTCCCGACGCAAAAATCGCAGCAAGCAGAATTTTGAAAAACTGTAGAGTAGTTGTGATCTCAACCGCTTACCGTGAATTCGTCGAAAAGACTGCAAAGGCTCTTGGATTTCAGGAAGTCCACGCAAGCGAGGTCGACTTCGAAATGGAGCTAAGCGAAGAGCTTAGAAAAGAACTTCTCAACAGCGTCGACTTTATTGCTTCGCTGAGCGGGGAAGAAGTGCATAAAGAGCTCAAAAGGATTTTCTCAAAGCTTTGGGGGTTGATTGAAAACTTGAAAGTCATTGGAGCGAAGGAAAAGGCTGAAATCTTGGAAAGCTATGAGCCGGAATTTCCGATTGCAATCGGGGACAGTATAACGGATTGTAAGATGTTCGAGAAGGCTAAAGAGCTTGGTGGAGTTGCGATAGCGTTTAACGGGAACAGATATGCATTGGAAAAAGCAGATTTTGCGATAATCAGCCATTCAGCAATGGCGGAAGCGATTGTAGTTGAGCAAATCATCCACAACAAGAAGCCGAAGCTTGACGGAAAAATTGGGAAAGTATACGAGCTCGAAAAATCGGATTTCGAGAAAGTTCTTAGGGAATCGATGAGGTCGAGGGTTGAGCTACGTGGAATCGTTGGCAACTTAGGATGACCGCAATCTCTGTAGCAACTCTTTTGCGTAGTCCACTCTTATCTTTCCGTCTCGAATCATTTTCTCCGCAACTTTGTCGATCTCGTCTCCTTTCGCTCCCGCCATTATTGCGATGTTCCTTGCGTGGAGCTCCATGTGTCCCCGTTGGATTCCTTCGGTAGCCAAAGCACGAAGCGCAGCAAAGTTCTGTGCAAGCCCAAGCGCTGCAGCGACTCTTGCAAGCTCTTCTCCGCTTTTAACACCGAGGATCCTGAGGCAAATCTTTGCAATTGGATTTGTCTGCGTTGCTCCGCCAATGATCCCGGCTTGAATTGGAACCTCTATGAAACCAACTAAGTCTCCGTTTTTGAGAACTTCATACTTCGTTAGGGGCTTGTATCCGTTCATCGCTGCGTATCCATGGGCTCCCGCTTCGACAGCACGAAAATCGTTCCCAGTCGCAACCATGAGCGCAGATATTCCGTTCATGATCCCCTTGTTGTGAGTTGCACATCTAAAAGGATCCGCTTCCGCAAAGGCGTATGCCTTGATTATTCCCTCCACAACTTCTTCGCCACCAATAACCTCTTTCTTGAAGATAGCCTTTGCTCTTGCAAGTCTATAGATTGCGAGGTTCGAGATTATTCGAAGATGCGCTTTTGCATTCGCAATCCTCGCAACAAAAGGAGCGACTTTTTCGCACATCGTGTTCACAGCATTCGCTCCCATTGCATCACGAACGTCGACGAGCAAATGCACTACAAGCATTTTACCAACGATCGAATCTATTAGCCTTACTTCAACGTCTCTGCATCCCCCGCCAAGCTTTACGAGCACAGGATCGCATTCGTTGGCTTTTGCAATTATCTCTTCTTTGTTCTTCAATATCTCGAACTTTGCAGAGAACGGGTTTTTGACGTCCACAAGCTGGATTTGACCGATCATAATCGGCGATGTGTAGTCGGTCACGAACCCTCCACCTTCTCTTGCCATTTTTGCAGCGTTGCTCGCAGCTGCGACAACGCTTGGCTCTTCGATCACCATTGGGATCAGGTAGTCTTTTCCGTCTATGAGAAAGTTTGTTGCAACCGCCAGCGGGAGTTCGAAGGTTCCGATGACGTTTTCGATCATTCTGTTTGCAACGTCAATAGGTAGCTTTGCCGTCGAGATCACCGCTTTAACTTCTTCTTCGCTGAGCTTTGCGATTTCTGCAACCTTCTTTAATCTTTCCTCGACGCTTAAGTTGTAAAAACCAGGCAGTCTCATGCGAGTAGTTGGGATGCGATTTATAAAGCATTAGGAAACCACGATATGGCAGTGTGATGTCATCAAAAAACTTAAATCACTATTCGCTGAAGAAGAGACGGTGAGAAATATGCACACAGATCTGCCAGTGAAGGAAATCATGACTACGAAAGTCTGCAAGGCAAATGCAAACGAGAGCGTGCAAGAAGTTGCGAAAAAAATGGTTAGCTTCGGCGTTGGTAGTGCGGTGATAGTCGAGAACAACAAACCCGTGGGCATAGTGACTGAAAAGGATCTAATAGTGAAAATAGTTGCAAAAAACCTCTCTCCAGCGTCGGTAAAAGTTTCTGAAATAATGAGCTCTCCCTTGATAACGATAAAGCCGACGACGAGCGTTCGTGAAGCGGCGAGTATCATGATGAAAAAGGGAATACGAAGGCTACCGATCGTGAACAACAACGGTGAGCTCCTTGGGATAATCACAGACAACGACATCCTCGATGTTGCGCTCGATCTCGGCGAATTTGCCACGCTTGTAAAAGAACATGCGGTCGGCTACGCTGAGATGGGTGGAATCTGTGAAAAGTGTGGAAAATACGCAGACCTATTGAAAGAGGTAAACGGACTCCACGTCTGCGAAGACTGCGCAACGGAGGGTGAGGTGTGAATGGTTGATTTGAACTCAAAGGTAATGGAGATTGCAACCAAAGACGTGCAAACGCTCCCACAAACAGCGACGATCATGAATGCAATGAAGTTCATGATAAACAAGAACTTCAGAAGGTTCCCGATAACGGATGCGGGAACGAAGAGGCTTAGGGGCGTGATAACAGCGACGGATTTTGTGAACTTCTTTGGAGGCGGGAAAAAGCATGGGATAATAAGGAACAGATACAACGGAAATCTTTCGATTGCGGTTAATGCAGAAGTCAAGGAGATAATGGAGAGAAACGTCGTTGCTGTAAGCGACGATGCGAGTGTCGAGGAACTCGTAGAGCTCATGTTTGAGAAAAAAGTCGGTGGGTGCCCAGTTATCGACGACAGAGAAGTTGTGGTTGGAATAGTTACCGAAAGGGACATCTTAAGGCTGTTGGCTAAGATTAGGAGAATCGACGGCATAGCGTCGGAGTTCATGACGAAGAACGTCGTAACAATTCGTGCAAAAGACTCGATCGAGAGTGCGATGAAGACGATGATCTCAAAGAAGTTCCGAAGGCTTCCCGTAATCGAAGACGGAATCCTGTTGGGCTTGATAACTTCCCGAGAAATATTGGCGTATTTTGGGAAGGGGGAAGCGTTTAAGATGCTCGAATACGGAGATGTGAACGAAGCGATAAAGAAGCCGGTGGCGACGATTCTCGGTAACGCTGAGATCAACATGCATCGTGAGGTTCTCATGTTCCCCAAGGACGTTTTGATCTCGCAGATAGTCTCGTCGATGCTTGAGAAGGGACATGGAGTTGCTTTAATAGTCGAGGAGAGTAAGCTCGAGGGAATTATAACAGAGAAGGACCTCGTAAAGTTCCTCTATGAGAGTTCATGAATTTTGTTGCAGAAGCCCTTAACCTCTCGAAGTTCTCGGCGGAGAGACTTTTTGAGAGAGGCATTTTAAAAAAGGCTTTTGTAAAAGCGGAGATATTCAAGGACGTAGTCGATGCCTACCGCATCGAAAAGAAATTCGGGATTTACGAAGAGGGGACTGTTGTTATCAAGAGCAGAGACGGTTTAAAAGTCGTTCGTGGATTCCCAAAGATAAAGAGGATTCTTACACTCGAGACAGGACTTAAAAAGCACTTCGGGGATCGAACGATTGCAGTGGAGGAGAAAATGAATGGCTACAACGTTCGAGTTGTGAAAGTAGGCGATGAGATTTACGCAATTACGAGAAGGGGACTTATATGTCCTTACACGACTGAAAAAGTGAGGGAAAAGATTCCTGCAGAGTTCTTTGATGAGAACGAGAACTTCATGCTCTGTTGCGAAGCAATCGGTAGCGCTTCGCCTTACGTTGCAGATTACTATGGGATCGATGGGCTTGAGTTTTTTGTTTTTGACATCAGAGACTGCAAAACCAACGTTGCGCTGAAGATCGAAGATAAGGAGAAGATTCTCAAAAAGCACAAGATCAAATCCGTGGAGATCCTAAAAAAATGCCGTGCATCGGAAACTGAAAAGATAAAGGAGGTCATCGAAGATCTACATGCGAGGAAAAGGGAAGGAGTTGTTTTGAAGGACATGGAGATGAAATTGGAACCGCTGAAATACACGACGAGTTTTGCGAACTGCAGCGATTTAGCATATGCGTTCAAGTTCTTCGAAGAATACAGCAGAGATTTCATGCTCGCAAGGATTATGAGGGAAGCTTTTCAGGCATTTGAATTCGGCTACAGCGAGGAAAGAGCGTTACGGCTTGGGAAGTCTATTCTCGAGGCTGTCATCGAGAGCATAAAGAGGGTTAAGGGCGGAGAAGAAGTTCTCGAGACGAGTAGACTTGTTTTCTCCTCGGAGAAGGTTTATGAAGCGTTTAAAATGCACTTAAAGCTTTTGGGGATCAGTTTTAGGGAAATTGAAGTGAAGAAAAGCGAAAAAGGGCTTGAAGTTGTGATTGCAAGAGTTATGAGGGCTACGACCGACAGGATAAAGAGTTTGCTCGAGGGAAACCCATGGTGACCTCAGCTGGCGTCGATGCGGGAACGAAGGATTACGAAGTGGTTGTGCTCGGGAAAGATTGCGACGTGCACAGGTTTAGGAGCGAGAGGGTGAAAGAGAACGCATCTGAGTTCATAGAAATCCTGCAGTCCTTGGAAGTCGATGCGATTGCAGGGCTGTCTGGGTATGGTTTGCCAATCAAAAAGTTTTCCGAACTAAGCGACTACGAAATTTTTCTCATGACCCTTAACCTCGATACAGAAAAAGCCATAGGGCTCAGATCTCTGATAAGAGAACTCAGAAAGAGAAATCTGAACTTTTACACGATTCCTGGGGTTATTCATTTGCCAACGATCCCAAAGTGGAGGAAGTTCAACAAACTCGACATCGGAACTTATGACAAGCTCTGCTCTGCGGTTCTTGCAGTTTCTGAGTTCTTAGATGAGAAGAGACTTGAGGAGCAGAACTTTTTGCTCGCAGAAGTGGGCTACGGCTTCACGTCTGTTCTTGCGATCAAAGGGGGGAAGATAGTCGATGCCCTCGGTGGGACTTCGGGCTTTACAGGTTATTCCTCGCTCGGATCCATGGATGCGGAGCTCGCTTATCTCCTTGGAGAGTTTCCCAAGGAAATTGTGTTCAGCGGTGGGGTAAAGGACTACGTTCTCGAGAACAATGGGGACGAGATTGAAATTCTTTCGGAGTTTGTTCTAAAAGATCTAAAAGCCTTGGAAATCAGCGCTGGGGAAGCTGAGCTTTGCTTTTTGTCCGGAAGGTTTGCAAAAGAGATCGAAGGCATAATAAGCGAATTTTATGAAACAAGGATTCTTCACGGCTTTTGCGACGCAAAACAATCTGCGCAAGGCGCTGCGATTGTTGCGAACGCAATTGCAGGTGGGGAGTTTAGAAAAGTAGTCGAGCACATGGAGATCTTCAATGCAAAGGGGTGCATTTTTGATCATCTCTCTGAAAAGATGAGAAAAAGGGTTCTTGAGAGAGTTTCGGAAATTCTTGAGCTTTAATAGCCTTGAAGTGGAGAGCTTGGATCAGCGAAAGCGTTATATCTACAGAGCCTACTATGCTCAGGGGTCGTGGCGTAGTCAGGAAGCGCGGCGGGCTCCAGTGGTGTGATGAGTTGTGGGTCTGCTGAAGTGTGATGACCCATTGGAGCGCTGACCGAAGAGACCCGCAAGTCGTGGGTTCAAATCCCACCGACCCCATTTCGCTTTAATTCTTTCGGGGTTTGCGATTAAACAAGCAGAACGTAATACCAAGTAATACCAAATCATGCTACACGCTAACAAGCAATTTCAAGGCAATGCGGAGCTTTATAAAATTCGATTTTCGCCATTTCTTTGCTTTTAAAATCTTAATCGAGCTGGAAT
>JAVYQP010000002.1:0-250752 GCA_038731605.1 Archaeoglobaceae archaeon | reverse complement strand
CAATTCATCGATTGGAAAACCCACCAATAGAAGTCCCGAGACCGATGCTCGAGGCGTTGAACATAATAAGCATCCAAGCTCAAACATACGTGAACGACCGCAGGGTTAGGAGGAACATCGAGATCGCAGAAATCGTTGGCTTAGATGCGCACACGAAGATGCTCAGAACGAGCACAGTTTTCCAGTGGGACAGCGTAAAAGACGAGCATCTCATGGTCGGAACTTCGAAGGCTTTAGAAGACATAAGAAAGCACAGGGGCTGGAGCGTCAAAGAGCTGAACGAAGAGCTCGAAAGGAGAAAAAGAGTTTTGGAGTTCATGGTCCAGAACAACGTCAGAGACTTCAAGAGTGTGAGCAATATAATTCATGCTTATCAGATAGGTCCCGAGAGGGCGATGAAGCTATTGGGGATCTCGGAGATCTGAAGATCTTCACCATTGGGCATTCAAACCGAGACTTCCCTTCCTTTGTCAACTTGCTGTTGTCAAACCGAATCGAAGTTCTCGTCGACGTTCGGAGGTTTCCGAAGTCTAAATTCGAGCACTTCAATGCTGAAAATTTGAAGAATCTCTGCAAATATGGGATAGAGTATATCCTGAAGCCAGAACTTGGTGGGTTTAGGAGAAAAATCCTTAAGGATTCGCCAAACAAGGCTATAAGGAGCGAGGGGTTCAGAAACTACGCAGACTTCATGCTGACAGAAGAGTTTGAAAAAAGTATCAAAGAGCTGATCGAAATCGCAGTTAGAAAGAGAACCGCAATAATGTGCGCAGAAAAACTCTTCTGGAGGTGCCACAGGAAATTCTTAGCGGATTATTTGACAGTTCATGGCTTCAAGGTTCTCCACATAATAGATGAGAAAATTTTAATACATAAGCTCAGCAAAAACGCACGTGTTCAAGAGGGTAAATTGATCTACGATGTGAGCCCATAGCCTTTTGCAAAATGTGGAAACTTGAACTCGGCAAACGTTAATTTTATCCGTAGACCTCTTGACTACCATGAGTCGGAGGGCTCATCTTTCAGATGCGATTTGTCTTGGGAAGAGAGACAGGGATGAAAAAATTTATATAATGGAAAACCGCAGAAATTGGTGAGGCGAGGGGATGCAGATGGAGCTACCACTTGCTCCAGTGGAAAGGTTGCTGAAAAAAGCTGGTGCGGTAAGAGTGAGTGAAGAAGCGAAGGTCGAGCTTGCCAACGAGATAGAGAAGAAGACGATAGAAATCGCAAAAAAGGCGTTTGAGATCGCAAAGAACGCTGGCAGAAAAACTGTGAAGGCTGAAGATATCAAGCTCGCAGCAGAAAGCGTTCTCAAGCTTTAGCTTTTTTCCTTTTTTTACAGTTCCTGTAAAAGATCAACGGATGCGAAACGTTGCAATTGGAAACGCAGTTCTGGTAAGTCCTCATCGTGTCGCAAGAAGGCGCAGAGTATTTCGTTGCTTTTCCCTTCATCCCTGCGATGTGCTCGATCTGATACCTTGACTTCTCTTCGTCAAAATCCGGAGCGGATTTGAAGAGCCTTAAGATCTCGTCGGTGCTCATCCCGATGTTCAGAAGGAAAGACGTGACCGCAAAGCGTGCTGTGTGTGGAACGTTCATACCCCTCTGGATCTCGGATATTATCTCGAGCATGCAGGGCGGGAAGCACTTCGAATCGACTTCCCCAAAATCGAACTCGACCCTTCTTTCCCTGACCGCAACGCTTTCGATGTCCCGCAAATGCGGTTGTAGCGATGGAACAAAGAAATCGGTTTTCTCGAAGAATCGAGCTCTCAGGAACTCTTTGATAATTCTTATAACTTGCGGTCTGCTCGTCTTCACGTAGCCATCGGAGACGGATCTGTTGACGAGTCTCCAGTCGTCGTCTCGGATTCTTGAAGAGGCTTTCACGTAACTCGACACATGAACTTCCCAGTCTCTAAGCTTTATCCCCAGATCCCTTGCAACGATTCGAACGATCGTGTCTTCTTCGTTCTCCAACGCCCTCGAAAACGCCTCCGCTTCGTTTACTGCGTATCTCATCCTTGCCCAGTCTTCAAGCTTCGAGACGAGGAGTTTTGAGGTAACGAACCGCAGAACAGCCACTTTTGCTGACAACTTTATCTCCTCTTCAGCCTTAAGCCCATAGGACAACTTGCAGTTTGCGAAACAATTGAGACAGAGATCGCAGTTCTTGAACGACCCAATTTCTCTGCACTTCCAGCAATTTAGATCGCAACCAAAACAAGGCATCACTTCTCCCCTTTCTTTCAAGGAATGCCTTTGGTTCAGCTCTCCACGTATCGCTCGCTTTATTTCTTGTTTGGCAATCTCAACTATCTCTGGAAACTTCTTCAGTTCCAGCTCGATCTCGAGACTTCCAAAAAGCTTTGGAGCAAAGCTGAGAAAAGGATAAGCAGATAGGATTTTGAAAAGGGGCAGAAATCTCATCAACTTTCTACACGTGGTGCGAGGATGTATTCGACCTTAACTTTTCCCCCTACAAGGTCGAAGGAGAACCTTGCGGGGTAGTTTGTTCCGAGGTAGATCGTGAGCAAATCTCCTGCGCTTGCAACCTTGCAGAATTCCTTCAGATAGTCGATGCTGAACATGCTCCTTGCATCCCCGCCGTTAAATTCCACGAGCTCGCTACCAGCCATTGTGAAAGTCAACTTCTCAACATCTCCCTTTGCCTCGATTGTGAACGAGTTCTTGTCGGATTTGAGCACGACATTCTCGCTGATCTTCTCAGTTGCGGAGATTGCTTTTTTGAACTCCCCTGCATCGAGGACGATTTTTGCTGGAAGGTTTAGCTCGGGTATCTTTGGCTCCTTCCTTATTGCGGACGGATCTATGAGAGCGAGGTTGTATTCAACGCTCCCAAACTTTATCCTCAAGCTTGTGTCGTTCTGCAGTGACAATTCCACGAGATCCTTTGCGTTTATCGTTTTGCTTATGTCGAAGACCCTGTTCATGTCCACGCCAATGGTTTTCTCGGCTTCAAGCCTATAACTTTCTATCGACTCCTTTGGAACGTCAACGATCACCATTGCAACGTTCGAGGGATCCACTGCTCGGGAATGCAAACCTTTGTTGAGAAAATGTATCCTGCACTCGCTCACAAGAGCGACGATTGCTCTTGACACTGTCTTCAATATTTCCCCAGACATTATTACCTCAACCATAGGCAAACTTTTTTAGCCCCGTTAATATTTATTCTTTTCTCCTTCATTTCGTCTGAAGCTTCCAAGGAAAAGCTTATATACTTGTGGTAATAATTATTATCATGGAATTCGAAGATGACGTAAACTTCTGGAAAAGCCTCGTCGACAAGATGCTCGCAGGCGTTATTATTACTGATATCACAATGAAGTATCTTTACGCTAATGATGTGTTCTCCGCAGTAACTGGTTACAGCAAGGAAGAGCTCAAAGAAATGAAGCTAACGGATCTCGTTCACCCCCATCATCTTCAGCCAGCAATCGAGGCGATTGAAAAGGTTATGATAGGTGGAAGCGTTGGGGGCGAGTTCGTGTATTTGACAAAACGCGGTGAGAAAAGATGTGCTTTCGGCATCTTTACGCCTCACGTTTACAAAGGCAAGGTTTACGCAGTGGGGAACTTTATCGACATAACTTACGCCAAAGAGCTTGAGAGGAAGCTAAAGGAGAGCGAAGAGTTCTACCGAAGCTTGATAGATAACTCAGCGGCACCCATTTACATACTTCAGGATGGAAAATTTGTCTTCGTCAACAAAATGGTAGAAGAGAAGACAGGATACACGAGAGAAGAGCTGATTGGAAGAAATGCATTCGATCTTGTTCATCCTGGAGACGTAGAAACGGTTTTGAAGAGGTATCGGGAGAGAGAGGCTGGATTGAGGCACGTCGATAGCTATTCGTTTAGAGTAGTGACGAAAAATGGAGAGGTAAAATGGTTCACGATGACCGCGAGAAGGATCGAATACCAAGGCAAGCCAGCGGTTTACGTGAGTGGTGTCGAAACGACCGAGAGCATGAAGCTCACAGAAGACCTGCGAAAGAAAAACGAGTTCTTCTCCCTACTTTCGAAGATACTTAGACACGATATCTTAAACGATCTCGCAGTTGTGAGGGCTTCGATAGAGATTCGAAGCGATGAACTGCTTGACAAGGCTTTGAAGCGCATAGACGGCATTGTAGAGAAGATAAACGATATAAGAACGCTCGAAGAGGCAATCGGGGCGTTAAAGGTTTTGAACGTCGCAGAACTTGTTCAAAAAATCGTCGAAAAGTATTGCGGGGACGCGAGCTTTAAGCTGAATCTGCAAGAAGTCCACGTAGAGGCGAACGAAGCTTTAAAAAGTGCTGTCGAGAATCTGATCCGCAACGCAATACAGCACTCGCAAATGCCATGTGTGGAGATCAGCGTAGAGGTTTTTAGAGAAGGGGATGACTGCGTTATTAGAGTTGCTGACAACGGCGTGGGAATTCCGGAGGAGCTCAAGGCAAAGATATTCGATGCAAAATACTCCAGGAAAGGTGGAGGACTTGGGCTGTTCTTGGTTAAGAAGATTGTCGAGATGTTCAACGGCAGAATACAAGTATACGACAATATCCCGCAGGGTGCGGTTTTTGAGATAAGAATTCCGGCAAAGCTTTGATGTCGCTCCACCAACCGACCCAGGATCATGCTTTTCACCTGGGTGTGAGAGGTGGAGCAAAAATAGTCTTTTTTGAGTTAAAAAAGTTTTCCGGTCGCACAACCTTTTTCTTCTCCTGGGCAACTTGGCTTTGTGGACGTCGAAGTGCTTGAGCTCGAAATCCCCTTCGAGAATCCGAGTTCTGTTTTCGTTTACCTGCTGGACTCAAGGATCCTAATAGATGCGGGTTTTTGCTCGATTGACAACGCTGAGAAGATACGCAGCTTATCTGAGTTGCTGTAATCACTCACCACCACGTTGATCTTGGTTACATCTTCTTCGCAGATATCCATTTTACATGCACCCGATCGAGATCGAGCTCTTGAAGGTATACGAAGAGCCTAAAACGTTCTTGGATTGGCAAAAGGAGATATGCAAGCGATACAGCATTGATCTTGAATACTTAAAACCGCTCGAAATTCTATCGAAGCTGAAGCTAAAAGTTCGTGGATCACTTAAGAGCTTTGAAGGGCTTGAGCTAAAAACATATATGCGTTTTTGCGGATAACGCACTTTTTTCTGGTGACGCAATCCTGAGCGACACAACGCCGAATTTGTCCTTTTCTCGATTTGGAGTTGGGCTTGGCGAATACCTTAGAGCGCTTGAAGCACTTAAGGCTATGGAGATCGAGGTGATTTATCCAGCGCACGAGAGGAGGATAAACGATCCCATCAATAGAATCGATGCCTTGATCGAACACTACAAGGGAAGAGTTCGGGAAGTCTTGGAAATACTGGAAAAACCTCTTGAGGTCGAGGAGATTGCAAGAAGAGTTAAGTGGAGCGTTGATTACGAAAAACTCGACCCATTCAACAGACTGCTTGCGAATTTGGAAACGCTTGCTTATCTAAGCTTTTTAAAGGAAAAAGGGCTTGTTAGAGAAGTTCAAGATGGAAGGATCAAGTTCGTCAGGACTTCTTTCCGAAAAGAAATTCTCTGAGCCTTTCAGAGTCTACCCAAGCTTTGTCGAGATCGCTCAGAAGTCTGGAGATGTCATCAATAGCTTTCAAACTCTTCTCGACTGCTTCATCGCCGATTTCCTTGCTAAGTTCACAGTAAGCCCTTGCAACTGTTAGGGAGTTTCTCGTCTTGTCTATTATGTGCGCTATAAGCTGTATATCTTTCTCAAGCCTATCTATTAGCTGTTTTCTATCCGTAACATCTCGGGCGATTCCTTGGATAGCGACGACTTGCGAATTCCTTATCACTGGACTCGCCAAAACCTCGAGCCAGTATCGCTTCCCGTCTTTGGATCTTATCGGAACCTCATACCTCCCAACATCTCTTTTTTCAACGATCTCCCTTATCTTCTCTTTCACGAGCTCATGATACTCTTCTTCAACCAGCTCCCAAATCGTAACATCTCCTTCGTATCCCGTGAGCTCGACTCCCTTTTTGTTGGATCTCAGAATTCTACCTTCAAGGTCGTGGATGTAAAGGACGTCGTTCACGCTGTTCCAGAAGTATTGATACTCGTTTAACAGCTCTCGAAGTCTATCTTCGGTCTTCTTCTTTTCAGTTACATCTCTCACGAACTCCACGATCATCACAACTTTTCCGTTTTTGTCAAAGACTGGATAGGAGAAGAGCTCGAGCCATTCAGCCTGCGAGCCCTTGAGCCCCGGAACTACTGCGTATTCGACCTTCTTGCTCTGGATTGCTTTGAGTGTTGGGCAATTTTCGCAGGGTGAAGTTCTATCGTGGTAGGCTTCGTAGCACTTTTTCCCAACCACTGGCATGTTTTTCGCATACCACTTCTCCATCGCATGGTTAACGGCAATGATTTGCATGTTTGAATCGAGAACGCTGATACCATCTTGGATTGCGTTGAATACGCTTTGGAGAAAGCGCTTACTTTCAAAGCTCTCCCTCGTCTTCACCTTTGCAATCTTGGTAAGATAAACCGCTAAGGAAACTAGAAAAAGGGTTAAGATAGCCATCGGAACCACTACGCTTCCATGTTCACGCCAAAAACTTGGTTTTTCTCCGAACCAATTCTCGATCGCAATGTAGTAAGCCGAGCCTTTCGTGTTTTTCATCTCCGCAAGGTTTCTGTCTATCGCATCGATGACGTATCTTTTCTCCGGGATCGTTGCAAATTTCAGCTCTACAGGCGAAAAGATTATGTTCGTAACCTTCAGCCCATACCCTTCGAAGAACTGGGACGCATAAGTTCGAGAAATAACACCAACATCGGCAAATCCAAGGGCTACAGCATTCATGACCTCTTTATAATCTCCCTCGAGTTCAAAGAACTCGCAGTGAATTTCAAAGCCTTTAATGAGCTTTTGCAGTTCAAGGAAGTAAACGTCTCCCCTCACTCCCACAATTTTCTTTCCATCAAGCTCCAAAATTGAGCCAGGAGGCTCTTTCGCAACCAACACTCCCCAGTTAACGATCACAGTCTCGTTCGTGAACGCAAAAACCTTTGTCCTCTCTTCGCTATACGCTATGGCAGTCATTAGGTCTATTTCACCGCTTTTTAACTTCTCCAACAGATTCGGGAATTTGTCGTAAACGTATACGATCTCCCAGCCTTCTTTCTTCGCTATCTCTTCGAGTATGTCGATGTAGAGACCGCTGTAGTGATCGCCGTCTTTAAAAACTAGCGGGGGATTGTCGTAGACTCCAACCTTTAACTCAAGCGCCAAGCTGGGGGTTGCGAGGATGAGAAGGAGGACGAGCAACCTCATTAAAAATAAATATTGATAAAGAAATATTTAAGTTTAACCCCCGAGTTAGTTTTCTTCAAGTTCTCCGTAGCTTATGAATCGAGGCTTGGAGGTCTTTTTAGCTTACCCAAGTTGCTGAGAGCTTCTGCCGTCTTCAAGTATATGATCGTTGCTATTGAAGTTCTCAGCGCTTGGAGCTTTGCGTAATGCGGGGGGCGGGATTCGAACCCGCGGACCCCTACGGGACAGGGTCTTAAGCCCTGCGCCTTTTCCGCTCGGCAACCCCCGCTTCGAAGTCGTTAACCGTAGAATTTATGAAGGTTGTGGTCCTAGGTTGAGAGAAAATGTCTACTTGTCCAAAGTTCGTCGAGAACTTTGAACTCAAATCCTAATTTGCCAAGAGTCAAATTTTTGACATGCCTTGTCGATCGGCATTTTAAAATATTTGCTAAGGAAAGACATAATTCTCAGCTTTTTGCGAGACAACTTCTATGTTAGACTTTGCTGAGAGATCTCTTCCTTCAACCTCTTCAAAGCCTCTCCGATCTCATTCGGTTTATTTCTCAGTTTCATAGCTTTTTCAACGTTAAGCGAAGAATCCCTTGGTCTTCTTGCAATCCATCTCATCTCTTCCATCTTTATCGGCTTTATGAGATCCTTTTTCAGATCAAAGGTTTCTGCGATCAGATTTGCGAACTCGTATCTGCTAATCCTCGTTGCTCCAGCCAAGTGATAAACTCCTTCGAGCCTTCTTTCTGCTATCTCCAAGATCATCTCCGCGAGATTCGTGTTCAGCGTCGGGGAATTCCAGTGGTCCTTCAAAACCTTTATCTCTTCCCCTCTCCTCAGCTTCTCCATCACCCATAGAGCGAAGTTCACTTTTCCAGAAGCTTTTCTTGCGCCGTAGATCACGCTTGTCCTTGCGATGCAGAAATCTCCCAATTCCTTTACGATTTTCTCTCCTTCAAGCTTTGTAATGCCATAGTAGTTTATCGGATTCGCTTCATCTTCTTCCCTATACATTCCCTTTTCTCCTTCGAAAACGTAATCTGTTGAAACGTAGATCAAGAATGCTTTTTTGCAAAGCCTTGCGACGTTCTTAGTTCCCTCAACGTTCACGCTCCACGCAAGCTCCTTCTCGATTTCGCATTTGTCCACGTCCGTCAAAGCTGCTGTATGGACAACAACTTCTGGCTTGTAATTCTCAAGGATTTTTCTCAGCGAGTTTTCGTTACGAACATCGAGCTTCACAGCAAAGCCATAGCTTGGCTCATGCGTTAGATAACCCGAGATTACCTTGTAGCCTTTCTTCAAAGCGATTTCAGCAATCTTCGATCCAAGGAGTCCGCTTGCTCCAGTTATTAGCAACTCCATTTTACCTTCCAAGGAGTCGGATGAAGGATCTGCTCCGAGATTGGCTTCCACCACCACTCGTTCTCAAGATACCAGTGCACAGTTTTCTTCAACGCCTCATCGAAATCGTGCCTCGGTTTCCATCCAAGATCTCTTATCTTTTTCGAGTCCAAGCTGTATCTGACGTCGTGCCCTGGTCTGTCCTCAACGAATTCTATGCTCTCCTCTTTCCCCATGATCTTGAGAATTCTCCTAACTATTTCCAAGTTCTCGATCTCGTTCCCAGCTGAAAGGTTGTAGATTTCTCCAGCCTCCCCTTTTTCCAAGAGTAAATCTATTGCATCGCAAGTATCGAGAACGTATATCCAATCTCTAACGTTCTTCCCAGAGCCGTATATTGGGATCTTCAATCCGAGCAAAGCTCTTATTATCGTTTTCGGTATAAGCTTCTCTGGGAACTGATACGGACCGAAGTTGTTCGTTGGTCTTAAGATCACGATATCTAAACCGAAGGTTCTGTGATAAGCGAGGCAGAACATGTCCGCCGAAGCCTTTGAAGCTGAGTAAGGAGAAGAGGGCTTTAGCCTGTCTTCTTCTTTGAAAGACCCGATTAAAATGTCTCCGTAGACTTCGTCAGTGCTTATCTGGATCATCCTAATTTTTCTCGATCTCAAGGCTTCGAGGATGCTAACAACGCCTTCGACGTTGCTCTTCAAAAAAGGATAAGGATCCGCAATACTTCTGTCGACATGGCTTTCAGCTGCGAAGTTCACGACTGCGTCAACATCTTTCAGCAGCTTTTCCATCAAATTTCGATCGCTTATGTCTGCTTTGACAAACCTGTATCTGCTTTCATCTATTCCCTTCAAATTTTCCAGGTTTGAGCCATAGGAGAGCTTGTCAACGTTCACGATCTCGACTTCTTCGTGTTTTTCGAGCATTCGCCTTATGAAGTTCGATCCTATAAAACCGCATCCGCCTGTAACGAGTATCCTCATTCTCTCACCTATGCACTTCTTCGAACCAGTTCCAAGGCTTTCCCACCCTCGGATCGTCTTTTTTCCCATTTATAGAACTCGGAACTATTGACTGATCGTTCCAAGGTCTTCTTTCTTCATCTGGATTCTTGTAGTCGTAGAGCTTGTTCGTGAAGTAAATCAAGTAAGCCGATTCAGGGCTCACGACTTTGAATCCATGCCAGTATTTCCCGGGAACTCTTAGAACTTGCATTCTGCTCTCGCTTAGGACTATTTCAACGAGGTTTTTGCTCGACTCTTCGTATGCGCAAACCTTGATTGCGCCCTTCACAACGACGAAGTAATCAACCTGCCCCCTCACATGCCTATGCCAAGCTCTGACTATTCCGGGATAGGTGATCGAGAGATTCGATTGAGCTATCGGTTCTTCAAAGATTTCCCAATCTGAACGCATTATCTCTGTGAATACTCCTCTCTCGTCTGGAAACCTCGAAAGATCGGCGATCTTGACCCCGGGCAAGGAAAGCTCTTTTACCTCGCTTAGCAGCGGCATTTTTCCACCTAAATTTCGATCTCAGCGTAGTCGCTAACGCTCAACTTCACCACTTTCCTTTCGTTCTTCACAACTTTTGCATTCCTTCCTATTAAACTTTCCTCGAGCCTTTCTATTCCCTTCACAAAAGCTCTCTCAAGGATTACGCTGTACTCGATCGAGCTGTTCACTATTTTTGCCTCGTTTCCAACGCTTGTGTAAGGGCCGATGAAGGACTCTTGGATCAAGCAGTTCTCCCCAATTATCGCTGGTCCCCTTACAACGCTGTTCACGATCTTCGTTCCTTTCCCTACCGTTACCCTTCCCTCTATTTTCGAGTTCAAAACATCTCCTTTTATCTCCCTCTTTATCCTTTCGTCCAAGATCAAAGCATTTGCATGCAGAATGTCGTCCTTTTTTCCAGTGTCGAGCCACCAGCCCTCAACGAAACCATATCCGAACTTGTATCCCCTTTCGAGCATCATCTGCAAAGCATCAGTTATCTCGAGCTCGTTTCTCCAGCTCGGCTTTAGCTCCTTTATTATCTCGAAGACAATTGGCTTGAAGAAGTAAACGCCAACCAAAGCGTATTTGCTCGGAGGAACCTTTGGCTTCTCAACTAAGCCGATCAGCTTTCCTTTTTCATCGAACTTCGCAACCCCGAATCTCGTAGGATCTTCCACTTCTTTTAGCAGAATGAAAGCATCGTAGTCTTCGATTTCGAACTTCTCAACGTAGCTCTTTATCCCATGCTGGAGGAGATTGTCTCCAAGGTATACGACGAATCTTTCTTCCCCAACGAATTCCTTGCAAAGGCTTACAGCGTGCGCAATTCCCAAAGGCTTTCCTTGATCAATATACGTAATCTTAACCCCGAACTTCGATCCGTCGCCGTAGTGTTCACGAACAAGCTCGGGATAAGTTTCCCCGAGGATTATCGCTATTTCCTTTATCCCAGCTTCTCTGAGATCTTCGAGGACGTATTGGCTTACTGGCTTGTTCGCCACTGGTATTAGTTGCTTTGGACCGCTAAAAGTCAAAGGTCTAAGCCTTGTCCCCGCACCACCGTGGAGGATTATGCCTTTCATGCGATCACCCAATCTAACTTTTTTCTAAGAGACATATTAATACTTCTATTTCGTATTATCCTGGCTAGATGCATCTCTAACTTAGCTTTTTTGTGATGCCTAATCGATTGGAAAGCACGCAATAAGGAACTTTCTTTGATTTGCAGAAGTCGATGAAGGCAAGACTCCAGTACTCGTTGACATCATCGCTCAGCAATAGTCCTCCTTTCGAAAGATATTCCCATGCAGTAGTGTATTCGAACATCATATGTTCATATGTATGCAAGCTATCGTGAAGAAACATGTCTATCACTCCAAGTTCTCTCAGCAGCTTTGGAAGAATCTCCTTTGTATCACCAAGGATTAGGTTCCAGCGATGCCTTAAATTAGGTGGAACGAGCCAACCCGTGCTAAATCCTTCACATATATGGACATCATGATGTTTACCTAATTTTGGATAGACAACCGCATCATAGCCTGGTAGGTCAATCGAATAGAGAATTCCGGAGCCATTCTTTTCTAAGGCATTTAATACGAAAGCCGAAGAACTTCCAGGACCTACCCCTGTTTCGACGACAACCCTAGGCTTAAATATTCGAACTAAGACATAGATATAAGGCAATAAACTGAAATCAATCCACCCACCTACTTTTGGCTCTGTCTTTTTTGCTTCATCAATTTTTTCATTAAGGTATTTCCAAAACGCTTTGTCTGCATAAATTTCTTTGTAAAAAGCATAAATCGTCTTTCGAGAGATACCTAAAGCACGATGCATCCTGAAAGTGTTGAAAAATTCCCACGAGTTTAGTCTATTATTTATCAAAGAAAATATGTAACGAACGGCTTTAACAGGGTTCTTAATTCCTCTTACCAGCAGATTGAGTTTATTCATTTTTAACAACCTCTTTAAATATCTTCTCCACATCTTCTGCGGTTCTATCCCATGTCCTCTCTCTTGCAGTTTTCAAACCGTTTTTCTTTAATTCCTCAGCTAGATTATCGTCAGTTAATACCCTTAAAATAGCTTCAGCCATACTTTCAGGGTCTTCTGGCGGAACTACGAGGGAGTTTACTTCATGGAAGCAGTAGTCCTCTGTTCCGTATCTCGTAGTGACTACAGGAGTTCCACAAGCCATAGCTTCAAGAGGTGGCAACGGAGAGCTCTCGTAAAGTGATGGAATCACTGCAACATCGGCCATGGAATAAAGCTCCGCTAACTTTTCGTCCGATGGTCTTAAGACGTAGTCAGTCGGAACAGGAGAGAGTTTAGATAAGTGTGGCTCATCGCCGTAGAGGATCAATTTTAATTTGAAGTTGGATTTCTTACGAACGATCTCCAAGGCTTTAAATAAATAGACCAAACCCTTTATTTTACTCCCTTTACCAAGTGCAATGATGACTTTAGCATTTCCCTTTCTCTCTAAGTTCCTCGGAAAGAAGACGTTTGTATCAACGCCTGGAAGAACAACTGGACCTTCACGACCTATCTCGTTTTTCAACTTCGCATTAGCCCAAGAAGAGTTAACGATCCATTTCAATGGAAGGTAGTAAGTCTCTTTAGCCATTTGATAAAAGTAAGGATCTGAAAAGAACAGAGGTTCATAGTGCTGTATGTAGTAGAAAGGGCAACCTTTACCGCTTCTGTATACCGCATGAGCTGTAAAGCAGTAAGTTGCTACGTTTATGTCTATGTCGTCTGGAATTGAAGAGGCAAGAATCTTCGTGGGGTCAATATAATACGGCATTCCAATCTTTTTTAGAATGTAATCGTTTAATCTGCCAATCGAGATCTTCCCTTTAAAAGGAACTCGTAGCGAATACTTTGATTCAGGATATCTAACTTCTATTTTCTCATTCAGTGGAAACCAATGATGCCTCGGGGGACCAAGGCTAGTTATTGTCACTTTATGACCTCTCTCAGCCAATCTGTTCGCAACTTCGAAAAGAACTCTTGTACCACCAGTTCTGCCAGTGCCCCAGAACGTGAAGTTAACTTTCATCTTCTCCCTCATTATTAGCTCCCACCAATACTGGTTTATATGCGTATCGATGATATCCTTCTAGCATCTTTAAGCAAAGCACTAAGAGAACATGAGAGCTCTTGCCCTGCTAACACTCTTTCGCCTAAGCTACGTGTAATCGCTAAATAGTATAATTTCGAAGCTTTTGAACCGTAGCGCAAGTAAAGTCTTATTAGAAATGCAATCTCTCTCAAAACGTCAAGTAGACCAGCTTTTATTCTCGGCTCTATCGCATTACAATTGTGCAGAATTTCCTTCCGAAGTTTTAAACCTAGCTTAATACCGTCAAAGAAACCTTTTAAAGTCGTCATATTCCGTTTTATAAGGAAACTTGCCAAAGCTCTCGGCAATATTTTAAGAACAAATAGTATCCATAAACGTGCATAAAGACCATCACAGCAGTTTTGCTAGCCGAGAACCAATATTCTAGTATCCCTCTACTACTTAAACTTGAAGTCGTGGCTCCTCGATAATGTCTGCCAACAGCTACTGGTATCGCCATCACAACGTATCCGTATCGCCACAGGCGAATACCGAGCTCATAGTCGTCGCCCCACATAAAGAAATATGGAAGAAAAAGACCACCACATTTCTCAATTGCTTCGACTTTATACACTGAGTATGAGCCTATTGCGTGGGTTACAGCAATGGGCTTCAAATTACTGACAACCGCACTACTCATGGAGTAACCAATGGGATAAAAATTTCCGTGATCAGACATCATAACTCCGTAACTGTCGATGCGCTCTCCATCCCATGTGAGAATTACCCCTTGAACACCACCTATTTCGGGATTGGACTCAAGAGCGCTTACCAATGCTTCCAAGGATTTCGGCTCCGGTGCAAGATCGTTGTTAATCAGTCGATGTATTTTGCATCGGGGCTTCGTTGAGCATATGCGATGTTGTTCGCAACCGCAAAGCCATAGTTTTTCGGTAGCCTAATGACTCGGACCTCGAAATCTTTGTCTCGTTTTATCTTGCTCACAAGCTCGTTGATAGCTTCCATCATTGGATCCGTTGTCGACGATAGGATTTCCAAGCAATACCCTAACTCCCATAGGTCTGCTTACTTCACTCTTCTTATCCAAAAGCTACCTGGAAGGATCTTTCCTCTTCTGTAGGATCTAAAGGTAGTCTCCAGCTTATCCGGATGTTTCAAGTTCATATAGCTTCCAGCCCAAATGACTTCGAAGCTATTATTGAACATCAAGAAAAGCATCAATAGGTATTGTTCGTTCCAGAACCTAAGTTTCTCGAAGATCCACTCTTTTGGATACTCCAAAGGTAAGAATATGTCATGGGAGTGAACTAAAACTCCTTTTTTTAGCCTTGGGAGAACCCTGAGGTATAAATATGGCACATCGCTTCCAATCTTCGCAACATGGGTTGAATCTATGAACAGTATGTCGTTCTCTTCCAGCGTTTCGAAGTTGGAAGGCTCGAACTCTTGAACTTCTTTTTCTATGAGCTTAAGCCTTAGAGATCTGTGGGTTCGAAAAGCCTCTTTTAGAATTTCGCTTGGATAGGGCTCAATTGCAATGAGCTCGCAGTCGTAGCCTTCTTCCTTGTTCTTCATGAGCGCCTCGATCGCAAGCAACGTTGAAAATCCTGCTCCCACTTCGATTATCCTCTTTGGCTTGAAGTATCGGATCATGCTGTAGTATATTTCTCCGTCCACGGATTCGAAATTGCCGTTATAGACGTAGTAGCGAAGTTCAGAGGTTTTGTTCAATGGTAGACCGTTGAATTCTTTGCCGTAAAGCAATGAAAATTCTTGCAATAGCCTAAGCTGGAATTCTTCGTTCATGTTAATGCCTATCAAATCGTATTCTTGCTTCCATATTTCGTCTCGTAGCTTTTTCATTTCTGGTATCGGCGAATAATAGCTTACAGGCAAAACGTGAACTCCTAGTCTTTCCCATAGTGTGAAGCTGCGCTTGACGAATTTTTCAAGTGCGAATTTTATGGCCCTTCTTATCATATCCATCACAACTTGCGTATAGCTTTAAATCCATCGATCAGGCCCCTCAGGTAATACCTCAGCGCTCTGGGATCTCTTTTGTAGAGCACGTATACTCCAGTTCTGCGCCAAAGCTCGTAAAAGATCACGTAAATGAAATGTCTCCAGAGGTGTTCGGGAAAGTTCTTTTGAATGAATATCGCTCTGTTCTTCGTTAGGAAGTAAATTTTTATTGGATTTTCTCTCCCTATAGATGCGCTGACTTTGTGCCAAATCTTTGAATTTGGGCAATATTTGAGCTTGAAACCAGCTCTTTTTGCCTTAATGCAGAAATCCGTTTCCTCGTAAAAGAAGAAATATCTCTCGTCGAGAAAGCCTATCTTCTCGAAAACTTCTCTTTTTATGAGCATACACGAGCCCTCGATTTTATCCGGCTCCATGCACTTATCCCACTGCCCCCTATCTATTTCTCCACTACCATACCTTATGCCCCCACCTTTCCACGGAATTACGTTTTCGCCCGTGAAGGATATCACGTCGCTTCTTCCCTTGTAATCGTAGAAGTAAATCTTCGGCCCGACAATTCCTATACTTTCATCGCTTTCAGCGGTCTTTGCGAGTTCCTTTAGGAAATCTTTGGAAACCACGGTGTCGTTGTTCAAAAGAAGAACGTATTTTGGTTTTAAAAAGCTCAGAACGAACTTTACTGCAATGTTGTTTCCCTTAGCAAATCCATAGTTTTCTTTGTTCTTAATCAGAATCAGTCTTCTGTTGTTCTCACATCTCTCGTAAGAAGGAAAGTCGAATTTTTCCAATTCGTCCTCGGAGACTTCAAAAACCTTTATCGGCTTGTTGCTCGGATCGTAATCGAAGAACTTCGATTTGACCTTGATTTTTCCGAGGCAGTATTCCTTGATCTTCTCTATCGAGTCATCTAAAGAGCCGTTGTCGACGACGATTACATCGTAGTTTGGATAATCTATCCTATACAGAGATTCCAAGCACTCTATTGTGTCTTTCCATCCATTCCAGTTTAGAATTACGATTGAAACTCTTGGTAAGCTCATTCTATTCTATTCCTCCGTTCTTAAAAATATTTGCGCACCGCTGTCGTATATTTTGTTTTGCTCTATTATTTTGGACACTTCTACGTACTCTTTTACAGATATCCTCGGGCCAACTTCATGCACTTCCAATATTGTGCCGTTCTTTACATTAAAGGTTCCTAAGAAAATGTATAGCTCTGAGTGCTGAGATCTATAATCCCCATACCAAGTGTACGGGTACCCCTCGAATCCTATGAACAGAAGCCATCGGTAATCGTCGGCGTAAATCTTCCCATCACCCTTAAACTCGTGCAACCACTTTGCTCCAGCGATTTCTTGTTCGTTAAAGACCGGATAATCGACTTCGCTGAGCACAAACGAGCTCGGATTATCTTTTGCAAGTTCGTAAACCCATCCGGAGTTAAAGAGCAGAAATGCACAGAAGAGAATAGAAACGAGTTTCAAAGCCTGTGAAGCCGTTATGTTAAGCTCCTTCTTTGTCAAAGAGCTTAAAAATCTCGCAGCTGTGAAAGCTCCAATTACGCAGAATGGAGACAGCACAATTAGAGTTATGTGATAAACCCTAGTGAAGTCGAAGCCGTAGTACGGAAGGATGGCCGAGATAATCCAAATTCCAAAGAAAACTATAGAAAGTAGGAAATACTCTCCTCTGATATTTTTAATTCTTCCCCTTAGCAAATCAAGAATGCCAAGAACTATAAGAAACTGCGTAATGTGATAGAGAATTTTTGTTACATCGTGCAAAAGGGAAACTGTTCGTCTTATTGCAAAATGAAAAGCATCTGAAAGGTACGGATTGATGAATTCCTTAAGAATTATATGAGCCGAATATACAAGAGTTTGGAAGGGGTGGGAACCGGCAGTATACATATACCATAGAAGAGTAACTACGATATATGTTGCGATAAAGGGTAGTCTGAGAGCCGAATTTTCTGAACTTAAAGGCTGGCTTTGTCTGTAGAAGCGAGATATCTGGGAAAGAGCAGTTAACAAAACGAAGTAAGCGATCAGAATGAACATGAAGAGATAAGCTGTCCCATAGTGCGACATGATCAATGAGATTCCGAAAGTCGCAAGAAATAAGAATTTATGGTTGCCCTTTAAACTTTTAGATAAGATTGACAGGATTATCAAGGCAAGAAATAGCTCAGCTATTTGCTGTCTCGCCAGTTGAAGCATTGCAAAATAAAAACTCGATGAAAACATGAGTAGAAAACAAGCGATGGTCGAGGCTTTTTTGTCAATCATTTTTTCAAAAATGCTATACATTGCGAGCGGAACAAAGGAAAAAAGGAAAGGATATACGACTTTAAAGACCCAAACCAAGTCGATGTTACAAAGGGTTGCATAGGTTGGGGCTAAGATCACGATGGCTGGCATTCCGTTTATGGATCCATAAAGGCTTGAATCCCAATAAGCGTTCGTTAGAACACGATTCGAGAAATGGTATTCCAAATTTATATCCCATCCCCATATATGTGGAGAGATCAGCGAAGTGTGGTAGAGTAAAAAGAGGGAAGTTGTGAATATGGCTATTGGATATAGCCTTTCTTTTATTATGTCAAACGCTATCAAAACAGGAATTAGCCCAGCTATGGGTAATGAAAACATCAAAAGGAGATTGCTTTCGAATCTGTCGACGAGATTAGCTCCCACGATTCCAAAAAATGGAAGTAGAGTCAAGAAAAGTAGTGAAGGGGAAAGAGAAAGTTCGTAAGGCGAGCTCGTAGAATCCTTGTCTCTTATATAAACTATTGAAGATAATACAACTACGAGAGCTGTGAAAGTAATCACCAGCGGAATCGTTGAAATGGGTTCAGATACGCCCAACAATGGGTAAACTGTGTTCGCGAAAAGCCCAGAAAACATGATTATCGCCAAGCTGAGTCCGACTGAGAAGCAAAGGCTCTCTATCGGATCGAGGTCGCGAACTCTGAGAGCTCGGAGAAGCAAAGCTCCGGGTATAAAGGTTAAATAAACAAAGCCAACGATTTGTCTCAAAAGCGGTATTCGGAGATCTGCGTAATCCATGAGGATTAAGGCAATGAAAAGTATCTGGATCAATCCTACGAGTTTCAGAAACCCTCTTGCTCCCAACTTGTTCATAGTGAGCTTCATCGCTTAGCCTCTTCCACCATGAATTTTAGCGTTTCGTATAGTATCTTGGACTGCTTTTCCCATGAGTAGTTCTCTTCGACGAATTTTCTCGCTTCTCTGCCAAATCTTTGCCTTTCGTTTTCATCCTTGAGGAGTTCTATAACCTTTTCTGCGAAATCCCTTTCATTTTTAGCTATAACAACGTTCTTTCCATCGGTAACGCCAAGATCCCTTACACCTAAGGGTGTCGAAACCACTGGTTTGCCCATTGCCATCGCCTCTAAGACCTTGGTTTTAATTCCACCATCGTCCAAAATAATGGGATTTACAAAAACGCTCGCCTTGGCAAAGTATGGTCTAACGTCTTCTACTCTTCCAGTCACTATCACTGATTTGTCGGAGTTAAGTTTTCTAACTCTAGGATTCGGATCTCTGCCGACTATATAGAATTTTACATCGGGAATCTCTTGCTTAATATAGGAATATATATTGTAATAAAACCAAAGAACTGCTGAGACGTTTGGCGGGTGACTCATATTCCCGGTGAACAATATCACAGGAGCTGTTAAGTTAATGTCTGGGGGTTTAAAGTATTCTGTGTCGACACCTGGTGGAATCACGAAGCATTTTCGTGGTACAAAAGGTCTCGAAAGCTTAAGATGGGTGTTAGAAACATATATCCCCCCATCGAAGTGTTTATATCGTCTAACTACAAATAAACGGTGTAAAAGATATCCAAAGAAATAAGTGAGTCTATTGAGTATATTTCCAAATTTAAGGTATTGGTGAAACTCGTACAATGGTGGAGCGAAGAACTCCAAAATTGTAGGGACTTTTATAAATCCTAGGAGTTTAAGGCGGAATAAGTAGGATAGGAGATAGCTGTCGGCATATACTATATCAAAACTCTCTTTACTGAGAACTTTGACTATTAGCTTCTGAAAAGAGGGGTGGTATGTCCTTGCCACATAGAAATCCCTAGCATATCGAAGGTTTGTTAACGTTAGTCTACTGCTAACGGAGTTCAAAAATCTCAGATAAGGGTTTTTGAATGTAGAGATAAGAGACGTTTCGAAATTAACTTCTTCTGGCAATGCTGTTTCATGCATGATCACATATGGTGATACTAGGGTTACAGAAATCTTTGGTGCATAAAATTTTGTTAAATAATAAGGTCTAGCGACTGGTGGAAAGAAGGGATTTGGTACGGTACGGGAGAGTATTAACACTCTCAATATGTCTCCCTCCTCCTTCTCCTAACGATATGGTAGACAACCCACCCAGCTAGTTTAGGATCTTTTAACGTGTACATAATCTGTTTAACGACGCTTCTTCTAAACTCTTTCTCTTTCATTTTCTCCAAAAGTGCTTTTATTATTGTAATGGAACTATATTTATGTGGCATTTTGAAGTTGTTTTTAGCTAAAAGCATTTTTTCTCTATTTTCGCTACCTAATTCGGTCAAGACTTCTTTTATTTTTTCAGGAATGAAACCATTGGATAATCTGTGTAGCTCGGCAACCAGAGAGAAGTGAGCTTTTATTGGCGATGCGACATGGTTCTCCTTTGTTATCAATATAAAGTCATCGATTGAAATTCTTGATAAATAGTAAAGAGTCGCATAGTAGGAGAGAAGTGTAAAGAGTTGTTCCACGATTACTGAATGAGCAATAACAGTCACAAGATCTGCTTCTGGGCTTAAAACTTTCACTTCTTCGCCTTTTATCCTTGTTTTTGTTATGTATTTTCTAAAGTTAACCCTATTAAGATATGCGATGTAGCTAACGAGAATTGCATAATAAAGATCCAAATCATACACATCGTTTGCATCGGGATCCACATGCCCACATATTCTACTATCATGTAATTTAAATTTTAAATTTTTTCTATAGGGATATCCTTTCGGCACTACCTCTTTATAGCCCGAAGATAAAAATTTCTTCACAATACTATTAAGTTCTTCATATGAGTTAAAGTAAACTATATCGACATCATTAGGAACGGCTGGGAAAGGCATTATACTCTTAAAAATCGCATAATCACAACTGAGCGAGTTTAATAATTTGGAGGCCCTAGTCATCGTTATTAACTGCTCGTTATGTTTTTCGAGCTCTTTTTTGTATTCCGCTTCCAAGCCTAAATCGTGTATTTTGCCTCGTTTTTGGAGAGTATCTAGATAAAGAAGCCCAATTTTGTTCTTTATAGCATGATTATATAACTCCAAAGCCTCTTCTTTATTTTTTGGTAAATCCTGCTTTTGCTCTGGTGCAAATGGAGAACCTACTATCTTCAAGAGTTTTATAGTCGGATTTGCTAAGTTTAGACATCGTCTATCCATATTCTCACCTTTTGTTATTACTCCGAACGGAGAGGAAGTATTTTTAAGTTTTTCTTAGTTTTCCCCACAATCTCTTTCAGTAGTTCATCTAACTCTTTTGTTCCCTCTAAAACAACGATTCTAAATTCTCTTGCTATCTCTAAATATAGTTTTCTCCTTTCCCGCAAATACTCCAATGAGGGTGTATCGCTTTTCCGCTGATACGCTATCTCTTCAGGCAAATCTATTAGAAAAGCTATATCGGGCCTTATCGCAAAGTAAAAAAGTTTGTCAATAACTTTCTTCATCTCATGGATTGAAAGTCCATGATCTGCCGAGATATCGTTGATAACGGTGTCGTAGACGTAACGGTCGCATACTATGCTCTTCCCGAGTAGCTTCGGTATTCTGATCTTGAAAAGAAGCTGTAGAGAGTAATCAAGTAACAAAATATACTTGTAAACGAGCGAAAGTAAAGCAAATTTTTTCATAGTTTCCCTTTTCCTTCTCGAATACTCCACATAGTTTTTAGAAGTTTTTCTAAGAAAAACGATCCTCCCCAGCCACATGAATGGCTTTGATAAAAGGGGCTGTAGCCTCCCGTAAACATATCTGCATTTGATGCCATTTTTGTTGAGCATCTCAACCAGCGATTTTGAAAGCGTAGTTTTTCCAGAGCCATCGATCCCTGAAAAGCTTATCAGAAAACTCTTTCTATCTCCCAATCTCACCACCTATGAGCTTGGAATAAACTTGTTCTAATCTCTTCGCTATGTTTCCCCAAGAATATGCTTCAACCTTTTCTCTGGTTCTTACATCTTTGCAACTTTTAACTTTGTTAAGAGCACTGATAAATTCTTCTTCTCTTTCAACGAAAAATAAGCCATTTCCCTCTTCGAAAATGTCTGGCAAAGCGCCAAATTTGGTAGAGACAACTGGCAAATTATGAGCCATCGCCTCCAAAACAGACAAAGGTATGTCTATACAGGCAACTTTAGCACTCTCTAGCAAATTCTTCTTTGGAACCACAGGAAATACATAACAGTCGGCGAGAGCATAAACCTCTTCTATGCGCTCGATATACTGCAACAATACTAAGCAACCGGATCTCTCAAGCTGGTGATACAACTCCATCTCAACGCCTACGGAAGTTGAGCCGACGATGACGACTTGATTTTCATCTGTTTGAAGCTTCGTTAAGGACTGAACGTTTCTACTTCTCTTTATAGAACCGACGTGCAAAATAACGAATTTGTCTCTGTCTATTCCATACTTTTCTTTCAGTAAAATTTTTCCCTCCCGATTCTCTCTATGCCTATCTAAATCTACTCCACCACATGGGAGGAATTCAACGTTGCAACTCTGCCTTCTGAATTTCTTCTCGAGCTCTTTAGTTTGAACCAAAACTAAATCAGGCTTGAACAACGGAACTATGCGGAGAGAGGAGGGACTAAATTGCATCACCGATATAACTGTTTTGGCATTGGAAAGATACCGTGAAATTAGTTTCAAAAGAAGAAAACTCTTAGGAGAGCCCCCATGGATATAGTGGACGACTTCAGGAGCAAATGACTTTATGCTCTTCCAAAAACTTCTATTAAAAGCTGTTCGCAAGTCCAAAGTTAATACCTCGTTACGCTTGGATAATTCCTTAGCAAGATGGAACGATATCTTTCTCATTCCCTCATCTAAAGGTCCTAAGAATTCCCCCAGCAAACAGATTTTCATGAAAGCACTTTCTTGTAAACTTCCTCATACTTCTCGGCGATCTTATCCCAAGAGTATTGTCTTGCTTTTTCCTTTGCATTTCTGCCCATTTTTTCTCTGACTTCTTCGTTTTCGAGCAAGTAAGTTATGGCGTTCGCAAGACTTTCAGGATCTCCTCTTTTCGTAAAGATACCGTTGTAGCCTTCTTCGATTATGCATCTAAAAGTTCTCAAATCGCTGACTACCATCGGAAGCCCCACTGCAGACGCCTCTAGTAAGACAAGCGGAAAGACTTCAAAAGTCTCTATTGAAGGCAAAACAAAGACGTCCGCAGATTTGTAATACAAAGGTTTTAGCCTTTCTTCGATATAATCCGTGAATTTCACGAATTTATCAACGCCTAACTCCTTAGCCAACGTCTCGTATTTCTTAACGTTTCCTCCACCTGCGAAAACAAAAAACGCATCTTCATGGCGTTCAACAATTTTTGGTATTGCTCTCAGCAGTATATGGGGTCCTTTTAGATCATAAAGTTGGGACAAGAATAGCACGAGCTTTTTTTCCTTGTCGAGCCCTAAAATTTCCCTCGCCTCATATTTCGAGTGAGGGATATTGAAAGCCTCGAGGTCTATGCCGTTCGGTATCTCGACTACTTTCTCCCTGAAATTCCTCAGAAACTTCGATTCCTCTACATAGTGCATCGAAGGAGTTATGATGACATCTGCTTTGGATAGAAGCTTATCAACTAAGTATTTGTTTGCCAACCAAACGCCTATTTTTCTAACTAAGTTCCCATACCTTTCAATCCAATCACCGTGCCATGTAACGACAAAAGGCTTCCCTCTTTTGTTTACGTATCTCAGCGCTGCAGTGGCTGAAATAGGTGTATCCCAGTGAAGGTGTATCACATCGAGATCGTAGTTTAGT
The DNA here is from genome assembly GCA_038731605.1 of Archaeoglobaceae archaeon. Taxonomy (GTDB): domain Archaea; phylum Halobacteriota; class Archaeoglobi; order Archaeoglobales; family Archaeoglobaceae; genus WYZ-LMO2. The sequence continues at coordinate 227,389 of JAVYQP010000002.1, read as the reverse complement.
GGGTCAAATAGTAGCTTTGGTGAGATGTACCCGAAATGGCTTATCTTTAGCAAGGATTTGTAGAAATGAGCGACTAAATTTTTCTGATTCTCTATTAGATTCTCGAGAGAAGGGACAAAGACGTGGACTTCATGACCCTTTTTCGCAAGTTCTCTACTTAAAAAGTAGGCAACTCTTCCGGCTCCATAAACTTCTGTTCTAAGTTTTCTGTTCGGAAACGCAGTGACAAAATGTCCTACTCTCATTTGCCTACAAAAATAATCGCAACAATCTTATTTTCGCTCTCTTTGACATTTTTTAAAGTCAATATCTTCATGACCTTTCCCAAACGTAACTCAAGAACATTCTGGTAGACTTAACGAGTCTCCTTAGTTCGTAGAGAGAATTGCGTCTGAAAATCTGTCTTAAAGCAACTGGGATGTATTGAATTGAAAGGTAATAGTCCCTCAGAATTTCGTCGACCGCCTTCGTTATCTCTTCAGCTGTGAGCCAAGGATAAGAGACGACGCTCTTCTGATGCCCGTTTTCATCGAGATACTCCTCAGGATCCTTAGTGACGAGGTATCCGTTTTTTTCGAGCCAATCGTATAGCTCACTACCGGGGAAAGGTGAGACAACCGAGACCTGCAAAAGCTCCGGCTTTATCTCCTTTATGAACTTCTTCGTCTTCTCAATCGTCTCCTTTGTCTCGCCAGGCAGTCCGATTATGAAGTCGGCGTGGAGCATAAGTCCAGCTCTCCTAACGTTCTCAGCAAATTTCCTTGCCTGCTCAACCTTAAACCCTTTCTTTATGTTCTCAAGAATTCCATCGTCCGCAGACTCGAAGCCTACGATCAAGAATCTGCAGTTCGCTCTCTTCATAGCTTTCATTGTCTCAAGATCGAGCGTGTCAACCCTTGCGTTGCAAGACCAAGCTATCTCGAGCCCCCTTTCCCTATACCCCTTGCAGAAATCCTGAACTCTTTTCTTGCTTATCGTGAAAGTGTCATCCTCGAAGAAAACTTCCTTCACAGGCAAATTCTCCTCTATCCATTCAAGCTCGTTGAGAACGTTCTCAACGCTCCTAACTCTATACCTCCTGCCCATAAAGCTCTGTGGCCATGAGCAAAAAGTGCAACGAAACGGACAGCCTCGACCTGTGAATATCTGGACCATTGGATAAAGAGAGTAGTTCAAGAAGTAGTCGTATACGTTCAAATGCCTCTTGTAAACCTTTGAAACAAATGGCAACGAATCGAGGTCTTCGATCCAGGGTCTGTTCTCGTTGTGCACAACTCGATCTTTTTTGAAGGAGAGCCCAAGGATCTCTTCAGGTCTTTTTCCTTCCGCAAGGTCGAGAATTGTGAAATCGTACTCGTATCTTGCAACAAAATCCACGAAATCAAGCATTCTCTCGGCAAACCTCGAAGCAGGAGGACCAACCGCAACGACTTTGAAATCCAACTCCTTTATCTTCTTCGCAATCTCAAGATCGTTCTTCAAGCTCGTGAAGCTCGTGTTGATAACGACGAGTTCTGCATTGAACGATTCCAAGTCCTTCAAAACCCTTTCAACGCTCCAGTTCCAGGCTGGGGCATCGACGAGCTTAACCTCATGCCCCTTGCTCTCAACGAGTCCTGCAGCGTAGGAGAGCCAAATCGGGTAGTAAAGCGTTCCTCCCCTTCCAGTATCTTGCCATCTCATCTCCCTTCCGAAATGCGGAAAGTAAGGGGGATTTAGGAAGTAGACCTTCATTTCCTCAGCCCAACCAGCATTCCAAAGCCGTAAAAAATTAGCCAAACCGAGATCAAGCCAAAGTATCTGAGAGGATTCCTTTTTTTCTTTGAGAAAAGGTAAAGGCTTGCGGAAGAAATGCTTAGAGCAATCAAAATTATTGATGAGATCGCAAGGAGAAGGAAGAGACTGCTTAAAAGTGAAAGAAGGAGAATGGATGGGACAAAGAATAAGGTGAGCATTGGAACAAAGTGGAACCATCTCCCCATTTCCCTGTGAAGCTTTATCGCCTGCATCCTTCCAATCCCATATGTGTAGGCCATCTTCGCAAAGCTTTTCCAACTTCTTCGCCTGTAGTGATAAACGACTGCCTTTGGTGTGAAAAGTATCTTGTAGCCTCTCTTCCTGATCCTGTAGTCGAGCTCTTCGTCGTCGACTGTAATCAACCGATGGTTGAATCCACCAACTTCTTCGAGAACCTTTTTCCTATACATAACGTTGCAAGTTGGGTTGTGGTAGATTTCAACGACTTCGTTCGCATTAAATCCATACCTTGCCCCAGCCTTGCTCAAGAACTCGAAAACATCTCCAACTGCTTTCCCGAATTCGCTTTCATCCTCAGGCGTGAGATTTGGTCCACCGACCGCTGCAACATTTTCATCGAACTGCTTAAGAAGCTCCTTTATCCAGTTTTTTTCAACAACGCAATCCGCATCCGTGAAGGCTATGAACTCGCCAGAAGCTTTCTTAGCTCCAAGGTCCCTTGCATAGCTTATCCTTCCCATATCTTCAAAAAAGACCTTGCACCCGTATCTCTTCGCAATCTCAACGCTTCCATCCGTAGAATGCCCATCCACAACGATGACCTCAAGATCCTCCATTGGAAAATCGAGGTCTCTAATCGATCTAAGGCATTTCTCAAGCGTCTCTGCATCGTTCTTCACCGGGATCACGATCGAGACTTTCGCCATGAGCTCAAGCAAACGATTGCAAATAAGATCGCTGAAACAACTCCGAATCCGCTGAAGATCTCGTATGAATCGCTGATCCTTGGATCGCTGTAAACGACTCTAACCGCATCGCCTTCGATCGATATTCCTTTGCCAAGAACGAGCCTCATCGGGAACTCGAGACCAACTCCAATTTTTGAAGCTGGGTAAAGAAGGGCAACAGGCCCGCCATCGAGAAGGTCGAGGAGCAAATGGGAAAAGATGAAGAAAGAAATTAGCCCCGAGTATTTGATGCTTCCTCTAAAGTGTTTTTCAATGAATAGAATCGAAGCTGTCAATGGGATCAGCGTCAAGAGCGAGTGAAAGAGCCCTGGAATTCTTAGCAACTTGTCCAAGTCGGGGAAGATTGCGAAGAAGGCAAGGAGATAGCTTGGGCTAAGCTTCCCCTTGATCAGATAGAGCGCTGTCAAAGGAACGAAAACATGGCTGAGAGTGTCCATCAATCTTTCTTCTCCTCGCTTTTCTCGGCTTCGAAAGAAGGAGTTGTCGCCAAGGTGTAGCCTATGAATGCTAAGATGCAGAGCAGAAGTGCTACTGCGACGAAAACGGTTAACTGCAAAACGAGCATAGACCAAGCTGAGGCGAAGATGAGCCATCCGTAAACTGCGATGAAGAGCAAGCTCAAAACGAAGATCAGAGAGCCGATAGCCTTTTCACGCATAGCATCCCCTTGCGTTGATTTCGAGGAACCCAAGGTATTCTATGAAGGTTTCGTCCTTAAGCCATTCTAAGGGGAAGATAAAGAATCCGATTTTGAGACGAGCCAATTCTTCAGCCTTCTTTTTACCTATCTCAATAGCCTTGAGCTTTGGTGGCTTTATCTTCTCTATTATCCCTGAGAGCATAGAGACAAGCTTTGGACTCGTTATAGCTTTCACCTTCGCAAAGATCACGCATGCGCTGTAAAATCCCCTCTCGATCTTGCTCAACCGAAACCAAACACCGTTTCTCTTCGCTTTAACAAGGTAATGCCTTAGTTCATCGTAAGTCAAGGAATTGCCTGCGAACATGTAAGCTCTGTTATAATTAAAGAATTTAAAAGGTTTTCGGTCAAAAAATCGTTTCACTTGCTTTGCGTTAGTCTTTCGATGAGCTTTGGAACTATCTTGAACATGTCCCCCACGATCACGTAGTCCGCAGCCTCGAATATCGGAGCCTTCGGATCCTTGTTTATTGCGACGATGACCTTTGCGTTCCTAACTCCGACCATGTGGTGCATAGCTCAGAGACTCCGCATGCGATGTATAGATCTGGTCTTATCGTTTCTCTCTCAAGCTGAGAAAAAAGTTCTATTGCGGTTGATCGCTATTCAATGCGAATTCCTTTTTCGACCGCTTTTCTATTGGACTCGCCTTAACTTCTTCCTTCGTTGCCAAGTGAATTTGGAATGGATGATAAAGCGGAAGATTCGCAATCTCCTCGATCTTTGCAATCTTTTCTCCTCTTTCCCTGAAATTTGGCAAACCCTTTGCGACTATTAGAACATCGACATCGCTTCCACCTGTCGCAATTCCTTCTGCAAAGCTTCCAAAGACATAAACTTCGCAATGCCCTAGCAATTCTCTCGAGGCTTTTGCAATCTCCTTGACCCAAAAGCGCTATTCTTTTGCAATTTTCGATATCTCAATCTTCGCCTTTAAAAGATCTAACAAAGTTGATCACATTCTAAGCAAAGCCTACGAGCTCCTCGGCTTCTTCTTTCTCGTATTCTCTTGGCATGTAGCGCGAGGAATCTCTCCAGTCAGCTCGAATATCACGGACTTCAGATACAGCTGAACCGCTTGATCTGCGATGAAGCTGGGATGTCGTCTCCATCGTTCAAGCTCTTCCTACTCGATCTTAGCTCAACGCTCCTCTGTTCGTCTTTTGCACTGGGGGTAGAGAACGTTGGTGTCAGCGAGAATCAGAAATCATTTCGTGTAATTAGAGCTTCAAATAACTTTACCTGCTGGGGGAATAATCTTTCGATCTCGTTCATATCGGCTTTTTTTGAAAGATAATGGTATACTTTAAGTTGTTCGTCTTCCTCCAGCCCTTTCCAAGCCTCCTTAGGATCTTCTGGAGGGGAGTCTTTTCCCAGCTTTTTAGACGCTTCTACCAAGTGATCCTCTATCGTGTGCCTAATGTAAGGCTTATCAAGCCCGTTAATGCAAACGAGAAGTTCAAAGTCCCTAGGACCAAGTTTGCATTCGTAGCTTCGAAATCTCTCCTCTTTTTCCTTCTCGCTGTATTTTACTCCACAGTCGTGTAGTCTTTTCTCTATTCTTCTCCAAAGATCCGCCAGTTCCTCTTCTTCCTGATCAACTATGAGGGCAATCTTCTTTACCTTCATTTTCCCGATTACGTTCAAAACTTCGGGGATTGCGCTGTCTCTTGTTTTTTTAGGCTTTGTTATGCCAACTACGCTTTTTCCATCGAATTTATGGGAAATTATAAGGCAAACAACATCGTCTGGAGTTCCGTTGGTGACAAATAAAATGCAATCCGTTTCTTGAAACTCAGCCAATCTTATGTTCAGTTTTTTCGACCAGCCGAGCAACTTTTCCTTTATGCGTAGAGAAAGGGGTCTAAGCATCATATTAGAACTCCTTTCCCGAGTCTAACATCTATTCCAGCCTTTTCAAACCCTTCTAACTCTTCTAAGCTGAAATCTCTAGATTTTAAAATCCCGTTGCTCAAGTCGAGAAGCTTTATCCTCGGCTCGTAATCCTCCAATGCTCCAGCGATTAGCTTCGCAGCTTCGATGCTGTGCGTGGAGATGAATAGCATAGTATTCTCCAAGACGTCCATGAACCACGATGCAACACAGCTTAGCAAAGCTGGATTCATGTGCGATTCTATGTCGTCCACAAGTAGAATTCTCGGTTTAACGGATTCGTAAAGGAGCAATAAAGTTGCAAAAACTTGAGCTCCATGCCCTAAATCTCCAAGCCTAACACCACGACCGTCTTTTCTCCTGATGTATATTGCCTGCTGACCGAAAAAAGGCTCGAGGAGGAGATCGTCGTATTCTCCTCCAACTCCTTCAGAGATCTTCTCTGCGACCTTCACCGTTAACCCAGAGGCCCTGTAGTTTATCCAGTTGCTCCTAAAATACATCCACGCATTCTTTATTAAGGATGGATGGAAGTAAAGCGATTCTCCAAGGAGATCTGAGACGAAGATATCGAAAGGAATTCCGGTAGATTTGTAACCCCCCTCTTTATCGACTTCTATCACAACGTCTTTTATTATTCTTTCCTTTATTTCTATTGGCGGTGTCGTCTTTCTCATTAGTAATGATGGGGGTATCCGGATTTCCGCCGAGTGTAGACTGTTGGAATTCTTGGACAAGTAACCCAACAAATAGACTTTTTTTCCATCTCTCATCAAAACCTCTATCTCTTCTCCTTTTAAGCTAAGCTCTGTAATAACCCGTTTCGATTCGTCGGAAACCTCTATGCTTGCATTCTCTGAGTATTGGTGAAGTAGAAAAGCATATCCCTGAGATTCCAGCGTTTGATGCATCTGATGAAGAACTTCGACCGCCCTAGCACCATAGGGAACTCTACGAACAGGATTTGGAGCTAAAAAGAGGCTTTCAAGAACGGCAGTTTTTCCGGAGTTGTTTCCACCTATCAATACGTTGACCCTCCCAAACTCCATCGCCCCTTCCTTAATCCCCCTGAAGTTCTTCAGCTCAAGTTTCACATTTATTTTGCGAAATCTTAAGATATAAAGCTTTGCTCAGATCGTTTTTACCTCGCAAACCTTCCTCAAAGCCTTAACAATCTTCTGATAAGAAATGTAATCAATATAAGCCTCCTCAAGGCTTCTCGAATCAAGCCAGGGGCTCTTTGGGATGAAGAACTGAACTCTCCTCCCAGAGAATCTCAGCTCCTCGAGAATGCTGAGAAGATCTGAGGTATCGTAGCCCGGGAAGGCGAAGATTAGCACATCTGCATCGCTCCTCTTTATCAAATCGATCGGCTTCTCCTTCCTAAGGATTACTTCTTTTCCAACGGATCTAAGCAGACTCAATATCTCCCTCCTCGTCTTTGGCTCGAATATCTCGAAAGCCTCAGGAGTTGCGAAGAACCTTTCGAAAACGAATCTAATCGCAACCTTTAAAGCGTCGAATACTTCGAGCTTTTCAGCGTGGTAAAGGACTTCTTTTCCATTGTGTATCAAAACGCTGACAGGAGAATCGAATGAAAGGAGAGAGGAGAGAAAAGCCTTTGCAATCTCGTCGGCGCTAACCTCTCCTGGACTCCTTAAATCGTAAACGAGAAAAGCCCCTTTTCCAGTTTCTCTGTGGAACTCCTTCACGATCAACTTCTGCATTCTTGCGGTCGCTTTCCAGTCTATTGCCCTCAAATCATCTCCCGGAACGTATTCCCTCGAGCCGAAGTATTCTAAACCGATTCCGGTTTCCTTAGATGGCTTTCCCTCTCCAACCATTCCCAAAGCTATCAAGAACTCCCTGAAAAACCTCGGATAAACCTTTGCCTCGATTTTTATCGCCTCAATATCCTTTAAAAAGAGGCCAAGGAATCTGAGCTCGAGAAAAACCGAAGACCTGTAAATGCCGAAGACCTTCGGATTAAAGATTATCTTTTCCCTGACTTTTAAAAGGTTGGACTTTGCCTCGAACTTTAAAAACCTTGGCTTCTCGACTTTAAAATCAGCCTCGATTCTCTCTCCAGCGGTCATAGAAAACCTGAGCTCCTTTGGCTCCACTTCTACCTTAGAAAAGCTCAGAACTAAGGCGTCGATGAAGAAAAGGGAAAGGATGAGGAGAAGAAGCGAGAGAATGAAGTAATCGGAAAAGATGAAAGAGAAAACGAGAAGAAATAACGAGAAAACGAGGAATCGAATCCCGAGACCGCTTAACCTCATTTCGGAACCTCAACCTTTTCGAGCACTTCTCTTACCAAATCCGAAGCTTTGAAGTCCTCGACTAACGCCTCAGGTTTAAGCCTTATTCTATGAGCCAAGGCAAAAATAGCGACCCTTTTAACGTCATCTGGGATCACGTAATCTCTCCCCTCTAAGAAAGCCAGAGCCCTTGATCCCTTAAGGAGAGAGACGCTTGCCCTTGTGCTTATCGGATTCAAGATCTCCCTTCTCTTCCTTAAGGCGTTCACTAAATCCACGATGTAGGACTTAACGCTCTCGGAAACAAAAACAGCCTTTGCCTTCTCGATTTTCTCCAAAACTTTTTCAGCGCTCAAGATCTCTCCCGAGATCTTTTCATCTATGAAGTCGATCCTAGAAAGGACTTCGATCTCCTCCTTCTTTCCCAAGTAGTTTGTCTCCACCGAGAAGGCGAATCTGTCGACGATAACCTCTGGAAGCGGGTAAGTTCCCTCTCCAAATGTCTGCGTCGCAATAACTAAGAAAGGCCTTGGGAGCTTGAACGTCTCACCCTCTATCGTAACTTGCCTCTCCTGCATCGCCTCAAGCAAAGCAGCCTGAGTTCTCGGCGTAGCCCTGTTGAGCTCGTCAACTAAAAGCACGTTAGAAAATATTGGTCCTTTTCGTAGAATCCACTTCCCTGATTGCAGATCGTAGTAATACCCGCCTATTACATCGCTCGGGAGCAAGTCTGGGGTCATTTGGATTCTTTTGAAATCACATCCAATCGCCTTTGCAAAGTTCTTTGCAAAAATCGTTTTCCCGCTTCCTGGAAATCCTTGGATAAGGACATGCCCCTCGCTTAGAAGAGCTATCGCTGAAACAAGTTTCACATCCTCAAGCCCTACAACGAACTTCGAAACCTCATCTAAGATTTCTCTCATTCTCCAACCTCCTCAAAAGCTCTTTGTCCCAATCCGGATTCTCCTTAATCAACTTTTCGAACTCACTCTCCTCCCTTTTCTTAATCCTGAACTTCAAGATCATCAAGGCAAACAACGCAATATAAGAGTATCTGAACTCGAAAGACTGCATTAGGAAAGAAACAAAGTCCTTCGCTTCGGAAAGCAGAGATCTCTTTGCAATGTAAACAAAAGTCTCCCTTTCAAAGATTTTCTTCAAGAAATCGGAGTTGTTCCCGAAACCAAGCATTGAGTTCGTGAAAATGCTCGAATCAGAGATTAGCACGACCTTCCCCTTCCCGTATTCAACCTCTCCAGCAACGATGAAGGGTCCAGATTCTTTGCTTTCGCAGACAAAACTGAACTCAGACGTCTTTGCAATCCCCTTAACATCTCCTTCTATGAACGTAGCCTTGTTCAAGACCAGAACGAGGTCTTTTGAAAAGGCAAGTGGAAGCTCCTCGCTTCTGTATCTGAACACCTTGTCGCAGATCTCTGAGCCGTTGAACTTCGCATTCAGATTGAGCTGAGAAAGAAGAGAATTCGAGTTCCCGAACTCGTCAGCGACAACGAGCAGTCCGCCGTTTTCAACAAATCTCCTTATCTTCTCAACTTCTTCAGCAGAAAATTCTTTTTCTGGGCTTATTATCAGCAGGGCCTTAGAGCTCTCGATCTCCAAGGACTTTGTTGGAATCGCAGAGAAGTTCTTTAGCCCGTTCCAGTATGGATTCCTTGGATCCAAATCTTCGCTACTCGGAACAAAGTTTATCAGCGGAATCAGGAGAAGGATTGAAATTGCCAAGCTTATCAAGATTTCCCGCATCTGATCTCCTCCAGAGTCCTGTAGAAATCTTCGCCAAGCTCTTTTCCTCCATACAAATGCGATTCGTATAGGTAAGAGAGTCTTTCGAACCTTGCAAACAAGCTTTCCTCAAGCTTTCCCCTGAACTTCGAAACTATTTCCCTTATCGTGTCGCTCTTCGAGATCTGGATACCAAAGATCTTCGCAATCTCTTCAGCACACTCCAAGTAAGGGCTTCTCTTCGATTTCTCAACCTCAAATCTCTTCTCAATCCTAACTCTCGGCTTCTCCTTTCTCCTAAGCCCATAGTAGATCAAAGCAATGGCTGGGATGAAAACAATCGGGTTTATCAAGACAACCTCGAACTCCTTTTGAAAAGCTCTGTATCTCTTGTCGTCTGGCTCAAAGCTAACTCGAACTTTGTCCTTTGAGCTCGGAGAAAAAGGGGCTTCGATTCTTAACCTGAACTTCCCATCCCTGACTTCGCCCTCAAAAACCCTTCCCCCGAGTTCAACGACCGCAGTTCCGTTCAAGCTCTCGTTCATCTCTCCTTCTACATCGAAGCCAAGCCCAGAAAAAGCAAAAAGCGGGACTCGAATTTCTGCGGACACGGCTTTTCTGTACACGTAAACGCTTTCGTAAGCAATTCCGGGAGCGATTGTTCCATTCGCCTCAGTTCTGACGATTACTTTTTTCTCGCCCTCGCTAACATCTAAGGGAATTTCGAATTCAGCGTAGTTCGAAAACCTTCGATTTCCAAGGAACTCTATCTCAGCCCTTTGCTCAGTCAAAGCCCTAACTTTAACTATCTCCCCCGGCAAGAAATTCTTTGCGTTCAGCTCTATCTTTATCTCTGGCTTAAGAAACCTTATGACCACTTCACTGCTGTTTTTCGCAGCGGAGTAATTCCCCTCCTTTGGAAAGAACGCTTCAATCTTTGCTTTTTCTTTGTAAAAATCTGGAACGAGGATTAAGCTGAACTCTCCTTCTTCGTTCGTTCTAACTTCGAACTCTTTCGAATCAAAGAATACCTTCACGCTTCTGTTTGCCAAAGCTTCTTCGGCGTAAAGCCTTCCGAAGACCTCTAAGCTTTCCCCAACCCAAACCTCGCTTTTGTTAACGTAGAGCTCGAGATTTGTCTTCTTTAGCTCCTTTGGCTTCTCCAAAGCCTCGATTTCCTTTTCGTATCTTTCAAGGATCCTGTTCACGACTTCCCTTGGCAAGGGAATCGCAATCCTCTTTTCCAAATCCCCTACCGTTACCTCTACAATCTTCCTAATCTTGAAGAGCTCAATCTTCGCAGATCTAATAGAATCGGAGGCTTTCTCGAATTCTCCGTATGCAAGGTAGTTCTTAGCTTCCTCTATTCTCTCCTTCGTAAAGTTAAGCCTTAAAAAAACATCGGATAGAGTTTCGTTGAACTTCTCAAAGCTAAACCTCAGATCCCTTGGAACGTAAACGAATTTGTGATCGCTCAACTTCTCCAAGGCAAGGGAATAGTTTTCAGCCAAAACGCTTTCGGCGATTGGGATGTAGAAGGGAATTAGATCTGAAAAGGAAACCCTCTCCTCTGGAATCGAGTATGGATTCAAATGCCTTTCAACTTCCGGAGTCTTGAAGAAGAGATAGGAAGTAAGGATGATGATCGAGAAGATCGTTAAAAGCAAAGCAACTCTCTTCATCCAAGCACCTCCCTGACCTTTGCAGAGACTATTGCAACGAAAACGATGAACAACGCCAAGGCTAAGAAGTCAAAGAACCTCCTTCTCGGTCTGAAGATTGCAATCGTTGCGTAGTATTCGACGATGAATGCGCTAAGGTAAACCTCCAACTTGTTCTCTCCAGCAGAGAGAAAAGCAACGGTCAAAGCCATGAGGAGCAAAAAGAAGAAATTCGAAGCTATTTCCTTGTTCATAGAACCCTAAGAACGACTTTTCTCCTATTCTTCTCCTCTTCCTCGCTCTCTATTTGAACAACTTTTCCCTTTGCAACCGCTGCAACGCTCGCAACTATGCTCGCCTCCATCGAACCCGCAACTTCTCTGAACCTCTTCGCAAAAACCTTTGCCTTTGGTTTCTGGATCTCAACAACAATTCTTTCTCCTTGATCGAGAACGTTCACAGAGTCTGCTAATCCAGTTTTCTCGACAAGGTAATCGTATATTCCAGCTTCCAAGCTCTCAACGCTAACGACTCCAGCTGGGGGGAAAAGGGATAAGTAGTTCTTTCCATCGATGCTCGTTATCAAACCTTTGACTTCAAAGGACTTCGGAACCTCTTCGTGGTCTATCGGGATAAGGAGATAAGCCTTGTTTTCCTTTGGAACATAGTATGCCTTCTTGTTTATGCCGAACTCTTCCAAAATCGCTTCAATGTTCAAAACACTGCTCTCGAGCAAAGCCTTAGTCGTTTGGCTTGGGATTGGTGTGAAGTCTGTCAAGAGCAGAGAAACGCTGAATATTAGCAAACCTATGCCAAGAGCGGTGAGTGGAATGCTACCGATCAGAAAGTAAGATAGAGTCGAGAAGACCGATGAGAAGGAAGCGATTGCGATTGCGAACAGGTCTTTTTCTTCCATCAGTATTCTGCACTACATTGAAATTTAAAAGCTTTCGCATCCCATCGAAAATTTTTTAAAGATATTTGTTACTAAGATGCTATGAACCGCATATCGAAGCTAGTAGTTGTGTGTCTCTTTGTTTTATCTTTAGCGATTCCAGCGCTTGCCCAGCCCTCGACTCCTGGAGTTTTCGCAGTGGTCAACATAACTTGCCATTCTATGCAACACAACTTCACAATCCTCTATGGGAACTGGATTGAATTGAAAGGTGGCGAAGAAGTTGAACTTCCCGGGCTGAGCTTTGTCTACAACGGCTTCAACGAGACAACTTACACAAAGGATAATCGGACTGTTACAATAAAATTGAACGTACTAGCAAATCAAGACTTTGTAGTCGTTTATCCCTATCAGAAGCATCGAATCTACTACAGCAACACAAATGTGACTCTCAAGTTGAACGCATCCGCTGGAAGTTACTACTACTACATTGCGAAGACCTATCCAACACAGGCAAAGAACATAGTTGAAGAGATCTTAAACGGAAATGTATGTGACTTCAAAGACCTCTTCCTGAACAAGAGCGTTAAAAATGGAACAATCAATGCAAACTCCGACTTAGACATAGGAACTTTCGCTCCCGGAGACTACGTTGTTCTTGTAACGAAGGAGGATCTCTCAGAGTGCAACGTCACGATCGTTGCGATTAGTGGAATTGAAGTTCTCGAATACAAGGCGAGCGTTTCAGTTCCGCAAAGCGTTCAAGTTAACGAAACCATTGATATGGATATTTCCATAAATGCTCCAAGTGGTAGCTACAGATATGGAGCAGTTCTCGTCAACCTGACCGATTACAAGAGCTTGCATGAAATAAGGGTTACAAGCAATGGAACAAAGCTCGGAACCGAACTTACAGCGGACGGTGTTAGCTTAATAGAAGATTGGAAGATCCTCGGCGTAGGATTGACGAATGTTAACGCCACAACGGTAAAGAACGTGTTAGAAGAACTCCAGAGTAAAGGATACAGACTCGCATTTGGAGACTCAGGCATCGTAGGAAACACAAGCCAAATTTCGCTAACAACACAAGACCTTCCAGCAGGAGACTACATTCTCTTCACAGTTGTCTGGGGAGGGAAAGTTGACAAAGTTGTGGCTTTCAACCAGAGTTTCGTTACGATCGTTACCCCGCCACCACCAACTCCCACTCCAACGCCTACGCCAACTCCAACTCCGACACCAACTCCAACACCTACGCCAACTCCCACACCCAGACCACCAGTAGGTGGCGGCGGTGCTGGTGGAGGAGTGAAGACCGAGGAGAAGTGGATCTCGTTCACAACCCCCTACATAGGCATCTTTGCTGCTAAGGAGAACCTCTACACCATCCCAGAAACCGCGTATATAAGCAAGGACATGATATACATCGCCTCCATAATACTGACACCAGCGGAGAACACGGATGTAAAGATAAGCATAAAGAGATTTACAGAGATCCCGCCAGAAGTGCCAGCGATACAAGGAATGGCGATGTTAATCCTCTTCGACATAAGCCTTGAGATGAGCAAAGTAACGAGTATAAGCGGGAAGATAGAGTTCGCAGTTCCGATCGAGGTCTTGAAGGGTATAGATCCGAAGAGAGTTATAGCAATGAGATTCGTAGATGGAAAATGGGTCGAACTGCCGACGAGGTTCGTTGGTGAGAAGGACGGATTCTACCACTTCTTGGCTGAGACTCCAGGATTTAGCTACTTCGCCTTAGCCCTCAAGCCCGAGATTACACCAACGCCCACACCAACGCCAACTCCAACACCTACGCCAACTCCCACACCCACAATAACGCCAACTCCGAAGCCGTGGATTCCGGGCTTCGAAGCAATCTTTGCAATCGCTGGACTGCTTGCAATCGCTTATCTACTGAGGAGAAGGGAGCAGTAGGGTGATAAGGTATTAGGACTTTAATTTTTTTATTTCTTTTAATAAGTGTAGCATCCGCTTTCGAAATAGATCCAAGCAATCCAGTCAAAGGAGACGTTGTAAAGATCTATGGGGTCGCAAGTCCGAACGAAAAGATACCCATAGAAGTGAGTTTCGAAAAACAACTCAGCGTGCAAAGCGGGAAATACAGCTGGCGACTTTACAGCGTAGACATTCCAGTCAGCGAGAACTGCTTTAGCGTTACCGCAAAGGACGTTGAGCAATTGAGCGTTGCTGTAAAAATCGTTTTTTGGATAACAAAGACTTCGAGTGCTGAGAATGGAGTTGCGACGGTTTCTCAATGCAACGTGCCAAAGGGAAGATACGATGTCGAGATCTTCGGGAAATCGAACTCGAGCTTAGTTACAATAAAGATAAGTGCAAAAAGTTATCTTTACGCTGACGAGAACGGAAGATTTGAGTTCAGCTATGACACAGATCCGATTCCAGTTGGGGAGTTCAAGATAAAGGTGAAGAACGAAGAAAAAACTGTTTACCTTGCTCCAGCACCTACACAAACTCCGACATCAGGTTCTGGAGGTGGAGCAACGGAGACAACTCCAACTCCAGTAGAAACGCCAACGCAAACTCCGATTCAAACTCCAATTCCGGAACAAACGCAAACTCCTGCTCCTATCTACACTCCAACCCCAGAACAAACCCCGGCTCAGACTCCTGAAGAACTTAATGAGACGCCTATCCCAACAACTGAAGCTCCAAAAACTCCAGAAAAGAATGAAACCGAGAAAACTGAGAAAAAGAGTGTAAGAATTTCTGGATTTGAGTTTGCTGTAGCGGTTGTGGCTCTCGCAACCTTAGCGCTCCTACGCAAGAGATAGTTTTATGGGCGTCTCCGTTATTCTTCCGACAAAAAACGAAGAGAGAGCGATTGCCTTCTGCATAGAAGAGATAAAAAAGGTTTTTGAGGAGAAAAAGATAGAGGGAGAGATAATAGTGGTCGATTACTCGACCGATTCAACGCCAGAAATTGCTGAAAAACTTGGAGCAAAGGTGATCAGAGCAGACAAGCCTGGATACGGATACGCTTACAAGCTTGGATTCGAAAAAGCGAGATATGAAACCATTGTCATGTGCGACGCAGATGGTAGCTACGACTTCAAAGAGATTCCGAAGCTCTTAGATGCCTTGAAGGATGCTGACATTGTCATAGGGAGCAGATTCCTTGGAAAAATTGAGAAAGGGGCGATGAAGTGGTCGCACAGATACATAGGTAACCCGATTTTGACTTGGTTCCTGAACTTCTTCTTTAAAACGAATCTGAGCGATGCACACAGCGGATTCAGGGCTTTAAAAAAGGAGGCGATAGCGAAGATGAAAATTCTCTCCGACGGAATGGACTTCGCCTCAGACATGGTAGTCCAAGCTAAGAGAAAAGGGCTGAAGATAGTGGAGGTTCCGATAACATACAGAAAGAGAATAGGCAAGGCGAAGCTTCGAACTTTCAGCGATGGGTGGAGGCATGTGAAGTTCATGCTTTTGCACACTCCAACACACCTATACTTCATCCCAGGCTTAGCACTTACGATCTTTGGAGCTTTTCTGATGCTCATGGCACTCTTCAAGATAAGAATATTCTACAACCCAGGAATCCACACCATGATCCTTGGAAGCTTGCTTTTGCTTTGTGGCTATAACATACTATTCTTTGGATTCTTCGCAGCTATCTATGGATCCAAAAGAGATCTAATCGATTCAAACGGGTTCGTTGAAAAAATAATCTCGAAACTCTCGCTCGAGAAGGGTATCATTTTTGGACTCGCAATCCTCTTTCTCGGCGTTCTCTACACTTCCTACCTCGTTTTCCAGTGGGCAAGCACTGGCTTCAGATTTCTTCCGCCCACTACAGAGAACTTCTTAGCCTTCATCTTGCTCGTCTTGGGACTGCAAACGATCTTGGCATCCTTCCTTTTGAGCTTCGTGAGCGAGAGGTGAGTTGAATACGATGCAAAAAGCTTTGACCTACGTTCTCCTCTTTGCTTTGTTCGCATGCATCGCTGCAACGATCTACATAGCTCTGAACCCAAAAGAGGAGAGTTTCACCGAATTCTACATCCTTGGAGAGAAGGGAAAGGCAGCGGACTATCCGACGCACGTTTTCGTGAACGAAAAAGCGATGGTCATCGTCGGAATTGTGAACCGCGAGCACAGGGATATGAGCTACGTTTTCAGGGTTAAGGTTGACAACGAAACGATATACGAGAAAGAGATAACCTTGGCGAATGGAGAAAAAATTGAGTTTCCATTCGTCTTTTCTTTGAGCGAAGAAGGGAAAAAGAAGGTTGAGTTCCTCCTCTACACAAACGAGAGCGTTTACAGAAGCCTTCACCTATGGGTCAACGTTTACGCACCAAGATGAGCAAAAGGTTTGCCCAATTCGCTTCTCCCGCAATACCGCCGGAAGTGTTCATGACAATAAACGACGAGAACGTTAGACTTCTCAGGCAGAGATACAACAAGATAAGGAGATGGGTTATTGCGGATTTCTTGAAGAGAAGCGCAAGGAGGTATCTGGAAAAACTGCTTTGGTGTTCAACCCTTCGAATGTTGAAAGGTTGTCTTAACTGTTTGGACAGTTTGTGTGTTTAGCACACCAAAGATTAAGACTTTTCACATTCTTTGGTATAATCAAGGGATCCAAGCCTTTGTTTCTCTAAAGAAGACTGTAGATCAGTTCGTAATCTTCTTCCGGGATCTCTCTCATCGCCTTGCCCATGAGGTGCCCAGTCCATCTGCTCTTGTTCTTGATGAACTTCAGCTTCGGAATTAGGGGTTTAAAATCCACTTTCCCGAGCTTGAGCTCTTTGATCCTCACCCTGAAAGGGTAAACTTCGTTGTATTGGGACTTAAAGATCCTTGTGTTGTCGTAAAAAACATCGCTTTCAACTTCGAACGCTCCAACTATCCTTGGCTCGACTATCTTTTTGTCCTCAACTCTCTGCTTCACGTAGATCAAAAGTTTATCACCCTTCTTTACTTTTCTCAGCGTTCCCTCGTGTCTTTTCGCAACACCCCAGACCTTCTTGTTTTTTATGACCTCCCAATTCTCCTCGGTTGTTATGCAGAGCCAGTATGGCATGTTTTCACTTACGTTTGGTCTCGCAAAGTTTATATATAAACTTTTCGTTAAAAATTGTAGAAAAGCTTTTAAGATCGGTAAAAAAATTTTAAAGGTTCACCCATGGGTTGAAGGTGGTATTATGCCAAAAAATGGGTTTGGTGGGGTGATGATCGTCGTTCTCTTGACGTTTGGAGTTCTCTTTTGCGTCGCAGAAAAACCAGAGTCGAAGAAGTGCGATTTTGAGATGAGAGAAGTTTACTTCAGCGAGACAAACGATTCGAACAGCGTTTTGCTCACAATAAAGGGAGTCGTGGGACAAAGCGGATTTTACAAATATGTGATTCATTTTCCCTCCCAACAAGGCGCTCCACAGGGAATTGGACCCATAGAAGTCGGCAGAGATGAACCTTGCAAAAACGAGAGCTGCAAACCATCCAACTCCTGCCAAGAGTTCCAAGTCAAGGAGTTTGTCGCAAGAAGTTATCCTGACAACGTTCCAGAGTTTGGAAAAAGCTACTATGCGGTCATAACCTTCTACTTAAACGACGGCTCTGAGAGAAAATGGCAAGGAAGCGTTAGCTGGAAGAAGACGTAGCGTTTACCCTTGGACAGCTCTGGATTTGTTAACTTTTTTTTGATCTCAAGGCTTCCATTTGCTCAGCTGATAACTGCTGAGCGTTACGCTTATTGAGCTTAAAGCCATCGCGAACGCAGCCATTTCCGGTTTTAGCGTTAATCCAGCCGAAGCAAAAACACCCGCCGCTATTGGGACTAAGGTAACGTTGTATGCGAAAGCCCAAAACAGGTTGAAGCGTATTCTCCCCCTGACCTTCCTTGCTATTTTCAGTAGCAGGGGTATCTTCCTCAAGTCTGCGTGCACCAACACGATGTCACCAGCTTCCTTGCTCACGTCCGCTCCACTGCCCATCGCCACGCCGACGTCCGCTTTCGATATACTCGGAGCGTCGTTCACACCATCGCCTACCATCATAACCTTCAATCCCTTTCTCTGCAGTCTCCTTATCAAGTCGCTCTTCGCCTCCGCATCCAGCTCTGCGTGAACTTCCTCTATGCCAACCTTCTCCGCTATTACCTTGGCGGTTTCAAGCTTGTCTCCGGTAAGCATCACGACTTTCAAACCGAGCTTCTTAAGTTCTTTTATCGCATCTACAGCGCTCTCCTTGACCCTGTCGGCTATTGCAATTGCACCGATCAGCTCGTTTGATCTTGAAACGTAAACTATCGTGCTCCCTTCTTTCATTAGCTTCGAAAGCTCTTCGCTCGAAATCTCAGCAACTCCGAGCTCTCTCATCAGCTTGGCATTTCCCACCGCAATTCTCTCCCCATTAACCTCCGCTAGAACTCCCATGCCAACTATGGGCTCAAAGCTCTCCGGATCCTCGACATCTAAGCCAAACCTGGCTTTGTATTCTTCAACGATTGCCTTCGCTATGGGATGCTCACTCCACTTCTCCGCAATGCCCGCGAATCTCAGAACGTCGGTCTCGCTGTAGCTTCGTGTGGGTATTATAGAGACTACGCTGGGCTTTCCAACGGTGATCGTTCCGGTCTTATCGAAAGCCACAACGTTTATTTCGCAAGCCTTCTCGAGAGCGGTGACGTTCCTCACCACTATTCCCTCACGGGTTGCAACGTTAACCCCCGCGACGACCGCAGTAGGAGTTGCAAGACCTAAGGCACATGGACAAGCAATCAGGAGCACGGAAGCCATGAAGACAAGCGAAGTCTCAAGGCTCGCTCCAACGACTAAATACCAAGTTGTGAACGTTGTTAAAGCTACGATTATCATCACCCATGTAAACAGCCCAGCCACTTTGTCCACGGTTCTCTGTATCCCGAGCTTCCCAGCCTGAGCTTGGGAGACGAGCTTTGCCATCTGAGCCAAAATCGTTTCTTTTCCGATTCTCGTTGCGGTTATGTGGAGCCAACCGCTCCCAACGACTGAACCTGCGTAAACAGCGCTCCTCTCTGTCTTCTCCTTTGGCATCGGTTCCCCTGTGAACACGCTTTCGTCAACGTATGCCTTGCCCTTCACGACTATGCCATCGACCGGAATCCTTTCGCCTTGTCTCACCACAACGACGTCGCCGACCTTCAGCTCATCGATCCTGACTTTGACCTCCTTTTCCCCAACTAATACACTCGCCTCCTGTGGTTGCATCTCTAAGAGCTTTTTAACCGCTTCTCCAGCTCCGTGCTTGGTCTTTGCTTCAACGTATCTGCCCACGAGCACGAAGGCGATTATTAAAACAGAGGCTTCATAGTAAACATCTCCCCTCACAAGGTTCATCGTCACAGCGACGCTGTAAACGTAGATCGAAGCGGTTCCCAACGCCACCAACGTGTCCATGTTCGCAACACCATTCCTCAAAGCCCTGTAAGCGCCGATAAAAAACAGTCTTCCAGGTATGAAGAGCACGAAAGTAGCCCCAAGGAATCCCAAAGCATTGTAAATTTCTGCGGGAACTAAGCGAAGGGTCATGTGATCCACGAAGAGAATCAACAATGCGAAACCAATCGCCAACGATACGATCGACGACCTCAGCATTGAAGAGAGCTCAACTTTGCCGATGTCTTCGAACTTCTCCGAAGCTATGGAAGCTTTGTATCCAGACTTCTTCAAAACCGCCAAGATGTCATCGACGCTCAGAGTTTCTGGATTGAAGTAAATTACGAGCACCCTGCTCAAATGGGATGCGCTCACGTCTATAACTCCGGGAAGATTTCTGAGCTTTGACTCGACTATCGACTCGTCGTCTATGGAAACCATGTTCTCAACGCTGATCGTAACCTCCGCTTTGTGAACATCGTAACCAATGTTGCGAATGGATTTGACTATGTCCTTTAGATGAACTTTGGACGGATCGTAAGAAACCACAGCCTCATTCAAGGCTAAGCTAACCTGAACATTGTTCACACCGTCAAGGCTCTTGACCGCTTTCTCAATCGCTAAAACGCAAGAAGCACAGTGCATTCCCACAATCTTCAGCTTTTCAGTGGAGACTTCTTTCACGCAAATTGCAAAACCTCAGTTTTAAAAATGCTTTTGGCTTTTGCAACTAATGCTACCCAACAACTACGCAACGATGGAGGTGGACATATTTCCCTAAGGCTATACGAGGTGGATTTGGAGGAGAGGGAGCTTCGAGACGTAACATCGGTTCTGAACAACCCAGAGACCATGATTTACTTAGAGATCAACGCAATAGCGCTTCCGGTGTGGAAAGAAGAGACTGTGACGATATTTAAGAAAACCATCAAGGCGAAGGACAAGCTCTTCATCCGATCCGAGGAACTTGGGGAGATTTCCAAGGCTTGGATTTCCATATCGCTCAGGATTGCGATGGACTTGGCCAAGGGCTACGGGACTGCGAGGATCGAAGCGAGTCATGACAAGGTCATGCGATACGAAGCGTTGTATGCAAGTGTTGAGGAGATCGGGCGGGAAAGCGGGAGATCCAAATAACCCCTGAGAACTTGCTCCCAGCGGTTGCTGGGCGGTTTATCTTAGAGATTCTACTACAACGGGAAATACTACCTTAGGACACCAGTGCTGATAGTTGAGAACACGCATAAGGGTAGAGATATCCGAAGCGCCACGATTGGCGGTTCCGTCGGAATAGCCTATGAAACAGGGCAAATTCTGAGCAACATGAGCAGAGGTAATTCCAGATGGGAGACGATGCGGAAACTTTGATCACCAACGTCGTAATCGACAGCAAAACTAAGAGTATTCAGGAAGACTATGGATTTTGCAGAACATTTTTACGGGACTGAGTTTAAGAAACTCGAAATTCCAAATTCTGCGCTTTACGATGGAGATTAACATGCAGGAATTCACAAGATTCGAGAACATTTTCCGACTGGTGGCGGTGCTTGTTGTTTCTGCGATTGCTTTGTTTCGTCTTTTCAGCTGTCTCTATCTGCACCTTCTAATTTACCCCAAAAGGTCATCTCTACAATCATCGAGACCTCAGAGTATTCGAACAGCTACAATGTGCCCGAAATCATAAACATCGCCGTTAGCTATCAATACAAAGTAGACCCGCAATCGTGCGCGTAAGCCAACGCCTCGAAGCAAAGAATTCGCTGAGAAAGCGAGTCTTTACCAACAAAGCCAACCCAGGATAAATGGGTCCGCGGGGGTTTGAACCCCGGGCCTTTCGCTTATCAGGCGAACGCTCTAACCAGGCTGAGCCACGGACCCTGTTCTGACTTAAAAAATTTCTACTTATAAGCTTTTTGTTCTGCGGTTGGATCATGTCTACCCAATGTCTTACAACTAAGATCGCAAAATCTCCTAAAAAACCGCAATTTTGTGTCGATTTGGTCGAAAACTTTTTTATCCCAGAAAAGAAGAGAGTTTATGTTCCTGATATTCGATCCCCTATACATACTGCTCGCAGTCGTCGGATACCTGGTGATGTTCGCACTTGCAAGCACAGTGGCGCCAAAGGTAGCGGGAAGAGTTGCGGGAAAGTTTTCACTATACACGTCAATGGCTCTACTGCTGATCTTGATCCTTGGAATCTCCGCAGGGATGATATACCTGATCGTAGCTTTTGCAGGGATTTCGCTTAGCATCTACGCTATAATAGCGTTCCTTATAGCGGTGAACTTGCTGATCTACCTCCTTTCGCCTTACATGATAAACCTGAGCTATGGCGCAAAGAGAAGCGAGGAGTTGCAGAGAGTCGTCGACACCGTAGCCTCGAGGCTAGGAGTTAAGGCACCGAAGGCTGTCGTTGTCAACAGCCCGCCGAACGCATTTGCCTATGGAAACTTCATTACAGGGAAGTTCGTCGCAGTCTCGGATTCGCTGATGAACATGCTCTCCAAAGATGAGCTCGAAGCGGTCGTTGGTCACGAGATAGGGCACCACAAGCACAAGGACAACCTATTCATGCTCCTCCTCGGCATTTTACCATCGCTGATATTCTACTTGGGTTATGCGCTCCTTCACTCCTCGTTGCGAAATGAAAACCGTGGTCCTCAGCTTGCAGTGATTGGCGTTGTTGCAGTCATAGTCTCTTTTGTTGTTCAGGTCTTAGTCCTTGCCTTCAGCAGACTGAGAGAATACTTTGCAGACGTCGAGGGCGCAATCTCTGCGGGCAAGGATGCGATGCAGAGAAGCCTTGCAAAGATCCACTACTTCTACCACAGGTATCCATCTGTTCACGCTGAAGTTGCGGACAGCAAATTCAGAGCTCTCTTCATCTATGCGTTGGTCAACGCAGTTGCGGAGCCCTTTGTTACGAGAGCAGACATCGAAAGGTTGAAGAGAGAAAAGGTTTCGCCGATAGAGGAGTTCCTCTCAACGCATCCGCCGATTCCAAAGAGACTCGCATTTATAGATAGCTTAAGGTTTTAGATTCCCCATTTTTTCTCTGTGTTAGTTTTCTAACTGCCCCAATTCTCACAAGTTCGATCGCATTGGCGATTTCGAGCAAATCATCGAAGTTCTTACTCCTGATCTCAACCTCCCTTCCATACTCCATGAGGAGCGAAAGGAGAAAAGACCTTGTGAGCTTCCACCAGTAGATCAGCAGTGTCGAAGTCGTTAGCATCACCGTTGGCAGGATGAAGAAGAGCACTGCAGAAAGGAAGGAATCTATGTGTGGCAGAAATGAGAAGAGGACGAGCGAAGCAAAAGCGAAGATCATTCCAGCGATCAGAAACCCTAATTTTTCGTCCCTCTTTATTCTAATCGTTCTAACCGCAGATATGGGTGCAATCTTCAATTCGTCCGCACTCTCGAAGAGGACTCTATCTTCGGTTATCCTCACCCTGCCTTTCTTCGCTTTCAGGTCGTTCTCGACTGTGTATACGTTCGTTTCAAAGAGAACTTTTTCGGGAATCGTGATTTCCATGTAAAAACGAGCTCAAAAGAATAAAAAGCTTTTTCTTGTAAAATTGAAATTCAATTCGCATAAGCGTTGTGTGCGCAAATTTTTTAATTCGCAGAAGACTTCGCATGATGAGATCGTTTTTCTACCCAAACAGCGTCGCCTTGGTGGGGGCGTCTGCGAAAAAGGGCTCGGTCGGGAATGTAATTCTTAAGAACTTGAAGAAGTTTGGTGGCAAAATTTATGCGGTAAATCCGAATCATACCGAGATCGAGGGTGTTGAGTGTTTCGATTCCATAAAATCTCTTCCCGAAGTCGTCGATCTCGCAATAATAGCGACTCCCGCAAGAACTGTGCCCGAAATCGTAGAAGAGTGCGGTAGAAATGGGATCAAGAACGTCATAGTGATTTCTGCAGGTTTCAGGGAAACAGGAAGTGAAGGAGCAATTCTCGAGGAGAGAGTTGCCGAAATCGCGAGAAAACATGGAATAAGACTGCTCGGACCAAACTGCCTTGGTGTAATAAACCCTGAGATAAATCTAAATGCGACGTTCAGCGAGATAATGCCGAGAAAAGGAAAAATCGCTTTTCTCAGCCAGTCAGGAGCCTTTATCCTTGCTGTAATTCTCTGGGCGCAGAAAGCGAAGTTTGGATTCAGCAAAATCGTGAGCATGGGGAACAAAGCAGTTCTCAGCGAGGCGGATTTCCTCAGGTTCTTTGCGACAGATGAAAAAACGGATGCCATAATGCTCTACGTCGAGGGAATAAGAAATGGAAGGGAGTTCATGGAGATCGCAAGGAAAGTTGCGAAAGAAAAGCCGATCATTGTTATGAAAGCGGGAAAGACAGAGAGCGGTGCAAAGGCTGCCTCAAGCCACACGGGAAGTCTTGCGGGGAGTTATGAGATCTACAAAACAGCCTTCGAGCAATGCGGAGTCGTGGTTGCGGAAACGGTTGAAGAGCTTTTCGACTTCTCCTTCGCACTCTCGAGGTTTAGAAGGGCTGGTAGAGTTGCGATCGTAACGAACTCTGGTGGTCCTGGGGTTATGGCTTCCGATGCGGTAGAAATAAACGGTTTAGAGCTTGCAAACTTCAAAAAAGAGACAATAGAAGAGCTTCGCAAAATTCTACCACCATCCGCAAACTTCTACAATCCCGTCGACATTCTCGGCGATGCGGACACGGAGAGGTTCATCAGAGCTTTGGATGCGGTGGAGATGGACGAGAACGTGGGTTCCATAGTTGCAATATTGGCTCCAACTGCTCAGATAGATTATCGCAAGGCTGTGGATCGAGTTTTAACTTCTAAAAAGCCTATCTTCTGCTGTTTTATGGGGTTGGATGAGCTCGAGGAAGAGAGGCTTATCGAGAGCAGAATACCGAACTTCTTTGACCCTTCAAGAGCGGTAAAAGTTATCTCCGCAATTGAGAGGTATTCAAGCTTTGAGTTTCGTGATTCGAGCATTGTGAAGTTCGAGGTTGACAAAGAAAGCGCAGATAAATTCTTTGAGAGCGTTAAGGGTAAATTCGTCGGCGTCGAGGGGATGAAGTTGCTCGAGTGCTACGGAATAAAGGTTGCACCCTTTGGAATTGCGCAAAACGTCGAAGAAGCATTGGAAATCGCAGATAGAATTGGATATCCCGTTGTCTTGAAAGTCGTCTCCCCGGACATTGTCCACAAGAGCGATATCGGGGCGTTGAAGCTAAACGTTACACGAGACAAGCTCGAGACGGAGTTTTTCGAAATGCTGTCTAAGGTGGAAAGACTGCTTCCAAACGCAAGGATAGAGGGTGTGATGGTCCAGAAGATGATCAGCGGAGGTAGAGAGGTCATACTCGGGATGAAAAAAGACCCATACTTCGGGAATGTCTTGATGTTCGGGCTCGGCGGGATCTACGTTGAAGTTTTCAAAGACGTTTCCTTCAAAATCGCTCCGCTGAGCAGGGAAGATGCTTACGATATGATAAAAAAGGTTAAATCCTATCCATTGCTACGTGGTGTGAGGGGTGAAAAGGGCGTGGACATCGATGCGATCGCAGAAACGATTCTTCGTTTCTCCCAGCTTGGAATGGACTACCCGATTTTGGAGATGGAGATAAATCCCTTGAAAGTCTTTGAAGATGGATGTGTTGCGATCGATTTTAGGATGCTCTTGGAGGTGAAAAAATGAAGAAGTTGTTAATCTCGTCGACGCAAACCTACTCTGGAAAAAGCGCAATTGCGCTTTCGCTACTCCTCATTTTAAAGGAGAGGGGATACGATGTGGGTTACTTTAAGCCCTTCGGAGTAAATGCTGTCAGCTTTGGAGATAAAATCTACGACGAAGACGCTTACTTCGTCGAAAAAGATCTTGGAATAAAGAGCTTGTGCGCAGTCATCCTCGACCGCCCCTACATAGACTTTGCAGTTAGTCAGGATCCGATAAAGCTGAAAAAGAAGATAATAGACACTTTTACCGAGCTCGAGGGCAAGGAAGTCGTGATAATCGAGGGAGCGCAAAACTTCATCGCTGGAGCTTCCTTAGAGATCTGTGACGTCCAGATATCCAAGATCCTCGACTCAAAGGTTTTGCTCGTTTCGAAATTCACGAATGACTTCGTGATCGACGAGATCATCAACGCAAAACGGCTCTTCGACGAGAAATTGCACGGTGTGATTTTGAACCAAGTAGTCGGATACAAGAAGTCTTACATAAAGGGCTTAGCGGAGAGTGTCTTCAAGAAGTTCGATTTAGAAGTCTTTGGAATAATCCCAGCGGATCCCTCGCTGATGAGTCTTCGAGTTGAAGAGATCGCTAAAGCCATTGATGGCAGATTCTTGGTGAAGCCAGAGAAGGAAATTGAAGTCGAGCAAGTTTTAGTTGGGGCGATGAGAAGCGAGAGCGCAATTTCTCATCTCAGATATGCTCGGAACTTTGCACTCATCGTTGGTGGAGACAGAAGCGATTTGATAACGCTCGCAATAGAGAGCGGGGCTAAGTGTATAATCGCAACGGGAAATCTCGAACCCTCTAAGTTCGTTCTTAGCCTCGCAGAAGGCAACGGAGTCCCTGTGCTATTGTCAGAAGCCGATACAGCGACCACGTTGCTGAAGATCCAAGAAAAGTTCGGGAAGATAAGAGTCCGAGGAGAGAAAATTCAAAGGGTAAGAGAGTTGGTTAAGGAGAACGTGAACCTTGAAAAGCTATTTGCGAGCATCGGGCTTTAGATGTGGGCTTGAAAACGAGAGCATCCTGAGCAAAAGTGGTGACGAGATATTTAGATATCTCAGCATTCTTGCAGATCCTTGGCGAGTATGAAAACGTGCTTAGAGGGGAGAATCTCAAAGAGCTGTTTCCCGATTTGCGGATAAGAACAGAAGCTGAGCCAACCTTAAGCAGAGATACAATAAAGCGATGAGAGAAATTAGAGAGACCAGAAAGCACGTGCTTCGGGCAATCATAAGACTTATGATCGAATATATTGCTTGGATAAACATGTTAGCTAGCGAAGACGCATATGCGTTCAACAGACTTACGCAAAAGACATTCGTAGTTCAATTGAAGGAGAATGGAGAAATAAAAGGGGAGAGACGAACTAAATGGCTCTCGATGCTTATAGAACTAATACTAACACTGCTGAGAAAATCTTAAGCGATAGTTTAAAAACAATTGTCACTTTGAACCATTTGGTTTCAAGGGAAGTTCCATGTATAGCTCGTAGCTCGCAAGCACTGTTTGAAATCCACATTTTTTGTAAACCCTTATAGCCCTCCAGTTCAGCCTGTCTGTGATGAGAGTTATTTTTTTATAGCAAACCTTCTTGCAGTATTCGATGATTGCTTTGACCATCTCGGTTCCTATTCCTTGATTTTGGTAATTCCTTGCCAAGTAAATCGCCAAATCGACTGCGCCTTTGTTCGACTCGTCTTCGACGATTGCAAGATGTCCGACGATTTTTCCGTCGTGTTCTGCAACTATTGAAAACCCCTTTTCTTCGAGGTGTCTCATCCATCTCTCTATCGCAGTTTTTCCCACAGGGGGCAAGCCGAGCGAGCGGTCTTCAGGGGCGTAGTTGACGTACATCTCAATCAGTTCATCTCTGTCTCTTGCTGGCTCATACGCACGTATGGTTATCGCTCTTCCGAGCTTGTCCTTAAAAAATATGGGCTCGAAGTTCATTCCTCACTTCAACTTCTTAGGTCTGCATTTCTTACAGATGGGAACGACTTCTACGTATTTCTCGTAGAGCCCTTCTCTCCAAACGCCTATGTAGTGAAGATCATCAAAGCAAGTTGGTTTTTTGCAAAAGTGGCAGTATCTCCAATCCTTCCCCTCGTTGTCAGCTTTCAGCTCTTTGCCACAGATTACGCATGCAATCTCCATCTCAAATCCCCTCCCCGAGCACCCTTGCGAGGTCTGCGGCGGTGAAGATTCCCTTGATCTCTCCTCCCTCCATCACTACGAGCCTCCTTATCTTCATGTCAGCCATTATTCTCGCAGATTCACGGACATCGTAATCAGGCGAGACTACGATGAGCGGAGTCGACATGTATTTTCCAACTTCGTCGTCAAGGCTACCCTTGAGCAGAACTTTTGAAAGCAAGTCCCTTTCAGTGAATATCCCGACAGGCTTGCCATATTGTGTAACAATAACGCTACCGATCCTTTTCTCCCCCATTATCTTGCAAACTTCTCTAACCTTGGTCTCGTAGTCCACTGAAACCACTTCCTTCGTCATCACATCTCCGATCTTCATAGTAGTAGGTTTGTTAGCAACTATATGATGGTTTCGTTAGAGAAAACTGAACCAACGTAAGATTACACGGGAATCTGGGAGATGTCTTTGTGATGTAGCTGTCGACGAGAAAGTAAGTATTGAACTTAAAAATGATTTGAAAAGAATTTCAGAAATTGATAGGCTAATAGGGCAATTAAACGGAGGATTTCTATCTCAATATCCCGGTTTGATTGTGGTTCTCGTTGGATACAAGTGAGGACGCTCGTGAAAAGTTATCGAGACTCAGCAAGGTAGAATCGTGGATAAATGCTTTGCAGAAATCAAAAAGAGAAAATGAAAAAAGTAAGAGTATTTTGAGCGAATTGATCTTCAATCCAAACATACATGATTTCCTTTCGTAGCATTTTTAAATCCCCTCGACCTGTTGCTGTATGCGATATCGCTACCTGATCGCAATCGTCGTTGCGTTTGCCCTCCTCGCAGTGTTCCTGAACAGCAGAGGTGAGATGGAGGGTTGGTTGAGTTACGAAAAAGGGCTTGAGGAGTCCAAGAAGACTGGAAAAGAGTTGTTCATCTTCATAAGCTCCCCAACTTGTCCACTTTGCAAAGATTTTAGGAAGTTTTTCACAGAAAACAGGACTGCTTTTGAATTCATTTCTTCAAAATTCGTTCCAGTCTACATTCCCAATCCCATAAATGCACCAGTTTTCGTTGAAAGTGTCCCAAAGTTTTGCGTTGGCTATGAGAACAATTTAAGATGCTTCCATGCAACTTCTGGGGAGGAGCTAATCGAAATTCTAAGGGGTGGGAAGCTTGGAGGTTAACATCCCGTCGCTCGTCTACCTTCAGAGAGGTGCGTTCTCCAAGATTCCGAAAGTAGTCGAGAAAATAAACTCGCAGAATGCGATTATCTTGACGGATCAGGTCGTTTCGGAGATCTTGAAGGATAGGATCGAGAAACTGGGATTCGAGAAGATCATCGTTACTGAGGCGAACCTTCTTGAGGCGAGAAAAATCGAGGCGATGCTGAGTTACAGCGAGGTCGACGCAATCGTTGGCATAGGCGGGGGAAAGGTTCTCGACGTTTCAAAAGTCGTTGCGAGCGAGCTAAACGTCCCCTTCATAAGCGTCCCGACTACTGCGTCGCACGATGGAATTGCTTCGCCGGTTGCGAGCTTCAAAGAACAGGGAAAACCGATCTCGATCTCTGCAAAAGCTCCGATCGCAGTAGTTGCGGACATCGATATAATCGAGAAGTGTCCTCCAAGGCTAATCCATTCGGGATTCGGAGACCTGATTTCGAACATAACCGCAGTAAAGGACTGGAAGCTCTCGAGAGATCTGACTGGAGAGAGCTACAACGAGGTAATTGCTTCGATAGCCACGATCCCGGCTTACTTAATGCTGAACAAGGCGAAGGATAACTTATCCTTGAAAGAGGAGCTCGAAACTTTGCTCCGTGGCTTGATAATGAGCGGAGTGGCGATTTCAATGGCTGGAAGCTCTCGACCTGCAAGTGGCGCCGAGCACAAGTTCAGCCATGCGATCGACTACCTCGGCTACGGCTTCGGAACACATGGCGAGCAAGTCGGAATAGGCACGATAATCTTCGAGTTCATGTATGAAAACCACTACGGCGATGGCGATTGGCGTGCAATCAAGGAGGCGATGAAAAAAGTCGGTGCACCAACGAAGCTCGGCGAAATTGGTTTGAGCAAGGATCAAGCGATAGAGGCGTTGCTACACGCTAAGAGGATAAGGCGAAGAAGGTTCACGATCTTAGAAGCCCTAAATCCAAACAGGGAGGAGTTTGAAAAAATCCTACGGGAGACGGAGCTCATCTAAGGAACTCTTGAATTTGCTCGATCGCATCAACGATTCTGTAGCTCGGTCTCGAAATCAAATCTGCGTCGATTACGAAAACCTTTCCGTTCCTTGTTGCGTTTATCGCTTGAAGTCTTTTCTCCCCCATGAACCACTTGTAGAGCATGTTCTCACTGCCTCCCATTCCGCTACCGCTGTTCACGATTACGACATCTGGATTCGCCGAGATTATGTCCTCGATGCTTACAATTCTCCAGCCGGAGAAGTTGAACGCATTCTCCCCTCCTGCGAGCGTTATGGCTTCGTCTATGAACGTTTCTTTTCCAGAGACGTAAATTGGATCGTTCCAGAGAATGTGCACAACTTTTTTCCTCTCGATCTTCTTAGCCTCTTCCTTAACCTTTTGAAGCCTTTTTTCCATGCTTTCAACGAGCTTCTCCGCTTCGCTGTAATTTCCAACCGCTTTGCCAATCGCCAAAATCTGCCTCTCTACATCGCTCACGTTCTTCGGATCGAACGCAATTACGTAAAGCTTAAAGGTCTTCCTTAGCGTTTCGATCGTCTCAATTCCGTTGCCATAGGTTGCGATCACGATGTCTGGTTTCAGCGACACAACTTTTTCGACGTTGACCGTTGAATAACCACCAATGCTCTGAATTTTCCCCTCCTCCTTGAGTTTCAGAACTTCAGGAGGGTAGTTGCAGTAATCCGTCACACCCACGACTCTATCTCCAGCTCCGATTGCGAACAAGATCTCCGTAACGCTCGGCGCAAGGGAGACGATTCTGCTCCGATAGCCTTCGACGATTGAATAACCTGTGTCGTCGAGCGAAGTGTTGAAATGCGAAGGTTGCTGGGGCTGACTGCAAAGCGAGAGCATCAACGCCAGAAGTAAAATTGAGCTCAGCAAGCTCCACTTCATACTCCTGCATTTGCTCACGGCTTAAAAATTTTTCAGAGAATTTTACAAGAAAACAAGTTCTTTTTACTGAAAGATTTTTCAAGCCCATGCGAACTTCTGCAATGGAACCCAACGACTTTCGTTTGCTCCTTGCGGAGAAGGGAGTGGATGAGATCAGAAAGAGTCTCAATGCCCTGAAGATCCAGAAAAAGAAAGAGTTTGCGGTGAAGCTTGAAGAGATTGCTTCAAAGCTCCAAGGCATTAGGTATTGCTACATGCCAGCCGAGGAAGTTGCGAAGCTCGAAGATGTGTTGGAGATCTCAGGGATATCAAGAGAGCTGGGGAGCGTTGTTCAGCAGAGAGACTTCTCGGCTCTTACCGCAAAATACTGGCTCGAGTATTTGGAAAAATTACCCGAACTGATCGGGAGAGGAGAGATCAGCAAATCTTTCGAAGCGATTCGCTTCTTCTCTGGCGACATAATCACAAGGAGGAAAGAGGGAGATCTTTGGTTTTGCGTCTTCGATTGTGGTTTGAGGCTCGAGATAGCGACGAACACCGATTTTAAGGGTAGGAAGGTCGTCAGCTATTTGCCTCCAAGAAAATTCGGTGGCTTTATCAGCCAGGGGATGTTTGTAGATGCGGAGCTAAGCAAAAAAGGTGACTAACGATTGAAGAGATCAGAAAGATCTCGGGGGAGCTCAAAGAAGTCGAGAGTGTTCTTGTGTCGATAATCAAGGGGTGAGCTTTTAGTGCAAAGTATTTAAGCAAGATCAAGGAGTCTGAACATGTTCCTCCTGTTCCTCGAAGACGTGATGAGAACCCTTAAGGAATTTGCAGATCCAAGGCTGATAAGAGAGAGCGAGCATGCTGACTTGTCCACGACTGTAGCGTTTAAGATTGCTAAGGAAAAAAATCTGAAGCCAGAAGACGTTGCGAAATCGATTGTGGAGAGCATAGAGCCACAGGGCTATGTTGGTAGTGTGGAATGCGTTGGTGGCTACATAAACTTCTTCGCCAACTACGAGTTCCTCTCCGACACCGTCGAGAGCGTTTTGAGCGATCAGGATTACGGCAGACTGAGTCTGAAGGGGAAGGTCTTGATAGAGCACACCTCCGCAAACCCCGATGGACCTTTGCACATCGGACACGTGAGAAACGCCGTGATCGGCGATACGCTGGCAAGGATTTTTAAGAGGGCGGGATTCGACGTTACAACTCATTACTACATCAACGACATGGGTAGACAGATGGCGATAACCGTTTTAGGCATTGAAAAATTTGGTTTGAGCAAAAAGAAGTCCGATCATGCGATTGCAGAAGCGTATATTTCTGCGAACAGACTGCTGGAAGAGAAGAAAGAGCTTGAAAAGGAAGTAGAAAAGCTAATGCTTGAATACGAACAGGGAAACGAGGAAGTTGTTGAGAAATTCAGAAAAGCCATAGAGACTGCGATGGAAGGAATAAAAGAGACTCTGAGGAGATTGAACGTTTTCCACGACGAATTCCTGTGGGAGAGCGATTTCGTTAGGAATAAATCCGTCGATAACGTTCTCAGTCTGCTGGACTCAAAGGGGATCATAAAGAAGGATGGCGCTTGGATCGTGGAATTCGAGGATTTGAAGGAAGTCGTGTTGAGGAGGGAGAACGGCACTTCACTCTACATAACCCGAGACCTTGCATACCACTTGTGGAAGAGCCAGAAGTTCGAGAGGATTGTGAACGTCTGGGGAGCGGATCACAAGCTATACGGGGAGCAGTTGCGAAGACTTCTTCAAATCTTGGGAATAAAAATTCCGGAGATCGTCTTCTTCGAGTTCGTCTCCCTCCCAGAAGGGAGGATGAGCACAAGAAGGGGTAGATTTGTCTCTGCGGACGAGCTGATAGAAAAGGTGAAGGAAGAGGTGAAGAAGCTGATCTCCAATCGAGAGCTGAGCAAGGAAGAGATCGAAGAGATCGCCGAGGCTGTTGCGATTGGGGCGATTAGATTCGACTTTCTCAAAGTCGCCCCTGAGAAACCGATGGTCTTCGACATGAAGAAGGCAATCGACTTCGAAAGACAAACTGCGAGCTACATTCAATACACGCATTCGAGGGCGTGCAGTATCCTTAGGAAGTGCGAAGAAGAAGGGAAGTTTAGAGCTGAGCTTTGCAACAAATCCGAGAGGGATCTTGTGATCTTGCTTTCGAAGATGCCGTTATACGTTAAGAAGGTCGTTGACGAGCTGAAGCCGAACGTCTTTGCGGAGTATTTGCTGAGCGTTGCATCGAAGTTCAACGAGTTCTATCGTGACTACCCAGTTCTCAAGGCTGAAAAAGAGGCGAGGGAGCACAGAATTGCGATAGTCAAGGCTGTGAGAAACGTTTTGCGCAGTGGACTTGAGCTTCTTGGCATAAAGGCGTTGGAGAGAATGTGATGGTCGAAGAACTCTTAACAAAACTCGCAGAATTCGAGTATCTGGGCATTTTTTTGATCTCTTTAGTCTCAAATTCGATCCCATTCGTGGGTTTGCCTTATCTGAATTTTCTTTTTGCCCTCTCTCCATTTTTTAGCCTTGAGGACATCGTAGTTGTGTCGATACTCTCAGCCTTAGGTGCGAGCATAGGTAAAATCGTTGTCTACACGATCGGCGCTGGTATGCGTCTGACTTTGTCCGAGAAAACAAAGGAGAATCTGATATTCTTCGAAAAGATCTTTAAGAAATGGGGGTTTTTTGCGATATTTCTCTTCGCCGCTTCACCGCTACCAGATGACGTTCTCTACATTCCTTTGGGAATTGCCAAGTATCGTATTTCCTACTATTTCTTAGCAGTCTTCCTTGGTAAGCTCGTGATAACAAGCTACGTCCTTGCCTTTGGGAGAATAACGAGCGGAGTTATGAAGGAGCTCTTGGGCAACAACAGTTTCCTCGGTCTTTTGCTGTTCTTCTCTCTAACTCTCGTTTTCTCGGTGCTCGTGATCAAAATCGACTGGAAAAAGCTATTTGAGAAATACTACAGACCTTAAAAGATTAATTACCTGAGGTGAATCGAGGGTTATGCCGAACTTTCTCGTCGTTCTTCAGGCAGGATGGATCGTGAAGCGAGTGGACAGCGTGGAAGATGCGATAAACATCGCAATAGCTGAAGCTGGAAAAAAGCTCGCTCCAGACCTGAGCTTCGTCCGAATCGATGTCGGGAGCGTTGAATGCCCGAAGTGCGGGGAGCAGTTTAAGTCTGCGCTCTTGGTTTCGAGAACCGCACTTGTTGGGCTCGTTTTCGAAATGAAGGTCTTCAACGCCCAAAGCAAGGAGCATGCGGAAAGGATTGCGAGGAGTGAGCTCGGAAAAAGAATGCCAAACATCCCACTCGAAGTCATAGAGGTGACGGAGATCGATTAAAAACTTTTGAGTCTCTTAAATAGAAATTTGCTGAGACTGGCTATCACAAGTTTTAAATACTCAATATACTTATAATGGTTATGGTGTTTAGCAAACTGCTAATGGAAACCGAAATCGTGGTTAGGCATTTACAAGTGCTAAAAACAGTGATGGAAAAACAGCCCATAGGGATCTTTAAGCTCTCGGATCTCCTAAACATGCCAAAGCATAGGGTAAGGTATTCGTTGAGAATTTTGGAGCAATCTGGGATCATAGTTCCAACGCAATACGGGGCGATGATCAAGGACGAGGGCTATGCGAAAATCGAAAACCTAAAAGCCGAGCTCGAAAAAATTAAAGAAATGATGGCACAAATCGAAGAAATGGTCAAAAGTCTTTAATCGACTATTTCTGCAAATCCATATTTTTTGAGAACTTTCGTTATCCTTACCTTTACCGTGTCGTTCAGCTTTGCGCCCGGAACGAACACAACAAAACCGTCGATTTTCGCTATTCCGTCCCCTTCACTACCTACCGCTTCGATTTTAACATCCCTTACATCTCCAACTTTCACTGGCGGTTTTCCAAATCCGAATTCCCTCAACCTTAACACCTCTCATTTGATTTCCTTGCCATCTACTCGGAAGTATTTAAGACTTTCGCCAGAAGAAAAAAGAGAAAAAAGCTAATTCAGCAAAACTTGACTCCAAGCTCTTTTAGCTTGTTTGCAATCATTACGTTCAAGATTAGAACTGTTAGGCTCTCAACAATCTTTGAGTTCTTCAAATCTCCGCAATCAAGCGCCCTTAATCCTTTGATCTCGTTCGTGATCTCAATAACAGTCTTCTTCGCTTCGAGATCATCACCGCAAACCAAAACATCCCAATCGAAGCTCAAGCTTAGATCTGCAAACCTATCCGCAGGAATGTTGTGGTAAGCGGAAACAACTCTGCTATCCTTCAGTATTCTCGCTATCTTCTCCCCCGCAGATCCCTCTGGAAGCTCGACGTAACGAAAGAGCTTTCCCTCCTTTTTCATTGGAACAAGGGGCGAGACAACAATCTTGCCCGTAAGCTCATTTCTAAGGCTTTCAGCGAGCGTAAACGCTTGCTCGTATGGCACAGTAATCACAGCTAAGTCGCATTGTCTCGAAGCGTCTGCATTGACCGCTCCTGTTATTTTTCCCGTGTAACCGTGTTCTGAAAGAATCCTTAGGTATTCTTCAGCTTTTGCCTTTGCCTTTTCTTCGCTCCTTGAACCAACAACGACCTCGTAACCCAAGATCGCAAGTCTGAGCGATAAACCGATGCCAAGGTTCCCAGTTCCGCCAAGAACTGCGATCTTCATACGATAAACCCGAGTTCCATCAGCTTTTTAAGCTTTTCATGCGTTCCAAAGATCAGTTTGCTTACGTGCTCGTATAACTCCTCACCCGTGAACTTTTTCCTTGCAAGCCCAAGCTCAATCGCCTTCAAACCAACTTCAGTCGCAACTTCTGGGAAAACGTGGATCTCAGTCATGTTCGGGATTATGTAGTCCTCGCTCAGTCTGTTCTCCGCAAATCTCGCCAAAGCAAAGGCTGCGGACAAGCACATGTCTTCGGTTATCTTCTTAGCCCTTACGCTTAAGACCCCTCTGAAAACCGCAGGGAATACGAGCGAGTTGTTTATCTGGTTGGGAAAGTCGCTCCTTCCTGTGCCAACTATCCTCGCTCCCGCCTCCTTTGCCTCGTCGGGATATATCTCGGGGATCGGGTTTGCCAAGGCGAACACGATCGCATCGTCAGCCATCGCTTTAACGAACTCTTTCTTTATAACTCCTGCGGTGCTTGCTGCGATCACAACATCAACGCCCTTCATAGCCTCCGCAATTCCTCCACTCCTCTGCTCTGCGTTCGTTACTTGACAAACCCAATACTTGTCTGGATTCTCTTGTTTCAGCTTTTCTAAATCGCTCCTTTGCATGTTTAGGATTCCCTTGCTGTCTACGACGAACATCTTCTTTAAGTCTGCCCCCGCTTTCGCAATTAGGCGAATCGTTGCGATGTTCGCAGCTCCAGCGCCAATGACAGCGATCTCGACCTCGCTCAGATCTTTTCCAACGATCTTCAACGCATTTATAAGTCCCGCAAGAGTTGCGGTTGCGGTTCCGAGTTGGTCGTCATGCCAAACCGGGATTTCGAGCTCTTCTTGGAGCCTTCTCAATATGTAGAAGCACTTCGGAGTTGCTATGTCCTCGAGATTTATCCCGCCGAAGCTTGCGGTGATCTTTTTAACGATCTCAACGAACTTGTCTGGATCTTGCTCATCTATCGGCAATGGGAACGCATCTACACCGCCAAGGAGTTTGAATATCATTGCTTTTCCTTCCATAACCGGCAGGGATGCAAGTGTTCCTATGTTCCCAAGCCCGAGGACTCTCGAACCATCTGTCACAATGGCGACCGAGTTCCACTTGTTTGTGTAATCGTAAACCCTCTCCGGATCTTTTGCAATCTCTTTGCTCGGTTCAGCAACGCCCGGGGTATACCAGTAGCTAAAGTCGTCAAGCGACTTCACCGGGCATTTTGGGAGGACTTCGATCTTCCCCCCATACTTCATGTGCAACTTACAAACCTCGTTCGTATGCACCACCTCGAGTATTAGCAATATACGTATTTAGTGCAAGTATTTAAACTTTTTGCGCAAAAATTTGTATATCACCTTTTTAAATGTGAGTTGTTTTTCTACACGACCATTTCGGCGAGCGCAAAAATGCGAAGCAATGCAAAGTTTGAAATATTTTGAGCTCAAGTGAGTTGTGATGCCTTATGAATGGTGAAGTTAATCGGATAATCACGTTGTGCGGGAAGAGTTGGGCTAAGATAGGCGTCGAGTTCATGTTCCTCGGTGGCAAGCCGGAGTGCGAGAACTGCAAGATAAAGAAAACTTGCCTAAAGCTCAGGGAAGGTGCAAAGTATAAGATAGTGGCGCTCAGAGACGGAACGGTCCAAGAATGTGCTCTGCACGAAGAAGGAGTAGTTGCGGTTGAGGTGATAGAACTTCCAGTCATCGCACTTGTAGAATCGACGCTTACGGAAGGTGCAAAGTTCAAATACGAGGAGAGGAAGTGCAACCACTACGAGTGTGGGATGTATAATCTCTGCCACCCAATCGAGCTGAAAGATGGAGAGATCGTCACCGTCGGCAAAATCATCGGAGATTCGCCGGAGAAATGTGTTCTCGGCTACAACTTCGTGGTTGCGGAACTGACGAGGGAGCAAAAAATTTAGCGCAGAAGAGGCTTCAAAACAACAGCCTTTGGGACTCTAAGCCTGAACTCCTCTGGATCCGCCTTAGTGTTTGGAATCGCCCCGTAGTGCATGGGAATGTAGACTTTCGCCTTTATGTCCCACGCAGCTTCGACCGCCTCGCTTACGTTCATCGTGTAAGTTCCGCCTATCGGCAAAAGTGCAACGTCGACTTCGATGTTCTTCATCTCTGGAATTCTGTCTGTGTCGCCGGCGTGGTAGATTCGAACGCCATCGATTTCGACGATGTAACCAGCACCGTCCCTCTTGTGGAAGGGCTTGTTCACGTTGTATGCTGGAACAGTCTTTATCTTCACGTCTTTCACAATTCTCTCCTCTCCCTCTTCCAAGGAGCAGGTGTCGTAGCCTTCGACAAAGCAACCTTTTGGTGTAACGATGGTCGTATCAGCCTTCGAAAGTCTCTTTATCGACTTGATGTCGAGATGGTCGAAGTGGTCGTGCGTTACAAGGATCAAATCCGCCTTCTCAAGCCCCTCGGGGACTTCGTATGGGTCGATGTAGAGAACCTTTGAGCCCTTTATCTTAAACCCAGCGTGCTTCAGATACGTTATCTCAACGTTACCCAGCTTCAAGGAGTTCATAGTTAAAAATCGTTTCAGTATTAATAAACTTTCCGCTGTTTTTCAACTGGTCAAAGCCGATAGGTTGACGATTTATCCAGCAAATTCCGGAGACGAGAGACAAAAACAAAAATATAGAACCCATAAAGCCTGAATGCTGTCACACGCCCGGAAATTCGTATCTCATGTAGGTTATACTGCAGTCTTTTCCAACAAGCTCTTCAGCCTTGTTGATCGCCTCTTCAACGCTCTTGGTAGGTTCGAAGCCCATATGTTTGACTACCTGTGGATCCTTGGCTCCAGCAACGAATACTTTGCCGACATAGTTTGTTCGGTAGTAGTTGTAGAGTATGATTAGAGAATGCACTGGATGATAGGCGTAGCAGAACCTGTATTTGTAAATGTATTCGGGTCTATGGGCGAAATCCTCTTCGAATAGATCCCTCATCTCGTATGGATCGTGGGTTTGTGTCAGCACCCGATTCCAAGCCTCGATGTAAGATGGATGATGAATTTCATCCCAGACGTTGAGGCATGGCGATACCATTATCACAACACCACCCTTCTTAAGCATCAATTCACTTGGTAGAAGCAGATAGCCTAAACCCATACCAATGATGTCGAGAATTGGATTTGTTTCGGCAAAGATAGCGTAAGGCATTCGTCTTGGTAACCCATAAATAAGCACGTCCGATTGTTCCAAGCCTGAGAGGTCTGTGAGAACTTGTCCAATCTGAGCCTCTAATGCTTTTTCCCTCGTAGAAGCTACAGTTCCAGTAAAAACTGCGGCGATTTCTGATTTATTGTTACACACCGTTTCCACTTTAAAAATCTGTTTTCCTAACACCTCTTCGAGTTTTTCTCCCATTTCGTTGAGTGCGCTATGTAGGGGGTTCCGAGTTTGGTCGATCATGAGCTCCAAAGGCGGTAGTGGCTGTCCTGGTCCGTGGTGATAACGTATGCTCCTATATGTGCTAAGCCCAACGTTTATGGACTTCCAACCACCATTGAACAGGTTGGACATAAAGTTGACATATATAAATAAATCAGAGTCAACTACTAGCCGATTTACTTCAACCTCGTAGCCACTCTTAGTTTCTCCTAAGTAAACAAGATTTTCCTTATCCTCGGCGTCGTGACAAAGAAGTCTGAAACCAAATTCTTCAACAATAGGTCGACCTATTGTCAAGCTAATCTCACGTTTGGTCCACTTCCTATGCAGACCATTTGCGCAAATCAGCTTGATGTCTCCTTTTGATACTCCCGCCTTTTTTAGCTCCTCTAATACCAAACGCAACATCGTTTCTCTGAACTCAAGCTTTTCTCCACCGATGCAGGGATCGTCAAAAGCTATCGTAACTTTTTTGTTTGGTCTCACGAGTTCTGGTATTGTTTTCATATCGATCGGTGAGGCGAGGGCGTTTCTAATGGCATCTTCTGGATCTTTTATGGAAGGTAGTCTCGGTAAAAATGGTATATCAACTACTTTGGTTCTTTCGGGAAGCTCAACAGGGAGGAACTCATCCCAATACCTAATGTTCTCTATCATAGTAGCTCACCATCCTTCATACGTGTAGAATCCTCTCTTGCTCGCTCTTCCCACCCATCCACGTGACACATACTCTTTAAACATCCGACTGGGCAAGTAGAGGTCGAGTTTATACTTCTCATAACACCTTTTCAAAGTCTCAAGCAAAAAGCCCAATCCAATCTCGTCAGCGAATTTACAGAGACCATAGGGTAGCATGATGCCGAGCTCCACAACTCTATCTATCGTTTCTGGATTAGCTATTCCGTCTTCCATTAGCCGAAAGACTTCATCTGCTCCAAGAGCTAAGGTTATGCTGATGTCGTATTTTCCAGCCAATTCTGGATTTATTTCCAGTCTTCCTTGGCGCCAGTCATAAAAACCTACACCAGATTTCTTCCCTAACTTTCCTTCTCGAACCATTCTTTCGATCAATGGAGGGCATCTGAATCTTTCTCCGTAAACTTCCCTGAAGTTTTTGAAGACATTGTAGATTATATCTATTCCTATGATGTCAGCTCCTTCCGCTATCCCTAAGGGGCTTCCAATTGAACGTATGGTAGCGTCTAACTCTTGTGGTGTGACTTCAGCTCTCTCAATTGCCCAGAATCCGTCTATCATCATCGCAGATAATATCCTGTTCAGAACGAAACCCCTTTTATCCCGCTTGATTATGATGGGGGTTTTACCTATCTTCTCAGCAATACCTGATATGAAAGCAAGTGTCTCTTCACCTGTTTTCTCTCCCTTCACGACTTCGACAAGAGGCATAAAGATTGGAGGGTTTGAAAAATGCATACCCCCAACTCTTTCAGGTCGTCTCATCTTATCGGCAATCTCAGTTACCGAATAGCTTGAAGTATTGGTTGCAAAGACAATATCTTCTGGAAAGACTTCTTCAAGTTCCTCAAATAACTTTCTCTTGACATACAAATCCTCCGTGATTGCTTCAAGAACGAAGTTCGCCTCTTTTACGCTCCTCAGTTCTTGCTCCACTTTTATTCGATTCAAAATTTCTTCGGGCTCTTCTTTGACGATTTCCCTTTCCATGAGTTCTTTTAATGTCTCTTCATTCTTTTTGTGAAGAACCTTACGAGCCTTCTCTGAAATTTCTACTACGGTGACATCAAAGCCCGAAATCGCAAAAAGCAGAGCCAAATCAGATCCCATTGTTCCCGCTCCAATAACAGCTACCCGATCTAAATCTACACTTTTCATAATTAACTATTCCTCTTTTCATATATAAAGGCTTTCAGCTTGGCCCAATCTCAACAAACCCAATCTCGGCAAAGGTTTAATAGCGAACTTAGAGCTTGGTTATGAGGTCCGGATCCACTTTTGATTCTTCAATTCTCGGAATCTCTCCCGCAAAAGCGATCGTCTCATCCTTTACAACGAGCACCCCGAATATGTGATCGTAGAACTCCTCGTAGAACTCCTGAACAACTTTTTCTATGTCGCAATCCTCTTTTACTCTGTTCCCAAGCGCCGTGGCGAAAGCATCTGCGACGCATGCGTTTTCCGCAATCACAGTTGCGCAATCTGCGAATCCAAAGCTCACAGATGGTCCGATTTTCCCGCTCGATGTGCAAATGCCAAGCTTTTTGCCGGGAGAGACTACGAATGCAAAGTTCGTGGGATAGATTCCCACCCTTAGTTCTCTGTCTGTGAAGATCGAGATGTCTCCTCCGTTGTCCACCACTGCGAACTTCGCCCCATTTTCGATCATCTTCTCTACCGCAAAGTCCGCAATCGCTCCCGCAACCGCTGCCATCGGTCCCACTTTTGCCAGCTTTGCAGCATCGCACATTCTTCGAACCACTCCACCAGCGTCGCACTCTATTGGCTCGTAGCTGATCAAAAACAATGGGTTTCGCATTGCGTATCTTTCGATCTCGCTCCTCGCTTCAAGAACTGCCTTCACAGCGATCTCGTAGAATTCCTCGTTCTCAGCGAGGATCGTTGCGATCGTTTCCTTGTATATGAACTTGAATCGCTTGTAGCTCATACGAACACACGGAAGAAGTCGAAGATCGAATGTTTAACGAGTCTTTTGCTCTCGTGCGGGATTATTCTGAAAAGCAGATGAATCGCCGGAAGACCTCGAAGCACGCTTTCAAGGAATCTCTGCTCTCTCTCCACCCACTTAAGCTCCGTCAAGACTCTGCTCTCGTAGCTCTCGAGGTCTTCGATGCAGTCGCAAAGGATTTTCGCACACTTCAACGACGGAGCGTTGCCTTCGCCAGCCCCGCTGACACAACCTATTGCCTCGCCAACACCAACGACGTTGCGATGAACGAATGGTCTGCATTTCGATGGAGGGAGCATTCTTATTTTCGCCTTACAACTGCAAACGCTCTCTTTTCTCTCAAACCCAAATTTAAGCCGTAGCTTCTCGATCAGCTCGGGAATTTTGTTCTCGAAAACACTCCCAGCGCCTATGTGCCAGTAGTCTCCCAATGGAAAAGCCCATGCGTAGCCATGTCTCTCGAAGTGGATGTAGATGTTCTCAGCGTTCTCGTGCTTCTCCATGAATTGGAGTGTTGGCACGAGTCTGTCGTTTGCGATCTTTGGCAAGAACTCCCTTTTTGTCCCAGTAGCGTCTACGATGAGCTCCGCCTCACTCTTCTTGAACTCAATGCTCCCCCAGAGCTCTTTTAGAAGCCTTAGCTTATCGAAAATAGCTATCCCGTTGTTTTTGAGCTCGACTCCATTGACAACGACTTTTTCGGGCTTCGTCAGGATGAAATCGTCCAAGTTGACCTCGATCTCGGAATACAGCTCCTTCGCCTCCCTGTAAGCTATCCCCCATCCGCATCTACAGTCTGGAGACTTGCGAACGTCGAAAATCGAAACCTTGTAGCCATTTTTAAGAAGGAGATGGTATAAAAAAGTTCCTGCAACTCCAGCGCCGTAGATTTGAATCATAACGTGCTTAGATTTTCGATCACCGCATCTGCGAACTCCTTTGTTCCCACAAGCTTTCCACCGATTTGCCTGTGGAGGTCGTAGGTTACGATTTTCTGCTCTATCGTCATTGCAACTGCCTTCTTTATCATCTCGCTCGCCTCTTTCCATCCGAGGAACTCGAGCATCAAAGCTCCTGTCAGGATCTGTGCGGTGGGATTAACTTTGTTTTGCCCAGCGTATTTTGGAGCGGAGCCATGTATTGGCTCGAAAACCGCAATTCCATCGCCTATGTTGCTACCCGGTGCAACTCCGAGTCCACCAACAAGCGCAGCTGCGGCGTCGCTCAAGTAATCGCCGTTGAGGTTCGGCAGGGCTATGACGTCGTATTCATCGCTCCTCGTTATTATCTGCTGGAACATGTTGTCCGCAATTCTGTCTTTGATCACTATCTTCCCCTCGGGCTGTTTTCCGTTGTAGAGACTATTAAGCTCGTCTTCCGTTATGCAGAACTCTGAAAACTCCTGTCTCGCAACCTCATATCCCCAATCCCGAAACGCCCCCTCTGTGAACTTCATTATGTTTCCCTTGTGCACCAAAGTCACGCTTTTTCTGTTGTTCTCGATCGCATACCTTATCGCCATTCTCACAAGCCTTTTCGTTGCAAACTCGCTTATCGGCTTGATCCCGATCCCAGAATCTTCTCTGATCTGAACCCCGAATTCCCGCCTTAGGATTTCTATGAGCTTAATCGCCTCCTTGCTCCCCCTTTGCCACTCTATTCCAGCATAAACGTCTTCTGTGTTCTCCCTGAATATGACGAAGTTTACCTTTTCTGGGTGCTTTATGGGACTCGGAATGCCTTTCAGGTAGTAGACTGGACGAACATTCGCATAAAGGTCGAGAACTTGTCTTATCGTCACGTTAAGACTCCTGTAACCGCCACCCACTGGTGTTGTGAGCGGTCCTTTGAAGGCGACCCTGTAAAGCTTTATCGCATTCAGCGTATCTTCTGGCAAATAATTGCCGTAAATTTTGTATGCATCTTCGCCAGCGTAAACTTTGAACCAGACTATCTCTTTGCCTATTTTGTCCGCTACTGCATCCAAAACCCTTATCGCAGCTGGAACGACGTCTTTTCCAATCCCATCGCCCTCGAAATACGGAATGATTGGATTCCTTGGAACTATGAGTTTTCCATCTCTGTATTCGATCTTCTCCCCATCGGATGGTGGTCTCACCTTTTCGAACATGCAACGCTTTCAACGCTAAAATTAAAAAGCTTTGGATTCAGAATTCGATAATAAACCCTGATAGATTCACCACCGAATCTCGCAAGCCCAAGATTTTTATTCTCAACAGAACTTTGATATGAAGCTCAACGAAACACTCGCAATCTCGTTAACCGTTGCCTCAATCGCAACCATAATAGCGGTGGAGTTTGCGAGCGGTGAAATTCGTCCAGTTCTAATCTCCATCGACTTTGTGCTCACGGTCCTCTTGATCTCGGATTTCTTCTCACGTTGCCGTGAACACGGAAGGAAATACCTTCTGACGAACTCTTACGAGATCTTCGCATACATCCCAGCGATTGTGCTCTTTTACTTTGTTCCACCACACTTGGCTGCGTTTTTCAGATCGCTGAGAGTTCTCAGAATTATTGCGCTCGGGATTAAACTGATGCGAGAGATGAAGGCTAAGTCCGCAAAGCTACTCGGCTATGCTATGCTTCTTCTCTTCATAACCATTCTCCTCGGATCCATAAGCTTCTACATTGCGGAAGGTGAAGTTAGGAACCTTAGCTTTTTCGACTGCATTTACTGGGCGGTTGTAACGATAACAACCGTCGGCTATGGCGACATCGTTCCAGCAACACCGCTTGGGAAGATCATATCGATGGTAATCGTTCTTCTCGGCGTCTCAATTGTCTCTCTTTTCACCGCAAGCATTCTTAGCGCCGTTATGAGCGAGGAGGAGCGTGGGTTGAAGGAGGAGATTGAAAAACTGATCAGAAAGCACGAAAAAAGGGCGATGGATGAAGAGGAGAAGAAGTTGCTCATTGAACTCAAAAAACTTATTAAAGGCTAAACTTCTACAAAGACCTTGTATTTTGCGCTTGGATTCTGGAGCTCGTAGATTACCCTGCCCACGATCAGCTTCAAAGGCTGAACCCCTTTTATCCTCTTCGCAATGTCCTCAAAACTCTTGAACGGCTCTTTTTTCCTCTCTTCAATGATAGCCCACATCGTCTTTTTCCCCACTCCCGGAAGGAGTTCGAGTTGGTGCATCTTCGTCGTTATTGGCTCTGCTTTGTTAAAAAACTCAACAAACTCGTTCTCCCTAAGCTTGACAATTTGTTCCACAACAAAAGGGAGCTCTCTCTTCGCAGCTGGCGTTAGATCTTCGTAGGTTAACTTCCTCTTTATCCTGTTCACAACATCCCTTTCCCCTTTTCCTATGTATAACCTGTCCATCACGAGCGGATTTTTGTCCTTCTTAACACTCAACTCGAGGAGCGTGAAATACCTTTCCCCAACTACTTGAGCTAAAGGTTCCCTTTTGTGGATCGGTCTTTTATCGTCTACGTGCCCATAGGGAAGAAAGTCGAGAACGTAGGCGTAGTCCTCGTATTTTTCTGTTTTGCTCGGTTTTTCAAACTCTTTTGTCCTATCCATAGCGACCGATCACATCAAAAATGCATCTG
Organism: Archaeoglobaceae archaeon; assembly: GCA_038731605.1. Lineage (GTDB taxonomy): Archaea > Halobacteriota > Archaeoglobi > Archaeoglobales > Archaeoglobaceae > WYZ-LMO2. The sequence continues at coordinate 182,775 of JAVYQP010000002.1, read as the reverse complement.
CCAATATTAATAATTTTCCCTACTCTCGGTAGCGGTTCACGATTTCTAAGATTTGCTCAATCTCCTCATTCGTCAGCGTTCTCTCTTTTGCGTAGATCACTCTCACTTCATCTGCAACCCTTGGCATTATGTCTGCGATTTTTACTGCTAAGTCTTTTCTTCCAACTTGCGGGAGTTGCATCAACTCCTCAACAAGCTTCTTAGCCTTTTCGGCGCTTAGTTTTGAAAAATTCCTAAGATGTCTAAGTGCTCTTCTCGTTTCAAACAACAATTCTGCATTTTCCTGCCTCTGCTTTGCTATCTTTTCCATTATCTCTCTCGCCTCGGAGATCGTGATGTATTCAAAACTCTTGACTTCCTTAAACATCTCCCCACCTTAAACAGCCCTAAGGTGCTCCGGGCGAGAGATTAAGGTCTTTATCTTACTCCCATCTCTTATTTGCACAAGGTAAGCTCTCCCTCTCTGCCCTACTACGATTCCACTCCTTCCGTGATACCTCGGATGCGGCATGCCCTTCTGTGAAGCGGGCTCGATATCTATGACGACTCTTTGCCCTATGCTGAACTCCTGAAGGAATTTCCTGAGCTTTAAGCCCTTCTCCCTTACCTTCTTTTTCAGCTTTCTGCCTGACTTGAATCTGAAGCCATGGGACTTCCAACTCATTTCAATCCCCGATGAACTGCATAGCCTATTGTATTTTAACTTTTCCTACTTAGCACGTGAGATGAAATGCACCGACTTTCTTAGCCTTCGTTTCGTTGAAAACCTTCACCGCTTCCTGCGTTGGAAGCGCAATAGTCTTGATCCCCTTCCCCTCAAGGAACCTTTTTACCTCCTCTGGAACCACCATTCTTCCGTTGTAGCCTGTGCCTACGATTAAAATCTCCGGCTTGAACTCTAAAACTTCTCTCAGGTCTTCGAGGCTTAGCTTGTGCCCCTCTTTTCTCCACCAGTTCTCTCTGACTCTTTCATCGAAAATCAAGAGATCTGAAGTGTAAGTTCTGCCATTCACCACGATCTTTCCAAACTCGTATCTCTCGATCATGTTTTTAATTTCTCTTGAGCAGAAAAATTTTTTCGCTTTTGCGCTTTGTAACTGTTTTTTTGATTCTAATTTCACGAAATTTTTCGAGCTTCACAACGTTCTTTTACACTTGCTTTTTCGAATTTATGCGCAAACAGCGAAAGGTTTAAAAGTTCTGAAAAAACATCATAGAACGGGGATGGTTGAATGAGGGAAGTGTATTTGGTCGGATTTCTCAGAACTCCTTTTTCAAGGAGTCGTCCGAAAGAACCGCAGAGAGATGTATTCCACCAAATCCGTGGCGACGAACTGATGGCAATGGTTCTTGACAAATTGCCTGAGAAAGTCGGGATCAAAAAGAGCGATGTAAACCGAGTTCTCGTTGGCTGTGCTTTTCCGGTCTGGGAAAACTGGGCTTATGGCGGTAAGTCGCCAGTTCTGCTTGCGAAGTATCCCGTCGAAGTTTCGACAACACTTATGGACATGCAGTGCGCATCATCGATAATCACAACAATGTATGCTTATCTTGAGATCGCAAGCGGAGTCGCAGACGTTGTCATCGCAGGCGGATACGAGCACATGACGCGTGTGCCTATGGGCGCAGATAATCCCTACGTCGCAAGAAACGAGAAGTTTCTAAGCGAGGAATACAAGGAATACGACATGCGTGTCGGATTTGTAATGGGTTTAACCGCAGAAAAGCTCTTTGAGGAGGCGAAGGAGAAGTTCGGGATGACTAAGAGGGACATGGACGAGTGGGGCGTGAGAAGTCACAAACTCGCAGCAAAAGCCTTAGAAGAGGGTTACTTCAAGGGTGAAATCCTTCCTATTGAGGCTCCACAGGCAGATGGGAGAAAAATAGTTGTTGACAGAGACCAAAGCATAAGACCTGAGACTACGCTTGAAGCGGTTGAAAAGCTCCCACCAGCTTTCAAGCCAAACGGAGTTATAACCGCCGGAAATTCCTCACCATTGAACGCTGGCGCAAGCGCAGTTGTGTTGATGAGCAAAGAAAAGATGAAAGAGCTTGGAGTCGAGCCGATTGCGAAGTTCAAGTCCTTTGGCTACGCTGGAGTTCCGCCGAACGTGATGGGCAAAGGACCTGTGCCTGCGAGCAAAATGGCTCTGCAGAAGGCTGGCTTGAAGGTCAGCGACATCGACTACTGGGAGATAAACGAAGCGTTCGCAATTGTTCCGCTTTACGCAATAAAAGAGCTTGGAATTGAGGCTGAGAGAGTTAACGTTAAGGGTGGAGCGATCGCAATTGGTCATCCACTCGCTGCGAGCGGTGCAAGGCTAATCGGGACACTTTCAAGGATCCTACAGGAAAAGGGTGGCGACTACGGTTTAGCGACTGCTTGCGTCGGTGGCGGACAAGGAGCTGCGTGCATAATAGAGAGGGTGTGATATGAGGACTTCTGAGGAATACAGGCAAGATCTATTCAAAATGAAGCCCAACATCTATGTAGCTGGCAAAAAAGTGAAAAGAGACGATCCGATGCTGAGAGGAGGTATAAACATAATCTCAAAAACTTTCGATCTCGTGGATCACCCAGAATACAAGGATCTGCTTGTAACAACTTCGCATCTAACGGGAAAGAAGATAAACAGGTTCACGCATGTGAATCAGTCTGCAGAGGATCTGATGGCAAAGCAGTTGATGACGAGAAAGCTTTGTAGGATCGTTGGCGGTTGTATCCAGCGTTGCATGGGTTGCGATGCAATAAATGGTCTTAGCGTTGCAACGTTCGCAGCAGATGCAGAACACGGAACGGACTACCACAAGAGATTCTTAGAATACCTGAAAGAGTTCCAAAATCGCGATCTCGTCGCTGCGTGTGCGCAAACCGATGTAAAGGGAGATAGAAGCAAAAGACCGCATGAGCAAGATGACCCGGACATGTATGTGCGCATTGTCGAAAAAAGAAGCGACGGAATCGTTGTCAGGGGAGCAAAGAACTGCATAACGATGGCGAGCGTTGCAGATGAGATAATCGTCGTCCCGACGAGGGCAATGACGGAGAAAGACAAGGATTACAGCGTTGCCTTCGCAATTCCAGCCGATGCGGATGGTGTGAAGATCGTAGCAAGAACGAGCCAGCTTAGGGCTCCGAAGGGCTTGGAGATGCCCCAAGGCGAGATCGGTGATGACGAGAACATGATAATCTTCGACGACGTCTTCGTCCCATGGGATCGTGTCTTCCTTTGCGGTGAAAATAAGTATGCAACACTCGCCGCCTACCTCTTCGCCCTCTTCCACAGGCACAGCTACACCGGTTGCAAACCTGCAAGCACAGACGTGATAATGGGTTTCGGAGCGTTGATAGCGGAATACAACAACGTCTACGATAGACACAACATAAGGGAGAAGCTCGTCGAACTTGCGAGCGTTGCCGAGCTCGTCTTCGCAGCTGGAATCGCTTCTGCTGTGAAGGGAATCAAAACACCCGCTGGAACCTTCATTCCAAACGAAGTCTATGCAAACGTAGGCAGAAGGCATGCAGGGCTTAACTACTACCACGAGCTCCAAATCCTCGCAGAGTTGGCTGGCGGTTTACCCGCTTGCTTGCCTTTCGGCGAAGATTACCTGAACCCAGAGATAAAGCCACTGATAGACAAATACATAAAGAGGAGAAGCGACGTTCCGTCAGAGAACGTTTATCGTTGTCTATTCGGAATTTCGAATATCCTCTGCAGTTCTCTCGGCGGAGTTATGGCTGTCGCAGGCGTTCACGGCGGTGGCTCACCCGTGATGGAGGATATCGCAATCTGGCGCACTTACGACTTCGAGGAGAAGAAGAAGATTGCAAAGTATCTCGTAGGCATTAAAGACTGATCTCTATGTTTTTTGAAGATTTTTTGCCTGGGATGAAATTTGAGACTTCAGCGAGAACTGTGACGGAAGCGGACATCGTGAACTTCGCAGGCATAAGCGGGGACTGGAACCGAATACACGTCGACGAAGAATACGCAAAAAGCACGAGGTTCGGAAGAAGGATTGCGCATGGTTTACTGACTTTAACGATTACAAGCGGGCTGATAACGAGGCTGAGGCTCACCGAAGACAGCCTAATAGCCTTCTACGGTATAGAAAAGCTCAGGTTCACGAACCCGGTGTTCATAGGCGATACAATAAGGGCGATCGTTGAAGTTGAAGGGAAGGAGGACAAGGGGAGTTATGGAGTCGTTGCCTTCAAGATCACAGCGGTGAATCAGAGAAACGAAACCGTCCTCGTTGCAACGTTCAAAACCGCCGTAAAAAAGAGAGCATGATCGAAAAAATCGAGGATGGGCTTTATAGGATTCAAGTCCCTTTGCCGAGAAATCCGCTTAAGTCTCTAAACTCATACGTGATCGTGGGAAAAAGATCGCTCGTCATCGACACAGGCTTCAACATGGAGGAATGCTACTCGCAACTGCGCAAAGGCTTGGAAGAACTTGGACTCGAGTTGAAAAAGATCGACGTTCTCGCAACGCACTTACACGCAGACCACCTTGGGCTTGCTGGGAAGATTGCAAAAAATTTGCTGATGAGCAAAGTTGACGCAGAGATCGCAATAAGAAGCGTTCTCGAGCCAGATTACTGGAAGGAACTTGTAGAGCTTTACATCAGAAACGGCTTTCCTGAAAAAGAAGCGAGAAAAGTCACAAAAATCCATCCTGCGGTGAAATACACGTCCGAATTCAGTTGCGAAATTGTCTTTCTCAACGGTGGGGAGACTCTCGAGTATGGGAACTTTTCCTTGGAAGTCATCTCGACACCCGGGCACACACCGGGACACGTTTGCCTCTACGATGCGGATAAGGAGATCCTGTTCTCGGGAGATCATATTCTGTTCGACATAACACCAAACATCACGTTCTGGGAAACGATGAGGGATTCGCTCGGCGAGTATTTGCGGAGTCTCGAGAGAGTTTACGAGCTCGAGGTAAAGAGAACGCTACCAGGGCACAGGAATTTCTACAGTAGCCACAGAAAGAGGATTGAACAGCTTAAGGAACACCACAGGAAAAGGCTTGAAGAAGCCTTAACCGCAGTCGAGAAAGGCTCTACAAGCGCATGGGAGGTTGCGCAACAAATCACGTGGGATCTTGTCTACGAAACCTGGGACGACTTGCCAACGATGCAGAAGTGGTTTGCTATTGGCGAAACGATAGCCCACTTGGAGCACCTGGTTTTGAAGGGAGAGATCAGAAAAGAAGTTGGCGATCTGATAAGATACTACCCTAAATAACACCCGCTTCCTCGAGAATCCTTTTATCGATCGAAGAAAAACTCGAGTCTGCGAGAACTCTACCTTTTTTCATAACCACAACTCTTTCGCACAGTTTTGCGACGTCTACTTCATGCGTCGCCACGACTACGGTGCCCTCGTAGCCCTTTATGATCTCCTTGATTACCTTCCTCGTTTTAGCGTCAACGTTCGCAGTCGGTTCGTCGAGGAAAATGACCTCTGGTTTGTAAACAAGAACACTTGCAATCTCCACCTTCTTTTTCTCCCCTCCACTTAGCCTGAATGGGGGTTTGTGAAGCACATCTTTCAGCCCAAAGACCTCGGAAAACTCTCGGACGATTCTCTCCATTTCTTCTTCGCTCATCTTGAGCTGTCTCGGAACGTAGAGCAGTTCATCTCTAACCGTTGGATTGAACAAGAAGTCATCGGGGTTCTGAAAGACAACACCAACTCTTCGCCTTATCTCTTCGATCTCCTTGTTCGAGAAGCCCAATACCCTAACTTCTCCCTTACTTGGTTTTAAAAGTCCCGAAAGAAGGAAAATCAGCGTTGATTTCCCACTCCCATTTTCTCCGACTATCGCAACTCTTTCTCCTTTTGCAATCGTCAAATCAACGTTCTCCACCCCTAAGCTTCCGTCCGGGTAGCGGTAGCTTACGTTCTTTGCCACTACAGCGAGATCCACCACAAAACTATGAATGCGACGATCGCTATATAAGAGATTTCAAGAAATCCGAGCTTTGCCCTCTGAGCAACTATTCTCTCTCCCCGGGAAATCATAGCAAGCTGTAATCGTTCCGATCTTTCAATGCTTCGAAGAAAGAAAAGTCCCACCGCTTCGCCACCTTTTCTCCAGATCTCCCCATGGCTCGTTTTCGCTACCCTTCTGCTCTCTCTCGCAAGCAGTATGTTGATAATGTCTTGGAATAGAAGAATTGTGTAGCGATACGCAATCCAAAGCGCATGAACAAAGGTCTCCGGAACACGCAGAGATCTAAGCGCAGAGCAGAGATCGTAAAAGTTCGTGCTCATCACGAGCATCTGAACTGCGATGAGGGATATGAGGACACGAAGGGTGAAAAGAAAAGAATACTGCGGATTAGAAAGCAAAAAAGGCGAGACAACGATGAACGAGAACGTCGCAAACAACCAAATCCTTTGGAAAAGCTTTTTAAGGCTAAGCCCAAGAATTTTTAGGATCGCAAGCAGAGAGAAAAGAAGGAAGAGGAGTTTTATTGGTTCGAAAGTCGAGACTGCGAGTAGAACGAAGACTATCGTCGAGACGAACTTAACCCTTGCGTCGATTTCGTAGATGAGCCCCTCTGCTTTGTATTCGTGAATGAAAAAATTTTGAAAATACGAGGATGTGTTTTTAAGCGTTCTTTCGAGGAGAACGTGCATATCTCACCGCAAAGGAAAGCAGAAGAACTATCAAAACACCGATTGCACCGCTCAAGAGCGTCCCAAGGTATGGATCGAGTCCGGGAATCGTGTAATCTGGTAGCAGTCCAGGGTTTATCGTGTTTTCTTCAAGCCCAAGGACTTCTGCCACGTTTTCGAGCGGTTCAGAGTAGCCAACCTCTTCTGCGAGGTAAGCGAAAACTGGAGATAGCACGATCATCAGCCCAATCAACACAAACGGAACCTTTCCTGCTTCTCTTTTCTCGAGCAGATCAGAGCGACGGGTTGCGATGTAGCCAACGACACCTGCGGTTATTATCCCTTCGATGACCCCAAGGATCGCATGCCAGATCCCCATGACTGGAACTGTGATGCTTAAGCCGTAAGCAAAGCTCGTAGAAAGCCCGAGCTCGATGCCAGCAAAAATCGCAGCGATTGTTATCCCAATCCAGCCAGCGATGAAGGATGCGAACGTTTTTCCAAATCTTTGTAGCGCTTTGTAAACGTAGTAGCCAACGAAGACGTTCACGACCGCCATGTTCCAAACGTTCGCCCCCCAAGCGGTTATCCCGCCGTCGTTGAAAACGAGCGTCTGAATCGTTAGAACGATTGCCATAGAAACGCAACCAGCAAACGGACCAAGAAGGATTCCTGCAAGGCTACCCCCAACGAAGTGTGCCGAAGTTCCGCCGGGAATCGGCCAGTTCAGCATCTGTGCAGCAAAGATCGCTGCGGAAACGATCCCGAAAAGAGAAGTAAGTTTTTCGTGTCTAAGCTTCAGCAGTGAATAGCCGAGAACTACGAGTGTCAACACAAAGAATATCAATGCAATCGTCAAATCCAAATACCCATCGGGAATGTGCATAGGATTTTTGATCACTTTCGATTGATAAATCTTTCTTTTGTTGTTACTTGGTGTTAAAAATTTCGTTAGTAGTATGTCAATGCATTTTTAAGCCTATGACCACTTTTTCCATGATCCTCGGCATCGACATCGGTGGAACGAACACAGACGTTGTTTTGCTAAAAAACGAAACCTTCGAAGTGATCGGAAGCTTCAAAACGAAGGATTTTGATTTGAGCAAAATAGATCTCGACTACGATGCGGTTGGTATTGGGATTGCGGTTTGGTTTAAGAAGGGAAAAGCGGTGAACGCTCCAAATCTCGAAAGGATTCCGAACGTCGAAACGAGCAAGCCAAAGGTTGTTGAAAACGATGCAAACTGCTTCGCCTATTACTCCGCAAAGGTTACAGGGAAAAAGAATGTCCTATCGCTCACCGTCGGCACCGGAATTGGCACAGGGATCGTTATCGATGGCAAAATCTACCATGGCGATGGACTTGCTGGAGAACTCGGGCATTCCTACGTTGGTGGGCGAAGGAAGTGCAAATGCGGTGGCTATGGACATCTCGAATGTTACTTCGGCGGTTGGGCTATCAGAGATATAAAGGAAAAGCTTGAAAACGGCTCGATTTATCAAACTAAGGGCTTTAAGCTATTCTGCATTGCAGTATCTACTGCGATAATGCTTTTGAACCCAGAAATCGTTACCTTCGGCGGTAGAATTGGCGGAAGGCTACAAGAAGAGATCCTTTCTAAGGAGATTTCGAGGTTGATCCCGGATGTTTTTAAGCCAGAGTTCAAGGTGATAAGAGACGACTATGCGGTTGCAAAAGGTTCAGCGTTGCTTGCGAAGGATTTGCTTATTGAAAATCGATAGCTCCTTCTGAATTTTAGCTTTCTATTCCCATTTTCAGGATATTTGAAAAGTGACAAGCTTATAAATCGACACTAAAAAAGCTAAAAGATGCCGAAGACATGCCGATATCACCTTTTTCGTTTTCCTCTTCATAGGCAAGCTTTGAACTGCATTCAGGGACAAAACTTCGCACCCTACGCTCAATCTCGCTCCACAGTGTGGACTTCTTCAATCCATCAGCGGAGAAAGATTTATATTTTGAAAGGCACAAAACTCATGAATTTTGCACGTGCAATATTTCTCTACTTTCTCGTTGTGAATGCGGTCTGCGTTTTGATATTTCTCATACCCGAACTCAAGCCTTTGTTATCCGCAAGCTACGGGAACCTCGATTTAGCTTCCATAGCAAAATACTACACTTCCAACTTTGTCCACAACAATGAAGAGCATCTCTTGGGAAATCTCATTGTCTTTAACCTTGTTGGTATCATCTTATACTTAATTTGCCGAAACTTGGACAAAGAAAGAGAGCTTTTTCAAAGCTTGCTGTTTATGCTCGTATTTTTGCCTTTGATCAACAACCTAATTCTTTTTTTAATGCACAGCTTCGCCTCTATTCAGTCCTGTGGACTTTCAACGTTTGTGTCTGCAGTTGTAGGGTTATTAATCCCTGCGTCGGTTGGATTTCTTGGATTCTTAGATTCATTTAGAAGAAAGTTGCTTTGGGTATCTCTCATTCTACTGACTTCATCGCTGATCACATTTCAATATGCTGGCTACTTCCAAAATGTGCTGTCCTACATGCCTCCCATAGCTCTGTTCATCGTAGCGTTTGTTTTGCTTAGCTATGTTACGAAAGTCAGCCTCCCGAAAAGCAGGAAGGGAAAGTTGAGATTGGTAGTTTTCGCTTTAACGATTTTTGTATACTTCATAGCAATATACAATCTTTTCCCGAGTGATTTGATCGTTGGATCTGGGTTTATCAACATAGTTGCCCACGGTGTTGGGCTTATTTACGGGATGTTCACTGGATACTATACCCTTAGGGTGTGGCACTGAAATTGCCAGCACTTTAAGCCGAAAAGTGTTTTACTTTTTCTCCCCGCTGACACACCCTGCACTGTAAGTTTTAAATAGAAGAAAATGACAACATTTTTCAGTGATGGATATGATAGTGAAGGGTTTTCCCTCGACAATGATGGATGACTACCAGCTAAACCTTATAAACATGCTTAGACATGCCGCAAAGTTCTTTCCGAACAGAGAAATAGCTTCGAGGCGTTTGGACGGAACTATGTTCAGATACAATTACGCTGAGGCATTCAAAAGGGTTTCAAAGCTCGCAAACGCTCTCGAAAGTTTGGGTGTGAAGGTAGGGGATAGGATAGGGGTTCTGAGCTGGAACACGCACAGGTTTTACGAGCTCTACTTTGCGATTCCGGGAATTGGTGCGGTTTTGCTTGAGATGAATCTAAGGCTTCATCCTGAGGAAATGGCTTATGTGGCGAAGCACAGTGGAACAAAGCTCATCTTTATCGACGAATCTCTACTTCCGCTCGCCATACCACTTTTGGATGCAGTAAAGGCGAAGTTCGTTGTAATGAGCGATGGAAAGCCACCCGAAACCTTTTTCGAGACGTTCAGCTACGAAGATTTACTTAGGGAGCAAGATGACAGATACGATTTCCCAGTGATCGACGAAAGATCCGCATGCCTCGCCTGCTACACTTCGGGAACTACGGGCAAACCAAAGGGTGTCTATTATTCCCACAGGGCAATTGTTTTGCACTCCTTGGCAATTCTAACTGCTCAAGACATAAGTAGTAGAGACGTCTATCTGCAAATCGTTCCTATGTTCCACGCTCAGGGCTGGGGTGGATTTTTTGCAGCGACGATTGCAGGTGCAAAAATTGTTTTCCCGGGCAGATTCATGCTCGACGATTTAAAGCCAATAGTCGATCTGATGTTAAAAGAGAACGTCACCGTAACTGGTGGGGCTCCTGCGATATTCATACCACTCTTGAACTATCTCCAAAAGATGGATCCAAAGCCTAAGTTCAATCTTAGAGCGTTCAGCGGTGCCACTGAGCCACCGTTGGCGATGATGAAGGGCTTGAAGGAGTTTGGAATCGAAATAATCCACGCCTACGGTGCAACGGAAACGAGCCCGCTTGTTTGCTACAATTTCATAAAGCCGGAGCTCGAGGAGTTGAGCGAGGAGGAGAAGTGGGAAATCAGGAGAAAACAGGGAGTTCCTGTTTTTGGAATTGAAGTAAAACTCGTTGACGAGAATGGAAAAGAACTGCCCTGGGATGGAAAAACGATCGGGGAGCTCTGCATTCGTGGTCCATGGGTGATTGAGGAATACTACAAAGACCCAAGGACGTTCGAGTCGTTCATAGAGGACGAAAGAGGGAAGTGGTGGAGGAGCGGAGATGCAGCGACGATAGACGAGCATGGATACATAAAGATCGTGGATCGGTTCAAGGATCTAGTAAAAAGCGGTGGGGAGTGGATAAGTAGCGTAGATCTTGAGAATTACATAATGGCTCATCCGAAGGTTTTCGAAGCTTGCGTCATCGGAGTTCCGCATCCGAAGTGGCAAGAAAGACCGCTCGCAATTGTCGTGCCAAAGCCGGAATACAAGGGCAAGATAACGAAGGAAGAGATAAAAGAACACCTTGCGAAGAGATTCGCAAAGTGGCAGATACCCGATGACATCCTCTTCGTCGATGAGATACCGAAGACAAGCGTTGGAAAGTTCAGCAAGAGAACACTGAGGGAAATGTATAGGGATTACTACTCGAAGTAGTGCTTGGGGAGTAAACAGCCGGGGATGTGCAATGGTGGACATCAAGAAGCTCTCTTACAGGATTGGTTTCCCCTCGCTTTACTACCCAAAGATTTCCTTGGGAGAATACTTGGACAACGCTGTTAGGAAGTATGGCGAGAAAACCGCCCTGATATACGCTGAGCCAAGGTTTCCTTCCGACTTACCCGACACCATGACCTTCAACATGCTCGGTGAGCTGACGAACAGACTTGCGAACTCTTTTCTCCAGCTCGGGATTTCCAAGGGAAGCAGAGTTGGGGTCATGCTTCCGAACTCGCCTGACTACGTTGTGGTCACATATGCAAACTGGAAGCTCGGGGCGATTCAAGTTCCGATCAACTGGATGTATAAGGAGTATGAGCTCGAGTTTGTCTTGAAAGACGCAGAAGTTTCAACACTCGTTATCCACAGCAATTTCTACCATGTTTTCCAGAGTATCCGAGAAAAAGTTCAGGTCGAGAAGATCATAGTTGTTGGTGGTGAGGTCGAAGGGGCGCACAGGCTTGGTAGGCTCATCGAACAAGGAGAAGCGAAGCCTTTGGTGAGCAACATTGATCCCGTAGAAGACGTTGCGACAATATGCTACACCGGCGGAACGACTGGTCCGCCAAAAGGCGTGATGCTCACGCACTACAACTTGGTTTCGAACGCCATCCAGTTGGCTACCGCATTCGGCGTTAGCCACATGGACACACACGTCGGGAGTATGCCCATGTTCCACATGGCGGAGTTCGGCTTCTTCAACGTCTTGCTCGGAGTAGGCGGGACATACGTCATAATGGGAATGTTCAATCCAATGCTACTGGCAGAAAACATAGAGAAGTATCAGGCGACGATTTCCTGGGCTGTACCACCAGCCTATGCGTTGCTTATCTCGTATCTCGAGAGCAAAGAAACGAGGAACTACGATTGGAGATTTCTCAAGTGCTTCGCAACTGGAGCGTGGCCGGTGGCTAAGGCTTTGATAGATAGGATGAGAAAGGTAGCGGCCGAGAAGTGCAACAACCCCAACTTGCTCCACAATCAGGTTTGGGGAATGACTGAAGCAAGCCCAATGTGCACGAGCAACCCACCACTAAGACTTGACAAGACAGAGAGACAAGGAATACCTCTGCCCGACATAGAACTAAAGATAGTTGACATCGAGACTGGAAAGGAGATCGACGACATCAACAAGAGCGGGGAAATAGTGATCTCGGGACCAAACATCTTCAAAGGTTACTGGAAGAGACCCGAAGAAGATGCAAAAGCATGGTGGATCGATCCAAAGACAGGAAAAAAGTTCTTCCGGACTGGGGACATAGGCTACATAGACGAGGAGGGCTTCTTGATATTTCAGGACAGGATCAAGGAGGTCATCAAGTATAAGGGCTACACCATAGCGCCCTTCGAGCTCGAGGCTCTGCTTTTGAAGCACGAAGCGGTTCAGGACGTGGCGGTCATAGGTAAGCCCGACCCTGATGCAGGGGAGATACCGAAAGCCTTCGTCGTTCTAAAACCAGAATACAAAGGAAGCGTAAGCGCCGATGAAATCATCGAATGGGTCAGAGAGAGGATTTCGGGCTACAAGAGGATAAGAGAAGTGGAATTCGTAGACGCTCTCCCAAGAACCCCTTCGGGCAAGCTCTTGAGGAGAGTTCTGAGAGAAAAAGAAATAGAAAAGATAAAAAAGAAGGAAAAAGAGGGGAGACAGGGGGTATGAAAATGAAAGTCTTAGTCGTTGGAGCTGGAACAATGGGTCATGGGATCGCAACTGTTTGTGCAACCGCTGGTCACAGCGTATATTTGGTAGATGTCTCCGAAGACGTGCTCGAGTCTGCAAAAATGAAAATCGGCTGGAGTCTAAAAAAGCTCGAGGAAAAAAGAGAGATAAAGAGTGCAATGGATGTTTTGCAAAGAATAAGAACGACCACAGACTTAGCCGAAGCTTCAAGAGATGTTGACTTCGTGATCGAGGCTGTTGTAGAGAGAACTGAGATTAAAAAAGAGGTTTTCAGAACGCTCGATGAAAACTGCAGAGCCGAAGTTATACTTTCGACGAACACTTCCACGATCCCGATCTCAGACATAGCGTCTGCTACAAAGAGAGCAGATAAAGTCGTGGGACTTCACTTCTTCAACCCACCAGTTCTGATCAAATTCGTGGAGATCGTAAAAGGCGAAAAGACGAGCGAAGAAACGCTGAGAAAAACGATCGACTTCGCCAAGTCAATTGGAATGGACTATATCGTGGTTGAAAAAGATGTTCCGGGCTTTGTCGTCAACAGGATAAACGTCAGGGTTTTTGGCGAGGCTTTGAGACTATTGGAAGAAGGCTACAAGCCAGAAGAAGTTGATGCAGTCGTGCGATACAGAATCGGAATGCCAATGGGGATCTTCGAAGTCGCAGACTTCAGCGGGGTTGATGTTCTATACAACGTCATAAACGAGCTCAGGAAGAGAGGAATGGACTTAGAAGTTCCGGAGATCATAAAAAAGATGGTTGAGGAGAACAGAGTTGGAATGAAAACGGGCAAAGGCTTTTACGAATACGAAGGATTTTACAGCAGAGCAAAGATATCTCCGAAGTCTGCTTACAGATTAAATCCCCTGAGGTTATTGGCTCCAGGGATAAACGAGGCGGCGTGGCTTCTCAGAAATGGTGTTGCGAGCAGAGAAAGCATAGACAAGGCGATGGTCTTTGGAATGGCTTATCCAAAGGGTTTGCTCGAGATGGCAGATGATTTCGGCATTGACAACGTTGTAAAAGCACTTGAAGGTAAAAGTGTCGATCCTTTGCTATCGAGCATGGTCTCTGAAGGAAAGCTCGGAAAGAAGACAGGGGAAGGATTCTACAAGTGGAAATACGAAAAGAGGGAATTTGGACCTGTGATCTACGAGAAAAGAGACAACTACGCGATGATCACGATGAATCGTGCAGAGAAGCTGAACGCTCTCAACGAAGAGATGTGGAAGGGGCTTAACGAAGCTTTCGTGCAAGCTGAGAAAGATCCAGACGTGAGGGCAGTGGTCATAACTGGAAAAGGAAGAGCGTTCTGCGCTGGAGACGACATCGCAGTAATGGGTTCGTGGAAAAGCTTCTTAGATGGAAAAGACTTCTTCGTGAACGTCGCCACACCGTTGCTCAACACAATCGCAAATTACAAGAAACCTATAATTTCCCTTGTCAACGGAATAGCCTTTGGTGGCGGATTGGAGCTCAACTTAGCCTTTGACATCGTAATTGCGAGCGAAGAAGCGACTTTTTCAGTTCCCGAAGGTCTCATAGGGGCGATTCCACCAATAGCTTCGTCACTCGGAATTGCGGTGATCGGAAGGAGGATGATGAGATACTGCCTCACAGGGGAACAGATGGATGCAGAAGAAGCAAAGGCGCTTGGCATTGTTGATTTAGTGGTTCCAAAAGATCAGCTTGAGATAACTGGCGTGGAGTTCGTGAACAAAGTAGCGAGGCTCGCACCCCTCTCCGCAAAGGCGATAAAGGAGACCGCAAGAGCTTACAGAGATGTATTTAGATTCGTTCTCGAAAAAGGATTGCACGAGATAACCGAGCTGATTCCAACGGAGGATTTTGCGGAGGGTATGAGGGCTTTTGTGCAGAGAAGACGCCCCTCTTGGAGGGGGAAGTAGAATCTTTTATTTTTTAAACGCATTACGCAAATTATCCTAAGCTTCCCCACTCAAGTCTGCGAACCTCAAAAGCTCCTATGCTCAGAGTTGGGTCCGGAGGGATTTGAACCCTCGACCGCCCGGTTATGAGCCGGGCGCTCTGACCAGTCTAAGCTACGGACCCTTTTAAACGATTGGGGAAAAATTGTATTTAAGAGTTTCGCCTTTCAATAAATTCAATTTCAGCAAGTTTTAATAGTGCCCACTTTTCCTTTTGCCATGGAAGTTGTCATCGTTGGCGCTGGTGCGACTGGGCTGAAATGCGCCTCAAGGCTAAGGAGATTGTCCGAAGATGCGAAGATAACGGTTGTGGATGAAGGCGAGAAGATTTCGCTCGCAAGATGTGGACTGCCATACTTCATCTCTGGGCAGATCCACGAGGTCGATGATCTGAGAAAAACAACTTACGACGTTGTAAGGGATGAAAACTACTTCAGCAAGATCTTCAACATCGAGGTTCTGACAAGAACAAGGGCTCTTGGCATAGATAGAGAGAAGAGAGTGTTAAGGGTTTCGAGAAACGGAAAAGAAGACGAGCTAAACTACGACTACCTCGTCATCGCAACGGGAGCAAAGCCGATAAAGATTTTTAACTCGGATGAAAGAATCTTGACACTTTTCTCCGCAGAAGACGCTGAAAAAATACTGGAGCTGTGGGAAAACGGTGCCGAGAAAGCAGTGGTGATAGGTGCAGGATTCATAGGGCTTGAAGCCTGCGAAGCTCTTAGATCTTTGGATTTAGATGTAACCCTTCTCGAGGCGCTCGACCAAGTTGCGCCAACGCTCGACACTGAGATTGCAAAGCTCGTGGAATCGCATATTCGTGAGAAGGGTGTAGAAGTTCGGTTGGCGACAAAGGTAAAGGACATCGTGGCAAAGGAGAGGCTCAAGGTCGTTGCAGACGAGGAAATAGAGGCAGACTTTGTTGTCCAAGCAGTCGGAGTCAAACCAAACGTCGATCTCGCAGTAAAATCAGGGCTCGAAATTGGCGCTACAGGTGCGATAAAGGTAAACGAGTTCATGCAGACGAGCGATGAAAGGATTTTCGCAGGCGGAGATTGTGTTGAGAACACGCACATCCTAACGGGGAAGAAGGTTTACGCTCCATTTGGGGACGTTGCAAACAAACACGGCAGAGTTATTGCGGACAACATCATGGGAAAAAGGGTAAGGTTCCCAGGAATCCTTGGGACGTCTATATTCAAGGTTTTCGATCTTACAGTTGCGAAAACTGGGCTAAGCGAAAGAGAAGCGATTTCAAATGGGTTTAAAGCTTACTCCGTCCTTCTATCGGCTTTTGACAGATCGCACTACTATCCAAGGGCTTCGAACATGCGGATCAAGCTTGTTGTCAACGAAGACTCGAGGATCCTTGGAGCGCAGGTAATTGGTTACAGTGGTGTAGACAAGAGAATCGACGTTTTTGCAACCGCAATTTACGCTAAACTGAGCATCGACGAGGTTTCGAACCTCGACTTAGCCTACGCTCCCCCATACGCTCCAGCGCTGGATCCAGTCATAGTTTCTGCGAATGTTGCGATGAACAAGCGAGAAGGACTGCTTGAATCGACACGGAAAATCGAAGGAATTCTCTTAGACGTTAGGAGTAGGGAAGAGGCTAAAAAATTCCCTATCAGCGGAGCGTTAAACATTCCACTGCTCGAGCTTCGAGAAAGGGCAAAGGAGTTGCCGAAAGATGCAGAGATAACGATTATCTGCTCCGTTGGGCTTCGAAGTTACGTTGCATCGAGGATCCTCAAAGCGATGGGCTTCAAGGTAAAGGTCTACGAAGGGGGTGTGGCTTTCCTTTAGAACCTCATCCCCGTCAGAGCTTCGAGCTCCTCTTTCATCTTTCTTGCCCTCTCCCTCGTTTTCTCGGTAAACCATCGCAGTTCTGGATTGTTAGAGTCGATTTTGTCCAATCTCTCCAAGAAGCTCTTGAAATCTCTGATCTCAGAGCCAAAAACCAAGTTGTCCGCAAAGCTCACGATCTTCTCCTCCAAGGTCAACGGAATGTAATCTTTTTCGGGTAAACCGAGTTCCTTCGCCTCTTCTGCAGTGATCCCAGCGCTGAAGTGGCGTTCTGCAATTCTAACGATCTTCTCGTCTACCTCCTCTTTCCTAAGGATCTCTGCGGACTTCAAAAAGTGCTGAAAGGGGTCATGCGTAATAGCACGACCGATGTCGTGCAACAAAGCACCGAGCAAAACAGCTTCTTTGTCGATCTTAGCCCCGTTTTTCTCCGCTCTTTCCGCAATTTTCATCGCAAGTTCTGCAACTTTTTTGCAGTGCTCTCTAACCGAATCCTCAAGCCCATACTTCTCCCAGATCTCCTCGACGAGCTTTGGAAGCATGAAAAAATTGTTGCAGTTTAAAAAATTAAGCTACAACACCCACTCCAAGTCCAACTCCTTCAGCTTTTCCTTGGTTGGCACACCATTTACCCATTTTCTGAAGTTGTAAAACTCCTCAACTTGTTTTTTCACATCCGGAACGTTCCCCATTGTTCCGCCTTCGAGTGGTTGGAGCACGATTTCTGGCAAAGTGTCGTGCATCGAGTTTATCCCGCACCTGAGGTCGTAGAGTCTTTTCAGCGTCAACATTCTCTCCCCCGCCTTTGCGATGTTTTCTACAGTGAATTCAAAGCCGGTTGCAAATCTCAGCAAATCTGCAAGGATCTTTGGAGTTACAGGCATGAATGCGCAGATCGTTACTGCGTTAAAAAGCTCCGTGAAGTTTTGGACTTTCGCTGTAAGAATTCCTTTGCCATCGTTTGCAAAGCGGTCGTTCGAGACGATTCCGTATTCCTCCACAACCTTCCCCATCTCGTAGAGATACATCTGGTGCGGTAAGTGGCAAGCTCCACGAACGTGGACAGCGTATGCGCATGCAAGTGAAGAGAAAGCCCTTGGATCGTGCATCGGAATTTCGAGTCCTTTAACGTGAGCTCCATAACCTTTAACGTTGTATTTGCCCTCCAAATATCGCACACCTTCTGCAAGCTCGTTTCCAAGTCCTTTTCGCATTGCGATGTCGAAGAGAAGCTCTCTCACTTTTTCAGCATCGCCCCACTTCACGTTGAAGTTTCCAATCCCCTTTTCCGTCATCCACATGGCAAAACCAATCGTAACACCCGTGGAGATCGAGTCCATGCCGAGATCGTTCAGGAGGTAGTTGAATTCGACAAGTGCTTCAAGATTGTCGACCAACAATAGAGAACCCATAGATGCGACCGTCTCGTATTCTGGACCGTGTATCTTCTTCCCTTTGAACTCAACCACACGCCCACATCGGACTATGCAACCTAAGCAACCATCGTTACCACGAAGAATTGAGCCAGCCATTGCCGAGCCTGAGATCTTGCTCGCTCCTTCGAATGTGCCCCTCGTGAAATACTTCACTGGCAAATCTCCAAAGCCCTCTGCGGTTTCGACGTAGCCAGAAGTTCCGAGTTCCTTGAACATACTGCAAGTAAAATCGTTTTTTATAGTCTCGATATAGCTGTTCACGGTTTCTTTAAAACTATTTTCGTCAGCGAGCTTTATTTCAAACTTCTCCTTCGGATCATAGCAAACTGCAATTCCTTTGAGATTTTTTGCTCCCATTACTGCGCCGATTCCAGTTCTACCAGCATGTCTCGAGTTGTCAACTTGAACGCAAGCGAATTTCACGAGATTCTCTCCCGCAGGTCCGATCACAGCGGTCGAAACTCGACCACCGACTTCTTTCTCGATTGCTTCCTGCGTTTCGTAACAACCCTTCCCCCAAAGAGCTGTCGCATCGACGAATTCTGCGCCGTTTGCATCGATTTTCAGATAAACTGGTTTCTCGCTCTTTCCCTCGATCACAACTCCATCCCACCCTGCGAACTTGAGAAAAGTGGCGAGCTTTCCACCTGAGTTCGACTCGCCCCAGATGTTCGTCAAAGGACTTTTGGCGCAGAACGCAACCCTGCTTGTTCCGGGTGTTGGGGTTGCGGTCAACGGACCGGTCATGATCACCAGCGGGTTCTTGGGAGAGAATGCGTCGAGCTCAAAGCTCCTGAGTGCGTAATGGATTTTAACCGCCAGTCCTGCGCCACCGACGAATTGCTCCGCATCTTTTCTGTCCAGTGGCTTTTCCACAGATTTCTTGCTCTCAAGGTCTACCCAGAGAATTTTTCCACAGTAGCCAAACATTTTCCCACCTTAAAAGTCGATCTCTCTACCATAGAATGCGCATTCGTAGATCTTCTTCGTTTCTTCGTAGTCTGAGACCCTTGGGCTCATTGCGAGGCTTGCATCGTTAAGTGTTGCCATCACGAGGTCTTCGAGCTTCTCATAGAAGTTCTTCTCGTTGACAACTTCTGAAAGCTTCGTCGGAACGTTTATTCTCTTCATAAGCCCGAAAATCTCCTTTATGAGCGCCTCCATATTCTCAAGACCGATTTTTCTCGAAACTTTGTCGAGAACTCTCTTCGCATCATCGGACTTTCGGTAATACTGGAGGACATAGGGCAAAAAGAGTCCAACGCTCATCCCATGGTGAAGCTTAAAAATTGCTCCAAAGCTGTGACCGAGCGAGTGAACCAATCCGACTTGCGAGTTTCCAAAACCGATGCCAGCCATCGTTGCTGCGATGTGCATCTTTGCCCTTGCGTTCAAATCGCCTGCGTATGATTTTTCGAGGTTCTCAAGAATGATCTCAAGCGCTTTCTCGCACATCGCATCGCTAAAATCGTTTCTCCATATCGAAACCAATCCCTCGACCGCATGCGTCAACGCATCCATTCCCGTTCCCGCAATTAGATGCGGGGGCATTTTTTCGACGATTCTGTAGTCCAATATCGAAACATCCGGAATTATCTCCTTGTTTGCAGGAGTCATCTTTCTGTTCTCGACTTTGTCGGTCAGAACGCATGCCCACGTTGCGTCTGCACCTGTTCCGCTTGTTGTTGGGATTGCGATGAGTTTGGCTTTTTTCCTGTAGCCGAGCTCAAACAAGTCTACGAATGGAGTGATCCCAACGGGATCTATGTCGATCTCCATGAGAATTCTTGCCATTTTTGCAACGTCGAGAACGCTACCACCACCGATTGCGATTATCAGCTGTGGATCGAGTTCTCTGGCAAGTTTTGCGCACTTAAAAGCAGTGTCAAGACTCGGCTCAGGTTCGACTTCGTTGAAAACAGCGATCTTCGAAGCCCTCAATCTTGATTTTACCATTTCCACGTAGTTAAGCATCGCTATCGAGCTGTCCGTTACTATCAGAACCCGATCTGCTGTCTCTGAAGACAGAGCTTCAAGAGCGTCGTCGCCGTATATCACAGCCCTTGGACAAGCAAAAGTCCACATCTTACCACCCCAAATACCATGATTAACTCAGTCAAGGTCGATATTTTAATCTATCGATTTTAAATGCGAAATTTTGCTCATTTATGAGTGCGAAATTATGCGCTTAGTTATCTCTTCTCTCTTGGCATGCAGATTATCTCCTTGATCTGCGCATCGAAGAAGTTGTTCATGTGCGCAGGTCGGATCACAACTGCGGTGTCAGCACCTCGAGACCTTCCGCCGATCGCCACGACTTCGGTTATAGGAATCGCTCCACTGTCCGCAGCCATTATCGCAATTTCGACGCAAACTTTCAAACCGTGCCCAAATAGAGAGCGAAGAGCTTCTGCGATTGCTTCAACCCTGCTGACCCCACCAAGTTTTCTGCTTATGCTTCTTTCGATCCCAGAAAGAATGTGCGACTGGCGAACGATCGTGACACCTTTGCTTCTCAAAAACTCCTCCACGTCCGGAGGCATCGTGTTCTTTCCCTCCTCGAAGAAACCGGTGTGATAGGTCACAACCACGAGCTTTATTTTGTCGTCAAGATACTTCAATGCCTTCTTTGCCGTCTCGCCGTAAGAAGAGGCTAAAACAACATGAGTAATTCCGAGTTCCTTGGCTCTCTCAAACGCAAGCGAAAGTGTCGCTTCGGTGTTTTGCTCTCCAGGCTTCTCGAAGTAGACGATCTTCTTTTCAATCATAAAAACCACCCTACCATTAGAAGTATGGCGAGAACCATCAGCACGATCGCAATCAAGCTCGCAAAGATTGCAATCCTTGCGTCGCCGAATATTATTGGCAAAGGACCTATAAGAACGATCCCGCCAAACTTCTTCTCTGGCTTTTTGGTTTCGAATCCAACTTGTGGAGCTTTTTCAAGTTCAAGGATTTCACGAGCACTGAGATGGCTGAGAAGGATGAGAATGGCAACTAAGGCAATGGCAAAGATTAGCATTGGCAAGACCATTGCAAACTCAGATGCGAAGACTATGGGTATTGGACCGATTAACACGACTGCGCCGTATTTGGCGTTGGGTAGCGTTGAAACTGCGAGCATTGCGATAAGCAGTATCGCAAGCGCAAGTATGAGCCATCTCACGTCTCTTTTTTGTCGAGTAGGATATAAAAGTATTTGCATGAGTCCTTATGAAAAGGTATTTATTTCGAATGTAATTGATATACTACCATGAGCAACGATGAGAGGGAACTCTTAAAAATCCTCTCCCAAAAAGAAAAGACTCTCACAACGCTTCGAAAGTCTATCCAGACAATCGAAAAACTCTCAATAAATGAACCATCTAATAATCTTCATAAAATTAATGCGGAGGTTGATAAAATTAAAAAAATGATGAGACAAAAAACGCTAGATGATTTTGTTACAAAAGAAGTAGAAGCATATATCCAAACAAAGGAGGCCCAAATCTCCCAGTGGAAGGAGGAGGCAAAAAAAACGTTAGGGTTGAGACTGAAGGAGGCATTTGAAAAGTATAACTTCGAATGGAGGGGAACTCTTCCCAACATACGGATAAAATTTTATAGATTACATTTTGACTTAGATAATAATAAAGTTGACGTGTGGTATGGACCCGAACAAGAGAGACTGTTCTCCATGCAACTTCTTCCTGAAAAAATCGCTAAAAAATTACACGATATTGATACTCAAATCACCAAAAAAAGATTTGAGGATAGAACTTTTCTTTTTTATCTCTGGAAGGCGTATAAATTGGCAGTATGTTCCAATAATCAGAATATAGGGGATCCCGTGAAGATTTCCAACGTGCTTCTCTACTTTGCAGTATTAAGCCAAAATAAAAAATTTCAGATAGACCCAATAAAAACCAATTATTCAGATTATGGGCGCATCTTTTTCAGCTACGACTTATATAGGTTGAAAGAAAGAAGGTTAGAGGGAGAGAATATGGAGTTAGAGTTGAAAATTGCAACAAGAGCCTATACTGAGAGAAGAGAAGATTTCTTATGGATACCTTCCAATGAAGAGGGGGATGGAAATTATTTCTCACACGTGGTTTTCAGGAGGTGTTAAGGAATGGTGGATGAAAATTGGGAGTTATCGCAAGAACATGCAAGAAGGATCATAGAGTACGTGGGCGGTAGTGGGATCCCCCCAGAATACGGTTTTCAATTTTATACAGTGGGCTTGGATGACTATCTTTCTGCTATTGAGGAAGAATATTTTAAAAATTTCATAAAATATGGCGGGGCTGCCTTCAAGATGGTAGTAGCAGGCTATGGTTGTGGAAAGACCCATTTTTTGTATTGCATAAGAGAACTAGCATGGAAAAATGGATATATAACATCTTATGTCTCCTTGAGCCCTACCGAAACACCTTTCTATTCTCTTGACAAGGTCTACCAAGCAATCGTCCAAAACCTTATACCACCTCTTTCCCCAGAAGAACTTTTATCAGGTTATGAAAAAGGAATAGAAGCTCTCATAAGAAGGTGGTACATGGAGAAACGTCAGGAAATTGCTGAGAAACTGGGTGGTGATGAGGGGAAAATAAGGGAGGAATTGAAGAGATATATAAATACACTTGCACCTTACGAGAGTATCAGCTTCCGAAATGCAGTAAAAGAAGCTTTCTTAAGTCTTGTCAACAAAAACGACAATACTTTGGTCATTCAATGGTTGAAAGGAGAAGGTGTATCCAAAAGGAAGCTCGAAGAGTTTGATATTTTTGAGAAGATTGACAAAAGTACTGCATTTAAAATGATAAGGTCTCTAAACCAATGGCTCCATGATATCGGGTATAATGGTCTCGTCGTGCTCTTTGATGAGGCTGAAAGAGTTTCGAGCATGACTTCAAAACAGAAAACATTGTTGCTGAATAACCTAAGAGAATTGATCGATGCTTGTGGTCGGGACTTTAAAAACATAATGTTCTTTTTTGCCGTACCCGACGAAACTTTCTTAGAGGGTAGAACAGGAGTATATGAAGCTCTTAGACAAAGAGTCTCTACAGTGTTTGATTCAAAAAGACTCTCTACAGTGTTTGATTCAAAAAAGAACCCCTTTGGGGTGAAGATCGTCATTGAAGAGAACCTCTCTAAAGACATGTTGGTAGAAATTGCAAAAAAACTAGCAAGAATCTATGAGATAGCAATGAATGTGAAAATAGGCCCAGAAGAGGTAGAAAATACAGCAAGAAGGATAGCATCAGAACTTGAGATGCAACCCATAAGAGAGTTCGTAAAGAGAATAATCTCAGAATTTGGTAATTTGAGTGTCACCAACAAGGGTCACACAGTCAAGTAATATGTTTGGAAAAAGATCGTTGGGGAAAAAAGTAGAACATAAAAAATATGGGAAAGGTCGAGTAATAGATAGTAGGTATTTGGGTTATGAGATCCTAATAGAATTTGAGAACGGACTGCGGAGATGGGTTAAGTTCTATGAGGTAAAAGTTGTAGATGAAATTGTGCGTTCTCAATCAATTTCCCTTTCACCACAAACTACTCTGCCATCAACCCAACGTACAACCCCAACTCTCCAATTTGAAACACAGAAGATGGAGGCAAAAAAGATTATTGAGAGACTTAGGTTTGGGATTCCTCCCTGCAACCATCTGGAAGAGTTTACGTTTGGGCGAGAAAAGGAAATAAAGGAGATCAAAAACTGGTTGAGCAATCCCAATATCGGCTCTTTGATAGTCGAAGGCGAGTATGGTAGCGGAAAAACCCACTTTTTAGAATACGTGTATGAATTGGCTATAAAGAATAGCTGGGCAGTCTCCTTTCTTGAAGTTGACCCACAGGAAATATCCTTTTATAAGCCACGGAGGGTTTATGAGGAGATCATTCGTTCTTTTAAGTTCAAAAAAGGAGATACACTATGTGATTTCAGGGAATTTTTAAGGAGTGTTGCAAACTCAGATGTAAACTTAGATATAGTTGAAAATTGCCAATACCTCTATAATGCTTTAAGAGAGATAAGAGAGGGGAACGATACGGAAGAGCTTTATGAATGGATTGAAGGGAGAGAGCAGCGTGAGTATTGGAAGGAAATGAAACTACCAGCCTCTAGCACAGCCATGAACATCTATTGCAACATAATAAGCGGAATTGGTTGGGCCACAAGAAAAGTTCTTGGTCTCAACGGGTTTCTAATACTTTTTGATGAGTGCGAAAATATTGATAAGAAGTTGTACTCTTATTATCAGCAAAAGAAAGTGCAAAAGAACGTAGAGGCGTTTATATTGATCTCAAATAACGATAAGCGTTTACTTACTGAGGATTTAGTTAAATCTGGGAATGCATGGTGTGGTGAGCATACAGGTTTACCGTATTGCAAAACCAAAGTCCTCCATGGAGACTATCCTCCTTACTTGTCTTACTCACCTTGTTATGTTAAAACACTTTTTGCTTTTTCTCCTTTTTCATTCCCAGGGAGTTTTTCAGAAGTTCAGCACATTCAGCTAAGTAAAGTCACGGATGAAAAAACCCTGAAGGAGATACTGGGTAAAATATTCACGACGTATAAACAAGCCTACAATACCCAACTGTATGAAGCGGTGCTTTCCGAAATCTTTAATCACCTACCAAAAGATGATCTTCGTTTGTTTATTAAAGGTGCAGTAGAGGCATTAGACTTACTCCGATGTTATCCTAACGAAAAATTGGAAATATTGCTCAGGAGAGGTGAGTAAAGTGGAACTTAAACGAACCTGGCACATATTTTTTGGTAGATTTAGAAAACTTCTACCGGTTCAAGAACAAACAATTCCATTGGTTTTAGAGGGGAAGGATGTAGTTATTGTGGCGCCTACAGCAAGCGGAAAGACAGAAGCTGTTGTTGCACCTCTAATTGAGCGATACCTTAAAGAAAATTGGGAGGGATTAGCAATCCTGTATATCTCTCCTACACGGGCTTTGGTAAATGATCTGTACGAACGGTTAAAAGAACAGCTTCATGAGTGTGGGGTTAAATTAGCATTAAAAACGGGAGACAAACCTTACTTTAACCCAAAACAACTACCGAACTTCCTTATAACTACGCCCGAGTCCTTTGATTCTTTACTTTGTAGGCAACCTTTAGTATTCAAAAAATTAAAGGCTGTTGTACTTGATGAGATCCATTTAATACACAACACGTTCAGAGGAGATCAGATATACATTCTCTTGAAAAGACTGTCCACAGTTACAGAAACTAAGTTTAATATTTATGCACTTTCTGCAACAATTGCCTCACCAGAGAATATAGGAAAACGCTTCTTGCGTGAGTATGAAGTTGTTAAGTGTGAGGGAAAAAATGAAATAGAATTTACCCTAGTTAACTCGTTAGAAGAAGTATTTGAATATGCAAAGAAGGAGGCGTTGAAGAAGCTCTTAATTTTTGCTAACACAAGGAAAAAAGTGGAAACGATTGGATACGAATTAAAAAAGTTGTGGGGCGAAAAAAATGTTGTTGTTCACCATGGCAGCTTGAGTAGAAGAGAACGAGAAGAAGCAGAAAGATTTATGAAAGAGTCTCCCAGAGGTGTGTGCATCGCAACTATGACCTTAGAGGTTGGAATAGATATAGGGGATATTGATGCAGTCGTGCTCGCAGAAGTTCCTTGGAGTGTGTCCTCATTTATTCAACGCATTGGTAGAGGAAACAGACGAACACATAAGCATAGAGTTCTTGCTTTGTTCACATCGGAGGAAGAAAGAATTATCTTAGAAAAAATGTTGGCATTTGCAAGAGAAGGCATAATTGAGGAGGAAAATTATTCCCCAGACCTATCTGTAGTAGTACAACAAATATTTTCATCCCTTTATGCAAACAGGGGTGGGCTAAGTGATGAGTATTTTTCACAACTGTTTCATGGTTTTTGTTCCCAACAGTGTTTATCCTACATACTAATGCATCTTCAGAATTTGGGGTGGATAGAGAAACACAATGGAAAATGGTATGCTACAACTAAGTTGATGGACTTTGGAGAAAGAGGCAAGATTCATTCCAATATACCTGACATAAAAGCGTTTAAGGTTATTAACACAGCTACTCAAAAGGAGGTCGGAGAGGTTTATGGTCCAATTGATGAATGTTTTATGCTAGCTGGTAAAGTATGGAAGGTAGTTAATGTAGAGCAGGACAAAATATTCGCAATTCAGATAAATGCTGAAGCCTATGTTGCAAAATTTGCACCACGGGTTTCACGAGCAGCATTTTATGACTTTTTACCTCCTGAATTACAGGAGCCGTCTCGTGCCAGAATGTGCTTATAAATTAATAAATTAGCTTTGGCCAATTTCTAAAGCTGATTACCAAAAACTTTATATAGTATAACACTAACCTTTAGTTAGGGAGGTGAAGTTTATGTGGAGGAGGGGATGGGTTGATCCGTTCGAAGAGCTCAGAAGGACAGTTGAGAGGTTGAACAGAATGCTTTTCGAGGGCTTTGAGCCTTTCAGAGAGTTCAGAGAGACAACCGCAGTCGACGTGATTGACGAGGGGGACAAGATAAAAGTCTTGGCAGACCTTCCGGGGTTCAAGAAGGAGGAGATAGAGGTGTTCTTTGAGGGCAACGATCTCGTGATCAAGGCGGAGAGCAAAGAGGAAGAGGAGGAGAAGGGCAAAGACTTCATAAGGAGAGAGAGAAGATACGGCAGGGTATACAGGAAAGTAGCGTTGCCAGAAGGGCTCAAAGTTGAGTCCGCAAAGGCGAGCTACAGAAACGGAGTTCTCGAAATCGAGATCCCGAAGGAAAAAGTTGAAAAGAAGATAATCCCCCTCGAATGATTTCTTATTTCTTCCAGGTCAATTTTTTGATGCCATGGAAGTAGATCTAAGGACTGGATAGATTTTTAGCTTTTTGCACATTTCCTCAATTAGTTCTACCGCCCTCTGGCGATTCGCATAGAACTCAGACGCTCGGATTCGAACAAATTTCCATCCAGCTCTTTCCAACTGTCTCTGACGTCTCATGTCGTTTTCAAACGTATCCGGTCCATGCCACTCATCTCCATCGCATTCCACTGCTAATCTGTTCTCATTGCCCTCCACGACCAAGTCAATGCGGTATCCCGAAACCTCGTATTGTGGTATGACTCTATATCCTCTCCTCAACAACTCCAAGGCGACGTCCACTTCGAACCAGCTTTCGTAGGGTTTTGGCTTCTCTAACTGTCTCGGTCGCTGTCCTTTTAAACTGAGAAAAAAGGAAAAATCACAATTCCCATAGTGAAATGTTGGCTCACTCCAACTAACTTAAGCGTTCAAGATCTCCTTAGACGCTTTCTCAGCACATGCCAAAGCTATGCTCATCCCTTTTCTGCCAAAGCCGTGGAGCTGGTAGAAACCTTGGACCTTCGAAAATCCAACCACCGGCTTTCCATCGATTCCCTCATCGTATACCCCCGCCCACTGCCTCAGAATTGCCAAGCCCTTTAGCTTTGGCACGAGATTTGTTGCGAGCTTTGCATAGCGAATGAGAAAATCGAGACTGCTGTTTATTCCGCCGTTCTGTTTCCCCACTATACCACCCACGATTTCCCCACGCATCGACTGGCTAAGGAAAAGCCCGCTGGAGACGTGGAGGATGTAGGGATCGAGATACGGCTTTATGCTCTCCGTGACGCAGATTTCTTCTCTGATAATTGCTCTGTCGTCCTTTATTCCCAGCCTCTCGTTTATCTCTTTGCTCCAGGCTCCAGCGGAGTTCACGACGACATCCGCTTCATGGAATTCTCCAGTGTTCACACCCTTGACTTTTCCGTTCTCAACGACGACTTCCGCATTTTTGAAATCGTTAATTTCTACGCCCAAATCCCTGCAACCCTTCGCAAGTCCCCAAATGACAGCCCACGGGAATACAACGCCTCCCTTTGGATAGTAGCTCGCAAATCTAAAGGCTTTCACGTTTATATCCGGGAATATCTCCTTTACCTCTTCCGCCTGAAGAACTTTCACTTTAAGCCCAAATTTTCTCTGCAAGTTTACTTCTTTCAGCTCTTCTTCGCTGTTAAAAAGCTTCAAATAGCCGTTTCGGCGAAGCAAGAAGTTAAAGCCAATCTCGGACTGAAGTTTCTCGTAAAGCTCTTCGCTTCGCAACGCAAGTTTTATCAACTCCTCATCGTTGAACTGCGCAGTCAAACCACCGGAATTTCTACCGCTTGCACCATGGAGCAAGAATTTCTGCTCGAAAACCTTTACCTTTGCCCCTTCTTTCGCGAGGAAGTAGGCAGTTGCAAGTCCTGCGATTCCTGCGCCGATAATGGCGACGTTCATTTCTCCTCACCGCTTGCAAGAATGTAAAGCGGAACCGGGTTTACAGGTGGTCTTTGTGTTGTTATGCCAATTTCATCTATACTTTTTCCAGTCTTTTGGCTTAGAATTCTTAGGATGTGCATTAGACAGCCTTTTCCTTGGCAAGGTCCAGTTGTTGCGCCTGTATAGCGCTTTAGACTTTCTATGTCATCGTAGCCAAGCTCTATCGCATGCACGATCTCCTCTTCTGTCAAATCCTCGCATCTACAAACGACTTTCCTCATTCTCTCACCTTTCTAACAGCACGAACCTCGTAAATAAGCTTCGCATCCATTTCAACTCGAACGAGTGAGGTTTGATCGTTTCTCTCTGCAGGAAGAACCCAGTTCACAACGCCAATTCCAACAACTTCTCCTTTCCTGTTCAGAAGCTCTACTTTATCTCCTTTTTTCAGCCAAGGCAGGAATTCGTATTGCAAAGTCACCTCTCCCTTCCCGTCTTCACGGAGTCGAAGCATGAAGATCGCAAGCCCTGGACAAACGCGGATGCAGTTCATGCAACCTGTGCACTTCTCGTAGTCAACAACGGGCGGATCGTTGATGTTGTCCATCTTTATCGCATCTACTGGGCAAGATTCGTAACAAGGACTGCACGGAATCGGCTGGGGACATTCGATGTATGCGACAGACCTCTTTTTCATCCTCTCCTCACTTGGAAACGGTGGAAGTTCGTTGAGTTCAGCATACCCTCTTTCAAGATAGCTCATAACTCCACCTCGGAAGCAAGAATGCACTTCTCAATCCCACAGACGATTCTCTCCCCAAAGGGTCCAGCTCGGAACTCCTCAAGATCTTTCAACGCCTCTTCAAGCTCTTTCTTCGCTTCCTCACCACCAAGCCCAAGTTTCACAACCGCATGAATCGCTGCGATTCTGCCATTCATAATCGCCGCCGTCGCTTCTTCAACGCCAGCAACGTCACCAGCGACGTAAACACCTTCGACGCTCGTTTCATTGTATTTACTTCTCAGCGGAACAAGCCCTCCGAGCTCGGGAACGAACTTCATCCTGCAACCAGCCTGATAAAGTAGCTCGTGCGTCGGCGACAAGCCTACTGCGACACAGATGAAATCGCAGTCCAATTTCTTCTCAGTCCCCGGTATTGGTTTCCATTTCTCGTCGAGCTGTGCAATTATCGCCCCCTCCACTCGATCTTTGCCCAAAGCCCTCAATATCGTGTGACGAACGTAAATCGGAACCCCAAGCCTTCGAACCTTGGCAGCGTGAACGAAGTAACCACCAATCCTCGGCATAGCTTCAACGATCGCCGAAACTTCGACTCCAGCTTGAAGGAGCTGGTAGCTAAGGATGAGCCCAACGTTTCCCGAGCCCACGATGAGCCCACGATTCCCGGGCTTTATGCCGTAGACGTTCATCAAAGTCTGCACACCACCAGCGCCATAAACTCCGGGAAGGTCGTTGTTTTCGAAGATCAGCGTTCTCTCGTATGCGCCTGTTGCAACAACTATCTTCTTTGGGATTATCCTAAGCAACTTGTCCTTCTCAACCGCCCCAACTTCTCTGCCATAGATGCCGAACGCCTTGGTTTCAAGCCTGATATCGACGTTGGGGATCTTTCTAAGCTCCTCTTCGAGTATCTTCGCAATTCTAATTCCACGAGTTCCCGCTTTGTGCTTTGCACTGCCGAAGAAGCGGTGAGTCTGCTTCACCAACTGCCCCCCGAGGAATGGGTTCTCATCGATTAGCAAGACTTTAGCCCCATACTTGCCAGCGTTTATCGCAGCACTCATTCCAGCTGGTCCACCACCAATCACAAGGACGTCGCAGTGAACTTCCTCATAACTTGCATTTCCCTGAAACTCCTTCTTCGGCGGGTTTCCAAAGCCAGTCATTTTCCTAAGCTGAGAGAGAACAAAATCACGAATTAGCTTGTTGTTGAACTTCGTATACTGGCTCCCATGCGGAAAAATTCGGTCGATTATTTTGTCAGAAATTGCAAAAATGTCCCTCTCAGCATTCGGAAATCCCGTCTGCGTTCTTATCTGCATTCCATCTCGCACATAGACTTTGCAAGTCCTTACGTTTGGCACACCGTCTACTTCCATCATGCACGCCGAGCACTTCCCAATTGCGCAAAAGAATCCCCTTGGTCTATGCCATCTGAAAGATCTGCTGAAAACTCTAATCCCAGCTGCGTATAAAGCAGAAGCGACGGTTTCGCCTTCGTAGGCTTTTATCGGTTTCCCGTTGAAGTAGATCGTTACTTCCCTTCCACGATTGAACTTCAGTATCGGATGCTCGATCAATCTGCCATCTTTAACTTCGACCATGCGAATCCCAAAAGGCATTGCGAACGTTTGATATTAGCCTTTCGCGGTTTGGAACAAAAAGCGAATTTCTAAAGTTTTATAAACCCCTCGAGTTCTGCTGAGTTATGCCAGAAGATCAAAAGAAGACTATAATAATCGATTATAATAAATGCGTGAGTTGCGGAGTTTGCGTGTCGATTTGCCCACACAAGGCACTCGAGATGGTCAACGGCTATCCAGAACTCACAGGGACTTGCAAGGTCTGTGGACTCTGTGCTGGAAGCTGTATAACAAGTGCAATATCGATGCTCGCAACAAAGTTTAGAAACGAGTCAATTGCTGCGGAAATTGCAAACAGCAACCTTATCGCTTGTAGAAGGAAGAGCAAAGAAGGTGTAACTTTACTATGTATTTCAAGGCTCGATATGATCCATATTGCTGAAGCGATCGCAAGACACGGAAGCGTGGCGATCATGAGCTGTGGTGTGGACTGCAGAAACTTTCCGGGAGCGATTGAAGCGGAGAGCAAAGTTAAGGCGATGAAGATAGCTCTTGAGAAACTTGGGCTTGAGAATGAGAGAATTTCGATGAACGAGCCAGCAAAGACATTCCCCGCAATTAGTAAGGAACTGTCCGATATCCTAAGGGCAGTCGCAACAGACAGGAACGTTCGTGCGCTTGTTGCGAAGATGAGGAGCATCGTTGAAGAAGGAAACGTCTATCGTGAGAAGATTGATGCTCAAAAATACGAGCAGATACTCGCAAATGCGATCGAAACTGCGATAAAAGTTGCAAAAATCCTGAGGGCTGTGGAATATGAGGCAAAAATTTCCGAGATTTCTGAAAGAACTGGGATGAGGAAGGAGGAGATTCTCACGACTGTAATCGAAATGAGAAGGCGAGGTCTGGTTGAGGTGGGAGGAGAAGACGAGCTCGCTATTAAGGTGGTGAGATGAGCGTTCTTGTAGTCGGGGGAGGTATAGCGGGAATTCAGGCAAGCTTAGACTTAGCGGACTCAGGGTTAAAGGTTTACCTTGTTGAGAAACTGCCCGCAATCGGCGGAAGGATGAGCCAGCTCGACAAAACTTTCCCAACGAACGACTGTTCGATGTGCATACTCTCGCCAAAGCTAAACGAGGTTGCGAGGCACGAGAACATCGAGATAATAAACAACGCCGAAGTCGTTTCGGTAGAGGGCTCTGCAGGAAACTTTAGGGTTAAGATAAGGAAGAAGCCACTTTACGTTGATAGAAGCAAGTGCACGGGTTGTGGAGTCTGTGCAACACTTTGTCCAGTTAGCGCAATCGATGAGTATAACGAGGGGATGAGTTTCCGCTCCGCAATCTTCCTGCGCTATCCACAAGCGGTTCCAAAGGTCTTTGCAATCGACAAGAGTAAGTGCATAGGTTGCGGGATTTGCTACAACGCTTGCGTTGCAAAGGCTGTGGACTACAACCAGAAAGAAGAGATAGTGGAGTTAAACGTTTCCTCAATCATCCTTGCTCCGGGTGGAAGGCTTTTCGACGCTAAAAAGCGTGGAGAATACGGCTACGGGATCTACAAGAACGTTATAACGAGCATTCAGTTTGAGCGCCTACTTTCGGCAACAGGTCCATTTGAAGGGCACGTTTACAGGAGCGATGGAAAAGTCCCGAAGAAGATCGCAATTCTGCAGTGCGTCGGCTCGAGAGACGAGAAGACGAATCCATACTGCTCATCCGTATGTTGCACCTATGCAACGAAGCACGCAATCCTTGCGAAAGAACACATTCCCGATGCGGAGGTCCACATATTCGCAATGGACGTCCGAACCTTTGGGAAGGGCTTTGAAGAGTATGCGAACAGAGCTAAGAGCGAATACGGCGTTATTTACCACAAGGCAAGGGTTGCAAACATAATGGAGAAGAAGGACGGGAACTTGATCATCAAATACGAGAAGGATGGGCGAAGTTGCGAAGAGGAGTTCGATCTCGTTGTCCTCTCGGTTGGGTTTGAAGCTACTGAGGACATTCGCAAATACTCTGAAATCTTCGGCATAGACTTGAACGACTTCGGCTTTGTGCTCACCGACTCATTTGCACCGATTGAAACTTCGAAACGAGGGATATTCGTTGCCGGCGTCGCTTCTGAGCCAAGAGATATTCCAGAGAGCGTAGCGATGGCGAGCGCATCTGCAGCGAAGGCTTCTGAGTTTGTAAAGGAGAGACTCGTCACGAAGAAGGAGTTTCCACCTGAGAGAAACGTTCTTGGAGAGGCTCCAAGAATCGGCGTCTTCGTGTGCCACTGCGGGATAAACATAGCGTCAACTGTTGACGTTGAAGCGCTTGCAGAATTTGCAAAAACGCTCGAAGATGTTGTTTTCGCAGATCATGTTCTCTTCGCCTGCTCTGCGGATACCCAAGAGAAGATAAAGAGGGCGATAATGGATTACGGGCTGAACAGGATCGTCGTTGCAGCATGCACGCCGAGAACGCACGAACCACTGTTCAGGAGGACTCTTATGGAAGCTGGACTGAATCCGTATCTCTTCGAGTTCGTGAACATTCGAGAGCAGTGTTCTTGGGTCCACACGGATAAAAGGAGAGCCACCGAGAAGGCTAAGGCTTTGGTGAGCGCAGGAGTTGCAAAAGCAAGATTGCTTGAGCCGTTGCAGTTCGTCGAAGTCGACGTGGTTAAGAAGGCTCTGATCATAGGCGGTGGACTTGCTGGAATGACCGCAGCGATCGAGCTTGCGAAGCAGGGAATCGAATGCTACCTTGTGGAAAAAGAAGCCGAGCTCGGAGGAAATCTGAGGCATATATACTACACGATCGACGGCAAGAACCCACAAGAGCTCCTCAAAAGGCTTATTGCGGAAGTTGAATCAAACCCGAAGATCAAGGTTTTCAAGAGTTCGGTCGTCGAGAGCGTTGAAGGCTTCGTTGGGAATTACAGGAGCAGAATCAAGACTCCGAATGGAATAGAAGAGATCAGCCATGGCGTTGTAATCGTTGCAACTGGGGCAAAGGAATACAAGCCAAAAGAGTTCAACTACGGGCATCCAAGAGTTATAACACAGGTTGAACTCGAAGAGAGACTTGCAAGAGGAGAAGTTCCGAAGAGCGTTTTGATGATCCAGTGCGTCGGTAGCAGAAACGAGGAGCGCCCATACTGCAGTAGGATTTGCTGTCAGGTTGCGATAAAGAATGCGTTGAAGATCAAGGAACTGAACCCGGACGCAGACGTTCTCGTGCTCTTCAGAGATATAAGGACTTATGGGTTCCTTGAGAGGTTCTACGAAAACGCTGCAAAGCGAGGAGTTGTTTTCGTGCACTACACACCCGAGAACCCGCCGAAGGTTAGGGTGAATGGCGAGGAAGTCGAGGTCGAATTCTACGACGAGATTCTTGGCGAGAACTTGGTTGCGAAGCCAGAACTCGTAGTTCTGAGCGCTGCTACAGTTCCAAACGAAGATAACGAGGAGATTTCAAAGCTATTAAAAGTTCCACTCGATGCAAATGGATTCTTCCTTGAAGCGCATCCAAAACTTCGCCCCGTCGACTTCGCAACCGAAGGTGTGTTCTTAGCAGGAATCGCACACAGCCCAAGGCTGATCCCAGAAACGATTTCTCTGGCGTTGGCAACTGTTTCGAGGGCTATGACGTTGCTTTCGAAAGACAAGCTCGTGATGGATGCGAGCAAAGCTGAAGTAACTCGAGAACGTTGCGATGCCTGCGGAATCTGCGTAAAAGCCTGTCCCGTCAGCGCTATAGAGATCGTGGAGTTCAAGACAAGAACTGGCGTCGAGCTGAAGGCGTCGGTGAAGAAGGCTCTCTGCTTGGGTTGCGGAATCTGCAGTGCCTCCTGTCCAAAGGGTGCAATAGTGGTGAAGGGCTTCACGTTCGATCAGATCAAGTCTGCGGTCGATGGCTTGTTTGGGGTGGTAGCGTGAAGATCGTAACCTTTGCATGCAACTGGTGTAGCTACGCTGGAGCTGATTTAGCTGGAGTTAGCAGGCTGAAGTATCCCGAAGACGTTAAAATCGTTCGTGTCATGTGCTCAGGAATGGTGAACCCGGCGTGGATTCTGAGGGCGTTTAGACAGGGAGCCGACGGCGTTGTCATCGCTGGATGTCATCCGGGAGACTGCCACTACATGGTGGGCAACTACTATGCGAAGAAGAGATACTTGCTCCTCAAGGAGCTCATGAAGTTCATCGGTTTTGAAGATGAGCGCCTAAAACTGCTCTGGGCTTCAGCTTCCGAGGGAAAGAAGTTCGCAGAGGAGATGAGCGCATTTACAAAGCTTGTTGAGCAATTGGGCGAACAAAAGCAGTTGAGGTGGGAGCGATGAGCGAGCTCGAGAAGATAAAGGAGGCATTGAGGAATTCGAACGCTGAGAAGATCGTTGCATTCGTTAAAAAGGAGAACGAACCAAGAGAAGTTCTTGCAGTGCTCAGCCCAAATGAGATCGACAGAATTTCCTTCTCCCCACTTTCCTTCAACAACCCCGCAAAGCTCCTGATGCAAATCAACGGTAAGGTTGCGGTCGTTGCGAAGGGTTGCGATGCAATGGCAATAAGACAGCTGATAAAGGAGGGAAAGCTCAAGAGGGAAAATCTTTTCATTGTCGGCATCTCTTGCAAAGGCGTCGCTGATTACAGAAAGCTTTCAAAGCTTGTAAAACTAAACGAGGTCACAGCTGTTGAGCTCGATGGTAATGAACTTGTTATAAAGCTCAAGAACGGCGAGAAAAGGGTTGCCTTCGCAGAAGTCATCGACGAGAACTGTGTTTACTGCGAACATCCGACTCCAGTGATATACGATGTTCTGATCGGAGAACCGAGGGAGGGAAGGAGAGATTTCAGCGACGTCGAAGAGTTCGAGAAGCTGAGCAGAGAAGAGCGCTGGAACTACTGGATCTCTAAGTTTGAGAGATGCATCAGATGCCACGCTTGTAGAAGCGTTTGTCCGCTTTGCTACTGCGAAGAGTGCATGGTTGATCCGTCAAACCTTGCGATTTCGCCGATGAGCACCGCAGAGGACAAGGCAAGCTACCCAAGACTCCTTGGTAAGACTGTGAACGCAAAGGATAACGCAATTTACCACATTCTCCGAGTTCTTCACCACGCTGGAAGGTGCGCTGGTTGTGGAGAATGCGAAAGAGCTTGCCCAATGGAGCTGCCGTTGAGGAAGCTCGAAAGAAAGCTCGAGAAGGTTGTAGTCGAAACCTTCGGCTACGATCTTAACGAGGACATTCCTTTCTTCTCGAAATTGGACATATTGGGTGATTAAAATGATCTACGAAGGCGACTTTCTCAGGGATGCGATTTCAAAGCTCTTGGCAAGTGGATACAGAGTTTTCGCCCCAGTAAAGGTTGGAGACTTTCACATTTTCCGAGAAATAAGCTCCGCAAACGAAGCGGATTTCAACTACATCCTGCCGAGAAATTCTGTGAAAGTTGCTGTGTTCCCGCAAAACGAGGTTCTAATCGAGTATGGTGACTGGATTGAAAAGATACCGATCGAGAGAAAGAAGATCGCAGTTGTGGGAATTCGTGCTTGCGATGCGAAGGCGATTAAACTGCTCGACAAGCACTTCTTAGAGGGCTTTGTTGATCCCTACTACAAAGCGAGGAGGGAGGAGTTGTTGACAATTGCAATCGCTTGCAACAACGCTTCGGTAAACTGCTTCTGCCAGAACTTTGGGATAAACCCAAGAAAGCCTGAAGCGGATGTTGTAGTTTCAAAGATAGATGGGAAAGTTTTCATCTCTGCGAACAGCGAAGCTGGAAAAACTTTCGTTAAAGACTTCAACTTGCGGGAGGAGAGCGAAGAAGAGTCTGCAACTCGAGAGAGGTTCGAAAGCGAGAAGCTCGAGATGAGGAAAATCGATGTTGACGTTGAAAAGCTAAGGAAGAGCTTTGATAACCCATACTGGAGAGAAGTTGCAATCAACTGCAAATCTTGCGGGCTTTGCACGTATCTTTGTCCGACTTGCTTCTGCTTCGACATATACGACGAAGGAGAGAGGCGTGGGGTTAGAATAAGAGCCTGGGACAGCTGTCAGTTCCCACTGCATACCTTAGAGAGCTCGAGCCACAATCCGAGAGCGGAGAAGTGGCAGAGGTTGCGAAACAGGTTCTACGACAAATTCTACTACAACTTGCGCAAAGGTGACTACTACTGCGTTGGTTGCGGTCGTTGCATCGACTACTGCCCAGCGGGAATCGATATAGTCAACGTTATCTCGGGGGTGAGATGATGGAAAATCCCTACGTTCCCTACAAAGCGCAGATAGTCGAAGTTAAAGACGAGGTTAAGGGAGCAAGACCCATAAAGACTTTTCGGATAAAGCTCGTCGATAGAGAGCGTTTCGACTACAAATCTGGACAAGGTTGTTTGGTTTCAGTCTTTGGGCGTGGAGAGAGCTGGTTCACCATAGCAAACTCACCAACTCGACCAGATCTCGAGTTTAGCGTTCTTAAAACTGGAAAAGTAACTGCAAAACTCCATGAAATGAAGGCTGGAGACATCGTTGGGATTCGTGGACCTCTTGGCAGACCTTTCCCGCTCGATGAATGGAAGGGGATGAACATCGTGACGATCGGCGGTGGAATAGGGCAAACACCCTTAAGGGCGATTTACCAGTATGTCATCGACAACGAAAAGGATTACGGCGACCTAACGATTATCTACGGCGCAAGGACTTCTAAGGATCTGGTTTACAAGGACGAGCTATTCAAGCTCATTGAAGAAGGCTACAACGTCCAGCTTTCCATCGACAACCCAGAAAAGGACTGGAAATACTTCGTAGGCTTCGTTCCAGACAACGTGAAAAGAATCAAACCAGACCCGAAGAACACGATCGCAATAACCTGCGGACCACCGATAATGATCAAGATCACGCTCAACGTCCTGAAGGAGCTTGGTTTTAAAGAAGAGCAAATCTACACGACGCTTGAGCGGAGAATGAAGTGTGGGCTTGGAAAGTGCGGGAAGTGCAGAATAGAGAGCTACTACGTTTGCAAAGACGGTCCAGTGTTCAACTATGCGGAACTTTCCGCAATGCTTGAGAAGGTTTGAGGTGGTAAGATGATCGAAGGTAGGGATCCCAATCTCGTGAAGGAGCTGATCGAACTCGGTGGAGCGGATCTCGTTAAGTGTTACCAGTGCGGGACTTGCATCGCAGACTGTCCAACAGGTTTTGCTGAAACTCCGCTGAGCGCAAAGAGGTTGATACACCTTGTGAAACTTGGACTGCGGGAAAAGCTCTTGGAGGAGGAGACGCCGTGGATGTGCGTAACCTGCGGAGGTTGCGAGGAAAGATGCCCAAGGGAGGCAGAGCCCTTCGAAATCGTGCTTGCGATAAGGAGATGGCAGTGCAAGGAAGACGACACATACGTCCCCTTGGCTTTGGGCGAGATATTCGCCCGAGGGCATACGCAGAACGTTCTAAACCCAATGAGAAAAGAGCTTGGATTGCCAGAGATCGTTACAGTGGCGAGCAAACACGAGGCGTTGCAAAAATTTAGGGAAATGCTGAAGGAGACGAACGTTTACAAGAAGTATAGCTACATCTTTAGGGAGGAGTGATTATGAAGTTCTGCCTGTTCTTAGGCTGTAACATGCCCGCAATTCGTCCAGACGTGGAGCTCGGCATAAGGCTTTCCTTGCAAACGCTTGGTGTTGAAGTGCTGGACATTGAGGGGGCGTCCTGTTGTCCAGCTTTCGGAACTTTTCCAAGTGTTGACGAAGATGCAACGCTCGCAATAAACGCATGGAACCTTGCAAACGCAGAAAGAAAAGGCGCAGACATAGTCGTGCAGTGCGGAAGCTGTTACTCCTCGCTGAAGCTCGGGAGATATAAGCTCATGCATGGAAAGCTGGAAGAGATCAATCAGAAGTTTCTCTCGAAAGTTGGACTGCGCTACGAGGGGAAAACCGATGTCCGCCACATCATCGACGTCATGCACAACGTGATCGGAGTTGAGAAGATTAGGAGTTCGTTGAAGTTCTCGATGAAGGGGATGAAGGTAGTTGTGCAGAATCCTTGTCACGTCTTGAGACCGAGCAAGAAGGTTGGCTTCGACGATCCTGAAAATCCCGTTGCGTTCAAAAACATCGTAAAAGCGCTTGGAGCAGAGGTTCCGAGATACTCGAGAGAGAGGCAGTGTTGCGGAGGAGCGGGAGGATTTGCGAAACACGACAAGACTGCGAACCTCGAGTTCTTGAAGAAGAAGCTCGATGCGATGAAAGACGAAATCGATCCTGACTGCATAGTGGTTTCGTGCATCACCTGCCTAATGCACATGGACAATGCGCAGGCTGAGCTTAGGAAGCTTGGAATGATAGACTATCAGATCCCAGTCTTCGACTACTGCCAGCTTTTGTCGATCTGCCAAGGATACGATCCTTCAAAGGTTGCAAGGATTGCGACGACACCAAGAGATGCGGTTATAAACAAGATCTTGAAGAACCGGATTTAATTTTTAACTAAGCTTTTTTGAATTTCTCGTAAGCTTCAACTGCGAGTTTCCATTCCTCGTCGCTCAGCAAGGGATCTCTTGTGTTGTTCAACAAGAACGCCTCCGTTCTCTCTACGCAAGTCCCGCATTTCAAGCAAGGTCTTTCGCCACCGACGTAACAGCTCCAGGTTAGCTCGTAGGGGACTCGGAGCTTTAAGCCAAGGTCAACAATCTCAGCCTTTGTCATCTCGACGAAAGGCGCTTTCAGCTCCACCGGCTCCCATATGTTCGCAAGGTATATCGCAGTGTCTAAGGCTTTCACAAACTCCTTTCTGCAATCTGGATATACGCTGTAGTCACTTTTGTGCGCAGCGTAGTGAACTTCTCTTGCTCCAATCTTTACAGCGTATCCGACTGCGATCGAAAGAAGTATCATGTTCCTGTTCGGGACTATCGTCAATCTCTGCGTTTCCTCGCTGTAATACCCCTCTGGAACACCTTCACCGCCCGTTATTGCGCCCTTGCTTATCAGCTCGTGGATCGCTGAAATATCGACGATCCTGTGATTGACAAAACCAACTTTTTTCGCCTCGTTGGCTATCTTCTTCGCAAACTCGACTTCTTTCGCATGTCTTTGCCCGTAAACGAAGGTGAGCGCATAGACTTCGTAGCCTTGGTGAAGCAAGTAATACAGCAACGTCGAGCTGTCGATTCCACCGCTTAGTATCAGCACCGCTTTCATAAATCTAATAAGGCGTTGCGAGGCTCTCCTCGTCTTTGTAAACCCGCTCGTCTATGATCATCTCTCCCTCAACCAAGGGTCTTGGCTCTTTCACCGCTTCGATTCTGAAAAGACTCGAGGTATACCAATCGTAGTCCGTCTTAAAACCAAGTATCTTGAAAATCGGAAGCTTCTCTTCGAATTGGCGATAGCTTTTCTCATCGGCTGGATATACGTTGAACCTTCTCTTGATGTCGGTTATAACAAATCCCATCTCCAAGATCATCCTTTCGATTTCAAACCATTTTCTTCGTGAAGCCTCGAGCGTTGTCAATCCGAAGTAGCCGGAGCTACCGATTCCCCTAAGAGCAGAAACTCCTCGGGAAAAGAAGAGTTTTATTCCTTCAACTGTTTCAACTGGGTCAGTAACAAAAACGCCAAAGTTCTTCCTAAACTCCTCCGGAAGCTCCTTCTGCACGTCGTAAACAAAAGCGGAGACGTTCAGCCTTTTCTCCTTCGCAACCCTGTTTATGAAGTTCACAAGTCTTTCGTCGATGTCAACGACCACGACTTCTTTCGGTAGCCCGGTCAGCGACAAAGCTAAGCTGAACAGATCGTCGTCGCCTACGATGAAGAATTTCTCGTAAATGTCGCCCCTTTCGTGTATGAACTCCAATCTCCTTACAACGCCTTCCTCGCTTATAAAGCCTTGGTCGAACTTCTCAACCGCGGGGGGGCGATCTTTGCATATCTCCCTGTATTTGGAGAGAAGAGAAGTGTAAAATCCGTCTATCTTGTAGCCAGTGCCTGCGCAACAGTTGCACTTCGCATCGATGCGCTGAAGTTTTTCTGCGAAGTTTTTATCTGCAATATAAATTTTTCCTGAATCGAATTTCACGATTCCCCTGCACCGCAGTTCTTCGAGTGCTTCGAGAAACTCTGGCAGGGATCCGTCCTGGCTGTCGATCACTTCGTAAACACTCTTCTCTCCTTCCAAAAGGGTTTGAAGTATTTGAATCTGGAGTCTGTTCATGTTTTAACCTCTGTCCAACATGTAGTGGCGATAGGACTTTGGTTTAAACTTCTGGAGGAACAGTTTAAAAGCCTTTTCCGCCTTTGTTTTATCGCCACATGTGAAAATGTCGAGGTTTATGAGCTCGTATTCAGGCCACGTGTGTATCGAAACGTGGCTTTCTGAGATCAAAACGATTCCCGTAACGCCATGTGGGTTGAACTGCTTGTAGATGCTCCCTACTTTGTTCAACCCTGCCTCATCTACCACCTCCTCCACAATACTGCGAACTACCTCCTCGCGGGCTATCAGCTCCGGATCCACCCCATAGAGCTCCGCGATGATATGTCTTCCGACTATCATATTCATCACCTTCCATCGGGCTTCACCTCCTTTTTTTCGACCAAACTCCACTTCCTCCGCTTAACTATCGCAAGCCATCAAACAACTTCGGGATTTATCAGACCTCGCTGATGAAACTCTAAATCCGCTTGATTTTTAAATTTTTCGCTAAGTTTAAACAGAGAATTGTGTTCCGATTTGGAACTGAAAACTCCAAAAAATGTCGAACTCGCAGAGTTCAGAACTTATTTTGCAACTTCTGGCAAAATCTGATTTTTAGCCTCCTTTCTCGTTCGCTCGAGTAAAAAACTATTATTTTTAGTTAAAATAAATCTAATAGCTTCTCGCAGTCAACGCAAGTTTTCCGCTCTTTCCGCAAACGATACAACTACCTTCGTTGTTCTGCTCAATGAACCACGGCTTCTCCTCAATCCACCCGAGGAGTTTACCTCCCTTGGCTTCGACCTCTTCTCCGCAAGATTTCTCTTTGCAGAGATAGATCAGTGCAACCGAACCCTTAACGATCTCTGAAACCTCTTCGAGGTCTTTGCAGAACTTCAGTTTTTGGAGCATCGAATTGATCGCCTTCTCCCTCAGCCTCTTCCTCATTTCCTCAGCCCACTGCTTTATCCTTTCTTCGTTTATCTCGTCAATCGCAACTGAGAACTTCTTTCTCTCGTCTCTAAAGGACACGACCACTTCTCTCTTCTCCGCTTCCTTGGGACCAATCTCGAATCTCAGGGGCACACCTTTCAGCTCCCACTTGTAATACTTCGCACCCGGTCTATCCTCGCTGTTGTCGAACACGACTCTAAAGCCCTTCAGCTTGCCGAGAAGCTCGTTACAGAGTTCGAGCACGTCTTTTTCTTTGCCCTTGTAGAGTATCGGAATGACGACGATTTGTATTGGAGCGACTTCGAAGGGCAGAACTAAGCCGAGATCGTCGCCGTGGATGCTTATAAGCGATGCAACGCATCTCTCTGAAATCCCATAGCAAGTCTGGTGCACGTAGTAGTGGTTGCCGTCGACGGCTTCGTATTTTATGTCGAAGGTTTTTGCGAAGTTGTCGCCCAAGTGGTGCACGGTTCCGATCTGCAAGGTTCGCCCATCGGGCATTATTGTATCGAAGGCAATCGTGTAAACCGCTCCTGGGAACTTGTCCCAATCAGGGCGACGGACAACGAAGTATGGAATCGCTAAGAAGTCGTAGAACTCCTTGTAGTAACCTATAGCCTTCTTCACCTGTTCCTCGGCTTCCTCAAAATTTTTGTGTGCAGTGTGCGCTTCCTTGAACGAGGTTATCTCCCTCAGCCTTATAAGCGGGCGAGTGTGCTTCGTTTCGTATCTGAACGTGTTGACAATCTGGTAAACCTTCAAGGGCAGGTCTGCGTGATTTCTTATCCAGAGCTTGAACATCGGATACATCGCAGTTTCACTTGTCGGTCTTAAGGCGAGCTTCACGTCCAATGGGCTTGATCCACCATGCGTTATCCAGTAGACTTCGTCTTCAAAGCCCTTTATGTGTTCGCCCTCTTTCCTCAGCTCGTGCTCTGGGATCAAGGCTGGGAAGTATACTTCGCTGTGATCTCTGTCCATTATCTCCCTAAGCTTACCATACACGAGCTGTCTCAGCTTGAACCCGAATGGGAACCAAACGTATAGCCCTTTCACTGGGTAGCGAATGTCCATTATCTCTGCGGACTGAATTAGCTCGTGGAACCATTCTGAGAACTCCTTCTTACTTGGCAAACTCATCGCACTAAGTCTTGGGGCAATATTTATCTTTTACCCAAAAAGTGTGCCTTAGAGTTTGATCTTACCCGAGAGAACCCTTGCGATTATCAGCCTTTGAATCTCGCTCGTCCCTTCATAGATCGTCCCCGCCCTCGCATCCCTGAAAAACCGCTCCACATCGCTTTCTTTGCTGTATCCGTAACCGCCAAAGATCTGAACCGCTTCATAGCAAACCTTTACAGCAACTTCGCTCGCATAAAGCTTCGCAGCAGAGCTTATCGCTGGATTCGGAGCTCCTTGATCGATGAGCCACGCAGCCTTGTAAACGATCAGCTTCGCAGTCTCTATAGCGGTGAACATGTCCGCAAGTTTAAAGGCGATCGCCTGGTGCTCGATCAATGGCTTTCCGAACGCTTTTCTCTGCTTCGCATACTCTAAGGCTCTTTCGTAAGCTCCTTCTGCGATTCCGAGTTGCGCAGCTGCAACACCAACTCTGCTCTCGTTGAAAAAGCGCATCAGCTGATAGAAGCCCATGTTCTCTGCGCCAACGAGATTCTCCTCGGGAACAAAGACGTTCTTCAGAAAGATCTCCGCAGTATCATGGCAGTGCAGCCCCATTTTCTTAATCCGCCTTGCCTCAAACCCTTCAAAACCTTTCTCCACAATAAAGGCGCTTATTCCCCGATACCCCTCTTCAGGATTTGTTTTTGCGAGAACTACGAGCCACTCAGAAATGCTCCCGTTGGTTATGAACGTCTTGCTCCCGTTCAGAACCCATCCGCCCGAGACTTTCTCCGCTTTCGTTTTCATTGCAGAAACATCACTCCCAGCGTCTGGTTCGGTTATTGCGATTGCGGAAGGAGTCTTTCCCTTTGTAACCATTGGCAAATATTTTTCCTTTTGCTCCTCCGTGCCAAAATACTTCAC
The DNA here is from genome assembly GCA_038731605.1 of Archaeoglobaceae archaeon. GTDB lineage: Archaea > Halobacteriota > Archaeoglobi > Archaeoglobales > Archaeoglobaceae > WYZ-LMO2. The sequence goes on along the minus strand of JAVYQP010000002.1, from coordinate 138,874 downwards.
CATAGGACATCCAAGTCCAGCGGTCGCAATGGCTGAGCCAACGCTACTGTCTGCTCGACAAAACTCCTCCGCAATTATAACGCAACTCAGGATGTCGAGATTCGACCCACCATACTCCTCTGGAATGTCGGGAGCAACGTATCCAAGCTTCGCAGCCTTCCTAAAAATTTCCCACGGATATTCTTCCTTCTCCTCGTATATTTTTGCATTCGGGACTATTTCCTTTTCCGCAAACTCCCTAACAGCGCTCTGCAAAAGCTTTCGATCTTCGTCGAGTTCGAAGTTCATGCGCTGACTTTTTTCAGATGATAAAAAATTTTTGCCCACTTAAACTGTTACTTTGCAAAGGTTTAAAAACAGATGCGAAAACGCTCTCTAAGCTCCGGTGGTGTAGCCCGGTCAAACATAGGGGACTCTCGATTCCCTGCCCCGGGTTCAAATCCCGGCCGGAGCACTTTAAGTCTTGTTAGATCTTCGAAGTTCCACTTTTCTGCAGACTCAACAAAGAGGGTGTTTTTGAACGGACTGCTCGCTTCAACAGATTTCGTAGTCGAGTTCGTAAACTGGCTACCATCGAATTTGCATCCCTTAGCATATAAACCGCTATATAAAACACGATCTTTTATAGACAACTTATATATAGCGCCCTCAGACTTGTAAAGGAGGTGATGAGCATTGACAAATGGCGAGGAAAGACCAACCACTGCGGTTGCTTTATCCCTCATAGGCGGTGTCTTGATACTCATCGGTAGCACCATGGGCTTTGGCATGCCCATGTATGGATGGATGGGCTGTGGAATGATGGGAAATGCCTGGGGTTTCGTTGCCCCTATGGGCGGTCTATGGCTCATAGGCATGGTGTCTGGGATACTCGTGATAATAGGAGCGGTAATGCTCAACGCTCGCCCAGCTGAACACAATGTGTGGGGAACCATAATACTCGTATTCTCAGTGATCAGCTTCTTAGGAATGGGAGGTTTCATGGTAGGAGCCATTCTCGGAATAATCGGCGGAGCTTTGGCGCTGGGATTTAAGCCAGTAGCTAAGGATAAGGGATGAAGAGCAAAGACATAGCGAAACTCAATATTTTGCCCCCTATTTTTTGCCAGAAAGAATAAATTGCAACATCGATTACAGGTGTGAAAAAGAGTTCAGAACTCGCATCAAGACCTCTATCGGTTGGAGGATAAATCGCCACTATCGCTGGTAGCATGACAAACACGTGTTTCGCCATTGCCCTGACGACTGCGGTTGTTCTTGCAATTTTTCTCCTTCTCAGGAGTCTTTTTCCCACTGTGAAAATGGCTTTACGACCTCCAGCCAATTCCATAGTTAACCTTTTTATAGGATCCGATGTAAACATAGTAGGTGATTTAAAATGGAGATCAAATCTGTGAAGGCGATGGTTTTGAAGTTACCTTTTTCGATAAAAATCGGAGCGATGCCAGAAATCCCCGCTTCTGGAACTTTGGTTGAAGTCGAGACTGACGACGGCACAGTAGGCTATTCCATGACGCATTTTCCTCTTTCCGACAGAGCATTGGCGAAATACATCGAAGAAGTGCTTGCAAAAATCGTTATAGGCAAGGATCCGTTCATGGTCGAGGAGATCTGGAGAGCTATGTACAACACAAGCAATAGAATTCTCTTTGGCATACCCCAGGCTACGAGCGCAGTGGAATGTGCAATCTGGGATGTAATAGGGAAGGCTTTGAATACTCCTGTTTACAAGCTTCTTGGCGGGTTTAAAGACAAGGTCAAGGCATATGCCAGCTTTCCAATAGCCTTAGAGCCAAAGACAGCAAGTATGGTGGCTGAAATCGCAAAAGAAAGAGGTTTCGAGGCGGTAAAGCTTAGAATAGGTGAGGGGCTGAAAAAAGATGAAGAGATCATAAGAACTGTAAGAGAAGAGCATCCAGATCTCGAAATAATGGTGGATGCAAACTCAGCCTATGGCGAGATCAGAGAAGCTCTAAGATTGTCCAAAATATGCGAAAAATACGATGTAAGATGGCTCGAAGAGCCCTTACCATCCGACAACCTAAGAGCCCTCTCTGAGTTGAGAAGTCGTTCACCAGTAGAGATAGCTGGAGGTGAAAATGATTTCTCGCTCTTCAGATTCAAAGAAATACTGGACGCCAAAGCCTACGACATCGTGCAACCCGATGCAACGAGATGTGGAGGAATTCTCCAATGCAAAAAGATTTGCACTTTGGCTGAAGCTTATGGTGTGCAATCAATCCCACACATCTTTGGGTTCGGACTCGTGATGGCGGTGAATCTACAAGTAATAGCGACGAGCTACAATTCCAGCTATATGGAGTATCCGTTTTATCCCAGCGAGGAGTTCTACCTCTTGGAAAAGCCAATTGAGGTTCGCAACGGTTACGCTTTCGTTCCTAAGGAGCCTGGATTGGGCGTAAAGGTTAACTTCGAAATCGTGGAGAAATACATCGAAAGATAGACTTGGAGAAGTCTTCCAATAGCCTCGGGAAACTACAAAAATATAGTCCAAAAAGATCTTAGATCTGAGCCCCGTGAAAGGCTATTTCAATCGGTCTTTGGTCGGAAAGACTCGCCGAAGGTCACGAAATCCTTTCCTCCAAGATGAAGCAGTATTTTTCTTTTCCAAACCTTTTCAAATCCCTCCGCATAGGCATCGACGACTTCTGCGATGTAAACTGCATGCTCTCCAGCGAAAACCCTTTCCTTCACAACGCACTCCAGATTTGCGATGCAGTCCTCGATCACGTAGGTGTTGACTTTGTTCGCCTTTCTCACCTTCAGATTGCACGCCCTTATCTTGTCCACCTTTCTACCGCTCTTCGTCCCAGCGATCCATACAGCGTCGATAAGCTCCGGTTGTGGAACGTTCACGGTGAACTCCCTCTTTTCTTCGATCAGTTCGAACGTGTAGTTTTCCTTCCAAATCGCAACCGCAACCATGAACGGCTCGTCGCTAACTGGAGTTATCCAGCTACAAGCCATTATATTCGGCTTCTCTCCAGCGCAGATCAAGACAACTGGTCTCGGATGCAGAAGACGATAGGCTTCACTAATCCTTTGTTTCATAGAAAGAAGTTTTGGATGAGAATATTAGACTTTTGTAAACTCCTATCTTTCCTCTCCCAAGTCGTAGAGCTGATATAAAAAGCCCAATCAATCTGGAATTCGACTTTTTCATAATAAATTATCTAACTCGAAGTGAAGATTGCTATGCACTATTAACAATTCACCATCTTTCAATTCTTCCCATTGTTCATCCTTAGTAATCTTTTCAGATGCAATTATAACTGCTTTTTCTTCTGCAAGTCTTTTACTCTCGATTAAAGCTCTTGTCTCCTTGGAAGTGGCATATAATGGGTTCTGTGGATCTCTAACTAAATAATATAAATTTCTTCCATATCTAAAAGCATAGAGATTCAGTCCATCCGATAAAATAAAGTTGGCTCCGTTGGCATCTTTTATTACATTCCTTACAGCTTCCTTGATACCATTTATTGTGTCTTTATATTCATCTACATTTTGAATTATAAATCGGAAATAAACCTCTGAATCAATGGGTTCACTTGTAAAATCTTTGTACGGCTCCTTTAATAGTTTCAAAATTCTATCTTTTGATATGGTTCCATTATGCGCAAAAATCCAATTTTTGTAAATAAAGGGGTGTGCATTTCTATCGGAAAGGGAGCCACTTGTAGCATATCTCACATGAGCTATGACGATTCCGGACCAAACTTCTTCAACACAGCTATCAAAATTAGACGAGTAAAAAGCACTTTCTCTATATTTTTCTACCCTTGGCTCCCCATTTTTATACCAACCAATGCCCCAACCATGGGGATTATTCTTCCCTTGATCTTTAAACCTATTTGACGCTTCAAGCATTGAAAATTTTACATCCACTTCTTTATTCGCTATTAATCCAAACAACCTACACATTTTTATCTCACCTCCCTTTCTATAATTTTTATCTCTTCCTCTGTTAAGCCGTAAAGTTTATACACCAGTTGATCGATTTCTCTTTCAAGCTCTTTGACTCTTTGCTGTTTTTGAGGATTTTCAAGGTAATCATCGTAAACGCAGATCTTGAGAGAGTTTCTATCGTATTCCATACTGTATTAGGGGGCATAGTAGCAAATAAATGTTTCTAAGCATCATAAGACAAAAGCGCTGAAAAATAAAAATGCTGATAAGGAGGTCTAAAAAATCAACGAAACTATTCACTTGTGAAAAGAAAAAGAAACCAGAATACTCAGCTCTTTTCCTCTTTCTTCTTCGGCGGGTATGGGTGGATCTTTATCTTGTAGTCGCAGAGCTTCTGCACCGCTCCCATGTCTGGCTCTTTTATCTCCGCAGTTCCCTTCTCCCTTATCTTGTCGACGATCGCCTTTGCGATCTCGGTTCTCACAAGCACAGTCGAGAAACCGCTTTCACTGCCAACGCTACCAACGCTCACATCGCTTTCAACCGCTGAGAAGTCCTGGCAAACCTTACAACCAGAGGGAATTATTTCCTCGAGCTCCTTCACGGGGAAGCTTACCCTTGAGCCGTCGACAAAGCGGACGATGAACTTACCCTTCTTTATGTCCGTCTTCGTTGCGTTTCTGAGATTGACACCCTTGTGCTTCAAGAGAAACTCGGACAGCTGGTGGTGGTAGAAGTTCTCGGTGCAAAAGAGACCGATGACGAGCTTAACTCTCTCGAATTTCTTGAAGCTCTTTTGCATTTTTCTAACCGCTGATACCATGCAAGGCGTTCCAACGAACGCAACTGCTTTCGAGCTTAGAATCGCCTCTTTAAGCGCTGGAATCGAGTCTGCGTAGCAATACTTCGTCCCAGTGACCTTCCTGTCGTAGAGTTGCGAAACGTCACGAATCGTGATCACCTTAGTTCTCCAGTCTTCGTCTCTCGAGACAAAGATCGCCTTCTCAATCAAGCCCATCTCCAGCACAGTTGCGGTTATCTCAGTGACCATTGCCCCATCTTGTCCTTTAAAGCGCTTAGATTTCGCAGAGATCGCTTCAACGTAGTTTCCGATTCCGTTCAAAGGCTTGTATTCCCACCTTGGGCAAACCTTAATGCACGCTCCGCAGTCTACGCAGTCCCTTACCCAGTTCGGAAAGTCTATTGGCTTGTCTCCCGCTGTGATTCCATAGACAGGGCAAATCGCAGCGCAAGCAGCGCAGTGACAGCAGAGCTTCGCATCGATCACTTCGGCTTTCAGATTGCCGAAGAACTTCTTCTTGTGCTTCTTCTCTGGCACAACGAATTGCCACTCCTGCATTCATTCCACCTCCTTCAAAGCCAAGATCTTCATTGGGCACTGGCGAACACAGAGTCCGCAACCGACGCATTTCTCTGTTATCTTTAGAACGCAACCCTTGCCAACGATTTCGCCTTCCAGCGTTACCTCGCACCGCTCCATGACAATCGCATCGTGTGGGCAGACTTCCATGCATTGTCTACAGCCAAGACAACTTTCCGGTTCCTCGCAAAACGCTCTTCTTGGCTTTATTTTCGGAATTATTCGTAGAACACTTAAATCTTCGAGCTCTTTTCTACGCACAAGCTTCCATTCCCTCTTGGTGACCAAGTATTCGACTGTCTGCTTGTCTTCCCTTATGATCGTGGGCAATCTCGTCATCTGCGTTGTCTTCACCTTCATGTCCTCAAGACTCTTGAAAGCCATGTCGTGCAAGTTGCTTCCCGCAAGAGCTCCCGTAGGACAGCTTTCAACGCAGAAGTGACAGAAGATGCACTTCGTGTAGTCAACGCTTGGATAAAAGTTGTCGTAAATGGTCATCTGAATTGCGTTCGCAGGGCAGATTTGAGCACAACGGAAACAGCTTATGCACTTCGATTTATCCAAAACTATGAATCCCCGAAGATTCTCGTATTTCCTTCTCTCTCTCGGGTATTCGACAGTGATGCGGTCTGGGATCAAAGCTTGCTTGAACGCTTCTTGAATCACGTCCACATGTCTCTTCAGCTCAGCGATCGGTGATCTCGAGATCTTTTCAACCTTCATATGATCCACCCCGCAACTACGCCAATTGCAAGCGCCACGATCGAGAGGGCGATGAGCCAAGAGAAGCTGTAGCGGAGCGTCTGGTCAATCCTATACCTTGCATACATCGAACGAACCATTGCGAGTATCGAGATAACCACGATGGCTTTTATGAACAGCCAGAGCGGAGCGTTGAGATCGCCAAGGAGATCACAGTAGAGTCCATTCCAACCACCGAGGAAGAGGATAACGAAGAGCAGTGCCATTATGTAAAGTTTCTCGTAAGCCAAAACCATGACTAAACCGAAGAGCATTCCCGAATACTCGACGAAAGGTCCGAAAGCGATTTCTTGATCCGCCTCCGGAATCTCGAATGGCAATCGAGAAGTTGCCATTAGCATCGTGATCAGGAAAACCAAGAACGCTATTGGGTTCAGAATCGCTCCTGGGATAAGCGATTGCTTTTCAACCGCAACATAAGGATCTCCGCTACCGTAGAGGTAGATCATCGAGATCACAGCGATTATGAAGGGAATTTCGTATGCAACATACATGAGCGCCTCTCTAACGCTACCTACGAACGCAAACCTGTTGTTCGAAGCCCAGCCAATTGCGATTATCGTTATCGGGATCAAAGCCAAGAATGCAACGATTAGCTGAATCGCATACGGCGTCTTTATCCCAACAGCGTTTCCGGCTGGAATGAACGCTATGGGCAGTAGTATTGGGATGAAAGCCAGTATTGGCAGTTGAACAAAATACGGACGATGCGCATCCCTGTGAACAATCGCCTCCTGGAAGAAATACCTCAGCCCATCTGCCAACGCCTGTATTGCACCCCTTATCGGTCTTGCAACCTCTAACGGTCCAACTCTCCACTGAATTCTTGCGGTGAGCTTTCTCTCAAACCAGACTATGTAGAGCAGATAGAGCATGAGCGCAACCAATCCGGGCATTATTATCACTGCGAAGAATGGTCGCCAGAGAATCAAGGCTACTAAGATGTTTATCAATGGGATCTGCATTAGATAATCCACGATTGGCTGTATCAGTGGAATCTGCATCGAGTTCGAGCTAAATATCTCCATTAGCGTTGCGATGATTTCGTCGATCATCACCTATCAGCCTCCGGCGGGAAGTATCCAAAACTTCCGTATATTGCCTGCAGATCTGCGAGTCTTTCGCCTTTCAGCGATTCCATGAAGCCACGCAAATACAACCATCCCGGCGTGACTATGCGAACTCTGTAAGGGACATTGCTCTCCCCATCGCTCACGATCGTGAAAAGCAACGTTCCACGGGCTGCTTCGGTTAGAGTTGTGTATTCTCCAGCTGGCAGGACGAGGTTGCTGTATGCGTCGAAGAAGTTCCCCTTCACGTCGTCGCAGATCTGCTCGCTCACGTATCTTCCCTCGGGCATCGAAGTTATGCACTGCCTTATTATTCCAAGGCTCTGCGACACTTCGTTGACTCGAACGAGGAACCTTGCGTAACCGTCGCCCTCGTCGGCGGTGACGATGTCCCAAGTGACTTCTTCGTAAGCTTCGTATGGTTCAACGATCCTCGTATCGTATTCAACACCGCTTGCCCTCAAAAATGGTCCTACAACGCCGTAGCGAATTGCCTCATCCTTGCTAAGGGCTCCAACTTCTCTCAGCCTCGCAATTACCGTTGGGTTCTTTATAAAGATCCTCTCGAAGGATTTCAGCCTTCTCTCGATCGCAAACGTCGCATCGTAGACCCAACGAAGCGTTCTCTCATCGACGTCTCTGCGAACACCACCGGGGACTATGAAGGAAGACGTGAACCTCGCTCCCGTCATTCTTGCCAAAGCTTCGCATATCAGCTCTCGGATGCCGAAGGGATACATGAACCCAGTTGTGTGCCCTATGAAGACCGCCAAGATCGCAGCATCGTAGAGATGAGTTCCAATCCTGCAAAGCTCTGCAAGAATCGTTCGGATAAACTTCGCCCTTTCGGGAACCTCGATGTCAAGCGCAGTTTCGATTGCCCTTACATATCCGAGGTTGAAGTTCGCAGAGTCCATTATTGCCGGTCTTTCGACGAGCGGAATGTTCTGGATGTAGAGCCTGTTCTCTGCGAGCTTCTCCATGGATCTGTGCACGTATCCTGGATCCGGGATGACCTCTTGAATTATGTCCCCTTTTACCCTAAGGATCAACCTCATGTGCCCGCTACCCGGGTGCTGTGGACCTACGAGAATCAGGAACTCGTCCTTCTTGTAAGCGTCCTCAACGTAATCCTTCGGGATCGGAAGGAATAAGCTCTCGAACTCTTTCGGCGGTTCAACCGGAACGTCGATTCGGATTTCTTCCATTTCAATCACCCACGTAGGTTTCTGCTTCGAGCTTGAAGTCCTTCCTCAGCGGAAACTCGGGAGTGTCGGGAGCTAAGATGAACTTACCCTTCCATGGATTTCCGACGAACTCAACGCCGAAGAAGTCTTGCATCTCCCTCTCGAGGTAATCCGCACTTGGGAATATGTCCGAGAGACTACTAACCTTTGGCTCCTTCCTCGAGATCTCAGTGTAAAGGTTAACGAGAACTGGCATGAGTTCTTTGACGCTGTAGCTCGAAAGCAAGAACTCAACGATGAACTTTCCCTCGTTCGGCACGTCGATCACGTTTACAGATTTCACGTGATCGAAGCCGAGCTCCTTGAGCTTCATCGCACTACTCCTAAGCTTCTCTGCCTCGACTTTCAAGGCTATCCTGTTCTTCGCAGTGATCACAGCTCTACCAATCGCCTTAAACTTCTCGCACAACTGCTTCCCAAACTCCCAGTCCACGTCCTTTCTTGCATCGACGATTACACTTGGAGCGTTTGAAATTCTCTTCGGACTTACGGGCAAAACCTTTGGCTTCTTTCCCTTCTCCAAAGCAACCTCTGAGAAGGCGAGCGAGTTCTCGGCGACGCCTTTATCGAGCTTGATTTGCAATTGCCTTATGCCTCGAAGCAACGCCTCTGGCGTAGGCGGGCAACCAGGGATGAAGAACTCTACTGGAACTACTTCTGAAGGCTTAACGAGATTGTAGCCGTTCCAGAAAATCCCACCGTTAAGTCCGCAAGCTCCCATTACGATGACGAACTTGGGATCTGGCATTTGCTCCCAAGTGATTCGCAAAACCCTTGCCATCTTCCTCGTAATCGCTCCTTCAACGATTATGAGGTTCGTTTGTCTCGCAATCCCGTAGTTAAGTGCACCTATTCTTTCTCCGTCGTAACCACACGCAAAAGCGTGCGCAAGTTCTGCTCCGCAACAAGCTGTGACGAGATGAACGGGCCAAAGGCTCCACTTCGTTCCCCACTTCTTTATCGGTCCTAAAATCCCGCCCCTAACGAACTTCGTGAACTCCTCCATTTCTTCACCTCCTCAAACCCGCAATCTCCACCGAGTATTTGTAACCGACGAAGAGCGCTGGAAGAAGCAACAAGAACGCCATCAGCGTAATTAGATAGCTCTCAAGCATTGGCAGAGCTGAGATCAGCAGTAGGAGCACGATCACAGGTTCGAATGTCATGAAGATTATGACAAAGCCGAGATACTGCATCGGCAAAGTCCACTTTGGGATTCCGATTGGAATGTTGCCCGCTTCGAATCTTTGAAGCTTCACTTCAGTCGGACGATACCTTGGCAGGATCTTTATCAAGATCAAGACTGCTACGTCGGTGATTATCGCAACCGCAACTACTATCGCTATGATCAAAGCGTTCTCGATCATCTAAATCCCCCCGCTACAAGTTCGACGAACCAAGTTGGTGGAATCAGAGTTATGAGCATTGCAAGCGCTGAGAAAAGCGTTACCGCATTCGTTATCGTAAACTTCCATCCAGTTCCGACGAGCCTGACCAATCTAAGGTAGTAGGGCACAGATATCGCCGAGTTTATCACAAGCAGAACCGCAAGCCAGACGAAGTTCGAGAAGACGAGCGCATAGATTATGAAGAGCTTGCTCCAGAACCCCATCAAAGGTGGTAGCCCGATGAAGGAGAAGCTGAGCAGATATGCGTTGAAGCTCGAAGATCCATCCTTTATCGAGTTGAAGAACCCTATTTTACCGAATGCGTTGACGAAGAGCTGTAGCAAACCGCCAGCGATTGCATAGTAAACGAACTCCTTTGGCGCAGTTATTGCGGCGAAGGTTGCAAGTATGTAGCCCATGTTTGCAACCGTCGAATACGCAAGGACTCTGCTTGCACTCTTCGCAGTCAGAGCACCTATGTTCCCCATGAACATCGAGATCGCCGAGATTATTGCAAGGACTATCAAGATCTGCTCTGTCGCCAAGGTTGCGGTTGTCAGGAGAACCTTGTATGCGACGATGAATGGAACGAATTTGGCGAGCGAAGCAATGATTGAGACTGCGATCGGGTTAGCGGATTCGAAAACATCTGGAACCCATTCGTGGAGCGGTGCAACTCCGACTTCCAAAGCGAGCCCGAGGATGAGGGCGACGAAACCGATCGCAAAAAGCGAGAAGTTTTGGGTGGAGTGAGCGTAATACAGCATCGAAGCACCCATGATGAAGAGAACGGTTGCGAGAACCATGAATGTCACGTATTTGATGCCAACTTCGACGTTCAGCCTACCTTCGTTGATCATCACCAACAGATACGTCGGTGTTGAAACGATTACGAACAGCAACAACAGCTCTCCGAGATCCCATGTCAAGAAGGCGTAAACCGTCGCAATCGCCATCAAAGCCACCATCGCATAGTCGACGCCTACGATCTGGTTTCTTCTAATCGCAAGCAGGGAAACGATGTTCAGCATCGCAACTGCGAAGATCAATGGGGCGAATGGTGTTGCGTAAACGGCAATCAGAGTTGCCACAACACTCATTATCGCCGAAACCCTTGGATTCCAGTAGCTTATGATTGCTGAGAACGCAAGAATTATCAGCGAAGCGAGAAATGCGATCACAAGATCACCCCCACCGCTGTTGAGATAAGGAAGACGATCAAAACAACCGCTACTGCGATCTTGACGTATCTCTCCACGCTACCATTCTGGACACTTCTGACACCAAGGGAGTATACTTCGAACAAACTCGGAATCGCCTGGTGGCAGGTGAAGTCTATTAACCTGTTCCCGTAATCCACGAGCTTCGCAAGAGCCCAGCCTATCCTTGGAACTATGAAGTCGTTCAAGAACGGCATATACAGGCGATCTCCGAGCGCTTTCCCTATTGGTGACTCAAGCCTTGGTTTGTAGAGCGCTATTGCGTAAACAACAAAAACCATGATTCCAATTAAGACGTGAAGCCCAACGAAGCTTTCTTCAATGAAATACTCGAACTCGTGGAGTTTTGTGAATCCATGCGTCGCTAAGTAGAGATAGAGCAATAGAAACAGCATGAGAGCCATGATCGTGTAGGCTAAGCTCATCAACTGCCCTCCATGCGGATGCAAGTGAACTTCTTTGCCCTTTATGAAGTTCAGGCTCAGGAATTTCGCAAGGAATGCTGAGTAAATCAGTGAAATTATCGAGAGCAGAATCAAGGGTATGTATCCGAACTCGTGCTCCAAGCCGTGCATAACTCCATCCATTGCCGACTTAACCCAGTAAGCGGTCAAAGGTGGAATTCCGCTCAGGCAGAGGGTTGCGATTATTGTTGCAATGAATGCGAACCTTAGATGTCTCGCCACTTCTCTTCCGCCAACGCAGAAGCGGTCATGGGTTTCGTGGATCAAGTGTCCAGCAACCAAAAACAGCGTAGCCTTCGCGAACGCATGCGTTACGAGATACCAGAAGCCAACGAGAATTGCGATCTTTCCAACCCATGCGCTCGCTGCGGTTGTTGCGAACATCAAGCCAAGGCTTGACATCGTCGACGCTGCGAGTAGAACTTTTCTCTCAAGGCATCCTAAGGCAACAGAGGCGCCGTAGAGGGCTGAAATTAAGCCGAGGAAGAGAACCAAGACGTAGATGGCTTCGATGCCCTCCGAGTGAATATGCCAGGGTTCGATATACCAGCTGAGACGCATGAAGAGATAAGTTCCAGCTGCGACCATCGTTGCTGAGTGAAGCAACGCACTCACAGTCGTTGGACCCGTCATCGCAGTCATCAGCCATTCGCTGAACGGAAGCTGAGCGGACTTCGTAAAGGGTCCGAGCAGGAAGGCAAACATTATCAGAAAGATTCCCATGGCTCCTACTTCTTCTGCGAACTCACCCCAATTGATCTCGCTTATGTTAAGGGTTCCAGTTAAGAAGAAGATCGCTGCGATTGCGAAGAACATCGGCATGTCTCCAATGCGGATCGTCGAGATCGCTCTCCATCCTCCTAAGCTCGGAGACCAGAAGTAGTTCATTCCCGCTACCTTTCTTCCGATCTCCCCCACATAGCTTAGCTCGTCATCATCTCTGAACCAGTGCCCTATGAGACCCCAAGATGCGATTCCAAGACCCTCCCAGCCTATCAAGAGCATGAGCAAGTTGTCGCTGTAAACAACGAGGAGCATCGAAGCGGTGAAGAGGTTGAAGAAGAACCAATACCAACCAAGGCGGTAGTCGTGCTTCATGTATTCTAAACCATAGACACCAATGAGGAAGGCTATGAGCGCCGTTAGAACTCCCATGACCTTGCTTAGGTAGTCGAAGATGAAGACGAAGTTTATGTTGAACTCGGGCAACCATGGGTAAGAAACCTTTACAGCCTCATCGAGCGGAGAGCTGAACAAGATGTAGAGGGAGCAGAGTAGTGAAACGAACAAGCCCAGAACTGCGAGTATTGGTAACTTTCTTGCCCACTCTGGCTTTGGATCGAGAAGCCATGCAAACGCAACGGGCAAAGATCCGATTATTGGAGCTAAAAACATCGCAATAAGGATTTCGATCACGGTATCACCCCCACAACCGCCTTAATGCCGTCTAAGAGTGCTGGTGCAAGTGGTGGGAAGATGAAGGCTACGCTGAAGAACGCAATTGCGTAAAGCGGAACGTCGAGCAGTCTGCTAAACCTTGGTTTCTCGTATTTCAATGGAGTCCCATAGTATATCGAGCGCATCGTGTAGAAGCTGTAAAGCCCTGAGATTATGAAGACCAAAACGACCGCAGAGACTATCGCCAGATTCAGCCCATAGATCTTTGTCAACCCGACTAAGATGTAGAACTCTGCGAACATTCCGATCGTAATTATACCGCTGAGCGTCATGAAACCAATAAGCGCTGCGTTCGCAATCGTTGGTATGAACTCGTGCATTCCACGCATTTTGTCAAGACTACGCAATCCATGGAACGTCGCTATTATAGCACCAGCGGTCATGAACAGGATCGCTTTTCCAAAAGCATGGCTCATGTATTGAACTACGAGCCCTATTAGTCCATAGGACCCAAGGCAAAGTGCAATGAGAACGTATCCCATCTGCGAAACCGTTGAATAAGCCAATAGTCTCTTGTAGTCTCTCTGCTTGAAGACGCTGAGTCCAGCGTATACGCTTGAAAGCAACGCATAGAGTATTATCAGGTCTCTAAACTCCACGACGAATGAGCTGTCTATGAGGTAAACTCTAAACAGAACGTAACCAGCCAATCCAACTGTTAACGGACTCAGCAATGCACTAACTGGTGTAGGCGCTTCGGCGTGAGCCCATGGAAGCCAGATGTGCGGTCCTAAACCAGGGAGCTTAACCACCATGCCCAAGAATATGAAAAGCCATGGCAAGAATCCGACTGCTTTGATTGCGTTGATTGCGAGCGTTTGATTTTCAAATGCGATCATCAAGAACCCAAGCAACGCCAAAACACCTGCGATGTGCGTCCAGATAAAGTAAAGAATTCCCACCCACTGTCTGTTCCCGTAGCCGTAGAGGTAAATTAGCATAAACGATGCAAGCAAGGAGATCTCGAGGAAAATGTAGAGCAAGAGGAAGTTTCCGCTGTAAACAAGCCAGAGCATCGCTACTGCGTAGAGGTTGTAGAGGAACCAGTATTTTCTGAACTCCTTCTCCTCGTTTGCATGCATTTCCTCAAATCTATGCTTCATGTAAGGCAAAGAGTAAATTGCGACCATCGCCGAAACCAAGCAGATCGTGAAGCCAAACGCATGGCTGACGGGATCGTAGAGCAAGTAGAAGTCCCCAACCGGATTAGGCAATGCGATTAGCAGTTCTTCGCCTTTATGGGAAGTCAAGAGACCGTAAAGGGCTGAAAGCATTGGAATCAGAAAAGCAATTGCAGAAACCCAAGTTGCAACCCTTCGTTCAAGCATTGGGGAGATGAAGGTTACGAGCAATGGGATCAGGAGAAGTGCAAGAAATGGTGTCAAACGATATCACCCCCAACCGATACTTTCTCCACTTCGACTCCTTTCCTCATTTTGTCGGTGATTACGATTGCTGTTATCAAAACCAAGAGCTCTGCACTACTCGTGAAGATCGCAACCAAGAGAATCGCGAAAGCCATCGTTGCTGAGATCGAAAACAGAGGCAGTATTGCCAAGAAAACCGCTGAGAACATCAGTTCGAGGCTTATCAGTAATCTAACCAGATCTTTTGCAGAGATTGCCATAAGGTAAGACACTATCAGCAACGCCACCGCAATTGCGACGATCACATCCCAACCCTCCTAAGGATTTTTATTGCAGAGAGCATAACCAAAACCATCATCGAAATCAAGAAGACGATCAACAAGAAGTAGTCACCAACGAACTCGAGTCCCGTGGATGAGATGGAGATTTTTTGCACTTCGCTGTAAGTGTAGGCGACAATTGCGAGCACCACTAGGATTGGAAGAGTCCAAAGAAGATTTATCTTCCTCGTCGTTTTTGCCCTAAAGGTCGCTGCGACTGCGATTGTTACAATTCCGACTGCACCAACGAATACAAGCGTTATAAGCACAACTGCTGGCTGTAAATTGAAAACAGCGTAGATTCCAGCGACAAAGATCATCGCAACGGACATGTAAAGCGCTGAATAGAAGTTGTCCCTCGTGAGCCATGCACCGACTGCGGAAATCACTGCTAACGCACCGAGAGTCGAAATCAACAGAGTTTGTAGATCCATGAATTTCGCTAATGGTATTATTGATAAGCTTTACTAAATGATTCCTATGAACTGAACTCTGCTTTGTGTATAACCAAAAAACATTAAAAAGCTCCCGATGTCTTTTTAAACTGGCTTCGAATTCAAAACATGGACTCGTCTCGCATCTCTTTGCTCGTTCCGCTACCTATGTTAGCCGATATCGTCACAAAGTTCGAAATTGGCGGAGTTAGAGCTTTTTTATTAATCACTGGGATCCTCGGACTGATCTACTCTGCAGAAATACTGAGATCCGACGCTTCGAAAGCTGGGGGAAGCTTCTTTACCTCAGCCTTCATCTTCTTATCTCTAATGGCTTTCATGCGCTCTGGAACTTTTGCAATTTCGATTTTTCTCGGATTCGTGATTTCCTTTGTTCTCGGCATAATCCTTCTCTCCCCGAGAAGCCTCAGTTATGCGAAGTTCGTCAATTTCGTTTTTCTCTGCTTTTTAATTCTG
The DNA here is from genome assembly GCA_038731605.1 of Archaeoglobaceae archaeon. GTDB lineage: Archaea > Halobacteriota > Archaeoglobi > Archaeoglobales > Archaeoglobaceae > WYZ-LMO2. The sequence continues at coordinate 123,359 of JAVYQP010000002.1, read as the reverse complement.
CTCGCAATTTTTCGCACTGAACTTTCGCAGTCCCTTCTCGAACTGTTGCTCGCACTAACCTTTCTCCTTTGGTATTACGCATTTGTTTTCCAGTTTGAACGTTGGGCAAAAATAGAAAAGCTTTAAGAATGGACTCGAGCAAAAACGAGTATGAATCTGATTTTACTCGGAGCTCCCGGAGCGGGAAAAGGAACGCAAGCGAAGATTATAATGGAGAGATACGGAATCCCGCAGATCTCCACAGGAGACATGCTAAGAGAGGCGGTTGCAAAAGGAACTGAGCTTGGAAAAAAGGCCAAGGAATTCATGGATCAAGGAAAGCTTGCCCCAGACGAGATTGTTATCGGAATCGTTAGGGAGAGACTTGCGCAAAAAGACTGCGAAAAGGGTTTCATCCTCGACGGATTCCCAAGAACCTTGACCCAGGCGGAAGCGTTGGACAAAATGCTCAAGGAGATGGGAAAGAAGATCGACGCTGTGATAAATGTGAACGTTCCTGAGGAAGAAGTTGTGAAGAGAATCGTGAACCGCAGAACCTGCAGAAAATGTGGGGCGATCTACCATCTAATCTACAGCCCGCCGAAAAAACCCGGAATCTGCGACAAGTGCGGTGGCGAGCTTTATCAGAGGGATGACGACAAGGAAGAGGTCGTGAGGGAGAGATTCAGGGTTTACAGGAAAAACACAGAGCCACTTATCGACTACTACAAGAAAAAGGGCATTCTATACGATGTTGATGGCACCAAGGACATCGAAGGTGTAAAAAAGGAGGTTCTCGAGCTTTTAGAAAAAATTAAACCGTGATCTCTATTACCCTATTCTTTATTTCGCCCTTAAACCACTCGACAACTTTTTTCATCACTTTTTCATTTCTCCTAAGGAAGTGATCACCGTTCACGACTTTCAAAAAGCTCTTAGGCTCGCTTAGAGCTTCAAAGACTTTCAAACCACAATTGTATGGCACGACGTCGTCTTTCGTTCCGTGGACAACGAGCTTTTCTGACTTCAGATTGCTCAAGGGGCTTAGCAAATCTTCGCTCCGAAGCTCGAGGATTTCTTTGCTAAATTCCTCAAAGCTTCCGATTCTCATTATTTCGAGCGCATGAGCGTGCATTTCTTTTAGCCTTGAACTCTCAAAGATCTCTGGCAAGGGTGGAGCAACCAAGATCAGTTTCTCAAGGTTTTTCAGCAGTGGTGCGGTTTTCATCGCAACAAGAGCGCCCATGCTGTAGCCAAGAATCGAGACACTCTTGAAGTTCTTTGCAACTCTTTCCAAGTCTTCGATCCAATTCCCAACGCTGAAATACCCTTTGCTGTTTCCACAACCAGAAAAATCAAAGATGAGAGTTGGCTCTATCTCCGAAAAAAGTTCCGCAAGTTCGCTGTATCCCTTCTCCACCACTGAACCTTTCTCGTATGGAAAGCCATGGCAAATGATTAACGCCTTCGAAACGCAGAGCCTTGCAAAGTTTCTGCCTACGAAGGTGTCTACGATCATTTCACCATCGACTCGAGCTCATCCAAGTCTCTTTCTATCTTCTTTATCTCCTCCCTCTTCTTTTGCACGAGCTCTTGAACTATTTCTCTGAGCTCTTTGGTCATCTTGTAGCTCTTCAGCGGTCTTCCCTTGCCCTTTTTCTTCAGCTCTCTCTCCTTAACCCACCCCCACTCCTTGAGCTCCTTCATCGCAAGGCTAACCTCGGGCTGTCTCAAGTTCGCAGCTCTTTCGATGTCTCTCGAAACCGCTTCGCCTGCTTTGGATAGAAAGACGACTACTCTTGCAATGTTTCGGTTCAGTCCAGCTTCGGTGAGCAGGTTTATGACTTTCTCATCGCTTTCGGTCAACTCGCTTACCATAGCACCACCTCAGATATTTAGTAGATATACTAATGAGTATATAAATTTTTTTGCATTCAGTTATTTATCTAAAACCGTGAGTTTTGAGCTTAAAAGCATAAAAATGCCTTTTTTATATTAAATATTCTCGTCAAAAAATTTTTAAATTCTCGTGAGAAAATTTGAGAGATGAAAAGTTCAAAGATCCAGAGAATAAAAGACTACCTCTCGAAGAGAAAATCTGCGCAAAGAAAAAAAATCGGCGTTTTAGTCGATGGACCGAACATGCTCAGGAAGGAGTTTAACACAAATCTGAAAGAGATACGAGACATTCTCACGGAATACGGGGACATCAAGATCGCAAAGGTTTTTCTGAATCAATACGCAACGGACAAACTCGTTGAAGCGATAGAGAACCAAGGGTTCGAGCCAATCGTCACTTCTGGAGATGTAGACGTGAGAATGGCGGTCGAAGCAATGGAGCTCATATACAACGACTCGATCGACGTTCTCGCCCTTGTCACGAGGGATGCGGATTTCAAGGCAGTGCTGATGAAGGCAATGGAGATGGGGAAGGAGACAATCATCGTCGGCGCTGAGCCAGGTTTCTCAACAGCTTTGAAGAACTCCGCAGACATAGCGATCGTTTTGAATGAAGAGGAGAGCGAGGAACTCTTAGAAGTATGAAACTTTTCCTCTTCGAGTTCGCAACCTGCGGTGATGAAGTCCCCGAGCAGATAGCGGTCGAAGGCGTTGCAATGTTCAAAACGCTTTTAGCGGGTTTTTCAAAACACTTTGAAGTCATAGGCTTTGTGAGGGGCAAGTTCAAAGATCATTTCGATCTTCCAGAGGGAAAACTCGATGAGATCGAGAGCTACTTGGAAAAGGCAGACTCTTTTTTGATCGTCGCCCCCGAAGATGATTATACTCTACTTAATTTGACAAAAAAAGCTGAGAAGTATTGCGAAAACCTCGGATCTTCGAGCAAAGCTATTGCGGTAACATCCGACAAGTGGAGACTCTACAAGAGGCTGAGAAGGAAAGTTCTAATGCCAAAAACCTCGAAAAAAAATCTCGGAGATAGTTTTTTGGTCAAACCAAGGGTCAGTTGCGGAGGGGAAGGCATAAGGTTCTCTTCCGAGGTGCCAAAGGGATATATTGCTCAAGAGTTTGTGAATGGCAAGAACTTGAGCGTTAGTTTAATCGTATCCGACGAAATCAGGGCGGTTAGTGTGAACGAACAGCTGATCAAAGATTTCCGCTACAACGGTGCAATCGTTCCCGCAAGGATCTCAGAAAGAGAAGCGATGGAGGTTTGCGAGGTTGCGATGGATGCGGTCGAAGCGATAAAGGGGTTAAACGGTTACGTAGGCGTTGACGTTGTTTACTCGGATCAGCCCTACGTCATTGAGGTGAATGCAAGGATTACGACCCCCTGCGTAGCCTTCGAAAGGGCATACGCTATAAACGTCGCCGACATGATATTGGGGGAGAGTCCGAAGGGAATTATCAGAAGGCAAAAAATAGAGAAAGGAAGTTTCGAAGACGGTTTTGCCAAAGTTGGAGGTTACGCTTTGAGGATTGTCGATCTCGAAGCCTAAGAGATTATAGCCTCGTCTGAGTCCACGAGAGTCGTTAAGGCAAACCCCCTGAGCCTCTCTCTGAACTCAGTTACTTCGTTTGTTTCCCGGAGACTCTCGAGGAATTGGCTTGAGATCGTTTGGTAGTATAGCTCAACCTTGATCTTCAACGGCTTGGTGTAGTTCTTCTTAACCAAGTATGTTACCCTATCGTAGCCCGGCGAGAAGTTGTCGTCTTCTACTCCCTTGGGAACCGTGTCTGGATGCGCAGAAGACTTGTTGAAGCCTTTTGGTAAAATCCTGTTGTCCTTTATATATCTCGAAGCCTTGAGCAAATCGGTTGTAGGAGTTCCGTCTTTGTCAGCCATTATACTCTCGTAGATCTGCACTTTGTCCTCGGAATCTATGAAGTCGTAGTGTTTCTCTGGGAAGTCTTCACCAACAACTCTGCCATCGCTCAAGATCCTTCCAGATTCAAAAACGATACCATTTTTGTCCTCCACGAGAACGTGAACTATCGCTCTCCTCGATGGAAAGCCCGTGGGAAACTTGTGCCCAGCATAGTTTTCTATTTCCACGACAAATTCGATTGAGCCATCGTTAGTCTTCACCGATATGATTTCAACCTTAGCGGAAGATTTCAAAATGTCCTCAGCCCTCTTCGCCCCCTCGTGATCTCCCAAAACTCTTAGAATCAACGAGTTCGCTCCAGAGAAGTAGTGGTGCTTAATGTCTCTCTCGAATAGATTCCCGGGGATCGTGGAAACCTTTGCTCTGCTTGGCTTCAGATGGCAAACTTGACAGGGCTTTTCGGGATTGTATAAGCTGTTTTTCCACTCGAAGAAGGTCGTCTGCTCTGGGAAGTAGCCAATTATCTCCTCTCCCTCAACAATCGGTGTGTAAACGACATGACAATTCCCGCAAAAATCTGCTTTCAGAAATTGCTGAGATTTAGTTGGAAAGTAACCCGCACTCCTATACATCTCTATGCCAAACGCAGGGATAAAGGGTCCGTAAATTGCACGATTCGGTTTCTTTGAAACCAGATCTATTGAATAGCCCGCATTGATTGCAGATCTCTTTATTTGGTGGCAAAGCGTGCAAGAAACGCCGTCAATGGCGAATTCGTAGAACTCGTTAGATGGGTTCGAGAATCCACCTCGAAGAATCGTCGCTTCTCTACCTTCGAGCTTTGCTTGGATTTTAGCAGTCGGAGTATGGCATCTTGCACATTCTTCTTCGACAAATCTCCCCCTGATTGCCTCGTTGCTGAGTTTCGCAATGAAGTAGGGATCTTTTAAGGCGTTCGAATGCATGCTCTGTGACCAATCATCGTAAAAAAGCTTGTGACATTCGAGACAAGTTTCAGGAGTTGTGAAGATCTTATCCCCGTGGGGAAAAGCCATCAAAGCCAAAGCAACCCAGAGCAAAGACGTTAGCGTAGCCATAGCATTTTTTGAGAACGTCCATTAAAAAGTTTTCGAGTTAGCTCATGATGTTGATAATGATTTTAATGATTTAACACGTCAAAAATCGATAAGTTTATATACCAATTAATAAGAAACGTAATTACAGAAGTGTAATTACCACACTGCAACTGGGTGATGAGATGGGGAGATATCTTGCGATCATGTGTCTCGGAATCCTCGCAGTGGTTGCACTAATAACCCCGGCTACTGCGAGGTGTATCACGACCGTTGAAATCAAGGCAGAAGAAATGCGCTTCAACTTGCCCATCGAAACAGATAACATCGCAGAGTATCTGAAGAGCCTTTTGAAAGTTGTGGGCGACCTACTGCAAGGAGAGATTGTCGCCGAAAACGTGGTCATGAAAAACGCCGAGATAAAAAGGCTTGTAACGATAAAAGCAAGCGAGATAACAACTCCAAGAGCAGAAATGAAGATATCCCTCTTATCGATCCTCGGTGAGACCATAACAAGCTTAGATCAGCTTTTGAAATTGATAACTGGAAAGGAAGTCGTTTGGAGGAACGTCTACATCTGCGCAAGTGAAATGAAAACGGGCGGTATGAGCTTTAAGGGTTTGCAGGTTTGGAGGTGAGAAAAAAATGCTCAACTTGAATTGGATTGAGAAGGCGACGAAGATTGGGCTCATGTTTCTCGACATTTGGAATCGAAAAAAGGTCGTGTTCCCGGTGCTGATCTTAGTCTCCGCATTGGCGTGGGTTATACACTACGAGATTCCCAACCTAATAACGCTACACTTAGCCTTGTTCCCAACGATAACGACGCTCCTCCTTGCGTTCATCGGGCTCATAGTGATCGAAAACATCGAAAACTCTGGCGATTTGACGAGAGTTCCATCTCTCGTCACAGAGACGTTGATCGCAGTTACGATCGTTCTCGCAATTCTGCTGTATCTCTCGGGGATGCTCTTCGGAATTTTCCCAGCACCACCTCTGCCAATGCTCTTAGCCTTGATGTTCGCAATGGCTGTTGCACCGCTCGTTACAATACTCATTCTAATCCCGCCGTTGATAGGCTACATTCCAAGACTGAGACCAAAGTGGATCGCAGTTAGACAGAGAGTCCCCTTCTGGGGGATATACTTGGGCTTCATCGCAGGCTTTCTTGTGATGCTTCCTCTACTGCTCTTCATCGATCTGGCTTTCCTCGGGAACATGTATATCATGGCGATCTATGGCGGAATCCTCATCTACTGTTCCTTCATGCTCTTAGTTTCACCCAGACCGCTTGTAACAAAATCCCTCGGGCTTCTCATGGTTGCAATGGGCCCGATATCGTGGTTCGGCGCTGCAGGGGGGTTGGCTTTAGGTTCAGTGCTCGCAGTAATTGCGGGCGCCTATGCGTTCTCCTGGAGTCCTTATGGTCATGAAGATGAAGAGACCAAGCTCAGGTCTCTGATTCTGACAAAAACCCAAAAGGTTAAGGAATTCGTCGGGAGGTGAGAATGTGAGGAAGTTTAACGTCGCCGCAGTTGCGGGTTTGGGGAGCATAATGGGCTTGCTTGTGTTGATGTCGGTCGGAGGCATGGTTTTAGCCATGCCAATGCCAGGACCGCTGAAGATCGAGATACCAGTGGCGGAGATCAGTGGACTTAAGATGTATGGAGGCACCTACGTCTACAACGAGAGCGAAATTCTACCGGTCGTCGTTCAGGAAATCGACACACTCGAATGCCCACAGGGGCAAACGATAACGAGAGAAATGGAAATAGCCGGGCTAAAGGTTATAGCAGAGATCAAGATGAACAGTGCTACGCTGACAGACGTCCTAATCAAGGCAAGGAGCCTAACAGCAAGCAGTGGTTCGATGAGCGGTGTCACCTTGGAGTCAAGGGATAGTCCTCAAGGATTAATGCAGATCGCAGTGGATGCGACGCTTAACGATCTTGTCACCTACGTTCAGTTTGTTTCGATGCAGGGATTCAGCTTCAGCGACTTGTCGGTTTCGGTGAGGGTTAGGTGAACCAATTTTTTAATTTTTAAAATTAAACCTGGATAGCAAATTTTTTAAGCTCGAGCATTTTGCTCGCAAGTGTTAATCGGAGCTCTAATCGGGACTTTTCTCGGTTTTTCCGCTGGGCTCATCCCAGGGATACACAGCAACACGTTCGCATCGATAATAGTCGCAAACTCTGCAGTTCTGAGCCTATACCTCCCTCCTGAGGATTTGAGTGCGATGATTGTAACCTCTGCAATTTCTTACACAATAGCAAACATAGTTCCAACGATATTCATAGGGGTTCCGAGCGAGGACACCGCGATCGCAGTCTTGCCGACGCATGAAATGGTCCTCGAGGGAAAGGGATTTTCTGCACTAAGCATTTCTTGCCTTTCATCGCTCTTCGCAATCTTCATAAGCCTTCCCCTCTTTGCAACCGCTGTTTTCGTCGGTCAAAACTACGATCTCTTCAAAAGAATCACGCCTTTCGTCTTGCTTTCGATTTCAATTCTGCTGATAATGAGCGAACGAGGCGAAGAGTTCGAAGGAAGCCTTTCTGCATGGAGAAAAAGGCTCTACGCTCTTCTCGTATTTTTAATCTCGGGATTTCTTGGAGTTGTGGCGTTAAAAAACTCGAAACTTGCTGAAATAACCCCTGCTGGAAGCGTTTTGCTTCCGTTGTTAACTGGGCTTTTCGGCGCTCCTGTGCTCCTGCTCTCGAGTTCAAGCTCTGCGAAGTTGCCTGAGCAAAGACTTCGCTTTGAGTTGCCCGAAATTTATTCTGTTCTACGTGGCGCTTTGGCTGGGTTCTTTGTTTCTATCTTCCCGGGGATAAGTAGTGGGGTCGCAACAGTCCTCGCCACACTTCGAGAGAGGAGTAGGGAGAACTACATCTCAGCGCTGAGCTCAGCGAACACTGCAAACGCAATCCTGTGCTTCTTCATGCTGATCACTGCAGGAAAAACACGTAGCGGTGCAGCGGATGCTTTGAAGTCCTTGAAACTAATCCCGGATTTTTCGCAGATCGTGATCCTTGCAACGATCTCCGGGATTCTTGCGTTCTTTGCGACGATTTTGGTAGGCTATGGATTTGCGAAGAAGCTGTCCTCGATTGACTCGAGAAAGCTATCGATCGCAGTCTTGTTCTTTTTAGTCGCAATCGTCTTAGCTTTCACAGGACTTTTCGGGCTCGCAATCTTCATCACTGCGATCCCAACAGGGCTTGCAACCGCTTACCTCGGAGTGAGAAGGGTGAACTGCATGGGCTGTCTGATTTTCCCGCTAACGCTTTATTATTTCGGGTTAATAAAATTTTAAAAATTACTTCAGCTTTCTGAGCTTTTCGAGCATTATCTTCCTTTCAACCCTCGCAACGACTTCCCTTATCTTGTTCACCGCATCCGGGTTTGCAGAAATGCTGTCGATTCCGAGTTCAACAAGCTTCTCTACAACATGCGGGTAACTTCCAGCCTGCCCACAGATCGAAGTCTTGACTCCATGCTCCTTGCATATCCTAATAGTCCTTTCGATCAGCTTCATCACCGCAGGATGCATTTCATCGTAGAGATAAGCGACGTTCTCGTTGTTTCTGTCAACTGCGAGTGTGTATTGCGTTAAATCGTTCGTTCCAAGGCTTATAAAGTCTATTCCCTCCTTAATGAGGTCTTCGATGATCAACGCCGCAGCAGGGGTTTCGACCATGATCCCGAACTCGATTTTGTCGAGCGGAATTCCCTCCTCCTCGGCGATCCTCTTAGCCTTCCTAATCTCCTCTGGAACAACGATTAACGGCAACATTATGCCGATGTTCGTGTAACCTTCGTCGATCAACTTCTTTATCGCCCTCATCTCGGCTCTGAAATGCGCTTCCTCCGCAAGATCTCTGCGAATGCCACGGAACCCGAGCATCGGATTTGCTTCGATCGGCTCATCTTCACCACCTTCCATTGCCCTGAACTCGTCAGTCGGGGCGTCGATCGTTCTTATCCAAACGGGCTTCGGATAAAAAGCCTTGACGACCTTTTTCATCTCGTTGTAGATGAGGTCCACGTATTTCTCTATCTCCCCGTCTTTTATGAACTTCATCGGATGCTTTTCAAGCGATAAAATCATGTGTTCGATTCTGAAAAGTCCAACGCCGTCTGCGTTTGTCTCCTTCGCAACCCTTTCCGCAGCGTCGGGCATAGAGATGTTGACCTTTATTTCGGTAGCGGTTATTATCGGTGCGGTTGCAAATCTCGTTTCTTCTTTCTTCGCAACCTCGAGCTTCCCGAGGTAAACGACTCCCTTCTCGCCGTCAACGGTTACGAGCATTCCATCCTTGAGAACTTTTGTTGCGCTTTTCGTTCCAACAACCGCAGGGACTCCGAGCTCCCTTGAAACGATTGCCGCATGACAGGTCATCCCTCCTTCGTCTGTTACGATTGCAGAAGCCCTCTTCATCGCTGGAACCATGTCTGGGGTCGTCATCACCGCAACCAACACGTCGCCTTCCCTCACCTTTCCTATGTCCTTCTCGCTCGAAACTATCTTCACCTCCCCCACCGCAATTCCCGGAGATGCGCCAAGACCCTTGAGCAAAATCTTTCCAGCTTCTGCAACCTCCTCCTTCTCGACTTCCCTTATGGTTGTTATCGGTCTTGACTGAACGATGTAAATTTCTCCACCCTCGATCGCCCATTCAACGTCCTGCGGTTTCCCATAGTGCTCTTCTATGAGCTCTCCCAAGTCTACAAGCCTCTTTATCTCTTCATCGCTCAAAACCCTTTCTTTTCCCTTCTCCCCGAGTTCGACTTTCTCGTTCCCGTTCCTTCTAACGATCATGAACTTCTTCTCCGCAATCTTTACCTCCTCAAGCCTCCTCTTGACCCTGTCATAGACATAAGTGTCCGGAGTCACGAGCCCACTGACGATCGCTTCCCCAAGCCCGAAGACTGCCTCGATCACGCACTTCTTCTCTCCCGTGACTGGATGCGATGTGAACATTACCCCGCTTTTTTCGCTGTTCACCATCTTCTGCACGACCACAGCAATGCTGACGTCCTCGTGTCTGAAACCCTTCTGAACTCGGTAGTAAATTGCTCTCGGCGTGAAAAGGCTCCCCCAGCAGGCTTTTACTTTCTCGACCACGTTGTCTTCACCTTTGACGTTTAGATACGTGTCCTGTTGTCCAGCGAAGCTTGCATCAGGCAAATCTTCTGCGGTTGCAGAGCTTCTTATTGCAACAAACACGTCTTTTCCATCACCGAGCTCCCTGTATGCTTTTCTTATTTCCATCTCGATGTCCTTTGGCATCTTCGCTTCGGACACCATTCTTCTGATCTCTTCCGATACCCTGTTCAGCTCCTCAGTGTTCTCAACGTTGAGATTACGGAGTAGCGGGTATATCTTGTCCTTTAGCCCAGTGCTACTTATAAAGTCCTTAAAAGCTCTTGCATCAACAACGAACCCATCTGGAACGGGAATTTCGATCCTCATTAGCTCCCCGAGGTTTGCAGCTTTACCTCCAACAACGGGAATGTCGTTTTTATCTACATCGCTCAACCAAAGCACGGGCATTGAACCACCTTGTCCTCGATCGTCGTTCCGATTAAAATTTTTTGTGTCCTGACTTTTCAGCTATCAATCTCTTTGTGTTTGAACAACGCATTCAGTAAACCATGCTCAAAAGGAGAAGGACGAGCACAACGGGGATTACGAGCTTAAGGAGAATCTTGTAACACTTTGCGAAGTCCGCCTTGAAGAACTCAACAGTTAAAGCATAGCACAGATGGAACGGCGAAAGCATTACGCCAAAGAAGCCAGCGGTTATCAGCAACAGCAAGTTCCTCGGTTCTTCGGCGAACTCGTGAAAAATCGGTAGCGAAATTGACGAATAGCTCATCTCTATACCCGTCGCAAATCCGACGAGGAAAGAGACTGCGAAGGCTGTGATCTGCATTGGTAAGAAGCTGAGGTCCGAGTAAAGAAGTTGTGCGGAGTTGCTCAGCTGGATTATGCTCTTGTATCCCATCACCGCAAAGACCAAAGCAAAGATTCGAAGATCAAGCGACTTTTTAAGAATTTGCTTCAAGAGTTCAATGCTTGGCTTTTTGTGGAACACAACAAGCGCAATCGCAACCGCAATCGACAGCAAAAGAGTCTTCGTTGTCAAAAATAGGGCTATCAAAACGAGTATCGGGTATAGGTTTAAGAGGAGTTTTCTCAGTTCTCGAGGCTTGAAGCTAAAGCGAAGCCTGTGCAACAAAAAAAGTCCTGCGAAGAAGGATACGATCGCAATCGGCAGAGTGGAGTGCAGATAACTCTCGTAATTTACCCCAAGAACTGCAAGGGCGATTATAACCGACGGATACAAAGGCCAGATTGGCGTCCAAACGTGACGGAACCAGTAGTTTATGATCGTAAGCCTTTCAGCGGAGATCCTTGCGTTCTTCACGACAGGTAAAAGCATCGAGGCAGAAACCAGAGCTCCAGCTGGCATCGGAATCAAACCGATGACGAGCGGTATCAAAGCGATGCTTACAGAGCCAAAGGAGTTGTTCAGCCATTCCGAGACTTTTTCAAGCATCCCCAACTTGTCCATGAGGTTTGCGAGCGAGTATGTGAGAAAAACGAGCGAAATAATCTCGAGACTTTGTAATTGGAAGTAGCACTGGATCAGGTCGATTTTAAGCCCTATGGTCGAAAACCCGAGAAAGAGCGACGCTATGAGGAGCGAGAAACCGATCCCGATCTTCCTTGCAAGAACCAAGGCTATGATTATTGAAACGAAGAGCGGAAGACTGTTCACATTTGAAGCCAAGCATCGATATTTAAGCGTTGAGCAACGTTTTTTAAGCGCAATCCCTATGCGAGGACGTGATAAGACTCATCGGAAAACCGCTCGAAATCGCAGAAGAGAAGGAGATCATGCTTCTGATAAACGGAAGACCTCACTACCTGATGTGCACACCGAGAATGCTCAAAGAACTGGCTTTAGGCTTTGCGATTTCTGAGGGAATTGCAAAGAGCGTCGAGAACTTGAAGCTCGAAATACTCGACGATATCATCGTCTTAGACACAGACTCGATCCCAGAGACAAAATACCACACCTCGGGTTGCATCGGGGTCAGAAGTCGCTTCGAAGGGAAGATAGAGAGCAAGATAAAGTTCAGGGTAGATGAGCTCCGCAACTATCTCAGCCTGCTCGAAGTGGATGAATACAAGAGGACCCGTGGGTATCATATCGCAGTAGTTGTCGAGAAGGACAGATTTTTCAGAGCATACGACGTCGGAAGACACAACGCAGTCGACAAAGCAATTGGACTTGCTCTGCTGAACAAAGCAAACCTAAGCGAGTCTTTTCTGCTTGTATCTGGAAGAATCTCGCTCGGGATTGCGACAAAGTGCGCAAACGCTGGAATCCCGTTGATAGTTTCGAAAGCTGCGATCTTCGATTCCGCAATAGAGTTCTGCAAGCAAACCGGCTTGTCTGCGGTTTCGTTTGCTACGAATATAGCGATCGGCGATGCGATCGAATAGTTTTTATTAAGCGCAACGAAGGAGTTGCATGTTCGTCAAGGTTTACTTTCCTGACGGTCATCTCGAGAAACCGATATGGGATGCGCTGATAAGCGCAGGCTATAGGCTTGGAAAAACTGAGAGAGGTTATCTGATAGACGTAGATCACCCAAAGCTCGTTTTCAAGCAAGTTCGCCCGCAGATAATGCCGTTATACGTCGAGCTCGGGAAAGGAGATGCAGGGATCACGGGAGCGGACATACTCGAGAACTGGAAGCTCAAGATGGAGCTCAAGAACGTTGTTGTCTTAGACACACTACCCCTCCGCCCCACGAAGCTCGTTGCTGCGATTTCGGAAGAAGTTTATCCGAACGTAAAGAGCATCGAGGATTTTAAAGCTGTGGTTGGGGACAAGAAGGTCTACATAGCATCGGAGTTCCCAGAAGTGGCTAAGAGTTACGCAGAGAAGCACGGATTAAACGCAGTTGTTTTTGATCCGATCGGAAAAACAGAAGCCTCAATTTTGCCACCGATGCCAGAAGCGGATCTGATAATCGAGGTAACGGAGTTCGGAACAACTTTAAAAGAGAACAGATGCAGGATCATAGACGTGCTGAAAGAAGTCCACTCCGTTTTCATCGCAAACGCTCAATCTCTGGAGAACGAGGAGAAAAGAGAAGTTCTCGAGAACTTGGTCACGGACATAAAGGAAGTCATAAACTCAAAGAACCTCGTCAGCCTATACTTCAACGTTCCCGAGGAGGAGAATTTGAAGAAGATCGTGGAATACCTCACGAGCGAGGGATTCGATCCAACGATCTCCCCGCTCGCAAAAGGCGCAGCGGCGGTGCACATAATCGTTGACAAGTCAAAGGTCAAGTTTTTAAAGCCCATACTGCGAAGTATGGGGGCGAAGAGAATCGGAACAAGTCCAGTGATCACGTTCGGCGATTAGTCGACAAAGCTTAAAAAGCCACGATAAACTGAGTTCATGCTCAGCAAGCTAAAACCTTTTGCAACCGAAATCTTGAAACCAATAGCGAAAGTTATCGGCGAGCGCTTGAAACCGAATCAACTAACTCTCCTCGGTCTTTTCTTCGGATTGCTGGCGTTTTTTCTCATCGTCAGGCACGAGATAATTCTTGGCGCAGTTTTCGTGCTACTAAGCGGTGTCTTCGACCTTCTCGATGGACTTGTCGCGAGAACGCAGAAAATGGTGACCGCCTTTGGCGGTTTTCTCGATTCTGTGATCGACAGATACGTCGATGTCCTGATCTTTTTAGCCTTGGGAATCTATGGAATCGATTGGATCGCAATAAGCGTTGCTATGAGCGGTGCTTTGCTCGTAAGCTACACGAGGGCGAGGGCGGAGAAGATAATCGAGAAGTGCGATGTTGGAATCGCAGAAAGGAGCGAGAGATTGCTAATCTTGTTCCTCGCAATGATCACGGGCTTCGTTTACGAAGGAGTCCTGCTAATCGCAATCCTAAGCCATATAACTGCGTTGCACAGAATCCTATACACTTACTCGAAATCGAAGACTACCTGATCGCCTCGACGTTGAAGGGAGCGAACGCTTCGGGAACTATTCGGAGATCGAGAACGAATGGTTTGTCACTCTCGAGCATTGCCTTGATTCCATCGTCTATCTCGCTGTTCCTCTCCACAACTACGCCCTCCGCACCAAATATTTCTGCGAGCTTTGCAAAATCTGGATTGCTGTGGAGCGTTCCGTAGACCCTCCCGCCCTTCTGGAACTTCTGTCTGAAGTAGAGGACTCGATAGCTGTTGTCGTTCACAACAACAACCTTGACTCGTGCGTTCTCTCTTACAGCGGTTTCGAGGTCTTGGATTGTCATCATGAACTCTCCATCCCCAACGACTGCGAGCGACTTCTTTCCAAGCAAAGCAACCGCAATACTCGCCGGGAAGCCAAAGCCCATCGCACCGTGGTTTGTTGTAGCCAAGTAGGATCTTGGAGACCTGATTTTAAGATAGGCGTTCCCATACAGAACATGCATGCCCTGACCAGCGCAGATCACGTAGTCTCGGATTCTCTCGTTGAGTTTCTTGAAAAACAGCGACGGGTTCGCCAGTCCTTGCTCCATAGTGGCGAAACGCTCAAGCATCTCGTTCCATTCTCTCTGCCAAGCTCTGATCTCTTCCACCCAACTCTTATCGGCCTGATAAGAGATCTTCTCGCTTAGTCGCTTTGTGAAGTCAACCGCATCTGCGTGGACAAGAAGATCGTATGGAAACTTATTTCCCGCCTCCTCATCGAGCGTAACTGCGATAACTTTCCCAGAGGGGAGCCAAGTGAATCCGTAAGTTGTGACATCGGAGAGCTGGCATCCGAGACAGATAACGCAGTCCGAGTTCTTCAAGGCTCTATCTGCATGAGTCGACCCGCCTCCAAATCCAGCTCTTCCAAAGCAGAGCTTGTGCTCCTCGTCTATGGCTCCTCTCCCGTTTCCAGTCGTTACAACTGGAATCCCAGTTTTCTCAACGAGCTTCGTCAAAGCTTTCGATCCTTCCTCACTGTTCACACCATACCCAGCGAGGATCAAAGGCTTCTTCGAGCTTTCAATGAGCTTCAAAGCCTTTTCTATGGAGTTTTGCGGAGCGTTTCTTCTCTCAACTCTCAGCTCGAGTTTTTCGTATTCACTCTCCTCACTCCAAAGATCTTCAGGGATTTCGACGTAAACTGGGGAGCTTTTGCTTATCGCCACCGAAAAAGCCTCGTAAATTATTCTCGGCGCTTTCTTCGCTTCTTCAACCATGAAGCTCTTCGTGGTTATCTGCTTCATCACTTCGAACTGCTTCGCCTCAAGCATCGGATTCTTCCCTTTCAGGCTTCTCAGAATGCTACCGCCGATTAAGAGCATTGGTGAGCCATCCTTGTATGCGTTCGCAACGCTTATCGCTGAATTTAGCACTCCAGGCGAGCCGTGGGCTATTGCGACTCCTGGAAAACCAGTTATCCTTCCTTCCGCATCGGCCATCGAAGCAGAAACTTGTTCGTGTCTGCATGAAATGTATCGGATCTCCTTGTAATCGTAAAGCGCATCGACGAAGTCGATGAGAGAAGTCCCTATGACTCCGTAGATTCTTTTAACTCCAAGATCGCTCAATGCTTTCGCAATTCCTTCGGCTAGATTCATACACTACTGCCTCGCTCTAGAGGGTAGCAGAGAAGATAGCCAACCAATATACTCTGAAATGGATCTCGTTTGTATCCAGAGCTTGCCCTTTCCGTTGAACTCTGCAACAAGCCCTTCCCCGCTTAGAATTGTCGCCTTCAAACCACCTGCGCCACGAACCTTGAAATCAAGCGAATCTTCGAACGCAACTATGTGTCCAGTGTCGACGCTCAGCTTTCCATCCACTTCTAGCATCTCAATTCCCCCAAACGAGGAGAGAAATAGATCTCCCGATCCCTCGAGTTTCAGCAGGAAAAGCCCTTCTCCAGCGAAAAACGTTTTCGCCCCTCCCCACTTGATGTCGATGTCCACAGTCGGCGAAGAAGCCAAAAATGCGCCGCTTTGGGCATAGATTCTGCCAGAAAGCTTTATATGTGTTATGTCTCCCTGATAAGCGGGAGCCAATCCAAGCAAGCCATTACCTTTGGAGACGTATCTGTTTATTATAAAAGATTCCCCGCCAAGAAACTTTCGCTTCATCGCCCCAAAAACTCCGCCCTTCATCGTAGGAGACAACTCGACGTTCTTCATGTAAACCATCGCTCCCGGCTCTGCAAGAACCTCTTCACCATCTGCAAGCTCAAGCTCTAGAAGGCTATAGCTTGGTCTCGATAAGATACGATAGTTCATGCTTGAATTCGTGACTCGATTTTAAAAGTTTTTTCTTGTCAAAAATCAATCAACTCTCGGAGCATATTCAATGCGAAGATATGGTCTGTTCGCGGCGTTTTCTTTGGAGTTGAACCGAATCAACACACCCAGGTTCTCGTTGCTCGACTTTATGCACCATCCATAGTTTGGCGTGCCATCGACAAAGGCTTGAACGTCGCTTGTAACATTCCAGCCAAGATATAGATTTGTTGTTGGAGGTGTAATGCTATTGGTCGGAGTTTGTGAGAAGGGTGGTTGATTGTTCCATTTGATCGTGGTCTCGCTCCAGTCTGCTAAAACTCTATGGGCTTGAAGCTTTATAGCTGTTGGAGATCCAATCTGCCCGCTCTTGTAAAGATACAGCGTTGCGTTCAGTATTTTTACATTGTTCAGCTCCGATGGAAGTGCGAATTTTATGAACGTCCGCGTGATCCGTAGAGTGGTGGAATATCCAGCGTAAAGAAGAGTTGAAGTTCCATAGTTTGTGTTAGAATATCTTGAGCTCACATAGGAGTCAAAAATCATGCTCTGATCCCTTATCTCGATCACTTTTATGACTCCAACATCGGTGTAGTTTTCTGGACTGCACGCATTCTTGTCGTCGCAGGCTTTCGCATAAACTCTTATCACATGCCCTTCCTCGTTGTTGGTTATCGTGTAAGTATTCGTCGTGCTCCAGTCTTGCAATATGATGCCATTGCTGAGATCGTAGAACTTGTAGTAGTAGGTTATCGGATCTCCGTCTGGATCTGTCGAATCGTATGCCGTCGCCGTGATTGTTTCACCAACGCGATAGTATTTCTTATCGGTCGAAATCGATGGCTGTGTCGGTGGTCTATTTGCGAGACCAGCGTTTGTTACGGTTATGTTCAAGACTCCAAAGCTATCCGCGACAATCGCAGCTATTGCGACGGTTCCGTTTTCCAATGCGGTTAAATTCACCTTAGCCCATCCCGTGCTGTTTGTTTTGTCATCCTTCGAAGCAATGCTGAGAACCGAAGTGTTGTTTAGAACAAAATACACCGGAACTCCGGGCGCAGGGATTCCAAAGGTTGTGAAAACAACTCTAACAAAGAAATCCGTTTCGTTCCCAATTTCTGAGACATTCCAATCGTAGTTCGTGATTAAGTTCGAATCTTTGTACCATTCTATTTCAAAAGCTCCTTCCCCAGTCGTTGAAGTCACGGAGTGCACGGTTATTGTGAAAGATTGCGTTGAACCATCGACTCTGAAAGAAACTGTCTGAGTGCCGCTGCAATTCGCGTTAAAGTAATACCACACTTCACCTCTTTCATCGCTTACTTGTGGAGAATTGTCGTTGCACGGATCAATAATGCCAACGGTTACATTTCTTGCGGGATTCCCATATTCATCGACGACTTTTGCTCCAAGGGGAATGGTCGAGTGTAGATACACGTCAAAGATCTTCGTTGAGGTGATTGGGGTCAATCTATAACTTCTTGGAGGCGGAGTCAAGCTTACCTCGCCCGAAGTCAACGCATACGCTTCGAAAACGGAAATAGAGAGTGTGATGTTTTTGAGATTCTTAATCTCAACGACGTTCCCGTTTCGGCTGATTTCCACGTCGGAGTTATTATAAATCGATTTCAGCGTCGAGTTCCACCATTCAGCAGTGCTTTCGTCAAAGCACTCGAAGCTGATGTCTCCACTAAATACATTTCTTCCTCCAACCGAGACTGGAACAAGGATAAGAGATGCGCTTTCCGTCGTTGCGAAATTGTTGAACTTCGCCCTTATGATGTAGATCGAGATCGAGTTATTGCTAAAGGAGCTCTGCCTCGATTCTTCCAAAACACCCGAGTTTTCAAGCCTTAAAACTGCAGAGTGCTCGTAGATCAGCTTTGTTCGAGAAGAATAGAAGTAATTGGGCTCAACAATAATTGCCGAGGTGTTGTCGGACACGTTTATGGGGGTTCCGTTGATGTTGATTTGCAAGCTCTTTGCTGAGATCGTTGTTGAAGCCTTCGGTGGGGAAATGAGGACGTAGTAATTCGGATAATCGACTCCAGCCTTCAAAACGACTTTTGCTGGAGCTCCAGTCGAAGCGGAGATTGCAACGACTTCGCTGATATCTGCGACTTCGTATTTCAGCGAGTTGAAGTGCTTCGCTTCAACAGCTTTGTTCCACTGCGGAACTGCAGTGGACTGAAGGATACCAATGGCTCCCATGACTATTGCCATCAGCAGTATGAATCCGATAAGCGGTGACACAGCCTTGGTGTTCATTATTACTATGATTGCTCCACAAATATTTAACACTATTGCCGAATTGTCTAGAAAAGCAACACATCTCCGAAGCTTTTAAGCCATCTCGTTCGCTTGACTCGAGAGGAAAGATTTATCTTGATCAAAAACTAAGGAGTTTATGGATCCGAAAACCGTTCTGAAGGGGATGCTGGAAAAGGCTTACAGAATTGAGGCTGGCTTCGAAAACGAAGCGAATTTCAAAGCCTTTTTAGAAGTTATAGACGAGGGGCAAAAGAAAGTTCTTTTCCAGCTCATGTCAGACTCAGAGAGACACAAAGCAACAATTGAAGACATCGCAAAGAATCTTGGAATCGAGATCGAGAAAAAAGGTGAAGAGTTCGAGTTCTCTGATAAACGGTTTTTTAACGAGATCTACAAACTCGAGATAAGCACAAAGATCCTGTATGAGCAGATGATCCTAAAATTTGGCGATTTGCTCGGAAATGATGTTGAAAAATTAAAAGAGCTCGTGGAAGATGAAGAAAAGCACGCAAAGCTCGTAGAAAAGTTCGTCGACAAAACCCTTAGAATAATGTAACGAGCAAACGCAGTTTCTTCGCTAGTTGAGCAAAATTCGGATCCTAGCTTTCCAGCGATTCGATTTCGAAATTTTTTTAAGCCTCATGGTTAGCGAATGTCATGCAAATGAGAAAGCTAAGCGTAGTCTTAATCTACTTTGCTTTGATAGGTGTAGGTGTTGGTGCATATCTCTTCAGCATTAAAGGAACGATTGAAGTCTTCGAAGGCAATATAACGGTCTCTCCGCAGAGCTTCAGCGTTGACGTTGCGAAGGGCGTCGAATATGTGAAGCAGATAAAGGTAAACAATTCCGGCAATAGTGTTTGCATCTACTTTGAAGACGTTGTAGAGGGTCCAACTCCGGACAAGGTTGACGTGAGCTACAAAGACGAGCAGGGGAACAGCATATACTCATCGAATAAGCTTTGCCTTAGCGAGGGCTCGAAGGATAACCCTTCGGTAACAAAGATAAACGTGCACATCATCGTCAAGGAAGAGGCGAGCGATGGGAAGTATTCGGTCTACATATTCCCCAGAACTTAAAGCTTCCCAAAATTTTTTTACTAACAAAGATTTCGCTAAAGTATCGACAGCAAAAAATAAAGTATTCTAAAGCTTTGAATTGAAAACCAAAGCTTCTTAAGCGGTCTGAATTTCTCGATGGAAAAGTTTCCTTATATACTTCGAGCGACAAGATTGTTTTGGTGATCGAAATGAGATGGGTGAAATTGCTCATAGCCCTAAGCTTGATGTTGGCGAATCCAATAGTTGCGGTTGCCCACAAGGAAGGTGGACAAGGGATCCAATTCGACAACGAGAACATGATGGGCGGAGGAATGATGAACCACATGGGGGGAATGACACCTGGCATGGGAGCAGGGATGAATGGAATGATGAATGAGAACAGAGAGAGAATGATGAACTGGGTTCACAACTGCGAAGAGTGGATGGAAAGACTGAGAGAGAAAGTCAATGCTTCCAACATGAACGAGACGACAAAGCTGAAGATCCAGGAAAGAATAAAGAACGTTGAACAACAAATGGAGCAGATTAAGCTGAAAATCCAGAATGCGAAGGATTACAACGAGCTTCGTAATGCGATGAAGGAGAGCTCCAAGATGTGGATGAACATGTCGAAAGAAATGCGAAAGATTGCCTGCGAACATGCAACTGAAAAAGCCAGGGACATAATAGAGAGGTTAAACGACCTCGCAGATCGTTTCGAGAGCGCTGGGTTGGATGTTACAAATCTGAGAAATGCGATCAACGAGGCAAATGATACATTGAACAGCATAGAGGCAAAACTCAGCTCTGGTCAAGAAGTGACATCGCAAGAATTCAGGGAGCTAAAGCTTGACATCGAAAAGGCTTTCCTTGAGGCTAAGAAGCTTGCAAGAGAATACAAGCCAGCGCCAGAAATTGGCATCGTGCATGCAAAGGTCAACGGAAACTTTACACTCGACGGAAAAATGGTCGTGCTGATTAGAGGGAACGGAACGCTGAGCGCAACCGGAGATTCTGTTGCAAGTGCAAAGGGAACGACTGCAATGGTTCTCCGAGGGAACGTAACGGCGAGTGGTGAGGGAGACTTCGTGATCGTAACCCACGGCAATGGAACCCTGTTCATGAGCGGAATTGGGAGCTACGCTTATAAGCGCTGTGTGAACGAGAAATTCACAACTGGGAACTTCACAGACAGCGTGACAATAACCTTTGGATGCTGAGGGATTCGGATGAGGGCTTCAATTTTTTTATTTCTAAGCTTAACACTACTGCTCCTTGGGTGTGTTCAGCAAGGCGGCATAACACCAACACCCCCACAAACTCCTGCCCCAACTCCGACGCCTGGAGAAGTCGTCGCGATTGAAAACGTAAGCGAAGAAGTTGAAAACCTTGAGAAGGAATTCCAGGAGCTTGAAAAGTTCTTGAACGAGCTCGAAAGTCTCGAAAACGTAACTTTTGAGACCTAATTTTTATTCGAAAAATTTTTAAAGAAACTATCCAAAATTCGTGCATGAGGGAAATTGGGATGAGTGAAGAAGAAGTGCGGGAACTTCTTTCAAAGCCCCTTATAGCAAGAATAGCTACGGTGGGCAAAAACTTGATGCCAAACGTTCACCCCGTGTGGTTCCTTTATGATGGGGAGTTTGTATACGTCTCCACTGCAAAATTTTCAGCCAAGGTTAGAAACGTGAAGCGAAATCCGAAGGTTGCAATCGTCGTTGACGTTTCGGAAAAGACGGGAAACAAGGGGGTGATAATAAGGGGAACCGCAGAAATCGTTGAAAACGAAGAGCTAGCTAAGAGGATTCTTTTAAAGTACCTCAGCCCCCAAGATCCAGAGTTCCAGCAGCTGCTCCAAATCCCCAGAGTCGTGATAAAGATAAAACCACTGAGTATATACAGCTGGGACTCGTCGAAGATGTTCAAAAAAGCGTAATCTAATTGACCTCTATTTTAAAGTGTGCTCTTTTTCTCTTTTGTTCTTCGTTGCAACTCTGACAACTTTGCACGATCTCTTTCGTCTGGGAAGCCCTGGATTTCATTTTAATTTTTAAGCTGTTTGGCACTGATTACCACGACTTTTTGAATCCTCGGATCGGATAATGCTTTTTGCAGATTTAAAATCCAGCAATCCAGATTTGTGAACTTCGAAATCGCAGCGGAATTTCTTGTTTCTGGACCGAGAGAAATACGCTCCAAGCAAATCACTTTAGAGTCCCAAGGATCTCGTTCGAAAATATTTCGCAAAAATGCGCCGACCGGGATTTGAACCCGGGGCAGGGGCTCGGCAAGCCCCTGTGTTAGACCAGGCTACACCATCGGCGCTTTTAGTGCGTGGGATCTTTTGTTTAATAAGGCTTTCGCTAATGCTCGATATATCTTTTTTCCTTTGAACTCGTCCACACCGCTTTTGGCTCTCTACAAGCTCATATAATCCGATCTTAGTCTATAGCTCAAGCAAACTTCTTCTTCTCGAGCACAACGATTCTTTCGATCGCAGTTCCTGGATAATTTCCAGTTTCGTCTTTTTCGAGAGACTTCACCATGTCCCAGATCGTCAGCAATGCCACAGCAACGCCGTTTAGCGCTTCCATTTCAACTCCAGTTTTCGCAATGGCTTTAACTGTGCAAACAACACGAATTCCATCCTCCAAGACCCTGAAATCGAAATCCACGGATGTTATAGGTATCTGATGGCACATCGGGATGATTTCTGGGGTTCTTTTGACCGCCATGACACCAGCGACGTTCGCAACCGCTATAACATTTCCCTTTGCAACCTCATTTTTTAAAATTGCCTCAATAGTTCTCTTTTTTAGCTTTATGAAACCTTCTGCAACTGCAATTCTGAGAACTTCCCCCTTTTCCGAGACATCGACCATTTTCGCCTTATCTCCGTTTACATGTGTGAACTCCATGAGTAGCGAGGTTAAAAAAAGTTAAAAAAACTTGCGTGGACTTGAAACATTTTACAAGAAGTTCGTTCTGAACCCGTAGCTATATTCGCATAGCTTAAAGCAGTATTTGCTCCCAAGGATCTCTAAGCATGGTGAAATAGTGATCTCCAGCCTCGTTCTCTCCCCATTTTTAACGTGCAAAACCCACCATTCCTTGAGCTTCTCTTTATTCAGCTCTAAAACAAATACGATCCTTGAAGCAGAATTCGGCGGAAGTAGAAGCCCGTGTTCTTGAGTTCCACTTGCAACTTCGATCTCGTTCATCCTCAAAGCGTACTCGGTTGTTCCAAAGTAGATTGGAAAACTATTCTCATTACGAACAATTACCGGCACAATTAGCTTGGATTCATCCAAAGTCACTTTCTCGGACTCAGCTTTAATTCTCGCTGGTCCTATGCGTTCCTCTAAGGCAATCTTAAAGCTTGAGAGAATTTCTGTTTCGATCTTTCTTTCAAGCTCAATGGGAATGCCGTATTCCAGTACTATTAGATCGAGAAAAGCTTTCCCGTAGATTTTCAGAGTCGATTTCTCTCCACTTCTCAAGTGGGAGAGAAACCACTCAACCAAAGCGTTGTTGTCAAGAGTAGATTTAATTAAGATCGTTAAATTCTTTCCCTCTGTGCTGACGCTGAATGATTCCCCTTCCCCGAGCTCTACGCTGTTGATGAAGTAATCGAGTGTCACACGTTTTATCGGGATCGGGAAAACATTTGGGTTGTAAAGCTTAAGCTCTGTGATCATCTCCATCTCTTTGTCGGAAACATTACTCCAGTAGTTTTTAATTTCTCTGACTTCCGGTTTGGAGACGCAACCGAGCAAGCTAAAGGCTATTAGCGTTACCAATACCAAGAGAATCAGGTTTCTTGGCATAAACGATGTAAGCTTTCTTTTTTAAATTTTTCTTTTCAATCGACACCGTGGATAAAAGTCAACGAGAGGCGATGAGAAGATAAAAATACCCCCAGCAAAGTTGACACATGGAGGCGTTGATCGTTGTGGACATGCAAAAAGACTTCTGCTACCGCAACGGCGCACTTTACATTGAAAATGCGGAAGAGATCTTCGAAACAACAAAGAGAGTTGTTGATAAGGCGAGGAAAAGAGGTATGAAGATCGTTTTTACCCAAGACTGGCATAGGAGCGATGATAAGGAGTTTAGAGTTTGGCCAAAGCACTGCGTTATGAACACGTGGGGCGCTGAAATCATCGACGAGCTGAAACCTAGAGAAGAGGACTACATCGTGAAGAAGAGGAGATATTCTGCCTTCTTCGCCACAGATCTCGATCTCACGTTGAGAGAGCTAGAAGTTAGGAAGGTTTTCATCTGCGGTGTCGCAACGAACATCTGTGTTCTCCACACCGCTGGAGATGCTGCGATTCGTGGCTACAAAGTTGCGATAATCGAAGACTGCACAAAAGCGCTCAGCGATTACGATCAGGAATACGCAATTAAGCACATGAAAAGCGTTTTCAACGCCGAGATCTTGAGCTCGAGAGACTTCTGACTTTACAGCACAGATCGAAAAACGTTTATGCAAAGCACTTGGAGTTGTTAAGATGAGAAGAGTCGTTGCGACAGGGACTTTCGACATAATCCACCCAGGACACATAACTTTTCTCAGGGAGGCGAAAAAGCTGGGGGATGAGCTCATAGTCATAGTTGCAAGAGAGAAGAACGTCAAGCACAAGCCAAAGCCCGTTGTTCCAGAGGAGCAAAGGAGGAGAGTCGTTGAAGCGATCAAGTTCGTGGACAAAGCAATTCTCGGCGACGAGAACGACATTTTCAAGCCAATAATGGAACTGAAGCCAGACGTCATCGTTCTCGGCTACGATCAGCACTTCAGCGAAGAGTGGCTGAGAGAAGAACTTAAAAAACGCAACCTCAACTGCGAGGTTGTGAGGATAAACGTAAAGGAAGATTGCGGGCTTTGCAGTTCGCATAAGATTGTTGAGAAAATATTGGAGAAGTATGGGGTGAAATAATGCTTTTGATGATTCCCGGTCCTGTGCAAGTGCACGAAAGAATAATAAGGGCTATGTGCAGGCAGATGATCGGACATCGCTCTGCGGAGTTCGGAGAAATACTGCGGTTTTGCGCCGAAGTTATGAAAGAGGTCTTCGGAACAAAAAGCGATGTCTTCTTCATCTCAGGCTCCGGAACCGCTGGGGTCGAGTCTGCGATCGCCTCCTTCAGCAAGTCTGCAAAGTTTGTAACACTCGAAAATGGAAAATTCGGGGAGAGACTCGGGGAGATCGCCGAACGCTACGCACAAGTAGAGAGGCTGAGCTTCGAGTGGGGAAAACCATTTGACCTTGAAAAGTTGAAAGAGGCGCTTGAAAAAGGTGCAAACGCTGTTGCGTTCGTCCACAACGAGACCTCGACCGGAATGCTGAATCCAGCGGAAGAAGTTGCGAAGATCGCAAAGAAATACGGAGCTTTGACGATAATGGACGCAATAACTTCTGCAGGCGGAGATTACGTGAAGATGGACGAATGGGGAATCGATGTTGCAATTGTAGGCAGTCAAAAATGCCTTGGCGCTCCGCCGGGGCTTGCGGTTGTTGCTGTTAACGAGAGAGCATGGGATTTCTACAATCCAAAGTGCCCCTACTACTTAGATCTGAAAGCCTACAAAAAGAAGTTTGCAGAACTCCAAACTCCCTACACTCCTGCGATTCCGCTCTTTTTCGCCTTAGAAGAGGCGCTGAAGATGATAAGAGAGGAGGGGCTTGAAAGAAGAATTGCGAGGCACAGAAAACTGAGCAGGGCTGTGAGAGAATGGGCTGTAAACGCTGGGCTCAAGCTCTTCCCAGAACTCGATGGAAAGGCTGAGTATTCGAACACCGTGACTGCAATAAGGATCCCGAACGGGATAACCGAAAAAGAGCTAAGAGATGCGCTAAGGAAAGAATACGGAATCCTCGTAAGCGGGGGACAAGACAGGGTTAAAGGGAAGATATTTAGAATTGGAACGATGGGCAACATAGGGAAATTCGAGGTTATTGCAACACTCTCAGCAATCGAAGACGTCTTGATTCGAAAAGAGCTAATAAGTTCAGCGATTGAAAAAGCGATGCGAGTTCTGGGGGATTGATTTGAAAGTCGGAATCGCAGACACAACTTTTTCTCGAATCGACATGGGAAAGATTGCGATAGACGAACTTAGAAAGATCTCGAGCTTGAAATACGAGCGCTACACGGTTCCGGGAATAAAGGATTTGCCAGTCGCAGCAAAAAAGTTGCTCGACAGCGGTTGTGACATCGTAATAACCCTTGGCTGGGTTGGAAAGACACAAAAAGATCTTGTAAGCTACCTCGCAATGAGCGTTGGGTTGATAACAGTCCAAATCCTGACCGGAAAGCACGTGATCGATGTAACGATCCACGAGGACGAGGCTGAGAGTGAGAAGGATTTGCTCGTTGTTGCGGAGAACAGAGTCCGTGAGCATGTTAGGAACGCAGTAGACCTCCTCATGAATCCGAAGAGGTTGCAAAAGCTCGCTGGCACAGGGCAAAGACAAGGATACCCAGACGTGGGACCAATCCTCAGATGAGAATACTTCTCGTAACCGGAAGACTTGCGGAGAGAATCGTCAGGGAGAACGCAGTCAATGCAGACGTTCACGTTTGCAACATCGACGTCGCAGCTTTCATCACCCCAAAGCACATTGAAGGCTTAGACTTAAAAGGCTACGACCTCGTCTTGGTTCCGGGACTTACAAAGGACTGCAACTGGGAAGAGTTCGAGAGGAAAAAAGGTGTTAAGGTTCGCCTTGGTCCATTGCATGCTTCAGACATAAGGAGAGTTCTCAGCTTTGCTGACAAAATTGACTTTTCGCACAAAATTCCAGCCTGTAGGCTTATCGAGTCCATTAAGGCTGAGGAGGTTGTAAGGGAAGTCGAAAAGCTCGAAGAGACTGCGAAGTTCAAAATTCGCAATGTTGCGATTGGCGGAGAAAGCAGAATGAAGGTCGTTGCGGAGATTGTTAGACCAGATCCAAAAGATCTGCGAGAGAGACTAACGTATTTTGCTGAGAGTGCAGACATAATCGACATAGGAGTTCCGCTGGAGTTCGATGCGAACGAGCTGAGTAAAGTGTTGAAGATCGCAGTCGACGAATCGAAGAAACCGATAAGCGTCGACACGTTCAGCAAAAAGGCAATAGAGATCGCAGTGAAGCAAGGCGTCGACATGGTGATGAGCGTCTCGAGCTCGAACGCAGAGGTGCTGAATTTGATTGAAGATCAGGCGATCGTCGTTGCGGAGAGAAGTCTTGAAGCACTTTTCAAAGTTCTCGAGCTTGCAAAGAAGAGAACAGAGAAAGTGATTGCAGATCCGATCTTAGATCCGCCTTTAAGCGTTGCAAATTCCATACAAAGATACATAGAGTTCAGAAAAATCGATAAAGAAACTCCGCTTTTGTTCGGTGCTGGGAACGTTACTGAGCTCAGCGATGCAGACAGCATTGGAATCAACGCCCTTCTCGCTTTTATTGCAGAAGAGATTGGTTGCAACCTCCTTTTCACGACCGAAGCAAGTCCAAAGACTACAGGTAGCGTTAGAGAGCTTAGAATCGCTTCCTATCTTTCGAAGATGGCAAAGCTTCGCAACTCTCCACCAAAGGATACGGGAATGAGCCTTTTAGCGCTGAAGGAAAAGGTTAGATACGAGACAACACGAGTTGAGAGCTTTTTAATTGCAAAGGAGAGCAAAGAGTTCCACAGAGATCCGAAGGGAGACTTTATAATCTTCATTGCAGACGGAAAAATATTCTGCAAACACGAAAAAGCTACGGTCGCAGGTAAGAAGGCGAAGGAGATAATCGACACAATCCTCGAGCTCGGACTTGTTTCAAGGCTCGATCATGCGGCGTATCTTGGGAGAGAGCTCATGAAAGCCGAGATCGCCTTAAGGCTTGGGAAAAACTATGTGCAAGACCAAGACTTAAACTTTGGATTTTTGGCTTAAGCTGACCAAAAAGGTAAAAACTTAAATAACGTGACTGTTCACGAAATTCGTGACCAATGGAATATACATGAGCAGAAAGGAGATCCAAGAGATCCAGAGACGAAGGCTGAGGTTTACACTCAAATACGTTGCACAGAACTGCGAGTTCTACAAGAAACGATTCGAGAACATAGATCTCGACAGAATAACTCCCGAAAGATTGCACAAGCTTCCCTTTACGACGAAGCAAGATCTTCGCAACGCCTATCCATTGAAGATGAGCTGTGTTCCGAAGGACAAAATAGTCCGCATTCAGATGAGCGGTGGAACAACTGGGCAACCCGTAATTGTCCCCTACACAAGAAAGGACGTTTATCAATGGAGGGAAATGGTGCTCAGGGCTTTTCACATTGCCGGAATAACTTCTAAAGACGTCATTCAGATAACCCCTGCCTTCGGACTGTGGAACGGTGGTTTTGGATTCCACTTCGCAGCAGATGCGATAAACGCCTTCGTAATCCCCATCGGTGCAGGGAACACGAGGAATCAGATCCGCTTCATGGTTGATTTCGGCACCACTGTGCTCTGCGCAACCGCAAGCTATCCGCTGAGAATTGCAGAAGTCGCAGAAGAGCTTGGCTACAAGCCATCAGATTTACCGGTCGAGAAAATGCTACTCGGCGCAGAGCCGTGGAGCGATGAGATGCGAAAGGTTATCGAAGAGACTTTCGATGCGAAAACTTTCGACATCCCCGGGCTTACGGAGATGGGCGGTGTTGGTAGCGTTGGATTCGAGTGTCCAATGCGGAGAGGGCTCCACATGTGGGAAGACAATTACGTGATCGAAGTTGTCGATCCGAAGACAGGAGAAGTTCTCGATGAAGGGGAGGAAGGCGAAATAGTTTACACAGCGATAAACAGGGAGGCGATGCCCTTGATAAGGTATAGAAGTGGCGAAGTGTCTGAGATCGTCGCAAAAGAGCGTTGCGAGTGCGGAATCGAGCACATCACTTTAAAGCGGATCCGTGGGAGGACGGACGACATGATAATCCACAGCGGAGCCAAGTTTTACCCGAGCGATGTCGAAAGAATTCTTGCGAGCTACGGGATAACGCAGTATAAGATCGAGGTCGGAAGCGGTGTAAGAATACTCTACGAAGGCGATGCGACGATCTTGCAAAGGATCGCAAAAGACGTTCGAGAGTTCCTTGGAATAAATGCGGAACTCGTTGCCTTGGCTAAAGGGGAGATTGAAAGATTTGAAGGAAAAGCCAAAAGGTTGGTGAGGGTATGATCGTCGAAACCGTTTATGGAATCTCGATCGCGCTGATCTTCGTCGGGTTTGTTTTAGCCTATAGGAGAGCAAGGAGATTGCTATGATCCTCGAGGTTTTTGTAGGTTACCTCCTTCTGATGGTTCTAATAGGTTTATACGAGTATCGAAGAACTCGAAACATACCGGAATTTTACATCGCAGGCAAAAAACTTGGAGCTTTCGCCGTCAGCTTCTCCTTCTTCGCAACCTATTTCAGCACAGCAGCTTTTCTCGGTGGCGGTGGAACTGGGTTTCTCTTGGGATTCCAGTGGAGCGCATTTCTGATATTCTTCCACATTCTATTTGCAATCCTTGCATGGCTAATAATAGCTACACCGATGAAAAGACTCGCAGACGAGCACGGAGTTCTGACAATTCCAGAGCTCTTTGGAAAAAAGTTTGGGAAGGAAACGCAGATGATCTGCGCACTCATCATAATCTTCTTCTTCGAGTTTTACATGGTCTCGATCTACAAAGGTGCTGGCATTTTGCTTCAAACGATGCTTTCCATCAGCTACATCGATGCGCTTTTCTTGGTTGCGATCATAGTTACGATCTACACAGCCTTCGGCGGTTTCAGGGCAGTAGTTACGACGGACATAATACAAGGGGTCATAATGCTCTTTGGAGCTATTCTGCTCTTCTCCACCCTGCTCTACTCACTCGGAGGATTTGAAGCGATAAGCAAGCTCTCGCAGGTAAAACCCGAGGTCTTTGAGTTTGGAAAAATGGGACCTCCACCTGTGATGAGCGCAGGGATGATAGTTCCCTTCGTGCTCAGCTTGAGTTTCGCAATTAGCATCGCACAGCTCTCAGCTCCGCAGCTCGTGATCAGATTCATCGCTGCAAATGATCAAAGGGTTATCGCATATGGAATGCTTCTGACCCCGATAATCATCGGGATTTTTGCCATCTGCGTTTTCAGCCTAGGTCCGTTTGGTTGGCTTGTGATCCCGAAGGAGATGGTTCCAGAGTTTCTGAAAGACGTCGACAAAGTTGTTCCATACATGGCGATGAAAACTCTGCCTCTCGGAGTCAACGCACTACTCCTAACTGCGATCATAGCAGCTGCAATGTCCACGATAAACTCTCTCGTGCACGTTTCCGCAACAGCGCTGGTTCGTGATCTGTTGCAAAACGCAAAAAATATTCAAGATTCCAAGGCTCTCGTTTTGACGAGGTTCGCAGTCGTTGTCTTGGCTTTGATCCCAATAGCCTTCGCAATTAGTCCGCCGGGAATAATAGTCGAGATCGTCGGCATAAGCTTCTCTGCGATAACCTCTGCGTTCTTGATTCCACTGCTCGCCATGTTGTATGCAAAGAAAGTCCGCAAGGTCGCAATAGTTGCTTCGATGCTCGTTGCGATCGCAGTCTGCGTGCTCTGGCAAGTCTACTTCTACAAGACCTTCTACACGTATCCCGTTGTCCCCGGGCTAATAGCGTCAGCGATAACCTTTGCGATCCTCAACCTTAAAAAACAACCTTAACTCTGTTTTTTTATCCTTCAGAAGTTCCACAAATTCTCTATCAAGGTCTTTCGCAGACTTGTTCGCATGAATCAGAAGAGTTCTCCCACAGACAAAACCGCTTTTTCTTATCACGATGTCCTTGGTGTGGGTGAAGCTCATCGTTGAAGAGCCAAAACCATGCAAAACAACCTTTAATCCATGATTGGGTAAAGTTATTTCCACTTCTGCCTTAGCTCCGTTTTTAAGCGCAACCTTCGCTTCTTCTGGAATTTCGGAAGCGCTTTTGTTTGCGTTCACCCCTATGACGCAATCTGCCCTCTTCGAGATCTCGCTGTCCTTGGTAACCTCAAGTGTACTGCGGTGCTTTGCGGTAATATTGGGATGCCCGAAAGCCGAGACCTCAAAAATAATCATCAAAATAATAAAATAAAATTTTACTTTCTATAAAGCGTGATCTCGATCGCAGAAACGTTTGCAGTTCCCTGCTCTCCCGCAACCTGTTCGGTTGAGATCTTTATGTCCTTAACATCCACATCCGGCAAGAAGCGCTTTCTGACAATCTCTGCAACATCGACTGCTCTGCTTATCGCTCTCCCACGAGCCTTCACGGAAACTTCTTTCGCACCACTGTTGAACTGCGTCAACACCGCCAACACATAGTTCATCACAGGTTTGTTACCAACAAACACCGAATTCTCTGCCATTTCCGATCCCCCCTTTTGTTTTTTTAGCTCCGATCATCTGGAGTTATATTAATCTTTCGTTTCATTTGAACGGGGGGATCGGTTTAAAAATATAAGGCAGAAATCAATCGTGCGTGTATATCGCAACTATCTCTCCATTTGCCTTTTCGATCTTGCAAAAAGCAAATCTTTCAAATTGGACTACTTTTCCAATTTCCTGCTCGACACCTTTCTCAGCAAGTCCTTCGCAACTTCTCTCTCCGATAACTTTGCATCTCAGAACAGAGCTTTTCGGCAACCAGTGGATTATGTTTTTGCCCTTTTTCGCTCCAGTAAGCTCAAAACCCAAGAATTTTGCCTTTCTATCTAAGATTACGTTGCAGAAGTCCTTGAGCCTTACAACTTCGCCTTTAAACTTCTCGAAGTCCTCGTTTGTAACGTAAACGAACCTCTCTCCTTTAAGAACTCTCTTCTCCTTTGTGTTCGGATTCTTGGGTATCTCAACCGCTTTTTCTTCCGGCAATCCTTCGATCTCGATCTTCACTGGATCTGCAACGAAGAAGAACCGATTTGCCTTTGCATCGACGATTTTCCTGTTCTCTGCGAACAGATTTTTCATGCTAACGTTCACTTCGCTCTCGCTTAGTCCCAATGCTATAAAGAACTTCTTTATCGCCTCCGCTTCGATTCCCCTCCTCCGCAAAGCTCGAACCGTGGGCAGTCTTGGGTCATCCCAGCCCTCGAATTTCCCAGCCTCGATTTCCCTTTTTATCAGCGATGTGGAAAGCTTTCCAAATTCCACGATGTTCACCCTTCCCCAGTGCATTGTCACGGGGTATTCCCAGTTGAGGTATTCGTAGATGTATCTCTGCCTCAGCTCGGAATCTCGTAAATCCTTGCCACGCAGAATGTGCGTCGTGTTGCACAGCTTGTCTTCGATCGCAGACTCAAAGTCGAGCGTGGGGTAAACGAAATGAGCGTCGCCAACGAGCGGGTGTGGGGTGTAGATTATCCTGAACGCAACCCAGTCACGAACCGCTGGATCCCTGTGGGACATGTCCGTCTTTATCCGCAGAACGACTTCTCCTTCTTTGTAGAAACCTTCGAGCATTTTTTCCCAGACTTCGAGATTCTTCTCGATCTCGCTTTCTCTGTGTGGGCAAGGAGTTCCAGAATCTCGGAACTTCTTGAACTCTTCACGCTTGCAAAAACAAGCGTAAGCTTTCCCAAGCTCTATCAGTTTCTTCGCATACTCGTAGTAGATTGGAATTCTCTTCGACGCATAGATAACTTCGTCAGGCTTGTAGCCCAGCCATTCCACGTCTTCAAGATACCAGTCGTAGGCTTCGAGCATCGGGCGCTTTGTCTTCGGATCCGTGTCATCAAACCTTATTATATACTTCCCATCGTAGATCTCACAGTATTCGCCGTTGATTATTATTCCCCTCGCCGAGCCGAGTGTTGGCGGACCATTTGGATTTGGGGCAAACCTCATCACAACTTTCCCCTTCTCAGCTTTGGGGAGTGGTGGTAAGCTGAGTTCCCTTTCAGAACCTTTTTTCTCGACGTAGTATTTGCCTATAAGCTCTTTTTTCTGCTGTTCGTCGAGCATCTCGAACTCTTGAATGCACTCTCGCACGAGCGGTATTAGCTCCTTTACCTTTGCCTTGAGTTCGGGTTTTTCAGCGATAACTTTCCCAATCACCGCTTTCTCGTCTGCTTTTCCAAACTTCGCAGAGTTTATCGCAATATGTTTCATTATGAGCTCTTTCACGTGCAGAGCTTGCTGTTTGGGTATAAAAGCTATTTCAATTTTCTAACCGAGTAAACGAAGAGATATCTCGCCCTTGATTTGAACCCAAGACTCTCCGTGCTCATTTTTGATTCAACTCTGAATCTCTTTTTCAATTTCGAGATAAAAAGCCTCGCATTGTCTACGTTCTCGAAGAAAAGATCTATTCCATCCCTCGACTGAACTACTTCTGCCTTCTCAACAAATTTTAGAATTTCTGAGATCTCTTCGCTATGGAATCCCCTCAACTGGACTTTTGCGGGATGCATCCTTCGATCTCCAATATCTTCTTCGCCCATTTGAGTTTTTTGAGCTTAGTTCCTTCCGCTTTTTCAAAGTCAAAGCCGTAAAGAGTTATCTTCTTCGCTCCAAATTTCTTCGCAATCAAAACCGCCCGATCACCGTCGGTGAAACCGCAGAAGTTGTAAACTCTATCGAAGGGTTTGCTTTGGGTCGTTGCAACGAAGCTTTTAAGCCTTGGAACGATCTCCATTATTCTATGCATGTTGTCCCCATGGGCATGGATCACAAGGATACATCCCCTCTTTTCGAGCTCTAAGAGTCTCTCCAAAGGTTCTTCGAGGTCTGTGACGTGAACAGAAGGGATCAAAGAGACTTTTTCGATCGCCTTCCCAGCGGTTATTACGAAATCCTCCTCTATTCTCTCGTTCTCGTAAGCTCCACCGATCACCGCAACCTCTTTCCCCCTTATGCATTCAAGAACGCTTGAGTCGAGCAGTTTATCTCTCCCGAGTTCTGCGATCAGCTTTGCAGACTCCTCATCTTTCTCCCTTGAGAAACCAAAGTCCTTGAGGATCTCTTCGTAGATCTTCAACCACTGCTCGAGGTGCATCTGCGTATTCCTATGGTCACTTTCAAATCCTCGATCTCCCACTCCCTAACGTATCCCTCGGCTTTCCCAAAGCTGAGCTTCACCGAACGTGTCTCGTTCTTTATGTAGTCCACCCATCCCTCCACGAGCTTCGGATCTGCTTCGATGAACGTTTCGATGAACTCCTCAACTTTCAAATCGAGCTCCTTTCTCATATGCTGAATTCTACGAACGAATTCTCTTGCAAAAGCCTCTCTTTGCAGAGCTTCATCGATTTCAACGTTCAAATAAACTTTGCCCTTCGAGAACTCTGCCGAAACGTAGTTCGCTGGAAGCCTCTCCTCTACTATGATCCAATCCCTCTCCACTTTCACACCATCGAACTCGATCTCTTCTGGCAACTCTTTGAGCTTGGAGAGAAAGTCTGCAAAGTCCTTGGTTTTACCTTTCAAAACCTTTCCAACTTTCTTGAAATCAGGCTTCAGAATTATCTCTTTCTTTGGAGCTCCAAGCTTCACTTCCTTCACGTTGCACATCTTGGCTATCAACTCCTTGAGATCACCCAAATCTGCGTTCGTTTCTACGAATAGCTCCTTTAGTGGCCATCTGAGCTTTATTCCAGCCTTGCTTCTTGCGGAAGCGGTCGCTTCGACGATGTCTCTTGCGAGGTTCATCTTTTCCTCGAGCTCCCTGTCTATCATCGCCTCATCGGGCTCTGGGTAGCTTTCCATGAAAATGCTCTCCTCCCCTTCTCTGAAAGATTTCACAAAACGCTGATAAAGCCATTCCGATAAGAGCGGAGCAAATGGGGCTATTATTCTCAGAGTTTTATCGATGACTCTGAACATCGTTTCGTAGGCCGAAAGCTTCTGCTTCGACTCCCTTTCTTCCCATACCCTCTGACGAATCAACGGAATATACCATCTGCTGAAATCTTCGATTACGAATTCGAAAAAGCTTCGAACGACTTTGTGCAAGTGGTATCTTTCCATCGCTTCGATCGCTTCTTTGTTGAATTTTTCAAGCCTTGAAAGGATCCAGCGGTCTTCAAGGGTAACGATTTCGTGTCCAGGCTTGAACTTGTCGATGCTCATGTATGTGTATGCGAACCTTATCGTGTTCCAGAGAACGTTGATCGTCCTTAGCACGTTCTTCGCTTCTTCCCAGCTGAACTTCAGATCTTCCCAGATCGCAGAGCTGAGAACGTAGAGTCTAAAGCAGTCGACTCCTATTTGATCCACAACTTCTTCAGGTTCTACGACGTTTCCAAGGCTCTTGCTCATCTTCCTTCCTTGCTCGTCTAACGTGAACCCATGCATCAGCACAGCCTTATACGGAGCTCTGTCAAAGCAGATGATCGATGCCCCGAGCTGAGAGTAGAACCAACCCCTCGTTTGATCGTGCCCTTCGGTTATGAAATCCGCTGGCCAAAGATAAAACTTGTCTTCTCTGAGCGGATAAGAAATGCTTCCCCAGCTCGCAACTCCGCTGTCGAACCAGACGTCGAAGACGTCTTTTACCCTCCGCATCTCTCCACCGCACTCGCATTTGAAAACAACTTCGTCTATCCTTGGTCTATGCAGATCGAGATCGTCTTGCCACGGAACCTCGTTTATGCTACCTAAAACCCTCATTTTTCCGCACTCACAGACCCATATTGGTAAGGGAATCCCCCAGTAGCGCTGTCTGCTTATGCACCAGTCTTTTGCGTTGCTTATCCAATCCTTGAACCTCGCAGTTCCAGCCCACTCTGGGATCCACCGAACCTTCTCTATCTCCTCGAGCATCTTTTCCTTCAGTGCGGATATCTTTATGAACCACTGTTCTGTCGCTCTGAAGATGATCGGAGTCTTGCACCTCCAACAGTGCCCGTAGCGGTGGAAAATCTTCTCTTCCGCAACGAGCAAGTCTTTTCTATAAAGATCGTCTATAATAATCTCGTTCGCCTCCTTTATACTGAGCCCAGCGTATTTTCCAGCAAGCTCATTGAAAATTCCGCGTTCGTCAACCGGATTGAAGACTTCGATCCCATACTTCAAAGAGAGCTCAAAATCTTCTATACCATGGGCAGGAGCGATGTGGACGCAACCCGTGTTCTCCGCAGAGACAAAGTCCGCAAGAACGACTCTATGCCTGTAATTCTTTTGCAAAGGCACCTCTTCTGCGAGCGGGTGCTCGTATTCGATTCCTTCCAACTCTTTCCCCAAAAACTCTTCAACCACTTCCCATCTCTCGTAGCCTTTCGAAAGCGTTTCAACGAGTTTCTTCGCTATTATCACTTCTTCAGCAACCCCGTTGCGGTATGCTCTGACTTTCATGTATTCGAAGTTCGGATTCACCGCAACAGCCATGTTCGCTGGGATCGTCCAAGGTGTTGTGGTCCATACGAGGATGTAACCTCCGTTCTTCAACCTGAATTTGACGTAGATCGAGGGATCTTCCCTTTCAGCATACTCGACCTCCGCATCCGCTAAAGCTGTCTCGCAACGAGGGCACCAGTTCACAACCATTAGTTCCTTGGAAAGCAAGCCTTTTTCGAACGCCTTCCTTATCGTGAACCATGCGGAGTTCATGTATTCGGCTTTAATCGTCATATACGGATTTTCCCAGTCCATCCAAACTGCGAGAGACTTGAATTGATTAGTCATCGACTCTTTGTTCCTCAACGCATACTCCATGCACTTCTTCACGAACTTGTCAACTCCGAAGTTCTCTATGTCCCTCTTGTTTCTAAAGCCAAGCTCTTGCTCAACCTTAACCTCGATTGGAAGTCCATGCATATCCCAGCCTGGCGTATCCGTTGGAGCATAGCCACGCATTCTCAAGTAGCGGAGCACAACATCCTTTATTATCTTGTTCCATGCGGTGCCCAAGTGGATTCTGCCAGTCGTGTATGGAGGACCGTCAACAAAGTAAAACTTCTTTCCTCCTCTACTTTTGACCTTCTCATAAATCTTGTTCTCCTTCCAAAACCTGAATATCTCGGCTTCAAGCTCTTTTGGGGAGTATCGCTGAGGAAGCATACCCTTACATTTTATCTGGATTAAAAAATTTACCCAAAGTTTCCCCGCTTTTCAACTTTTGCATTAGGTAAAGACCCAAGCAAGATTTTTCCGCATTATTCGGAAACTCAAGATCCCTTCTCTTTATGCG
Source organism: Archaeoglobaceae archaeon (assembly GCA_038731605.1). Taxonomy (GTDB): domain Archaea; phylum Halobacteriota; class Archaeoglobi; order Archaeoglobales; family Archaeoglobaceae; genus WYZ-LMO2. The sequence goes on along the minus strand of JAVYQP010000002.1, from coordinate 86,727 downwards.
CCTTCTCTCTTCTTTTAGGATATCCCCAGATATTTAAGGTTGGGATTTAGTTTTTTAGCTTTTTCAAAGCTTTCAAGAGCTTCTTTATACCTCCCGAGTTTTTGAAGAATTATCCCTTTATTGTTCCATGCTTCCGCAAGGCGTGGATTTATTCTTATGGCTTCATCACAACTTTTAATGGCCTCTTCATATCTCCCGAGATCGTGAAGGAGTGAAGCCCTCAAAGTCCACGCGGGAGCAAGATCTGGCTTAATCTTTATAGCTTTTTCAAAGCTTTCAAGAGCTTCCTCTAATCTTCCAAGCATGTGAAGCGCTACACCTTTATTGAGCCAAGCCTCTGCAAAATTTGGTTTGATTCTTATGGCAATCTCAAAGCTCTCAAGCGCCTCTTCCAATCTCCCGAGCTCACCGAGTGTTACGCCTCTGTCAACCCAGTATTCCGCTTCCCGAGACATAAAACAATTTCACGAGCTCCACATTCCCACTCCGCCCCAAAGAATCGCCAAGGAAATAGATCGGGAAAAGAACTGGTGAGATAACTTTTGTAAAGAAGAGAAACGAGAAAAGCCACGGGCGGGATTTGAACCCGCGACCGCTTGCTTACCAAGCAAGCGCTCTCCCTGCTGAGCTACCGTGGCTCCGAGTGAATCTTAGGTTTGGGGATTTAAAGATTTTCTGTTGAACTTTTTGCTAAGGTATGCAAACCTTTTTTATTTTTAATGGTAAGGCTAATATATGACAGTTGATGACGGGCTCGGAAAAGAGGAATTTAAAAAGCTGATAGGAGCATACCATGCGATTTTCGAGATTTTCGAAAAGAGATACGACGCTCACAAATTTGCAGTGAGATGGGCGAGAGAATGGTTAGATCTTGGATTCTTTGAAGTTACCGAGGATCAGAGAGCTGAAATCTCCCTGATGTTCGAAAACTTTGACTACGATGCTTTTAATATCGAAGGAAAACAGCTAAGAGAAAGAATAGCCGTTGGCTTCAGGGATATTCTGGAAGAGCTTAAAGTTGGTAGGAACGAGCTTGTTGGCTTTGCCTTAGCTCCATACTTCTCTATTTGGAACATTAGGAGATTTGAGACGTATTTTAGGCAAAAGAGCGACTTCAGTTTAAGGAATTACTTTAAGGAGTTGAGCGACTTTCTCGAGAAAGAAAAAAGAATATCGAGTTCTTCAAAGACAAGCACTTGCTGAGAGAAGAAATAGACGAGAAAAGGATTTCTGAAGTCTTCAAAAGAGTGAACGAGGGGCTAAGAGAACTGGCGAACATCGGTCAAAATGAACCGGTAGGCACAATAAAGCTTCTCCATGTTTTCGCTCCGCATTACTTCCCGCTGATAGATAGAAAGATTGCAATAGCCTTTCACCTCCTTCGTAACGAGCAGGACAGGCTAACTTGTGAAGTCTACTTGAGGTGGATGAAAGCGATTAGAAAATGGTTAATCAACTACGAGGACAAGATCCCAGAGCTCGAAAATGCTCACAATTCCCTGATCCTCAAGCTCATTGACGAATGTTTATACCTCATGAGCTCAGTAGATCAAAAAAGTAGGGTAAAAAAGTTAGGGCTTCGTTTCGAGGGAGTTATTGGCTGAGGCTGAAGGAGTTCATATGGGTGAACAAAAAATAAAACACGAATTCTGGTCTTGGTTGGAAAACCAAGGTTATACAGTTTATGGTGAAGTGCCAATAGCAAAACCTCTCTTTAAATCCACTTTCCAAATTAAGGATAAAGGGGAGATGATTGAAAAGCATACCAAAAAATATATCTACGTAGATCTCGTAGCAGTTAAGAACCAAAGGTATATTGGATACGAATTTAAAGGGAGTTTTGAAGCCGTCGTACAAAGCATGGAACAACTCAAAAATTTTACAACTACTAAAAGCCTCGACGAACTGTATCTCGTAGTTCCCCATGAGATTCTCGAGAGGGTTAAGTCTAGTTACGGGCAGACGCTCCAAGAAATTGGAGTTGGGCTTATTGGTTACTCGCTTACAGGCCATGAAGTCTACGTTAGGTATAGATCCAAACAATTTATTCGAGAAAATATCCCTCCTCTAACTTATAATGAGGCCTCGTTAATACACGAACTTTATAGTTTCTATACGCGACAAGGTTGGGATGTAGAAGTGGAGGGAATTTTGCCGGATCCTCAGAAAATGAGTGGCGAACGAGGAAATATTACTCAGTTTTATAAAAAGATAGATTTGGTTTGTTTCCCCAAAAATAAATTGGCCATAGATGTCTATTGCAACAAAGAGGAGTTAATAGGAATAGAAGTTAAATTTGGTGTCAAAAAAGATGCGATTAATGGTATTATTGAGCAGCTTAATACGTATGCTCAAAGTGGGAGTTTAACGAGGGTGTACTTAGCAATCTCGCCAAGGGATTTAAAATACGTTCAAAAATTTGCAGGTCAACAATTTGGTGTGCTTTATGTGCCGAGCAGTGGGAATGTAGAAGAATTATGGTCAGCGCCCAGGCTCAATATTCGGTTTGACATTTTTGGGTACGTATCCGCCCCCGTAAATTATCCTCAAATAAATCTTTGTCATGTTGGTAAAGAAATGGGCAATCCCTTCGCCATTTTACCATATTGTGGCAAGCTCTCGGAAGATATGGATGCTATCGAGCATACGCTTAGGGAGATGAACCTATGGCGAACCAGACAAAGGGCTCGTATAATTGAGGGGGTATACTATGTTAGACTAAATGCTAAGGGAAGGTATGTGGTGGAGAAACAGCCCCTACCATAATGACTTCTCTCCGCAATTTTATCACTTCAGAAATCGTGATAGAAACTGCATGAAATGAGTCCCAATAACAATGGGTCTCAGGAACTGGAGTAGCACAACTCCTGCCACGAGACGTTCAGTTAGCATCAAAAAAATTTTCCAAATCCAACTTATCCGCTTCGCTGTATGGCGTTGTCATGAGAAGCCTTATACGCTTCGCAGTCTTCTCTCCGACTTTTGGAACTTTCATCAGCTCTTCCTCGCTCGCAGTTGCGATCTTTTCGATTGTCTGAAAGTGCTCGAGTAAGTTCTTCGCTATTACGCTTCCAACGTTCGAGATCGCAGAAACGACATATTCTTGCTCCTCTTTAAGTGTTCTCTTGGTCTTGGCGTAGTGCTCGACGACTTCTCTTCGCCTCTCCTCTTGCTCTCTCCTTGCAATCGCCAAAAGAAATTCTGCGGTCTCTCTTTCGTCCTTTGTTCTGATTATTGGGATTCCGAAATCGACTGCAATCGTCGCAATCGCTCCACGGACTGCGTTCGGATGGATTCTCTGGTAGAGATTCTCGCCCTCGATCACTAAGATTGGTCTTTGATATGCTTTGAGCTTTATCAACTGCTGGAAAAGCCTGTCTTCGATTATGCTTTCCGCAAAGTCTTCGACCGTCTTTCTCTCCACCGCAACTCGGTCGCTCAAAACGTAGTCCGCAACCTCCAAATTTTTAACTTCAAGCGATGCTCCGAGGTCTCTCAAATGCTTAACCACATCACTCCTAAGTTCCCTCGAATCGACGAAAATCTTCAAACCAAGGCTTGGAACGAGCTTGAGCTGTTCTACTGGGCGCTTTTGTTTCTCGATCACCGCCTTTATTCTCCTTACAGTCTCATACATCGCTCTCTCCTTTCTCAAACTTATGAAGTAATATGCCTCGTCCCTCGTTCCTTTAGCCATCAGGACAACAATTCTCCCCTTTCTCCCTCTACCTGTTCTCCCCTTCCTTTGTATTGCTCTTATCTCAGATGGAATTGCTTCGTAGAAAACAACGAGATCCGTCGAAGGTATGTCGAGCCCTTCCTCACCAACAGAAGTTGCGACGAGAACCTTGTAGATCCCCTCACGAAACTTCTGAAGGACTTCGATTTGCTCTCTTTGCTTCATCCCCTTCTCGTCTTCTCTGTTCGCTTGTCCGATGAACTTAGAAGTTGGAGCGATCTTTGAAAGTTCAGCAACAAGGTAGTCCGCTGAATCACGGTAGTTCGTGAAAACTATTATCCTCGAATCCTCCTTGATCTTGAGCTGTTCAGAAACAATTTCCTTAAGCTTTAGAATTTTTGGATGTTCACCGCTGATCCGCATTGCGAGCATTAGCGCATCTCTAAAGTTTGGATCGCTGGAAATGTTCTTCGATGCCTTGCTACCCCCTTTCGAAGCGCCCTCTTTTAGTATTTTTCCCGCATAGCTCCTAAAGCTCTCGAGACTCTGAGTTTCAACCAATTCAACCGCATGGGCTAACTTTAGAACTTCCGCCAAGAGCGAGGACGCTTCAAAAAGCTCGACCCTTTGAGAATTCGCAAGTTCGTTTTGAACAATTTGCTGAATCTCGAGCAGTTCTCTCTTCGTTGCCTTCTCTGGAACTTCGATTCCGAGCTCCTTAAGTCTTTTCAGCCTGATCTTGATGCTTAGCTCGAGCTTCTCCCTTATCGCAACGATCTCCCTTGGAATCTCGACGTTGATCCACTCTATATCCTTTTCGCTGATGTATGGCTTAACGTCGTCGTCGAACTCAGTTCTGAGCTCGATCCCCTCTATGAACAAGTTCTTCACTATCTCGAGTATTCTCTCCTCATCGCTCCCGGGAGATGCTGTTAAGGCAAGGATCAATGGTTTCTTTGCTTTTTGCATGTATTCTCTTGCTATGAACACGTAGCTGTAATTTCCGACAGCTCTATGGGCTTCGTCGAAGATTAGCAAAACAAAATCTTCAAGGTTTAGCCTCCCTGCGAGCACGTCGTTCTCAACAACCTGCGGAGTTGCAACTATAACCTTCGCAGATCCCCAAAACTTAGCCCTTTTCTCCGGCTCGTCTTCACCACTAAGCGCAACTATTTTTTCTTCCTCAATTTTAAGCGTTCTCCTCAAAAACTCTGCGTGCTGTTCAACGAGCGGTCTCGTTGGGGCTAAAAAAAGCGCTTTCCCTTCTTCGTTGAGCAGTCTTGAAGCCAAAACGAGGAGAGCTATCGTCGTTTTCCCGAGACCAGTCGGGATCACAACAAGGGTATTTCTCAAAAGGGCGCTCGTAGCTATGGAAAGCTGATAAATTCTCCTCTCCACAGTTCCTTCCCTTATAAGCGGGTGTGAGATGTATTCCACAAAACCCATCGTGACCTTTGGATAAAATCATTTTCGTAAGCTTGACCAACCATCGTCGCTTATCTAAATTTTTAATAATTCTATTCAAGGGTTTGCTAAACAAAGTTTCGAGGGCTTTCAAGACCGATAAGTTTATCTACGAGGAAACGAAATTGCGTCATGTCTGCACAATTCGGCAAAGAAGAGATTGTGCACATACACCTATTGCTTTTTCAGATAAAGAAGTTTTTCGAGAGCTTGGGCATCGAAAACGAATATTTCCAGGAATACGAGATGCTGAAGATTTCTCCGGTGCAGATCTTTAGACAGAAGGTCGAACACAGGGAAGCGATAATGAAGCTGTGCTATGGAATCATGAAAGCCATAGGGAGAGAGAAGGAGCTGGACAGGATAAGCTACATGATAAGAGGGCTGATGAAGGAAATGGAGGATCTAAGGAGGAACACTTAAAACAAATTCTCCTTTTTATTACCCTTTTTCCACCCCACACTCTCTGTGTAAACTCAACGCTGTGATGCGTAGTTGCGGTTGAGGAAGTTTTATATACTCCCAAATATTTTTCATTCTATGCGAAAAGACGAGCTCGACGAGATCGACAAGAAGATAATCGAGAACCTATTGCGTGGGAAAACACAGGCAGAGATCGCAGAAATGATCGGCGTAACTCTCAGGACTGTTCAGAACAGAATTAAAGCGCTCGAAGACCATGGCTTCCTTATAAAGCTGAAAGAAGGTTATTGGGTGGCAAATTACCAGAAAATTGGGTTGAGCATGCTCGCAGTTCTCCTGCTCGATTTCGACATCGAATCCAAAACAAGGCTTGACGAGATCATAGAGCACTTCAAAAAGCTCGACTTCGTTGAGAACATCTTCGAAACCGTCGGCTCTCAATACGATTTGTGCATGATCGTGCGCTACAAGGACGTGGAGGAGTTCAGGAGGGAGAGAAGGAAGTTCATGGAGTGGATGAAGAAAAAGGGAATAAAGATCAACCATCTGCAAACGTTCATAGCGTCACGAACTCACAAAGACCATAGAAGAACGATAATTCCATGAAAGTTCTTTTTGAAAAAGAGATCAGTGTAGAGAGCATTTCAGTGTCTCCAAGACCATACTGGAAGTGCAGAAACTGCAGGAACTACGATAAAAGCCCCTCTTGCCCACCAAACGCTCCGAGCTGGAAGGAGTTTAAGGAGTTACTCCAGCACTACCGAAAAGCTCTGCTCATCAAGTTCGAGATAGGAGAAGACTTCGAGAACGAGAAGAGGGAGATCTTAAAATTCTTGCTTGAAAAAGAGCGTGAGCTTATGCGAAAAGGATACACCTTCGCTTTAGCCCTATTTCCGGGAAACTGCAACCTCTGCGAAAAATGCGAGGTTCCTTGTAAGTTCCCTGAGAAAATGAGGTTCTCTTTGTCCGCAGTTGGCGTCGAAGTTGTGAAGTTGGCGAAAATTAGTAGCGAAGAAAATGCGCTTATTGCGCTCGTTCTCGTAGATTAGATTCGCATTTTGCGAAAAGTATTTTAAGGTTAATGTCCACTACGGGTAATGAAAGTTGGTGTCGTCGGTGTTGGTTGCTCGAAGTTCGGGCAGAGAGAAGTTACCTTGCAGGAGTTGGCGTTCGAAGCTGTGAAAGAAGCTCTAAAAGATGCAAATCTAAGCCAAGAGGATATCGAAATCAGCGTCGTTGGCTGTGTTGGAACTCGTGGATACGAATTGATGCCAGCGGTTGTCGTGAACGAATACTGCGGGTTTGCAGGCAAAGGACCTCTACGTGTCGAAGCTGCGTGCGCAACTGGAAGTGCCGCTGTTTACACTGCGTTCTCATCGATAAAATCAGGGCTTGCAGACATTGCGATCGCAATAGGCGTGGAAAAGATGACCGAAGTCGATACAGCAACGTCCGCTGCAATCGGCGGTAGAGCGGGGAACTACCTCTGGGAGCACCACTTCTACGGCACGACCTTCCCAGCTTATTACGCAATGCACGCAACCGCACACATGGCGAAATTCGGAACAACCGAGAAACAGATGGCGATGGTTGCTGTAAAAGCACACAGAAACGCTGTAAAAAACCCAAAGGCACATTTCCAGAAGGAGATTAGCGTCGAAGACGTGTTGAACTCGAGAACGATAACATACCCGCTCAAGCTCTACGATTGCTCTCCAATAAGCGATGGCGCATCCGCTGCGATTCTTGCGAGCGAAAAAGCGATTAAAGAGCATGGCTGGGATGCGATTTGGATCGAAAGCGTTGGTTTCTCTTCGGACACATCGAACATGACGATGCGTGAAGACTTCGTTGGTCTGAAGGCTACGAGGATCGCAGCAGAGATGGCTTACAAAAAAGCGAAAATCGACGACCCGCTGAAGAGCTTTGATTTGGCGACAGTTCACGACTGCTTTACGATTGCGGAGATAATGGCTTACGAAGACCTTGGCTTTTGCAGAAAGGGCGAAGGTGGCAAGTTCATCGAGAATGGTGAATCCGACTTTGGTGGGAAAATTCCGGTTAACACCTTCGGCGGACTTAAGGCGAAGGGGCATCCATTGGCTGCGACGGGTGTTGCGATGGTTTACGAAGTTGTGAAACAGCTTAGAGAAGATGCAGGAAAACTGCAAGTGGATCTCAAACATTACAGAGCCCTTACCCACAACGTGGGTGGCACAGGACATTTCTGCTGGGTTTTCATCTTTGGGAGGTGATGCGATGATCGTTGAAAGCAGAGAGCTAAGACTAAAGCACAGAATCCCGGTTACGAAGACTGAAAAATTCTGGAAAGGGCTTGAAGAGGGGAAGGTATACAAAACGATCTGCAAATGCGGGAGAAGCTACTATCCGCCAAGAGCTGATTGCGTATGTGGAAGTGAAACTGAGTGGGTTGAAATAACTGGAAAAGGAGTTGTGGAGTGCTTCACCGTTGTTTACTCAATACCAAGTGGCTACGAGTGGAGCAAGCCCTACAGGATCGTGGTCGCAAGATTTGGCGACGTTCGTGTTATGGGGTGGAGTGAAGAAGAGGTTTTTGTTGGGGATGAGGTTTCGCTCTACACCGCAAAAGATGGGAGCGGGGTTTGGAAGGTCTGGTTTAGAAAGGGGTGATTTTTGTGGACTTCAAGTTGAGTGAGGAGCAAGAAGACATAAGAAGGGCTGCGAGAGAGTTTGCCGAGAAGGAGTTCACGAAGGAGCTGATCGAAGAGTGCGACAGGGAGGAGAAGTATCCAATAGAGCTCGTGAAAAAGGCGAGGAAACTTGGGTTCTCAACGATAAAGATTCCCGAAGAATATGGGGGCATGGGATTGAGTCTGCTCGAGGAGTGCTTGGTCACCGAAGAATTCTACCGTGTAAGCCCTGGATTAGGCAACGCTTGCCTCAGCTCGACGTTTGGCACGGAATTGCTGATTCTATTCGGCAACGAGGAACAAAAGGAGAAGTATCTACGATGGGTGACCGAGAAAAATGGGATTTCCGCTATGGCGACGACGGAGCCAGAAGCGGGGAGTGATGTTGCGAGTGTGAAGACGAAGATAGTCAAGGAAGGGGACGAGTGGGTCATAAACGGAGTTAAGACTTTCATCACCAACGGTAGTGTCTGCGACTTCGTCTTAGTTCTCGGTAGAACCTTCGAAGGTAAAAAGAAGCACGAAGGGCTAACTTTTGCGATCGTTGAGAGCAAGTCCAAGGGGTTCAAGGCTACAAAGATAAAGAACAAGCTCGGCTTGAGAGCGAGCGATACCGCTGAGATCGTGCTCAAAGACGTCCGTGTTGGTGACGAGAACATTCTCGGGGAGCCGGGTAGGGGATTTTATCAGCTTATGGAGTTCTTCAACCATACGAGACCGAGAGTTGCTGCACAGGCTGTCGGAATTGCACAGGGAGCATTGGATCTTGCGATAAACTACGTAAAGCAGAGAAAGCAGTTCGATCAGCCAATAGGAGCGTTCCAGCACACACAGTTTAAGATTGCAGAAATCGCAACAAGGATACAAGCTGCAAGGCTTTTGACGTGGCAAGCAGCTTGGTATTGTAGCATTGGCAATCCTCGCCCAGAGCTTTCCTCGATGGCAAAGTGGTTCGCTGGCGAGACTGCGGTGATGGCTGCGGACTGGTGCGTGCAGTTCCACGGTGGCTATGGATACATAGGCGAGTATCCTGCGGAGCGCTACTATAGGGATGCAAAGATCACAGAAATCTACGAGGGGACAAAGGAGATCCAGAAACAGATAATAGCGAGGCAAATTCTGGGGAGAATATGAACGTTCTATACACCGTCGAAGGTAAAATAGGGATCGCAACGCTGAACAGACCAGAAAAGCTGAACGCTCTCGATACAAAAACCAGAGAAGAACTCAGAGAAATCGTTGAAAGAGCTGAAAAGGAAGTTCGTGTGCTGATAATCACGGGTAGCGGTAAGGCTTTCGCAGCTGGAGCTGATGTGAACGAACTAATCCAAAGAGATCCGTTGAAAGCAATAGAAGCAACAAAACTCGGAACAGAGCTTTTTGCAAGAATAGAAGAGCTTGAAATCGCAACAATCGCAGCGATCAACGGCTTTGCCCTTGGCGGTGGCTTAGAGCTTGCAATGGCTTGCGATATAAGGGTAGCGAGCAACAAGGCGAAGTTCGGGCAACCAGAGATAAACCTCGGCATAATTCCCGGCGCAGGAGGGACGCAAAGGCTACCAAGGCTCGTCGGTCTTGGAATGGCGAAGAAACTCGTGCTTACAGGCGAAATAATCGATGCAAACGAAGCTTTTCGCATTGGTCTTGTTGACGAGGTCGTTGAACACGAGAAACTAATGGAAAGGGCAAAGGAGATTGCAAACAAAATCACAGAGAAGTCCGAGATTGCGGTGAAGCTCGCAAAAAGATCTTTGAACGCCTCGATGAACACTCCGCTTAGAGATGGTCTGAGATACGAGGCGAGCCTATTCTCGATTCTGTTCGCAAGCGAGGAGGCGAAGAGGCTTATGAAGGAGTTTCTCGAGAAGAGGAGGTGATAAGATGTTTAAATGCATCGGGGTTGTTGGTTTTGGTTTGATGGGGACGCAAATAACACAGTTTTTTGCTCAGCAAGGCTACGAAGTCGTTGCAGTTGATTCGAGGAAAGAGGCGCTGGACAAGGGCATCGAAGCGATTAAGAACGGGAGATTCGGAGTTATGAAGCTCGTAGAGAAGGGAAAGATGAGCAAAAGCGACGCAGAGAAAGTTCTTTCTCGAATCAAGACGTCGCAGAACTACGCAGATCTGAAAGAGTGCGATCTGATAATCGAGGCGGTATACGAGGATGTGGATTTGAAGTTAAAGGTGCTTCGAGAGGTTAGCCAGCTCTGCGATGCTGTCATCGGTTCCAACACGAGTTCAATAAGCATAACAAAGCTCTCCTCCGCAGTTAAGGATCCGTCGAAGTTCCTTGGGATTCACTTCTTCAATCCAGCACAAATCCAAAAGCTTGTTGAGCTGATCGAGGGGCTTTTGACAGAGAAAAAACTCGTTCTTGAGATTAAGGACTGGCTTTCGAAGCTCGGAAAAGTTCCTGTAGTCGTCAAAGACTCCCCGGGATTTGCAACAACTCGTCTTGGGCTTATTCTTGGCAAAGAAGCGATGCTAATGCTCCAAGAAGGCATTGCAACCCCACAAGACATCGACATCGCAATGATGCTTGGCTACGGTTACTCGATGGGACCAATCGAAACCGGCGACCTCGTCGGGCTCGACACAAGACTTCGCATCTATGAAGCGATGTTCCAGATGACAAAAGATCCAAAGTGGGCACCACCAAAGCTCTTAGTCCAGCTTGTCGACGCTGGCTATCTCGGGGACCCAAGTGTGAAACCGGGAAGCAAGGGAGGCGTTTACGAGTTCTACGGACAAGAGAGAGCGACACAGTTGTTGAAGAGGCTCGGAATTCGTTAATCTTATTTTTTGCTGGGGAGAAATTTAAAGAAAAAGCTATTGTCCTGAGACCTCAAAAACTCTCAGACTTCCCACAGGGCAATTTGCCACACAAAGCCCACAAGCTGTGCACTCGCTCGTTTCCTTCTCCGCCACCGCACCGTCTACGATTTCGAGGATTTCTTTCTTTCCTACTGGACATATGCTTGCGCAGATTCCGCAACCTATGCAGTTGCCGACGAGCTTTATCAACTTCGTTCTACCGTCTCTGCTCACTTCTCTGAAGTCAACTTGGAACTCGACTGGTAACTTGCGCCTTATCTCGATTGCATTCCCTGGGCAAAATCTTTCACAAGTCCCGCAGAAGTTGCACCTGCCGTTGAACTTCACGACCTTCTCGGGTTCGTAGCTGTAGCTGACTGCGAAGTTTGGACAGATGTCTCGACAAACAGTGCATTCCGCAACGCATTTTTCCTTAAACCACTTCTGCTCTCCCTCAAAGACCTTTGTAACCCTTATCGCCTTTACTGGGCAAACCTCTGCGCAAATTCCGCATGTCGAGCAAATGCTTTCGTCAACAACGACTTTACCGCTAAGCGCATGGACTTTCTCAGCGATGTTCCTGCAAGAGTCGCATCGAACTTCGAGCACGTTCATCGGGCAGATTCTTGCGCACATCTCGCAAAATATGCACTTGTTCGAGTCTATTGTTGGCTTTCCTTTGTATACGCTGATCGCCTTCGTTGGACAAACTTCGACGCAAAGCCTGCAGTCTATGCAGCCCTCTTTTATCCTGAAAGTCCCTCTTCTGAGCTTACTTTTGTCCACGTGTCTAACAACTCTTATCGCTCCCCTTGGACACTCTCGCATGCAGAGCCCGCAGAGTATGCACAGATCTTCATCGATTTCGACTTTTCTGAACCCCACTTCCTCGAGGAGATCTCTGTAAACTCCCCCTTCGTGTCTCAAAGCACCGTATGGGCAAAGGTCTGCGCAGATTCCGCAAACCACACATGCATCGCTTATCTCTGCAACGAAGTTTGCCCCATTCCTCCGTATCTCTATTGCGCTCTTTGGACAAACACTTTCGCAGATCCCACAACCTACGCAGTGCTCGGCTGTGAACTCAAGAGTTCTTTCGTATTTATTAATTATAATTCCCCCAACCATCACCGCCTCTTCCACGCATGGTTTATAAACCTTACTAACCCCTACATATCACAATAAATCGCAGTCGGCTTCAAGTTTGCCACACCGCATAAGAACAGCAAAATTAAAAAGCGTCGAAACCACTTGATGGTGAATGGACTCAGACGATATCTATAAGCTTAAAAGCGAGGAGGAGATAAGGGAGATACTCAAGGTTATTTCACGAAAAGGTGTTGGTGAAATCCTAAAATCCTTACGAAACAATCCTAAAAAATTTTCCCAGATCATGTTTGAGACAAGACTGAACCCAAGCATAATCGACAGACACCTCAAAGCGCTTTCAAAACTCGGTCTCGTTACAAAGGAGGGCGAGAACTACAAGCTCACGAGCTGTGGGGTCTATGTTTTGAAGATCATCGACGACCTCTACAGGGCTATAAATCCTTAGCGTTGCAAATTGGACAAAAGCTCCACGTTTTCTTGTCCCTCACTCGAAGAATCTTTGTTCTGTGCTTCTCGCATTCTTTCGCTGTAACGGTTAGAGAACCTTTCTGCGGTAGAGGCAAGGAGAAGTTGCACTCGGGATACCCGCTACAGCCTATGAACCTTTTTTTCGCCTTCGATCTCCTTAATACAAGCTCTTTCCCACACTGTGGGCACTTTCCAATCACCTTATCCTTCTTAACTCCTTCTCGAAGTTTCTCAGAGATCTCTTCGATCTTGATCTCGCTCATGATCTCTTCGAGAAGCTTTCTGGACTCCAAAACGACTTCCTCCTCGCTCTTTTTACCCTCTGCGATCTCATCCATTTCTTTTTCAAGCTTTGCTGTCATTTCTGGCAAGGTTATAGTCTCTGCTTTCTCACGCAAGACATCTATGACTGAAAACGCTATCTGCGTCGGTCTGTATGGGTTCCCAGCCACGTATCCTCTGCTGACCAGCTTTTTTAGAATCTCGTGCCTTGTTGACTTTGTTCCGAGGTTAAGTTTTTCCATCAGCTTGATCAGGGACGCAGAACTGAACCTCGGTGGTGGGCGAGTTTCTTTTTCCTCAAGTCTCTTGTCGATTATTCTAAGCTTCTCACCAACGCTTAGCATCGGCAAAGCGACTTCTTCAGCCTTCGAGTAAACGTATATCTCCCTCCACCCGGGTTCGACGAGCTTTTTACCAATGGCTATGAACTCGATACCGCTTTCGAGTTCAGCCCTTCTCATCTCCCAAATCGCATCCTTAGCGAGCGTAGCGAGAAACCTTCGAACTATGAGCTCGTAGATGATCCACTCCTCTTTCGTTAGCTCGCCTCTTTTCGCAACCGAAGTCGGATGTATAGGTGGGTGATCTGTTGTTCTCCTTTTGCCCTTCGAGGGCACAATCGTCTCTTGCTCAAGAACCTTTTTAGCCTCCTTCGAGAACTCGCTGTCTTTAAACGCTTCAACTATTCTCAAGAGATCGAGAGACTCTGGATAAACTGTGTTATCCGTTCGTGGGTAGCTTATGTAGCCGTTGATGTAAAGGTTTTCTGCGACGCTCATCGCAACATGCGGGGGCATGAATGCGGACGCTTCCCTGAGAAACTCGGTGGTGTTAAAAGGTGTGGGCTTTGGTTCTACTCTTTTCTTGACCTCGAAGTTCTTAACGAGCGCAAATTCTCCAATCTTTGAGATCGCCTCTTTCGCTGAACTGAGGTCTTTGAACCTCTTCGGGTGCTTTGCTATAAAGCCGAGATCCAACGAGATCTCGTAGTATTTCTCGGGCTTGAAGTTCTCTATCTCCTTTTCTCTTTCAACTATGAGCCTCAGAGTTGGAGTTTGAACACGACCTACGCTTAAAAAGTCTTTTCCAAGCCTACGAGAGCTCAGGGAAATGAACCTCGTCAAAACTGCGCCCCAGATCAGGTCGATCTTTTGTCTTGCCAACGCAGACTTCGCAAGGTTTAAGTCGAGTTTTTCTGGTTTTGCGAACGCCTTTGCTATCTCCTCCTTCGTTATCGCACTAAACCTCGCTCTGTCTACCTTTACGTCTTCTTTCACAGCCCTGATTATTTCCACTGCTTCCAAGCCTATTAATTCCCCTTCTCTGTCGTAGTCCGTTGCGATCGTTACCCGTTGCGATTTCTTTGCGAGTTCTCGAAGCAGGGATATTATCGCCTTTTCCTTCTCAACCGTGACGAGCTCCGAGTTTATCAGATCTACGAGCTTCGTTTTCGTCCAACTGCGGAACTTCTTTGGGAAATCGAGCTCAACAACATGTCCCTTGAGCCCAAGAACGTATGCATCGTTCGATTTCGAGTAGTAGTAGACGATTTTTCCATCCTTCAAAGCCTTCGCATCCTTGAAAAGAAGCGATGCGATTCTGCTCGCAGCGCTCTGCTTCTCTGTTATGATCAGCCAGCTCATAGCCAGTCGAGACTCCTGCTTTTGAGGTCTCTTTTTCTCTTTTCAATAAATTTGAGCACAGTAGAGTGTTGCGCTCCTTCAATGAGCATGTTTATGGCTTCTCTTGCAACGCTGACACTTTCATAATCGCCAATTATTGAAATATACCTGTCCTGGATCCTTATGTGCACGTTCAGCGTGTCCTCTATCTGCTTTCTAATCTTTCCCTCTCTCCCGATTATCCTGCCCATAATCCGCCTCATCGCAGACTCCGGAACGATTTGGGAGAGATCGATAGACTCAAAAACAAGGTTTTCGTCTTCCAGTAGTTTGAGCGCTATTTCAGGATTGAAACCACGGGCAATTGCGAGGATGACGTTTTTAGCCCTCATAAATCCGAGGTTGTCTTCAAAATCCACCAGAACGAGGTTTCCACGAAACTGCAGTTTACAACCACACTTCTCCTCGATCTTCCTCTTCACTTCTCCGTCTTTCCCAACTACAACCCCCACCCTGTCCTCTGGGACTTCAATCTCCATCCTCATTGCTCTCCCCCACTATTTCCTCAAAAATCTCCTCCTCCGAGACTCGGACTCCAAACTTGCTGAAAAATCTTACGACATTCCTTATATCCCTTCGCAAATAGCTGATCGCAAGGGGGTGATCCTTGAGCACCGCTTGACCCATGTCGATTATCACTGGGTCTTCGAGTAGCATGATGTTGTATTCGCTGAGATCCGCATGAACAAGCTCCGCTTTTTGGAAAAGCTTTCTAACGTTCTCAACTATTTCATCGAAAATTTTCTCCACATCGAGCTCTGCAAGCTCTTTTCCAAGCTCGACGAGCGTCGGTGCGGGGATTTCGTTCTCCCCAATGAATTCCATTAGGAGAACGTTTTTGAGATAGGCGTATGGCTTTGGAACCCTTACCCCGCTATCAAAGGCTCTTTCGAGGTTTCTAAACTCCTTTTCGGTCCAGAGATAGATTTTTTCCTTCGCAGAAATGCGATGTTCAAATCTACGGTCGCCAAAAATGTAGTCGTCCATTTTGTCAAAGGAGCTCGTTTCAATGCGGTATATCTTCACCGCCATCGCCACTTCCTTGCCCTCGAAAATTCCATCTGCGTAGAAGACGTTCGCCTCCTTTCCAGTGCTCACAACTCCGCCCATGGCTTTGATGAACTTTGTCGAGAGCTTGTAGAGTGTTTTCAGAGTCCTCTGGTCTAAGACCTCTGCGTATATCTTCCTATCCTCCTCCCCAATCTCCTTGATCCTGAGCTTGTCGAGATACCTGTCAAGATCCTCTACCCTCATTGCTCCAGCCTCCACGTTTCGAGAAGAATATCATAAAGACCGCCAAGGATATGAGTGGGATCGAAAGGAGAGAGTATGGGAATGGCTTTGCGAACTTGAACTTCGCATAAACGTTCCCAGACCCCTCGAGAACCAAGATCTTCTTTCCGCTCATCTCCACGAACGTCTTATTCAGACCCCTAAGCTCCTCTGCTTCTACGAGCGGTGCGATTATAATTCTTTTCTCCCCAAGATCTCTCTCCATAACGCCCTTTGGAAGAACATACGCAATTCTTATGGTTCCAGAAGCGTTGTCTGGGACCAAGAGCGATTTGAAAACAATCGCATTTCCATCGAAGGATGCATCCAAGAAGTCAAGGTTTGCAGAGATCACTTGTAAACTTTCGACCTCGGGCAGGGGAATTCTAAGATCTCCCTCGAAGTTCAGATCTGCGTCGTTCGAGATTATTATGATCTCCTCGACAGTAGCGTCCTCAAAAACGATGGAGTGAATACGAACGCTCAAAACATCGCTGGAATTCGTGAACCCAAGGTTAAACTCGAGCGTCTCGTTTTTCTCAACCCTCAGGCTCTTTATAAAAACCTTGTCCATTGCGTTGAGCTCGAACGTGTAATTTCCCGCTGGGAGTGAGATCGCTTGCCCAGAGAGAACTTTTCCTTCAAAGACCGTTGCTGACTCGTTTTTTACCCGAAGATCCGCAAAGCCATCATAGTTCTTAAGAACTACTGCAACTTCGTAGCCTCCAGCGAATTGAACGCCAATCAAAATGAGTAGGCTAAGCCCTACGAATCGCATCCCATCTCACCTCTTTCCCCCTTATAAAGTCGAGGATTGCAACTATTGCGGAGAACTGCAAGACAAAGCAGTAGATTACGAAGCCAAAGAGGATCTTGAGCTTGCGAATACTCCTGTAACTGCGGAGGACAAATATAGTTCCGATCGGTAACAGGGGAAGCATAATGATCGGGAAATACGTGATCGTCAGCGCCAAAACCCAAGAAGCTCTAACCTCCTTGACCTTGAAGATCTCCCTGCGATACTTCCAAAGCTGTAATCCGCCAAAATACCACCTCTTTCTTTGCTTGTAGAAGTCAGCCCATGTTATCGGCGCCTGCTCCAAAAATCTCCCCTCGACGAGTAAAGCTCTGAGTCCCTTTGCATGCATTCTCGTTGCAAAGTCCGCATCTTCAGCCATAGCTTCTTCGTTCAAGCCCTCAATGAGATGCTCGAATCTTATCACCCCAATGAGACCGTTGAACTGCTTAAACGAGCTCTTTTTCAAGAGGAAGTTCAGTAACCTGTATTCCGCTTCGATGGTTTCGGAAACGAGGTTAGAAGCGTTGTATACGAACCTCCTTGCGGAGGCGATGTAAGCTTTTTCATCGCTCATCAGCGCTTTGATGCAGTTCTGGATCGTCTCTTCGTCAGTCCTTACGTCGACGTCGAGTATAAGAACGAAATCTGGACTTTCGTCCTTCAAGTAGTTCAGAGCATCGTTTATCGCTCCCGCACGCTTCCCCCTTCTGTCGTTTCTTTCGATAACTTCAACCCCCAAACTCCTTGCAAGCTCAACCCTTGAATCGTTTTTCGAGTTTTTATCGATTACGTAAACAACCCTTGCGTTGAACTTCGAAGCCAAGCTTTTCACATGGACTATGCTTTTTTCAAGCACGTCTTCACTTTCAAACGGCGAGACTGGCACGATCACTGCGAGCTTCATCCGAGAATCCTTGCGATTATCTTTGCAGTCTCCTCGGGATCCGCTCTACCCCGGGTCTTCTTCATAACTTGCCCAACCAAGAAGTTCAAAGCCTGCTTTTTACCGCTGTAGTAATCCTGAACAGCCTTTGGGTTCTCTTCAATCGCCTCTCTGCAAAATCTCTCGATCTCAGACTTTGGAATTGCAAAAAGCCCTTTTTCTGCAACTATCTTCTCTATATCGCCACCTTTGTCGAGCTTCGTTCTTATCACTTCCACAACTCCCTTCTCGGTGATTCTCTCCTCGATGAAGAGCTTCAGCAGTTTTGCAAACTCTTCAGGAGAAAAGACCTTGAAGCAGTCGTAAAAAGTCCAGTCTCTGTAGTTCAGCTCCCCTCGTAACACATCAACAACCCACGTGACCGCAAGTTTCGGATCAACGAGCTTAGCGACTTTTTCGAAGTAGTCAGCCATTTTCAGATCGAGGATCAGAACTTTTGCGTAGTTTTCTGCGATCCCATATTCTCTTTTCAGTCTTTCTCTCTTCTCCTCCGGCATCTCTGGCAACGTTCCTTCAACCTCTTTCACGAGCTCGCTCGTGTAGATCACGGGTAAATCTGGCTCTGGGAAGTAGCGATAGTCTTGCTCCTCTTCCTTGCTCCTCAACGAAACCGTTATCTCCTGCGACTCATCGAAATGTCTCGTCTCTCTTACAACAGCCTTTCCACGCTTGAGGAGATTCTTTTGTCTCATGATCTCGTAGTTCAGAGCTTTTTCAACTCCTTTGAACGATGAAATGTTCTTTATCTCAACCCTCGCCCCACCTGCGATGGAGATGTTCGCATCAACCCTCATCGCCCCCTCGAGCTCGCCGTCGAAAACGTTGAGGTATTCCAAGACCATCCTGAGCTTGTTCAGAAAAGTTCTCGCCTCCCTCGGCGAGGAGATCACAGGTTCGGTGACGATCTCCAACAAGGGCATCCCACTTCGGTTGTAATCGATCAGAGAGTAGTTTGCAGTCGTTATCGATCCCCTATAGCTGAGCTTTCCTGGATCTTCTTCTATGTGTATCCTTTTCAGCGTGATCTTCTTCTCTTTCCCATCCGATTCGATCGTCACATAACCCCCAAGCGCAAGGGGGCGGTCGTATTGGCTTATCTGGAAGTTCTTCGGCAGATCTGGATAGAAGTAGTTCTTCCTGTCGAACACGATCATTGGCTGAACTTCTGCGTTCAAAGCAAGCGCAACCTTTATACCAGCCTTGATCGCCTCCCTGTTCACAACAGGCATCGCTCCTGGCATTCCAAGACAAACTGGACACACATGGGTGTTCGGGGGGCTTTTATGATACGCAGTGGAGCATGAACAGAAAAGCTTGCTCTTGAGCTTGTTCATCTGTGCATGGACTTCGAGTCCTATGATCACGTCCATGAAAAAAAGTAGCGGGGTTTAAAAAAGTTCCTTGCTAAATCCCCAACACGATCTTCTCGTAATCTCTCTCAATCTCCCTCAAAAACTCGTCCTCCTTTACCCCTCTTTGATAAGCTACGAAGCTCATACCGCCAGCGCCAACGCCTTCCTTAACAAATCCCTCCGCATAAGCTCTCAGTCCCGGATATCGGGAATTTGCGAGCGGAATCTTTGCAACGAAAACCCTGCAAGGAGCAAGAGAGAGATCTGCGCTTTTATCGTTTGCGACGAATTCAGTGGTTGCAATCGCAAACTCGCAACGCAAATTCTTAGCAAGGTTCGCAACTGCGACCATCTGCGTCCCTCCTGCAAGCAGAGCTTTCTTACAACCACTCAGAATCCCATAGATCCCAGCTATCACTGGATCTCCAACCGCAGATATCACTTCGATGGGATCTTTGTCCCTAACCCTCTTAACCGCCTCGTTTATAACTCTGGTCTTCAGCTCAACTGGATTGTTTGGCATACTCGACGAAACCTTGGGCTCGAATCCCAAGGCTTTCAAAACCGCTCCAGCGGTCGTCGTCCCAGCAGGAATACTTTCGCCTATTACAAGGGTGTCAACAACCTTCGACAACTCTTTCCCGAGTATTTTTCCGTTTTCAATTACCTTCTCCACGTCCTCTCTTCTCATTGCTCTCTCCTTTGCTATGTTTTCCCCTACCGGAGCTGAGAGGGTTACGTATGGGATCTTTGGTTTGATCATTAGCCCAGAATCGACAACAAGCAGTGGAATCTTCGTCAAGCGTAATGCTGTGTAGGTTATGAGCGCTGGAGTTGGCTTCCCATCTGGGGTTGCGGGAATCGAATTTATGCTCAAGCATCTTCCATGGTAGAGCAGTTCCGCATCCGCAGGTGGGGTGTATTTGATCAACTCTGGATTCGCTCCCGCAACTGTGATCCCTGGGACTTCTGCGGTTTTCGTGTTCCCAATAACGAGAACGAACATCGCACTATCGAAATCAAATTCTATGGACATAAAATAAAGGAATTCTTACTGAATTTAACGCTTTCTTTTTACGATCTACCGATTTGGAGCTTAGCTCAACCTCTATAGCCTCATAGGGACGCTCAATAGAGAATAACGGAACGGAGTAGGATAGAAGATGCTAAAGCTCTGAAAAATCTGGCATGCAATACTACTTCTCTCCAGAATTGCTCTGCTTCTCCCTCCACTTTTTCAGCGCTCTTTCGGCGAGTAACTGCGAGTATTTCTCCCACTGTAGCTCGTCTCCGCTCTTCCTTCTCCATATTTTGAAACGACAAGTTTCGGCACCCGCAGGTATAGTCCACTCGAACTTGACGTCAAAGTCGACGTTCCTCTTTTCCCTCAGATACCTCATTACGCCCTCAACCAAGTCTCTCTGAACTCTACAGTCAAAGGGACCGTAAACATCCTGAAGAGGGCACCAAAGTATGTCGAACATCGCTTCGTCCTCGCTCAGTATTTCAGGCTTCTCCACGGACGTCCATAGTATGGTGTTTATAGCAGTAGCGCAGAAGCTCGCCTTTTCAATCTCGCTCGTCCTCTCTGGGAAAACTGCGTGCTCAAACATCTGTCTTGCAGCATCATAGCCGACTTTTCTAAGTGCCTCATTAACAACCTTCTGCCCCTCCGGTCCGAGGTTCTCCTCAACATCCTTTACTACTTGGAGTAGAGCCTTAGCCATGAAAACTCCCCAAACAAATACAGTCGCTGGGTCGAAGTCTTGCCTCACAGCGACGTCTCGCCTAAACCTCTCAACAGCTTCAGCATAAGGAAAGCCGAACCTCGTCTCCTTCCAGTTTTTCTCCTTACGCTCACCCTTCGCAAGAATGCCATTCCTAATCAAGACAACCCGTTTTCAGGGTTTCTCGATTTCTACAGATTGCAGAGATCGAGGAGAAGCTGAAAGCGTTTAAGAGCTTTCAATACCCGCTTTCAGGGTTTCTCGATTTCCACAAGGATGGACATTCAGCCATAATGGTTATGCAATTCACTTTCAATACCCGTTTTCAGGGTTTCTCGATTTCTACGGTTAATGTCAAAGGATTAGCTTGATAGTATTGCTCTCTTGGTGTGTCTTTCAATACCCGTTTTCAGGGTTTCTCGATTTCTACAAACACGGACAAAATAAGGTAGGAGGTGAGGGTATGCCTAAGTCTTTCAATACCCGTTTTCAGGGTTTCTCGATTTCTACGAAGAAAGGCATCGTAGCGCCACGGGTGAAGGAGTAATGGCACTTTCAATACCCGTTTTCAGGGTTTCTCGATTTCTACTTCTGCTCGATCCATTCTCTAAGCTTTGCGTCGAGGTCCTTCCTTTCAATACCCGTTTTCAGGGTTTCTCGATTTCTACCTTACGTTCTTCTGTGCGAGCATGTTGACTATTTCTCTTTCAATACCCGTTTTCAGGGTTTCTCGATTTCTACGGTAGTGGTAATGTGGTTGAGATCCAAGGGGGCAAGACTTTCAATACCCGTTTTCAGGGTTTCTCGATTTCTACCGGATTGGCAAAACTGAGGCAGTTAGGCAGGTTGCACAGAGACTTGCCTTTCAATACCCGTTTTCAGGGTTTCTCGATTTCTACACAAGGGGGAAAGGGGGTCGACGTTATACAACTCAATACTACTACTTTCAATACCCGTTTTCAGGGTTTCTCGATTTCTACTTATACTTATTACGTCCAAGAGATCGAGAAGCAAACCCTTTCAATACCCGTTTTCAGGGTTTCTCGATTTCTACGAAAGCTAAGCGTCGGCGTTGTAACGAATATAGGTCTATTTCTTTCAATACCCGTTTTCAGGGTTTCTCGATTTCTACAGTTTTATGGTGTTCTCTTATGCGGAGGTGAAAAAGCCTTTCAATACCCGTTTTCAGGGTTTCTCGATTTCTACGTATACGCTGGCTTTAGAAAAAGGCATTACCGAGTAACTTTCAATACCCGTTTTCAGGGTTTCTCGATTTCCACCTACGTATGCGCTCTCCTCTTCGCTCTCTCCCCTGATTTCAGCGTCTTTCAATACCCGTTTTCAGGGTTTCTCGATTTCCACGAGACCAGAAGTTTCTGAAGCGAGACCGCCAAAACCATCTTTCAATACCCGTTTTCAGGGTTTCTCGATTTCCACTGCGAGTGATGTGTTAAAAGAGGGTGTCGCTAAACTCCTCCTTTCAATACCCGTTTTCAGGGTTTCTCGATTTCCACCGAGGAACTCCGACGTCTTGCCTGGTTCAAGCCGAATGTCTTTCAATACCCGTTTTCAGGGTTTCTCGATTTCCACAGAACTCGACAAAGTCTTTTTCATCATTGAAACTAACTTTCAATACCCGTTTTCAGGGTTTCTCGATTTCCACGATAAACGCAGTACTTGAAGGCAGAAATGAAGTGAACAACTTTCAATACCCGTTTTCAGGGTTTCTCGATTTCCACATAGCTTGGTGTAAAGTGTGGCAAGGGTTGAAGGCAAACTTTCAATACCCGTTTTCAGGGTTTCTCGATTTCCACTTGCGGTCTTGTTTTCGCCTGCCTCGAGTCCTGCGGCACTTTCAATACCCGTTTTCAGGGTTTCTCGATTTCCACCTTACTAAACCGCAACGAACTGAAAACCGACGCCCTCTTTCAATACCCGTTTTCAGGGTTTCTCGATTTCCACAAAACCGTATCCATCCGTTCTGTCTGAATCCATTACGCCTTTCAATACCCGTTTTCAGGGTTTCTCGATTTCCACGTAAACGTAACGCTTGCAAATACCGGCAATATAACCGTCTTTCAATACCCGTTTTCAGGGTTTCTCGATTTCCACCAACGAGCTATATCCACCGGTTAAAGCAATATTTCTCGACTTTCAATACCCGTTTTCAGGGTTTCTCGATTTCCACGAGGAGTGGATCAACACGTTCGGATCTGAAAAGCAGAACTTTCAATACCCGTTTTCAGGGTTTCTCGATTTCCACGTCCATATGTTTAGATATGCTTCAAGACATCCGATTATCTTTCAATACCCGTTTTCAGGGTTTCTCGATTTCCACGAAATACTACTATTATTTACCACTTTAACCCTAATAGTATCTTTCAATACCCGTTTTCAGGGTTTCTCGATTTCCACGCACCTTGAGCCAAGAAGATATTATCCGCCTCTGGAACCCCTTTCAATACCCGTTTTCAGGGTTTCTCGATTTCCACGGATTTTCTGCCCATTCTGAGATTTCTGGATTTTCCTCTTTCAATACCCGTTTTCAGGGTTTCTCGATTTCCACACTCTGAATCGACATCTGAGAATACGAGTAACGCTTGCCTTTCAATACCCGTTTTCAGGGTTTCTCGATTTCCACTGAAGAAGGTGAAAAGGGTGAAGACTCTTTCTATATAGCTTTCAATACCCGTTTTCAGGGTTTCTCGATTTCCACTGTTTGAGAAATTCCGCAAGATCCAGAATAAATAAGATCTTTCAATACCCGTTTTCAGGGTTTCTCGATTTCCACCCTACCTAAAAATCTTGCGATTCAAAAAATATAAGCTTTTCCACACTTTTCCAGTAACACCAATTTGCACGTCTCGAAGTTGAAGGAGGGTTTAAAAAGACATGCAGTGATCATATAAGCAAAGTTCTCTCGAATTGTTGGCGTTGAAGGCAAAGAGTTTCGAATAAAAAAGAACTCACAGCGAAAATCGGTTTATAAAAATCTTAACGGCAATTATTGCCTTGTTTCTCTGCAGAGTATATGATGAACCAGAAGTATAATTTGCTTAAATCTTAGACATGCAGATTTTTATTTCCTCGTTAATCTTGGCCCGGTTTTGTCTTCTTAGCCGAATTTTAGCTCAAATCTGAGAAAAGTCATTCCAGCTCGATTAAGATTTTAAAAGCAAAGAAATGGCGAAAATCGAATTTTATAAAGCTCCGCATTGCCTTGAAATTGCTTGTTAGCGTGTAGCATGATTTGGTATTACTTGGTGTTACTCAATAACTGGTCTTTAAAAATCTCATAGTAACTTGCTCGCATCGGCTACAAAAAAGCTTTAAAAATTTGAGCAAATAAGATGCATGGGTTCAGACATCGGAGACCTGCTCGAAAGAACGGAAGTGGAGCTTTCCGCTTTTTCTGGAAAGAAAGTAGCCATCGATGCATTTAACACGCTTTATCAATTTCTCAGCACGATCAGACAACCCGACGGAACCCCTTTGAGGGATTTGCAGGGAAGGATCACTTCGCATCTTTCGGGAATCCTTTATAGAGTTACGAACATGTTTGAACTCGGGATAAAGCCGATTTTTGTTTTCGATGGCGAGCCACCGGAGTTCAAAAAAGCTGAAATAGAGGAGAGGAAGAAGAAGAGGGCTGAAGCTGAGGAAAAGTGGATCACAGCGGTTCAAAGCGGTGAGGAGTATGCGAAGAAGTATGCGCAAGCCTCCGCAAGGGTTGACGAGTTCGTGATAGAGACTTCGAAGAAACTCCTTAGCTACATGGGCGTGCCGTTTGTCCAAGCTCCGAGCGAAGGGGAAGCACAGGCTGCGTTCATGGTGAAAAAAGGCGATGCTGACTTCGTCGGCAGTCAAGACTACGATTCTCTGCTCTTTGGTAGCCCAAGGTTGGCAAGGAACCTTGCGATCACTGGAAAAAGAAAGCTCCCCGGGAAAAACATATACGTAGACGTGAACCCAGAGATAATACTGCTCGAGGAAAATTTAAAAAAGCTCGGGATAACGAGGGAGCAGTTGATCGACATCGCAATTCTCTCTGGAACAGACTACAACGAGGGAATCCATGGAGTTGGAGCGAAGAAGGCTTACAACTACATAAAGACCTACGGCGACATCTTTAGAGTTCTGAAAGTCCTCAAGGTTGAGATCGAGAACGTGGAGGAGATAAGGAACTTCTTCCTCAATCCCAAGGTTACCGAAGACTACACAGTTGAGTTCAGGGAACCGAAAAAAGATAAAATCGTGGAGATGCTTTGCGAAGAGCACGACTTCAGCAGGGAGAGAGTTGAGAAGGCACTTGAGAAGCTCAAGTTTAAGCCGTCGCAGTTCACGCTCGAGAAGTGGTTCTGATGCACGAGAAAGAGCTCGACTACAGAATCGCAATAGTAACGGTTTCGACGTCGAGGTTCCAAAGGTATGGAAATCTGAAAGGCATCGAGAAAATTCCAGACGATGACGAGTCTGGGAGAGAAATACTGAACTCGTTCAGTGACAGAGTCGTTGACTACCAACTCGTTTCAGACGACGTTCTCCAAATAAGACTCGCGGTCTTCGAATCCCTTGCAAAGGCGGATGTTTGCATCCTCACCGGTGGCACCGGCTTGAATCCGAGAGATGTGACGATCGAGGCTCTTGAAAGCATTTTTGAAAAGAAGATCGACGGCTTTGGGGAGATCTTTAGGCTGAAGAGCTTTGAGCAAGTTGGCTACTCAGCGATTCTCTCGAGGGCTACCGCAGGGATCGTTGGCGGAAAAGTTGTTTTTTGCCTCCCTGGGTCGAAGAAAGCTGTGAAGCTTGGGGTCGAGATAATAAAGGCTTCTATAAAGCACATCCTCAGCCATGCGAAGGGTCTTTCCTGAGCTTTTTGAGTAGCAAGAAGAGAACGCAGATGGCGAGGATTTCAGTGCCCAACGAGAAGAGAACCAAGTAGTTGGGGGAGAGATCGTAGAGATAGCCCATTGAAAAACTGCCCAAGAAGAAGCCAAAGCCGAAGCCAAGGTTTAGGATCCCATACGCAGTCGCTCTTTTTCCAACTCCGCTTATCTCAGCAACTCCAGCACGCATCACGGATTCCTGCATTCCAATGACTGAGCCTACAAGCAGAAGACCCAAGATCGGATGTGCTCCCAAAGACAACGCAACCGAGATCGGTGTTAAGATTGGAACCAGTGCGAGGCACTTTAAGCCAATTTTATCGTAAGCTTTTCCAACCAAAAGTGCAGAAATCGCATCCATGCCCATTACCAGAGCGTAGAGAACCGGGATTAGCTCATCGGAAAAAACTTGGTTCAGCTTGAAATGAAAAGCCAAGAGTTGGAAGTTCACCAAGCCAGCAACTGCAAAGACTGTGAAGGCTGTGTAAAGCCAGAATACTTTTCCAAGCTTGTCTTCTCCCCCTCTCTGAACCTCCTCGCCAACATAGCTCTGCTTTGCAACCAAGAGAGCCAAGAGCATCAGGAAGGTTGGGATGAAGAGGAGCAGGAAACCCTCTTTGTAGCCATAACCGAGGTATAAAACGACGAAGAAGATAAATGGTCCCAAAAATGCCCCGATCTGGTCAAGAGCTTCGTGGATCCCAAAAGCCATGCCTCTGCCGATTTTTGCGGTTGCGAAAGAAAGAAGCGCATCTCTCGAAGGAGATCGGAGCGCTTTTCCGAGCCTCTCCAAAACTATTAGCAAAAGCACGATGGCAAGGTAATCGGTTAGCGCAATGAGCGGAATAGAAAGGATTAGAGCGTAGCCGGCGAATGTAAAAGCCCAGTATCTCTTGGATCTGTCCGCAAGATGACCGAAGATCATCCTGAGACCGTAACCCGAGAACTCGCCAAATCCGATGACGAGCCCGAGCAACAGCGCAGAGACTCCGAAGGTTGCGAGATAAGCGCCTATGACACTCCTCGCTCCCTCGTAAGCAACGTCGCCGAGAAGGCTGACGACGCCCATCAAAAGGACGAATCTAAGAGCTCTTTCCATGCGATCTGAGCACGAAAAAGATTTTAAATTTTTGGATCTAAGCGAGTTGTGCAAAACTTCGACCCAAAGCTCTGCATCCTCTGCAGGGGGAGAATGCTCTGCGATCTCCCGCATTGCCCGATGCTCTCGGGCTACAGGATTAAAGTCGACTTCAACTTGAAGGAAGTCTTTGGATCTTCACCACCCTCGTTGTTCGTTGGAAGGGCGAATTATCCAAAGGTTAGAGTTTGCCCAGCGGTGCCTCCATTGGTGGGAGACACAACGCTCTACGACAAGCCCGAGCTGTGGGCGGAGATGCCGATAGAGAAGATATTGGACTTTCGCTACTCCCTCATCCATGGGCAGTTCGTCACAGATGTCAGAGACCCGAGATCGAGAGAAGCAGAGATTTTGCAGGAGATAAGTCTCTACGAGAAACCCGTTGAACTCGAAGTCGTTTTCGAGAAACCACCGACGCCAAAAGTTTTTTTCGATGATTCCACGCCTCCAATGGGTCCATCTGCTCCAGCAAAAGATGTTAGGATCTGTAGCACCCCTAAGGCGCCGAAGATTGTTGAGAGTGTTTACGAAAGCAACGATCTCAATGCCTTCGAAGCTATGAGACTCCTGTATGAAAAGGGAATCGCAGTTTCCCACATCCAAAAACTGCTCTCCGCTGGAGCCTTGGGGATAAAGAGAAGGCTTGTTCCAACGAGATGGGCGATAACCGCAGTTGACGATTCTATTTCAAAGCAGTTGATCGAGGAGATTAAGCACTTCGAAATCTTAGACCACTATCGTGTTTTCGTGCTTGAGGAGAAGAAGAATTTGTTCATGGCTATTCTAACGCCACATTCTTGGCGCTTTGAGTGGGGTGAAGCTTGGTTCCCGCAGACGACGTGGAATTTTGGTAGCGAAGTCTTCATAGAAACTGACTGGGAAGACCACAGGGGAAGAAAGACCTACGCTTCTCTGGGTGGCTGTTACTACGCTTCAAGGCTCGCAACCGCAGAATACCTGTGCAAAATAGGGAAACAAGCGGGAGCGATCGTGTGGAGGGAAATCTATCCGGGCTTTAAAATTCCAATCGGCGTGTGGTTTGTGAGAGAGATGCTTAGAAAGTGCTTCAGTCAAAAATTCGTTGAATTCAACAGCCTCGATGAAGCGCTGGAATATCTCGCAAGCTTCTCCGATGCTGGGATCCAAAACTGGGTTAGGAACTCGAAGCTGATAAACTTTACAAGGGGTCAGAAAACGCTATGGAGTTTCTTGTAGAGAGAAAGAAGGTTTCGACTGCGCTTGGAAAAAGCAATTTGCCGGGGCTTGATTACACGCTAAATCCCTACATTGGTTGCTCGCATGGTTGTGTTTACTGCTATGCAAGACTCTACTGCGATTCGAGAATAGCGAAACACTGGGGAAAAATCGTGGTCGTGAAGGAGAACATCGCCGAAATCCTTGCGAGGGAGATAACAAGGAGGAAGAAGGGGGTAGTCGGTTTGAGCACGATAACGGATGCTTATCAGAGCATCGAGGCTAAGGAGAGAATAGCCCGAGAGCTGTTGAGGATGCTTTTAGAGAACAACTTCGAAGTGAGCATTCAGACAAAGAGCTCTCTTGTTTTGCGTGATCTCGACATTCTCTGTGAAAAGAAAGAGCTCGTAGATGTTGGATTCACGATCACAACGTTGGACAATAGAATTGCAGAAGTCGTTGAACCTAAGGCTTCGAGTCCGAGCGAAAGAGTGAAGGCATTGGAAAAGATCTCCGCAGAAGGGATCAAGACTTGGATCTTTCTCGGTCCCATAATCCCAGGCATAAGCGAGGAGAGCTTTGGCGAAATTGTTGAGATTGCAAAGGCGACGAACAGTCTTGTTTACTACGACAAGTATAGGGTTAAGCCCTTCATGTCTGGGATTGCGAAGGAGTTCGCAGACAAAGCAATGAAGACAGACTGGAAAGGGGTTTTTGAGAAAATCGAACAGCTTTGTGAGAGAAAAGGCGTTGCTACGAAGCCAGCGTTCGATTGAAACTTGGAAAGGGTTTATTAACATTGAAGCTATGGAAAAACGATTAGGGGTGTGAGCATTGAACGAGGAAGAACCTGAAGTCTTGTGGGAGAATCGAATAGTTTGTTGTCTCCCGATTACTCGTCCTACAAGCAGAGTTAGAGTGAAAAGAAACTATGAGCCCATATCAGTTCGTCAAACCGTCATTACGGGCGAAGAGTTGATCGAATGGCAAATATCTTACAGAAAGGGCAACGAATTAGTAGAGGCTGGAAAAATGTTGGAACTCGGCTATAAGCACGATCTTTTTGCGAGAAGCGATTTAGAGGCGCTGAAAGAATACGCAGAGAAAAAGAAGCCCACATTTGATCAGTATTTTAGCATAAAGAGAGAAAGGGTTGGTGATAAGTTCTTGGACGAATACGAAATTATCGTGAAGCAAGTTCCGAGAATCCGTAGAGACTTAGAGAATGGGTGTTTCGTAGAAGTGGAGCGGGAACACAGGCAAAAGGCTGTAGGATATCAATCGATGCTCTACATTTACATTCCCATAAAAAACGTGGATCCGCCCCTGGTAGGGAGGCACGCTCGGCCAAAGGAGGTTGTGAAGTGGTATCCAACCAAAAAAGACATTGAGGGTATTATTAAGACGTTCTCTATCATCTCTGAAATGCACAAGGGAGATATTGTAAAGATCATTAGCAAGCTCTTAGAAACTAAGTAGGCTCTTTACAAACTTCATGTTCCACAAGCTTCTTCATATTCTCGAATCTTCTCCGCGCATCAAAGTAGTTAAGTTTTCTCCTCAGCTCTACCATCTCCCTATACTCCCTTTCGATCTTCTTCTGAAACTCGATGCTTGGTATCGGCACAAGAATTTCTTTGAGTAAGCTTTGTGGTATCGTAACCGTCCCAACACCTCTTTTCGCACTCTCTATCTGGGCCTTACCGCACTCTGATTGTAGAAAAATCGCTAAATAATATGGAGAAAATCCTTCTTTAAGCCTGATGATGTATATCCAATCGTCCGCTATTCCGACGTCGTTCTCGTCAACCACAACCGCAGCTCTTCCTATGCACCCGACTCCTACTCTGACGAACAAAACGTCCCCAACCCTCACGTAAGCCCTTTTCTTATCCATTACACTCCCCGGCTCGACGAATCTCTTGTCCTTTAAGAAATCTATGCCAAGAGGTGTTACAACTTTTGCGGAGATGAAGCGAACACCTTTATCGCTGAACACCCTTTTTTCCCCGTATTCTGTGCTCCCACAGAACATCTCAGTGATCATTTCCTCAAGCTTGATGGTTGGTAACTTGAACTCTGGCTTGCTTGTTAGATAGCTTTTTGGATGAAAAGAATTTGAGGTTATGGAAACCCAGGCGCACCCCCTCTTAAAACTATGCTCTCTATAGAGTTTTAAGATGTATGGAAGGTCAGAAACGCTATTAGCTTGAGCTACAAACACTTCGCCTTCGTGCTTTTGTCCCTTCTTGAGGATCAGAACTGATGTTTTCGACGTCGTATCCTTTGAGCTGTTGAATATCCCTCTTGGAAGTGATACTACTGCCAAGACTTTGCATGTGTTTAGAACAAATTCTCTGACGTATCTATAGTTCACGTTGAGTAGAACTCCATCTGGGAGGATTATTCCGATAAAGCCCCCATTCTTAGCCAGCCGAATGAACTTCTCTAAGAAAAGAACTTCTATTGCCTGTGATTTAAATCTTGAGCCGAGTTCATAGTTTGTCAAAATGCTCTTATCTGTCAATCTCCCGTACTTCGCACTAAACGGGGGATTCCCAACAACTACATCAAAATAGTTCTCTTGGAGAGCTTCTCGTCGCAACGCATCGCCTATGAGTATCTTAGCTCTTCCCCTTATGTTTATTGGGATCTCCTTTATCGCCTCTTCGTCGATATCCATCCCAACTACTTCCTCGAATCCGTGCTTAAGCATCGAAGACAAAAATACGCCATCACCACAAGCTGGATCGCATCCAGACTTTTTGCGTTCTAAGTGCATCGCTACCATTGAAACTATAAAATCTGCTACTTCTTGAGGTGTGAAGAACTGACCTAAAACCTTCTCCTTATACTTAAAGTGCTTGTCGCGCTGTGACTCCAACATTTTACGAACTTCGGAGAAGGATGTTTATAAGCTTTAGGTCGATTAGAGCTCATGGATAAAAGCTACGAACTGGAAAGGGTTTATTAACCGAAAAAGATAGTGGTTTTGTGAACGATTACACCGCTAAGGACATCGCAGTTCTCGATGACCTCGAAGCTGTGAGAAAAAGACCCGGGATGTATATAGGGAACGTTGGAATCCGTGGATTGCACCACTTGCTTTGGGAGGTAGTTGACAACAGCGTCGACGAAGCTCTTGCGGGTTTTTGCAAGAAGATCATAGTAACTCTTCACTCAGATGGCTCTGCGAGTGTTGAAGACGACGGTCGTGGCATTCCGGTGGACATGCATGAGCTTGGAAAATCGGCGCTGGAAATAGTGATGACAAAGCTCCATGCGGGTGGGAAGTTCGGTGAGAAGGTTTACAAGGTCGCAGGCGGACTCCATGGCGTTGGAGTCTCGGTCGTCAACGCTCTTTCTGAGTGGCTTGAAGTATGGGTTAAGAGAGACGGAAAGGTTTACTACCAAAGATACGAGCGTGGTGTGCCAAAAACAGA
Organism: Archaeoglobaceae archaeon; assembly: GCA_038731605.1. GTDB lineage: Archaea > Halobacteriota > Archaeoglobi > Archaeoglobales > Archaeoglobaceae > WYZ-LMO2. The sequence goes on along the minus strand of JAVYQP010000002.1, from coordinate 55,379 downwards.
AGTTTTGGTTGTAGGCGAAGCAAAGGAAACGGGCACGAAGGTCAGATTTAAGCCCGATGCGGAAATCTTCGAAACGACGGAGTTCAACTACGATATAATCTCCCAACGCCTAAAGGAGATCGCATACTTGAACCCGGGACTAAAGATTGTGCTCAAAGACGAGAGAAACGGGAAGGAGAAGGAGTTTCTATTCAACGATGGAATAGTTGGGCTTGTCAAGAGCTTGAACAAGGGCAAAAAAGTCTTGCACGAGCCTATCTACATTGAATCGAAGAAGAATGGAATCATCGTAGAGGTTGCGTTTCAGTTCACCGATTCTGAGATCGAAAGCGTTCATGCGTTTGCGAACAACATAAAGAACGTCGACGGTGGAACCCATGTCATCGGCTTCAAAGCTGGGCTAACGAGGGCGGTGAACGAATACGGAAGGAAGAGTTTCAAGAAGTTCGAAGCCCTAAGCGGAGCTGAGATAAGAGAAGGTCTTACCGCGGTGATAAGCGTTAAAGTTCCACAGCCACAATTCGAGGGACAAACGAAGAGCAAGCTCACGAACAGTGAAGTCAAAACTGCGGTTGAGTCCGTAGTTTACGCTGGTGTGCTGAAGTGGATGGAGGAGAACGCAAAAGATGCTGAGATGTTGATTAACAGGTTCTTGGTTATCAAAAAAGCGAGAGAGGCTGCGAAGAGGGCGAAAGAACTCGTAAAAAAGAGGGATGAGCTCTCAATAACCCTACCCGGGAAGCTTGCGGATTGCTCTTCGAAGAAAGTCGAAGAGAGGGAACTCTTTATAGTCGAAGGCGAGTCCGCTGGTGGATCTGCGAAGCAGGCGAGGGATCGAAGGTTTCAGGCGATTCTGCCGATAAGGGGGAAGATAATAAACGTCGAAAAAGCTGGAATGGTGAAGATTCTGAGGAACGAGGAGATAAAAGCGATAATCTCTGCAATCGGAGCTGGGATTGATAAGAGCTTTGACATCGAGAAGATGAGATATTCTAAGGTCATAATAATGTGCGATGCGGACGTCGATGGGTCGCACATAAGGACTTTGCTACTTGCCTTCTTCTATCGACACATGCGACCTTTGATCGAAGCGGGACGTCTTTTCATCGCACAGCCACCGCTTTACGGGGTTAAAAAGGGGGGAAAGGTTTACTACGCCTACAGCGAAGCTGAGCTGAAAAAGCTGATCGAAAAGCTTGGAAATGCGGAGGTGCAGAGATACAAGGGTCTCGGCGAAATGAATCCGGAGCAACTCTGGGAGACTACGATGAACCCAGAGAAAAGGATACTGATACAGGTGAAGATAGAAGATGCGAAGAGGGCGGACGAGCTTTTCCGGGTTCTGATGGGAGAAGACGTCGAGAGTAGGAAGAACTTCATAATGGCTCACTCGAAGGAGGTGCGAAACCTTGACATTTGATCTCGAACGCTACTCGAGGCAAATTGAGATCCTTGGCGTGAAGGGGCAGGAGAAACTGTTGAGCTCTTCAGTTCTGATCGTTGGTGCAGGAGGACTTGGGAGTGCTGTGATACAATACCTCGCCGCTGCGGGAGTGGGAAGGCTTGGAATTGTTGATGGAGATGTGGTTGAGAAATCGAACTTGCAAAGGCAGACGATCCATGCGGGAAACATCGGGATAAACAAAGCGGAGTCTGCGTGCGCTTTTGTTGAAAAACTGAACCCAGACGTTGCGGTCGACGTTTACCCTTACAACCTCACACCAAAGAACGTTGAGAAGATCATAAAGCCATACGACGTCGTTGTTGGGTGCTTGGATAACTTTAGGGTTCGATTTATAGTCAACGATGCAAGCGTTTTGTTTGGGAAACCCTTCGTTCACTCCGCAGTCTACGCTTTTGAGGGCGAGCTTTCGACCTTCTTCGGCAAACCTTGTTACCGTTGCTATCTGCCGAGGGCTCAGCAACCCCCCAGACCGCCAATAATCAGTGCAACTCCGGGAGTATTTGGTTGCATGCAGGCGATAGAGGTAATAAAACTGCTCACTGGTTATGGTGAAATTGCAAAAGGAAAGATAATCCGCTTCGATCTCAGCACGATGGAGTTCTTCGAAATCCCTCTGCAGGAGAGAAGAGATTGCCCAGTTTGCGGTGAGAAGCTCAGGGGAATTTACGAGGAGAACTACGAGGGCGACTGCTCGATCGTGAGGTTCGAGTGATGCTCTGCAAGTGCGGAAGAGTTGCGGAGTTAAAATGCAGACGGTGCGGGAGAGGAATTTGCAGAAAGTGCTACTTCCACCATGGTCTTTGCAAAGAATGCAGAAAAAAGCTCCGAGGTTGATGGCTTTCTGAGTTAAGTTCAAAAATTTTATATTGCCCTCCTTTTCAAAACTCATCATGGACAGGAAAATCGTTGCGTCTGTGCTCTTCGCATTAGCTGTGGCTTTTCCGTTATTCGGTGATTTTACGAATTCTGGACTCGTTGCAAGCTTCTTTGTATTGTTCGCAACTTCTCTCTCCTCCATGCTTTCACTCCAGCTCTACAAGGAATCGAAGGGTGAAAGAAGGAGGATAATGGGCGCTATCTGTCTCTCCTCAGCTCTCTTCTTCGTCGCAACACTCCTGTATTTGAGCCTCGATTTAAAACCAGAGGTTGAGACGCTACCCATAGCCATTGCGAGCCTTCCGATTTTCGTATACGGAGTTTCAAAGCTCTCCAGAGAGCTCAGGTTTCTGAAAGTAAAACACTTCATAGTCCCGAGTGCTATTTTCGTCATCGCAATCCTCGCTTCACTGATTTTCCCGATCTCCATGACACATATCTTCTTCGCAATCGACGCTCTAACGCTTGCAGTCTTCTTGTCCCTCTTTTTCCTATACCTCAACGCAGAAACGAGAATCTACTGGGCTTCGATCTCCCTCGCTTTCGTCTTTCTATACTTCTTCGCTCTCCCTCTGAACGTTGAGTTTGTGCCATTTGCATACCTTCCTGAGCTATTTCTAAGCTTGTTCGCCTCCACGCTTCTGTTTATGCTCTACGAAGTGCGAAAGAGGGGCATAGAGATTACGAGCTTTGAGGCGATGGAAAGTGAAAAGAGGGAATTGGAGGAGTTAGTTGCGACTGTGGATGAGCTGAAAGAGGGCTTTAGACTCATGAACCAAGCACTTCGCCACGATGTTTTGAAGAAACTCCAGATAATCTCCGGCTACGTTGAAGCGTATGAGCTGACTAAGAACCCTGAGTTCATCGAAAAGTCGTTGAAAGCTGTTAAGGAGAGTGCGGAGTTCATAGAGAAGATAGGAATGCTCGAAAAGGTAATCTCGATCGAGAAGTCTAAACTGAAGCCTATAAAAGTCGAAGACATCGTAAAAGAGGTTGCAAAGAACTACGAGATTCCAGTAAACGTTAAGGGAAACGCAGTTGCGATTGCAGATGAGTCGCTCTCTTTTGTTATCGACGTTATCCTTGACAATGCACAGAGACACAGCGGAACCGAAAAAGTGGACGTGTTCCTGAGCGAAATAGAAGACGAGTGCGAGATTCGTGTCGTAGACTATGGCGTTGGGATTCCTGAAGAGGTGAAGAGAGTTCTTTTTAAAGAAAGGTTCCGCTCAGGCGAAACCGCTGGACTCGGGCTTGGACTCTACATTGTCAAAAAACTCGTGGATCGTTACGGCGGAAAAGTCTGGGTCGAGGATACGAAACCAAAGGGGGCAACTTTTGTCATCCGCCTCAAAGCTACTCAAACCTCAACGCCTCAATAGGCTCGAGTCTGCTTGCCTTCCATGCGGGGTAGAGACCGCTTAGGATCGACACAGTGACTCCTACCAAAAATCCGAGAAGAACGTATCCGATTGTTGCGATCTGAAAAACATAACGAGTCTCTTTTAGGATTAGATAGTTTATCCCGTAGCCCGCAAGAACGCTCAAAACACTACCAATTAGGCTCCCTATTACGCCAAGAATGAGCGCCTCAAGCAAGAATATTTTCAACACAGTCATCCTGTTTGCGCCGATCGCACGCATTATTCCGATCTCCTTCGTTCTCTCGATTGTGGACATCAGCATTATGTTCAAGATACTTACGCCAGCTACCAACAACGAAACGCTCGCAATCGCCATCAGGAAAAGATTTATCTGGTTGAACGCCTGAGTTATTGTCTCAAGGAACATCTTCATCTCAAAAACAGTCACTTTCTCGTCTTTCGAGTTAACCCTCCGCTCTATCTCTTCCTTTACCCTCGCAACGTCTTCAATGCTCTTAGCCTTCACAATTACGCTCGAAACCTCTGCGCTTGAGATCGATGCGAAGTCGTTCTTCGAAACCACGATCGCAAAATTCGGATTTACATCGTATCTAAAGCCAGTGTATTCAAGGATTCCCGTAACCTTGAACTCTTTGCCATTTATCAAAATCCTCGAGCCAACTTTTATCTCAAGATTTTTTGCCAACCTATTTCCAACGACGCAACCTTGGTCGAGATCTATAGAGCCCTTCTCAGCTTTGAACATGCTCTTTACATCACTCTCTTCGAGTCCGTAAACCGTTGCATAGGTTTTTTGATTCCTGAACTCGACCAATAGGTAATCGCTTTTTACCGCAATTGCGTTCTCGATCCCCGGAATTTTTCTGATCTTTTCCACATCCCTTTCCTCGATGAACCTGTAACCCTTCTGGTAATTCGGATTCACAATGACTTCGTTCGCGAAGTCCTTGAAGTTCTCTAAAACCGCAGATTTCAGACTCTCTCCAAAGATCCCGATCGCAGAGATTGCCATGACTCCTATCAAGATTCCGATGACTGCAAGAGCGCTTCTAATCTTTGTTCTTTGCAGATTTCTCTTTGCGAGCTCGAAGAACATATCACTTTCTACGGCGTAGCGCTACGTAAACGACGAACGCTATGACCGCAATGGAGGCAATGACTGCGACGATCAGAGGTGTTGCATTGCCTTCCTCGGCTTTAAAGGCTTTCACTTCAACGCTTTCGAGTATGGTAAACCTTTCTCCTGCCTCGTTCCACCAAGATAACTCGAGCGTCGCATTTCTGCAAGAAACCTCGAGGTCGAATGTCTCGTAGTCATTCGCCTTTATTTCACCGATGAAATAGTCTGATTTACTTTCGTTACAAAAAGCTGAAACTGCGACGCTCAAGGCACTCCTGTGCCCGTAGTTCACGATCTCTCCCGAAATCTTCGTCTTCCCTATTGCGCTTTCAGTGCGTAGATTTGCGATTTGTAGAGCTTTAGCCTCGAGGACTTCGATTGAAGCACTTTCAACGACTTCTCGCTTCACACCAAAGTAGTCGTAGTAACTTATGCGTAGTTCAACTTTTCCGCTCTCTCTCGGGCTGAAGAGGAAGTTCAGCGACTTCTTCTCTCCAACGCCAAGTTTCTCTATCTTTGCATAATCTCGGGCAAACTTACCATTTCCAACGGCGTTGACTTCGATCAAGTAAACCTCGTCGTTTCTAAGGTTCGTTATCTCCAAGGTTAAGTTGACCGCTTCTCCCGTGAAGAGAACGTCTCTTGAGAGTTGTAAATTCGTCGCAAGTCCCTTTGACTCGAGGTAGTTCGCTTTCAACGACCTCTCGACCTCGTGATAACTTCTTCCGTTGTAGAAGGAAATCTTGAAGTGTAGCTCCTCGAGCTCTTCGCTGAATTTAAACTCAACTTCCTCGGCTCCGCTTAGGGTTCCGACGTAGTGAACCTTTGGCGTTGCGTTGAAGAGGGCTTCGATCCTGAGATCTCGGAGCGTTATTGGGGATGAGATCGCGATCCTTGCGTTCTTCACCTCGCCTTTGTAAAGCGGTGAAACTATTGCAACTTGTGGGAACTTGTCGTCTACAACGAGCTCTATTGGCATCGTTATCGACTCGTTCTCAAGCGAGATGTGCATTTCAACGACGTGCCTTCCAACGATCTGCGACTTCATCGAAACCTTGAGACTGTAGACGCTCTGCGGAGCTATCTTCCCTATCGCAATAGAGCTCGGCAAGACCTCGACTGTGCTTGAGTAGAAGGAGATCGAGTAAACGTTGGTCGAGTTTAGATTTGGGTTCGAGATCTTGATCAGGCAATCCGCATATCCATTTGGAAGAACGATTTCTGGAGAGAGCTCATAGCTTACAGAAATCGCAGACACGGGGGCTATTAACAGAAGCACTAAGATTAGGCGCATGAGATCTATAAAGGATTAGATTTAAAAATCTACCGAATACGGCAAACCACTTCTTGCGCCGACGTGCTGAATGCAAAGTGATGCGACATAATTCCCGAGCTTTCCGCAAGTCTCGAGGTCTTTGCCCTTCAGATAGCCATAGAGGAAGCCAGCGTTAAAAGCGTCGCCAGCACCAGTTGTGTCGACAACTCTTACGCTTCTCGCCGGAACCCGGAGCTCTTTGTCTTTGCTCTTTATCCAGCACCCCTCTTTTCCGAGCTTCACCACAACGACCTCGATGCCCATCGAGATACACTCTTCAGTTGCGGTTTTGTAATCCGTGTTGAACATCCTCTCTATCTCGATCTTGTTCGGCAGAAAGATCGTCGTTCTCTTAAGTATTTTCATCATCTCATCCTTTCCACGCTCCGCATATGGAAGCCCGGGGTCGAAGCTAACGATTTCGAAGTTTTCAACGATCTTCTTCTGTGAGTTGAATGAATCGAATCCGTTCTTGCAGATGAAAGACGTGAGATGGAGCAAGGAGAACTTAGTTGCGAATTCGAGATCTATTTCCTCGTAGCGAATCGTGTCGTTTACACCTGGATCGACTAAGATCGCCCTGTTTCCCATGTCATCGACGAAGATTATCGCAGTTCCGCTCCTTCCCTTTGCTTTTATGACCGCTTTGGTATCAACTCTCTCTCTTTTTAGATCCTCGAGCAAGATCTCTCCTTCTGCATCGTCTCCTACTTTGCCAATGTATGCGCTTTTTACTCCGAGTCTCGAAAGTCCTACGATCGTGTTCGCAGCACTCCCCCCGGGGAAGAGCTGGAGGTCTTTGACGAAGCTCTCCTCATCCGCTTTCGGAATCTTGTCGACTCTGTATATTTTGTCGAGGTTCAAGGCTCCAAAGCCAATTACGCTACTCAAGACTGATCGCCTCGTTTGGGCAAACATCAACGCAACTTCCACATTCAGTACAAATCTCTTCGTCGACGATTGCGTAGTCGTTGAGCTCTATAGCGCCCACTGGACATTCGTCTACGCAAGTTCCGCATCCATCGCACTTGCTTTTATCAACAACCGCAGGCATAAGTTTCGTAAGCTCAAGGCTTATAAACCTCTTTCAGTTTTGAAGGTTAAATTTAAATCTAAAATGCGAACAAATGTCATGGACTTTGCGAAGTTTGGAATTCCGAAACTCGACGAATATCTTGGCGGGGGGCTTGACAGAAGCACGATAAGCTTAGTAATAGGCAGAAGCGGTATAGGAAAAACGATTTTAGCTGCGCAATGGGCTGCAGAAGGTGCGAGAAACGGTGAAACTGTGATTTACATCTCTACGACGATGAACAAATACAACTGCAAGAATTACTTAGCGCAGTTCAACTTCATGAAAGACGTCTACAATAAGATACACTGGCGCTTCATAAGAATTGAGCCGAAGTATCTGCTACCAATGACAAAAGAGAAGGTGAAAGAAGGACTCGAAGCTACTTACGGCATGAAAAGCGAGGGAATAGATAGAGTTGTCTTTGACTCGTGCACGGATCTCGAGAAGACTCTTGCGGATCCGGTGCTTTATAGGAGGGCGATACGTTACATGGCAGATCTCGCTTACAAATACGAGGTCACGTCGCTTTGGGTCGAGGAGGCACCGATGGTTGGACCTTGGAGTGATACAAAGAACTTCGTTGAAACTGTGATCTTCATGGACATTCTACGAGTCCCGGATGCTTACGTGAGGGCTATGAGAATCCTGAAAAAGTATCGGTATGCGCATCCCTTGGAGTGGTTCCCCTACGATGTAACCGATGATGGGATCGTCATTAAAGATGGTTGGCTCATAAGGAAGGACTATGAATACAAGTTTAAGCCTTCCAGAGAGGATTAAGGAAGCTATAGACAACGGAGCAGAGATAATCCTCGTGAAGGTAGATGCGAAAAGCTACGTAAAGGTCAGCCTCGAGATAATCAAGTTCTTTTCTTCTTTTGCAGAAGGCGTTTACGTTACGCTGAACAAGCCATATTTCAGCCTTAAAAGAATCCTTGGAAAAGAGGGCGTGGATTTGAACAAGCTCTACTTCATCGACAGCATCACGATGCAAGTTGGTGGAGAAATTGTGGATGAGGATCGTTGCTTTTACTTGAACTCTCCCGACCCAGTTCAGCTCCAGGTCACGATCGAGAGGGCGATGGATCTCATAACCTCGGACAACCGCTTCATTTACATAGACTCTCTTTCCACGATCTCGCTCTACAAGTCTTTCGAAACCCTCATAAAGTTCCTGAGGCACATAACTGGAAAGATTCGGCTCCGAGGCTTCATTGGAACAATCTTTGCTCTCGAGAAGGAAATGGACGAGACCTATTATTCGCAGATAACACTGATGTGCGATGAGGTGATAGAAGTGTGATAAGCACGGGAATAGAGTTCTTGGACAAGCAAATCCAAGGGTTCCATGAGGGGCTGGTTATTCTCTATGAAGAGAGCGGTGCTGGAGGTAAGGAGTTTGGGCTCACAATTCTTTTCAACAACGCAGGAAAACTTCCGCTGAACTACGTTTCGATCACAAAAACAACTGAAGAGGTGCAAAGAGAGATAAAGCTATCCTTTCCCGAGATGAAGAAAGAAGCGGAGATAAACATCGTTAGCCTTGCCGAATACTACTACCGGGACTCGATCGTTCCGTTGAGGTGGGTTTCGGAAAAAAGCTCCCTTAAGTATTTGAAGGAGGAGAAGAACGTTCTCTCGAAGCTCGTCGAAGTTTTTGACGGTGTTGAAGGCATTGTTTTCCTCGATTCGATCACAGACTTGGCAAGGGTCTCGAGAAAACTTGGCTGGAGTGCTTTGATCGACCTTCTAAAGGGGTTTAAGGCGGTTTGCCTAAAGAGGGGAGTTTTGCTATTGGGGCTCCTAACTGCGAACGTTCTTGAAAAGAGCTTGGAAGAGGAGCTCTTCGACGTCGCAGATGGAGTTATCGTGTTTGAGTGGAGCTTCGAAAAAGATGCGATCACGAGGTGGATGTTCTTCAGAAAAATGCTCGGGATCTTGCCAATTCTCGAAAGGGAGAGGGTGATGAAGTATAGTGTAAAGATCGACCCCTCGCAAGGTTTTACTATCTCAAGGCTCATGAGAGTCTTATGAGATTGTCAACTGGAATCGCTGGACTTGATGCGATTTTGGGTGGCGGGATTCCGAAGGGTTACGTGGTTGCGGTGGTTGGGAGCTACGGAACTGGTAAAACGACGCTCGGGGTTCACTTCATCTACGAAGGGCTGAAGAGGGGGGAGAGCTGTATGATCATAAGCTTTGACGAAGACGAAGAAAGTGTGCTCAAGAATGCGAAGAGCGTTGGCATGGACTTGGAGAAGTTCGAGAACTTTGAAATAGCAAGGCTTGAAGCCCTTGAAGTCAGAAAGAGCTTTGAAAGAATTGAAAGCGATTTGCCTGAGATGATAAAGAGTTTGAACACAAGCAGGGTCCTCATAGATTCAATAAGTGTCCTTGAAACCCTTTTCAACGATGCGGAAAGGTATCGAATTCTCTCTTCGCTCAGGAGGACGATGAAATCAGCTGGAATAACTGCGATCATCACGAGCGAAGCGGACAAGTTCTTGCCGACCGCATCGAAGTATGGGATCCTTGAATACGTCTGCGATGGGATGATATGCCTAAAGATGATTCGAAAGAGCGAGCTCGAAGAGCCCACGCTTGGTTTAGAAGTCGTGAAGATGCGTGGCGTTAAACATTCAAGGAAACCGAAGCCATACATGATCACGGAAAAGGGTATCGTCGTTTACGAAGAGGCTGAGATTTTGTGATTCGTAGAAACAAAGGAGCACAATTTTTTTAATTTGCAAGCACTGGTTTTGTGCTTACTGAACTCGTCATTTACTCCCGAGGAGGGCAAGGAGGGGTTACGACCGCAAGGATTATCGCAACTTCTGCGATGCTCCAAGGTTTGTTTTCGCAGGCAATACCACAATTCGGTCCTGAAAGAAGAGGGGCGACGGTTAAGGCTTATCTGCGTATCTCGGATAAACCGATAAGGCGAAGGTCTTCGGTGAAGAATCCAGATATCGTTGTTGTCTTCGACAAGAAGATCGAGGTTGAAAGCGCAAGGGTTGCGATCTTGAACTCAAAGGATGCGGTGCAAATAGCCGAGAAAACTTTTTATGTTGACGCAACTTCTATAGCTGAGAAATTTGGTCTCATCAACGGTGGCTGGGCAATTCTAAGCGCCCCAATGAGTGGAGCAATTGCAAGGGCGTTGGAAATCGATGTAAAAACGCTGGAGAAAGCGATCGAGCTGGAATTAGGGGAGAAAGCTGGAAAGAGTTGCATCGCAGCGAAGGAAGCATATGAGGTGACGAGATGGATCTCGAGCCAATAATTGCGAAGGCGAAAATAGCTTCTGCTGGAAAAACTGGGACTTGGAGGGTTTACAGACCAGTCGTTGACGAATCTCTCTGCACAGGTTGTGGTGTTTGCACCGAGTATTGCCCAGAGGGTGTGATAGTCGACGGTAAAATAGATTACAAGTTCTGCAAGGGGTGTGGGATTTGCAAGGAAGTCTGCAAGCAAAAAGCGATAAGGATGGTTTTAGAGTGAAAAAGCTCCTTACGAGCAACGAAGCGATAGCTCATGCGGTGAAGATTGCGAAGCCCGATGTTATTGCGGCGTATCCAATAACTCCGCAGTCTCCAATAGTGGAAAAACTTGCGGAAATGGTGGAAAAAGGTGAACTGGATGCGAAGTTCATCAACGCCGAATCTGAGCACTCTGCGATGGCGATGATTCATGGTGCAGCAACCGCTGGAGCGAGAGTTTTTACAGCCACTTCAAGTCATGGGCTCGCCTACATGCTCGAGATGTGCTGGTGGATCGCTGGTTCAAGGCTCCCAGCAGTCATGGCGGTTGCGATGCGATCCATCGGCGCTCCATGGAACATCCACGGAGATCACTTGGACATAATCTTACTCCGTGACGCGGGCTGGATAATCGGGATCGCGGAAAATGCGCAAGAGGCGTTTGACATGACCCTCCAAGCTTTTTACGTAAGCGAAGAAATGAACATCCCATTCGCAGTGGGAATCGATGGGTTCACGATGAGCCACACTGCGGAAGTTGTTGAGCTCTGGGAAGCAGAAATTCCAAGGCGAAGGCGAGCTTATTGCATAACTCCGGGACAAGAAATTGCGGTAAACGCAGTAACACTCGGCAAGGCGAGGATGAAGGCGAGATACGATTTAGCGCTCGATTTAGAGAAGTCTGCTGAAGTGATAGAAAAAAGCGATGCAAAATTTGGCAACCACGGCGGGCTTGTGGAGAGCTACCGCCTTGAAGACGCCGAGTTCGCAGTTGTGATGTGTGGTGGTTGGTGTGGAGACGCAAAGGATGCGATCGATGTGTTGCGTGAGGAGGGCAAGAAGATAGGGCTTTTAAGGCTCCGGTTCATCAGACCTTTCCCCAAAAAAGCTTTGAAGGATTTGAACTGCGAAGTCTTGGTTGTGGATAGGGCGAACACAACTCTGCAAGGAGTTCTTGGGTTGGAAGTCAAGGCTTGTGGTATAGAAGCGAAGAATGTGATCGCCGGACTCGGTGGGCTTGAAGTTAGCGTCGATGATTTTTATGCGATCTTCAAGAGATTCGTTGATGGAAAGCTCAACGAGGTGGAGTGGCTCCTATGATCTACCCCGGAAACGCAAGTTGTCCAGGATGTCCAATTTCGCTCGCAATGCGTTGCTTGGACGAGATCGAAAACCCAGTCGTTGCAATGCCAGCTAGTTGCTCAACCGTTATCGCCGGACTTCATCCAAATTCTGCGATGAAAGTTGCGGTCGTTCATGTTCCGTTCGCCTCGACTCCAGCGGTTGCGTGTGGTTTGAGCGAGGCTTACAAGAAGCTCGGAATTAAGGCGAACGCAATCGCTTGGATGGGCGACGGTGCGTTGGACATAGGTTTTTCAGCCTTTAGCGCCTCCGCAATGAGAAACGACGACATAATAGCGATCGTTGTCGACAATGAAGCTTACATGAACACTGGGAATCAAGCTAGTCTTAGCACGCCGTTTGGGGCAAAAACGACGACTTCACCAAGGGGTAAAAGGGTTGGAAGGAGAAACGTCGGTCTGATAACGATAGCTCATCGCGCTAACTACGTTGCAACTGCGACCGTTGGATACATAAGAGATCTCAGAGCTAAGTTTAGGAAAGCGGGAAAGCTCGAAGGCTTTAGATTTATTCACGTCCACGCTCCTTGCCCACCGGGTTGGAAGTTCCCGAGTGAGAAAACGATTGAAGTCGCAAGGAAGGCAGTGATGAGCGGGGCTTGGGTGCTGTATGAGTATCAAAACGGAAAACTCGAGTTTTCTGCAGTCGGAAAGAAGTTTTTGGAGAAAAAGAACAGAATTCCGCTCGCAGAATACATAAAGATGCAGGGTAGATTTGCGCTCAGCGATGAGGAGATCGCAACGCTGGAAAAAGAGATCGATGAAGATATCGAGATGCTTCTGCGTTTGAAAAATAGCCCTGTGAAATCGTAATTTTTAAAAACTCACCGAAAACTTTGCGTATGCGCTTTGTAATCGCAATCTTTGCGGTCTTGGCTTTGGCTTTCTGCGTATCTTCGCAACTCTCTGGAACGTTTGTCTGCACCAAGAGTAGCGAAAAGATACTTGGTTTCCACAATGGGACTATCCTGGAGTTCAAGCCGAATGGAGAAGTTTACATAAAATCCCCCGATGGGAAGGGGATAGTGGGGAAATACGAGCTTAGTGGGGAGAAGGTGAACATAAAGTTTGAGATCCTTGGAACAACGATGGTCGTGGAGGGGAAGTTGGAGGGGAACAGAATAGTTTTCAGCGATGGGGCGGTTTTTGAGAAGAGATGAGAGATTTAGCTTTTCAAGCGAAAGTGTTAAATGTCCTCTTACTTGGTGCGGTTTATGGCAAGAAAGAAGAAAGTGAAACAAGCGGCGAAGTTCAGGACTGGATTTGGCTTAAGCGTCCGAAGAAAATGGCTCGAAATAGACATTCCGCAGAGACAGAAATATGTCTGCAAGAAGTGCGGAAAGAAAGCGGTGAAAAGGGTAGGCACTGCGATCTGGGAGTGCAAGAGCTGTGGATACAAGTTCGCCGGTGGTTGCTACTTGCCCTCGACGACTTCGGTAACGATTCTTGAGAAGAAGGTATGACCTACATCTGCATGATCTGCGGTGCAGAAGTGGACATCGACCCCGAAAGGACGAGGGTTCAGTGCACGATGTGCGGTAATCGCATCTTAAGGAAGCCAAGACCTCCTGCGAGGAAGAAAAGGGTTCCTGCGATATAATTTTAAGCTCCGCAGACAATTTTTGTTGTGAAGTTCAGCTGTAGGATCATTAGCGAGGGAGTAGCGGAAGGTATTGCCTTGGTTTCAAACACAGCGGTATCGCTCTTGGGCGACATCGACGAGAAGGGTTTGTTCACCGTTGGGGAGCTCAAAGGCGAAAGCGTTGCGGGAAAAGTCTTGATATTCCCGTATGGCAGGGGTTCGACCGTTGGCAGTTACACGTTGCTCCGACTAAAGAAAAAGGGATTAGCACCTTCTGCGATAATAAACAAGGAAAGCGAGCCGATAATTGCCATCGGTGCAATAATCGCAGAAATCCCGCTCGTTGATTTTGTAAGCGACGAGTTCTTCTCGAGAGTTAAATCTGGCGACAAGGTTTACGTTAACGCAGTCGAGGGATTCGTGGAGATAAAATGAGGCTTGAGGACTACTTTTTAGTCTACAACGCTGAGGAGATCAAAGACGGGATGCGATACTACGTGATTCCAAGGGCGAAGCGTGAAGAGATAGAGCAGTTTCTCTTGCGCTTGTCCTACGACTACGACGTCGCTTTAAGGGAGAGATACGGCGAACTGATCTTGGAGGTCAAGAGGTCGAGGGAAAGGAAGATCGTGAACGTTGCACTTTTCATTGCGACTTTCATAAGCACGACCTTCTTTGGCTCGATGCTATACGGGGAGCCAAACTTGGTGGGAGGAGTCCTCTTCTCGCTTGCAATCCTCTTCGTTTTGGGCAGTCACGAAATGGCGCACTTCTTCGTTGCGAAGAGATGGAAGATGAGAGTTTCGTTGCCATACTTCATACCTTTTCCAACGATAATTGGAACCCTCGGAGCGGTTATAAAGCAGAGGGGGGCAATTCCGAGTAGAAAAGCTTTGCTCGAGCTCGGCGCAAGTGGGCCAATTGTTGGCTTCTTCGCATCGATCATCGTGACGATCGTAGGTTTAAAGATCCCCTTCGAGTTCGAGCCCAAAGGCAACGAGATCATGCTCGGCACTTCGTTGATCTTCGATCTAATCGTTGCAATTTCAGGATTCGACGGCTTAGTTATACATCCCATAGCGTTCGCAGGCTGGGTTGGATTCCTTCTGACCTTCTTCAACCTTCTTCCCGTTGGACAGCTCGACGGTGGGCATGTGATGAGAGCGATGATCGGAGAAAAGAGCGAAGTTGTCTCGAGAACCATGCCACTAATTCTGTTGCTCCTTGCGCCATTCTTTGGACAGATTTGGATATTCTGGGCTATGATTCTCTTCTTTTTCTCCATGCAGAGACATCCAAAGCCTATGGACGACGAAAGACTCGATTCCAAGGGTTTGCTACTTGGGATTTCATGTTACGCAATAGCGATCCTTTGCTTCACCCCTACTCCTTTTTCGGTTTGAAATCACTGGATTTAGTTTTTATTATCTCGTTTATTTCGTTTAAGAAACTCCAAAACTCTTTTATGATTCTCATTGACGTAGAGTCTAGTATAAAGCATAAGTCTTCCACCAGATGCTCTTCAAGATCTTGAGAAACCTTTATTCTGTTTGCATTATTTATGACATCCAACACATCTCGATACACATAATATATCTCTGGTTTTATTTTGTTAAAAATCTCAATATTTTGACAAATTTCGAGAATTTCAAGAACTAGACGATTAAACGATTCAACATCACTCTTTGTTGAATTTAACGAAAACTCTCTCTCCGCTTCGGTTAAGCCTTTGCTGATACTCTCTCTGTGAAGTCTAAGAAAGCCAATGAATTGGCTGTTTATCTCTACGTAATCGCCTTTGTAAATATTTGCCATCGTGCTTATAAGCTTATACAAGTCCGGATTCGTCTCTTTGATCTCGTTCATCGAAGCCTCGTTACTTGAAATTTGATAGCATGCTCTTGAAAATTTTACGAAGGATCCCAAGAAATTTGAGAGATC
This sequence comes from Archaeoglobaceae archaeon, assembly GCA_038731605.1. GTDB lineage: Archaea > Halobacteriota > Archaeoglobi > Archaeoglobales > Archaeoglobaceae > WYZ-LMO2. The sequence continues at coordinate 39,999 of JAVYQP010000002.1, read as the reverse complement.
TTTGGAAAAATTAGTGATAACTTTATGAAACCTAATGTTACTGGTATAGAGATTGGTCAGAGCTATTTTACGTGCTGGACCCTCACCGATCTCGTTAGATAACTTCAATAATTTTTGATAGCAAATCTTTACACTCTCCATCATTTCGTTAAAATTTCTCTCCAGGCTCTCGAGTTCAATTTCCAACGCTAAAATCACTTGTTTCCTTATTTCAAGTTTCCTTAGCCAACTCTTTAACTGAGGGATCAAAGTAGCGAGACCTATGATCCAACTAATACCGTTGTTCACGTCAACAACTTAATTGTTTGTATATTTAAATTTTTCGATAAAATTACGAAATTCTTTTGAAATCTCAAAAAATTTTATCCGCAACGTTTACGGATTTCATGAAACTCGTGGTTTGTAGCAGAAACGACAAGGCTTCGATGAACATAATGAACCATTTGCTCAGCTTCGACTCATTCGAAAAAAGAACACACGGAGACTTCACTTTCCACATCGGAGGTCTTTTCTCGATTGTCGAGATAAACGAAAGGCTTATCTATGCGGATTTCATAGACAAAAAGCTTTCAGAGTTTCTCGAGTTCGAAGAAATAATCTTCGCATCGAGGCACAGCAGTAAAGATTGCAGAAAAATACTAACCGCACACGTCTCCGGGAATCCGGGAAAAAACGAGTTCGGTGGAAAACCGAGGAGCTTAGCGAAACCCTCGCCGATAACCCTGAAAAATTACTTCCTTGCACTGCAAAAGAGGGTTTCGAGGGTTCCTGAATTCGAAATAGCGCTCGAAGCAACGCATCACGGACCATCGGAGATCGAGAAACCCTCTGCTTTTTACGAGATAGGCTCGACTGAGCAGGAGTGGGTCAACAAAACCGCTGGAGAGGTTGTTGCGGAATCGATTTTTGAAGCTATAAGGAGCGATAGAAAAGAGTGGAAGATCGCCGTCGGCGTAGGAGGGACTCATTACGTCCCAAGGCAGACCGAGATAATCTTGGAGACTCAGTTTACATTTGGGCACAACTTCGCAAAGTATACGTTCGAAGAACTCGACGAAGAAATGATTTTGAAAGCGATTCGTTTGAGCAACGCAGATTACTTGATCTACGACGAGAAATCGGTTACTTCAAAGATAAAAGAGCTGATCAAGTCGATTTCGGGTGTTGAAGTTTTGAAAACAAAGGACGCAAAGAAGTTTAGGTTACAAGTGCCATAACCTTCTCGACTTCAGCGTCAACGATTCTCGGCTCCCCACAGACCTTTATCACGGTCTCTGGGTCTTTTAGGAGATTTCCGGTAGCGATGCAGACAACGGTTGAATCTCGATCGATTTCTCCAGCTTTTGCAAGCTTTATAAGCCCAGCGACACTTGAAGCTGATGCTGGCTCAACTCCTATGCCGTTCTTTGCAAGTATCTTTTGTGCGGAGATTATCTCCTCATCGCTCACGGTTTCGGCAAGCCCTTTTGATTCGTAAATCGCATTCAAAGCCTTCTTCGCATTCACGGGATTCCCGATCCTTATCGCAGTGGCAATCGTCTCAGGGTTTGCGAACGGCTCTATTTCCCTTTTTCCCTCCTTGAACGCTTTGTAAATCGGTGACGCACCCTCTGCTTGGATCCCGATCATTCTTGGAACCCTGTCGATTAGTCCGAGCTCTTTGAACTCTTTAAAGCCCTTGTAGATTGCGGATATGTTCCCGGCGTTCCCCACGGGAAGCAAAACTGCGTCTGGAACTCCGATTTCGTCGACGATTTCGAAGGCTATCGTCTTCTGTCCCTCGAGCCTGTAGGGATTTACGGAGTTCAAAAGGTATATGTCCGCCTTTTCACAAACTTCGCGAACGATTCTAAGCGCATCGTCGAAGTTACCCTTTATCCCAATCACTTCTGCGCCGTGCATAAGAGCTTGGGCTACTTTTCCCAGCGCAACCTTTCCAGCTGGGAGAAGAACGAAAGCCTTTAGTCCGGCTTTCGCAGCATACATCGCCATCGAAGCAGATGTGTTCCCCGTGGAGGCGCATGCGACAGCCCTTTTCCTAAACTCAAGCGCTTTGGTTATGCCGACTGTCATTCCTCGGTCTTTGAAGGACCCAGAGGGGTTCAGACCCTCGTGCTTCACGTAGATTCTTCGAATTCCGAGTTCTTTTTCCAGCCTCTCAAGCCTATAAAGCGGAGTCCCGCCCTCTTTTAGCGTCACAGGCTCAGATCTCACGGGGAGTAGCGATCTGTATTTCCAGACCCTCAGATCTCTGCCGTCGAGTTTGAAATCCACGCTTACTTTGTCGAAATCGAAGCGAACCTCAAGCAACCCCCCGCACTCGCAGTTGTAGTTTGTCTCTCTGTTCTCTTTTCCGCACTCGATGCACTTGAGCGAATACATGAGATGCGTGCATCTTCCAACTTATAAACGATTCCCATGCAAATTTGAAAAAAATTATTTAAAACACTATTTGAAAACTCGGAAAAGCTGTTGAAGGATGGCGATCAACCTTCTACCGGTGTCGGTCAGCTCGTATGTCTCTGAGTTCTTTTCCACGATTTTCAACTCCATCAGAGCTTTTAGATGTCTGTCTAAGATTCCTGGGTTGAGCTTCGTCTCGAACATTAGCTGGGAAAACCTTCGGGGGCTTTTTTCGAGGCTCAGAAGAATGTCGCTAACGCCGTTCCTCGATATTACCTTGAGGAACTTTTGTTGATCAAACGATACTTTCTCGCCAAACAACTCCTCGACCGAGATCATCAAATCCCCCCGTAATTATTGTAATAGTTGTAGTAGTAATGATGTATATAACTTTTTCCGCTTTTTTTGGCAATTGCAAAACTGTAATTACAAAAACATAATTATAAAAAGTATAAAAAATTATATCTTCTCCCAAGCTAAGCGGTCTTATGATGGTGGCGGATACTGTTAAGCTCTCCGTATCGTTGAAAAACACGAGGGCTCTTGTTATTTTCGACAAAAAAACAAAATCTTATCGTGTTGTCGACTGCTCAAGGAGATCTTTTTGTAGAGTTTATATCTCAAAGAACTGTCCGCCCTTTTGCGAGATCATCGTTTCGGTCAAAGACTATGTGTTTAAGAGAAGAAATCCCAAAGCGGAAATCCTTGAGCTATAGTCTTTTCACCATGAACTCAAAGCTTTTCCTGTATCCGAATCTCCTGTAGTAGTTTCGAACGCCTACGGCGCTTATAACCGCTATTTTGTCAAATTTCTCCTTCGCAACCTCTTCTGCAGTTTTCAGCAACTTCTCCCCGAAGCCTCGATGCTGAAAAGCTCTGATCTCGCCGAGCGGAGTCGCTTCGCCATAGACGTGCAGTTCTCTAATCAGAGCACAGTTCTCGAGCGTTTTGATGAACGGCTTGTTTGGGAATCTGAGCCTAAGAAATCCTACGATCGCATCGTGCTCTGGGATTTCGTAGCATATAAAGAACTCCCTTCCACCGGAAGCTGAATACTCGACTATTTTTAGCTCCGCTTTCTTGTATTCCTCCTCTTTTACACCTTTGTGCCCGACTTCTCTGCAACGTATGCACCTACAGCTGTATCCGAGCTCTCTCAGTCTCTCATGGACGAGCTGTCTTATGTTCCCATATCTCAGCCCTATTGCTGAGTTCACAGGTATATCACGCTGAATTCTTTGAACTCTGACCCATTCCGGGAAAAACTTCTTGGCTTTTGCTATGAGCTCTACAACTTCCTCGGTTTCGTATGGCTTGTATTCTCCTCTTTTCCACATTTCGTAAAGCTCAGTGCCCTTAACGACGAGCGTCGGATAGATCTTCAAGTAGTCTGGCTTGAAGTCATCGTTCTCGAAGATCTCCTTGAACATTCTCAGATCTCTTTCGAAGCTCGAGCCCGGCAATCCAGGCATGACGTGGTAGCAAACTTTGAAGGCTGAATCCTTGAGGAGTCTCGTTGCGTCTATGGTATCCTGAACTCCGTGCCCACGTTTTATTTTAACGAGAACGTCATCGTATATGCTCTGAACTCCAAGTTCAACCCTCGTAGCTCCGTAACGGAGCATTTCCAAGATATGCGACTCTTTTGCATGATCTGGACGAGTCTCAAAGGTCAATCCAACGCATCTAACCTTCGCAACCTCGTTTTTCCGCTTTGCTTTTTCGAGATCGTTTTCTCCCCTCATTTTACTGTCAAAGCGGTTCAAAGCGTTGTAGATGTCAAGAATGAACCTATCCCTGTATTCCCTATCTCTTGCGATAAAAGTTCCACCCATCACGATGATCTCAGCTTTGTCAACGCTGTGACCGATTTCAGACAATTCCTTAAGCCTTGCGGTGACTTGTTTGAACGCATCGTATCCATGTTGCCTCCCACGCATCGCAGCTGGCTCTAAGCCCGTGTAGCTTTGGGGGCTGTTGAACTCAACTCCACCCGGGCAAGGAATGCATTTGCCATGCGGGCATTTTGCGGGAGAGCTCATGACCGCAATCACAACAATCCCGCTCAGACTGCGAGTGGGTTTTATCCTTAGCAGTTCTCTCAGTTTTTCGTAATACTCCGTGTTCTTCGCTTCTTTCAGAACTTCTGCATTGCTTGGAATGCTTACCATTCCGAGCTCTTTTGCCAACTTTTTCTTTATTTCAACCGCTTCCTCTCTACTTTTCGCTTTTTGCGCTATCTCAACCGCTATTTTCCTCAACAACTCCTGCATTGCTTCGATTTGTCTTTTTGAAAATGTTTATAAGTTTAACCCCAGAGCAAATATGCCGGGGTTGCAGAGTGGAACTGCGCCAGCCTTGAGAGCTGGTTCCCTTTTGGGATCGTGGGTTCGAATCCCACCCCCGGCGCTTTTGTGTTGTATCACTGCTTTCAGAGCTAAGTTAAATGCGCAAAAATTAGAGAAGCAAATCATTTGCGAACGAATCGCTTATCGTTGGGCTCTGGTATGCGCAATTAGCCTTAGCGTAATCGAATGCTTCTTCGACTGTCACGTTTCCGTCGTTTGGCGTTGTGTCCGCATTTTTGTTTAGCATCCCTTGTTCCACAAAGTAGTATGTGAACTGCCCGTTCTGTAGGTCGCTGAATTCGTATGCCACCCCAGTCTCACTCGTTGCCATTGCGATTACTCGCCCGTCTGCTTTCAAGTCCGTCATTCCGCCAGCGAGACAGCTGTCGAATATAAAAACGATTCTTGTGGTGTTGGAATCTTTGAACAAGTCTTTCAGTTCTCCATCCCAGATGTAAACCAAGTTTACGCCGTCGTGGCTTACAATCGCTTCGTCGATCGCCTCCTTGTCTCCATCGTTCGCCTTACCCTTTGCCCCATGTCCGCTGAAGAAGAAGACGACTTCGTCACCTTCTTGAACTCTCTGTTTTATGGCATTGACCGCCGACACAATCGCACTGTAATTCGCATCGAGGTCTATGAGCAAGTAAATGTTCTCTTCAGGAAATCCGTAGCTCACTAAGGCATTGTGCATGTCGATTGCGTCGTCGTCCGCAAAGTTTAGGTCGTTTTCAGTGCCAGGATAGTCCGAGATTCCAATGACTATGGCATACTTGTTCTTTCCTTCTCCCAACGGTATCGGCACACCCGTTGCTGAAGTCGTCGGTTTACCCTGCCCTTTTGATCCCTTGACCGTTACTTTTTTCACCAATTCGACATCAGTAGCTGGGGTTGGTTTTTCTGGTTTTGCTACAGCCATTGCGGTTGCTATGAGCAAAAACAGTGCGGTAATCATAAGTATTGCTAAAGCTTTTTTCATGATTAAACTAACACTCATATTATTTAAAAGTTTGGCTAGCTCTTAGCTCACGAATGTCAGCCGAAACACCAAGATCAGCCTAAACCCTTAGATTGTGTTGAGGAGATCGATTATCTCCCGCTCGCTTTTGCTGTCTTCTATGTATTTTCTGATAATCCTCGATACCGCTCCCCTTAAGTGTTTGTGCGCTGTAGTCTTCGCTATCCCCAAAGCTCTTGAGACATCATCGATCGTAGCTGTTCTCTTCTCTGAAAAGTATCCCAACTCCCAGGCTACGTTTATGGCTCTCTTTTGCGCTTCCGTGAGCAATTGCTTTCTCTCAGCAATTCGTGTCACCTGCAAAACCTTCCAATTTCCGACATTCTTCAATTTTTCGTATGCTTTTGCCAAATAGCTTAGGTCTGGGACTAAGATTGTATAAATCTTGTTCCCATTTTCAACGACGATCGGGGGCTTGATAAAGCAATAGGATTCTTCAAATGCTCTTATACCGCTCGTGTCTCTAACAACAGCGAGAAAATCCAAGTTTGTGTTCGTTTTTTCAAGGATCTGCAAAAATAGGGTGCTCGGGTGTTTTTCGATTATCCTAAAACACTCGCTTATGTCGTCTTTGCACTTCGTTATCTTTACAAGGAATAGGACATCTTGAGGATTCACGAGTATGTATTCCAAAAGTTCCATCGAAAACTTTCCCGACTGCGTCGCAACTGCAAGAGAACATGACGCCTGCTCAACTTTTACCTTTGCGACATACATAGGAGATCACTTGTTGCTAAATTTTTTCACTATAAAAAGTCTCTTTTAGTAGTTATGCCTTTTGGTGAACATGTTCACCGAGTTTTGGAGTCATTGTTTTACATAATATATAATATACAAAAGAACTACTGTTGCTTGGTGGAAGTATGAGGGAAGTTGTGGAGAAGATGGTTGAGGAAGCAATAGCAGCGCAGTGGGCAGATGTGAATGTTGTGAAGGAAAAGAGGGGCAAGGAGTTCGTCATAGATGACGTGAAGCCATACGTAGATGTTGTGAACAAAATGAAAGCGGTAGGAAATCAAAGCAAAGCAGTAATAAGGCTCCACGTCGACAGCGTAAACGCTCACTACGAGATACTGCGGAGCTTGACGAAAACAGTTATACCCGAAGACGACCCGTTTGTGGAGCACTATCAAACACCAGCCATACTGGAGATTCTCTACGAAGAGGATGGGAAGTTCAGGAAGAGCGTTGAGAAATTCATCGAGGCGATTGGAAAGGCTGAGGCGCTCATAGGCTTGGAATGCGTCCGCAGATACGGTGGCTTCTACGGACCGACTTGTGTCGTGGACTTTGCTTTGATACCCGGGAGCACGAGCAACGTTGTTAACAGGATTCTGAAAACCGTGGATATACCAGTGGAGCACAAACAGGCGATTTTAGCTTCGAAGTCTTGGGGTATGAACACTTCCTACGGAATAGGTGAGATCTTTGCAAAAGAAATAGAGAATGGAGCTACGCTCAGCGATGCGATAAAGAAAGAGATAGAGATGATAAAGTCGCTATACGACACCCCTACTGAGGCTCAGGCGAAGCTGATGGATGCGGTGGGTCACAAGAGCTTTGACGTTCGCAAATATATGAGCGAATACAAGAAGAGGATGAAGGGGGCGGTAAAAGAGGCTATGAACGATGGTGTGCACTATGGAAACATCGTAACCGTGCCAGCCTACTGCGTAGGCGATGCTGCGCATCACATCGCCCAATCGACGTTCAACATGTGCAAGGACGACGTGGTGATGGCAATCATCGAAGCTACGAGTCAAGTTATGGAAGCGACGCTTAGGAACAACCTTGAAAAAATAGCGAGCGAATACGACGCTTTGAGATTGGCAACCGGTTCAACAGCGTGCGCAGTCGAATGCATTTTGGAGCTTGATGGATTCAACGCAATCGTAGTTACAGATTTGCTTACGAAGCGTTTCCACAACTACGTGCAACTCTATCCAACGAGAAGCGCTGCAGCTGAGTTGCACAACTGTGACTTCATGGACATGATATACCGTGGATGGAAATACATCGATGCAGCGAGGAGATCGAAGAACGGAATGGGCGGAGAACTGAAGCCTAAGGTCGGGAAATATGAAGTTGATTTGAGCCCGATCTTTAAGAACGAGGTTATAATGAATCCACAGCGCTACGCTTATCCGGGATGCGCAATAACCGTTAGGTTCTCAGCCCTTATGAGACTTGCAGACTATCCGTGCCTGCTTACAAGCGAACCAGTTACTGCGACGATGATGACGAACATAATTGCGTTGCACAAAGACAAGCCTGCTTCACCAGCCAGGACTTGCAAGGATTGCGCAACCGCAGCACTCATAGACTTCAGACACGGTTACTGCCAGTGGAGAGAAGCGGTTTAATCCTAAACTTCAATTTTTTGGTGGTCGAAATGAAGTGCTACATCTGCAAACAACTCGGCAAAGACACCGATGCGGTTGCAATATGCATCGTTTGCGGAATGGGGGTTTGCATGGAACACTCGGTCAGAGAGGAAATAGATGTCTGGAAAGGCGACTATCCGTTCCCAGCAAAGAAGTTAAAGAAGAAGATCCCAAGGATTTTGTGTGTAACCTGTTACGAGGCTTATCAAGAGGGGTAAGATGCTCCTAAAACGCTGTTTAGCTGAAATCGTTGGCACCTACATTCTCGTCTTCTTCGGCGCAGGTTCTGCAGTGATAACGTTGATGATATCGCATGGAGCTGAAAAGCCGAATACGTTCAACATAGGCATCGGTGCTTTGGGAGGTTTGGGAGACTGGTTTGCCATAGGGATGGCTTTCGCAATTGCAGTCGCTGCAGTCATATACTCGCTTGGCAGGGTAAGCGGAGCGCACATAAATCCAGCTGTAACGATAGCCCTTTGGAGCATTGGAAAGTTCCCGGCAAGGGATGTGGTGCCATACATTGTGGCGCAATTAATCGGCGCTACGTTGGCAAGTCTTTGCTTTTTAGCCTGCGTCGGTCCAAACGCAGCGTTGATCGGTGGCTTAGGAGCCACTGCACCGTTTCCGGGAATAAGCTATGGACAGGCGATATTGACTGAAGCGATAGGCACGTTCTTGCTCATGTTGGTCATAATGGGGGTAGCGGTTGACGAACGTGCTCCACCGGGTTTTGCTGGCTTGATAATCGGGTTAACTGTAGGTGGCATAATCACGACCATAGGCAATATAACTGGCTCTTCATTGAATCCAGCAAGAACCTTTGGTCCATACGTCGGTGATTCGCTGATGGGCATAGACCTCTGGTTCTACTTCCCGATTTACGTGATCGGACCAATAGTTGGCGCAGTTTTTGCAGCGTGGCTTTACAAGTATCTCTCCAGCTGAATTTCCCCCAATTTTTTAATTTGCGGAGCTTTTAAGCGAAGTCTAACTCTGGAGAGTGGTAATTTTCCGAAAATTTATTGCATCAACAAACGACGATGAGCTTTCCGAAGCCCTCGTTTATCTCTGCTTTTATCCTCTGCCCTTTGAACACGTTTTCAAGGAACGTTTTCACGAATCTCTTTATTTTTGGATCGTTTAGCACAAGCGTATACACACCCTCTTTTTCAATCTTCATTTCATACCAGTTTGCCTTCTCAACGTAGTTTAGGATCTTCTCCACAGTGTCGAGACCTTTTAGCTTGTATTGCACCGCATGGCTTAGTCCTATTTCTTCCATTTGCTCCCAAAATTCTGTGTTATTGACTTTCTCTATCTCGGAGAATATCACCCTCCAGTGCTCTACATCTAATATCATGTGCTGTCTCTTTGCGAGGTAGTCTACCCACGCTCTTAGAGTGTCGACGTCTACGCCGACTATGCTCAGTTCGTAGCCAAAATCTATGAGTTCTCTAATCAGCTGGCTCACGTTTTTACCGCTTTGCTTAACCATTTTATCTAATTTTTCTTTGGTCGTCTCATCGAGTGAGATACTCAATCGCTCTACCATAATTTAAATTTGAGATGCATATACTTATGTTTTTTGGTTATTAATTATGTTGGCTTAAAAAGGCATAAAACATAATTTAAATAATTTTATGAATGATGCACACTTTGCGTCCGTTTGAAAAAATTTGTGTAGGCTAATATTACTACAAATACTTGATTAATAAATAGTTTTAAAAATAATGCTGTAAAAGAAATATTGGTGGTTGGATGGAAGCTTCAGACCCGCTTGAGATGATGCGGAAGGAGTTTAGCACCTACATAACGCCAAAGGGCTGGGAGGACAAGATGGAGACCTTGGAAGAGTGGAAGAAGTTCTACGAATCGACTGTGAAGGACAAGGAGGCGATGGAAAAGTGGTGGGAATCTTGGGCCGAGAAGATACCTTGGTTTAAGAAGTGGACGAAGGTTCTCGACGACAGTAACCCACCGTTTTACAGATGGTTCGTTGGCGGAGAGACGAATCTCGCATACCTTTGCACCGATTGGCAAATACAGCGGGGAAGGAAGAACAAGGTCGCAATAATATGGGAAGGCGAGCCAGTCGACGAGAGAAATGAGCCGAAGGAAGTAAGGAAGCTGACCTACTACGACTTGTTTAGAGAGTCGAACAGGATTGCATACGCCCTGAGAGAAAAACTCGGGGTTAATAAGGGTGAAATCGTAACATTCTACCTCCCAATGATCCCAGAGCTACCGTTGTTCATGCTTGCGGTTCAAAGACTTGGTGCTGCGCATAGCATAGTTTTCAGCGGTTTCAGCGCAGAAGCGTTGGCTGTCAGAGTGATGGACGCAAAGGCAAGGATAATAGTCACCGCAGATGGTGTTTGGAGAAGGGGGAAGCAGTTGAACCTGAAGAACATCGTCGACGAGGCGATAAAGATCTGCGAGAGAGAAGGGCACAAGATAGAGAAAGTGATAGTGGTGAAGAGACTGGGAATCGAGATACCGTGGGTTGAAGGAAGGGACATCTGGTATCATGAGTTCTTGGCAGACGTGCCGAAAAACACTTTCGTCAGCTGTGAGCCAAGGGGGAGCGAAGACTATAGCTACATACTCTACACATCCGGAACGACTGGAAAACCGAAGGGCGCTCAGCACTCGGTTGGAGGTTATGCTGTATATCTATACGCAACTACGAAGATGATCTTCGACATAAGAGACGACGACATCTACTGGTGCACCGCGGACATAGGTTGGGTTACCGGGCACAGCTACATTGTCTATGGACCGCTGATGCATGGGGCGACGATAATAATGTATGAGGGAGCCTTGGATTACCCAGATCCAAGTAGATGGGCTGCGATGATCGAAAGACATGGAGTAACGATATTCTACACCGCTCCGACTGCGATAAGAATGCTCATGAAGTTCCCCGAGGAAATCTATCTGAAACACGATACTTCAACGCTCAGAATAGCTCACAGCGTCGGAGAGCCGATAAACCCGGAGGCGTGGAGATGGTATTTCAGAGTGTTTGGTAGGGAGAAGACTTGTAGCTCAAGCACATGGTGGATGACCGAAACTGGCGGAATGCTCACAGGTCATTACCCAGGCAGGGGAAAGATATTGCCGTTGAAGCCAGGAACGAACGGTCCCATATTCCCCGGAGTTACCTGTGCAGTTGTGGACGACGATGGAAACCCAGTTCCACCCGGGACAAGGGGATACTTCGTGATCACGTCTCCTTGGCCGGGGATGCTGATGACGCTTTGGCAAGCTCCGCAGAGATATATCGAGGTCTACTTTGGGAAATACAAGCACAGAGGTTGGTGGTATTACACGGGCGACTTTGCGATGCTCGATCACGACGGCTGGATATGGGTCATCGGCAGAGCTGATGACGTGATAAAAGTAGCTGGGCACAGAATTGGCACCGCAGAGGTCGAGTCGGCGATGATAAAGCATCCAGCGGTTGCTGAGTCTGCGTGCGTTGGAAAGAGCGACCCTGTTAAGGGAGAGATACCCTTGATCTACGTAACGCTCAAGAAAGGCTATACGCCATCTGAGGAGATGAGACAGGAGTTGAAGAGACATCTAAGGGCGACGATAGGTCCTGTGGTTGCGAGTGACGCTGTGATCACCTTCGTTGACATTTTGCCTAAGACGAGAAGTGGAAAGATAATGCGCAGATTGCTCAGGGCTATTGCAGAAGGAAAGCCACTCGGAGATGTGACAACGCTCGAAAGCGAGGTTGCGGTTGAGGAAGCGAAGAAGGCTTACGAGATGATAAAAGCGGCGCTCGAAGCAGGCTCTTCTTCGTCTTAATTTTTTAAACGATTTCTTGGGAGGTGTGAGGATGGGATACGAGAGGAGTAGGTGGCTCTATGTAATATCAGGATTAATAATTAATATTTGCCTTGGGGCAATATACGCTTACAGCGTGATCCAAGTCCCGTTGAAAAAGCTCTTCGAAGCGCCCCCTCCTGAAGGCTTTGGTTTAAAGGTTACAGCGACAGAGATGCAGCTCCCGTTCTTAGTGTTCTTAGCGGTGTTTGCACTGACAATGCCGGTCATGGGAAGATACATCGACAAATACGGTCCGAGAAAAATCGCAATTCTTGGAGGCGTTATCGTTGGACTTGGTTGGTTTTTGGCATCGATTGCGAACTCTCCCTTGGCTCTCGTTTTTCTCTATGGTATAATCGGAGGTCTCGGTGTCGGAATTGCCTACAACTGCCCGATCGTCACTTCTGGAAAGTGGTTCCCGGATAGGAGAGGTTTAGCGGTTGGACTTACGATACTGGGCTTTGGATTCTCGGCTGCGATAACTGCGCCACTAATGGACTTCTTAGTTGCATCTTACGGTGTTCAGAACGCTCTTAGAATACTTGGAGTGTTGTTCACAGTCATAATAATCCTCTGCGCCTTAGTTCTTCGTTTCCCACCAGCGGACTGGAAACCGAGCGGGTGGAAAGCCTCAACCGCTACTGCAACTTCTTCGGGTCTTAGTAGGCAAGAAATGGTGAGAACAAAGACTTTCTATGGCTTGTGGCTCTGCTACACCTTTGGAACTCTTGCTGGGCTAATGGCAATTGGAGTTTCAAAGCCCGTTGGCTTAGAGGTTGCGAAGAACATTGGAATAAGCGAAGCAGAAATCTCGGCTTTCTTGACTGGGTTGGTTGCAGTCTTCGCTTGTTGTAACGGATTCGGGAGACCGCTTTTCGGATGGATAACCGATAGATTAAAGCCAGCGAGAACCGCAGTGCTCTCTTACGCTTTGATAATTCTCGCATCCCTCATGATCTATAGCTACCCAGCGTCGCTCGCAATCTATGCGCTGAGTTTCGCAATTCTCTGGCTGAATCTTGGAGGTTGGCTTGCCATAGCCCCAGCGGCGACTGCGAGCTTCTTTGGAATGAAAGACTACGCAAGGAACTATGGGCTTGTCTTCACAGCCTACGGGGCAGGGGCGGTTGTTGGGAACGTTCTCGTCGGGCAAGTGAAAGATGTCTTCGGAGCCTATATTGCGGTGTTTCCATACGTTGCAACAATTGCTTTTCTCGGAATAATAGTCGCAATTGCCTTGATGAAACCGGTGCAAGTGAAGCAAACTAATTAAAACAAGGCTTAATATTTTTTAAACATCGCTTTTAAATCGATGGTTCTGTTGTCCTATAAGATTGACCACTATAGAGAAATTATAGGCTTTTCTGGGCGGAAGATTCTCTAAGCACGGTGAATAATTGGATCCCACGCCTTTGAGGTGGAAGTAAGCGATCCGACGAGCAGGAACGCGCAAAGTTCTGCGCCTCCTCGTGGGAAAGAAGGCTACTAAAGTAGATGAGTATAGAAGAGTCTTACGATCCTTGCGAAAAGGCTGAATTTAGTAAAAGTTTATTCCCTCCAAATCTGATAGGCGGTCCACTTTCTGTATTTCTTGCACAGCCCATTTATTGGGCAGAAATCGCAATTTGGGTCTAAATCTGTGCAAAAACGGTCTTCGAAGAGATAGAACGCCCCATTGTCAACGTGAAACGGAATTCTATTGAATTTGGAAACGAGTCTCTCGATGTCCCTCCTCATTTTACTCGCCTGTATGATGTATGGACGATTTTTTTCGTAGAAAACCTCTTCCAACAGCCCACTCCTACAAAAAACTTTGGCTACATGTCCGTCAACAATCATCAGCGTATTCTCCATCCCTGATACCTTCTCTTTCCAATATTTCGTTAAATAGAAAAATCACCCAGTCGACAAACATTCTACAAGCCTTGGGATCGTTCCCTACCCAACCAGCTTCGAGAATTGGATGATCGTTCAATGACCTAAAAAGTTTAAGAGATCCAACCTGTAGTTCTTCTATTGCGATATCATATAAATTTTTATTATTTTCTTTCAGCCACTTGATAAAACCTTCATATGCTTTAAACCGATAAGCAAAAAGGGAAATTGGCTTTATTCCACCCAAAGCTCCAACTCTGTATAAGAGTGAGCCTTTCTCACCTGCTACATCTTTAAAAACTCCGAACAACTTTGACTCGGGGACTTCATGGGGCCTGAATAGCAAATCATTTTCGAACTCTCTGAACATTTTAACGCTTACTTCTTTCACCTTTTCAAAGCTCGCTTGCTGGTTGATTAAAGTTCTTAACAGTAAGTAGCGAAGCAATTTCTCTCTACCTTCTCTTTAGAAAATGGATCCAAGTCTTCTGGAATTGCCATGTGCTTAGTCCAATTTTTAAACCATTTCTCTCGACCTTGTTTCTCCAAAATAGAAAGCAATTTATCCTTCTCAACATCAGACAAGCTTTCTTGTCTTTCTTTTGGCATTTTTTGTCACCGACTTCTGACCACTGATCTTGTCTTGCAATTGAGTTCGAAGGCGCTTCGCGTCATCTCTGACGATTATCTCGACCTCATAATCCCTCTCGATCAGTGAACCTTGCTTCAGATTCATTTTTTCTTTAACGACCTCCAACAGCTCCAAATCGATCTCGTATCCGACGCTGTTCCTCTTCAACATCGCTGCCACTTTGTTCGTAGTTCCCGAGCCCATGAATGGATCGAGAACAGTTTCACCGACGTATGAGAAGAGCTTTATAAGTCTGTGTGGTATCTCCTCCGGGAACGCTGCGATGCCTTTTTCAACCCTATTTTGTATTGGTAAAACATTAACGATGTTCCAGGTGGTCAGATACCATTTTTTCTCGAGGAATTCCTTTGGATCCAACTTGGATCGCTCTTTCACTTCCTTAGGAACGCTTCTGTAATCGAAATCACCGTTTTGGAAGATCAAAATGGTCTCGTGAATGTTGTCTGGATAGAAGTACATCGGATAGGGATGCTGGAGGATAACACCGCTTCTCCTGCTGATTCGAATGTATCCCTCCGGCTTTATCCATACGATCCTATCTCGATACGTGAATCCCTCTTTGATGTAAATTTTAGTGAGATCCGCTACCACTGGATACTTTTTTCCTTCTATCAAAGTGTCGTCGCATACGATGCACACGATTCTCCCCTTAGCTACCACTCTTTTCAATTCCCGGGCTATCCTTGCCATTTTGTCCAAGTAGGCATCGTAATCTTCGAATAGATCGGGGTAATCAAAAGGGGCGTTGAAGTATGGAGGACTTGTAACTACGAGGTGCACACTACCATCTTGCAGTTCTTTCATGTTTTCGCTATCCCCAAATATCAGCTTGTGGTATGTCTTCATTTCGTTGTCAAGTTTCAGAGCCCTTGATTTTAGTTTATCCCGGCTCTGCAAAGATCTTAGGGAGATTGCAGTCTCTTAAGCGTCTCCCTTATACATCGAATCTGCGCCTCTCTGTTCTCTTTAAGACTTTCCTCAAAGCTTCGATACCAGCTCCTCTCTAAGATCGCCTTTGATTCTGTAATTGTATAAAGCGGGACTGACAGCAGTTTCTGTGTGTATTCTTCGATTCCCCTCTCCAAATCTTCGTAGATTTCGTTTACAAGCCCGATGAGCTTCCCTTCCTCTGCCGTTATTTGTCGCCTCGTAAAAACAAGTTCTCGAGCAATTCCATCGCCAACGAGCCTTGGGAGGATTTGCAAAGCACCCATGTCTGGTATTATACCGAACTCAGGCTCTCGCAGATAGAAAATCGTTCCCGGAGCTGCTATGCGAATGTCCGCAGCCAAAGCTAACTGCATTCCGCCACCAATTGCGTAACGCTGAACCGCAGCCACCACCGGCATTTTGAGCGTTCTAATATCATAGATTAGTCCCTGAACATCGTCTATGAGCTTCTCAAGCTCCTTATCGCTCCTAATTTTCTGCGTTAAGTTCGCAAGCAACTCCCGATCCAAACCTGCGCAGAAAGTATCTCCCTCTCCTGAGAGAATCAGGACTCTTGCAGACGACTCCTTCACAGCATCGACCGCTTCCCTTAGTTCAAGCAAAACTTGCTCGTTGAGCGCATTTTTCTTTTCTGGGCGGTTCAAGCTTATTCTTGCGACTTCTCCGTTCAAAATTAGCTTCACTTTCTGCATGTTCGGCTTTTGCTTCAATGCATTTAAGCTTAGCCCTTCTTCATCAATCGACCTCGGAAATCCTCATCTCCACGTCATCTATGCGCTCGTAGCCAAGTCGCTCTTTTATAACAAGGTAAGCCATCTCCGGCGATATTACGCCGACCTCAGTTATTATAGCGTCGATGTAGCTCCTAGGCGTTACATCGAACGCAGGATTTCGGGCTTTTATTCCGAGCCTTAGCATCTCTGGCGGAAGAACTTCTTCCTCAGATCTCTCTTCAATGACGACGAGCTCCCCTCCGAGCGTTTTTGGACTGAACTTGTAAGTCTCCGCAGCAACTAAAAAAGGAACTCTTGCCTCTTTTGCGCAGAGGGCTATTTGGGAGGTTCCGATTTTGTTTATCAGTGCACCGTTCGCAGTTATCGTGTCTGCGCCAACGATCACGCAGTCAATCTCGTTCATGAAGTATCGAACCGCAGAATCGACGATTACGGTGACGTCGATGCCCGCTTCCTTCAGCTGTCTCGCAGTTATATGCCCCTGCCACCTTGGGCGGGACTCGGTTGCAAAAACCTTTATCCTCTTCCCGACTTCGTGCGCCTTCTTTATCACCGCTATCGCAGTCGATGAATTGCAGTGCGTTAACAGCGTTGAGCCATCCCGTATCCTTTTCTCCCCTATTTCCGCAATCCTCTTCTGCGCTGTGTTTATCCAGTTTAGAAATTCTTCAGCCCTCCTAATCAGATCTTCACGCTTCTCTTCAACGCTCTCGCCTTTGTATCTCATCACGTAGTTGATCGCATTGTAAAGACTGACTGCAGTTGGTCGTGAGCTTAAGAGTAGCTCCGCAGCTCTCTTCATTTCTTCATCAAAATCCCTGTTGATCCTTAAAGCGTGTTCCTTCAACGTCTCCACTGCGAACTTCGCAATCTTCGAAGCCCCACGAATCTCCATCGATCTTATTTTCTCCACCGCAGTCAGAAGATCCATAAAAACACTTTCCAGCACCATTTAAATATCTTTGCCAACTTTTTCCATGGAAAAGATCTGCATCGTGCACTACGGCGAAATCGGTGTGAAGGGAAAAAACAGGGAATTCTTCGAGAAAAAGCTAATCGAAAATATTCGAAGATTCGCAGAAGCGAAGCGGAGATTTGGCTACATCGAAGTTCCCTACTGCGAAGGATTAGAGGAGAGGCTGAAAAAAGTTCCGGGGATAAGGTATTTTGGTGTAGGGTTCAAAACTGGGCTCGACATCGAAGAAATAAAGTCCGCAGTCCTTGAGGCTTTGCCTGAGAGCTTTGAGAGCTTTAAGATCTCCGCATCGAGGAGAAACAAGAATTTTCCAATGGACTCGATGGAGATAAACAAGGTCGTTGGGGCGTTTGTTGTCGAGAAAACTGGGAAAAGAGTGAAGCTCGAAAACCCGGATGTGACTGTTTGGATTGAAATAGGGAATGAAGCCCTTGTTTATTCGCAACGCTTTGAAGGCATCGGTGGGCTACCTGTCGGTGTTGCTGGGAGAGTTGTATCTTTGATTTCGGGCGGAATAGACAGCCCAGTTGCAAGTTTTTTGGCGATGAAGCGTGGGTGCGAAGTTGTTGCGGTGCACTTCTTCAACAAAACTCTTCACTCACCAGAGGTTCGGAAAAAGATCGTAATGCTTGCGGAAAAGCTCTCCGAGTATCAAGGCGAGTTGAAGCTTTACATGGTTCCGTTCGAAGATGTGCAGATGGAGATAATCAGAATAGTGCCACCTAAGCTCAGGATGGTGGTTTATCGTAGAAGTATGATTAGAATGGCAAATCTCATCGCAGAGAGGGAAAAAGCGAAGGCTATAGTCACAGGAGACAACATCTCGCAGGTCGCAAGTCAGACGCTCGACAACCTCAACGTCATCTACAGCGCCTCAAAGCTCGCAGTTCTACCACCTTTGCTCGGATTCGACAAGGAGGAAATAATTGCGCTTGCGAAGAAACTCGGGACTTATGAAATCTCAATTTTACCCTACGAAGACTGCTGTTCTTTGATGATCGCCAAGCATCCCGAAACGAGGGCTAAGAAGGAGATCGTGGAGGAGTTTGAAGAGTTCGAAGAACTGGAGAAAAACGCCGTTGAGAAGGCTGAAGTTCTCGAAATCTGTTAAGCTTTTTAAGCGATTCGTTGAACGTTTGGTATGAAGGTATGGATCGCCGTTGCGCTGATCGTTGCAGTCTTCGCAATATCTTTGGCGATCATCTCGAAAGAGAGCCAAGCGTCGATGCCATCGCCGAAGGGCGGAGAGTATCTTTACTTCAAGGGAAGGGAAAGCAAGATTTTCCTAATCAATTCCAGCATGAGCTATGGAACCTATGGAAGTGTCTCTTGGCCCTGGGCTTCTGCGAAGAAAGGAGACCGGTGCGTTGTAATTGGCGGAACGGTGAGAAACGACTACGATCGAGATCTCTGGCTCTGCCTAACTGCGGAGATTTACAACACGAAGGGAGAAAAGGTCGGAGTCGTTCTACTTCCAAACTATCCGAAGGGCTTCACGGTAGTTCACGTTAAAAGCAACGATACGTCGGGCTTTGAGATATACATAAAATACGATAAAAGAGACGTTGCGGATTACAAAGTATATTTAACCTGCGTTTCCGAAATTCCGCCCCCTTAAAATTTATTTTTTGTTAAGAGCCACGATTCCTTCGACAAACAACAAGGAACTTAGCAACGAGATCCAGCGAAAACGTAGCGATCTTCAAAAAATAAAAGTTCTGTTTGGGAATCGAAGGCTAAATCACTCGTAAACTTTCTCCCACTCTTTATACCAGTCCATCGCATCCTTTTCGCAGTCTCTATCCTTCGATGGCATTCCCATGAGCCTGTAGGCTTCGTGTTGGATGAGAACTTTCATTATCTCGTTGCTTCCCGTCCAGATTGGAGCGAGTCTTGCGTCACGGAGCATTCGTTCTATTGGATAAACTTGCGTGTAGCCTATCCCGCCTAAGATCTGCATCGCTTTGTTCACAACATCCCATAGAGCATCGGTGGCGAAGAACTTTGCCTCGCTCACAAGTCTGCGTGGATCTTGATTGAACTTGCCTTGGTCGTAGAGATCAACCGCCTTAGCTGCGTTGTAAACCAAAGCCCTTGCGGCGTCTACCATCGTCACCGCTTCTGCTACCATGAAGTTAACACCCTGGAATTCCCTTATTTTCCTACCAAAAGCCTTCCTCTTGTCCGAGTATTTCATCGCTATTTCTATCGCAGCCCTCGCACCTCCGACAGCACCAGCTGCGGAAGTCAGCCTTTCAGGGATCATCATTCTGTTGAAGATTTCCCTCGCACCATTCACCTCGCCTAAAACGTATTCCTTCGGAACTTCCACGTTGTTGAACACGATTCTCGCAGTCCCCATGCCACGGAATCCGAGCAAGTTGTAGACCTCCTGGATCTCGACACCCATATCGCGTTCGACGAGAAAGGCGGTGAGGGCTTTGTGGCTTGGAGCGTTCGGATCAGTTCTTGCATAGATTAGGTAGAAGTCTGCAACTTTTCCGCCAGCGATGAACCTCTTTGAGCCATTGAGCACCCATACGTCTCCTTTTTTCTCCGCTTTAGTCGTTGTGCCGAAGAAGTCGCTTCCACCCCTTGGCTCTGTAAGTCCTTCTGCGGAGATCTTCTTCCCCTTTATTATCGGCTTCAAGAATTCCTCTTTCTGCCATTCGTTGCCAAATCTGTGCAAGGCTTCACCGACGATGCTGACCATCGAGTAAGCGCAACCGAGCCCAAGACCAAGAACTCCAATCTCTTCGAGCGCAACGCTCTCTGCGCTCCAAGTCAAATTTCGACCGCCATACTCTTCTGGAAATCTCAAGCCAAGAAGTCTCTTCTCAGCGCAGGCTTTTACGAACTCGAAAGGATAGTCGATCTCGTTTCTGTCCATCCTCCTAAGCAACTCCGGATCGACGCTCGCTACGAACTCCTTGACTTCTTCTCTAAGCTTTGCTTCTTCTTCGGTCAGCAAACAATCGTTTTCGAGCATTTTATCACCGCTTTCTTCTTCACTGCGATCTTTAAAAAGATTACGTTTACGTTAATGTCAAGTTTAGAAAGGCTTTTAAAAGTCTCTGCCTCCTTGGTTCGATGGGAAGAAAGCGAAGGCAAGAGGTTAAGGGTGAAGAAAAGGAGACGTTCACGATTTCGGAGCTTGCGAGAGAGTTCGAGATCAGCACGAGGACTATACGCTACTACGAAGAACTCGGACTTCTCTCTCCGCAGAGAAGCTCTGGGAATCAGAGGATTTTTACGAAGAAAGATAGAGTGAGGCTGAAGCTAATCCTTCGCGGAAAAAGGCTGGGTTTCAGCCTGAGCGAGATCAAGGAAATGATAGAGATGTATGATGTTGCTGGGGAAAGCGAGCAGATAAAGCTGACGCTGAAGTATGGGGAGAAAAAGCTAAAGGAAATCGAGGAGAAGATAAAGGAGCTTGAAATGCTGAAAGAAGATTTGCTCGCAATCAGGGAAATTCTGCTCGAAAGGCTAAAAGAGCTTGAAGGATCGACTAATCCTTAGAAACGAAGAACTTTGCTGGCTCGATCCACTCGCTCTTGCACTTTGGGCACTTGCTTGGATTGATGCTCTCGAATTCAAAGCCACATTTTCTGCAAACCGCAGGAGATACGAGTAGTTTCTTTCCTTTTCTCTTTAGAACCCTCGAAGCCCTTTTCAGCGTCTCATAAACTTCCTTTTCCATCCTTGGATCAAGATCCAAAGCCGAGATGATCTCTCTTGCTGTCATTGGCTTCTCTTCGAGAAGATCGATGATAGCCTCGAGTCTCATTGCCTTTCATTGATTTCGAAGACGACGGTTCTGTTGAAGTAATACGGATGGAACTGCGTCATCCAGTGCGGAAAAGTGGAGTAGTCGAAGCTCATTTGCACATCTATTCTCCCCTTGTATCCCTTTTCCTTCAAAAAATTTGCAATGTTTCTGTCGAGCTCTTCCAATGAGTTGCCGGACACCTTCAGCCCATGACCTTCTGCTATCCACTTATCTTCGTAGCGTAAAATAAAAAAGAGTTTCATAAAAAATTTAGACATGTGCGATGAAGTACCAGCTCAACCAGTATAGGATTCCGAGCAGTATTATTGCCAAGATTATGCTTCCTGCCACAAGCTTTCTTTCGATCGGTAGTATCTCTTCCTTCACTGCAAGCTCTGCTTTGAGCTCTCCTCCCTTTTTCTCTTCAGCCATCGCTTTTCACCTCAGGAAGAACACGTGGATGTCGTGGAAGAATAGCCAGCTGATGACCAGCGCAATCCAGATGATGAAGCCGAAGAGGCAGACGACGTAAACGAGTGCAAGTTTTCCAATTCCTTCTTTGCGTAATGTTGCGAAGTCCGAGATCAAGCCAATGCTGAAGAACGTTATTGCGAAGTAGAGTTTTCTAAAGACGTCCATTTCACTGGTCGCAAGTCGATATGGTGCTAAGGCCTTCTTAGCAGCTTCGCTTACCTGCTCGGGTGGAAGACCAGCGGTTGCAGCACTTAACACTGCACTGCAGATCCACAGTAGTATTAGGAATGTCAAGAAGTAACCGATGACGAACTTCGGGAATCTATACCATATCTCGATCTTTGCAACTTTTTCTCCGGGTCTTTTATCGATCCAATATACCCAGATTATTGCAAGGAGGAAAGCCCAGACTCCGATGAATATGTCAATGAAGATCTTTGTCACTATCGTCGCATTCAGGATCCAGCCTTTAAGTGGCTCGAACTCTGGATGTAGTCCTGTTATTAGGGAATCCACTATTGCTCCACTCGCAGCTGCAGCACCATCGGTTTTTACAGCCAAACCCATCCAAGCTCCAGCGACTAATGGCTGATGCCATAGGAACGCAGCTGCTGCGAAGGGTAGAATTATGAGCTCAACAGCTGCGAAAATCACGACGAGAGAAGCTACCATGATTGGGACCACTGGTCTTGCCCTTATCGCAGCACCGGTTGCAATCGCGGCAGAAACTCCGCAGATCGAAATTCCTGAGGCAAGAGGAGCTGCCCATTCTCTCGTGAATCCGAAGTATCTGCGTGCAACCCAGTAAACGAGCGCCCAGTAGATCAGATACGCTTCAACAATTGCGCAAACGCCTCGGAATAGGAAGTTCGCTAACACCCTCGGGTCGATCTCGATAGCTTTAATTCCTACGGTAGCACCCAGTAGGACGATTGCGGTCTTGATATACCATTCTGGTCTCGCGGCCTCCTTCAGTTTCGCAGCAAACCCCTTTGCAAAGTTTCCTATCAACAATCCTAGAATCAACGCTAGTATGAATCCAAATTCACCTGAAAGTTTTAGACTCCATGGGATTTTATCTTTCGCTGGATCCGTTGAAGCTATGTAGGCATAGTGTCCTATCCACCAGCACAACCATGTAAGGAAGTAGATTATTGTGAAGCCTACAACGTACTTCTTGAGATCCCATCCCATGGCTTTTGCTCCGATGCTCATCATCACGAGCAATACTATGTAGGTTACTATCAGCGATCCAACTGGACCGAGGTACGCATACGTCTTCGACGCTGGATCTATTGACTTCGCTGGATCAACCCACACCTTGGCGTTCGCTGCCCAGCCCATGACGTCGAAGCCATAGGCCGCTGCTAGACATAGGAAGAACAATAGCATCCCTATCCAGAACGCCCACCAGTCTTCCTTCTTCCACAACGAACTCCAATCCGTTTTAGCCATACCACCACCTTTGCCCACTCCTCAATGGGCTTCAATAAAAGTTGATTTCAGCAAATATTAGGATATTGTCAAAAACATCGTCAAAAAGTGTCAGCGAGCAAAGCTTTGCCCTCCTCAGTCACCTCGAGCACCTTCTCCCTTCCCTGTTTAATAACTCTAACGAGTCCCTTGTCTACGAGATATGCAAGTCTCTTCTTTGTAGTGTTACGGGTGATCCGCAGTTCATCCATCACATCTTTTATCGAAGGTATTTCTCCGCTTCTACTCTTCGTATAGATGACCCTCAGAACCTCGAACATCTCACGTGGGATCGCTGAGATCTTTGCTCTAAGCTCAGGACATTCGCTTCTTATCAACGATTCCTCCTCGCCGTCGATTATACTCGAGTAAACGATTATGATTCCTTTGTTCAACACGAAGTAAACGTCTTTCAGCTTTTGGATCAAAGCGAAGACTTCGTCGAAGTTCTTGTTCATCAAAAGGAAGTCTATGTCGAGCAGGATTGCGTTCTTCCAACCTTCAAGGCGGGTAAGCAACTCGTAAATTTCTCTTGTATCATTTAAGCCTCTCTCCGAGAGCCAGTAAAATTGCGCGTTTATTGCGAACTCCTCAGGATATCTCCTGCTTAGGATCACGGGTTTGTAGCCAAAGTTTGCGAGATCCTTTAACACTGCAACCGCTTCGTGTAAATCCTTTGTGAAGTATGTTCTCCCACGCTCTACGTTGAATCTAAACATCCTCTTTTCCAAATCCCCACTTATTTGCCTAACGATCACCGAGAAACCAGACTCGCCAACTGGAGAAATCGTGACTTCAACGCTGATAACTTCTCCATTCTTCGTCAATCTTCGGGTCTCAAACCTCAGCTCAGTTTCGCCCTCTCGAATCCTTCTCAAGATAAGCTCGGTCTCGTTCTTGATTTCCTCTGGAAGGAGCAAAGAGGAATCTTTTCCGATTATTTCCTCCTTCTTCCATCCGAAGAGGCGTTCGGCGGTTCTGTTCCAGCTCCTTATCTTCCCCTCGCTGTCCACGGAATATATTGCGTCGTTTGAAGTTTCAACGATTCTTGCTAAATATTCCAGCTCCTTCTGCGAGGTTAAAAGCTCCTTAGTTTTCTTCTCGAGCTCTTCGCAAACCTCCATTAGCTTCGTTTCAGTCTCCTTTTTTTTCGTTATGTCTCTCATGATCGAAACAAAGCCAACGAGCTCGCCTTCGCTGTAAATGCTCGTCAGAGTTTGATCAACGAGAACTCTCTTTCCGTCCTTGGTGATTCTTACCGACTCGATATCTTTCGCAAAACCCTCCAAAATAGCTTTTTTGAAGTTCTCTCTACATTTTTCAGCGAGCTCTTCTGGCAAAAGAATATTGAAGGGTTTTCCGATAACCTCTTCAGCCTTGTATCCAAACATCATTTCTGCACCTTTGCTCCAAGAAACTATTCTTGAGTCGAGGTCGAGAATCACTATTGCATCCACTGAATGCTCGAAAACAGCTTTAAACCATGCAAGTTCTTTCTCTATTCTCTTCCTCTTTTCTATGTTTCTTGCGACAAAAAATCTGTCAAAAGATTTCAGTTCGACGCTCACAACACCGCTTTTTCCCTTTGCTTCGCACTCGGAGTTTGGTTTGAAATTCACGAAGACATCTTCGACTTTCTTGCCAATCATCTCGCTGTCTTGAAATCCAAGAACTCTCTCTGCGAAATTCGAAGCCTTGATAATTCCGTTCTCGACTTCAAAAATCCAACAATCGAAATCACGGATTACATTGCGCAACGAGTTTAGAGTATCGCTTAGCTTACTTGATTTATCCAGCAGGTTCTCGACAGATAGTCTTATCTCTTCGAGCTCGTTTTTTCTCTGCACAAGGCATCCGTTCTCCAAGAGTAGTTCTCGAATTTCTGTGAACTGTCTGAAAACGCTCCCGAGGGCAAATACTCCGACTCCAAAGGCGACGATCACAACATAAACGAGAAAAGAAAGTGGCAAGTTGAACAAGAAGACAAAAGATGTGAGAGCGATCGAAAGCGCACTCGTTGTTACAAGCAAAAGCGTAAGTCTTTGGATCATACCACACCACCTCTGAGAACTAGTAGAAACACGATTAGAGAAATTAGCATCCCGCAAAGAGTTGCGAACGCAGGCTTAAAGCCCGAGCGATAGATGTCCCTCAGCTCCACGTTGATCCCTATTCCCGCCAAGGTCGAGGCGAATAGAATGGTCGAAGCATCCTTTAAGATGGAGGCGCTCTCACCGAGATAAGAGCTGAGAAATGCAGTCGTTACAAAGGCTACGATGAACCAGGGAACGTAAAATCTCTTTTCTGAGTATAGGAAGGAAAGGATGAATGCAACGATTGCAATCATCGCAATCCTTATCGCCTTCACGCTCAAAGCCTTCGCAACTTCTTCTCCCCCAAAAACCGATGTTGCAATCTTTACCAGTCCCGTTTGTGGCAAGGTAGAGCCAGCGAGCAAGTAGAACTTGTCGGGAAAGAGACTTTTTGCCAAAGGCGGGTATAGAATTGTGCAGAGGAGACCAACGACTGTGATTGCGATGATCGCAGTTGAGAACTCTTCTTTTTTCGGCTTTACTATTGGAGACACTATCGCTATGGCTGATAAACCGCATATACCGCTACCGCAGGAAAGAAGGATCGAGAGCTCTTTGCTGTTCCCCGACTTTCTTGAAATTACGAAGACCGAGGCGAAGATCGTGGAAGCTAAGAGCAAAGTGAGTGCGACTTTTTCGAGCTCCATCGAAGTTATGGGCACGTAGATGTTGAAACCGTATAGAGCGATGGAAGCTGGTAGCAGTGTTCGCAAGAGTTTGTTAACGATCTCTTTTACCTCTTTTCCCAGAAAGTAACCAGCGGAAATCCCAAGGATAAAGGCTACGAAGAGCGCATCAAGTCCCGAGTCGAGGCGGTTCACGGAGAATCCTATGGATCCGAGTAGCAATAAGAATGCGAAAACCCTGAGCTCTGAGCCTTTGCCAAGGCTCCAGAGTTTCGCAGTCGCAGTCCAGTGCATGTTTTATAATCCACGTAAAATTTAAAAAGTTAATCGAAAGCTGTGTTAGCTCGTATCTAATACTTTCTCTGAAAACCCCAAGTGAATTGCAGACTATACACGTTGCCTCGTGATGTAGCTGATAGTGTCTATAGTTATCACCAAAAGCAGAGTGAAGGTTACGAATGTCATTGTAGCTTGGTAGTCGAGAAGACTCAAGTAATGGACGATGTAATACCCAATTCCACCCGCTCCTACGAAGCCTAAGATAGTTGCAGTTCTTACGTTGTATTCTAACATGAACAAAGCGTTGCTTATGACATGTTTTTTGGTATGGGAGTAAAGTGCGAACGCCAACGGTAATCCGGTTAGTCCAATAACTTTTAGCGAACTATGAAATTCTCTATTGGTTGCTTCAAGCGATTCGTAGAAAAATTTCACCAGATACCCTGAGGTGTAGAGGGTGAGGGCAAGCGCTCCAGCTTTGGGACCCGGACCTATGAGTATGACGAAGATTATAGCCCACAGTATGGCTGGAACAGTCCTTGTTGCGTTAGAGAACGTCCTAAATACAAACGCTACCTTCGGTGAAACGATTAACGGACTAGCTAAAGGCGCAAGCATGTATGCTATCAATACACCTCCAGAAACGCCTATGGCGGACATAATTAGAGTTTCATACAATGCTAACAAGGCATCCTTAGTGAGATCCCATCGAAAGCCCAGCTCTGGTATGAATTTTACGAGGTTCACCCCTGCTTTAACCCAAAGGTTGGGGTCTGTAAGCCCTAAGTGATATGATAAAACTACTGTTATAATAACTACAGTCAGTATGAACCTCAATTAATCTCCCTCAATTTGGAATTCTCTAAGAGATAGATCTTGTCAAAGTACTTGAAGGCAAGCTCCTTGTCGTGCGTAACTGATATGATGGTCAAACCCTTGCGCTTGAGGTCTACCATGAGCTTTACTATTTTATCTGCAGTCTCAAAGTCCAGATTTGATACCGGTTCGTCTGCAAGCAGAAGAGTTGCTTTTTGAAAAATGGCTCTGGCTATCACGACTCTCTGCTTCTCGCCCCCGCTAAGCTTTTCGACTTTATTTTTATACTTGCCATTCAAACCAACCATCTCCAAGGCTTCTATCGCCTCTTTTACGTCATCCTTGCTCCAAAGACCTGTTAGGAATCTCAAGGGTTTTATTGAAGCTCTGGCTAATAAAACATTGTAGAGAGCAGATTCGCAGTCAACCAATCCTAAGCTCTGGGGTATATAAGCGATCTTCCCTTTGACACGATTAAAACCATTTTTCCGCAGGTCTTGCCCTAACACCCTCACACGACCCTTCTCAGGTGTTAACAAGCCTGCGATGATCTTGAGGAATGTCGTCTTTCCGGCTCCACTCTTACCCATTATCGCCACAGATTCTCGGTATTCAACTTTGAACTCTACCCCACTAAGGATCTTGGCCGATCCATGGGTGAACGATACATCCCTGAGCTCTACCGCATACCCGACTGACACAATTTACCACCTCAGTTACCCCTGAGATACTTTTCCTTTAAACCCGTGTTTTCCAAGGCATTCATAAGGGGTTTAAGATGCCCCTCCACATTCCTCTCTTCAAACCTGACGAAGATCGCTGATACGAACTTTCTCATGAGCTCTGGTCTTTCATTGAGCTCTATAAGAGCATGCTTGATCTTGTCTCTGAGATCCTTTGGAATGTTTTTTGATACTAACACTACGTGCGCGGGAATAGGACCTTGTCTCTCCAAGACTCTGCTGTTGTTCATCGCCTCCCAATAGAGGCTGACAGGGACATCTCCTGCCATCACTGTTACATCCACATGCCCCTTCTTTAACGCCTCCCAGCAAGCGGCGTAACTACCAGCAAACATAGCTTCGCCAAAAAACTGCTTTGGATCCGCTACTGGCTTTACGTATCCAAGCTCTACCAACCTGTGCATTGGAAATATGTAGCCTGAGGTTGACAGTTCGCTGGGGAAGCACACTTTTTTGTCTCTGAGCTCTTCTATGCTTTCATACGGTGAATCTTTGAGCACTATCCAGTAAGAGTAATAGTATGGGGCGGCGGTTCTTGTATCGTCTATCACGACATCTCTCACTTCCACTAACAGCATCTCTACGTCCGCTGTGTAAAGAGCTAGGGTGGCTGGTAGCGCTCCTACGCCCAATGCCACGTGTGCGTGCCCAAATCTCAAAGATTCCACTATAACTGCAGTGCTTGTCGGAAAATACAACTCTACGTCGACACCGACTCTGGACTCCAAGAATGATTCGAGTTCCTTAGCTTCTGCCTCAACTCTATCCTTAGGCATTGGGTTCACGATGATAACGATCTTCTCCAAGCTACCCGTGGGCTTTGATAAATAGCTATAGCTCAAAATGCCCACACTCGCTATTAAGATTACGCTAATTGCTATTGCTGTTATCGTGGATTTTCTGGCTTTGCTCACACGACCACCTCGGTAGATTTAGGTTTACCTAATTTAGGTTAGCCTAAAATATATAAGCATTTCGCCTTTTCAAAATCGAGTTCGAGGGAAAAAAGTTGAAAAGTTGAGTTAGTTAAATAGAGTCCTCTACCTCATTCAGCAATTTTAAGAGAAGCGTTGAGATACATGAACGGCGTGTCGAGCAGAGCGACAACGAATTTCATCGCATAGGAAGTTATGAAGATCTCGAAGATCCCTTTCCAGCCAAGGGCTACGAGAAACTCTGGATTGAAGACGACGAAGAAGAGCAGTGTGAAGGTAACGTTGTCTATGAACTGCGAAACCATCGTTGAGGCGTTGTTTCTGAGCCACAGAAATCTTCCCTGCGTTCTCTTCTTCCACATCTCAAAAGCCCAGACGTCGTGGAACTGGGAAATTATATACGCTGTCAAACTCGCAACCATCGCAGAGGGCATGAATTGGAAAACCTGAGCCATTGCTGGGCTTATGGTATCGCTTTCGTGTGGTTCGAAAAGGATCGTTAACTGCATTATGATCGTTGCGAAGACCATCACAAAGAAACCCAGTAGCACCGCTTTTCTCGCCTCTCTCACACCATAGCGTTCCGTCAGTATATCGGTTGCAAGGAAAGTTGAACCATACACGACGTTCCCCATCGCAGTGACGAGTCCAAAGACCTCGATGATCTTCGTGACTTGGATGTTCGCTATCACAACCGCAATCGCCACCCAGGCGAAGAGACCAGCTTTGCCGAAGAATTTGTGCGCAAGGGTTATGCCAGAGAAACAAACGAGAAGGAGAAAAAAGCCAAGGATTTCGTTCAACATAACACGAACACCACGCTGTTCTGTGTCTCTATTCTCTCCGCCTCCAACCCCTCAACAACCCTTTTGACTTCGAAATCGAACCACTCCGGCTTTAGCGTTATCTTCTCTCCGTTTAGATTTATCTCCAACGCCTCTTTCAACAGCTTCGCCTTCTCCTCCTGGCTCAGCGATTCGACGATTTTCACGACTTGCTTTGCCTTATCTTTCAGACTTGGTCCAATTATCGCAAACTTTGGCTTTATCTTCGTCACCTCTTCCCTTACAACTGGCATCTCCCTTGTTATTTCAACCTCGGAGTTCGTTGCAAAGCCCAGATCGAGCGAATCGAGTTCAAGAGTTGTGAAGACTATTACCTTCTTCAGCGGGGCATTCAAAGCAAGCCCCCTATCGTGCTTCAGCTTCCTTATTGCAGAGAGAATTTCCTTCATCTCCTCACCCACTCTTTCAGCGCTCTCGTCGATGAACTCCTTCTCGACTTCCGGATATTTCTGAAGGTGGATGCTACCGCTTCTGAACTTGCTCCAGATCTCTTCGGTTATGAAGGGCGTTATCGGGGCGAGAAGCCTTAGAACCCTGTCGAGCACGTATTCAAGTGTGAACTTCGCAGACTCAGCTTCTTTTCCGGAGTAGAGTCTGCCCTTGACGAGCTCTATGTAATTGTCCGCAAAATCATACCAAACGAAACTCCTTATGGCTTTGAGAGCTTCATCGAATCTATAGCGCTCCATTGCATCACGAACAACTGCGATGAGTTTGTTCAGCTTTGAGAGAATCCATCTGTCTGTAATCCTCAGATTCTCTGCTCTGCCGTTGCCGATGTGCATCAAGGCAAATCTTGCAATACTCCAGAGCTTCTGCTGGAATCTGCTCGATGCAACGACTTCTCTCCAGCTGAAGATCAAGTCTTCGCCGATCACACCGCTCGCAGCCCATTGGCGAAGTGCATCTGCGCCGTATTTCTCAACAACTTCTTCCGGGCTGATCACGTTGCCTATGCTCTTGCTCATCTTCCTACCATCTTCCCCAAAGACGATGCCGTTGATCACGATCTCCTTCCATGGGATTTCGTTCATGAGCTCCATGGAGCGTAGAATTGTGTAGAAAGCCCACGTCCTTATTATGTCGTGTCCCTGGGGGCGAAGCGACACGGGGAACTCCTTTGTTTCTGGCCAGTTTGCGATCACCAGTGGAGTTATGCTCGAGTCCATCCACGTATCGAGCACGTCTTTTTCCCCCTCGAACTCATCGCTACCGCAGTCGCAACGCTTCCTTGGCTTGTCTTTCGTCGGATCTACGGGTAGCCAATCTTCTTCTGCGACCATTACCTTTCCGCATTTCTTGCAATACCAGACTGGAATTGGCGTCGCAAAGATTCTCTGCCTGCTTATGACCCAGTCCCATTCCATCGACTCAACCCAAGTCTTTAGGCGTTCGAACATGTAGTCTGGAACCCACTTGATCTTTTTCGCCATCTCGAGCACTTTCTCCTTGTCAACTCTAACGAACCACTGTTCTGCTGGGTAAATCTCGACAGGAGTCTTACAACGCCAGCATACGCCGACGCTGTGCTCGATATCGATTTGCTTCAGCAGTCTACCCTCTTTTCTGAAGTCCTCGAGTATTTTCTCCCTCGCCTCTGCAATCTTCAATCCCCTGTATTTCCCTGCGAGCTCGTTCAAAGTTCCGTCACGGTTTATGACGACTCTCATCTCAAGGCGGTGCTTTTTCCACCACTTCACATCCTGGCGATCGCCGAAGGTGCAGATCATCACGATTCCCGTGCCAAAGCTCGGATCCACCGCTTCGTCTGCAATTATCTCAACTTCTTTCTCAGATATCGGAACCTTTACCTTCTTTCCAATTAGATGCGTATACCTCTCGTCCTCGGGATTGACCGCCAAGGCGACGCATGCTGGAATCAGCTCCGGGCGAGTCGTCGCAATCGTAACTTCGTCGGAAAACTTTATGAAGTTCAGCCTCGTCTTTCCTTTTTTATACTCGATCTCCGCAAGCGCTATGGTTGTTTCGCATCTCGGACAAATGACCACCGGATGATACCCACGGTAGATCGAGCCGTTTTTGAACATTCTAACGAAGGAGAGCTGGGTTTTTGCGTAGTATTCGGGATACATCGTGATGTATTCCTTGCTCCAATCTATGCTGAATCCGAGCCTTTTTGCTGTAGAACGCATCTTTTTTATATTCTCCTCTGTGAATTTGACACAAAGCTCTCTGAACTCCTCTCTGCTCACCTGGTTCTTCCTTATCCCGTATTTCTCCTCGACCTTCACCTCGGTCGGCAACCCATGGCAGTCCCAGCCCTGCGGAAACATGACTTCGTAGCCGTTCATCCTTTTGTAGCGGGCTATGAAGTCGATGATGCACCAGTTCAACGCATGACCTATGTGAAAGGAACCCGTTGGATAAGGCGGAGGAGTGTCGATTATGTAGTGCGGTTTCTTGGAATCCCAATCGAAGTAGAACATTCTTTCGTCCCATTGCTTGAGCCACTTCTCTTCGATCTCGATCGCCTTGTATTCTTTTTCCATGCCTTCGAATCTATGCTGAGAATATATTATTTGCTTTAGCTTCAGGCTGGAGGTTTGCTAAGCAGTCAACGCACTCGAGTTCGCATGCCACGATTTCCCTAACGCAGATCCTTTGGCGCTCGCTCAACGTGTAGCCATAGAATTCCCTTATAAACCTGCAGGGAAACCTGATACCGTTTTTTGCGAGCTGTATCGCCAAAAAGACCATCGCTTCTTTTTCTTTTGTCATAATCTGGAGTAAGAACGAAAGAGCCAAAACTGCAACGACGATCAGCAAAGCTACGAGCTCCACAGGTTAAGTTGAATTGCACAATTAAATCACTATTGTTCGATTTTTGAACCAAAACGATTATATTCATTAAGAAGTTCTTAAAAATTGGGAACAAAAAGTTTGGGTGGTTGCATGGTAGGGGGCTTGTTGGCTCTCTCAGCGCTTGGAATATACTTCCACGCAGTATTCGTCAGCATAACCCTCGGACTTCCATTGGTGATAATGGCTCTGCTTTGGAAATACCGCAGAACTGGCGAGGAAGATTACCTTCGAGGTGCTAAGGTTGCAACCTCGGTTTTGGCTGTGAACTTCGCCTTGGGGGCGATAACTGGGACCCTCGTCGAGTTCGGATTAGTTCAAGCCTGGCCTGGGACGATAATTGCGATAGCGACCTTTGCTTTTGCACCTTTGGCACTTGAGCTCTTGGCTTTTGCCTGTGAAATCGCATTCTTGGTTCTCTTCATAGTGACGCTGGGAAAAATAAAGCCGATGAAGAGCTTTTTGATCCTCGCAGTTTACTGGGTTTTTGCAACCTTTTCGGGCGTTTTGATCACCGCAGTGAACTCTTGGCTAATCGCCCCATGGGGCACGGGAATCGTTGCAAAAGCCCTGTATCCATTCATGCCCGAGTTCGGATCCCTTTCTGTGGATGTCGAGAAGCTCTTAGCATTGAAAATACTCGCTTTGGCGACAGGCTTACCTATGCAGGCGATCATACAGATTCCAGAAGTCTCGGCAAAGCTCGGAATAGTCCTCTACGACCCATACGTTGCCCTCCTTAGCCCATACGCCTTTTCCTCGATTCTCCACAACCTCGTTGCTGCGTTACTCGTCGGAACATCGATTGCACTCCTCGCCTATGCGATCAGATACCATCAGACCAAGGAGGACAGACATCTTAAGGCTGTAAAGGTAGTTGCACCGATCGTTTTCGTTCTCTTCTTGGTTCAACCGACGATCCTCGGGCATCTAATGGGTGAAAGCGTTGTCGAGTTCAATCCGACCAAGTTTGCGATGATGGAGAATGCCCTGGAGAGCTACAACAATCCGCTGATCGCTTTGGTCGCATACGGAGATCCTTCAAGGGAGATAGTTGGCTTCGATCAACTTAGAAATAGCTGTGAGCTCCACGGCGACGCAAGGCTCGGAGAACTTGCGAACTCGATTGGGCTGACCGAAGAAAAGATACTTTTGATAGCAAAGGAATCCGGTTTATCGGTCGACTCTAATAAGATCTCTGCTGTTTACGATATGAAGCTGAAAGAAATCTGTCTCTCAGATCTTGAAAAAGCGGTCTCGAAGATGCAAGTCGTTCACATAAGCTACTACACGAAAATCTTCTTCGGCATCGTTGGTTTCTTGGCTTCGGTATCTCTCTTCGCAACGCTAAAGTCTAAGAGCTTTTCAAGGCTCTTTGGCAGATTGTTCGGCGACAAAACCTTACTGATACTTTCCATCGCAATCTTCCTCGGCTCCGCAATACCTTCGGCGCTCGGATGGTTTGTCAGAGAAGTAGGGAGGAAACCTTGGACAGTTTACGGGCTCCTTTATCCGGAAGAAATGGTCACGGTCGTCGGATACGCTTTAACTCCACAGTTCTTGGCGTTCATGGCCATCGCAATCCTTGGAGTCGGTCTTGCGGGAATCTATGCGATGTCCATCGTTGCGACGAGGGAGCCTAAGTTCTTCGAGCTTTCGAGGGGTGAGAAAAGATGAACGATCTTCCATTCGTGTTGCTCGGCTTTGCGGTTCTCCTGCACGTGCTCTTCGTTTCGATAACGATCGGCAGTGGATGGATCACCGCTTACTCGAGGCTGAATGCCTATATGAAAGGCGATGCCTACTTGGAGAGATTCGCAAGGAAGGCTTTTAGAATTCTCGTAGTTTTCGAGCTCTTCTCTGGCGTATGGGGGACGATAATAACCGTGATCCTCGCCGGATTCTTCCCAGGGCTGACAGCTCTTGCGACGAACGTTCTCTTCACACCTCTACTCATAGCCTTGATCGCAATAATGATCAGAATCCCAAGCATCGGCATCTTCTGGTATACCTGGGGCAAAGTTCACCCGAGGACGCATAGCTTCATCGGATTAACCATGGCGATCTCGGGCTTCCTGATTCCATTCGGCTTCCGTGCGGTGTTCTCCGAGATAAGCTCACCAACTGCGGTTGCGGAATTCATAGCCTATGGGGTTGCGAACCCATTCACAGCATACACGAGCACGATGTTTTGGTTGCTTTACATGCACACGATCTTTGCCTCGCTATCCGTCGGTGGTTTCGTCGTTGCGTTCCTGAACCCCCTTGAAAAAGACGAGAGGGGGATGAAGATCGGATACCGCTATGGCATCGCTTTTCTAATTGCTCAGATTCCGATCGGAATCCTTTATTGGCTGTCCCACGCTCATTACTCTAACTACATATTCCAGAGCATAACCTTCGGAGCCTTTTTGCCGGTTTTCATCGCAAAAGTCACAGCGGTTGCGTTGTTGCTGACTCTCAGCGTTCTTGGCTATGGAAAAAGAGCTCCGAGTGCGCTCGTGCTCTTGTCCCTTTCCGCAGTCTTCTTCGGCGAGCTGATGAACGGTGGAGCGAGGTATCCATACCTCGTCGTTTTAGGCGATAAGGGAATTCACTTCAGCGCATTCACGAACTTCTACATCGAAGTGCCGATGGTTGCGGTTTTCGTGATCTTGGTGTTCCTTTTAACGAGCGTCCTCGTGTTCCTAACAGCGGTTTTCTATGCGCTCTTCAAGCGATACCTTGCAGACGTTCCAGGAGCTTAAATTTTTACTTTTTTAACCTGATAAAACTTCGCTTGGAAATTGCGAACTCGTGAGTTGATTTTCGATACCTTTATTAAGCACCAAAACTCTGAATTGCGAAGGTGTCGATATGGGCGGAGAGATCCTTGTTATCGGTGGAGGAATCGCTGGACTGACTTCTGCTGTAGAAGCTTCAGAAACAGGTTATAGTGTTGTTCTCGTTGAAAAAACACCTTTTCTTGGTGGCAGAGTTGCTCAGCTGAACAAGTATTTCCCGAAGCTTTGCCCACCCTTCTGCGGACTCGAGATATTCTACAGGAGAATGCGAACGAACCCAAAGCTGAAAGTTTTCACTAACGCAGAAGTAACGAGTATAAGCGGTAGCGCTGGCGAATTCTCAGTGAGTTTAAGGATTAAACCGAGGTTTGTCAACGAAAACTGCACCGCTTGTGGCGAGTGCGCAAAGGTTTGTCCAGTGGAGGTTGAGAACGAATACGACTTCGGTTTGAGCAAGAGGAAGGCGATATATCTACCGCATGTGATGGCGATGCCGTTTATCTACGCAATTGACGAGAACAAATGCAACAAGTGCGGAGAGTGCGTCAAGGTTTGCAAATACAATGCGATAAATTTGAACGATACCGAGAAGACCTTGAACCTAAAGGTATCTGCGATCATCGTCGCAACAGGCTGGAAGCCATACGATGCCAAGAAGATCACGAACCTTGGCTACGGGAAGTTCAAGAACGTCGTAACGAACATGGAGTTCGAAAGGCTCGCCTCGCTGAACGGACCAACGAAGGGGAAGATCCTTGCAGACGGGAAGCCAATAACTTCGATAGCCTTCGCCCAATGCGCTGGAAGCAGAGACGAGAACCACTTGCCTTACTGCTCCGCAGTATGTTGCTTGGCGAGCTTGAAGCAAGCGACCTACGTTCGTGAGCAATATCCGGATGCGAAGATCTACATCTTCTACATCGACATCCGTGCCTTCGGAAGATACGAGGACTTCTTCGTTAAGGTTGCGAAGGAGAAGGGGATAGAGCTGATAAAGGGCAAGGTTGCGAAGGTCGAGGAAAAGGATGGGAGGCTAATCGTTACCGCAGAAGACACTTCGACGGGACAAAAGGTTCAAAAAGAGGTGGACATGCTCGTTCTTGCGACGGGAATGCAACCCTCGCTTGCAGAGAATCCGATTCCGGGAATAGAGGTCGACGAGTATGGATTCGTTAAAGAAAAGCCGGGAATAGTCCCTGCAGGGGTTGCAATGAAACCATTGGACGTCATGTTCTCGAACGAGACTGCAACTTCCGCTGTGCTGAAGGCAATTCAACTCGCAAAGAGGTGAGTTTATGGAAAAGGTTGGCGTTTACATATGCACGGGATGCGGAATAGAGAAGCTCGACATTGAAAAGCTCAAGGCTGTGAGCCAGGAGTTTGGAATTGAGGCAAAAGTTCATCCATTCTTGTGTTCGGCTCAAGGAGTTGATTTCATAAAGAAAGATCTTGCGAACCTGGATGCGTTGGTGATCGCAGCTTGTTCACCGAGGGTTAAAACGGCGGTTTTCAACTTCGATGGGAAATACGTTGAAAGGGTAAACCTAAGAGAGGGCGTTGTTTGGAGCCACGAGATGAACGTGCACACGCAAGAGCTGGCTGAGGATTACCTCCGAATAGGAATAGTCAAGGCGCAGAAAGCTGAGAAGCCTGAGCCCTACAAGCAAGAGACTTCGAAGGATATTCTCGTAGTAGGTGGTGGAGTTTCTGGATTAACCGCTGCGATAGAGATTGCGAAACTCGGATACAAGGCGATAGTTGTTGAGAAGGAAGCCGAGCTTGGTGGCTTTGCGAGGAAGCTTTACAAGTCATTGCCGACTTCTCCACCTTACAATAAGCTTGAGGAGCCGATAGTTGCAAAGCTGATCGATGAAGCAAAGAAGTTGGGAATCCAGATCTTCACGTCCGCCGTCGTAGAATCGATCCGTGGACAGCCGGGGATGTTTGATGTCAAGCTGAACCAGAACGGAAATCTCGTGGACTTAAGGGTTGGTGCGATTGTAGTTGCGACGGGCTGGAAGCCATACGATGCGACGAAGCTCGAGGAATTTGGATACGGGAAGATAAAGAACGTTGTGACGAACGTCGAATTCGAAACGATTGCAAGAGATCTCGGGAAGAAGGACGTCGTTTTCATCCAGTGCGCTGGGCAAAGGGATGAGAAGCACTTGCCTTACTGTTCATCTGTTTGTTGCCTCGTAAGCCTCAAGCAAGCGAAATACGTAACTTCAAGGGGAGGGAATGCGTTCATAATCTACAAGGACATGCGAACACCTGGGCTTTGGGAAGATTTCTACAAGGCGATGCAAGACGATCCCGGCGTGTTTCTGACAAAAGGTGAGGTTAAGGCTGTGAGAGAAGATGGGAACAAAGTCGTTGTTGAGGTTGCGAACACTTTGCTCGGGGAAGATCTCGCAATCCCAGCGGATCTCGTGGTTCTTGCGACGGGCATGGAATCGACGATGAAGGGGCTTTACACGATAAAGGAAGAGTTCCCGGACGAAAAAACTGTGCCATATAAGCACATCTACGAGCCAAGGCTCATCAAAAGCGCTGAAGAGGTTGAGCAGATAAAGCAACTCGGGCACATACTGAACTTGGCTTATCGCCAAGGTCCAGAACTGCCAACGCTCCGTTACGGATTTCCAGACTCGAACTACATCTGCTTCCCATACGAAAGCAGGAGGCTTGGAATCTACGCATGCGGAGCAGTTAGGGCGCCGATGGAAATCGCTTCCGCGATGGAGGACGCAAGGGGTGCTGCGCTGAAGGCGATTCAGGCTGTCGAGCTTGTCGCAGAAGGTAAGACCACGTTCCCGAGAACTGGAGACATAGATTACCCGAACTTCTTCTTGCAACGATGCACGCAATGTAAGCGTTGCACAGAAGAATGCCCATTCGGTGCACTCGACGAGGACGAGAGAGGAACGCCGATGCCAAACCCACTGCGATGCAGAAGATGCGGAATCTGCTTCGGCGCTTGTCCAGAGCGAATTATTAGCTTCAAGCAATACAGCGTAGATCAGATGTCGTCTGCGATCAAGGCAATCTACGTCCCAGATCCGAACTGGGATGAGACTGCGGCGGAGAAGTTCAGGATCGTCGCCTTCGTTTGTGAGAACGACGCTTTACCAGCATTGGACATGGCTTCGATGAACGGAGTGAAACTGAACCCATTGGTTCGCTTCATTCCAGTTCGATGCCTCGGTTCCGTGAACACTGTGTTCATAGCAGATGCGCTTTCGAAGGGGATCGATGGAATTCTGCTCATGGGTTGCAAGTTTGGTCAGGATTACCAGTGCCACTTCATCCGAGGCAGTGAGCTTGCGAACAGGAGAATGGAGAACGTGCAAGAAACACTGCAGAGGCTCATGCTTGAAAAAGAGCGTGTCAAGGTCATCGAGGTCTCGATTAATGACTGGGATAAGATCGCGGATATCGTTAACGGGTTTGTTGAGGAGATCAAACAACTCGGAGCTAACCCGTATAAGGGATTCTGAGGTGGTCGCATGATCGATACGAGGTTTGCGAAGGAGATCATCCAAGCTGGCGGAACGAGTTTAAAAAAGTGCTACCAATGTGCAACTTGTGGTGTTGTTTGCCCACAAAGCCCGAATGAAAATCCGTTTCCGAGAAAAGAGATGATCTGGGCTCAGTGGGGAGCGAAGGAAAGATTGATGAACGATGCGGACGTTTGGCTTTGCCATCAGTGCAACGACTGCAGTGACTATTGCCCAAGAGGTGCAAAGCCTGGAGAAGTGCTTGCAGCGATTCGTGCGAAGGTTGTTGAGCATTACGCTTTTCCATCTTTTCTCGCAAAGATTTTGCGGAGACCGGCGGGAATTTTGCTTTACTTTGCAATTCCAATCTTCTTTACAGCGCTTTACTTGGCGATCTTCTCTCCCGAGATACCAGAGGGCGAGATCGTGCTTGGAAAATTCATCCCACACGCCCACGTTGAGCTCGCAGGCTTTGCGGTTGGAGCTTGGGTTCTATTCGTTGCTGCGATCGCAGCGTATCGTTTCTGGACTGCGATAAATTCGCAGGTTTCGAAGGTTTACGAGTTCGAAGTCAAGGAAGGCGGGGATATAAAGGTTGTTAAAGCCTCTGCGAGGTTCATCGAATACTTGTTCTGGTCGATAATCGACATTCTGAAGCACTCAAAGTTCCAGCAGTGCAACAAAGCAAAGTATCGCTTCTATGCGCACTTCATGATCTTCTGGGGCTTCATCGTTCTCGGCGTTGCAACCCTTGGAGACATAGTCTATCTCTACGTTCTCGGCTACGAGGAGTTGGCGTTGCCGATAACCGATCCCGTGAAGATCTTGGGAAACATCGGGGCTTTATTGCTCCTTGTTGGTAGCGTTTGGGCGATCGTTGCGAGATTCGGCGATGAAAGAATTGGATACGGCACTTACTTCGACTGGCTATTCTTGGCTACGATCTTTGCAATCGGTGTAAGCGGGGTTACAATCGAGATCTTGCGATACTCGGGAAGCGTTCTTGCTTACTACGCCTACTTAGCCCATCTGATCCTCGTTTTCACACTGCTGGCTTATGCACCATATTCAAAGTTTGCGCACTTGCTATACAGAACCCTTGCCTACGTTTGGGCTAAGAGCGTTGGTAGAGAAGTAAAACCCTAATTTTTTATGGAGCTCTCGAAGCTTAGGGAGATTTTGAGGGAGAAGTATTATCCCATCGATGCCAAGAGTAGCGCTCTTTTTCTGCTCTCGGTGCTCTTCGAAGAAGTCGGCGAACTCGCAGAGAGCGTTCGCAAGAAAGATGTAAAGGCGATAGAAGAGGAGCTTAGTGACGTCTTCTTCATGGTTTTAAGCCTTGCAAACTACTTCAACGTCGACATAGAAGCGAAGCTCATCGAAAAATACGTTAAAAGCGACCCGAGCAAGAAGTGGGATTTGGAGCAATGATAGGAAAGATCAGAACATACCTGGAATTTGTTAAAATCGAGCACACACTTTTTGCGCTCCCCTTCGCTTACGCCGGCGCATTGGTTGCGGGAGGATTTGATTTAAGGCTCGCAATCCTAATCTTTACAGCCTTCACTGGGCTTAGGACTTTCGCAATGGCTCTCAACAGGATCATCGACAGAGAAATCGATGCATTAAATCCGAGGACTGCGAAACGCCATTTGCCATCGG
>JAVYQP010000001.1:0-618947 GCA_038731605.1 Archaeoglobaceae archaeon | reverse complement strand
GGTCTGTGACTTCCCTCGCAAGCGTCAGCTGGATTCTGCTCCCGTCTGGCATCGTCGCATCCACCATCGGCTCTGCGATGCTCAAGTGCTTCCCGCACTTCTGAGCTAAGTTCACAACGAACGAGTCGAGCTCTTCTTCGCTTTCGAAGACGATGTTCGTTCTTAGGTTGGTGTATTTTCTGTGGAAAACATAGATCGGGATCCTTGCGCCATTACAAGAGATGTCCTCGATGTTTGGATCGAACAT
Organism: Archaeoglobaceae archaeon; assembly: GCA_038731605.1. Classification (GTDB taxonomy): domain Archaea; phylum Halobacteriota; class Archaeoglobi; order Archaeoglobales; family Archaeoglobaceae; genus WYZ-LMO2. The sequence goes on along the minus strand of JAVYQP010000001.1, from coordinate 618,700 downwards.
CAGTGGAGTTATCCGATCGTAGAGAATCGTCCTCTTGATTATGTGGTAAAGGATTTTGTAGTAATCCGCACCTTCTTTCTTTATCCTGAAATCATCGAGTATCCTGTTCACTTTCCTCCTAAGCGCCCCGAATTTGTCTCCAATCTCCTGGGGGCTTATTGGATAAAACTCGAGCTTCTTAACTATCTCTTTTACGAGTCTCAAGTCTTCTTCGTTGAGTGGGGGCTCGTTCACAAAGTATGAGAACTCGTTCGCATCTTCGTCGTATAGAATGTGTATACTCGCAAAAACAAACCTTGAATAAACAGGATATCTCTCGACTTCAAACCAGCCATCGGGTGGCTTAAAATCCTCCATTAACTTCTTGGACAAGTTTTTCGTTGTCTCCTCATCGAGCCACTCTGATCTCGCACTCTTTTTTATGATCTCGAAAACTCCTGCCACTTGCTTTTTCTTGGGTAGCTTTATCGTGAACCTCGAAACCATGATAACAGCCTACGCATTAGAATAAAAAACTTCTCGTTCTACAATTACATTTTTACAAGTCCATAAGCCGATAGGTGGAAAGAAATAAATACGTTCCCGCAATTTTTAATCTATGAGGTCATCGCTTAGGCTCGCAAAAATCTTCGGAATAGACGTTAGAGTTCACTGGAGCCTGTTTATCATACTCCTCCTTCTTTTCGGATACTTTTACAATTCCAGCAAGCCTTTCGGCTTCTCAGAGCTCGCAGGGTTTGAAAGAACGTTTTACTCTGTTCTCGCATCCATTTTCGTGTTTATCGCAGTGCTTCTTCACGAATTGGGGCATTCAGTTGTTGCGATAAGATTCGGTGTTCGTGTTCGCGAAATCCTTCTGTTCATATTCGGCGGGGTCGCAATGATGGAGCAGATCCCAAAAAACCCAAGACAAGAACTCCTCATCTCGATTGCCGGTCCATTGGTAAGCTTTTTTGTGGCGATAGTTAGTCTCGTTTTCTCCTATCTAACTTCAGGCGGTTTGTCGACGTTCTTCTTAATCAGCGCATACTTCAACGGTGTTATCGCAGTCTTCAACCTGATTCCAGCGTTTCCAATGGATGGAGGGAGGGTTTTGCGAAGTCTTCTTGCGAGAAGAATGAGCTATGTCTCCGCTACAAGAATCTCGGCAAACGTTGGAAAAGTGATCGCAGTTTTTATGGCAGTTTTTGGATTTTTCTACAACATCTGGTTGCTTCTCATAGCCCTCTTCATATACCTCGGTGCAACCGAGGAGGAAAAAATAGTCACCGCAGAGAGCTTTTTGTCGAGGTTCAGAATCAAGGACGTCATGACGTCAAACGTTTTGTTCGTCGACCCAGAGACAACGGTTGCGGAAGTTATCGAGCTCATGTTTAAACACAAACACCTCGGCTATCCTGTTGTTAAGGATGACAAGCTCGTTGGCATTGTAACGCTCACAGATCTTATAAACGCCGAAAAGAACGCAAAGGTTGGGGAGATCATGTCAAGAGATGTCGTAACCTTGGAGCCCGAGCAAAGTGCGTTTGACGCTTTTAAACTCATGGGCGAGAAAAACATTGGAAGAATTCCGATCGTCGAGAACGGTAAACTTGTCGGAATCGTCACAAGGAGCGACCTGATGAAGCTGAGGGAGATAATCGAGCTACTCGAGGTGTCTGGATGGAAAAGAAGCTCATAATAATTGGCACCGCACACGTTTCGCAAAAAAGCGTTGAGGAAGTTGTGGAGACAATAGAAAAAGAGCGCCCAGAAGCGGTGGCGGTTGAGCTTTGCCCAAGGAGATACAACGCCTTGTTGGGGAGAAGAGAAGAGACGGATGTGAGAGAAGTGCTCAAAAGAGGGGACTTCCTTCTCATACTCCTGCAACTTCTCTTGGGCTATTTCCAGCGAAAAGTGGGCGAAGAGATGAAGGTTAAGCCGGGAGAGGAGATGCTTTCGGCGATTAAAAAAGCGCAGGAAATAGGAGCGGACGTCATTCTCATAGACAGAGACATCGCAATAACCTTCAAGCGTCTTTGGGCGAAGATGAGCTTTTTCGAGAAGCTGAAGTTCTTCTACCACGTTTTGCGGGGGTTTACGGATAAGGCGGAAAACGTAGACGACATGCTTAGGGAAGACGTCATCGAAACTCTCGTTAAGGAGTTCCGAAAGATTTCGCCCAAGGCTGCAGAAGTTTTGATCGACGAAAGGGATGCGTTTATGGCTTTCAACTTGAAAAAAGCCCTTGAGAGATACAACAGCGTTGTCGCAGTCGTTGGGGCGGGTCACAAAAAGGGGATATTGGATTGGATGCAGAGAGACATCGATGTTACGGAGTTGATGCGAGTCAAGGAGGGAAAAGCATTAAAAATCGCTTCTGTCTTGTTTGCAGTATTCATCGTCGTTTTCTTCTTGATAATGGCTGTTTTGGCGGTTGAATTGTTTTATCAGGCATTTTTATACTGGTTTTTGATTACTGGAACCCTCGCTGCGATCGGCGCAATCGCTGCGAGAGCGCACCCAATATCAATAGCGGTGGCATTTTTCTGCGCTTGGTTCACAACTCTGAACCCCTTGGTTGCTGTTGGCTGGTTTTCGGGATTTACGGAGGCGTGGATAAGGAAACCAACGCTTAGCGATGTTGAGAACCTCTTTAAAGCTGGAAGCCTGCGAGAGATGTGGAAAAACAAGTTCTTTCGAGTCATACTCGTCGCAGCGCTAACGAACCTCGGGGGCACGATCGGCACGATCTACGGGAGCTACTACATACTAAGGAACTTCGGCGTTGATGTTGCGAACGTCGTTTCGAGGCTCTTTGGGCTATGATCCAAATCCAACCACTTGGGAATGTGAACGAGGAGCTTATAAAATGGCTTGCAGAGGAGTTGGGGAGAAAGTTTGCGACAACGGTAAGGGTATTACCACCAAAGGATATCCCAAGGGCTTGCTTTGATAACACGAGAAGACAGTTCAACTCCACCTGCATTCTCTTCTCATACAAAGCCGAAGAAGTAACACTGCTCGTAACCTCCGAGGATATATACGCACAGGGCATGAACTTTGTCTTTGGCGAAGCAGAGATCAGGGGAAAGAGGGCTATCGTTTCCTACTACAGACTCCAAAACCGAGATGAGGAGATCTTCAGGCACAGAGTTTTAAAGGAAGCGGTGCACGAGTTGGGGCACGTTTTTGGATTATTTCACTGTAAAACGAGCGGTTGCGTCATGAACTTCTCGAGCAGTGTTTTGGAGGTTGATAAAAAAAGCCCGAATTTCTGCTCTCGTTGCCTTTCCAAAATGAAATATGGTCGCTTTTTTGGATCTGAATTCAAGCAAAATTTATGATGTCTCTATGGATTGAGGAAGTTTAGTCTCCTATGAGCTTCTTTTCGAGGTGTGCTATGTGCTTTTTCCCCTCGTAAAGTTCTTTAACCTCTTCCACACGCATTACCACTGTTTTGTCTGCGATCTCGTGGAATGAGCCTCGTAGTATATCTTTTGCTTTTTCTACGTCTTTTTCAACTGTAACGAGCACTGGCTTAGCGTTCCAGACATCGTGTGCATGTTTTAGCCTTGTCAAAGCCTCTGATAGATTTCCACCAATTTGAACCTCGAAAGCGTGGGATGGGCTCCCTTTTTTTATCCTTTTCCAAACGACATCGTAAACGAACCTTTCGTGGGCATAGCTGGTTTCAACGTGAAATCCCATCATTTGCCCAATCACAGATATCATTTCAACAACGTCATCATGTCTCAGCTCTATGGCTTTTCTCGTGGGTTTTACGGTCATCTCTCTTTTTAAGGAGTCAACTAGTTCATTTAGTTTTGCAACGTATTGATTGAACTCCTCTGCGGTCTCCGGATCATCTTCTTTGCAGGTCTCAGCCGATTCTTTATATTCCTTAATCTCCTCTTCGATTAAGCTTATTATAGAGCTTATGACCTCGTTAAGTAATCCCTTCTTTTTAGCTTCTTCGTAGAGCTGATAGAACATTTCGTCTCGTCTCATACCCTTAGTTACTCCCAGCCAGACTCCATACCTATCATAGATGGACTCAGCTATGCTGTAAATCTGATCTTTTTTAATCTGAAAGATCTCAGAAGTTAAAAGCTTCAGAAGACTTCTTTTACTCATTCTCTTTTGCTTCATTTTGCCTCTCAGCTCCCGAGATTACCTTTTTTATTTTTATATCTTTGCACTGTTTTTAACTTTAACCCTTATTATGACCTTATCACCCGCAAATTCTGAGTTAGCTTCTCTTAAGATCTCCGAAGTCTTGAGATCTGCAAGCTGTCAAAAAACTAATCGATTTTGTCAAGAAAAGAATCCATAGAAGTTTGCCTTTCCAAAATAAAGCAGATCTAATAGTTATCATTATTATATGCTTTGTCAGAGCAAAGCTTATATATGAGTATTCGGCGAATAGCATCATGAAATGGATGCTTGCTCTCTTTTGTGTGGTTTTGTTGGCTCAGGCGGTGACAGCAGAGGACTTCAGACCGATAATATTTGTGCACGGTCTTGCTGGTTCTGGGGCGCAGTTCGAAAGCCAGGCGCTACGATTTACTTCGAATGGGTATCCGGAGAGCTACATTAAGGTTGTAGAATACGATACGATCACTTGGGCTCTCGTTGTCGAGACAGACCTGTTGGTGACTGGGTTGGGTAGCGAACTCGGGGTCAACATTACCGAGCTCATAGACCAAGAGACGCTGGACAAAATTCTCGCCAAACCGAGGGACAAAGTCATCGACGAGGTCTTCGGGAGAATAGACGAGATGATAAACAAAACCTTAGCTGAGACTGGAAAAGACAAGGTTGACCTTGTTGGGCACTCGATGGGCACTTTCCTGCTGATGCGATACGTCAACTCGTCCCCGGAGAGAGCGTCGAAGGTGGCGCATCTGATCTTACTCGATGGCATCTTCGGCGTTAACGCTCCTGAGGGCATTCCAACGCTTGCAATCTTTGGAAATCCAAAAAGCCTTTCAATTGGGCTTTTCGCTGGGAAAAAGGAGATCTATGGGGCTAAGAACGTTTACTTCAACAACATGACACACGTGCAACTCTGCACCGCTCCAGAGACTTTCTTCGAGATGTTCAAGTTCATCAATGGCTATGAACCAGCAACAACTGAAATACTGCCTCAGGAAGGAAATTATGTGAAGGTGGAAGGGAAATTCTTGGCTTTTGCGACAAATGGAAAGGTCTCTGGATGGCTTGCTATCTATCCGATCGACAAAAGCGGAAAGAGGCTGACGGTCTATCCAGTTAAACTTGTGAGACTCGAAAACGGAGAATTCGGACCATTTAATCTGAAGAAGGGGCAGAGATACGAGTTCGTTTTATACAAGGACTTGAGCCCAATCGTCTACCACTACTACAGGGCGGAATTTTTGAGAAACGATAGCTGGGTGAGATTCTTGGCTTCTGTTCCACCACTGGACGTTGAACTTCTTATACTCCCAGAAAGGCTATCGCCGAATGCAAAAGGGACTTCTGGGCTACTCCTCGTCAGATACAAGGAGATGATAGGCGAATACGATGAAGAAATCGGCGGGGTGGATGAAGTTTACGTGAACAACGTGAACGTCTGCACAGAGAAGATATGCCCGATTTCAAAGGCTGTAAACGGTCTTTGGGTATTCGATAGACTTGCAGATGGTAAGAGCGATGTTAATAAAGAGGTCGTGAGATTTTCAATGCTCCCCTTCATGTCCGCAGTCGATTTCGTAGTCCCAGCGAAGGGAACCGTTAGCGTATCGATTAAGTCCAGAACTGGAGGAGAGGAGAGCTTTACAGTGCCCGCTTGGTCTGCGGACAAACATTCGATAATCATCCAGTTCTCGGACTACAAGTGAATTCAATTTTTTATTTTGACCCTCGATGTATCCAAGCCGTAGAGCTCGATGTTGTGCAGAGCATTTATCAGCTCCAACCTGAAGGTTGCTGGATTTCTCCCAGACTTCGCTTCTGCAACTTCTCCAGCCCTCTTAAAAACGAGCGAAGCCTCAAGGGATGCGTTGAAATAGTCTCTATTGACCGCCATAAAGGATGCGAGCACAGAGCCAAGCATGCAACCTGTTCCGGTCGTGTATTTGAAGAGCTCAGAGCCACCTTCGATTGAGGCAAGTCTCTTATTCCCCGCTACGTGGTCGATCTTTCCAGTAGCCATCGCAACGACGCTGTATTCTTCTGAGAGCTTCTCCAAAGGCTCGAACGCCTCTTCCACAAGCGAATCGACTCCTTTAACCAAGCCCTTGAAACCTGCGAGAGCCATCATTTCCCCGGCGTTTCCCTTGACAACGTTCACACAACTGGTTTCCAGTATTCTTTTCGAGACTTCAGTCCTTAGCTTTGAAGCCCCCGCTCCAACTGGATCCAAAAGCAAAGGTTTAGAGTATTTCCCAGCCAGCTTAGCAAGCTGTAGCATGGACTCGATCCAGATGTTGTCGAGCGTTCCGATGTTGATGTATATCGCATCGGCTATCGAAGCCAGATCCTCGAGCTCCTCTTTTGCGTGCGCCATTATCGGTGAAGCGCCCAAGGCTAAGGTTGCGTTCGCAGAATCCGTCATGACGACGAAGTTCATTATGTGATGGATCAAGGGTCTCCTCTTCCTTAGTTTCGCAAGATCTCCGAGTATGTCGAAATCTATGCGGACCATGATTTGCAAACTTCTCACGGTATTTATAGCTTTAAACAAGCGGAGCGTTTGCTTCGTCGAGCAGACACACGTTTGTTCATCTACTTCTCGCAGTAGGAGCGGTTGACTCCTTCGGTGCGAGGTTTCGGGATTGTGCAGAATTTACATAGTTGACAACCTCTTGATTTCGGTGCGAATTTCTTCCACGACCTCTGGGTTCAAAATTCTTTTCCCACCTCTATCGGTCACAGAAAAGACGATGAAAACTTTCCCTCCTTGCTCCTTCTCAAACAGCTGATGAGATTGCTCCATCCATTCTCGCCACTTATGCAACTCTGGAGTCTGCTTATACGTAACGGGCTTGATCTGAATTCCGATGAACCTGTTTCCAACACGGATAAAGAAATCCACAGAATACCTACGATCCCACTCATCTGGTGCGGGATGCAGTTTTAGTCCCAGCATTTTTTCCAACTGCTCGTAAACTGTTCGCTTCTCTGTGAGATAACCTTCATACGTGCGACGGATGACGACATCATACACGTAATTAATGCAGTCTTCTTCGGTTATCTCTTCCACCTCGGCTCTCAACTGTTCGCTGATTTTTGCGTAAAGTCGACGTCCAACTTCTTCCAAGTGTTCTTTCATCGTATTACCCAGCATCCGCCAACCCGGTGGGACGTGCTTTTGGGGAACTTGGGTAAAGTAGTACTGTTCCCACTCTTCTAAAGACCTAGGAGCACATGTTCGAATTGCTTCAGCAACTCTTCCAACGTATTTGGGGCGATTCAGCTGCCAACGATTAAAAGCAATGTTTAAAACCCACTCCTTAGCCATTTCTTCGAACCTCCGCCTCTAAGAACTTGTCTCGATACCGATACGAAGTCGTGCGGTCAGCATATGCCAAACCCATCTCTATCATCTTGCGGTTAACGAAGATCTTATTGCTCAGGTAAAGATATGCTGGAACTGGCGCATTAGGAGTTTGCGGGGGACTATCGAAGCGTAGAAACACTCTTTTTCCCAAGACATATCGGCGCAGGTAATCCTTAGCTTGCTCTTTACGATCTTCGGGAATACAAATTCCCAGTAAGGATACAAGTAGGCCATTGTCCATCTGCAAAGTTAAGTCATCATGAATCGCAGTTACTCGGTAAAGAGCTTCGTCTCCAAACTTCAACCGCTTTGGATCAACCAAAGGTCGGGCGTCCTTGATCCTTGGAAAATATCCTGAGGGTGGATCAACGGGGGGATAAGACTGCTCACGTTGGATAATCGTCACAGGCAGTAGCCCCATTTTCTGCTTAATAATAGGAAGAAAAGCTGGTTGAATCTCGTAGCCCATTCCATTCCGCTCCAACTCAACCGCAACTTTTACCGTTGTTCCGCTACCCAAGAATGGGTCGAGAACAGTCTCTCCGGGAAACGAGAACATCTTTATCAGGCGGCGTGGAAGTTCCTCTGGAAACATCGCCTCGTGCCCGATTTGCCTCTCCCCACTGAAGTTCCAATGACCCGAAAAATACTCCTTCCACTCTTCTCGGGTAAGTTTTGCTAATTCCTTTAGATGAGGCGGTATTTTTTCTCTCGACTTACCTGGTTTCTTGAAGATGAGGATGAACTCGTAATCTAATTCCACGATTCCATTCGGAGGATACGGAAAAGATCCCATCACAACCGCACCACCTGTTGTATGCATCGTTGTCTTCTTCTTCCAGATGATTGCACCCATGTAGTCGAATCCGATAGCTTCACACTGAGCGATGATCTCAGCGTGGAGGGGAATGACTTTGTATCGACCATAAACAACTGCACGAGCGAATTGATCGCCAATATTTATGCAAAGTCTCCTTCCTGGCATTAAGACACGCCAACATTCTTTCCAAACCCTACTGAGATCCAATAGATATTCATGCAGAGTTTGCCCATAGCCAATCTGCCCTGGAACTCCATAGTCTTTCAGATGCCAGTATGGTGGAGAGGTAACAACAAGACCAATACTCTCGTCTGCAACTTCGACCATGTTACGGCTATCGCCGATTATAACTTTCCCTTGAACGTCCATTCCTTAAATCCTTGAGATATCGGGTTATTAAAGTTTCCGTTTACCTTGGAAGAGCGCTCTGCAAAGCTTAAGTTCCCTTCCCGCAACTCATGGAGTAATGGAAGATCGGGAAAAGAGAACCCTGATTCTAAGGGTAGACAGCGAGAAGCCAGAGATGGAAAAGATTCGCATAGCTGCAGAAGTCATTCGAAAAGGTGGGCTCGTTGCATTTCCAACGGAAACCGTTTACGGTCTCGGAGCGGATGCGTTGAACGAGTCCGCTGTGAAAAAGATCTACTTGGCAAAGAATCGCCCCTTCGATAATCCAACCATAGTGCACGTCGCAGATAGAAGCGAAGTTTACAGATTGGCGAAGAAAGTTCCAGAGATCGCAGAGAAGCTTATGGATGCTTTCTGGCCAGGTCCCTTGACCATAGTGCTCGAAGCCTCTGATATTGTGCCAAGGGTGACAACTGGTGGGCTTGAAACAGTAGCAATAAGGATGCCAAGGCACAAAGTTGCCTTAGAGCTTATAAAGCAGTCCAGAACTCCAATCGCAGCCCCAAGCGCTAACTTAGCAGGCAGACCGAGCCCAACTTCAGCGGAGCACGTGATAAAAGACCTCTACGGAAAAATCGATGTCATACTCGACGCTGGATCGACTGCATTCGGCTTAGAATCGACGGTTTTGGATTTAACCTCTGAGATCCCGCAAATTCTGAGACCAGGGAGCGTTAGCTACGAAGACCTGAAACGAGTCATTGGAAAAGTCGAAGTGCACCCAGCGGTGCTGGCAAAAAGAGAATTCGACTTTGAGGCAAAATCTCCGGGAATGAAGCACAGGCATTACGCACCGAACGCCGAGATGGTCGTTGTTGAGGGTGAGACCGAAGCAATCGTCGAGAAGGTAAAGGAGATTGCGATCGACTTCAGCGAGCGGGGGAAGAGAGTCGGGATCCTTGCGACAGATGAAACCCTTGATCGCTACCCCAAGAAGTGGGTCGTCAAGTCCCTTGGGAGCCGTGAAGACCTTGAAAGTGTTGCTAAAAACCTATTCAGACTTCTGAGAGAACTCGAGAACGAAGTAGACGTCATAATCGCAGAGGGATTCCCAGAGAAAGGCGTAGGGCTTGCGATAATGAACAGGCTAAGGAAGGCTTCGAACTACAACGTCGTTGTTGCGGAAAAAAAGGTTAAAAATTAAATCTTGCTCAAAATCTCCTCGAGCATCGCATAGTGCATTTCCTTGTCCTTCGTCAGATTCGTGAAGCTGAACTTCGCATGCGGATGGTAGAACTCGTCGATCGCAATTGTTGTGATGTCGGAGAAGTGCTTTAGCGCTGAGAGCATCCTCGAGAGGTAATAGGGCAGGAAGCCTAAGAACAAGACCACGTCAAAGTTTTTGCCGTTCGGCTTGAATTCTTCGTCGAGCAAGAACTGGGTTATTTGGTGCAGGGTGTATGTTTTGAACAACGGCTTCACACCTTTTTCGATCAACGGTTTGCTTGAACCACCGGTTGCAATCACGGGAATTCCCTTTTCGTAGAATCTAACCGCAATCTCCACCAGCTTCGCGTCCTTGAGCAACACTCCACCAGTTATGAGCACCGGGTTCTTAGCCTTCTTTATGAGGTTTGCAACGACAACGGGCTTCACCGCAGTAGCTTCTTTCGAAACCTGAACATCTGCGACGTTATAGCGCTTCGCAATCGGGAACTTCTCCTCTTTGCTTATCATTCTCTCACCTCCTGTATTTTGCAAACACTTCCTCGACTATCGTTGGATTGAAGCCAGCGTCGTAGCTTCGCAACGGTCCTTCGACTATCTTCTTCTTATCCCAGTCTATCTTCCACCCATGCTTTGATTCGAGTTCCTTCAGCAGTTCTTCTCGCATCTTCAAAGGCAGATCTGCTTCGCTTCTGACATAGATATGCCAGTCATCTGGCAAATCGCCCATGTATTTCTTGCTGAGCTCGATGTAGTGCGTGAGCTTTATCTGCCTGCCCATCGAGGTGTCGTTGGGGCGGATGCAAAGCCTTGCAAGCTGGACGATCGCCTCTTCTTTTGTTTCGACTGCGACGAGCAACGAATCTGGTGCGGGCTCTATGAACGTCTTTTTCCCAGTCTTCACATCGTAAACCCACCACTTTTCCTTCTTCCACGGCTTTCCGATGTAGGCTCTGCGATACTTCATGCCATGGGGTCCAACCACAACTGGAACCCCGAGACGGTTGAAGCCAGTTGCAATGCTCGCAGCCTTGTGGCTGTATGGTCCCCAGCTGAAGCCAACAGCGCCAACTCTGTTCAAGATGTAGTCCGCAATTTCCGCATAGTTCCCACGCAGTGGTCTCATCGCAAATATGTTCGCAATCTTTATCGCCGCTCCAGCGATATGTGAGTTGCTCACGCAACTTCCAACGTTCACTATGCAACCCGCATCGAAGTTCCCGGGATACTTCTCGTAGAGCGTCTTACCCTCTTCATCCTTTATCATCCCTATGTCCATCGCATGGCATCCAGATGTAACGACGATGTATTTTCTCTTCAAAAACTCCTCAAGGATTTCGACAATGGACTTCATCTCATCGGGAAAGTTTATGCACCCAACCGCTGCGATAACTCCGGGAATTTGTCCAAAGACAATCGGTTGCCCAACCTTCCTTATTTCTGTGTCTTGGATCGGTCCTCTACCCACTCTCGTCTTCCCAGTTTTTGCGTAGAGCTTTTCGAAGTTGCTCCTCATTATCACGTTCACGATCTTTATCCCCTTCGGGCAAGATTGCTCGCACTTCCCGCAGGCTAAGCATTGCTCCTCGAGAATTGCCAACTTGCTAAGGTCTCCAGTTTTCTGCGCATGAGCCATCCCGATGTCGATTCGTAGATTGTGGGGGCAGGTGAAAACACAGCTCATGCACTGCGTGCACTTCGCAATCTCTGCCTTGAACTCCTCATCGCTCGCAAAGAACTTGTATTTCCTGTCCTTATACTTGTTGAATATCGCCTCCGCTACCTTTGGCGCAACTTCTCCAACCTTTTCCGGTACTGGCAAGAAGACTCCTTTCAGCTTTCCGCTCACAAGCGCTTCAACGATGTCTTCGACTTTCCAATTGCTCACGTCTGGCAATCCACGAACCGCAGCGTCGCTTGTTGCAATCAGCGGAATTCCCATTTTACTGCATACGTCGAGCAAATCAGCCCTTATGCACTGCTCGTCGCTAACAACAACATCTGGTAACCCAGCCCTTATGACACGGAGCTGGTAGCTTATCGGTCCAAAGATCTTAGCCTTGCTCTTGTATCTCGTCATGTCGTGTGCGGTGCAACAGAGTCCAGCGATCTCGAACTCATCGATCCTACCGTTTTTCTCAAGGTAGTCCATTATTGGGCGAGAATACATCACGTTGTGCCCTACGACGACGATGACCGGCTTTTTCACGTCAACGATCCCGAAACCAGTTGGAACTAAATCCGTGTCTGGTTTCGCCTTTGGGAAGTTGAAGGCTACGATCTGCGCTATGTCTGCGACTTCCATGCCCACGTGATCCGCCATGCTCACGTGCATCGACTTGCTCTCGTAATCCACAAGGCTTTCTTCGTTGCCGATGTGCGTCGAATGCAAAACCTTCACGATCTCTTTCTCAGCCCATTCGAGCGCTTTTCTCAGATCCCCAAGCGTCTTCGGCTTTATTCCAACGACGGTTCTTATTATAGGGGCTTCAACGTTCACATCTCCGCCAAGGTTGATCGGGAGATCTTCGCCGAACTCCTCGATGAGGTGATCGACGAGATGCCTTGCATGCGCTGTGTGCGCAGAAGCGCCAATGCAACAGGCGATCGTCACAAGTCTTGCCTTTGCAGTTCTCAAGTCAATTCCGCAAGCGCCTTTTTTGTTGAAAGAGAGATCGCATGGACCCATGGTGCAGAGATTGCAGAAGTCTTGAACCGGTGCATAGAACGGTTCGTAACGCTCGAGCAACTTGTGATCCCATTCCCTAAGCTCCAAGATTCCCGGCTTCGGCGTTGGTCCTAAAGCTTCCCATTCCTCCTCTTCTTCGGCGATTTCCCCGATTCTTATGCTCACGTTCTTCAGCTCATCGACAAAAATACCCTTCTTTATCTCGAACATGCTTCCACCGATTAAAATTGAGCACGATCCTTAATAAACCCAGCTCGCTTTTTCGGTGCTAAAGAAATTAAAATTTGTGTTACTAATCTACTCCTCGAGCCTCTTTTCCTCTCTTGCGAGAACGAGCTGAGAAACAACGCCTATGATCCCAAGGACGAGCCAGAGGAGGAAGTAAAGCGGAGATGCAAACACCACCAAGATAAGGTGTCTTGGGTCTACAACGAAAGTTGTGAAGAGAGCTCCGCTCGTGATCGTGTAAACTGCGAAAGTTACCGCTGTGGAGCCGAGAAACGCCGTTATCAGTATGAGCATCGCCTTCTCTAAGAACAAGGTCATCAAACCAAAGAGAAGTGCAATAGGGTAGCTGTAGATCAGCTTGCTCGGGAGTATTAGGTCTGCAAACACGTAACCCATGACCGCCCCAGTTACGAAGAGACCGAGCCTATAGATCAGCCAGAAGAAGATCGCAGAGACTACGCCACTTGCTATCGGAACCAAGGAGAAATGCCAGAGATAGGATCCAACGATAAAACCGATGATAAAACCAACCACCGCTGTGTAGAGCTTAAAAAACCTATAGCCCGCAAGGCAAAGCAAAAGCCCTACAACGATCATCAACGCCACTGCAACTGGCGGAGAGATCATGCTAATCAAGCTCTCATACATGAAGCTATTGAAACGATTGGAGTTTATAAATATTGCTGATGATGGCTCAAAACTCAAACTCACTTCCAACTCCAGCGGGTTTGTATTTTTCGCCAAACTCTCTTGCGATGATCATCTCCGCCTTTAAGCCAGTGCAATGCGTCGGCGCAATGAAATCGACGTCAAGACTGCGAAGGATTTCGACGATCTTCGATTCATCGTAGGCGATCAAGTGTGTCCCCCCGATTATTGCGAAGACTTCGTCGCCAACGACTTCTTCAGCCCATTCGACTGTGTTCCTAAGCCCAGAATGGCAACAGCCCAAGAGGAGCACGATCCCTTTCTCAGTTTTAATCGCAATCGCCTGGTCGTCCTTTATCTCATCTTTTTCCCTTTCATTCCCACGAACGATGAAGGAGTCTTTCAACAAAGCTGTTTCGTGCGTTCTTGGAATCTCACCAAGCGCAAAAACGTTTTTTGCGATCTCCATTGGCTCCCTGTGCTCGACCAGCTCATTTCCATGGGCGACCAGCTCTCTTGGATAGGGGATCCCTATGTATCTCCCCTCGAAATACCTCGGCAGAAAAGCGTCTGGATGTGTGTAGATCTTCACGTTACCCAAAAAATGCCTTAGCCCAGTTGTGTGGTCGTAGTGTCCATGGCTCAGAACTACTACCGATGGCATGGGTTTTCTCATCGCAACGAGGTTCTCAAACGCAACGCTTTGACCTGCGTCGAGCAAGATTGTCTCCTTGCCTTCGATGAGAACTGAAAAGCCCCATTCCGCTTTGTAAGCCCTCGGAACTAACACTTTGTTGTCAGACAAAATCGTGATCTTCATAGAACTCGATAAGGCAAAGTATTTAAAAAGATTCGCAAAGTTTCTGAATGAAAATCGCAATCGTTGGCGCTGGATTGACTGGGCTTAGATGTGCGATGGAGCTTAAGGAGTTTGCAAAGGTCAAGGTTTTTGAAAAAAACTCGATTGGCGGGCTTGTTTCGAGTTTCTGCAACCGCTACTGCATTGAGAAATTCTACCATCATGCGTTCAAAACCGACGGAGAACTTCTGGATTTGATAAAAAAACTTGGCTTGAGCTCAAAGCTCGTTTGGAAAACCGTAAAAGTTGGTTTTGCAAGAAATGGGAAGATTTACTCACTCAGCACACCCTTCGAGATCCTACGCTACCCATACATGAGCCTTCTTGACAAGTTCAAGCTTGCGATGTTCACGGTGAAGAGCAGAAGACAGAAATTTGAGGCGTTTGATGAAGTCGAGGCGTTGAAAGCTCTGAGAGAAGAGCTCGGAGAACGCCTGCTCGAGAACTTCTTCATTCCAATGCTGAATGCAAAGTTCGGCGAGAATGCGAGGGAAGTGAGCTACGCATGGCTTCTTGCAAGGGTTGCGATCAGGAGCAACAGAAAGCTAAAAGGAGAAGAGATCGGCTATATTAGGCACGGATTTTATCAGATGATCGAGAGGATGAGCGAAGGGATCGAGATCGCAAAGGAAACTGCGAGGATAAAAAGAAACGGGAAGTGGAGCGTTAACGGCGAAGACTTTGATGCGATCGTTTTCACCGCTCCACTACCGGAGCTTGGGGAGCTTTCAACAAAACTAAACCTCCCAGAGATCCGCTACCAAAGCTCGATATGCGCACTTTTGTCGCTCAAAGAGAGCATTTCCGACGTTTACTGGATCAACGTGGACAAAGCAAGCTTTGGTGCAATCATCGAGCACACGAACTTCATGCCCTTCGAAGACTACGGCGAGAATCTCGTTTACCTTGCAAGCTACACAACGCCAGAGAGCGAGTTTTTCAGGCTACAAGACGGCGAGATCGAAAAGCTCTTCCTCAAGGATCTCGAAAGGTTTGGAGTCAAAAGTGAAGATGTGAACTGGATCAGGATTTTTAGGGCAAAGTTCAGTTCCCCGATATACGAGAAGGGATTTTTGAAGAAGATAACGCCATACAAAATCTGCGAAGGCTTCTACATCGCTGGGATGACCTCGAGACCAAACTACCCGGAGAGGAGCATGAACGGTAGCTTGATCGCTGGCAGAGAAGTTGCAGAGCAAATAAAAGGGGACTTTGGACTTTAGCTACCTTATGAGCTTTATCTCCTCGTATAGCTCCTTCAACGCCTCGAGATAGTCCATCTCCCCTCTCTCGATTGCGTCCATCTTTTCCTCGAGCGCCTTAGTTCTGTTCTCCGAGATGAAGCGTTCGTAATTCGCAACAAGATACCCATAGACTTCGATTCCATCTTTCGTCGGAATAAGCTTGCCGTTCTTTTCGATAACGTAGTTTCTCGAGAAAAGCTTTTCGACGATCGTCGCATAGGTTGAAGGTCTCCCGATCCCACGTTCCTTCATAAGCTTTATCAGCTCAGCTTGCGTCAAAAGCGATGCGACTGGAACTTTTCTGATCTCGACTTTTGTCCTGTAAACACCAGGACTAAGATCTTTCCTGACCCAGACCGACTTAAAAAGATCGTAAGCCTTGCCATTTGCGTTCACGATCCTCTCTTCCTCGAACTCTCTGCCATTAACGTAAATTCGGAACTTCTTGACCATGACTTCGAAGTCTCTGCACTGCGAAGCCATGAATCTGCGGAAGATCAAGTCGTAGAGTGCGAAGTGCATCCAAGTGAAGTTCTCGACTACAAGAATTTGCTCGTATATCAACCTCTCAAGCGAGTTTCTGTCTATCGCCCTCGTTGGACGAATGCACTCATGAGCACCTTCCGAGAACCACTCTCTGCCTTGGAAATGCTCTCCTAAGAACTCCTTTGCGATGCTCATACCAACCTCGCTTACCCTTGTTGAGTCTGTGCGGTGGTAAGTTATCAGCCCGTTCTCGAAGAGATCCTGCGCAATCTGCATCGTCTGCTTTGTGGACATCTTCAGTATTGCGTTCGCATCAAAGAGCAAGGAGTTTGTCGTATAAGGTGGCAAAGGTGCTCTTTTCTCAACCCTCTGCTCGACCAGCTCGACTTTCACGTCAACCTCTTTCTCATCTGTCTCCAGCTCCAAAGCGATGTCGAGATCTTGTAGAACTGCGATCGTCTTCTTTTTCCTCGATTCCCTGTATCTATCGATTATCCATCCAAGCACAGGCGTCTGCGCTCTGCCTGCGGAGAGGTTTTTCCTTCCAAAGTGGTTCTGGAGCTTCTGGCTTAACTCAAACCCAATCCACCTGTCCTCGATCCTCCTAAGGATCTGCGATTTCACGAGGTTGAGATTCGGTTGCTTTAGCTCCTTCAACGCAGAAACGATTGCCCTCTTTGTCACCTCGTGGAATTCTGCTCTCTTTATTTCCCCACACAGGAGACACCGAAGATCCCAGCAAATCTTTTCACCTTCTGCATCCGGATCTGTGCCAATGATTACGATCTCAGCCTCTTCTGCAACCCTTCTCAGCGTCGAGATTATTCTCCTCGAGTCTTCGAACTCGTTGCCTTTGCACTTCGGACAAACGCTTTCTGTGAACTGGGTTCCGCAGTTTTTGCATCGCTTTATGGTTGTGTAGATCGGTGTAAAGCCCTCGACTCCGTGAAAGCCTCGATTCGTTACGAGATCCGTGATGTGTCCGAGTGTTGCTGTTATGAGCAGTAGGTAGTTTTCCGTGGGAACTTCATAGACCGGAACCGAATCTATAAACCTGATCCCCGGTTTTCCAAAGAACCTTGCTATCTGCTTAGCCTTTGTTGGACTTTCCACGATGAAGAGTGCTGGCTTTATCAGCTTCACTTCCCTCTTAACTTCCCTGCTCTCATCGATCTCCTTCTTGAGCTTCTCGAGGTCTACCTCTGAAAAGCTCTTGAAGCTCAGATCGAAGATCTTTGCTCTCTCGATGAACGCCCTAAGGATCTCTTCGTCGCTTTCAAAAACAAAACTCGCC
Source organism: Archaeoglobaceae archaeon (assembly GCA_038731605.1). GTDB lineage: Archaea > Halobacteriota > Archaeoglobi > Archaeoglobales > Archaeoglobaceae > WYZ-LMO2. The sequence goes on along the minus strand of JAVYQP010000001.1, from coordinate 601,353 downwards.
CCCTTCGTAAGCCCACTTACTGTAAGCCTCGAAGTTCGTCCAGAAGCTTGCAGATAAGTCCGAACGTCTGGGAAGATTATTTCGCCCTTCCTAACAACAGCGTCCTTCACCAAAACCTCCTTCTCTGTCATCACTTCCTTCAGAGCCCTTCTAAGCTCCTCGCTAACCTTTTCCACGAATCTAAGCTTCGGGATGAACTTCTCAATCCTTTCGTCGTCTCTGTAAAGATAAGCGAGGATCCTGAGCATCGAAGGCGAGACTCTGTCGATGTCTTCAACCCTTATCCTATGAACAGGACAACCGATGAAAACCGCAAATCTGACCTTCTCTGGCAGATCTATCCCACGAACCAACGCCCCATAGTGATGCGCAGTGCCGATGAGGTGGTCGATCTCACCCTTCAAAAAGAGCTCAAAATCCTTGGAATCCCTCGAAGTCACGATCCCAACTCTAAAATCCCTCAGCTTCTCGTATAATTTTTCACATTCTTCAATGTTTCTCGCATAAATTATCCCACCTTTTCCAAGTTTTGTAAGAATCTCCTCGAGGGTTGCACCGTTTGCAATCACGTCCTCGATGTTTCTAAGGTAGAACTGCGAGGAGCCTATGCTGAAGTTCAAGACTTTTCTGAACAGCTCCGCTCTTTTACCGACTTTCGCTGTTGCAGTAGAGACAACAAGGACACCTTTTTCGTCCTTCGCAAGAATCTGCAAAATTCTGTCAACGTTTTTCGAAGACTTCAGCACCGCATCGACGTCGTCGACGAATATGAAGTGAAACCTGAGATCTTTAAGCATCTCGAAGTTCTTCGCCAAGAACTGCGAGGTCGTTACGAGTATGTCGAAGTCCTTGAGATTCCCGACGAACTCGTCCCTCTTAACCTCGGAGTAGTAGAAGCCGATCGACACCTCCTTTACCTCGTTGAATCCCACGTCCAACTTCAATTTCTCAGCGAAGAGCCTTAGCGTTGACACCGCCTGTTTTACGAGGAGAGAAGTCGGGAAGATCACGTAAGATCTTTTCTTCTTAGTCGCCAGGAATAGAGCCATTGAAAGACCGAAAGAAGTCTTTCCGATTCCAGTTGGGGCTATGAGGGAAAAGCTCTCGCCACGGAGAATTCTCTTAGCCCACATTCTCTGGATCTCCCTGAGCGGGGCGATGCATTTTTCGAAAAAAGACTCGAACTCGAATCCGAGTTCTTCGCAGATCTTCTTTTTCTCAGCGAAACAAAGTCCTTTCTCGATTTCTTCAAAGCTGAGGTCTTTTCCGCAGATCGGGCAGAGATCTTCGTAAATGAGCACAATGCAAATAGTGAGGGATAAATATCTTTTTTCCTACTCAACTCGTGATCTTAGTCGTTGGCGCAGGACCAGCGGGGAGCTTGAGTGCAACGCTCTTAGGCAAAGAGAACGACGTTGTAATCGCCGAAGAGCATCAATCCGCAGGATTTCCCGTGCAATGCGCTGGATTGATAAGCGACGATTGCTTTAAGAGATACAGCAAGTATTGCAAGGTAAGCAAGGCGGTCGAGAACGAAATAGATGGCGCTTTCTTCTTCTCCCCCTCGGGAAACTTCTTTGAAGCTAAGGGGGAAGCCTTTGTCATTGAAAGAAAGATCCTCGACGAAATGCTCCTTGCCAAGGCTTCAGAATTTGCAGAAGTTTTTGTCAAGACGAAAGTCAAGTTCGAAGGCGAGAAAGCCATCGTTGGAAGCAGAGAAATTCGTCCAGATTTCATAATCGGCGCAGACGGTGTTTATTCAGAGGTCGCAAGGGCTTTTGGGTTTAAAAGACCAAGCTTTTACTCAGCAATCCAAATCGAGGCTAAATTTGAGGCAATGGACGAAAATTTCGTCGAAATCTACCTTGGGAAGCGTTACAGTGAATTCTTTGCCTACGCAATACCAATCGGAGACACTGCAAAGATCGGTGTGATTGCGAAAAGAAACGTGTTGCACTACCTCAGAAATCTAATCGAGAAGCATCCGTCTGTTTCGAAAAGGGTTAAGGGTAGCGTTGTCGAGCTGAACTCTGGCTTAATCCCAGCAAACCTCGTAGACTTCGTCAAGGGAAAAGTAGCCCTTATCGGCGACTCCGCAGGCATGGTAAAGCCCTACTCAGGTGGTGGGCTTTTCTATTTGCTCATCGCTTCAGAAAAGCTTGCAGAGAACTTTCCGAACCTCGAAAACTACGAGAGAGCGTTCCTAAGGGAGCTGGGAAGAGAGATAAGACTCGGAGAGAAGGTTAGGAACGTTTACAACTTGGAAGACGAAGAACTTGAAGCTATCGTTAGAGCGTTGAAGGGCTTTGAGTTCTCAGATCTTCACATGGATCGACCCTCGACAGTTTTGCGCCCGAAAAACATGTTCAGGATCTTTAAATTATTGCTTGCGAACCCATCGCTTGTCAAATTGGCTCTAAAAGTTCTCAGAAGCTGAATTTTAACGATAGATTTTTGGCGAAAATTATTTAAATCCTGTGCTGTTAAATACTGTAGTAGAAGGTTTGAGGTCGTTCTAAAAAAATTTATGGGGGGATGCGTATGCTCCTCCCAATTCTCGAGTTCATCCTCGGGATCCTGTATGGAGTCTCTCTCGCCCTCTACGCTCCCTCGATCATCAAAAACGGCTTGGCTGAGAGCTACAGCTACTTGGCACTGTTGTCGACGATAGTTGCTGTGCTCACCTACTACCTTGCCAGCAGGCTATACGACACTGGCTACTCCTTCGCAATGATCGTCGCTGGGATTTCGTTGGCGATTGCGGTGGTTGCGATAGAGAGCAACGTGATCCTTGCAACAGCTCTGCTCACTGTCTTCGCAGGGATTAACTACGTGTCAGTCGTTTACCTTGCGAGAGGAACGAAGGATTTGATCCTTTCACATGCGTCGCATTACTTGGGTATGTCTCTGGGAGCGATGCTCGTTTATCTCGAGATGAGAAGCCCCGTTTTGCTGTTGTTGGCGTTCTCAACCCTCTGCTACCAGTTTATGGGGGAGAAAAGAAAGAAAGTCGAGAGCAAGGGAAGCCCAAAGCTCACAGAGATCTTCACAGTGTTCTCGATCTTCGGCTTAGCCTTAGGACTCACGACGATGAACGTCGAATACTACATGGCTCTGAGGTTTGACGCAGAAAAAGAGATCGCTCTCCTAATAACGACCGCATCCCTACTGTCTTCTATTGCAACGCTCATAGCATCGCCAATTCTCGGCAAATTCGAAGCTCCAAAGCTCCACCTAATTGCTGTGTTCTCCGTAGCCACGATCTTCGCTTCGCTCGGATTCGTCAACGATCTAAGCTACGCAATAGCGCTCGTAGCCATCAGCGATTTTGCCATAATCTTCGCAGACTCGACACTCGAAAGCTTTTATGTCACGCACGAGCAAAGAGGGGTCGCAATTGCGCTCATGGGGATCTCTTGGGAGATATTCGCTGGGATTGGAAAAACGATCGGCTTCCTATTGCACTCGATTAGCTACGAGTATCCTTGGATCCTCTCAAGCGCAATACTACTCGGTTACATCGCCCTTAGGGCTGAGAAAAGCTTAAGAGTTAGGTTTTGGATTTCGAGAGATATTTTTCAATTGTCTCGATCAGCTTCTTCCTCGTAAATGGCTTCTCTAAAACCTCCTTGGCTCCCGCCTCGAGCAAAGACTTTGCCTTGCTGAGGTAGTATGCGGTGATCCCAATGACTATCGCATTGGGGTCTATTTCAAGGATGCGTTTCGTAGCCTCAACACCATCGATCTCGGGCATTAGGATGTCCGTCACGACCAAATCGGGCTTCTTTTCCTTGAAGAGTCTTATGAGCTCTTCCCCGTTCCTTGCGGTGTAGATCTCGTATTTGTCCTTAAGCATGATTGCCAAGGTCTCGAGTAGGGCTAAGTCGTCTTCTGCGACGAGAATCTTCTCCTTATTCTTCATGAAAGAACTTACGCCTCCATTCTTATAACCCTATCGATCTCTCAGCAATCTCGGGACTTTTTCGAACTCAACCCTAAAACCAATTTTCTCGAGATAGCTCCTCGAGAGCTTCCCTTCTCCATGGATCATGAGCTCAAGCAAATCTTCTTCGCTGTCAACGTCAACCGAAGAGTAAAAAGAGTCGAAAATTGTAAAGGAGAAGTTCATCGACTTTGCGATGTTTACGTGTTTCAAAAAACTGCAGTAGTGGTAAGAAACCCTGAAGCCCTTCCTTCTAACAAGCAACATGTTCGTTCCCCCCTTCCTGCCCGGGGCAATAACAACGTCACCTTCGGCTTCGAGAAATCTCTGAAGGACTTGCTCATTGAGCAAGGGTAAATCTGACATCACAACAGCCTTCGGCACTTCTTCCAGCTCGGAGTTTATGCACTCGTCGAGCGATCTCTGGTCTTCAACGATTTCGACGTCCATCGGTATATCGATCGGAGAAGTTGTGACGACTCTTACATCAAGACCAGCGTTTTTCAAGACTTTCAAAACATCGAGCAACATCAGCCTTGCAAACTCCTCTCTTTCCTTTTCGCTCAAGACCTTTGCAAGCCTCGACTTTGGGTTTATCGGCTTGAATGGGACTACAGCTTTCATGAGAATATTCTCTCGACAAGCCATTTTGGCTCGAACTTCACGAGATCCTCGTAACTTTGCCCAGTGCCCAAATAGAGAATTGGCTTCTGAGTCGCAATAGCGATCGAGATCGCTGTTCCGCCCTTCGCATCTGCGTCGATCTTCGTTAAAATCGTCCCATCTATTCCGACGGATTCGTTGAACATCCTCGCCCTCTCGACTGCGTCGTTTCCAGCGATGCTCTCGTCGACGAAGATTATGAAGTCCGGTCTCGTAACTCTCTTTATTTTCTCGAGCTGATCCAAGAGATTCTTTTTCGTGTGCATCCTTCCTGCGGTGTCCGAGAGGACTATGTCTATTCCCTTGCTCTCCGCATGTTTAATTGCGTCGAAGATCACAGCACTCGGATCTGAGCCAAGTTTGTGCTTCACAACCTTCACTCCGAGCCTTCTTGCATGCTCTTCTATTTGCTCTATTGCTCCCGCCCTAAAGGTGTCCGCAGCTGCGATTACAACGCTGTATTTGCTCATTAACCTCTTTGCCATTTTTGCGATCGTCGTCGTTTTCCCTGTCCCATTTACCCCTACGAAAACCATGTTCAATGGTTTCTTCTCCTTCAACCTTCTTTCGATCTCCGCTTCGAGATCAAAGTAGTTCTTCTCCAGAATCTCGACAAGGGTCTGCTTCAGCTCTGTTTCGACGATCTGGTAAAGACTCTCTGTTATCTTCTTCCTTCTGCCAGCGAGGCGATTTTTCATCCTCTCCCTTATCTCTGCAACCGCATCTAAGGCGACGTCGCTTTCGAGCAACACGATTTCGAGCTCATCCAAAACCTCGTCCACCTTTTCTTCGCTTATTACGACTTCCCCACTGACAATCGCAGATAACTTCTCCTTCGCCTCGCTAAAGTCGATTCTCTCCTTCAGTTGCTTCAGCTTCTCTTTGAAGGCTTTGAACATTACTTCTCCCTTTTTTCTCTCTCCTTCTTCGAAAGCTCCGCTAACTCCTGCTGAATTTTGTTAGCCTCGATTGCGACGTTTCGCAACGCATTCGTAGCTTCTGCACTCGCCTTCTCGACTTCTTCAAGCCTTCGCTTCACAAAGTTAAGCGCATCGTCGACGCTTTTTTCGATAACAATCCCAGAACCGACGTCTACAAGAAACTTCTTCGATTCCTTTATCTCTGCGTATCCAAAAACTCCGCCACCGAAATTTATGAGCGCATTCACGATGTTTTCCGAAGATTTTAAAAATTCGAGACTCGAAACAGCTTTTCTATACTCGTTGGCAAGAAGCTCGAGTTCGACGATTCTCCTTTGCAAAGCTTCGAACTCTCTTTGTAGCTGTTGCAGAATTGCCACTTTTTCCTCGATCTCGCTCATTCGCCCACCTTTTTGATCTCCTGGATCCTTATGAGGTTCCTTTTCACCTTGTGGTTGCTTCCGATTATGGAATACAGCTTTTCGATAGCTAAACTCTCTTTCTCCGCAGGTATTATCTTCCTGAACTTCTTCCAACCGTCAATATCCTTGTAAATGCCACGAATTTCGAACATCACATCACCTCACGGCAACAAAGCTTCATCGATCACACCAAGCTCATAACCAGTCGTGTCTTTACCAACGATATAAGCCCTCGAGTTCGCCAATATGCTCGAACCAACCATATCGTTCCCAAAGTTTGCGGTGCCCTTTAAAGGCTCCACACCCATAACGCTTCGGACTTTTTTCACTTCCCACTCGTTCGCATTGGGGTGCAACAAAGCCCCACGGTTCGTAACAACCCCCGCCATGCCGACCGTCTTTATTCCCCCAATGGTCCCTGGGGAGATGTCTATGTCGAGAAAGTCCGCAACCTCTGCGACTATCTTTTCTGGCACTTCTGGGTGCACGATCCCGCCTTTATCGTTCAAAAGAAAGTTGTTCCCGAGACACGTCATTGGGGTGTTAACGACTTTGACGTCGAGTTTGCTTTTCAGAATTTCGAGCTCCTTCGAGCTTATGCTATCGCTCACAACCGCCCCTCTCGAGTTTAAAGCAACCATCGCCCCCACGAGCTCGGAACCAGAGATTGTTGTGAGCACAACATCGACACCAAGTATTTCCCTCAGAGATGTCTCGAATTTTTCATCTCGAACCCCTAAGATTGCGAAATCTTCCGAAACTTTTGCGTAGAGTCCAATCAGCGGGTTGCCACGAACCGCCAACAGTTTCATGCAAGCTCTACTTCTACGATCCCATCGTCAAATTTTACCGCCCTCACCCTCAGCCTCGCTGGTGCCCACTTCGCACCTCTGCTCCAGAGAAACTCGTTGAGCTTCTCGCTGAACTTCACGTTCTCTGGCGGAACCTTCATGTGCCTGCTTAGAAAGTTTCTGAGGTATTTAACCGACTTCTTCGATCTCAGCCATCTCGGGTAGTGAACGAGCTTTTGCCTGAGCCTTATGGAGTAAACTCTCTCAAGCTGTATGTTCGCCATAGCGACACCTCACACCTTCAGCTTCCTCCTTCTCCAATACCTCCGCTTCGGGCTTCCAAAGACACGTCGCTTCGTCCTCATCGTTACCCAAACAGGAGCCCTAACGTTCTGCTTCAACGCTTTCGCAAGCCTCAGCTTAACACCGAGCGTTTTCTTACCCATAAAATCACTTCCTGACTATTTTTGTTTCCCTCTTCTTCTGCACTCTCTTCAAAATCTCGACAAGCATCTGATCGGTTATCTTCGTCTGTATCTTTCCCGCCTGAGCTAAATAAACGAGCTGAGTTTCGACAGCTTCCGCAACATCCGGGTGCGCAAGCTTTAGTCTCCCAAGCCTCTCCCTTGCCTCTGGCTCAAGAATTGCACGAAGTATTGCCTGCTTCTGCGCCTCGAACTGCCTTCTGGCTTCTTCCTGCTTCCTTAACTCCTCCAATTCACGCTGTCGCTGTAATTCGAGCAGTTTCCTCCTGCGGATCTCCTCGAGTTCGTCCATCGCAACCACCTCAGTATTTCTTCAGCTCCGGAATCTTTTGAGCTAACTCCTCCTTTATTTCGCTCGCTATCTTGTCGAGAAAAGCCCTACCCGCAGGGGTTACAACTCTTCCCTCTTTTGTTTTTGCAACGTAACCCAACTGCTCGAGCTGATGCAAAGCGTTCCTGACAATTGCCCCGCTACCCTTTGCGAAGTGTGCAAGCCTCACGCCTCTCCTCTTCCTACCACCATAAAAAGTCCGAAGCCTCTCGATGCCCACTGGTCCGTCGATGTAAATCCTTCGCAGTATCGACGCAACTCTGATATACCACCAGTCCCTCTGCTCTGGGCTTCTTTCTCTGTTCACACCAGTCTTCACGAAATTCGCCCACTCAGGCGGTGAAATTGCGTTCTTAAGCTTTTCTGCGGTTCTTTGAATCAACAACTCGGCTGGAACATCGAACACGCTCATACGATCACCTCTCCACAGTTATCACGAAACCGCGAACGTCTCTAATCCTACACTTCAGCTTCTCCTTCAATTCTTCCACCACCTTCTCTTTCTCGTTCCTCATACTGAAGTTCTTGAGGAGCTTTATCCGCACAACGCCCCTTTTTTCGAGTAGCAGACTTACTTCGTTTAATAAGTTTTCCGTTATTCCCTTCTTACCGACGTTCACGGTGACGATTTCCATTTTTCTCGTATTGTTGCACAACTAAAAAATTTTTTCATGGGAACACCGGCGGAACCCTAAGCCCCAAGGTTTCGTCGAAGCCGAGCATGAGGTTCATGTTCTGAATCGCTTGCCCACTCGCCCCTTTTACCATGTTGTCGATCGCAGCAACCACAACAGTTCTCGACTCCCCTTTAAATATTGCGATATCGCAGAAATTGCTTCCCCTGACTTGAATCAGCTTTACTTCATCCTGAAGCCTTACAAAGTAGCAGTCTTTGTAGAAGTCTTCGTATATCTTGTAGAGCTCTTCCCTGCTCAACCCGTTGCGTAGAAAGACATGAGCGTTTGCCAAGATCCCCCTCGAGCCGGGAAAGACTTGGGGTGTGAAGTGAACCTTCACGTCTTCTTGCAGTTTTCTAAGCTCCTGGACTATCTCGTAGTAGTGACGGTGATCTGTTACCTTGTAAACCACTATGGATTCATGAAGGTTCGGATAGTGCGTAAACTCCGATGGGCTCTCTCCAGCACCAGTTATTCCGCTCTTGCAATCCAACACTGCGTTATCTATGAGCTCGAGCTTTGCCAAAGGTGCGAGTGCGAGAATAGAAACAGTCGAGTAACAGCCAGGGTTTGCAACGAGCTTTGCCTTCTTTATCTCCTCCCTATACAGCTCCGGGATTCCGAAAACTGCTTCAACGTAATGCAAATGCTTCTTACCATAAACCTTTTCATAGACTTCCTTTGGCAATCTGTAGTCTGCGGAGAGATCGACCACTTTGATCCCAAGCTCGAGGAGCTTTGGAACGTAGTTCATCGCCTCCCCATGCGGGACTGCGGTGAATACGAGGTCGCACTCCGAGAATTTCTTATCTTCTGGCTTACAAAACTCGAGATCGTAGAAACCCTTTAGGAATCTGTGAACTTCCCAGATCTTCTTGCCCTCGAATCTACGTGAAGAAGCTGCAACGACTTCAACCTTTGGGTGAAGCGCTAAGAGTCTCAACAGCTCTGATCCGGTGTAACCGCTTGCTCCAATTATTCCGATTTTCATGAAAAGCGTTGGAGCTCCGAAATATAGTTTTTTCCAAAGTCAAATGATTTCCCTTCTCGAGAGCATTGCCAGCATTCCCAAGTTTCCAAAGATCATCGGATCCCCCTTAGGCTCCTCGTAATCAAAAAACTCTGCATTTGGACCTGTTGCGATCACGTTTTTTACCTCGACCAACTCTCTAAGGTAGCATCCATGCCCCATGTCGTCCAGAACGTATTCGTTGTCTATTTCTCCCTTCAGGAACTTTGAGAACAGCTCCTTAACGTAATCTTTCCCTTTTCTCCTAAGAACGTTCGTATGGTGCTCGATCAAAGCCTTTATCTCCCAGTCCTTGTCAACGACCGCCGCAGTTGTGTGGGAGTTTCCAAAGTTTATGAGCAGAGCTGGAAGCTCTGAAACGCTCGCCAATCCTGAGATGATCGCAAAAGACGTGTCGGTCACAAAGACTTCGCCCTCTCTGCAATCCTTTATGCTCGAAACCGCATCGGACATCCTGTTGAACTCCTTGGGGAGTTCTTTTTCACTGAAAAGCATTCTCTCCAAGAACCTCTCTTTCTCGATCACCTTTCTGAAGATCTTGAACCTGAAGATTCTGTTGCTCTCGTTCGGAGAGAAGCCGTGGTCTTGAACCGCCACCGCAAAAATCCTCGGCATAGGGACTTCGATTGACTCGAGAAATCTGGAGAAGAATTCCATGTCCACGTCCGCAGTTTTAATCTTCTTTGCATCCGCATGCTCAGTGATTACGACACCCATTCTCTTGACTTTCTCGATGTTGTCGGAGAACGTGAGCGCAGATCTGAGGGTTGCGAAGACTTTGAAACCTCTTTCTATATGCTTGAGCACTGCGTGTGTTATCGCTCCCCCTCCCATTGTGTAGCCGTGGAGAAAAACGTCCTCTTCGCTCAACTCTATTTTCCTTGCGATTATTCGAGTTGGCGAAGGTAGAATTGCCTTCGGACAGTTCCGCAAGTTCTTATCGTTGAAGAGCACGAAGTCCTGTGTTGTCGAGCCTACGTCGAGTGTGAAGATTGGCTCCATAAGCTAAGTTTTGCAACATCAGATAAATCTTACCAGATCAAACGAAACCTCGACGTTCGAGAAGTGCACGAAGGAAAGTAAGCCGAGAAAGAAGACAACGTAGTTTACAGGTTTGTTGTCGGATCTGAACAGTTTTAGGGCAAACTTCTTTTGTGAAAATGGGTAGAGCGGGGCGAACTTTTGCTTTGTCATGAGATCCGAAAGTATATGGAGTGAAACGCTCAAAAATGCGAGCGTCGCAAGCAAAAACGAAGCCAACAAAACGTAGGATAAAACCGCAGTCAGGAATGCAAAGGTTACGTTGTGCGTGTATTTTCTGTGCTCCACCCTAAGAACGAGGTCTATGTCTGGGAGCATCGCAAGTGCGATCACAAAGAGCACATAAGAGATGGGGAAAAACTTGAGTAGGGGAGAGAAAACAAGTAAGGAAAAGCCAAGATGCCCCAGCCTATTCATACCTCCACCTCGTTCCCCACTTCGTGTCGAGTAAAACAATGCCCCTCTCCCGGAATTTTTCCCGTATTTTGTCCGCTTTTTCAAAGTCTCCCGACTTTCTCGCAAGCTCTCTCTCCAACAAAAGCTCAACCTCCTCCTTCTTGAGAACTCTTATCCTTTTCCAGCCCTCAAAAAGACCAAGAACGCTGAAAAAGTTCAGCATCATTTCTAAAAAGCGCTCAAGAGTCTCAAGATCAAGGTTGTGCAACTCTTTGTTGACGACGTTCGCATAGCTGTGAATCGTTGCAATCGCCTTCGGCGTGTTTAAATCGTCGTCCATTGCACTGATGAACTCGTTCTCGAAACTCTTAAGATCGAGAGTCTTTGCCCTTTGACCGCCAAAAGTTTTGAGAAAGGCTATTTCCATGTCTACGTTCAGCAGAGAGTTCCTTAGGTATTCGTAAGCCTTTCGTGCTTTTTCGAGTTCCGTTTCACTGTAGTTCAGAGCACTTCTGTAATGCGCAGTCAGGAGGAAGTATCTGAGGACTTCTCCACCATGCTTCGCAATCGCATCTCGAATTCGCACTATATTCCCAAGGCTTTTGCTCATTTTCTCGCCCGAGATCTTTAGAAAGTCGTTGTGCATCCAGATCTTCACCGGTTCTGCACTGAACAGAGCATAGGTTTGAGCCCTCTCGTTCTCGTGATGGGGGAAGATGAGATCCCTACCTCCTCCATGGATCTCAAAGGGGACTCCGAGAAACTTCGACGACATCACCGAGCACTCTATGTGCCATCCGGGTCTGCCAAGACCCCAAGGGGACTCGAAGTAGGCTTTAGCTGTAAAGTCTTCTTCTTTTGCGCTTTTCCAGAGAGCAAAGTCCTTAACGTCTTTTTTTCTTGGATCCGGCTCTATTCTATGTCGATTGAGTTCCTCAAGACTCTGCTTCGAAAGCTCGCCATATTTCTCGAAAGACGGGACGTGAAAATAGACGTCGTTGTCCACTCGGTATGCGTAACCCTTCTCGAGTAGTTTCTCAATAAAAGATACGATTTCGGGGATGTTCTCAGTTACCCTCGGGCTGTAGGTTGGTCTCCTGACGTTAAGCGCCCTCATGTCTTCTTCGAACTCGGCAATGAATCTCTCTGCGATCTCCCTCGCAGTTTTTCCCTCCTTCACAGCTCTTCTAATGATCTTGTCGTCTACGTCGGTGTAGTTTTGCACCAAAACAACTTCACGCCCCCTAAACTCGAGGTATCTGCGTAAGGTGTCGAAGACAACAGCGCTCCTTGCGTGACCGAGATGGGAGAAGTCGTAAGGCGTAATCCCGCAGACGTAAATCCTGACTCGGTTTTCAAATAAGGGAACGAGAGAAGAGGTCCTCGTGTCGAAAAATCGCATAAAAAATTAGATCTTTCCCTTCAGCAGTTCTGCACCTTTTTCAATTTCTATCCTCGTGTCAGTTGGTAACTTCATCGAAGCCCTGCGAAACGCTTCCTTCGCAAATTCAAAGTGCTCGGGTTTCACCCAAATCGACATTATCTTCGTCCCTGGCTTCACCTGCGCAGCTCTCCCCACGGGGCGTCCATAGGCGGCTCTCATTCCTTGAGAAACTCTGTCCGCTCCTGCACCGACTGCCATCTTGTGCTCCCTGAGAATGTGGTGCGGATAGATCCTAAGCTTCAATCTGTAGTTGTTCGCACCGACCATCTTTGCGATGTATTTGTTTGCAATAACTCTCGCAGCTTCTAAGGCATTGTCCCTTATCTGGACTTCATCTTTCGCAACCAACGTCAGCATCACAGGAAAATCAGCCTGCAGATTACCCATGTCGAACATCTTTATCCTCGTCCCAGGAGCGCCGTCAATATACTCGATCCTCGTATAAGGTCTCTTGACCCTTCTCCACATCCTCGCTGGTTTTCTTGCCATGGGACAAGTCTGAGGGTTGCAAATAAAACTTTCTATGCAAAAGGTTTTTAACATGAGATAAGTAATAATTACAATGAGAGTTAGCTCCGGAGTCTTTGGGCTTGATGAAATACTCGACGGTGGTTATATCAAGAACACTGTTAACGCTGTCCTTGGCGCTACTGGTTGTGGAAAAACGATTTTCTGCCTTAATTTCATATTGGAAGGTCTTGAAAATGGTGAAAAATGCGCTTATGTTTCCTTCGACCTCGAAACCGAGGACTTTCTGAGAATTGCAGGATCGATGAGATGGGATCTTCGCAAGGAAATCGAGAACAAAAGGCTAAAGGTTGCGCACTTCTACGCAGAGGAGAGCACAATAATCAACGAGGAGCTCTTTAGGATTATCGAAAAATTTGATCGAGTCGTAATCGACTCCTTTTCCCCACTCGTCGTTTCCATGGACTCAAAAGCCAGGAGCGAGATAAACTGGTTCTTCAAGAACATGCGGAAGAGCTCCACATCGCTTATAACGATCGAAGAGCCACTGATGGGTTTCGATGCTGAATCGAACCTCTTACTCTACCTTGCGGACAGCGTTGTATCCTTGAAGTCCACCGGCTACAGCGAACCATTCGGGAGAACACTTAGAGTCATAAAACACCGAATGTCCTCGCATCTCGAAGGGGTTTTCCCATACTCCATCGTCGAGGGTGTCGGCATAGTCGTGGAACTGAAGAGGGGTGAGGGCTTCGAAGTCGAAGATCTCTGCCTGTCGCAGAAGGCAATGGAAAAAGTTCGAAGACTTTGCAGAGAGGGTTATCTCACGAGAGAAGACGTGGAGAAAATAAAAAGGCGGATAAGATGCTCAAGTTTCTGAAGGAGAGCGTCGAGAAATTCCTATCCGATCCGAGCGTTGTCGTCTCTGCGGTTTATAGAACAGACGGGGTGCCCATAGTCACAGGGATGAAGGAAAGGAGATACCTACACCTCCTGCAATTTTTTGAGGAGCAGACAAGAGCCATTTTCCAGCTCATCTTAGACGGGAGTTTAAAGAGCGTCGAACTAAAGACAACGGATTACACAATTCTTTTCTTCCCTCTCTCGAGAACGCTCGTATTGGTGCTCGTTTCAACGAGCGAGGCATCGATCTACAAGCTGAAGATAGACGCCGAATCCTTAAAGGGATCCCTGAATGTTTGAAATCCACTATACTCCGAAGATAAAAGCTGAGAATGCGATTGAAGAAATAAGGAAATCTCTAAGCATAGAGCCGAATCTGGCAATTTTCTTTCTTGCGGGAGAGCTGAGCAAAAACCCTGAAAAAGTGAAATTGGATTGCAACTCGATTAGCGTTCCAGTCGAGGGAATAATAACACCCAAGGGCGTCTGGAGCAGAGGAGCGCTTGTTCTCGCAACAGATTCTGAAGCTATGGTTCAAAGCTTTGGAGGAAATACGAGTGAAGTTTACGAGAAGATGAGGAAAGCCAAGAAAGGGGATTTCAATCTGCTGATTTATCCGCTTGTGTTCATAAAAAGCCGTATTTCGATGCTAAAGATTTTGTTAAAGCTAAAAAGAACATCGGATCCCGAGAAAGCCTCAAGAGCGTTCGAGGAAATGATATACCCGATGAACGTAATGCTGAGACCTTTCAGAGACGAAGAAAAAACTGCAGTTGCGATGAATCTATTTCCGCTGGAATTTGGTGTCGGAACTCCAAAGATCTCCATGAACGGAAAAGCGCTGGGCAGAAAAGTTCTCTGCGTTTCCTTTAAGGAGAAGATCGACTGCGAGTTCGCAGATGCGTTTCCAGAAAGGGGGAAGAGCTTTGAAGAGACTGCGGAGATTCTTTCGCAAGAGCTCGTCAATGCTAAGAGAGTTTCCGTTGTAAAGAAAGGGATGGCGATAAAGGAGATCGATGGCATGGGTGTTAGAGAATTCGTTAGGAAGCAGGGAATTCGGATGAGGAACGATCTCGAAAAGGACATGACTCAACAGAAGTTCTTTGGTGCGACGCCTTACGTGCTATGTTTGATAAGCAGAGAAACCCATGGTTCTTCGGCGCTTGGATTGATGGACTACGATTTGAAGTTCTACCCGTCTCTTTTCGACACAGATGTTTTTTACGATGAGGCGTTGTTCGCTGGAGAATTCATAAGGGGCGGGATGAAGAGGGTGATCGAAGAAGTTCATGAGTCGAATTTCGCTATCATCGACCAAAATTTCATGCTGATGTTCGAAGAACGCATCGTTGAAATCGCAAAAGTTCTTAAAAACTACGGGGGTTTTTACTCTTTCTTCATACACTGGGAAGTTGAGCAAAAACTTCATGAACGAGGTAGAAAGGAATATTTGTATAAACACGTGGGGGATGATGGTTTTCCTAAACTTTAAGTGAGAGAATCGCCAAAAGTATGAAGCTCGTTGGATAACTGAACGTGTATATCCTTATTGCCCCAAGGGTTTTCATGCTCAGCTCCCAGTTGCGTTTCTTTATCGAAAAAATTGAGTAGAGAACTGGAATCAACATCAGAGCTGTGAGCGCAGATCGGAGTGGCAGTAGGGAGAGAAGGGAAAAGATTGGGATGAGCAAAATCGTTGAGACTAAGAGCGAAGCTGAGATCTTGAAAAGAGTTTCTGGAGAGAAGACGACGCCAAGGGTTCTGTAACCAGCGATTGCGTCTTCGGTTATGTCCTTCAAATCCTTAAGCAGAACTCCAGACAAGTAAAGCAATGCAAAGATCGATGAAAAAGCAAGGGCAGTTGTGGAGAGTGGGGCAAAAAACGTCCAGAGTATCGCTGGAAAACTCGGTGTGACGATTAAGTAAGTCAAGAGCTCCGTTCTGTAGTCTTCTTTCAGCCTTCTAAACCTTTTTCCGAAAAACCGCTTGTCTGAGTATATCCATGTCAAAAGGGCGCAGATTAGAAAGAGCGGGAATGAGCTCGGGTCTTTGGAAAAGATCAGCAGTAGAGCGGAAAAGAAGTAAAAAAGAGCTGAGAAAATCGTTGCTTCTCTTTTCGCTTTTATCAAAAAAACCGCATCTTTCTTTCCGACCTTTGCATCGTCTTCCGCATCGTTCACGTGGTTCCAAAGATTAACTGCGGTGAAGAAGAGAAAGCAGAAGACGTAAGAAATCAAGAATTCAAAGAAGCCAGACTTTGAAAGTGAGAGGGCTAAAAAAGAGGTTAGGGGCAAGGGATACGCCACGTTTATCGGTTTTGCTCCAATTCTCAAAAAATCAACACAGACTTTTAAGCTGCGAAAATCTTCATCTTCTTGAAAACCTCCTCCGCCTTTTTCTTGTCCTCCATACTCCATCACCGATGAATTTTGCAACATTAACATATTTAAATTTTTCGTTTATTATAATAACAATTATTATTATCCAAAGGATCCACAGGTTATAGTGGGTTGAGAAATCCTTATATTTTCTCGACGAGAACTGACTCCATGGAGTTCTACACAGAGACAAGGCTCCAGAACTGGATCTCCAAGATAAACGAGACAAGAGTTAGCGAGAGCGATCCTTCCTCGCTCATCGTGTTTGATCAAATGCTCGAAGACGTGATAATCGCTTGTTTTAGTATAATCAACGCCGTCAAAGATAGGGAAATCAAGAAGAACGAAGCCTTGAAGGAGTTGGAGAAGATGAGAAACATGTTTAACAAAGACTATCAGTTCGACTCAGATCTGAAGCAAGAGATCTTTGACCTCACGATCGAGTCTATAAAGGCTGTTCTCGCCTCTTTCGAATACTACTTAGAGGGAAAAACGAGCAAAAAAGGTGTGAAAGAGCTCCTAAAGGAAGCGATTGAAAACGAGAAGAAGGGAAAGCTTGATCTCGCTTTCGATGCGATTGCAAGGATTGGGGTGAAGGTGATAAAAGGGGAAAAGATGCCAGAAGTGAACTTACCGGAAGATGGCGTTGTCTTGAGCTGGATCGATGGGATCGATGCAATTTCGATGATCGTTGAGCTTTCGAAGATCGACGCATCGCAGGATGAGACTGAAGAGTGAAGTTTTGGATTCCGCAAAGAAGGGAATTGGCTACGAGCTATACAAATCCCTCCTCCTCAACTACGGGAGAAGGGGAGAGAAGGCTTTCTTTTATCTGCGAGAGCGTAGAGTTAAAAAATACTTGGACTTTTTCGTTGTCGTTGGAAGAAACGAATACGTCGTCGAGGGTTTCTTCTGCACGTGTCCAGATTTTCAGATAAATCTCAAGGGCAAAGAGCCTTGCGCCCACATCATCGCAGTCGAGCTTGCAAAAATCCTGAAGTGCTTCGATGAGATAAACGCATACTACACAGACTTCCAGAAGATTTAAAAAACAACTCTTTGATTTGCTTTCGTGGATGTCGTCGTTGCTGGAATTGGCATCGCTGGAGCTTTTGCGCTACGAAGGTTGTCCAAGCGCCTTGAAGTGCTTGGGATTGACAAAAGAGAGAAGCTCGGATATCCTGTGAAGTGCGGGGAGATAATCCCTACAAAGGGGGAAATGAAGCGTTTACTGCCTGAACTCGAGGACTACACGATCTTCGACTTGCCAAAGAGATTCGAGAGCAACAGAACAAAAACGATCTCTTTTTGTCTCCCAAATGGGAAGTGTTACGAGATCGACTTCGAATTCCATGTGGTAAGGAGAGATGAGATGATCGAGACGATCGCAAAGGAATCGGGGCACAGAATTGAGAGAGAAGTCATACTCGACTACAGAGATCGAAAGCTTTACACAGACAAGGGGGAAAGAGAAGCGAGGGTTATAATTGCTTGCGACGGTGCAAATTCCAGAATTGCAAAGGCTCTTGGAGTTTGGAGCTACGAGATCTCTTCTGCAAAGCAGTTCGTGATGAAAAACGTTGAATGCGATGAGAAATGCGTTTACATGTTCTTAGGAAGAGAAATAAGCCCCGGAGCGTATGGGTGGATTATACCGAAGGGCAACGGGTATGCGAACGTCGGTGTCGGCTTCAGAAGGGAGTTCTCCAAAGAAAGTGTTCACAAAGTCTTGGAGAGATTCGTAAAGG
Organism: Archaeoglobaceae archaeon; assembly: GCA_038731605.1. Lineage (GTDB taxonomy): Archaea > Halobacteriota > Archaeoglobi > Archaeoglobales > Archaeoglobaceae > WYZ-LMO2. The sequence continues at coordinate 583,713 of JAVYQP010000001.1, read as the reverse complement.
AGTTTCCCTACTCCTCGCAATTCTTGAAAAAAGCAGAAGTCGTGAGCAAAATCGGAGCAATAGTTCCGATCGACAAGCCCTTGGAGAGAGCGGTTTATGGAAACGTTGTCTTCGCCGGCGATTCTGCGAGCATGATAATAAGCCACGTTGGCGGTGGGATTCCGACTTCAATGATCGCTGGAGACCTTGCTGGAAAAGTTGCAAACGAGTTCTTGCTGGAAAACGGGAGACTCGAAGAATACGATTCCCTCTGGAAAAAATACCTTGAAAAACCTCTTTTGAGAGCTTATTTCTTCAGGAGACTGTGGGATCTGTTTGCAAGCGAAGACGAGAAGTTTTTAAAAATTATGAGGTTCGTAAGTGCAAAGGATCTGGAAAAGATCCTCCACTGCGAAGTCCCATGGAAACTCAAGCCCCTGTATGCGATCTTCAGGCTCCTTCTATGATCTTCGGCTTAACTTTCTGCCACGGTGCGACTTCCTGAAAAGCCTTCGAAACCCTTAGAACTGCCAGATCTTCGTATTTTCTCCCGGTTATCTGCATCCCTATCGGCAAGCCGTCCTTGCTAAACCCCGCAGGAATCGAAGCAGAAGGCAGTCCGGTGAAGTTGAATGGATATGTGAAAGGCATCCAGCCGATTGGTGTCGTGGGTTTGCCGGCGATTTCATCTGGGCTTATTTTACCCAAGTCGAAGGGTTTTACAGCTGTTGTGGGCGTAACAAGGAAGTCATATCTCTCAAAGATCTCCTTCAGCGCTCTCCAAAGCTCGAGTCTCTTTTCCTCGATTTTTATGTATTCCCTGTAAGTGAAGGATTCAGCCATGGGCAAGAACGCTAAATAGGGTGGATAAGCCACCTTCTTCCACTCCTCGAGCTTTTCAGAGATAAAGGTCGTGAACTCGAGAACGACTTTCATCGTGAGCTCGAACTCTAAGCTTGGGACGTTCAAATTAACCTCTTCAACCTCTCCAAATTTCTCGAGCTTGAACACCGCTTTTCTAACTACTTCCTCGACTTCGGGATCCACGGTTGCGTAGCCGAGATCAGGTGAGAATGCAATCTTAGCGTCGTCTATCGGCTCCTCAAGGCTCTTGTAGTAGCTAACTCCATCGTCGGGCAAGGAATACATGTCCCTCGGGTCGTATCCCTTTACGAAATCAAGCAGAAACGCTGTGTCTTCAACGAACCTCGTCAAAAATCCTTCACAGACCATCCCAACGAAGACGGGCATTTGGGGATACCAAGGAACTCGACCAAAAGTCGGTTTTAACCCATAGAGAGAACAAAAACTCGCTGGGATCCTTATGCTACCACCCCCATCGTTTCCAGTTGCGACTGGAACCATTTCCGAAGCCACCGCAGCAGCGCTTCCTCCGCTCGATCCGCCGACGGTTTTGCTGAGATCCCAAGGGTTTCTCGTCACACCGAAAAGAGTGTTGTCCGTGTAAGCGATTAGCCCAAACTCCGGTAAGTTCGTCTTTCCAACGATAACCGCTCCAGCCTTTCTCAGCCTTTCAACGATTACCGAGTCCTGGGGTGGGACATAATTCTCAAGAAGTTTTGATCCGTAAGTCGTTCTAAGCCCTTTCACATCTGTGTTGTCCTTGACCGCTATCGGCAGTCCTGCAAGTGGTTTTCCCTTTGCCTCCTTTGCCTCCTCGATTGCCCGAGGGTTCAGGGTTACGAAGGCGTTTATTTTTGGGTTCAATTCCCTTATCCTTTCAAAGCACAGTTCTACCAATTCCTCTGCTCGCAGTTCTCCACCTCTAAGCTTCTCTACAAGTTCCACTGCACTCTCCATAACATCACCTTAAATAATTTGGTAGAAACCTTTAAAAGTTTTTGCTAACTGCGAGTATGCTTTCACGAATTGAAATCGATGTCCTCCGCAACGCAAAGGTTGGCGAAATTTACGAGCTTGAGGAGTTTGCCAAAAGCTCTGGGATCAACAAAGATGCGGTGATGAAAGCGGTGTTTTTGCTCCGAGAAAAGGGCTTTGCCGAGGTTTTTGAGCTGAAGAAGGAGAGAGTCAAGATTACGCCAGAAGGGGAGCGATACTTGAAAAATGGTTTTCCAGAGGAGATTTTGCTAAACGCTCTCTCGGAAACAAACGACGTGAGCGAGATCAGACGAAAACTTGGAAAAGAGTTCGAAATCGCAGTCGGGTGGCTGAGGAGAAAGAAAGTGATCGAAATTGTAGGCGGAAAGCTGAGATTGATAGGAGAATTCGAACCCGTTGAGAGATCAGCGCTTGAGAAACTGAAGCGAGGAGAAAAGATAAGCGATGAGATCAAGTCGATTTTGGAAAGGAGAAAACTGATCGAAACGATTGAAGAGAAGACTTTCAGCTTTAAAATACTGAAAAAACCGGAGTTTGAAGTGAGGGAAGCGATTGGAGACCTTACTCAGGATTTGATAATGAGCGGGGGATGGAGGGGGAGGGAGTTTGTCAGATACGATGTCTCAATTCCTTCATCAGACGTTTTCGGTGGAAAGACTCATCCATACGAACGGATAATCCGGGAGTGCAGAAAGATCTTCTTAGACATGGGTTTCAAGGAGATAAAGGGGAACTACGTTCAGCTTGCCTTTTGGAACTTTGATGCGCTTTTCCAACCGCAAGACCACCCAGCGAGGGACATGCAAGACACCTTCTACCTCGATCGCTACGAGGAGATAGGATACGAGAACGTGGAAAATGTGAAAGAAACCCATGAGAACGGGTGGATCACGGGATCGACTGGCTGGGGAGGGAGATGGAGTCTTGAAAAAGCAAAGCAGTTGGTATTGAGAACTCACACAACTGCGATCACAATAAAATACCTTGCCAAAAACCCCGAGCCTCCGCAAAAGGCTTTCTGCATCGACAGAGTTTACCGAAGGGAGAGCATCGATGCAACACATCTCCCAGAGTTCGACCAGCTCGAAGGAGTTGTGCTCGACAAAGACGTTGGCTTTAAGCATTTGCTTGGGTTGCTCAAAACGTTCTTCGCAAAAATGGGCTTCGAAGACGTTCGCTTCCGTCCAGGTTACTTCCCATACACTGAGCCGAGTGTCGAGCCGGAGGTATACGTCGAGGGTCTCGGTTGGATCGAGCTCGGTGGAGCTGGAATCTTCAGAAAGGAAGTAACCGAACCGCTGGGGATAAAGGGAAAAGTATTGGCATGGGGTCTCGGAATCGGAAGACTTGCGATGCTCAGAATAGGGCTCAAAGATCTCAGAAGGCTGTATCTTCCAGACCTAAACTGGCTTAGGAGCTTTCCAGTTATCAAAAAGTGATAAATGCTCCACTCCCAAGACTCGCAATTTTTTCGCTGATTTGCAAAGTTATAAGCATCTTTACCAAAAATCCACAACTCACTTTTCTCTTCGCAGTTCTGAGATCAAAATTTTAGGCTGACAATAATTTAAAGACTTTAAAAAATTTAATTTAGATAACCTCAAAATGTTATATTCTCTAGAGCAGTTGTTAAATCAATTTAAATTTTTTGAAATATTTTTAATATAGTTTAGAAAAATTTAAATTAAAATACTTTGTTTAATTGATTTTAATTTTTGCTTACAAAGTTTTTATTCCAAAAAATACGTAACAAAGTTCATTCCTTTGACTCGTGAACCCATGCTCCCCAACACTTTCAGCAGTTACCCTCCCCTATATTCGTGAGAAGTCGTGTATTCACATGTTTTTTGGAACAAACGATCCCCTGAATCCGGCTTTTTTCGGTAAACCTAAAATTTGTTGTTACACTTATTCTGTAATAATAAGTTAGTCGTGCTTTATTAAAAATTTCATAATTATAGCCTCTAAAAGAAGTGATTGCAAAAATTAATTGAATGATAAAATTTACTTCAAAAATTTTCAAAATTAGATTTAATTTAATTAATTTTTAATTAAATAAAAAGAAAAATTTTAAAAATCAAATAATTAATCTGACTCAAAAATAAACCGAGCAACACATTAAAAATCGAGAATAGAGTGAGGAGCATGCTCGTCAAAGTTACGAGGGTTGAAAAGCACAGCAGAGAGATCGCCACGATCCACATAAACGCAGACTTTAGACCCTTACCTGGGCAGTTCGCAATGGTAAACGTTCTTGGCTATGAAGAGATCCCGCTCAGCTTCTCTTCAGAATCTTCCTTCACGGTAAAGGCTGTTGGTGAGACAACTAAGGAGCTCGTGAACATCAAACCTGGTTCAGTAATAGGTGTTCGTGGACCCCTCGGAAGACCGTTTCGAATCAGAGACAACGCATTGCTCATCGCTGGAGGCATTGGAATTGCACCGCTCAGGTTTCTATACAACGTTATGACCCGCTTGAACTACAACGTCCGTATCATATACGGTGCAAAAAGCGAGGGGGAGCTTGTATGGAAGGACTTCAAAAACGCCGTCTTCGCAACCGAGGACGGGAGCTTTGGTTACAAGGGCACCGCAGTGGATGTGGTTGAAAAAGAAGCCCTTGACAAATATTCCGCAATATACTGTTGTGGGAAAAGTGAGTTCTTGAAAAGGCTTTATAAAATTTTTGAAGACATTTCGAGAACAAAACTCGTCGAATTTTCGCTTGAAAGGTTAATGCGTTGCGGAATTGGAGTTTGCGGTTCTTGTGTCCTCCCAAGTGGCATGAGGGTCTGTAAAGATGGTCCAGTCTTTAGCATGGATGAAATAGGTCTCGACGATCTCTAAGGCTTAGGAAAATTTTTTATATAATCATTATCTCAGATTTTTATGGCTTGCATCAGCGCTTGTAGCGTTTACATTCCGATTTGGAGACTTAGCAGAGATGAGATATCTAAGAACACCGGGATACCTTCGATGGGCGGAGAGAAAGCAGTTGCAAACTGGGATGAGGATGCGATAACAATGGCAGTCGACGCTGCGAAAGATTTTGGCGGAGATTTCGACGCTTTGCTTTTTGCTTCGACTTCTTCCCCCTTCAAGATAAAGCAGTCCGCAAGCATCGTCGCTTCAGCCCTTGATCTCGAAAACGTTTTTACATTGGACTTCTCCAATAGCCTTCGAGCTTCAACGAACGCTCTGATCACCGCGAACGAGCTCGTAGACTCTGGGAGATTTAATCGTGTTCTCGTTGTTTCCGCAGACAAAATCCCCGTAAAACCGGGGAGCGTTTACGAACAGCTCTACGGCGATGCAGCTGTTGCTTTAGTCGTGGAAAAGGAGGGGGGAGCGAAGATATTGGGCTACAACTCCTACCCAAGAGCGCTACCAGGGTATTGGATGCTGAAGGACGAAGTAAAAAGCTACGACATGCGTCTCGATGGATTAAGCTATGCGACGAGCGTTCAGAACGCAGTCATGCCACTGTTTGCTAAGCTCTCCCTAACTCCCATGGATTTTGAAAGATTCGTAGCCTCCGCACCAGATCCAAAGAGCTACGAGGGGTTGATGAAGGCTGTTGGCGTCAAATCTCAGGAGTTCTTTTTCAGAAACGTTGGAATTGCTGGTTGTGCGCATTCACTGCTCCTTCTCGCCTCACAGCTCGAAAAACCGGGGAGAGTTCTCTTAGCTTCACACGGCGACGGAGCAGATGCGATCGCAATCGAAGTGAACGAAAGAATCGAGACAAATCTCGGCAAAATGCTCGAGAGCAAAAAAGAGATCAACTACGGCGATTACCTATACAACCTTGGAATCCTCGCAAGCCGAGACGCTCCCGACAGACCCTCGATAACGAAGTTCTGGCGTGAAGAGAAGTCGATAATAAGGTTCTACGGAATGAAGTGCAAGAAGTGCGGAACGATAAGCTATCCGATAAGCAGAGCGTGTGTTGAGTGCGGTTCACAAGACTTCGATGAAGTTAAACTTGGCTTCAAGGGAAAGATCTACACGTTCACGATCGACTACCTCGTCTCTCCAGGCAATTACATTGGTGACGGTGTTCACCCGCACTGCGTCGCTGTCGTAGATCTCGAGGGCGGTGGGAGAGTTTTCTTTGAAATCACAGACGTTTTAAGGGATTTCAAAGGCATAGAATGCGACGCAGAAGTCGAGAGAACATTCCGCCTGCTTTTCGAGAAGAACGATTTTCGCTACTATGGATGGAAAGCAAGGTTGAGGAGGTGAGGTTATGGAGGTCGCAATTATTGGCGTTGGTGTTACCAAATTTGGGCATCACTGGGACAAGGATCACGACGATCTGCTTGTAGAAGCGGTTAACGAAGCCTTAGCCAATGCAAATCTCGAGATGAAGGACATTGAAGCGGTGTGGTGTGGAACTTTTTACCCCTCTACCGGCATAAGCGGGAACGTTTTCAGCGACTCGCTGAAGTTCTTTGGCAAGCCGATAAGCAGAGTCGAAAATTACTGCGCAACTGGTATGGACAACGTCCGCAATGCTTGCTTCGCAGTTGCCAGCGGTGCTTACGACATCGTGATCGCTGCGGGTGTTGAAAAGCTGATCGACGCTGGAAGCCGTGGCTTACCACCGATAGAGGGGATTTTCAGCGTTGCTATGCCAGTAGTAAGCGCCCCTGGAATGTTTGCGATGGCTGCGAATAGAGCCTTCAAGGAGTGGGGATGGAATAGGGAAGACCTTGCGCTTGTTGCGGTGAAAAACCATTACAACGGTGCGAAGCACCCAAAGGCGCACTTCAGAAGAGAAGTGAGTGTTGAAGAAGTCCTAAAAGCCCCGATCGTCGCTTATCCGTTGGGAGTTTACGACTGCAGTGCTGTAAGCGACGGTGCCGCTGCTGTTATTCTAACACGCCCAGAGATTGCGAGAAAACTTGGATGCGATTATGCGGTGATAAAGGCAATCGGAATGGCAGTCGAAACGATGCACCCATGGCACCGCCCATCCGAGAGTTTCTTGAGCTTTCCAGCAACTGTGAAAGCTGCGAAGATGGCTTACAAAATGGCGAGGATTGAGGATCCAAGAAAACAGCTTGACTTCGGCATCGTGCATGACTGCTTCACTATAACGGAGCTCATAAACTACCAAGACATGGGCTTATGCAAACCCGGCGAGGGAGCGAAGCTTATAAGGGAAGGGGTGACTGCGATCGACGGCGACTTCCCAATTAACCCCGACGGTGGTCTAAAGTCGTTTGGACACCCAATTGCTGCGAGTGGCGTTAGAATGATCGCAGAACTTTACAAACAAGTCCTCGGAAAAGCTGAAGGTTTGCAAGTTAAGGACGCAGAAATCGGCTTTGCACACAACCTCGGCGGTCCTTACTCGGTTGCAACGGTTGCGATAGTTTCAAAGCCATAAATTTTTATTATTCTTATAGACACAGATTTTCATGAATTCGCCTCGATTCTGTTATCAATTGTATAGTTCTCGCAATTGGGATTGCTTGTTCATACTTCACCTCGCAATTTGGTCTTCTCTCTTCTTTGCCATGTAAAGCCCTTTGCTTGGGTTCATCGACATCTTAGCCTTGGACATCACAGTTGTTGCGACTAATCGCTCTAATGCTTAAGCATTCAAAGATAGCAACCGCTTTGATGACCCATACCTTTGCTGGATCCTTTTCGCATCCGCTCTGAACCTTGCGGTTTTAATTCTTAATCCATGACGCCGAAGCTACAGAACCTTCGCTAAGCTTATAAACTCGCTACCAAATTCTTCCAGCATGATCCTCTTGAACCCAAAGAAGTTTAAAGGAGAGCACCTTGACGAAAAGGCGAGAGAGCTCATTCTGAAAACGATCGATTTCTTTGAGAGCATGGGAAAAGCGAAGCTTAAGGAGAACGACAGAAAAATGACGTGGTATGATGACTTTCTCGAGTTCCAGAAACAAAACAAGATCTTCTATACGTTTCTAACTCCACCTGAATACAGCGATGGCGAAACTTGTTGGGACACTTGGAGAATCTGCGATTACAACGAGGTGTTAGCCTTCTACAGCCTCGCATACTGGTATACTTGGCAAGTAACGATCCTTGGCTTAGGACCGATCTGGATGAGCAAGAACGAGAAGATAAAGAGAGAAGTCGCTGAGATGCTCAAAAACGGTGGAGTTTTTGCGTTCGGTTTGTCCGAAAGAGAGCATGGTGCAGACATTTACGCAACTGAGACGAAGCTCATTCCTCAGCCTGATGGAACTTGGAAGGCTTACGGCAGAAAATACTACATCGGCAACTCCAACGTTGCAAGCATAATCTCGACTTTTGCAAGGTTCGCTGAGCCAGATGGAAGCTTACCTTACGACATGGACAAGCGAAGATTTGTCTTCTTTGCTCTAAGGAGAGATGAGAGATATTATCAGTTGATAAAGAACATCGTAGCTTCGCAGATGTTCGTGGGCGATTTTCTAATTCATGAATACCCAGTGAGCGAAGAGGATATACTCGAGAAAGGAGAAGAAGCCTGGGACACGGCGTTGAACACGGTAAACGTGGGCAAATTCAACTTGGGCTGGGCTTCAATTGGAATTTGCACACATGCTTTCTACGAAGCGTTGAACCACGCTTCAAAACGAGTTCTCTACGGAATGCACGTCACGGATTTTCCGCACGTGAAAAGACTCTTCGTTGACGCATACTGTAGACTCGTCGCGATGAAGCTCTTCGCAAGAAGGGCTTGCGACTATATGCGTGTTGCATCGCTCAACGATAGGAGATACCTGCTTTACAACGCAATCGTCAAATCAAAGGTGACAAGGGAAGGTGAAGAAGTCATAAACCTTCTCTGGGACGTGATAGCTGCAAAAGGTTTCGAAAAAGATACGTATTTCGAGATGGCTACGAAATACATAAGGGCTTTGCCAAAGCTTGAAGGCACCGTGCACGTGAACATGGCTTTAATCTTGAAGTTCCTCTACAACTATCTCTTCAACCCTGCAGAGTTCACTGAAGTGCCAAAGATGGATGCTTTGAAGCACGACGAGTTTCTTTTCAAACAGGGACCAGCAGGAGGGCTTGAAAAAGTGAGATTCCACGACTACCGCAAGGTTTATGCAAGCATCGATTTGCCAAACGTCAAAGTCTTCAAGGAGCAGATAGAGAGCTTCAGAAACATGATCGCAACTGCTACGCCAACTGCAGAACAGATGAAAGACTTCGACTTCCTCGCAACCATTGGTGAACTCTTCACTCTACTCGTCTACGGACAGCTCATCATTGAAGCTAAGAAAGTTTACAAAGGTCTCTACGATGTGAGCGACGAGTTGCTTGATCAAATTTTCGAGCTATTTGTCAAAGATTTCTCGAAATTCGCTGTTGAGCTGATGGCAAAACCAAGTGCTACGGAGGAGCAGAGGGAGTTCTGTAAGAAGATGATAATGGCTCCAGTTGCGGATCAAAAGAGATTCGAGAGAGTGCTGAGTGAGGTTTATGCCCTAAGGGATGCCTACGAGATGAACCCCTGATTCTTTATTTTTCTCCACAACTACAAGAACTTGGAAATCTCCGTATGAAACCGCAAGGTAAAAATATCGTTATCAAGATGTGCTCCTAGCGTTTAGGCGATGTCCAAATCTGTAAGCCCGAGAACAGCCCCTATTCTCTCAGAATCTCCAAAAACAAGCCGAGCCCAGTAGCTACCAACTTGGCATCCAAGAGGCTATGGTTTCAACTCACAGTCTTCAGCTTCTCCGCCTGCGAGCATTACGATGTATTCCTTAGCCTTTTCGCATGCAAGCCTCACTCTGTCCTTCTCGACCCCCGGAACACCACAAGCAACGACGAGCACGTTTTTAGTTGTATCGCTGACCATTGTAAGCCTCGAGTCCCTGTAAGGATAGACGTGCAAAACCTTCTCCTCATCTGCGAGCACAATTTGGTTCTCATCCAAAGTCTCGTCTTTTCCACCAATTGGGGTGAAAATCTCGCCTTTCTTGGCGTATCTGAGCTCGAGATCTCCCTTTATTTTGTCGATGTCGTATAATCCTATCGGGATAAGGGTCTCCATGCTCGCAATGTTCCCAGCATCGACGACGTTGTTTATCCTCGGAACACTACCTTTGAGACCTCTCCTAAGCAGAGCCTCACTGCTCGGTCTTTGCTTCGTCGGATCTATTCCAATTCGCCAATAAAAATCTCTGAACGCTCTAACGACCGGATCGTCCTTGAGCTTATCGACGCTGTATTTTTCCCTCAGCTTTTCGATAACTTCCTTGAAGAGCTTCGTGCTTTCAACGTTCTTTACAACCTTGACACCTCTAACTTCAGATATGCAAACGAAGATTTCGGGCTCCTTCACCTTCACCGTCAACTTCATAGAATCGCCTCAATCCAACCTAAACCTGCTCTCATTCTTCAACATTTTCTCCTTCACAGCCCTCTCCAAATCCAAATTTGCGATGTCGCAGAAGAAGAGCAAGTAGATGAAGATGTCCGCAACCTCTTCAGCGATTTCTTGTCTTCTGCTCTCGAGGACTTCTTTCTCCTCTTCCAAGCTTCTCGTCCACTGGAAAAGCTCGAGGAGCTCGCAAGCTTCGATCACGATGGAGGTTGCAAGGTTCTTTGGCGTGTGGAACTTAAGCCAGTCTCTTTTGTCTCTAAAGTCCCTCAGAGTGTTCAAAATGCCCTCGAGATCCATGATCAAAGCACGATCTTTGGTTTTAAAAGGGTTGAGAAATCAATCATGAATGGTTTAGCTTAAGACGTGAGATACGTTGATCCCAGAGCTCAACTTCTCCGATCAGGAAGCTTAGCTTCCTATGAGAGCAGATTGAGATGCAGAAACCTTTTTGACTTTGGTTTGAACTTAGCCCAATTCTTTCTTTCGCTCTCGTTTATTTGGGTCTTATCTCGTGGAACTGCTGTTCGAGGATAAGATCCCGTGGGGGAATTAGGGATGCGAGCAGGCGGTGGACAAAAAAGGGAAGAATTAAAGCTCGGCTACAATTTCGTCGAGCAAAGCTAAGTAGTCCTCTTCCTTCCTCCAAAGGTTTCCAAAGCTCATTGCAGCGTTCGGATGGTAGTAGCGGTCGATCGCAATCGCTCTTATGTGTGGAGCAAAGTTCTTGATCGCTGCAAGCATCTGCGAGCCATGGTAGTAAATACTGCCCATCATCAGCACGACATCGTAGTTTCCTTTTCCATCGAAGCCCTTCCAGTTCGGATCAAGCAAGAACTGCGTTAACTCGTGCAGAACTGCGTATCTCGCATTTATTCCCGCCTGAGTAAGCTTCGTTATCGCATTTCCCGTTGCGACGATCGTAACCCCTTTCTCTGCGAACTTCTTTACTCTTTCGATCATCGCTGGAGTTATGTCTGGTCCGACGATCAGCAATGGGTGTTTCGCCTTCTTTATCGCCATCGCTACCGGCTTTCCCTTCTCAAGTAGCATCGCCATCTTTGGTCCGGGGATGTTCGCAGCGTCGAAGGGTTGTTCATACGTCTTGGGCATTTTTACCACCTCACTTCTTCGCAAGACTCGAGAATCCCTCTTTGAACAATCTTTCAACGCAAGTCGGGTTGAATCCAGCGTGATAAGGTCTTATCGGTCCTTCGACGATCTTCTTCCTGCTCCAGTCGATCTTCCATCCATGCTTGTCCTCGAGGATCTTCAGCAGTTCTTCTCTCTTCGCCAACGGCAGATCGCTTTCTGTTCTAACATATAGATGCCAGTCGTCCGGCATTCTGCCCAAGTATTTGAGACTCAGGTCGATGTAGTGTGTGAGCTTTATCGATCTCCCCCTGTCTGTGTCGTTGGGGCGGAAGCAGAGCTTTGCGATCAGCGGAATCGCTTCTTCGACAGTTTCTGCTGCAACAAGCAGATCTTGCGGGGCTGGTTCGATACGGACCTTTTGCCCGCTCCTAACATCGTAGACGATCCAATCCTCGTCGTTGTATGGGCGACCAAGGAACGCTCTCCTGTATTTACTGCCATGAGGTCCAATGACTGCTGGAATTCCGAGTCTGTTGGCCGCAGTCGCAATGGCTGCAGCTTTTTGCGAATACGCACCCCATGCAACTCCGCAAGCGCCAACTCTGTTCAAAATGTAGTCTGCGATCTCTTCAAAGTTCGCCCTTATGTTTCTCATCGCAAAGATCCTCGCAACCTTTATCGCCGTCCCGAAGATGTGAGAGTTGGCGACACAGCTACCAAGATTTGCTACGCACCCACCGTTGACGTCATCTGGGTATTTCTCGTAAATCGTCTTTCCTTCCTCGTCCTTGTAGAGCCCAGCGTCCATCGCCATGCAACCCGTCGTTAGCACGATGAAGTTTCTCGATGCGAACTCGTTCATTATTGTGTAAGCATCTCTTGTTCCGTTTGGATAGTTGCTACAGCCAATTACTGCAATAACTCCGGGAATCGTTCCAAGCACTATCGGCGCACCGACGTTGCGGATCTCAGAATCCCTAACCGGTCCCCTTCCTCTTCTTACCTTGCCCTTCTCGTTTATTATCCTGTTCCATGCTGCGTAGTTGTAAACATCGATTATCGGGATCTTCTTCGGGCAGACTTGCTCGCATCTTCCGCAAGCGATGCATACGTCCCATTTCTCCTCGAGCTCCTTTCTATTGCCTTTCTCAGCAGCTTCCATCGCTTCGCCAATGCGAATCTTCTCTGGGCAGGCGATCGTACAAGTTCCGCACTGTGTGCAGGCTTTCACGTAGTTCATGAACTGCTCTTCGCTAAGCACTGGCTTTATCTCGCCACGCTTCTTCCTCCTTGCCCTTGCAACCTCGACTGCGATCTCTCCGACCTTCAGTGGATCGAGCACAACGACGCCGGGGTTTCCGTCGAGCAGGTATTTTATCACTTCCTTTGGATCCCTCTTCGTCATGTTCGGCAACCCGTGCATCGCCTTTGCGTTCGTGCAGATAACTGGGATTCCAAGCTTCCCCGCATGGTAGAGGATGTCCGCTCTAATGCACTGCTCATCTATAACGATGACATCCGCAATCCCCGCTCGAACGACTTTTAGCTGTCTTCCGAGCGAACCAGCGATCTTCGCCTTTGGCCAGTATCTGCTCGTGTCGTGGGCGGTGCAACAGATTCCAGCAAGCTCGACTTCATCGCTTAGCTTGTTGTTCTCTATGTAGTCTGCGATGTTAAACGCTGGGGGAGCGTGGTGTCCAATAACGAGCACAATCGCTTTGTTCCTATCTAAAGTTCCCATCCCAACGTCGATCAGAGGCTGGTTGCTCTCCCCCTTTGGCAAATTAAATGCGCAGATCTGTGCAATGTCTGCGATTTCTTTGCCGAGAGCGTCCATCATTCCCAGGTGGAGGGCTTTCGACTCGAAATCGAGATAGCTCCCCTCTTGTCCTGTGTGAATCGAGTCCATGACTTGTGTGATTTGCTCCTCGACGTATCTCAAAGCTCTTTCTAAATCTGCAAGCGTCTTTGGCTTTATTCCCGTGATCAACTGCGTCAATGGAGCAACTTCGCTTATCTCAGGTCCAAGGTCTACAGGAATCTCCTCGAGTTTCTTTCCAGTTATGTGCTCGATGTCGTGAAGCATGTGCCTTGCGTGTCCAGTGTGGCATGCAGTCCCTATCGCAACAGCAGCAGCTACAATTCTGCCGGTCTGAGCCTCAAGGTTTATTCCACAGGCTCCGCGCTTGTTCTCCGTCAAATCGCATTTGCCCATCGTGCAAAGGCAACACATGTCGCAATAAGGGGCGTAGAACGGCTTATAGCGCTTCAGAAGAATGAAGTCCCAGTCTCTGAGAGTTTCAATCTGCGGAAACGGCGTTGGACCCATTGGCGCCCACTCTTCTTCCTCTTCAGCAACTTCTCCGATTCTAATGCTAACGTTTCTAAGCTCATCTACGAATATTGCTCCCTTCCTTAATTCGAGAACCATTCGACCACCATTTGTTGCCCTTCTTTTACACATATAAACTTTTTTAAAGTTAATATCAGCATTTTTTATAACAGAATAGTTATGAAAATTTCAGAATTTTGTAATACCAAGTATTATTAAAATTTCGATCAATGCGAAAATTGTTAACGATTCGGCAAGAGCGAGAAAATTAAAAATCTCGAAACCGATTGATTTTGTGATCATAACCGACAACCACATGCACCTATACAAGCATTTAAAGCTGAAAGCGCTCGAAAAGTTTAAAGCTGTAGGGGGGACGCATGTTCTACTTGTTTCTCTGCTCAGCCATCACTACGACGTGAATCCGAACAGCGGGAAGGATTTTGTAAAGGTATTCAACGAGCATCTTTCGCTCGTCAGAAAGGCGAACAAGATCGTAAAAGCTTACGCAGTCCTTGGCGTCCATCCTGCGGAGATCACAATCTTAGGCTCGAGGCTCGGATTTGAAAAAGCGGTAGAGATAATGAAAGAGGCGCTCGAAATCGCTGGAGAATTTGTTGCGAGAGGTGAAGCCATTGCCATAAAAAGCGGAAGACCTCACTATAAAGTGGACAGTTACGTGTGGCGGTTGAGCAACGAAGTCATGATGCATGCGTTCGAGATCGCAAAAGAAGTTGGCTGTGCGGTTCAAATTCACACTGAGAGCTTCAGCATTGAAGGAATGAAGGAAATTGCGGAAATGGCGGACAAAGTTGGGTTGAAAAGAGAGAAGGTTGTGAAGCACTTCTCACCGCCGAAGATAAAGGAGTTCGAAAACATTGGGATATTTCCATCGGTTATCGCAGGGAACGACAACGTCTACACAGCTGCAACGCAAGGAGACAGGTTCTTTGTTGAGACCGATTACATAGACGACCCAAAGCGTCCCGGTGCTGTTCTCGGACCGAAAACCGTGCCAGTAAAGATTAAAGAGCTCCTCAACCGTGGCTTTAGCGAGGATTTTGTCTACAAGATCTGTGTCGAGAACGTCGAAAAGGTCTACGGGATCGAGCTATGATCGGAAACCTTAGCGAAGACTGCGCAGTTATAAACACTTGCAAGGAAATAGAGAGGCAAGGCTTTGGAGTGAAGAGAGGGGAGAAAATCTATCTACACCCAATAGAGGCGCTTTATCTCCAGCTCAACGGAAAAGCGAAGTTTGCAGAATTTGAAAAACTCGTGAATTGGGTTCAGGCGAGGGTTCCGAATTTTCCAGAGGTTTACTTCGTTTACAGCGATTTGCGTGCAAAGGGATATAGAGCAAAACCGCAGGACGAGTTCGTGGTTGCGAAGAGGAAGTTCTATCCGATTTCAGAGAAGAAGGAAGTGGACTTTGAAAGCCTTCTTGAGAAACTCGAGAAAGAGAAGAGCTTCATCGTTGCGATCGTTGACGAAGAGAGTGAAGTAACTTACTACGAGCTTTCTGAAGCCGAAGTAAGGGGAGAGCAAGTTGAGAGCTTGCCAAAGCTCAAGGGAAAAATACTGAGCGATCGTGTAATCGTTGAGAACGCAGATCTCTTCAAAAAATACTTCTACGGGAACCTCATAGGAACGTCGGTGATCCTTTCGATCTTCGAAAGCCTCTATCTTTGCGAAATCGGAGCTCTTGAAATCGATTTGAATGAAGTGCAAAGAGTTGCTGAAAAAATTGAGGATTTTAACGAGAAATACGAGGTCTACAAGGATTTGAAGCGTAGGGGCTTCGTTGTGAAAACTGGTTTTAAATTTGGTTGCGACTTCAGGATTTACAGAAAAGTCGAAAGTGTCGAGGATCTACCGCACTCAGAATTTCTTGTTTTGATTGCGAAAAAAGCGTTACGTTTGCAAGAGCTTGCAAGAGCTGTTAGGGTTGCGAATGCAGTTAGAAAGAAGCTCTTAGTCGCTCTAAAGGGGAGGTATCTCCTGTTCGATAGGGTGAAAGTATGAGGATCGTCGTTGGCTCAAAAAATCCAACAAAGATCGAGGGTGCGAGGCTTGCGTTCGAACAGTTTTTCGGCGAAGTAGAGGTTCAAAGCGTGGATGTGAGAACAAAGGATCAGCCCTTCGATGAGGAGACCATAGAAGGTGCGATAAAAAGGGCTAAGCTTAGCTACAGCGAGGATTTCGACTTCTCGGTTGGCATCGAAGCTGGGCTTTTCAGAGTTTCGAAGACGATGAGTGGTTACATGGATTTTCAGGTAGCGGTGATTTACAACGGCGAACGCTTCACAATTGGCTTCGGTCCGGGTTTTGAGTATCCCGTTGAGGTCGTTGAATCTGCGCTCCGTGGGATCGAGGTCGGGAAGACGATGGAGAAGATCTCCGGGATAGAGGGAATCGGGAAAAAGTTCGGAGCCATTCACTTCCTGAGCAAAGGTGTGATTTCGAGGATTGAGCTCTCGAGGATTGCGGTTACAATGGCTCTGATCCCTTGGATAAACGAGGAGCTATACTCCAAAAAGCTCAAATCAAATCGGTGAGACTACGAGCATGGATCTCTCCACGATCTACACCGCACTTGGAAAAAACTCCTGGAAAATAATGTCCGCAATCTTCGAGAACCTCTGGAACTACAAGTTCGTTCCCGTGAACTTGATCGCAGATCTCGCAAAGCTAAGCGAAGAAAAGACGAAGAAGATCCTCCGTGATCTTGGAGAAAAGAATCTCGTAATAAACAAGTATACCGAATACGAGGGTTCCACGTTCACGTTTAGGGGGCTTAGCCTTTACTCCCTTCGCAGACTCGTTGAAAAAAACGAGGTTGAGGCTTTGGGTAAGAAGATGGGTGAGGGCAAGGAGAGCTTGATCTACAACTGCATATCAAAGCACGGAGAAGCAGTGATAAAGTTTCATAAACTCGGTTACTCGAGTTTTAAAAAGGTCGTGGACAAGAGAAACTACGGGAATCTGAATTTCTCGGTTCTTTCAATTAGGTCCGCCAAACGCGAATTCACGACGCTGAGAAAGCTACAAGGACTTGCGGTGCCAAAGGCTTACGCCTGGGAAGGGAACGCTGTGCTCATGGAATTGATCGATGCAAGGGAGCTGTTTAAGGTGAGAGTCGAGAACCCAGAGGAGCTTTTGGATGCGATAATCGAAGAGGTTGCGAAGTTTTATCGCCGAGGCATCGTGCACGGCGATCTAAGCCAGCACAACATTTTAGTTGGAGAGAGCTTCTGGATAATCGACTTTCCCCAGTCTGTTGAAGTTGGGGAACAAGGCTGGAAAGAGCTTCTCGAAAGAGATGTCGCAAACGTGCTTCGCTATTTCAGCAGAACTTATCGCATAGAAAGGGATATCAATTCCACGATCGAAAGTATAATCAGTGATACTGGGAGTTGACGTCATAGGTAACGGGAAGTTTGCAGTCGTTGCCATAGATGAGCGGGGCGAAACGAAAAAAGTCGTATCTAAAGCCAAGCTTTTCAGATTGATAAGGGAACTAAAGCCTAAGATCATTGCAGTCGATAGCATTTCTGAGCTTTTCGAAGACAAGCGGGAAATAATCCAGTTTTTGAAGAACACAAACTCGAAGCTCGTTGTTGTTGCAGTGGATGCACCGTTGCAGGTAATAGCCAAGAGGTTTGGTTTTAAGCTGAACGTTCGTGACCCATTCGAAGAGGCGAAAGCTTGCGCACTTTTGGCGAGCTACGACGTCGGATACGAGGTTTCAGTGTTTGCGGACAAGACAAGGATAATCGTTTCGAGAAATCGGAAGCTCGGAAAGGGTGGTTGGAGGCAGAAGAGGTATAGCAGAAAAGTGCATGACGCAGTCAGGAGCGTTTTTAGGGAGATAAAGAATATACTCGACGAGAACGGACTTGCGTATACCGAGAGCGTAAAGGAAGGGTTTGGAGGGCTATCAAGGGGGGAGATCATCGTAGACGCTCCAAAGAGCGAAGTCCCGATAACCTCTTTTAAAACAAAGGATGTTCAAGTCAAAGTTGAGTCTGTTGAGAAGGGAAAAATAGAGCTGATACCGATCTCGAAGACGAAGAGATACCTCATCGCTGGAATCGACCCCGGGACGACGACTGCGGTTGCGCTCATCGATTTGAGCGGAAATCTCATCAGCGTGAAGAGCAAGAAGGACTGGAGTCTGGCGGACGTAATCGAGTTCATAAACTCGAACGGCAAGCCCGTGATAATAGCGACCGATAAAAAAAATCCACCCGAGTTCGTGAACAAGATAAGAGCATCGTTCAACGCCATACTGTATTCGCCAAAGGAAGACCTCAGCCTGGAGAAGAAGAGAGATCTGACTTCGAGGTTCAGTTTTCTCAACGACCACGAAAGAGACGCACTTGCCTCGGCAATAGATGCGTTGAAAAGCTACGAGAGCAAGTTCAGGAACATCGAGAAGAGGGTCCCGATGGGCTTCGATGTTGAAAAAGCAAAGGCTGAAATCCTAAAAGGGACTGCACTCAGAAGTTTATTCGAAGTCCAGAGCACGGAAAAAGCTGAAAAGAGGGAGGAGCCAGAGACAAACTACCCCGAGTTGCTCGAGAAAAAGGACAAGAAAATCAAAGAGCTGATTGAAGAGAACGAGCTCTTGAAAAAGCAGATTTCCGAGCTCAGAGCAGAAGTCGAGAAGCTGAGAACACGGATCGTGGCGATCTCAGAGGAGGAGAGGGAGAAGGTAAGAAGAGAGATCTACGTGAGAAATCTCGAGGCGAAGATAAAGGAGCTGAACGAGATAATCAAGAGAAAAGACGAGGAGATCATGGAACTGAAGGAGAAGCTTGAGATCCTAAAGAAAATGAAGTTCCTCGAATTCTCCGGCTGGAAAGAGGTGAAGGTGATCAAGAAGTTCACGAAGGAGGAGATCGAAAAGGCGGACATTTGCGAAGGAGATATAGTTTACATCGCCGATGCGAGCGGTGGGAGCAAGAGCTGTGCAGAACTCCTATGCAAAAAGAAGATAAAGGCTGTGATCAGCGGAGAGATGTCGCACTTAGCGCAGGAGGTGTTCGACAGCTACGGGATTCCAAGGATAAAGTGGGAAGACGTGAAGATGATCGTCGGGAACGAGATAGCCTTTGTGGACGCAAGCTTCGATGAAGTCTACCGCAGAAAACTTGAGGAAATGAGAAAGAAAAAGCTCGAAACGATAGAAAAGATATTCGAAGACTACAAGAGGCGGAGGATATGATCCTCTTCTCCTCGATGTTCCTCTACGAATACTCAACCGATATGATCGCAAAGGCGATCGAACTTGCAGAGCTCGATGGAGTTGAGTTCTGGGTCGAGACTCCGTATTTCTGGATAGACAGAGATCCGAAGAAGCTCGAATGTTTTTCTGACTTCACAGTTGCGCTTCATGCACCGGTGCTCGATTTGAATCCGGTTTCGGTAAACAACGCAGTCTGCGATTTAAGCCTAAAGGAGACGCTTTACACGATATCGCTTTGTAAAGAGATCGACGCAAAACTCGTGACGATACACGCTGGAAGGAGGAGCGCCCTCAGAGAGCCAGTATGGGCAGATTACAACGCTCTCCACAAATACCTACGCATTTCCTCGAGATTCGCAAAGCTGAAAAACGTGGTTTTATCTCTCGAGAACTCGGAGAAGAGGGTAAACAATCTCTGCAAAAACGTTGATGAGTTGCGAAAGTTCGCTGAAAGCTACGATCTCGCAGTCACATACGACATAATGCACTCGAAACAAGACGATAGCTTTTTAGAATTGCTGGACAAAATCTGCAACGTTCACATCAGCGCTGAAAACAATGGAAAGCACGTAAGAGCGAGCAAAGACGAGAAAACCGCCGAGATCTTGAGAAAGTTGTCCGATTTTGGTTACGATGGATTGCTTACACTCGAGCTCGACGACTTAGGCATTGGACAAATGGACTTTTGTGAAAAAGTTGAGATTTTGAAAGAAGAAGGGGAGTTTTTGCGTTCGATATTCTCACGTTAGGAACAAATTTCACTGCTTTCAGCAATCATGTATCATTTTTTCTATTTTCTTTTCCATAAAATACTTAAATGAGGAATTTTTCTGCTTAGCAGTATCTATTGAAAAGCGTTTTAGAATTTCTATCATAACGTTAATCCGCTCAGCGGGATCTCGAAGAAGTGTGTTGAATTGCTCTTTGGTCACATTTTCCGTGGAACTGAGAGATCTCTTAATTCCTAATTTCCTACGATCTGAATCTTTTAAGCCTGCAAGGTACCAGCTCTCTATCTCTCTTTTCACCACAATTATCTTGCTCTCCTCGATGTCTTCAAGCTTCCTCATTATTTCTTCCTTTTTCACGGTTACGCACGGTGAAGCGTTGAGATCTGTTACATAGATGTAATCGGCTTTCATCGATTGACAGCTTCGGATAAAATTCTCAATTTTTTCTTTCTTCATTTTCCACTCTGCATACTTCACTATCTTTACGTAATATTTTTCTCTTAGTAACGGTTTTATAATTTTGTCGAAAAATCTCTCGTCGTCATCTCCTTCGACAAGTATATAGAGCTTATTCATAGTCACAGCAAGTTTTGCACGTAGAGTTCTTCAATGCCAAGTTTGTTCTCCAAGAAAGTCTTTACTTCCTCTTTTTCTTTTGGTCTCGTAATTCTGGAAAATCCATCGTCATCTCGGGAAATGAGCAAAAGGTTCTCCAATCCAGCGTGTTTAACGAACTCTGGGTTATGGGTTGTAACTATTATTTGTTTTTTCTTCGAAGCATCTTTCATCATGTTAACAACCCTTGAGATTAGTTGTGGATGAACGTTTCGTTCTGGTTCCTCGATTATGGCCAAATTCTTCTTCTCGAAGAAAAGGGCGACAATCATGGCAGTTATATTTATTGTTCCGTCGGAGATCAAAGATGCGGGTAAATACTGATCTGTAAAGTAGCTTTCTCTCATCTTGAAGAGCATCGATTTGTCCGCAAATTTTTCTACACTAAGATCCTCAACAAATGGCAAGAGATATTGGATTAGGTTGGAGAGTTTTCTCTTTTCTTCTTTTCTTTCCAATATGTTTTTAAGGACGAGGGGCAGATTTCTTCCGTCTTCTTCCAGCTCGATTTTTCCTGTAATTGGGGTAGCTTTCTTAGACAGTTTTGGGTCAAAGTCATAGATTGCGATACTTTGACAAATTTCCTTCAGAGGAGTGAGTATAGGTGTGGGCATGTCGAAAAAAGAAACAGTTGGGCTTAATTTGTTTCCGGACCCAAAGGAGAGTATATAAAGTGTATCATCTTTCGGGATTTCTATATCTCTTTCTGGTGGTAGATGGAACCTTACTTCTCCTTTTTTGCCGATACGATTAAGTATAAGTTCTCCTTTCTCTATTTTTTTGTCTCTTTTGAAATTAATTCCGCAGGTTAGATTTTCCGCTAAGATCTCAAATCCGCGTCTACCTTTGAACTTTAGGGTAAGTTCATACGTTAAATTCTGCAATGTCATCATCCGAAACGATGATCTTTTCTCACTAACATTCTCAATAGCCTCTTCGATAACAATACCGATAATACCAGTAATAATATTATCACCAATAGATTCTCTTAATAAAAGTCCAGAAGCTACGATTTTTATGGAAAACTCCTTTGAGCTCCGGATTTTCATGTTCGTCAGATACTCTCCTCCCCCCTGCATCGATATGGCGTTGTCTAAACCCGAGGTCGCCATGTCTTTCAAAAATTTGAAAATCTGGACAAAGTTCGATTTTCCAGATGCGTTTGGCCCAATTACTACGTTAAAATCGCCAAGCTCGACTTTTAAATCATTAAAACTCTTAAAGTTCTGCACTTCAATTCTTTTAATCTTTGCTTTCTTGCTCATTTCAATCCTTTCCATCCCTATTTTTCTCAACTTTGTTGTTTTAAAATTTTTCCAAAAGCTGAACTTTGCCCAAAGAATTTTAAAAAGTTCGTGGGGGGAGTGGTGGTAGTAAGCCCCCTTCTGTTCCGACGGCATCAGTCTAAGCGGCGCTGAGCCTTGCACCCGGCAGTGGGCGGAGTTTTCAACCAGCGGAGGTGACCTAAGCCTCTCGGCTTCATCGCATTTCCCTCCGCCGGGGGATTTTCTGTTCCGCCCAATCCCCTCTCGGGGATGCTCCTTGCGGAGCCTGCCTTTATCGGGTGGGGGGACTTTCCTCCTCTCGGTAAGCCGTCCACCACCGCTCCCCCAACAACGTAGAACTTTTATGCATAAAATCTTTAAGGCGAGTGAATAAGGTGCGAGGGGTGAGCTGATGATATTCCAAGGAAGGAGTAGAAGAAAACCAACCGGTGGACTTTACAGACCACACAGGAAGAAGAGAAAGTATGAGCTTGGCGGAGAGCAAGTGATGACCCATGTTGGGGAAAGAAAGACAAAGAAAGACAGGATGATGGGTGGAAACTACAAGATAAGGCTCTTTGCGGATAAGTTTGCGAACGTTTACGATCCTGCGCAAAAGAAGGTTGTGAGGGCTGAGATAAAAGCGGTTCTTGAAAATCCAGCGAACGTTCACTACGTTAGGCACGGAGTCATCACGAAGGGCGCAGTTATTGCGACTTCGGTCGGGAAGGCAAGAGTTACGAACAGACCGAGCCAGGAGGGAATAATAAACGCTGTGCTCATCGAAAAGCAGTGAAATTTGAGGGGGGCGCAAAAGTATCAAGATTGCATCGGCGGCGGGACAGGTGCCAATGTTACATCAACGCCCCCTAAGAATCTAAGCTTTTCAAGCTAATAAAATTTTCGTGACAGAGATTGTCAAGTTCTATTTTTGTCGAGTATGTAGTGCGCTATCGTTATGCACTGTTCTGCCATCAGCGAGAGCTGTGAAACGCTTAACACTGCGGTTGCGAATTTCGATATCACGTCCTCGTCCTCCCTCTTAACCCCTAAGTGGTCGCCCAAAACAAACAGAGGATCCTTGATCTCCGAAACGACTTCGCTTATGTCCCTACCGTCTTCCCGCAGATAATAGACGCTGTATCTCTTTGAGAGCTCGAGCAAAAGCTCCTCAAGACTTTTTTTAGCGACAAAAATACCAGAATTCGTCTCAGTCCAGTCTTTCGTCGCTTTGAATCCCAGTGCCTTTCTTATGTGCCCCGCTATGTTCCTCTCGTCGGGAGACATCCTGCGGAGCTCGTTGCTCACTATTCGAACCACCTTCGGCGGATCTGGTTTTCCAAGGAGGAGGAGAAAAACCTCGACGTCTTTTCTTATCGAATGGGAAAGGAAAAGAGCCTGCGAGACGCATCTGCATAGAATGTCCATCCTCCCCGCTCCCGGAATGTCGTTTAGGCTAAAGGGTTCCGTAACCGCTTCGTTTCCAATTACCAAAAAGGAGCGCATTAAAACTCGCCTCTGAGTATTTTAAGCGCAAACTCACGGTTGTTTGCAACTTCGATCGAGTAGTTGTCCCAGAAAACCGCAGTGCCCAAAACGAGGACGTTATTGCTTACCGCCCCAAAAATACCTTTACCCACTACAAAGCTCTTTCCACCGCTTACAGACGCAGAACAGGGCATCAAGACTTCGAGATCTCCGCATTTTGCGAACGGAAACATCGGATCGCCGTGGTTTTTTTCCTCGTCTGTTATCAGATCGTAGTTGATCTTAAGCCCGAAGTGCTTCGCAACCCTGTTCACGTTCTCAGAAACTCGATCGACGTTGGAATAGTAGCCCGTGAGCACGATCTTTTTCCCCATGTTAGCCCACTTTTTGATCCTTGTGATGTCGTTTGCGCTGAACTTTATCTCGGGGTAGTTGAACACTATCACATCGTAGTCGCCGAGTTTTGTAAATCTCTTCTCTTCGTGCATTTCCAGCTTCTCCCTCTCTGCGATCCTCGTGAGCTTCGAGAAGTAGTAGTAGTCGCCTATGCTGAACTCCCCCCTACTCGCACTCCAAACCGTAGCCATAGGTAAAGTTCTTGGACTTGAAGAAAAATATTCTGCACAAGGCTGAAAGCGAAGAAAACGTAAACTCCATAAGCAATTCCGCAAACTCATCTCTATGTCCGCAACTGTAATCGTAGGGGGTTTCTGGGGAGACGAGGGAAAGGGAAAAATAGTTGCGCACGTCGCAAACTCTGATAAGCCGAGCATAATTGCACGAGGAGGCGTAGGACCAAACGCAGGGCATACCGTGGAGATAAACGGGCAAAAGTTCGGAGTTAGGATGATCCCCTCGGGATTCGTTTATAAATCTGCAAAGCTCCTCATCGGCGCAGGCGTTCTCGTGAATCCGGAAGTTTTCTTAAAAGAAGTTGAAATGCTGAAAGTCGCAGATCGTGCAAGAGTCGACTACAGATGTGCAATCATCGAGCAAAAACACTGCGAAGTAGATAAGGCAGATGGGCATCTAAGACAAATCGGAACAACTGGAACTGGATGCGGACCTGCGAATGTTGACAGAGTTCGTAGAGTTGCGAAGCAAGCGAAGGACATTCCAGAGCTTAAGGACTTCCTCACAGATGTTCCGCTCGAGATAAACGAAGCGTTGGATCGAAATGAGTTCGTGCTCATCGAAGGTAGCCAAGGCTTTGGACTCAGCCTTTACTATGGCACCTATCCCTATGTAACCTCCAAAGACACGACCGCATCGGCGATCGCTTCCGATGTAGGCGTTGGACCTACAAAGATCGACGACGTGATCGTGGTTTTCAAGTGCTTCCCAACGAGGGTGGGCGCTGGACCTTTCCCCACTGAGATGCCAGTCGAGGAGGCGGAGAGGTTGGGGATCGTAGAATACGGAACCGTTACTGGTAGAAGAAGAAGGGTCGGATACTGGGATGGCAAGCTTGCAAGGTATTCTGCGATGGTAAACGGAGCTACGCAAGTTGCGATCACTGGAATCGACAAGCTCGACAGAGAATGCTATGGTGTTACTGAATGGGAAAAGCTAACTCCGAAGGCGAAGAAGTTCATCGAACAAGTCGAAGCAGAAGTCAAAGTGCCAGTTACGCTGATCTCCACGGGTCCTGAGATCAAGCAAATCATCGACCTGCGGAAGGAAAAGCTTTGATGATGGATTACCACATACACTCGAACTACTCCGACGGAAAGGCGAGCGTTTTAGAGATAGCGAAAAAAGCCAAGGAGCTTGGGCTCAGAGAGATTGCGATCGTGGATCATTCGATTGAGCTGAGCTTTGGCTTGGATGAAAAAAAGGCGAAGAGGAGAGCCGAAGAGATCGAGATCGCAAAGGAGACGTATGGAATAAAGATCTACAGCGGAATAGAGTGTGGGATCAATGGCTTCGGTGAGATCTACCTGCCAGACTTCGACTTCGATTTCATCCTCGTGTCCGTGCACGAGTATGCGTTAAATTATTTCGATAGGATCATTAGATGCATCGAAAAAAACGATGTGCAAGTTGTGGGACACGTTCTTTCAGATCTCTTCGGACACTCAAGAGATGCTGAAAAGGAGAACGAACTCTTAGACAAGCTCGAGTCCCTTGGAGTAGCTTTAGAGATAAACTCAGGTCACCGATGCCCTCCAGAGGATTTCCTCGCAAAGTGCTCGGAGAGAGATCTGGTTATCTCGATCGGTAGTGATGCGCACAAGTTGGAGAGAGTCGGGAACGTTGGATGGTCTCTGGAAAAGTTAAAAAAGTATTTCTGGCGAGCAAAACTCCTTAGGATATGAGACCCACACTTGCAGTCGATGCGATAATCCCCTACAACCGCAAGATCGTTCTGATAAAAAGAAAGAACGAGCCCTTCAAAGACTTCTACGCCCTGCCGGGAGGAATCGTTGAATACGGAGAAACTGTGGAGAACGCAGTCTTAAGAGAAGTAGAGGAGGAAACTGGACTAAAAGGCAAGATCCACAGCCTTGTCGGAGTTTATTCAGACCCGAATAGAGACCCAAGGGGGCATTTTGTTTCTATCTGCTTCATAGTTATTCCCACTGGCGGGGAGCTTAGAAGCGGAAGCGATGCGAAAGAAGTCGCTCTTTTCAGTCTTCACGAATTGCCAAAGCTCGCTTTTGACCATGAAAAGATGATCAAAGATGCGGAGGTGAAACTTCGTGGAATTCTGTCCCAAATGTAAGAGTCTGATGCGATACTCGGGAGACAAGCTCGTGTGTAGGAAGTGCGGATACGAAAAAGAGGCGGGAAACGAGAAAGTGGTCATAAAGTCTGAGATGAACAAGGAAGAGATACCCGTGATCGAGGGCGAGAAGGTCCAGACTTTGCCGACTACGAAGGCTATTTGTCCAGCCTGTGGGAACACTGAGGCTTACTGGTGGATGAGACAGCTGAGAGCAGCAGATGAGAGCGAAGTTAGATTTTTCCGTTGCACGAAGTGTGGTAAGACTTGGAGAGAATACCAGTGAGTATGATCGAACCCAAAGATATAAGGGCGAAGAGGAAAAAGCTTAAGATGACACAGAAGGAGCTTGCAGAGCTCGTTGGAGTGAGTCAATCCTTGATCGCAAAGCTCGAATCTGGGGCGCTGGATCCAAAGCTCTCGCTGATAAAGAAGATCATGAGCGTTTTTGAAGAGTTAGAGAGAAAGAAGAAGGCTGAAAACGTCATGAACTCTCCGGTGATTGTAGCAGAACTCGACGAGACTATATCGAAGGTTGCGAAGACAATGATAGAGAAGGGAATTTCGCAAATGCCCGTCGTTGACAAAGGGAAGATCGTTGGAAGCGTTTCAGAGAGGGGAATTTTCAGAGCCTTCTACGAGGGGAAAAGGGATCTAAAGGTTAAAGACATTCTCGAGCCACCTCTCCCAGAAATAAGCCCCGACGCTGAAATTGAGGAGTTTTCAAAGCTTCTGCTTGAAAATCCCGCAGTCATAGTTGTCGAAAAGGGCAAGATCTTGGGAATAATAACGAAGCACGACGTGATGAGAATCAACGCAGGTCGTTGATATGGTGAAAGTTTTTGTCGACAAGGTCGAGAGCTACAGCGAGGTTGGAAAATTCTTGGAGAAGGCGTTCGATCTTTTTTCCATCGAGGACTGCGAGTTTTTGAAGCCGAACTTTCTGAAATTCGACGATCCAGAGAACGGGTGCATAACTCATCCAGAAGTCGTGAAGTCCATTCTGAAAATCGCAAAGGAGCATGGGATAGAGCTCGCTGTCATCGAGGGCGGTTTCTTTAAAAAATCCGCAAGCGAGTGCTTCAAAGCGTTTGAACTCGAAAGGTTTGCAAACTGCATTAATCTAAACGAAGACGAATTTATCGAAGTCGAGATAAATGGAAAAGCGCTTAAAAGTGTTAAGATGGCTAAAACCGCTGTTTCGGCGAGAAACCGATTCATAAGTGTCCCTAAGATGAAAGTTCATCACTTGACCAAGGTTACGCTTGGAATAAAGAACAACATGGGCTTCCTTAAAAAACCCGCAGTCTACATGCACCCCGGGATAGATCAGAAGCTCGTGGATTTGCTACAGTTCACAAAGCCACAAGTGACAATAATAGACGGAGTAATTGCGGGAAATCTCTCCGAGATGTTCCCCAAACCTGTGAAGCATGGGGTAATGATTGCAAGCGACAACGTCGTAGCCTGCGATTTCGTCGCCACACTGCTCATGAACGTTAATCCCTACGAAGTCGAGCACATCAGACTTGCGATGGAAACGTTTGACCTCAAAGCAGAAGACATCGAAGTCGTTGGAAAAATAGAGCCAAGAGACTATTCCCTCTCGCTCGCAAGCAGAATTTTGGGGAAACTTCGGATCTAAGCTGAATTTTGCCGAAGGCAAAAATATTTAAATCGTGTTTGCAACGAACTGCAATGGCTTTCAACTCGACGTTGGCTTTGGTATTGGTAGTCCTGTTTTAAAGCTACTTTGGGGTGGGCTTATGCGAGCTGCTGACGCCTTTATCAAGGCTTTAGAAAAAGAGGGCGTTGAAGTCGTTTTTGGAATCCCGGGGGGAGCGATTCTTGAAATCTACGATGCACTATACGACTCAAACATTCGCCACATAACGACGAGACACGAACAGGGCGCAACGCATGCGGCGGATGGCTATGCAAGGGCGAGCGGAAAAGTTGGCGTCGTTTTCGCAACCTCTGGTCCGGGAGCGACAAACACAGTTACGGGAATTGCAAACGCTTACATGGACTCCTCGCCGATCGTCGTGTTCACGGGGCAAGTTGCAAGGCATCTAATAGGCAACGACGCTTTTCAGGAAGCGGATATCACGGGAATAACGATGCCGATCACGAAGCACAACTACCTTGTCACCGATCCGAAGAAACTGCTGAGGATCGTGAGAGAGGCTTTTTACATCGCTTCCTCCGGACGCCCGGGACCTGTGCTCGTTGATATTCCAAAGGACGTTTCGATGGCAGATATAGAGTTCGATTATCCGACAAGGGTTGAGCTGATCGGCTACAAGCCAAAATACGAGGGGCATCCGATGCAGATAAAGAAGGCTGCGGAACTGATAATGAAGGCTGAGAGACCGATAATCTTGGCTGGAGGAGGTGTGAAGATTGCCAACGCCTCAAAAGAGCTCACAGAACTTGCTGAAACTATTCCGGCTTTTGTCGTTACGACGCTGATGGGAAAAGGAGCGATAAGCGAGTATCATCCGCTTTGCCTTGGGTTCGTGGGAATGCATGGGTCGAAATACGCTAACTATGCGTTGAGCGAGAGCGATCTCATAATCGCAGTTGGTTGTCGCTTCAGCGACAGAACGACTGGCAATGCAGCGCTTTTCGCCCCACAGGCAAAGATCATCCACATAGACATCGATCCTGCAGAAATTGGTAAGAACGTTCGTGTCGACGTTCCAATCGTTGGCG
This sequence comes from Archaeoglobaceae archaeon, assembly GCA_038731605.1. GTDB lineage: Archaea > Halobacteriota > Archaeoglobi > Archaeoglobales > Archaeoglobaceae > WYZ-LMO2. Next base: position 555,289 of record JAVYQP010000001.1, on the reverse strand, counting down.
ACGCAAAACGTGTGCTCGCAGCGCTTAAGAAATACATCGAATACAAGCAAAGAAAGGAGTGGGAGGACAAGATAAGGGAGTGGAGGGAGAAGTTCCCGCTGAGATACAAGAACGAGGGCTTTAAACCGCAGTTCGTGATAGAAAAAGCTTGCGAGATTTTCCCAGATGCGATTGTGACGACTGAAGTTGGTCAGAACCAGATGTGGAGTGCGCAGTTCTTCAAAGTCAAGCATCCAAGGCAGTTCATAAGTAGCGGAGGTCTTGGAACGATGGGCTTCGGATTCCCAGCTGCGATGGGGGCGAAGGTTGCGTGTCCGGACAAGGAAGTCATAGACATCGCAGGAGACGGGAGTTTCCTCATGAACATCCAAGAGCTCGCAACCTGTGTTCACTACAACATACCCGTGAAGGTCTTCATAATGAACAACGGCTACCTTGGCATGGTTAGACAGTGGCAACAACTTTTCTACCGTGAACGCTACTCCGCAACCTGCATAGGTTGTGAGAAGGTAAGCTTTGAAAAGATCGCAGAGGGTTTTGGAGCGGTTGGGATCACAGTTGAAAAACCGAGCGAAGTCGTTGATGCGTTGAAACAGGCAAAGGAGATCAACGACTCACCCGTTGTCGTGGACTTCCGTGTCGACTTCCAAGCGAACGTTTTCCCAATGGTCCCGCCCGGGAAGAGTTTGAAGGATATAATAGAGGAGGATTGACATGAGGTTCACGATAGCGGTTCTCGTCGAGAACAAGCCCGGAGTTCTTGCGAGGGTTTCTTCGCTTTTCAGGAGACGTGGCTTTAACATCGAGAGTCTAAGCGTCGGCGTTACCGAAAACGAAGAGATTTCAAGAATGACAATAGTCGTCAATGGAGACGAGAAGGTTCTTGAGCAAGTTGTAAAGCAGTTGAACAAGCTCATAGAAGTGATAAAGGTCAGCGACGTAACTAAGGATTCGGTCGAGAGAGAGCTTTGTTTGGTTCGAGTCAACGCTCCGCCTGAGAAAAGAGGAGAAATAGTGGAACTTACGAACATCTTTAGAGCGAGGATCGTTGATGTTGCGAAGGATAGCTTCATAATCGAGATAACCGGCGACGAGGACAAGATCAATGCTTTCATCGACCTCATGCGGAACTACGGCATCAAAGAAGTTGCGAGAACTGGAAAGGTTGCGATGGTCAGGGGAGCTAAGAAGTAACCAAATTTTTTATTAATTAGTTCAAAACAAAAAGCTTAATTTCGTTGAACTGAACAAGATTTGTGCTTGAGCTTTTCACGTCTACAAGGCTCCAGATATTGCTCAAACTCAGCGAAAGACCGCACACAGTGACAGAGATAGCAAAAATTACCGGATTTTCGAAGACTACGATAAGCTACCATCTTGAAAAGCTCGAAGAAAATGGGCTCGTCGAAAGGGTTGAAAGAGGAAAGTGGGTTTACTACAGGCTGACGAGCAAGGGATTGAGCAAGATGAAAATCGAAGCTTTTGCAACGCTTGCATCGATCTCTGTAGCGATAATATCGTTCACGACACTTGTCGCAAAGATTATGCAGAAATTCGTGGAAAAAGGTGAGTTTAGACCAGCCTACGTTCCTGAAACTCCAGCTCCTACGAGAGTTCCAGAAATGACTCCAGTCAGCGATGTCTTTCTCTCAGTGGAAGTTTTCCTTGCAATCGTCGCAGTCGTTGCGTTGGTAATCTTTTTGTATCTCAAAACGAGATAAAAATAAGTGCAATCGCAACAGCGTAAAGCGTTGCGATGAAGTCTGCGATCGTTGTTACCAATGGAATTCCACCGTTATCCGGGTCTATGTGGAACTTGTTGAGAAACACTGCGATGTAGAATGATATCACAAGGAACACGAAGACCATTGCAAGAAAAGACAGAAAGAATGCGATCATTGGAAACAACGCCACGTTGACAACTTGGAAAACCTTGTATGAAATCAAAAGCGGTATTAGAGATATAAAGGGAAAAACTAAGACTGAAGTCGGCACAATAGCCTTTATGTCTCCCAGAACTTCTCTAATCGATCCTCTCTCGATCTCTCCAAGGTTTAGCTTTGTCGAAGTTCTTGCAACGATGATCGAGCCGTAGTTACCAAAGGTGTCGAGGATCGCTGGGTATGCGAAGCTCATAAAGAGGCTGAGATAGATTATCTCTGAGAACTCTTCCAGAATGCTCCCCGTTAAGCTTTGAACGACCGCAAGAACCGTTACAATAGAGACAACCTCTTTCTGGATCCTATGATACTCCTTACCAAGCGAAAGAACAAATGCGAGCACAAGAAGTAGAAGTGAGGCAACAAAAATGACGGGGATTTGGTTCGACTCAAACAAGAAAATGAAAAGAACAAGCGAAGGTATAGTTACGAGATCTGCAACCGAAGTTATAAGTGGTGCAGATATCGAATCAGGGTCGATTGCTTTTTTGAAAGTAAAAATAACCACTACCACCGAAACCAAGGAGAGTAGAAGCCCGATTAGGAGACTCGAAGCTATGGAGATCTGCGCAGAAGCTACGAACCCATCGAAGTCGTCGATTTTTAAGTAGCTGATGACTAAAAGAACAAATACTGGCACAGTAGTTGCCCAGACAGAGAAAAGAGCATTTTTATAAACGAACTTGTCTCGAAAACTTGGCTCTGATGAACCGAGGTAAAAAGCGGTTGAAAGTCGAGAGCAAAGCGAGCCAAAAACATTACCACGGAGCCCCATGAGCCCAGGAAGAATAATGAGGAGATGGGGGTATTGTTCCATCATTTTCTCAAAAGTCACGCCAAGAAAGAACCCGGCAAAAAGGTCAAAAAAGATGCAAAAGTAAAGCACGGGGACGATTAAGCGAACAGCAGTTCTAAGATTCATGTCTCTGCTTGGAATTGTCACTGCCACAAATATCCCCCACAGTGAAAAGTGCGGTAGGTATATATACTTTTATTTAAAAACTAAGACCGAGGTGTTACGATGGCAAAGTATCAGTGCACGGTTTGTGGATACGTTTACAACGAAGACGAAGGAGATGCGGAGAGCAACGTTCCACCGGGAACGAAGTGGGAAGACTTGCCTGAGGACTGGGTTTGTCCAATCTGCGGGGCAACGAAGGATCAGTTCGAGAAAATCGATTAATCCTTTTTTTAAGTTTGCTCCCAAAAATTTTAATTTCCCTAATCCAATACGGATGTGCGAGTCTACGTCCTCGACGCTGGTGCGATCTTTCAGAGGAAGGCGATCTATGAGCAAATGGTTACAGTGCCCGAGGTCGTTTCAGAGATCTTAGACGAAAATTCGTCGCTTTACTTCAGCGTAAAAAATCTCAGAGTTGAGAGTGCGAGTGAGAAAAACATCGAATTTGTTAAAAAAGTTGCTAAAAAAACAGGAGACATCTACAGGTTGTCGGAGACCGACCTTAGAGTTCTGGCAAAGGCTCTCGACGAGAAGGAGAAGGGAAACGATGTCGTAATAGTCACCGACGATTACTCTATCCAGAACGTTGCGATCGCTCTTGGGATCGAGTTCGAGAGTGTTGTTCAAGAGGGGATAACGAAAGGTTTTAAGTGGATACGAGTGTGTAGGGGTTGTGGTAGAAAGGTTGAAAACGAGATCTGTGATGTCTGTGGTAGTGAGACTGTGTTGAGGAGGGTGAAAAAATGAAGATTGAGAGTCTCGTCGAGAAGGCGAGAAAGCTTAAGGAAAAAGGTTTGACGACTGAAGAGATTGCGGACGAGCTGAACGTCTCGTTCGAGACTGCGATGTGGCTTTTGACAAGGGCAACCGAAACTCCGCCCTCGGATATATACGTGGAGTGGAGAAACTTGTCGAAGCCCTCAAGGCTGAGGTTGGTGGCGATGGCGATAGCGGACATGATCTCCGAGAATTACAGCGATGTGGAGGTTGTCGTAGGCATTGCAACGAGTGGAATTCCCTTAGCCTCGATGGTCGCTGAAGAGCTCTCTGCGGAGCTTGCGATCTACTACCCAAGGAAGATGAAGGGCGACGTTGCCAAAGGAGGCATTTTGAGCGAGAACTTTGCAAAGGTCAACGGGAAGCAATGCGTGATCGTCGACGACGTCATATCCACGGGAAGGACGATATCGGAGGCGATAGAGGTTATAAATGCGAACAACGGGAAAGTCGTCTGCGTTGCGGTGATGGCTGACAAAGGCGGTAGAGTTGAGTTGCCAGTGTTCAGCTTGCTAAGGATCACAAGGATATGAATGTTACAGTAGTGATACCAACGCTGAACGAAGAAAAAGGCATTGGTGGAGTTGTTGAAAGCTTTAAGAGTCTTGGCTTTGACGTTCTCGTGATCGATGGTAACAGCAAGGATAGAACGAGAGAGATCGCTGAAAAGAGAGGTGCAAAAGTCGTTCTTCAGACAGGGAAGGGAAAGGGAAACGCAATCGCAGAAGCGTTTAAGCTTGTGGACAGCGACATCGTAGTCTTAGTCGATGGCGATGGGAGCTACCCTGCGGAAGAGGTCTGGAAGCTCATCGAACCAATAGAAAAAGGTGTTGCGGATCACGTTGTAGGGAACAGATTTGCAAAATACGAAAAAGGAGCGTTTACGAAGTTGAACCTTCTTGGAAACAAGCTGATAAACTTATTTTTCCGATTTGCTTACGGCGTAGAGTTAACCGACATACTCTCTGGGTATAGGGCGATCAAAAAGGAGGTATACAAGAGCATCGAGATCAGAAAGAGCGGGTTTGAAGTCGAGGCGGAGCTTACGGTGGAGACGCTTGCAAAAGGGTTTAGGATCGTTGAGGTGCCGATAAGCTACAAAAAAAGGGAAGGAAAAACGAAGCTACGCCCTATAAGGGACGGAATACGGATAGGAAAGACGATATACGAGCTGATCGGAAGGTATAGCCCTGCGAGGTATCTCTACATTTTTGGGCTCATCTTTCTTTTTCTCGGCATTGCAACGGGTTGTTACGTTGTCTACGCATGGCTCAAAGCTGTTTCGCACTACATGCTCGCCTTGCTCACGGTTCTCTTCATCGTAACGGGTGTGCAGTTCATCGTAATCGGTCTGATTGCAGATCTCATCTTCAGGGCAACGGTTGAGTTCCGAAGAGAGGTTAGGCAGATTCTCAGGAGGAAAGGAGATTGAGCAAAGAAACTCTTATCATCCCGACGACTTTGTTAAAGTATGCCATGGAGCGACGAGTTCTGGGACAGAGAAGAGACTCTGAGCAGAAAAGAGCTCGAAGAACTTCAGTTTAAAAGGTTGAAGCAGACTATAAAAAGGGCTTACGAGAACGTCGAGTTCTTTAGGAGGAGACTGAAATCCGTGGGTTTAACTCCAGATGATATAAAAAGCTTTGAAGACTTCGCAAAGGTTCCCTTCACAACAAAAGAGCACTTCGCTGAAAACTACCCCTTTGGACTCATCGCAGTGCCGATGAGCGAAATCGTCCGAATTCACACGTCGAGCGGAACATCTGGAAAGCCGAAGGTCGTCGCCTATACTGCGAACGACGTAGAAACTTGGACAAATCTCGTTGCGAGATGCCTTTACATGGTTGGTGTTCGCAAGGGGGACGTGTTTCAGAACATGGCGAACTATGCGTTCTTCACGGGTGGCTTGGGAATTCACTCAGGCGCAGAGAGAATTGGTGCGGTAACAATTCCTGCGGGTGTTGGTAACACGGAGAGGCAAGTTCAATACATGGTCGACTTCGGAACTACTGCGATCCATTCAACTCCAAGCTATGCGCTTCACGTCAAAGAAGTCGCCGAGGAGATGGGTGTGATGGATAAGCTAAGGCTTAGAATCGGTTGCTTTGGCGCAGAACCGTGGAGCGAGAACACGAGGAAGAGGCTTGAGGATGCGTTTGGAATCGACGCTTACGACAGCTATGGTCTCAGCGAGATGAACGGTCCGGGAGTTGCGTTTGAGTGCAGAGAAAAGCAGGGGCTCCACATCTGGATCGATCACTACTTCGTAGAACTCATAGATCCAAGGACTGGCGAGAGAGTTGGAGAAGGTGAGAAGGGAGAGCTTGTTTTAACCCCTCTTACAAAAGAAGCAATGCCTTTGCTGAGATATAGAACTGGAGACGTTACCATGCTTGAAACCGAGAAATGCGGTTGCGGGAGAGCTCATCCAAGGCTAATGCGCATCTTTGGAAGGAGTGACGACATGTTAATCGTCCGTGGCATAAACGTGTTCCCGAGTCAAATAGAGCACGTGCTGATGCAGATCCCAGAAGTCGGAGACAACTTCCAGATCTTGCTGACAAGAAAAGGTGCGCTTGACGAGATTACGGTCAGAGTTGAAGTGAAAGACGAGTTCTTCACAGGAGAGATCGAGGATTTGAAGAGGTTGCAACAAAAGATTCAGAAGGCTTTACAAAAAGAGCTCATGCTCAGGACAAACGTTGAACTCGTCGAAAAAGGGAGTATAGAGAGATCCATGGGTAAAGCGAAGAGGGTCGTCGATCTTAGGTCAATCTGAGCGTTCAACTATCCATTTTATCGCTTCTTTCCAGAGCTTTGCATGAGAGCTCTTACTCACCGTTAGCCCTATGTGCCCCTTGTCAACGCTCATCGCTTTTTTGTCTTTCGACGGAATCTTCTCAAGAAACGGTATCACGGAGCTTGGTGGGGTTATGTGATCCTTTTCCGCATACAACGCCAAAACTGGCATCGTTATCTTGTTCAAATCGACTTTTTTGCCGTTTATGTCGTATCGATTCTCGATAAGCTCGTTCTTGTGATACCATCTCTCGATGAACTCCTCGAAAACGCTCCCCGGGACAGCGGGGGAGTCGAAGATCCAGAAGTCCATGGAGAGGAACTCTTTCAAGAACTTCTCGTTTTCTGCGTTGTCTAACAAACCTTGATATTTACCGAGCACGAGTCTAATCGGGTCTACGAGTAGGAAGGCGAGGTTGAGCATTTCTCCGCTCACGTTCCCCATAGCCCTCGAGATCTTTTTTGCATCTAAATGCTTTGCCCAAAGCGCCAAGGCGTTTTCGGTGTCGAAATTAATCGGCGGAGTTTGAATCACGAGGTTCTTGACCTTCTCCGGGAACAGCGCAGAGTATATGACTGCAAGAGTCGAGCCGAGGCAGTATCCATGGAGGGTAATAGCTTCGACCTTCGCCTCCTTTCTTATCCTATCAACGCAGAAGTCGATGTAGTCTATGTAGTCTGCGATCTTCACGAACTTGTCAGCCCTCTTTGGGTAACCCCAGTCTATCATCCAAACGTCGATCCCCGCTTCGAGTAGCTTTCTGACCACGCTCACTTCCTCGTGCAAGTCCAAGATGTAGGGGCGGTTTATGAACGCATAGACAAAAAGCAGTGGAACCCTATGCCTCTTTTCTCCCTTGAAGTGCAGTAGCTTGAAGAGCCAATCCTCGTGAACAACTTCGAACTCACAACTCCAAGGTTCTACGCTCAAGCCTTTGATCTTTTCGAACATATCTCTCCCTCCAACAACTCAACTCTCTTCTCGAGCTCCGATATCTTTCTTTTGAGATCCAAAATTCTCTTGTAAGCTTCGTCGATCTGCGAAACCGTTGCAAATGGACTTGCTGGATTGTTCTCGATGATAAGCTCCAAAAACCTGCGGAGGCAGTAGATGTGATCAAAGAGCACACTAAAAAGCTTTTCCTGGAGCTCCAAGTATTCCTTTGACTTCAAAAGAGAGTCGAACTCCTTAGCCAACGAATCTTGAAACGTGTTTCTAAAATCCTCGAAGCTCTTGAGCTCAGATTTTCCAACGAAGTCGCAAACTTTTTCGACCGCCCTTCTGAAAGAGGCTTTCATCAGATCTCGATACTTCCCATAGTATGTGAGAAAGTCGTTCCAGTGTGAAAGACAGTCTATGAGGTAGTTCTTTGCGTTCTCGGGCAGTGCAAATGGGAAGTCATATGGGATCTCGTGCATGGCTTCAAATCTCCTTAAATACTCCCTCCACTCTTCGATGAACTTCTCGGGTAGCGTTCTTTCGATCAAAGGCTCCGAAAAAAGCTGGAAACTTAGCCTCATGTGGGAGAAGAGGCTGTCCATGAATTCGCTGTAAGCCGAGACGAGATCTTTGCTCGCGAAAATGTCTTGGATCGGTATTATTGACTTGACGACTTTCTCGTTGAAGAGGATGAGCTCGAATGGTCTGAAGAAGAACCTGAAAAGCTCTTCAAACACTCTATCGAAACTTCGGGCTTCAATTTTTCCATAACTCATGTATTGATCCCAGATCTCCTTAAGATAATCCCTAACAGCCATGTTGCGGAGGATGAGCTCAAACGACTCTTTGGGTAGCCTTTTATAGGCTTCAATCACACAACATCACCTCCCTCATCATTATATATATTTTCAGTCAAACAAAAACTTTTCGGTTTCGCTCTGAAACTACTGGAGCTTAGTTTTAAGCCTCAGAACAAACGTAGCTCCTCTTGGTTTCGTATCTTCAACCCAAACTCTCCCCCCATACCTCTCAACGACTTTTCTAACAACGTAAAGACCCAAACCGCTTCCGCTCTGAGGGTCGAGTGTGAACTTCTCCTCGAATATCTTTCTCCTGATCTCGCTCGGAATCCCGACGCCATAGTCGATGATCCTTATTTCGCACTCCCCATCGAGCTCGCTGAGTTTCACGTCGATCCTATCCGTTTTTCCGTGCTTTATAGCGTTGTTGACTATGTTGTCGATGACAGAGTAAATCGCTTCGTCCGCAAGCGCATAACAGCTCCCCTGAACGTTCGATGGGATCTGATAAAAGTTCAAAACGTCCTCCACGACTTCCCTAATATTCGTTGGCTTTAAGATACTCTTCTCCGTCGAGATCGCTCTTTCGAGATCTCTTATCTTGTTGAGGTATTGGTTCGTCTCGTCCACCGCTTGGATCGCCTTCTCTAAGTAGCGTTCATCCCTCTCGGCGAGGTAGATCTCGATGTAGCCAAGGATTATCTGAAGCTTGTTCTTCACATCATGTCTCAGCATTCTGTTTATAACCGAAAGAACTTCCTGAAGCTCGTTGACACGTTTGTATAGCTCCGTAACTCTCTCCTTCTCTTCAACAACTTCCTGATAAGTGAGGATCTTTACGTCCCGTGTGTATAAATACACCATCCCCGCAAAAAGGTTCGCATAACTCAGTGCGTAAAAAACCGCCGGGATTCCAGCGGTCGTAATACCTCCAACGATTGCAACGTCGCAAAGGAACTTCAGGAAGAAGAATCCGAGAATCATCAGATAGTAAGCCTTTGCCTCGGTTTCACGGTATATTCGGACGAGTAAAGTGTAGAAAAAGATGAGCAAAACATCTGCGGAGCACATGACATTGAACAACTCCTTGATCTGTGGTTCCATGACTGAGTAAAGATTTGCAACTACGATCACGACTCCCAAAAAAATGAGAACCGCTACCGAGACGATTAGATCCTTGAACCTCAGAAAAGCGATCTCTCTACCCGCTTTCCAGATCCCAAACGACAGAAGCGGAAAATGGAATGACAGAAAAGACAAAACAGCAAGTTCCGAGCTACTCATCTTTCTCACAAAGTCCAAAACCATCTCCTCATAGCCCGAAATTTCGATCCCCCTACTAAATACTGCGTAAATGCCCACGATACCGATGAGAATTGTCAGCGCTGTAAAAGATGCAAAGATCCTACGTTCTCCTGTCCAAATTGCTATTAAGAAGAGGGAGAAGATGAGGGAGAGAGAGCTTATCAGCAAAACGTAGAAGTAAGCATATAGGGCGACGTTAATGGGTAACAGGTCAGTAAAGAGATAGGGCACAGCAATCGGTAACCCCAACACTATCATTATCATAATAAATTTCCCCGCCATACGTGAACTTTTGCCCACAGGAAGATTTAAGCTTTTCTTCGTTCGACACGAAATTATTAAAGTTCAACTTGAGTTGAAGAGCCTCGAGCTCTACAACCGCAAACTTCATAAGTCATGAGTAAAGATAAGCGATAGGGCTCGTAGTCTAGCGGTTATGACGTCGCCCTGACACGGCGAAGGTCCCCGGTTCGAATCCGGGCGAGCCCATTTGAAGTTACTAACTTTTCGCTTCAATAATTGAGTCCCAGGAGGGCTATGCCAGCGTGGGAAATCCATAACAAGTGGGCAGAAAAAATTGGCATATCGACAGACGTTTCAAACTATGTTAACAGGATGATTGATTTTCCCGAACAAGACCCTGAGTTCCTACGTTTCTGTGACGATTGGGACAAAGAGGTCTTACAGAGTAAAAGGAGAAGAAACGTCGTCTGCATACCTATTACGGAGGTTGTGGGCAAACACGATGTGAGCAGACAGAGAAAAACAGCTGCATACATTCAACTGGAATTTTTGCGACGAAAGGGGAAAGAATACGTGAGAGCATGGTATCTCCATCATGCCTTGGATTACATAGAACGAGCGCCTTTGCTCACTGTCGAAGAAGTTCTGGAAAGGCTTGAAAAGAGAACACAGCCAGATCCTGAGCTAGAAGAGGTCAAACGCTTTGTTAAGGATAACTCAAGGGAGATACTGAAAAATTGCAGACGATGTCAATCTTCCTATCTGCACTTTTTTGCTTCGAAGGTGATTTCGCAACTCATAAGAAAAAATGGACTCGCCGGGATTTGAACCCGGGGCCTCCGCCTCGCGAAGGCGGCGCTCTACCGCTGAGCTACGAGCCCTTCACTGCGTTGCGATTCGTGAAGATAAACTTTATGCTTCTCTTTGGATTTCGAAGGAAACAAGGTCTCAAGGTTTATATAATCTGAGCTCGTAGAAACTTTGTGCTGAGAAGTCTGCTCAGAGAGATTCTAAACAACAGAACCGATGAAAAAGTAAGAGCTGCGGTTCTCGTCCCGATCTTGGAGTGCAGGGACTCAAAGATTGTGATGATAAAGAGGGGCAAAAACCTAACTCGAAGCGCAGGACACGTTGCGTTTCCTGGTGGGATGATAGAGGAAGGCGAAAGTGCGATCGAAACTGCGCTTCGAGAGGTCGAGGAGGAGTTGGGTCTTAAAAGAAACAAGGTCGAAGTTCTTGGTTTTTTAAAGCCTCGAGAAGTCCTTGAATATAGGATCAAGATCTGTCCTGTGGTTGGAGTTGCGGAGGAGGCGAATTTCAACCCAGATTCGAGGGAGGTGAGCAAGGTTCTTGTCGATAGGCTCGAGAGTGTTCTGCTTTCACGTCGGGTTGCGGACTGGGGTGCGAACTTCGAGTGTTCTAAGGAGCTTGTCTGGGGAGCGTCGAGCAGAGTTCTCGACGATCTTTATTTGCGAATAGTTTCTCGATTTGGTTCTGTTAATCGTTTTTTCGAAATTTTGAGGGGATATTATGCTCGAAGAGGTTAGAAAAAAGCTCGACTTTAGCGAATTCATTGAAAAAGTTAAGCCGATAGTGGAAGACGTGAAAAACAACGGCGATAAAGCTGTGATCAAATACGAGAAGATGTTTGATGGCGTGGAACTGAAGAGGCTGAAGGTCAGGAAAAAAGAGATCGAAAACGCATACGAAGAAGTCGACGACGAGCTCATCGATGCGCTCGAAGTTGCGAAGGAGAACATAGAGAGATTCCACATGCTTACAAGCGTGGAAAGAGAGATCAAGATTCAATTCGAGGATTGCTTCATGGGGAAGATCTACGTTCCAATCGAGAGGGTCGGAGCCTACGTTCCCGGAGGGAGGGCGAGTTATCCTTCGACAGCGCTGATGATCGGGGTTCCAGCGAAAATAGCGGGGGTTGAAGAGCTCGTTGCATGCACCCCGCCGAATGCAAAGGGGAAAGTGAATCCATTGACCCTTGTTGCCTGCGACATTGCGGGATTCGACGAGATCTACAGCGTCGGCGGTGCTCAGGCGATCGCTGCGATGGCTTACGGAACTGAGAGTATTAAAAAAGTGAACAAGATCGTTGGTCCTGGAAACGTCTACGTAACCGCAGCAAAAATGCTCGTTGCAAACGACGTCGCAATAGACATGCCTGCTGGACCCTCTGAGATTTTGATAATCGCAGACGAGACTGCGAACGCCGAGTTCATAGCCTATGACTGCCTTGCGCAACTCGAGCACGATCCTTTTGCTATCGCAATCGTTTTAACAACTTCTGAAAAAATCGCCGAAGAAGTCAAAAAACTCGCAAGTTCTGCGGTTGTAAAGATCGTTGGCAACTTGGATGAGGCGATAAAGATTGCGAACGACTTCGCTCCCGAGCATTTGTCGATCTTTTGCAAAAAGCCAGAGAGATTCCTGAAAAAGATCAAGAACGCTGGAAGCGTGTTCCTTGGAGACTTCTCGGCGGTAGCCCTTGGGGATTATGCAAGCGGAACAAACCACGTTCTCCCAACGATGGGATACGCAAAGATCTTCAGCGGTTTAAGCGTCGAGAGCTTCATGAAATCCTTCACGTTCCAACAGCTGAGCTACGAAACCCTCAAAAGAATCGGAAGCGTCGCTGTTAAGCTCGCAGAGGCAGAAGGGCTTAAAAAGCATGCAGAAAGTATAAAAATAAGGCTAAATTACTCGAAGAACTCGTGAACAACCTTCTCGAGCTTTCTTTCCTCAGAGAGCTCCTTTTCTTTCTGAACTTCCCTTTCAAGCTTTTCGAGCGCAACGTGGAGCGCAAACTCAATTCCCCAGCTTTCTCCACTTGCGATGAACATTCCCCTATCGCTCCAAACTTTCACCTTCGCTGTTATCAACGGCAAGTTCCTGTAGTGGACTCTCTGCCTCCTTAGGTAAATGTATACGCTCGTATTCCCCAAGAAGTCGCTGAACTTCCTCATGAACCTCTCCACATCTTCTAAGATTGCATTCCTGTCAAAATCGTCGAACTCAACGTTCTGGAGGACGAATTGAACCGCAAGCTCTTTTCTCTCCTGAAGCTTCAGGAAATACTCGAGAATGTCTCTTTTCATCACCAAGCCTTCCGGAATTCCGTCTCTCTCAACTACAACGCTCGAAATCCTGTTCTCCGCCATCAGATCGATGACTTCTGCAACACTGTCCATAGATTTGACACAGATCGGTGGCGAGCTCATCACACTTTCGACCATGATCGACAACGTTTTGTCCTTTTCTCCGCTAAAATCACCCATCCTTGCCCTTTTTCTCGGAGCTATTACACGGTCGATAACGTCTTTCCCCGTGAGAACTCCGATCGTCTTCCCATGCTCGTCTACTACAACAACTCTGTCTGCGCCACTCTTTTTCATCAGCGACAAAGCCTTCGCAACTGTGTCGAATCGTCTGACAGTTACGAAGTCCTCGTTCATGACTTCCCTTACCTTGACCTTCTCAAAATGATCTTTTATGAATTTAATAAAGTCATTAATATAAATCACACCATTTTTTTCCCCAATCTTTACGAGAACGAAAGGCGTAGCGTCTTCTATGAACCTCCTTGCGACTTTTTCTGCGCTCAAATCCTCGTGCGAAATCGCTCCTGTTCTCACGAGCAAAGATCTCACTTTCGTTTCGTGTGGATTCTTCAGCGCCCTACCTCTGATCAGATCCTTCTCTCTGACGACGCCTAATATTTTCCCGTTCTCCTCGACCAAGATTGCGTTCGCCTTGTCTCTTCCGAGCTTTTCTATGAGTGGAAACAGCTTCGACAAGGTTTCGTCAGCGTTTATAACGTAGTAGTCCTCCCTTATCAGCTCTACGAGCTCCACGTCATCACCCTTAAAAACTTGGCTCGTGAACTAAATAACCTTTGCGAGTGGAAGGAACAGAGTGACGAACGTTAGAAGAAAGAAAACCGCAATGTAACGATCGGCTTTTTTTTCAACCTTCTCAAGTCTCTGCAAGATTTTTCCAAGAACTCTAACCGCCACTCTTTTTTCGCTGTAAAAGAACTCGACTTCGGCAAGCTCAAGATCCTTGCACTTTTCTATCAATTTCTCGAGTGCTTCGTAATCCTCCAAGCACGAGCCCGCAGGTTTGTAGGATTCTCTGACTTTGGCTCCCGTTCTCTCGTGGTTGTCGGTAGAGCAAACGATCGCCTTGTAGCCAAGCCGAGCAAACCTCTCCTCGACTTTTTCCCTAAACTTCGGCTCAACGTTGTTCGAGTCAAAGACAACGATTGCAAATCTCTCGCCACCGCATTCAAGCAGAATCGCCGAGAGGTAGCGAACGATGCTATCGCTACTGAACTCCATTTTCACAAAGCCCGATTTCACTGCTGTGGTCTCGCTTTCGACTTTCTCTGCCTTCTCAACAAGCTCTCTTATCTCCTCGATCTCCTCAACGCTCAGCTCGCCATGAAAGTTTGCATTGTGACAATCGACAACGAAGTGCGGAGATTCAACGATAAAGTCATCGATTCTCCGCTTCCCACTAACGAAAATAAGCCTTATCTTGTCAAAGGGAAAACAGAAGACTTTGAAATTTTTCCCCTCAATTTCGAGGGGTCTCATTGCATTGATTTTTTCTGTTCCACACTCCACTGCGTTCCTGATCCTAAGAACGTCTTCCTCGCTCACTGGATCTCTTTCGTGCGCAGAGGGAGAGTGAAGGTAAACTGAGTTCGGAAAATCGAGCATTCCCACGAGCTTAGCCCCACCAACGTTTCTGAATGGACCAGGGTGGAAATCGGTTGAGATCAGCTTGACGTTCCCAACCCTGAGACACCTCACTTTCCCCTCGAAGACTTCGGAGTCCTTAGACAACACTTCTTCGAGAAACCTCGGATCCTCTGTAAGCCAGAACTTCACGAAACCTCTCAGGTAATCTCTCAGGTTCAGCTCGAGACCAAGGTTGAGAAACCGCAGATAAAAGAAAAACAGTAGTGCGGAGAACACGAGAACGGGAACGGAAAATGGGTCGAGAATTAAGAATGGGATCGAGGAGACGATTGCAGAAGGTGCAAAGCCTCGCTCGGAGCAAAAGTAAAGAACCGATAAAAAGAGGAAGTAAGCCCCCGAAAAACTGCCAAAGGCTTTGAAGGAGATAAATCCGAGCAACAAAATCAGGATTGCCAGAAATATTGTCCTTCTAAGGTTGAACTTGAGCCCAATGAGCTTTATCGATGCGAAGGTTGTTGCTAAAACGAGGGCTGTGAAAAAGAGCGTTGAGAACTCGAGAAAAGAGAATATAGTCAAAAGCACGAGAAAGATCGGGATTAGCTTTTTCTCCTCCGGGGTCTTAAAAAGTCTCTTGTAAAGTCTCTCCGCATCTATAGAAACCTGCTTATCTCTCCCCATAGCCTATCGATCTTCTCTTTCACTTCTTGCGACATCTCAGCGACTTCTGGATACTCTCGCTCGTATCCCTCCTCCTTCAGTTTCTTCGTCGCATCGATTCCGAGCTTCCCAGCCAAGCATGGGATGTAAGCGGAGTGGTCGAGTGCATCCGTTGGCGAAGGTGGTAGCAATATCGCATCCCTCGAAGGATCGAACCTCGTCGAGATTGCCCAGAGAACTTCGCCGAGATTGTGCACGTTCACATCGCTGTCCACCACAACGATTATCTTCGTCAAGGAGAGCATTCCAAGACCCCAAAGCGAGAACATAACTTTTTTAGCTTGCCCAGGGTAGCGCTTTTTTATCGAAACAATCGCCATTCCATGAAATCCCGCCTCTATTGGAAGGTTCATGTCAACGATCTCTGGGTTCAGCATCTGGATTATAGGCAAGAAAATCCTCTCAGTCGCCTTTCCAAGCCACGCATCTTCCATCGGTGGCTTTCCAACGATTGTCGCATGGTAGATCGCATCCTCCCTGTGTGTTATGTTCGTTATGTGGAAAACTGGATACGGCTCGGGTGGTGTGTAGTAGCCAGTGTGATCCCCAAAAGGTCCCTCGATTCTGAGCTCATCGACTTTAACGTAACCTTCGAGAACTATTTCGGCGGTTGCCGGGACTTGGAGGTCTACGGTTTCGCAATCCACCATCTCAACCCTCTCTCCACGAAGAAATCCGGCGAATGCAAATTCGCTGACTCCTTCGGGCAAGGGAGCGGTTGCAGAATAGAGAACAGCTGGGTCGACGCCAATTGCGACCGCAACCTCGAGCTTGTCTTTTCCAAGCTCCGCAACTCGCCTCAAATGCTCAGCTCCATGTTTATGGACTTGCCAGTGCATTCCTGTGGTTCTTCCATCGAAAACTTGCATCCTGTAAACCCCAGCGTTCAGCTCTTCGGTTACAGGATCCTTCGTTATCACAACGGGGAGTGTTATGAATTTTCCCGCATCCTTTGGCCAGCACTTCAGTATGGGGAACTTCTCAAGACTCTCTGCGACTTTTTCTTTGCATGGTGCGTTCCTGACTTTTTTCGGATTCATCGCCATTAAGTCACGAAATTTTTCGAAGCTTTTGATCGCATCGAAGAGCGAAGAGGGTCGTTTTTTGACTATCGAGAAGATCTTTTCTGCAATTTCATCAAAGCTCTTTATGCTGAGCGCCATCAACATCCTTTTCTCTGTGCCAAATGCGTTCGTTAAAACTGGAATCGAATAACCCTTTGGTTTCTCGAAGAGAAGGGCTTTACCGCCTTTTTTGACAACTCTACTCGTCACTTCCGTGATTTCGAGAACCGGGCTGAGTTCTGTCTTAATCCTCGCAAGCTCGTTCTCGCTCTCGAGCTTTTCCACAAACTCGTGAAGGTCACGGTATGGCATAGTCACTCAAGAGCTTTCTTCAAGATCCGCAAACCCTCGTTGTAAAGCTCTTCCGCCCTCTGCTTCGTTTTCCCTTCAGCGTAAATCCTCGCTATAGGCTCAGTGCCAGAAGGGCGAATGAGGAGCCATCCGTCTTCGAAGTCTATTCTTGCGCCGTCGACGTGGTTCGCATCGGGAAACTCTTCTCTAAGCGCAGACAAGAGCTTTTCCTTGTTTCTGCACGCAACCTTGCCCTTTATCATGTGATATCGTGGAATCTCTGCGATCAGCTCGCTTAGCTTTTTCCCTGTCTCCTCGAGTAGCTGGAGGACTTTTGCGATGCTCATTCCACCATCTCTGGCAAGCAAATGCTCCGGAAATATGAGCCCACCGTTGCCCTCACCACCAAATATCGCCTTCTTTTCAATCATAACCTTCGCAACTACCGGCGAACCAACTGCGGTGTAAACAACTTCTCCCCCCGCTTCCTTCACGACGTCTTCAACGCATCTTGAAGATGATACCGGCGTGACGACGATGCCTCCTTTGTTCTTCTCCACGTAGTATTTCGCCATCAACGCAAGCATCGCATCTTCGGAAACGAACTCGCCCTTCTCGTTGACGAACACAGCTCTGTCTGCGTCGCCATCGTGCGCAATCCCGAAATCTGCGTTGAAGTCAACAACAGCTTTTTTAAGTAGCTCGAGCTCTCTTTCAACCGGTTCGGGATTCCTTGCTGGGAATCTCCCATCTGGGTATGCGTTTATGCTGTAAACTTCGCAGTCAAGCCTTCTCAGAATTTCTGGGCTTGTCAAGCAACCCGCCCCATTCCCGCAGTCGACGACAACACGGTATTTTCTGCTGAGATCGACGCTTTCAACGATCGCACTCACATAGCTTTCTATGCAATCATCGCTCAATAGTTTCCCAACCTCGCTCCACTTCGCAACCCTGAACTTCTTGCTCATATATACTCTTTCGCTCTCCTCGTCCATCTCCCTGAAGAACTCCGCTCCGTTCTCCTGAACGAACTTTATTCCATTGTATTCCCTCGGGTTATGGCTTGCGGTAACAACAACCCCCGGGATTCGATTTCTCTTAGCATAGAACTGCAAAGCTGGTGTTGGCGCAACTCCGAGGTCGATGGCATCGCTTCCAGCGGACATTATCCCCGCAAGAACTGCGCTTTTCAGCATTTGACTCGAAATCCTCGTGTCGCAAGCAACCGCAACTTTTCCGGGCTTGAGAGTTGCGATAACTCTGCCGAGGTCGAGAGCCATTTCTGCGGTCAGTTCTTCGTTCGCAATCCCACGAACGCCGTTTGTGCCAAACAAACTCATAACTCCACCCTAAACATTACTTGGCTCGCAGTCCTCAGCTTTCTCCTTATCGCTGGAAGCTCGTAGAGATAGAGCAGAAGGTTGTTGTTCACAACCCGATCGAAGCCGAAAGCCTTCTTTATGAACTCGATGTGAGCTTTGTCACGAACGAAAACAACTCTCTCTCCGCCGACATCGCACATCTCCAAGATTATCGGAATTCTGAACTTCTTTCGCTCTTCTTCATCCAAAAAACTCGCAATGAACTCGAGCTCCTTTGGCTCAATGTAGTATTCGTTCCCATCCTTGGCGAGAATCGTCGGATCCTTTTCCTTTAGCAAATCTTCAAGGCTCTTCGTAACCGCAGGCATGTGCTTGTTCACGGATTCGATCATCTTTGCGAGAATTTTTTCATTCATCTCAGCACCTCCAACTCGATTTCTCCTTTACGGATTTTTAAGAATTCTGAAGCGTTTCCCTCCCTCAAACTGAGCTCGAGGGTTCTAAAACTTCCAATTAAGGCTAAAGGCTTTCCTATGTCGACGTCTTCGTAGCATTTCACCATTGGAAATTCTACGCCACCGAGGATAAAACCCTTTGCCCCCTTCACAGCACTCGCGGGTATGTTCGTCACCACGTTCCCAAATCGATCTACGAACGCAACCTTTCCACGAACTCTGTTTCCGGTGACTGAATACTCGAATATGTCAAGCGTCTTTATCTCATCGATCTCTCTGAAATATCGGAAGTCTTTTTTGAGCAAAAGCGCTGTTGCTGGAGCGAATACGTCTCTGCCGTGGAAAGTCGCTGACAATTCACCAACGATCTCTGAAATCCTGCTGTCGATCTCGAAGATCCTCACTATACCGTCTTCCTTCGCAGACGGATACACTATGCCGTTGTCGGGGGCGACGAAGTAATGGTGCTTAGTTTCGACGACTATTGCTTTCCTTTTCCCACCCACGCCCGGATCGACAATCGCAACATGGATTGCGCTCCTAAAGAATTTGTAGGAGTGGTATAGCAAAAAAGCTCCCTGAAAAACGTTTTGCGGTTCGACTGAATGCGTTATGTCCACGATTTTCGCATCTGGAGCTAAGCTGAGGATCACGCCTTTCATAACCCCGGGATAGAAATCTCCGAAGTCCGTGAGCAGTGTGACGAGCATAATCTACGTATCGCTTAAATCTTTATCTCCACTACACGCCAAACGATATCCTCAGCCCATTTCTCAGCGCTGGAGCGAGACCGAAGACGAGCAGGGCGAGCTTTATGAAGTTCTTCAGATCGCTCTTCTCTTGGGAAGTGTCTATGAAGTAGAGGATCCCAGCGATGACTGCGAACTTCACAATTGGCAACGCAAAAGCACCAAACGCATCGACGATCATCGAGGGCAACACGTGGATTTCAACGTAACCGTGATACTGAATCCCGATGAACGTAACAAAGCCATCGAGCATGTGCGAGAACATAACCGCAAGGCTCAGCAAGTTCCTCGTCTTTGGCACGGCTAAGTAGAAAAGCGATGAAATCGCAGACGCCATCGCTAAACCATAGGGCAGAACAAGCGGGTTCATGAGTTTCAGATTTGCAAACAAAAGGCTGAGTGGTATCGTCGTCGCAACAAAACCGAGGGCGGAGTATGGGGCGTAATACCTTTCCTTTGCAAATTTCTTCGCAAGGAGAAGCGTTGGAAATGCGAGTAGGAATATGAGAAAGAAGATGAACGGAGACATGAAGACATATGAGATCGGTGGGGTCAAAAATCCCGCATCTTCAACGACCCTCACGGAAGAGCCGAAGATGATGTAGGGAACCGTCGAGAGAACGAATTTTCTGTCAATCGTAAATCTCTTCTCCAAAAACCTGTAGAGCAAGTAAACCGCCACGAGCAGAATCACTGCGAACGTGATCGTGTTGACGATGTTGTATCCTTCCTTGTAAACGAGCGAATCTATGTAATACCTCTTTATGAACCCCCAGACGTCCATGGGAAAACTACTCTCGCTTATTAATCTTCCTCTCTCACATCGAATCCCATGTTTCTCAGGATCTTATCCACTTCTGCGTTGTATGGAAAGCGATCTCTTTCAGCGTAGCATTTCACGAACTCTTCCGCAAGTTTCAATGCGTTCCCGTCGGCTTCCTCTTCCTTACAGAGATAGATCTTCATCTCGAGGAGCTTTTTTCTGAGATCGCTGTCGAACTCTTCGCCATCGCTTGCATCGATTCCCTGCAGAACTCCACGCCAAAAAACTACAAGCCCCTCGCCAAACATTTCCCTGTATTTCATTATCTGCTTCCTCGCATACAAATCGTAGATCTTGTGATCTGCGAAAAGAGCTTTGCTCTCGATCCATCGTATCTTTCTCCCAAAAAGCTCGATTGGCTCTTCGAAAAAGAAGTCCGGAGTCTTTTGCAGTCTAAGCTCCTTCTCAACCTTAAAATTTATCCCCAAGTTCCTGAGCTTCTCTTCAACTATCTTCTCCCCTATCTGCCCAAGAACTCGCTGGATTCTCGTCGCTATTGGGGAGTAAACGAAGTCCGAAGAAACGGATTTGTAAACAACTTTTGAAAGCTCTGGCTCGAGATCCCATGGATTCGTGAGTGCCTTGTTTATCTCCCTCGCAGAGAAGTTCATAGCCTTGAGCAAGAGGCGAACTTTCATAACAGGCGTAAGCGTGAGCCATTGGGGAAAGCTTTTCTCCTCCTTCCAGTGCCTTAAGATCTCTTCCTTCCTTTCTGCGAAGAGGTGATACTTTCTCTTCACGCTGTCGACCTTCTTCTGTATCAGTATCGAGTGCAAAATCCCCCTCGGAAGCTCGAATTTATTCAAATCCGAGATCCTGTTCACATTTTTTCTGATCAACAAATAGTCTTGGACAGAAATTATCATATCTTTTCACACATCTTTATGTGCATCAAGTAGTCGTCGATCGCATAGAGGAGCGAGGAGATCTTCGAGGTCTTTATCTCGAGAACGATCTTGCCCTCATCTGCGTAGCACTTGCACCACTCGGGATCGTCTAAGCTCAGCGCTTTTGCTATTTTTTCCGCATCTTCGATCTCTATTTCTATGCGAGCATAGCACAGCAAAGTCTATCGACCTCTTTCAGGAACTCCTCAATGCCTTCTTTCCTTATGTTCGCTCCCGCCGCAACCCTGTGCCCTCCGCCGACGCCACCAACCTTAATCGCAGAGAGGCGCATAATTTCTGCTAAATCAAGCCTCCGGGCTATTTTCTCAGTCGTCCTCGCTGAAACTTTCACGTTCCCATCTTTTTTTATGTTCAAAACCACGAGCGGTTTGTCTGGCATAAGATAGCGAGAGAGAACTGTTGCAATCGGACTTGTCGATTGTGCATCGTCCATAACTAAGTAGCGGATGCAAAAGCCCTCCCTAACGTCTTTTCTCCTCTTCACAAGTTCTTCCAATATTTCGTGTTTGAACTTCTCTTCGATTTCAATGCCCTCTTTCAAAGCCTTCTCATCGCCTAATAGTATGCTGAAAGCGGTGCTCGTCGCACCAAGTCTTCCGCAGGAGTTTATGATGTCCACGAGCGAGCTCGAGTTTTTCACTGGCAAGTTGTTCACGAGTATCCTTTTCCCTATTATCTGCTCAAAAACCCCTTCGTAAGCGCCGAGCTTTAAGAGTCTCAGCGCTATTGCATCTGCGAGTCTCTGCATTTCCTTTATGCTCAGATCGTCAACTTCCTTGTCTCCTTCAAGACCGACTTTCCTTAAGAAATCTTTCAGCTCGTCCTCTTTTCCATAGAAGTCTAAGTATGGCTCGAGACTCATCGAAAGCGCCTTTGAAAGCTTTCCAGATGGTAAACTTACCCCTTGGCGAACTTCCAAACACTTCGCCTCGACTCCCTCTCTCAGAATTTCTCCGTTAAGCCCGACAAACTTCTGCTTGTCCCCTATAGCGCCGAGAACCGCAAGAGATGCGAGATCTCTGTTGTCCCCAAGTTCTCTCGCAAAAATATACGCAACACCACTCGCTGAGATTTCATAAGTTCCGTCAATCGCAAAGAGGTGTGGGTTCACATGAACAAGGGTCTTTTTTGGCTTTATTTCGCCATCGGGCTTGTGATGATCAAGGATCACCACATCTGAGTTAAGGGATGAGATCTTCTCGCTGTAACCACTGCCCATGTCCACGAAGATCAAGAGTTCATCGTTCTCAGGCTCGAAATCGTTCAAGCCTTTCAAAAAAGAGATCTGGAAGCTCTTACCAGCTCTAAGCAAAGCCTTCGCAACTATCGCTCCTCCTGCAATTCCGTCTGCATCGTAATGTGTGTAGATCCTCGCAAATTCGTGCTTCGAAACTAAGCTTACAGCTTTCCTTGCAGAGTCTCTAATTGTTGAGCCCGAATTCGTCATGCACGACTCTTACAGCGTTTATTCCGTCTTCAGACTTCACCGCAAAGGACACGTTGTATTCTGAACAGCTCTGGCTTATCATGATGACGTTTATCCCATTTCTGCCCAAAGCCGAGAAAATCTTTCCCGCAACCCCTGGGGTCCCTGCCATACCTGCGCCGACTGCGCTTATAACTGCGACATCCTCGATCTTCGATACCTTTATCACTCCGTTCTCCATCTTCTTCAAAGCCTTATAGGCTCTATCCAGATCCTTCAAGTCGACAACTATGGACAAGCTTAGCTCGGAGGAGCTTTGAGCGACCATTATAACGTTCACCTTCTCGTCTGCCAAAATCTTGAAGACTTCAGCCATGATCTCGGCGAAGTCAAAGCCTGCACCGCTGATGCTAACGATTCCCGCTTTCTGAATCAAACTAAGAGCTTTAACCACATCTTTGCTCTCCTTTGCGTCTCCACGGATCACAGTTCCCTCGAAATCTGGGTTGAAAACGTTCTTTATTCTCACGGGGATGTTCCTCCTCATCACAGGAACCAAGGCAAGCGGATGGAGGATCTTTGCTCCGAAATGCGAGAGCTCCATCGCCTCCTGATACGAAATCTGGGGAATAAACCTTGCATTAGGAACGAACTTAGGATCACACGTCATTATGCCGTTCACTTCCTTCCAAAGCCATACTTCGTCTGCGTTCAGCGCTGAAGCGATTATAGTTGCGGTGTAATCGCTACCCCCTCTCCCCAAGGTCGTGATGCTACCATCCTCAGCGCAACCTATGAAGCCTGTAACGACTGGAACTGTCTTCTTAATCTTAAGCAAAGGCTCCAATCGATTCCTTATGAGCTCATAAACCCCGGGTAAAGGCTTTGCTCTGCCGTAGTTTTTGTCTGTCAGAATTCCAGCATCGCAACCCGTTAAAGCTACTGAATCGACACCAAGCGATAAAAGCGCCCCAGAAAAAATCGGAGCGACAAGTCTTTCCCCAAAAGAGACTATGTAATCCTCGCTCCTCTTTGTAAGCTCCCCCAAGTAGCTTATTCCAAGCAAAACCTTTTCGAGTTCGTCGAAAAGTCTCTCCAATGCATTTATAACCCTACTCTTTATCTCCTCCGACGTGACAGCTTTTTCAACCGCTTCATAGTGCTTCTTCATCATATCCGCAACGAAGAGCTTAACAAAGCCTGCAGAGGACTCAGAACTGCACTTCTTTGCTGCGCTAAGCAGAGCGTCCGTAACTCCAGCCATTGCAGAAACTACCACCACGATTTCATTTCCATTAGCAAATTTCTTGACGAGATTAGCGCTATGGAGGATATTCTCGCCGTCCTTAACGCTCACTCCTCCGAATTTCATTACGATTCTCATATTCCGCAAAGTTCGGCTTAGAAATATAAATCTGTCGAACGTTGGATAGAAAAGAAAGGGTTATTTATCATTGCGAGAACTCGTTGCGGGGATTTGAATGGAGTTCTCGAGAGCGAATTTCTACAGATGGAGATATGAAGCAGAATTTGGGCAGAAGCTGATCTTAGCCTTAGCATTCGCAGTCTTTACAGGGCTTTGCGCTCAGCTTAGAATCTACCTCCCATGGACTCCTGTTCCGATAACGATGCAAACGTTCGCAGTATTTCTCAGTGCAATCCTGCTCGGCAGAAACTGGGGAGGAGTATCGCAGATATTCTACGTAACCCTCGGAACTCTTGGTGTTCCGTGGTTCGCAGGGCTGAAGGGCGGGATTGCGGTTCTCCTCGGTCCAACAGGCGGTTACCTGCTCGGATTCATAATCTCAGCGTTCTTCGTTGGCTACTTCATCGACCGCTACATCGCATCGAGGTTCTTCGTAACCCTATTCCCGATATTGCTCTTCGCAAACTTCGCAGTAATCCACGGTCTCGGATGCCTTTGGTTGTATTCGTGGCTCATCGCAACAGGGCAAAGTGTTACGATCTCAGATGTCCTCATAATGGGGTCTCTGCCGTTTGTTCCGGGTGATTTGGCAAAGATCTTCGCATTGTCTGCGGTTGGGAGGCTAATAACACCAAAGATCGCCTACAACGGCGAAGTTGATGCTGGAAAAAGGTATAGGCTTCTGTAAGTATTCAAAAATTTTTTATATCTAAAACCTCAATAACCACATGGCGAACTCAACAAATTGCCACAGCTACAAAAAATTTCGGAGATAAAATCACATAGACGACCGAATAATAGATGCGGAAAATGCGTTGTTTGACGCCTATTCGATTTATCGCTCACTTAATCAATTAAACGAGGCGTGCAACAAATTCTGGGCAGTGGTAGAGTTCGCTAATGTAATCTCCCCAAAAGTTTGGAATAAAGACTACACACCCTTAGGTAAGAAGTTCTCTCCAGAGTTTTCAGGAGGCTTTTAATCCCACGCTGTATTATTCCCAGATTTCTGCAATGATTTCGCTTTTAAGTCTATTCGGTTGCGTGTCCATCTACGATGATAAAGTTGGCATTCCATACAATTTGGTTAGAGTGAAAGATGGATGGACATTGTGAAGCGTGGGGAATACTTAAAGAGAGTGTTTAATGTCGAAGTGGGGAGCTGGCACCTGCAGATCATCGAGCTTGCACGTGGTTTCTCAGAAAAATTATTCGATTCTCCAAGAATAGATATAGCGAAAACTAAGCAATTACAAGAACTTCGAAACGCAACACAGTATGGAGTTCTCTCAACAGTGTGTGCGACCAATAATGCAAGTTGAGAAGTTCTTTGAATTCTTGCCGTTAGTGGAAACTACTATCTCCAAAGCTCTCTCAACTTTAGAACAAATTTACCCTGACACCACTAAGAAAACGCTTTCCAGCTTGCACGAGCGAATCACGGATTTATTTTCAAATCTCCTCTATAAAAATTAGTTACAACTGCCATTCTTCTGGCTTTTGGCTGTTTAAACGGAAAAGCCAAAGTCTTACGTTCAACTGGGGATATAACTTTGTAATCGCTTCCTTGGCTTTCTCCATGTCTGCTTGCTGGGCTGGTAGCTCGAGCTCTTTCTGAAATCCTGCCAGCCGGTAGGCCCCACAATCCTCGTGATGAACGATGTGGACTTCTCTAATCTTGTGCAACTCTACCGCCAGGCGAACTACTTCTATAAGCTTTTTCTGGTCAAAATCCTTTGTAGCTCCAGGAAGGCACACCAAGTCGTAGCGACCCTCCAAACCCATGTTTCTTAGCCAAGCGTACATCGACGCCTGAAATCGGTAGTCCATACACGCTATAACCAAAGCTATGCATTCTTTATGTGTCATGCACATCCCTGTAGAAAAAATTCACCTTCAAAAATTTAAAACTTTCTAACTTAATCATCTTAGGTTCTTGTTTCGTGATTCAACAATGTGGCTAAAGCGATCAAAAAAGTTTAAAGTCAATGAGGAGTCACCATATAGCCTTTCTGCACTTGTAGATCATCGAGCCACTTGCCAATGTATGGGAAGACTTCAACCGGAGCGTTGTTGCCAAACGGTAGATCCACGTGTCCTGTATTCGGGATTACCTTGTATCGGTCAAGTGGATGTTGCGTTTTTGCCTGCATTAGGTCTCTAATGATTTGATCCGCATCTACGAGCCCGTCAAGCTCGGAGAGAACTGTGACAAACGGAACCTGAACTTTCTTCATGTTGTATATGTAGTAGTAATAGCCATCCTTTCCCGGATTTGGCTCAGGTGGAACTACGAGCGTCCATCTCCCTCCGTTCTCAAAGTATTCTCTTGCCGTGTTTCGCAATCCGAAGTCGCCGTATTGTGCAAGCGTTGGTGTGTAGAGGTTGTCCGCAACGTATCTAACGAGAAAATCACTCGTGTAGGGGTTCAGGTTATCCGGGTTCAGGAACGTGAGATCTCTCACGAGCTCACATCTATCCCCGTAATTTTCATATAGGTTGTAAATGCTTTCAAAGAGCAAGCTTATCGTCAAAAGCGTTGCATTCCATGCGAACTTGCTTTTTGCGGTCTTCTCAATCGTGCCCCTGAGATCTATATACATCGGGTAATCGAGAAGTGTCCACCCAAGTTTCGTATCGAGGAGCTTCGGCAACGGTGGAATCATCGCGGGATCTATTGCAATCACCCCGAGAACAGTCTCCGAGTTCTTGTAGCCATTAACGCCGTTTCTATAGTTCACAAGATTGCTGTCACTCACAACTTTCTTGCACCACGGCTGTGCAAGTAAGCACGCCGGAGTGTTAACGAACTTGGTTCCCTGCAAGTAAACGTAGCTCACAAGCCCGCCTGTGCTGTGCCCTCCTATGATCGAGTTCTTTCCCGTGACCTCGTAGACTTTCCTTATCGCCGCCTTTGTGTCGTAGATTGCCCAGACGTCGAGACTTGTCTGCAAACTTCCCATATCGCTTTTCAGCAACCCACAACCAGTGCCTCGGTAGTTAACGAGCCAAACGTCGTAACCCTTCTTCCAAAGGTAGTATGCAAGGCTGTAATACAGCAGTGGATCCTTCTGAATTCTCGGATCATTCTTTGCCCAGTCCGCAAGCTCCGCTGGTAGCTGAGCTTTGTAAATCCCCCTAAGGCTTTCGGGTGTGTGCGAGAGATACTCAGCCATGCTGGTCATGAGACCGCTGAATAATACGACTGGCTGTGCTCCATAGTTCGGTCTTTCGCCGATGGGTGCATATCTGAGCAACTTTATGTTAACTCCTTCGTCGGTTTTTGCAGTGTAGATCTCCCCTAATTTCTCGAACGGACAGTCTGCGGTTGCGATTCCAACTGCAAGGAGTAATAGAACTGTTCCCACAACAAACCGTATCATGACTCATCAACAAATTCCGAGTATTTAAATTTTTTCATTTTTATTCATACAAATTATCACGAGTATCATCACAATCAATTATAACGCAAACGTGAAATACTCCATCAAAGCTGAGATCGCATGGGTAAAACGATCGTGGAGAAGATATTCTCGAGAGCCTGCGGGAAAGAAGTCAGCGCTGGAGACTTTGTGTTCGCAAACATAGACTTAGCGATGATCCACGACATCACCGCACCACTTGCAATAAAGGCGTTCGAGGAGATAGCGGGTAAAAATGCAAGAGTTTGGGATCCGAAAAAAGTTGTAATGGCTTTCGACCACCAAGCCCCGGCGGACAGCGTGAAATCTGCGGAGAATCAAAAGATGCTCAGAATTTTCGCCAAAGAGCAAGGAATACTGAACTACGATGTCTGCAACGGCATTGCGCATCAGCTGATGGTCGAGAACCACGTCGAGCCAGGGATGCTTGTAGTCGGTGCGGACAGCCATAGTTGCATGTATGGCGCACTCGGAGCTTTCGCAACTGGAATCGGATCGACGGACATGGGATGTGTTCTCGCAACTGGAAAGCTTTGGTTCAAGGTCCCGGAGACAATAAAGTTCGAGATCACGGGAAAGCTTGAGAAGTTCGTCTACGGAAAAGACATCGTGCTCCGAATAATTGGCAATGTTGGTGCTGAGGGTGCGAATTACAAAGCCTGTCTTTTCTCAGGAAAAGTCGTTGAGAGTTTGCCAATGGCAGATCGCTTTACCATGTGCAACATGGCGATTGAGATGGGTGGAAAAGCCGGGATCGTTGAGCCCGACAAGATCACGCTTGATTATCTGAAGGAAATGGGTCGAGAGTTCAAGGGCGAACCGCTGAAAAGCGATGAAGATGCAAAGTTCGAGGTTGTGCATCTGAATGTTACGGGAATGGAGCCACAGGTTGCGGTTCCGCACAGGGTCGACAACGTCGTGGGAGTTTCGAAGGTGAAGGGTGTAAAAGTGGATCAGGTCTTCATAGGCTCGTGCACGAATGGGAGATACGAAGACCTAAGGATCGCAGCAGAGCTTTTGAAGGGGGAGAAGGTTGCGAAGGGGGTAAGATTGATCGTTATCCCGGCAAGCAGAAGGGAATACATGAGAGCCTTGAAAGATGGGCTCATCGAGATCTTCGTAGATGCGGGAGCGATTGTAGAGTTTCCCTCCTGCGGACCGTGTATGGGCGGAAGCTTCGGCTTGATCGCAAGTCAAGAGGTGAGCGTTTCGACTTCGAACAGAAACTTCATTGGAAGGCAAGGAAGCCCGGAGGGAAAAATATACTTGGTTAACCCAGCGGTCGCAGCGGTTTCTGCGATTTACGGTGAGATAACGGATCCGAGAGAAGCTTAAAATCTAAGCTCTTTAAAACCTCGAGGTTCTTTAATCTTTTACGCAGAAGAGCAAACCTTCGGAATCGTGGAAAAAATTTAATATCTACAAAACGCTCTTTAATCATGGCAGAAAAGGTTAGGGATAGGGAGCACCACGAGAAGCTCTTCAAGGCTTCGATGAGCCCGATAAGGAGGGACATAGTCCGTGCGATAGGCACGCAGGGAAAAACGAGGGATGAAGTGAAAAAGGAGCTGAACCTAACAGATTTCCAGCTCAAGTTCAACCTGGATTGGCTCATAAAGGAAGGCTTTGTAAAAGAGGAAGGAGGAAAGCTTAGGCTTACAGAAGACGGAATCGAGCTTTTAGACGCTTCCTAAGTGACTATTTCCTCAATTCTCCCCATTTCTTCCGCTTTTTTTATTTCCATCATCGTCAAGTCGAGCGGGTCTTCGATTCTGACTCCATGTTTCAGCGTTAGGTTTCTCATCTCAGGCGAAGTCGGACCGATCGCAGGATCCCCGGGGACTCGGAAGGAGACATCGAAGACAACGAACTCGAGCTCGTCGCTCGGCGAGTAAGCCATCGCTCCTTGCAACCCAAAAAGCCCAACGATTCCTGGCGGATATTCCTTTTCGCAAACCCTTATCAGCCTTTCCGCATATTCGTAGACAATTTCTTGCTTGCTCTCCCTCATTGTGACTCCGAAGTGCCCAATTTCTTCGTTTTTGATCGGAACATCGATCTTCAGCTGTTCTCTCGCAGGTAGATTCAAGAAGCCTTGCAGATTCACTTGCCTTCGATCGCTGAAGCCCACGAAGTCGAAGTCGCCGAAAACGTCCTTTAAAGCGTAGCTGTGGAAGTTCGCATTAAATCTCGCCCCCAAAACGAACTCCTCGATCCTCGCTTTCTCGAGTCCTTCTTCCGTTATAACTCCTTCCTTGATCAGCCTTTCGGCTTGCCTATAGTAATCTTCAGGAGAGACGGCGTAGAAAAACGCCCTTTCCAGGGGGTTCTTCGCCTGCTGGACTTTTACGATGCAAAGCCTGTCGATCTCCTCTGGGCTCTTGAAAGACTTCGGAATCCTTATTCCAGCCTTTTCGAGCAGGTAATACTGGTTCCTTTCGACGTTTCTCTCCTCAGCCCTGAGAAGAAAGCGATTTCCATAGATCGGGACTTTGAACTCTTTCTCAATCCTGTCGTATCCAACGTAGACTGCAAAGCTTCGATTTGGTATGAAGATCGTTTCAAGTTCGAGCAGTTTTTCCTGGACATCTTCATTCACGATCTCCTTGAAGGAATCGAGGGTGATGATATGATCGTAAAGGTGCCTGTTGTATTTCGTGTAGAGCTTGTCACGTCCTTTCTGCGCTATGAGCACAGTCTTGAACCCCCAGGCTTTCGCTGAAGTCCCGATTTCCTTTGCAGAATGCGAACCAAAGATTCCGATCGTGACCATAGCTTAAGTTCTCACGAGTTTAAATTACCTTTGCTATTTTCATGTGGAGCTCGTAGAGCCTAAAAGCGACGTCTTTCAGCAAATCAACGTCTTTCAGTTTCCCAAGAAACTTCTCTGCAACTCCATCTATTCCTTTTATGGCTCCGCAGATCGAAGCGATCGAATCCGCATCTCCTCCTGCGTTCGCAGACTTCAGAACCGCACCCTCAAAATCTCTCTCAGAAAAAGAGCAGTAAAAAGCCATCGGCACAACATCGAGTGCTGAAATCGTGTTTCCAAGCTTTTCAACTGCGTAGTCGAGGTCTTTATCCCTTATCTCGTATGCAAACCGAATCTTGTCTGCGAGAAGACTGTCGTAGTCCTCGACTCTCTTAAGAACCTCTTCCAGCATTTCCTCGTCGCTGAAGTCGAGCATCTTGCAGGCGATCGCTATTGCAACCGCAATTGCTGAGGCAATCGCAACACTACTCGAATGCGTTATCCTTGAAGAGATCTCTGCGTATTTTTCAACGAGGTTGAAGTTGAAGTGGTAGACTAACCCAATCGGCGCAACTCGCATCGCTGCTCCGCACGTGTCGCTTTCGACGCCAGACTCATACCAACCGAATCCCCTGAGAAGCCTGAGGATCGCAGTTCTCGAGGTTGGACCAATCCTTTGCGCTGTGTAAAACCAATTCTTCAGCTTCTCAGCAAAGTTCTCCGGGCTGAAGTAGGTGGTTTCGATTATCGATTCCGCAAGCAAAAGAGTTTGCTCCGTATCATCAGTCCACTCTCCAGCCTTCAAGTCACCGTAGGGAGACGGGAGGAAGTCCCTTATTTCTCCATAGATCTCCTTAACTTTTTCCCTGCTCAAGCCTTCCGCAGGCATTCCCAAGGCATCGCCGATTGCGAGCCCTAAGATACAGCCCTCGAACTTCTCGAGCATAAAAAAGTTTACCAAGCACTGAAAGTCGTGACCTCGACGACTTCTGCTTCGATTGCATCGAGAATGTCGCCAGCCCTGATCTGGATTATTCTTCCGATTCCCTTTGGGTTAAGTTTAAGCCTAACAACCGCCATCTCGCTCTCTTCTACGTAATGCGGGGAAGCGTAAAACAGGGACTGATGCACGACTTCCTTTCCGTTCACCTCCGCAATCACTCCGCCCACACCTCTGTCGAGGTCTCTCGTTTTCGAATACGTCAAAAAGACGCAGTCGCCAAGGTTAACACGAAGTGCAGTTGCGACGTTGTGGGCACTCCTAAGCTCTATGGTCCTAATGTTCCTCCTCATTATGTCCTCGAGAACCCCTTTGGCAATCCCGCTGAACACGTAACATCTCATCTCCATCACCTATACATCGGGAACTCTTCCCTCTTCACTTCCTGCACCGCTTGCTCAGCCAGTTTCTGCATCTGCGCCTCTATAAACTCCGCTTCCTCGATCAACTTATCCACGCTGATGTTCCAGCCAAAGATCTTGTTCATCGCCCCAATTATGTTCGCAGCAGCCCTTGGATCTGGGTTAAAACCAGAGGTTTCGCCAAGAAGCGCAATTCCCGGGAACTTAGTTGCGACACATTCGTTCAATATGCTTCCCGCAATCCCGGAAATCGTTCCAGTTCTGAAGATCTCGACATGATCCTTTATCTCGTCTATCAGCTCCTTCTGCGTTACCGCTCCAAAAACTCTCTTCTTATCCTCGAAAGTCGCAATTCCCGCTAAGGAGTAAACTCTCCTTGCCTTAACTTCCATCGCCCAGCTGACGATTGTCTTGCTTATCCCGTAAGCGATCTGCGGGACTATCGGAACGTCGGAGTGGATTAGAAGCAAGTTCAGATCCTCGGACTCGTAAATCCTTATCGGCGGTAACACCACACCTTCGTAAAGCGAGGCAATCGGTGGCAATAGTTTCGAGTCGAGGATTCCGATTGCATCGAGCTTTAGCTCGTTTATGAAATAAGCGCTCGCTATCGTTCCCACGAGTCCAACACCGGGAAAGCTCGTGACGAGGATTGCGTTCTTAACGGACGGTTTCTCCACGATTATCTCCGCCTCTCGTTCCATGAAAATCGTAGGAGAAGACATATTTTAAACTTCTCCCCGAACTCAATCCCTCGAATTCGCTTTTTTGAGCCTTTCAACACCATTAATCGATTCTATTATCCTAACAACCGCATTTGGGACGCATTCCTTCCAATTTCCGCCGTTCAGCATCATTTTTCTTATCGTTGTCCCTCTGAACTTCTCTCTGTTGAAATCTGGCGGGATCAAGACTTCGAGTCCGGCGTCTTTGAAAACCTGTGCGATTATGGGGTTCCTCGTTATTATCGCCTTTATCTTTGGCACGAGGTTGAGGATGTAGAATGCGTTGCCAACGTAAACGCTCATCGTGGGAACGGTTGCGGTTATTATCTTGTCAAGGCTTATCCCGTTTTCGATCAAAGATTCACGGATCATCCATATTCTCTCTCCAGCGGTGAATGGGTTCCTCAACGTGTGACTTTCGTCAGCCATGCCGATGAGGAGCACGATTTCGTCAAAGCTCTTCAGTGCCCACTTTATCACTTCCAAATGCCCCAAGTGGAATGGTTGAAATCTGCCAAAGATCAGTGCCCTTTTTTGCATGGAAAAAGTTTGGTAAGAATTTAAAAATTTATTTCTTTCTCTCGACGAGGAAGTCCGTAAGAGACTCGAGGATTTTCTTCCCCTCGTTCTCCTCGAGAACCCTCAGATTCTTCTTTGCCCTCTCAACAAACTCTCTCGCCTTCTTGACTGCGTAATCTATTGCACCACATTCCCTGAGCTTTTCAACGTCTTTCTTGATGTCTTCGATGCTCGCCTTCTGCTTTCCAAACGTCTCAAGCTCTACGCCTTTCTCGAAAGCCTTGATCACAACAAGCGTCTTCTTCCCCTTCACGATGTCGCTTCCCCAGTCTTTTCCGATTTCCTCGCTTGTCAGATCGAGAACGTCGTCGTGGATTTGGAAACCAATTCCAGCGTTTATTCCGTAGTCCCAAAGGTATTGGAAAAGATCGCTTCTCCCAAACAAAACCGCAGGAAGGGACGCGGATGCGGCGATAAGGACTCCAGTTTTGAGTCTCACCATCTCGAGATACTCCTCCTCGCTTGCCATCCTGGTTTCGAAGCTCATGTCCATGAACTGACCTTCACAGATCTTAACACAAACGTCCGCAACAAGTTCGACCGCTTTCTTAACGTTCAAAGCGTCCGTATCGCATTTTGCAAGCAAGCTGAAAGCCTCTGCAAAAAGCGTATCGCCAGCAAGAATCGCAGTTGGCTCACCAAACGCTGCGTGGACGGTTTTCACATTCCTTCGCATCTCGTCCCTGTCCATTATGTCGTCGTGGATCAACGTGAAGTTGTGTATCGCCTCGATTGCAACGATCGCCGGCATTATTTTCCTGTAATCCTCTCCAATTGCCTCGCAGACGAGCATCGCAATTACGGGACGAATTCTTTTTCCACCAGCTTTTATTAAGTGCCTCGCAGCTTTGTAAAGCCCAAGCTCCTTCTCTGGCAAAAGCTCTGCAATCGCCTCATCGACTATCTTCGCCCTTTTCTGAATCTCGATCATCTTCTCCCTCTGCAGAACCCATCAATATCAATCTTTCTAAACCTCATCCACTCCAAGAGCTTTCCACTTACGAAGATTGGTTTCTCTTTTAGCTCTCCAACCTTTCTCGCTCCCGTTAAAAACATCGCCACCTTTAAGCCAAGTCTGAACCTTTCGATCAACCTCTCGACAGCGCTTGCGCTCACCTTTGCCTGCGCTAAAAACGGTAACGCCGAGCTCGCAATCTTTGCCCCCAATGCTAAAGACTTCGCAACGTGCAAACCATTCCTTATGCCACCGGTTGCGATCACAGGCAAAACGTCGTAGCAGTCGACGATACAGAAGGCAGTAGGAATTCCCCAGTCAAAGAAGTCGAAACCAACAGCTTTTAAAACTTCGTCCTCGCTTCTATGAGCCTCAACTGCGCTAAAAGAAGTTCCACCTTTCCCGCCAACGTCGATCGCAGAAATCCCCGCATCCTTCAACTTGATAGCGACTTCTCTGCTTATGCCCGCTCCTGTCTCCTTTGCGATCACCGGAACTTTTGTGCTCTTGCAGATCTCGGAGAGAATTTCAAAGTTGCCCGCAACTGCTTCGCCCTCGCTCATCACCGCCTCTTGCAAGGCGTTCAAGTGGATCGCAATCGCATCCGCTTCAACCATCTCGACCGCTTTGTCAACGATCTCAGGATCCTTCATCACTTGGGCAAGACCTATGTTTGCGTAAATGAAAGCCTTTGGAGCTTTTTCTCGAACTACTGAGAATGTATCCTCGAGCTCCTTCTTTTCTATTCCTGCTCTCTGGCTCCCGACACCCATGCCGATTCCGGTATTCTCAACTGCGGTCGCAAGGTTTGCGTTTATCTCCTTCGCAATTTCATGCCCACCCGTCATCGAGGCTATGAGGAACGGAAACGACAGCTTTTTGTTGAAAAATTTGATTTCAGTGTCGACTTTGCTGAAATCGAACTCTGGAACGGCGTTGTGGATCAGCATCACGTCCTCGAGACCATTGTAACCACTCTCAACTTCTTCGCTCAGGCAAATCCTTATGTGATCGAGTTTTCTGTCAGAGGTTTTCACAGAACCACCTCTGTCCCAACCTCCTCGCCTGAGAGAAACTTCTTAATCTTTTCCCCTTCTCCCCTAAAGATGAAGACCCTACACTTCGTCCTCAAAGAGAACACCTTCTCAAGCTTCCCACGCATTCTTCCCGTTACATCGCTTTCGCCGATCGAATCTGCGGTCATTTCCCTTGTGAACTTTCCAACTACCTTCCCATTCACAAAAACGCCATCAACGTTCGTCGCAAAGCCCAAGCGATCTGCGCCAAAAACATTGGCGATGTTCACTGCGATTTCATCGCCAGAGACAACTCTAAACTCAGGGGTCACATCGCCGTGAAGCACGGGGACGAGATTTCTTTCGAGCATTTTCGGAATCAATTCGTAAGAACTGCTCATCGGATGCATCCCAACCGCAGGAACTCCGAACTCTATCAGTTTTCTGCAAAAGAGCTCGTTGAGTCGAACGCAGGCGTTGTGGATTCTTGCAATCGAGATCGCATCTTTTAAACCGAATCTCCTCACGTGCGGATGCCCAAAGGAGCCGGCGCCATGGATCAAGACCAGGTTGCGGTAGTTTTCCGCAATCGCAGAGCAGACTTCTTCGATCGCCTTCTCATTTATCTCCTCGTAACCCTCCTTCCTCGTTATCACGGATCCGCCGATCTTAAGGATTCTCAACCCTAACACCTTCCGCATTCGTTCTCACCAAAAAACTGTTTTCTGGCTTCTTGCCTTTGAACACGCCAAAAACGCAACCTCCCCCACCAGCGCCTGTTAGCTTCACAACAAACCCGTCTCTCTCCAAGTCCGCAACTATTCGATCTATTTCGGCTGAGCTTACGCCTATCGCTCTAAGCAACGACTGATTTATGTAAATAAGCTCGTCCATCTTTTCTGCTCCGAGTTCAAGGGCTTTCAGCGTTATCGCATCGATCGCATCGAAGATTCTATCCACGATCTCCGGATACCTTTGTCTCAGGTTTGCGACCTTCTCGACCATAACCTTCGTCGCCCTTTCCCAAAGCCTTATGACGAAGAGCTCGAGCGAGATTTCGACCTTCCTTCTCTCCGGAAAAATCCAAGAACCACCAAAGGTCGAGATGAACGGGTCTATCCCACTCCCTCTGCCTTGGACGTCGAGCTCCACTTTTCTTGCAAGCTCAAAAATTTCCTGATCGCTGAGTTTTGCGTTGAACTCCTCGCTCAGAGCCTTTAGAGTTGCAACGGTTACAGCGGAAGAGCTACCAAGACCTGAGGCGATCGGGATCTCAGTTCTTATCGAGATATCCGCTCCTTGCAAATCGCAAACTTCTTGGAATCTTTTCACAGCAAAGCTGACGTAAGGGTGAACTTTGAAGTCAAGCCCAGTTGTTCCTAAGACGGAAGAGATTCGAAAATCTCTGCTTCTCTTCACTTCAACCCTACAACGGAGATCTATCGCAGAAACCAGTGCACGACGACCATAAACGACTGAGTGCTCGCCAAAGAGTATTATCTTCCCAGGGGCGGAAGCGATCATTGGACTCGCTAATCAAAGAACTTTTTAAGCTTTTTGTTCTCGCTCGGGGCGAAGATTTTTACTCCGAAAGAAAGAAATATCTGTTTCGAGAAAATCTTCCAATGCGAAGTGCAGTCGGAAGAATCGTTGGAACCGCATCTGCGTTCGAGTTCGAATTCGTCGTCACAAATCCAAAAGCTGTGAAAAGGGGAGACTACATAAAGGTTTGGAACGACGCAGAGGGATGGATTTTAGCACAGGTTTCTGAGATTTTAGCAACCGAAAACACCAAATCTGCGGAGAGGGGGCTGATTGGGAAGGCAAGGGTTATTGGAAAAAGAGAGAGCGGGAAGATTATAACTCCCTCTACTCCCTTCATCCCAGGGGAGAATGTTTACATTGCGGAAGATTCGATGATCGCAGAAACGTTTGGTTTTGAAAAAGAGGGGATTTACCTTGGTCTCCTTGGAGATACAAACGTCCGAGTCACTCTGAATCCGAATATCCTTGTTCAAAAGCATGTTTGCATACTCGCAAAGACTGGTAGTGGTAAAAGTTACACCGCAGGTGTGATCGTCGAAGAACTCCTCGACCGAAACGTCCCCCTGCTGATAATCGATCCGCACGGCGAATATGTGTCGCTAAAGAAAGCAAACAAGATATCCGAGAACGAGTTTGGAGTTAAACCCAAAGGATATGCGGACAAAGTCGTTGTCTACGCTCCCCCTACCTCGCCTTTTTTGAGCGAAGCGGACAAGGAGCTATCGCTGGAAAACAGGAATCTCTCTCCAGAAGAGTTGATCGAGCTCAGCAACCTTCGTAGCCCGAGCGCCCAAGCCCTGCTGTATCAGGCGATGAGAGAGCTTGAGGATTACACGATCTCGGACATCATAAGGGAAGTCGAGAAAACGAGGCACAGCGGTAAGTGGACTCTAATAGGTGCGCTTTCGAAGATCGAGAGTTCAGGACTTTTTAAAGATAAACCCACGGATGTGAGAGAGCTGATGCGTAGAGGAAAAGCGAGCATAATAGATCTACGTGGTATAGAGCCGACGTATCAAGCTCTGATAGTTTCAAGGATAACTTCGAAACTATTCGAGCTCAGAAAGCGTGGAGAAGTCGAGCCCGGGATGATAGTTGTCGAAGAGGCGCATAACTTCGTTCCCGAAAGAGAGAAAGCGGTTTCGACGAATGCACTGAGGGCGATTGCGAGCGAAGGCAGAAAGTTTGGGCTTGGGCTTATGGTGATCAGCCAGAGACCAGCGAGGGTGGATAAGAACGTCATAAGCCAGTGCAACACGCAGATCATAATGAGGGTGACGAATCCAAACGATTTGAACGCAATAAAGAAGGGGATCGAAGGAATAACTTCGGAGATGATCGAAGAGGTCAAAAGGCTACCTCCGGGATACGCAGTCGTCGTTAGCTCAGGGATAGACATGCCGATCGTAGTGAGGATCCGTGTGCGAAAGAGTGCACACAGCGAAGCGGTCAAAGTCGTTGAATCTGAAGAAGTCGAGGAAATCGCAAAAAAGAGTCCAGATTCCGAGGAGAAAAGGAGGGGATTTTTCAGCAAGATCTTCAGGCGAGGTTAAAAAGCCTCGTAGATCTTCTCGTGCCTTAGGTAGGCACCTCTGTCCACAAGGTTTTCAACCACGACTCTATCCTTAGCTTGCTTCAAGATTTTAAGCGAGTCAAACCTCGCTTTCCCAATGCCAAGGATGTCGCCGTAGCGGTTGCAGACAAAAACGATCTCGTTCTCTTCAAACTCGCCCACTTTGGTCACCGATTCGGTGAAAACATCTCTGCCATAGAGAAAGAGCATCTCTCCCCTTTCGTTAACCCAAACCTTCTTCTTCTCATTCCTCATTAGCCAAAAAGAGCCTTCAAGTGTTAAACGAAATCTCTTCCCAATTTCCCCGATCTTAACCCCACAGTAGCAGTCTACTCCTGTTTTCAAGAACTCGTAAAGCTCTTCAGAAACCGCAAAAACCTCTTTGCCCTTCACGACAAGCTTTTTTTCTTTCAAAAAATCGAAAGAGTTAAGGAATTTCAAAGCTTTTCGCAGAACCTTCTCTTCTCTCTCGTTCAGATCCCTAAGCAAGGAACTCCTCCGGCTTCGGAATTTCGAGCTTCAAGCCCTTTCTCTTCCTAACCTCCATCACGAAGTCTGTGAGCAAACTCGGCGGGACTTTTTCGAAGCCAGCGTGTTCGGTGCTCCAAATGGCTTTACCAGAAGTCGCAGATCTTATGCTCCCAGCGAAACCAAACATCTCCTTCACTGGAGCCTTCGCCACCAACGTCGCAGTGTCTCCATCGATCTTTATGTCGAGTATGTGCCCCCTTCTTCCCTGTATCTCCCTCGTCACGTTCCCCATCATCGTCTGCGGAACCATGATGTAAACGTTCTGATACGGCTCGAGCAGAGTTGCGTCCGCTTGTAGAATCGCTGCGAAGATCGCAGATCGAACCGCTGGGATCACCTGCGCTGGTCCACGATGCACAGCGTCTTCATGCAGTTTGCAGTCGACGAGCTTTACCTTTATCCCCATGCAAGGCTCCCTTGCCAAGGGACCTGTGCGCATCGCTTCCCTGAATCCCTCGATTATGAGCTCCATCGTTTCGTTCAAATACTGGATTCCCTTCGTGACATCGCATAAAAGATTGCCCTCGTAGTAATCAACCGCACCCGCAGCTTCCTCGCCATCGAGTCCGGCGTCTTGCAACTTCTTTCTCCTCTCCTTCTTGTCCATCTTGAAGTCGACTTCGCCTTCCTTGAACAACCTCGCAACCTCTGCTGGCAAAGGCTCGACGACGATGTAGAAACGATTATGCTTGTTCGGCGACTTTCCCTCGACAACTGGCGAAGTGGCTGTTACGGTTTCCCTGAAAACCACGATCGGTGGCGAAGTGATGACCTCGAGCCCATAGTCTCGTCTTATCTTCTCCACCTTCACCTCTAAGTGTAGCTCGCCCATTCCACTTATCAAGTGCTCACCAGTTTCTTCGTTCAGCGTAACTTGCAACGTTGGATCCTCTTTTGCGAGCTTTCTAAGCACTTCAACGAGCTTTGGCAAATCCCTTGGGTTCTTCGCTTCGATTGCCATCGTAACAACGGGTTCGCTGTAGTGCTTTATGCTCTCGAACGGCTCTATCTTCTCGAGCTCCGTGCAAGTCGATCCAGCGACTGCGTCTTTCAACCCAACCAACGCTACGATGTTCCCCGCTGGGATCTCCTCGACCTCAACCCTCCTCGGACCCATGTAAACGCCCACGGTTTGGACACGATTCTTCGCCTTTCTGTCGACTATGTGCAGTTCAACCCCCGGCTTTATAGTTCCGCTGAAAAGTCTTCCAACCGCAACTTCTCCAGCCTGCGGATCTACGACGATCTTCGTCACCATCAAAACAATTGGTCCCTTCGGATCGCAGTTTGCCATCGCCTTGCCAATTTCGCTGTTGAGGTCGCCCTTCCAGATTATCTTTATCCTCTCCTTCTGCGCCTGAATTGGGTTTGGTAGGTGCTTTACGACCATGTCCAATATCACGACGTGCACAGGGCTCTTCTTCGAGAGCTCCTTCACTTCACCTTTCTTGAGATACTCGTAAACTTCCTTGAAGCCAATTCCCGTGACTTTCTGCGATGGAACGCTGACAGCCCATTTCTGCAACGCCGAACCAAACGCCACATTTCCCTTCTGAACCTCTATCCTCCATTCGTTGAACCTATCTGGGCTTACAGACTTCAGGAGCTTGTTCACGTCATTTATAACCTTCACGAGCCTTTCCTGCATCTGTTGCGGAGTCAACTGCAGTTCCTTTATCAGCCTGTCAACCTTGTTCACGAAAAGAACTGGCTTCACACCTTCCTTCAGCGCTTGTCTAACTACGGTTTCGGTTTGGGGCATCACACCTTCGACTGCATCGACGACGATGATCACGCCATCGACAGCTCGCATCGCTCTCGTGACTTCTCCGCCGAAATCAACGTGCCCAGGGGTGTCTATCAGGTTTATCAAGTATTCTTCGCCGTTGTATTCGTGAACCATCGAGATGTTCGCAGCGTTTATCGTGATCCCTCTTTCCTTTTCTTGCTCATCGTAGTCCAAGTAAAGCTGTTGTCCCGCAAGTTCTTCGCTTATGATTCCCGCTCCCGCAATCAAGGAATCGCTAAGCGTTGTTTTTCCGTGATCGATGTGCGCTGCGATGCCGATGTTCCTAATTTTCTCTGGCTTCCACATCAGCTCATGCATCCTTTCTACCATTTTCTTCGCTCTCGTCATTGCGATCACCTCGCAGACTTCGCAACTCTCTCGACTTCTTCTTTCTTCGATACCGCATAGCTCTTTGTGTCGTTGTTCGCAGCTGCGATTATCTCGTCCGCAAGGCAGTAAGCAATGCTCTTCTTCGACTTGAACGCCGCCCTCCTTGCACCCTCGACGATGTTCCGCAACGCAACGTCAACTCTGCGAAGGCTGGAAGTATCAACTGCCTTTGGGACTGCGATTCCACCGTATTTTAGTCGCACTACTTCTTCTCTTGGTCCAGCGTTCACAATCGCATCCACGAGGACTTGAATCGGGTTCTTTTTCGTCTTTCTCTCGATTATCTCGAAGGTTTCACGGACGATGTTGTAAGCGCTCATCTTCTTTCCCGTGTTTCTTTCCTTGCGCATCACTTTGTTGATCAATCGCTCGACGATGAACACCTTTTCCTTTGCAAACGGATCAAAATGCCTACCATGAGTGTGGAGCGTGAACGTTGGCTTAAGACAAATATAGCTCTTTAAAGCTGGATCCTTAACCTCGACATCCTTAACGCTGTATTTCCCAAAAACAAGTAAATCGTTCTCGCTTAAGCCGTAAGCCATACTTCACCTCATCTTCTTCTCCTTTCTTCCTCTCACGAGCTCTTTAAGGCTCGTTTCGTTGACCTTGATCACCTTGTATCTCACTCCCGGAATATCGCCCATGCTCCTTCCCATTCTCCCGCCTATCTTCTCCACTATGACTTCATCGTGCTCGTCGATGAAGTTAATCGCACCATCTCCTGGGGCGAATGCGGTTATCTGCCTTCCGTTCTTGATCAGCTGGACTCGCACTGCTTTTCTTATTCCAGAGTTCGGTTGCCTCGCTTCGATCCCAATTTTCTCGAGCACGATGCCACGAGCCATTGGTGCTCCTTCCAAGGGATCGGCTTTCTTTGCTAACCCGAGCACTCTTCTAACGTATTTCTTCTGGCTCCACCTGAACTTCTTCTTCACTTCGAGTAGTTTTCTTGCGGCGAACAATCCATAGCCCATACCATCACCTTACCACTATGTCCTCGATGTTGTGATGCCTCTTAGCTAATTCCTTCGCTTTATTAATGTTTTTGCCACCTTTACCAATGACAATCCCCTTCAAATCCGGTGAAACGATGACTTGCGCTGTCTTTGAATTGCCTTTGTCCAAGATCTTCACGCTCACCTTTATCGGCTTGAAAATGTTGGATATGAACTCCGCTGGATCGTCGGAGTGCTCTATTATCTCGATCTTTTTCCCTATCAGCTCCCTTGCCCTGTCAACGTTTATACCGCCTTTCCCAATCGCCAAGCCCATGTCGCCCTTTTTAACGACGAAGATGCCCTTGTCGTCGTAGACGATGCAGTCCTTAACGCTTGCGCCAGTTAAGTTCTCAAAAAGTGTGAGATATCTGATCTCCTCCGAGGAGAGCTTCATCTCCATAACCATCACTTCACACTCTCTAAGATTGCCATCGAAGATATACTGAAAGGTTTTCTGCAAAATTCGCCGAGTTGCATGTTTGTTCCATCGAAGACGAACACTGGAACATTGAACTTCTTTATCTCACTCAAAAACTCCTCTGGGCAGTTCTTCGAAACCACTACCGCTTTCGCCTCTCCTTTCTTAAGCGCTTTTATCGTCCTCCTTATGCCGAAATAATACTTTCCGCTCTTTAGTGCGTTTCTAACAATCGTTTCCACATCGCTCATCTTCTCACCCCTAACCTCACAACGAGCTCAACGTCTCCGGTTCCGAGCTTTATCGGCTGTCCGATAATTATGTTCTCGGTTATCCCCTTCAGGTAATCCACCTCCCCCTTAACGGCTGCGTCGAGCAGATTGTTTACAGTCATCTCGAACGCAGCCCTTGCGAGGATGCTTTGTTTTTCTCCCGCAACTCCATGGCGACCGATCTGCCTGAGCTCTCCATCCGCTGTCATCACATCTGCGACGAGCATTATGTGGCGAACGTCCACTTCCAAACCTTGCTCTTCGAGCGTTGAGATTGCCTCGTTGATTATCGCAGTCCTCGCCGCTTCGATGCCCAAGACCTCGTAGATCTCGTATATGTCGTTCGTTATCGTCCTCGTGAAGTCGACGCCCTTCACCTTCATAACTTTTTTCAAACTCGAGCCCTCGGTGTAGAGAACGTATTCGTCACCCTCCTTCCTTATTATGACCCTCCGTATCTCCTTTATCCCCATGACCACGAGCTCCCTTAGCTCCTCGAACGTGTCCATCAATACCTTGTAGGAGTCCTTCTTGACCTTGACAACAAAGTTGCCGTCTTTTTCGATCAGCTCTGCGTCCTTCTTTATCGACTTCTCTATTTTTTCCCTCAGCTCCTCCATTGTGAGATCCTTCTTCTTCATCGCCTCGCGATCTGGCTTTATAGTGATGCTCATCTCTCTAAGATCGACCTCAATCTCCGCCAAATCCTTCAGATAAGTCGCCTCAATCTTGTTCGCCACTTCTCTCGCTTTTTCTCTATCCTTCGCATACTCAGGCAGAAGGCGAATCGTCATCATCGGTGTCGAGGGGTTCTTTCTAACGTCGAGAATCTCGATGAGCCTCGGAAGACCGAGAGTAACGTTCAGCTCCGCAACTCCAGCATAGTGGAAAGTCCTCATCGTCATCTGCGTTCCAGGCTCTCCAATAGACTGCGCAGCAACGATTCCCACCGCCTCGCCTGGTTCGATGAGGTTCGAAAGGTAAGCTTGATAACAGAGGTCGATGATCTTCTTCGCAACGTTCTTCTTCGGCTTCAACTTCTCCAACTCTTCCTTTATCTCCTCCTTAACAGATGGTGGAAGCGGGTAATCTTTCAGCATCGCATCGTAGCTCATTCTTTCACCCCTACAACTTCTCTAACTATTCTTTTCACGTCCACCGCCTTACCCCTAAAGCTCTTCATCGGATCTACGCCATCTTCTCCATATTTAAATTGCACGATAACACCAGAAGTTTGCTCTCTTACGGTTCCATCATACTCGACTTTGAGGTCTTGCAGGGCGTTTATCATCCTCCTCTGCAAGTAACCAGACTGCGAAGTCCTGACTGCGGTGTCGACGAGACCTTCTCTACCACCAGCGGCGTGGAAGAAGAACTCGATAGGCGAGAGACCGGATTTGTAGCTACTCCTAACAAAGCCCTTCGCCCTCGCAGAGAGATCCATTGGTTTGAAGTGGCTCGTAGTCCGATGCGTGTATGCGTATCCACGTGTTATTCTTTCCCCTCTGACCGATTGTTGCCCTATGCAAGCTGCCATTTGTGTTAAGTTGAGCATGCTCCCCCTTGCTCCACTCACAGCCATTATGACTGCGGAGTTGTCCATACCCAAATACCTTCCAGCGATCTTTCCAGCTCTGTCTCTCGCCTTGCCAAGTTCCTGCATTATCCTCAGCTCCAGCGTCTCCTCCAAACTCCTCCCCGGCATTGGCTCGAGGTTTCCTTCCCTGTAAGCCTTTATCAACTCCTCGACTCTCCTCTCAGCTTCGCTAATCGTTTCCTCGATCTGCTGAATCGCCTCCTTCGGGATGTCCTCGTCGTCGATGCCTATGGTAAAGCCGAGTCTCGTGATCACACGGATTGCGAGCTTCGTCATGTCGTCGATGAACTTTCTTGTCGTCGATGCGCCGAATTTCCTCATTATCTCGTCGATTATTACACCCTTGAAGGCTCCAACCGCCTTTTCGTCGATTGTCCCCTTCAACAACTTCCCATCTTCTATGACAACGAACGCATCGTTTTCGCAGTTCTCCTCCTTACAAACCGCACATCCCTGGCAGATCTCCGCTTTGAACCTTATCGAAATCTTTGGAAGAATGAAGCTG
The DNA here is from genome assembly GCA_038731605.1 of Archaeoglobaceae archaeon. Taxonomy (GTDB): domain Archaea; phylum Halobacteriota; class Archaeoglobi; order Archaeoglobales; family Archaeoglobaceae; genus WYZ-LMO2. The sequence goes on along the minus strand of JAVYQP010000001.1, from coordinate 511,193 downwards.
AATATCTCCTTGCCCGTATACTCTTCTTTTGCGGGAATCTCAGATAGATCCACCGCACGCAGGAAGTCCATCGCCTCCTCTTTGCTGAACTTCTTTTCTCCCCTCGTCAGCAAGTAAAGCCCCGTGATGTGATCGTGGATCCCACCAATGATCGGACCGCCAAACCTCGGCGACAGAATGTGCTCCTGAACTGCCATCAGAATCTTAGCCTCAGCCTGCGCCTCAAGGCTTTGTGGGACGTGTAGGTTCATCTCATCTCCATCGAAGTCTGCGTTATACGGCGGACAAACCGCTGGGTTCAAGCGGAACGTCTTGTAAGGTAGAACTCGAACGTAGTGAGCCATGATGCTCATTCTGTGCAAAGAAGGCTGTCGATTGAAAAGAACGATGTCACCGTCCATGAGCTCTCTTTCAACGATCCACCCTGGCTCGAGCTTCTCTGCGAGCTCTTCACGATTTGTATCGATAACCCTTATTCTTTTACCATCTGGTCTTATGATGTAACTCGCCTTCGGGCTCTCTTTGCGAAGCAAAAACTCCCTTGCGAACTCGAGGTTGTTTGGAGTGACGAAGATCGGAACCGTAAGCTCCCTCGCAACCTCTTCCGGAACACCGACTTCGCTTATGCTTATACATGGATCCGGGCTTATGACGGTTCTTGCGGAGAAGTTGACCCTTTTTCCAGACAAAGAGCCACGGAATCTTCCGTCTTTTCCTTTCAGACGCTGGGCTAAGGTTTTTAGAGGTCTCCCACTTCTGTGTCTCGCTGGCGGTATTCCGCTGACCTCGTTGTCGAAATAAGTTGTGATGTGATACTGCAAAAGCTCCCAAAGATCTTCGAGAATCTGTTGCGGTGCTCCAGTGTCTCGGTTCTCTATGAACCTCTGGTTGATCCTGATTATGTCCACGAGCTTGTGCGTTAGGTCGTCTTCGCTTCTCTGTCCAGTTTCGAGGATTATCGAAGGTCTTACGGTGACAGGTGGAACTGGGAGGACTGTGAGAACAAACCACTCTGGACGAACAGATTTTGGATCAAGCCCAAACGCTGGCAAGTCCTCGTTTGGAATCTTTTCAAGCCTCTCTCTTACGTCCTTCGGCGTTAGTTTCTGCTCCTCCTTTTTCTCTGGATCGATAACTTCATAGAAGGAAGTTGGTTTCTCAAACTTTATCTCCCTCTGCTCAGCCCCGCAGTGTGGGCACTTCTTCGCCGCCTTGGTCAACCTGAAGACCTCCTTCAAGACCTCCTCGTAGTTCTGCCCCAACGACTTCAGTCGCTCTATTTCCCTTATGAACTTGTCCCTCCTGTCGTCTTTCATCAGAATTCTTCCGCATTCCCTACAAGTTCCGCTTAGGAGTCTTGCGATGATCTTCGCATATCCAACGTGAATCACAGGAGCTGCGAGCTCTATGTGCCCAAAGTGCCCCGGGCATTCGCCGTATTTTCCTCCACAGGTTCTGCATTTCAAACCCGGATCTATAACTCCCAGTCTTGTGTCCATCAACCCGCCTTCAACTGGGAAGCCATCATCGTCGTATGTTTCTGGGTTGTTGAGCTTTGCAACGCTCATCCTCCTTATCTCCTGCGGGGACAAAACCTCGAACTTTATCGCAGAAATCTTCTTCGGATACATAAACTCACCCTAAGCCTTATCGCTAAGCTTTAACCTCGGAGCGATCATCATCGATTTCAGCTCATCGAGGAGGAGCTTGAACGCATAGCTCATGCTAACCTTAAACACGTTCGTGTCGTCGTCGCAAACATTGCAGTATGCGGTGTTCTTTCTATAGTCGAACATCGCAACATGCCCACAGTTTCCGCAAACCCAAACGTCGACTTTGTCAGACTCGTCGAGAAGGCGGTCTTTGAGGAGTAACGCAACACCATGACCAATTAGAACGTCCCTCTCCATTTCTCCGAACCTCAGCCCACCTTTTCTTGCTCTACCTTCTGTAGGCTGTCTCGTAAGGATCTGCACAGGTCCTCTGCTCCTTGCGTGTATCTTTCCAGCGACCATGTGGTATAGCTTCTGGTAGTATATCACGCCGACAAAGATGTCTGCGACGAACTTCTTCCCGCTTATGCCGTCGTACATCACTTCCTTACCCGTATGCGTGAAGCCGTATTTCTTGAGAGCGTTTCTAAGGTCTTCCTCCTTCTCTCCATAGAAAATCGTCCCGTCCACTCGCCTTCCTTCGAGAGCGCCAAGTTTTCCGCCTATCATCTCAAGCACATGCCCGACGGTCATCCTCGACGGAATTGCGTGCGGGTTCAGTATCATGTCCGGCACGATTCCCGATTCCGTGAACGGCATGTCCTCCTCTGGCACGATCAATCCAACGACTCCCTTTTGTCCGTGCCTTGAAGCGAACTTGTCTCCGAGTTCGGGAATTCTGAGGTCTCTAACCCTGACCTTAGCAAGCTTCAATCCATTTTCAGACTGAACAAGGAAAACCGCATCAACAACGCCTTTTTCATTGCTCCTCATCGTTATCGACGTCTCCCTTCTTTTCTGCGGTGAGATTCCGACTTCTGGCTCCTCAAGGAATCTTGGCGGAGATGTTCTGCCTATCAACACATCGTCTGGACCGACTTCAGTTTCTGGATGAACAAGCCCATCTTCGTCGAGGTGCGCATAGTTCTCGGAACCCCTAAAACCAGAGATGTCTGCGCCGGGAATTTCGAACTTATCCTCTTGCCCACCCGGATACCGCATCTCCTCGGCTTCATAGGTTCTGAAGAAGAAACTCCTTCCAATTCCCCTGTCCACGCTACCTTTGTTCAAGATTATCGCATCTTCGATGTTGTAACCTTCGTAGCTCAAAACCGCAACGACGAAGTTCTGTCCAGAGGGGCGATCGTCGTATCGCATCTTAAGTTGAGTGTCTGTGGTTACGATTGGTATTTGCGTATACATGAGCAAATGCCCTCTCGTGTCCGTGCGCCAGTCGAGGTTTAGGTAGGGAATCCCGAGTCCCTGCTTTATCATCGCCGCCCCCATCGTGTTCCTCGGAGATGCGTTGTGCTCCGCATAAGGTATGCTACCAACGCAGATTCCAACGATCAAGCTTGGATCAAGCTCGAGATGTGTGTGCTCAGGAGTTAAATCCTTCTCGTTCACAGCGACGAGTGCATTCTCCTCTTCCTCCGCATCAAGGAACTCTATGACCCCCTGCCTCACGAGGTCTTCGAAGGTTATCTCGCCAGCTTCCAACTTACTTATATGCTTCTCCGTCAAAAGCGGTTTCCCATTCTCAACGACTATCAAAGGTCTCCTCGCTCTGCCGGGGTCTGTGTTTATCCTTACTTCGTTCGAATCCGCAAAATACGCAACGTTTACCTGACTCGACAACTTACCCCTTCTTCTAAGTCTTCTTATCTCCTTAGCGAGCTCTTCGCCGTTGTCTACGAATCCAACCAAAGCGCCGTTAACGTAAACCCTACACTTCCTCATCTCAACCCCTCAGCATCTGAACTCCAAGTCTTGGCAAAATGTTGATCACTTCCTTTTCATCAACGCCAACGCTTATCTCCGCATACTGAGCAAAGTTCTTCACGAGCCCGCAATTTGGACCTTCTGGAGTTTCGGATGGGCAAATTCTTCCCCAGTGCGTCGCATGCAGGTCACGGGCTTCGAAGTGTGGTTGCGATCGTGATAGTGGAGAGACAACTCTTCGGAGGTGCGAGATCAGCGAAATGAAGTTGTGTCTGTCTATGAGCTGGGATATTCCCGTTCTCCCACCCACCCAGTTTCCAGTAGCCATGGGGTGCATTATTCTGTCCGTGAGCACATCACTTCGCACTGCAGTTGAGAGCTTCATGCTCCTACCCCTCATCTTTGCCCTCTCAAGCTGATACTTCACGTCTTTGATCAATCTCAGAAAAGCGACACGGAAAATTTCTTCCATTAGATCCCCTGCAAGGCGAAGCCTTTTATTTGCGTAGTGATCCTTGTCGTCTTCCCTTCGCAACCCGAGGTGGAGCTCGAAGATAAGCTCAGCCATCCTCGCAAGGAAGAACGCCTTCGCCTTTCGTGCTTCCTTTTCAATCCCGAGATGTGGAAGGAAGTATTGGTCAAGGACTTGTTCGGCTTTTTGAATTCTGTATTCCCTGCTCTGCCCGGGAGCAACTCTTTTGCCGATGTATTCTATCGCATCCTCCCTTGTCTGAATGTCCGAGACATCGGGGTCTTCGATGTTCTGGAGCATGTATCTCATTATCTGCGGATTCGTGCTCACCATCTCCACGATGTCCTGATCGCTTTCAACGCCAAGAGCACGCATCAAGATGACGAACTTTATCGGCTTCGGCAACTGCGGAAATGTGACTTCGAGAATGTTCCCCTTAGCTCTTTCAACAACTATGAGTGCCCTATATCCAGCTCTCTGGCTAAAACACTTCGCAACCTCAACCATCTCCCCGTATTTCTCTTCTCTTTCAAGGAGAACCTTGTTAGGAGCCAAGTCTTCCAAAGTTACGATTGCCCTCTCTGTTCCGTTTATTATGAAGTAGCCTCCAGGGTCGAGCGGGTCTTCGCCTGCCAAGTAAAGCTTTTCCTCATAGCTGAGGGAGCTTACGTTCCTTTTGAGGATGTGCTCTAAGACTTTGTCTATCTTATCCGGGCTGAGGTTGCAGATTTTCGATTTCACCATCACCGGAAGCATTCCGATTTCAACGATCTCCTTCTCGAGCGGTTTTCCCTCATCGTAAACCGTTGCTTCAAGGTAAATCGGCGCTGCGTAGTTGAGGTTCCTCAGCCTTGCGTGACTCGGAAGCAACGGCGTTTGGGGGCCATCTGCTTCCTTTATTATCGGAGTTCCAACCCTTACCCTGCCAAGTTCGATGTATGTGTTCGGAAGCTCGAGTTCGATTATCTTTTGCTCATCTATAACTCTCTGAAGCCCCTCGTCGATGAATCGGTTAAACGAATCAATCTGATGCTTCACAAGCCTGCTATGGGTGAAATACTCTCTTGCCAAAACACGAGTGTTCAGCATACGACCACCTTACTCAACCACAAGTCGATAAAAAATGCTCACACCTGCGGTCAAGCTTTTTCTCGTTATCTTCACAACGTCTCCCGGCTTTGCGCCTATTTCCTTGATTATCGGGTCTGAAGCCTTTATCTTTGGCAATTGCTCTTTACTAACCCCAAGCAACCTCAGGAGCTCTTCTACTTCCTCTTCCTTTAAAATTTCGTGCTTTGGCACGAGCACGTGGTCTTGCAAGCTCACCTTCATACTCCTCCCGCCTTCAAACACCATAGGACTTTTCGAAGTCCGTAAATTCAAAAGTGCGGAAGGTAGAAAAAACTTTCGATCGAAAAAGTTTTGGGTTTTCGTCGACGTCTGAAAAACAAAAGTGGCTCCCCAGTCGAGATGGACGATTGCAAAACGCAAGCATTTGCAACAGCTTAGACCAAAGATTTTTATTGTTATCAACAAATTTCGTTCATGAGAGTCAAGAAAAGGGACGGCAGACTCGAGGAGTTCAGCAAAGACAAGATAGTAAGAACTGCTGTCCGTGCGGGACTTAGTGTGGACAAAGCGAAAAAAGTTGCCAATGAAGTTGAAAAAAGGATTTACGATGGGATAACAACCGACGAAATTCTCAGCATCGTTCTAAGCGAGATCGAAAAATTCTCCAAAAACGTCTCCGCAAAATACGGGCTAAAATCTTCACTACTTCGCCTCGGACCTGCGGGTTACAGGTTTGAAAAGTTCGTCTCGTCTCTTCTGAGAGAATACGGTTACAAAACTCGGCTAAACGAGCTCATCGAGGGAAAATGCGTTACGCATGAAGTTGATGTAGTCGCAGAGAGGGAAAAGAAGTATCTCGTGGAATGCAAGTTCCACAACACGCCAATGTATACTGGGCTGAAAGACGTTCTCTACTCCTACGCTCGCTTTCTCGATATCGCAGAAGTTAGAAAAGATTTCGATGGAGTTTGGGTGTTCACAAACACGAAGTTCTCAAGCGAAGCGATGAGGTTCGCCGAGTGTCGTGGAATCAAGTTAACAGGATGGCACTATCCGGAGAACGAAGGCATAGAAGCGCTCCTTGAGAGAAAGAAACTCTATCCCATAACGGTTCTAAAGCTGAGCAATTTTGAAGTCGAAGAACTGCTCAGAAATGGTTTCGCCTTTTGCAACGAAATCGTCGAGAATGAAAAGAAGATCACAGAGCTCTTTGGAAAAAGGGCGAGGGAGATAATAGCGGAAGCGGAAACCATGGTTCAATAACGGTAAGATTTCATCATAATCATGTTAAATTGGAAAACGATTTAAACCCGAGCATTTGCGGGTTTGTGGTGAGATTATGCACTATGACTACCAGCTCCTTATAAAGCACATTTTGGAAAGTGGTGTGAACTATGCGCCGAAGCAAGAGATCGTCTATCGTGACTTGCGCAGATACACATACAGAGACCTCTATGAAAGAGTCTGCAGACTTGCCAACGCTTTGGAAGAGCTCGGGGTGAAAAAAGGAACGAGGGTGGCGGTGCTCGACTGGGACAGCCATCGCTATCTCGAATGCTACTTCGCAATTCCGATGATGGGCGCTGTGCTTCACACAGTTAACGTTCGTTTAAGCCCAGACGACTTGGCTTACACAATGCAACACGCCGAAGACGAAGTCGTGCTCGTCTACAAAGACTTCGTTCCTCTCATGGAATCGATCGCAGGCAATTTGTCTACTGTGAAGAAGTTCGTTGTCATGACCGATGACACGATGCCAGAAACGAAGCTAACTGATTTAGAATACGAAGAGATGCTGAAGAACGCAAGCAAGAGCTACGAATTCCCAGATTTCGACGAGAGAACAATGGCAACGCTCAGCTACACAACCGGAACGACTGGAAGACCAAAAGGCGTTTGGTTCACACACCGACAACTCGTTTTGCATACCTTAGCGGGTTGCGTTGGACTCAGCGGAATGCGATCTCCTTTAAGGCTGATCGGGGACAAAGAGGTTTACATGCCACTCACGCCGATGTTCCACGTGCACGCTTGGGGAGTGCCATACATGATAACGCTCCTTGGGCACAAGCAAGTGTATCCCGGGAGATACGAACCCCTGATGATCGTTCGCCTCGTGCTCACCGAGGGTGTGACATACACGCACTGCGTGCCAACGATTCTCCAGATGATAGTGGACAACTTACCTCCTGGAATCAAGTTCAACAACTGGAAGATGCTCATCGGTGGCTCGAAGTTGCCGAAGGGGCTTGCTCTTAGGGCAAAGGAGAAGGGAATTTTGACAATGGCTGCATACGGCATGTCTGAAACTTGCCCAGCCTTAACCGCTGGCTTCCTCAAACCGCACTTGCTCGATCTAAGTGAAGACGAGAAGATGGAATACGGAATCAAGACTGGAATACCATTCCCGCTTGTTTACCTTCGTGTTGTCCATGAAGACTTCACCGACGTGAAGAAAGACGGCAAGGACATGGGAGAGATCGTTGTAAGAGCTCCATGGCTCACGCAGAGCTATTTGAAAGACGAGGAAAAAACAAAGGAGCTTTGGGCGGGCGGATGGTTGCACACAGGGGACATCGCCGTTATGGACGAAGAGGGCTACGTGACCATCGTCGATAGGCTAAAGGATGTTATAAAGAGCGGAGGAGAATGGATCTCGTCGCTAACGCTCGAGAATCTCTTGAGCATGCATCCAAAGGTCAGAGAGGTCGCAGTGATTGGCAAACCACACGAAAAGTGGGGAGAAAGACCTGTGGCGATAATCGTTCCAATGCCGAACGAGAAGCCAAGTGCTGAAGAACTGCGGAATTTCCTCATGAAGTTCGTTGAAGAGGGAAAGATAACGAAGTGGGCGGTTCCAGACGAATTCGTTATTGTGGACTCGATTCCAAAGACGAGCGTTGGCAAAATCGACAAGAAAGTTCTCAGAAAAATGTATTCGAGCTAAATCAAGCCACCGACGCTAACTCTAAACCCCTCTTTTTTTAGAATGTCCCTAACTCTGTAGATTAGCCCAGTTTCGTTCACTCTAAGCCCATAGCTCCTCCCAAGCATCCTATACTTCTTTTCCCCAAATCTATGATACTTCAGCAGATCGATCCTCTCGACACCGATGCTTTTGCAAATCTCTGCAAGCTTCAAAGCCTCTGCTTCGCTTTCAAAGTTGTAGCCCTCAACGATAACGCAACGCAAAACGACCTCCGCTTCTCTCGAAACTCTTTTCAGATTCTCAAGAATCAGATCGTTCCTAACTCCAGTCAGTTGAACGTGCTTTTTCTCGTCGACAGCTTTGATGTCAAAGAGAAAGTGGTCGATGTAGCGAATGGCTTTCTCTACTCTCTCCCATTTCGCAAATCCTGACGTCTCGATCGCAACATCGATTGACTCTCTTTTCGAGAGTTTCAACAACTCCATTAAAAATTCCGGTTGCATAAACGGCTCTCCACCAGAAAAAGTAACTCCACCGCCTTTTCTGTGAAAAACAGAATCTTTTAAAACTTCTTCGATTACCTCGTCTGCTTCAACGTATTTCCCAACGACTCTAAGCGCATTTGTCGGGCAACGCTCCTCACAAATCCCGCAAACATTGCAGAGATTCCGCTCCAAAGAAATAGAATTCTCGAATTTTATCGCATTGCAAACAACGCACCTCTTGCAATTGATGCACTTCTCAACATCGAACATGAGCTCTGGGGCCAAGTTCTGAGACTCTGGGTTGCAACACCAAGCGCATCGCAGTGGGCAACCTTTGAGGAAGACAACCGTCCTTATTCCCGGACCATCGTGGACGCAGAAGTGCTGAATGTCAAAGATAATTCCCCTCATGCTTCCTCCATGAGTTTCGCTATTATTTCGTCCTGAACTTCCTTCGTTAAATCCACAAAGTATGCGCTAAATCCCGCAACCCTAACGAGCAGATCTCTGTATTTTTCCGGATTCTTCTGCGCATCTATGAGCTTTGCAACATCGACGACGTTGAAGTGGCAGTTCATACCCCCAAGGGCAAAGTAGCCTTCGATCAGTGAAATGAACTTCTCCAGCCCTTCTTCCCCTTTGAACATATTTGGGGATATCGTTATGACATACGAGACGCCGTTCATAAAGAGGCTGTGATCGATGCTCGCAACACCACGCATCGCAGAAGTTAAGCTCTTTGCGTATGGATGTGGTGCAATACCATTGCTCAACGGCTCTCCAGCTTTTCTGCCACTCGGTAAAGCCCCAGTCAACATCCCAAAGCCGACATGCGTGCTCATCGAGTAAATTCCAGGCAAATACCAACCATTCCTCGGGTTGCGGTATTTCATGACTTCCTTTGCGAAGATTTCGGCGACGATCTTTGCATATCTGTTTGCAATCTCGTCTCTTCCGTATTTCGGCGCTTTGTTCAGGAGTATCTGCCTGAGCTCTTCGTAGCCTTCAAAGTTGTTTCTTATAGCCTCGATCAGCTCTTGTAACGATACGAGCTTTTTCTTAAAAACGACTTCATCGATCGCAGCAAGCGAATCTGCTACATCTGCGAGACCGACCATCTGCACACCGCTGAAGTTGTATTTAGCCGAACCGAGCGTTATGTCCTTGCCGAGCTCAAGCTCAGAGTTGCACACAGAAATCAAAGGTGTGGGTTTTGCGATTTGGTTCGCAACTTCAAAGCTGTTGCAAGTCAAGATCATGCACTTCACAAGTTTTTCAACTTGTCTTTCGAAGCTGTCCAAAAGCTCTTCCATCGACTTTATCTCCCCATACTCAACTCCGATCTTCTCACCAAATCTCGTTGCTCCATTGAAGAGCGCAAGCTCAAGGCAAATTGCGATGTTGAAGAGCGCCGCATCTGTTGAGTCGTAGCTTTTTCCGCCTGGTGCCAACTCAACGCATCCAACAGTTGTGTAGTTTCTTGCGTCGCTCAAGGGGACGCCGAGCTTTAGCCATCCGTTTATGATCACGGAGTCGTTGAAGAGCGAGATAGCATTTATCCCCGAAAGGATTATCTCTGCACACTTCTCGAGCAAACTTCTGGGACTTTTATCGCTTATTCTAACGTGGACGTTTGGTTGCCTTAAAGCGACCTTTTTCGTTGCTTCGAGCATCACAAAGGTTAACTCGTTCGTAGCGTCTTCGCCCCTCTCATTTACTCCCCCAAGGGTTACCGCCTGATTCGTCGGCAATCCAGCGAAGTAAATCGTGAGGAGCTCATCGAAAAGTGGAACTATCTCGTTCGTCTTTATCCAAAGACAAGAAACGAGCTCCACCGCTTCATCAAAGTATAGGACTCCAGACTTGATATCCTGCTCGTAGTAGGGGTAGAGATACTGATCTATTCTGCCCATCGAAATCCCCTGCTCATAGCTCTCCATGTGCAGTGCAACTTGCATGAACCAAACGAACTGCAACGCCTCCCAGAAGTTCCTCGGTGGCTTTGCTGGAACCCATTCGCAGATCTCAGCTATCTTCAACAGTTCATCCCTTCTCCTCCCACTCTCCTTCTCCGCAAGCTCTCTCGCCTTTTCTGCGTATCTCCTCGCAAAGTTTATCACCGCATCGCACACGATTTCGACTGCCTTGTAAAACAGAACCTTTTCGATTTCCTCAGGCTCAGTTAGCCGTAGGTTCTCAAATTCCTCGATCTTTCTCCTCGCAAACTCCTTAATCCCTTCAAGTCCAATTCTCAGCAACGAAGAGTAGTCTGCGCTGAAGTGCGAGATCCCAGCAATCTCGGTTGCAACGTAAAAAGCTCCACGATACAGCAAATCAAGACAGAACTTCGGAGCAATTTTCTCAGCAACTGCTCCAAGCGATTTATCTGCCCAGTATGGTGCAATCTCGTTCTTTATAACCTCGATATCCTCTGCGGAGATTTCCAATGGGTTATCCTTCCTCTCGCCTATTCTGTCAAGCTCTGCAAGGATGCGAAGCCCCACGCCCTCGGGATACATTATCGCCCCCGGGGGATCTTTGACCATCGCACCCACGATTAACTCTTCGGGGAAGATAACAACCGGAATGTTCTCGAGAACATGCCTTAGAGCTTTTGCTTGCCTTAAAATCATCGGTTCACCTTCCGTAGCTTTCATCGCTTCCGTGTAGAACTTTGCACGATCGACGAATACCGTTGGCTTCTTCCCGCTGATGAAGCGTTGCCTTAAAAACTCGATTCTATCCATAACTCTAATTCGTGTAGAAAAATTTATGATTTTCGAAACTTGTTCGCTACGGATTCACGTAGATGCGATTTCGAACCTTGAACCCCTTCTTCACACTCTCAAGCACAAAAATCCTCGCTTTCCTAACCGCATCCTCCAAAGAGTTGTTCGCTAAGTAGCAAGCCAATGCGGTGCTGTAAACGCATCCAGTTCCGTGGAAGTTTCCGGAGATCAGTTCTGCTTCTACGCTGTAAATCCTTCCCCGATCGCAAACCACATCTCTGCCCTTGAGCTCCCCGCCAGTTATCACAACTGAGCAACCGTATTTTTTAAAGAGCTCCAAAGCCAGCTCTTCGGGATCTGTTTTTGATCCCAAAAGCTTCGCTTCGGTATAGTTTGGTGTTACAACGCTTACCTTTGGCATTAACAACTCGTAAGCAGATTTCTCGCCGAGTTTACCGCCTACGCCTGCCTCGAGCACAGGGTCAAGAACCTTGGGACAGTCGAGCTTTTCTATACGGTTGGAAACAACCTTGGCAATTTCTAAACTTGGAACTACGCCGATCTTAACCGCCGAGAAGTCGAGTTCTGAAAAAAGAACGTCGAACTGCTCTTCTATAATTTCAACGTCGACAGCGTGAACTGAAAAAAGCTTTGAGCTGTTTTGAGCTGTTAACGCAGTTATAATCGAGCAGGGGTGAAAGCCAAGGGCTCTTACAACCTTTATATCTGCGCTAACGCCCGCACCGCCACTTGGGTCGAGGGCAGAAATTGTTAAAACAAATTTCATAAAAAATTTAGAATAGATCCTTGAGGTATATCAAATGCTTCCCGAGCTTTCCTCCGTAGTTCCCTGCGGTGATCTTAACGACTCCGGGGATCTTCGTCGCAGCCAAGATTCCAACACGCATCGCCTTCTTCACTACATCGATGTTCAGACCGTTGATAACGATCTCGTAAACCGCCTTAACCCCTGGCGGAATCTGCGAACCCTCGACTTTGTCCCTGAGCGTTGGAGCAAATTTTTCATTTGTCGAAGCCTTCAGGAACTTGTATTTGTTCGCCCCAACTTTCGAACCAGACGCAACGATCCCGCCTGGGAACGGAGTTATCACACCCTCAACATCTGCGATCGCATCAACCGCAGCCTTCGCAGCTGCCAAAGCCGAGGGCTGAGTCTCGCCGAGGATGAAGAAGTTCCCTCCAGCGATTCCGCTTACGTAACCAAAGTGGCTCTCCACAATGAACTCTCCCTGCATCATTGGAACCGCATAGCACTTCCTACCGCCGACTTCAACTTCCCTCTCGTAGCCATCTCCGAAGAACTTAAGCTTGAAGCCAGTGTCGAACTTATCCTGCGCCTCAGGCAACCCGTTGAAGGCTGCGGTCGTTGGAGCGGTGAGCACGCATTGTCCAATTCTCGCAAGCAACTGCTCCTCGAGACCTTTCTTGCTCATGTGGCAGATCTGGATGTAGTAACCCGGTCTGCCGTCTGGAGTTTCGCTCGGCAAAGCCTTCTTTTCTATTCCCGCCTCAGCAGGGCACATTATGACCGAAGTCCCAAACCCCGTAGCCTCGTTTGCAGAAACCCAAGCCCAGTAATAGTCGTATGCGGTTATCAAAACCCTCGCAATTTTGATGTCAAACGCCTCCGCAAAAGTCTCCTCAACCTCTACGCCATTTACCTTCATGGTGCAAGATCCAATTAGGTGAATAAAAGCTTTTTGTTTTCTTCCCTCCCCTTGAATCTCACCCAGACGCTAACCCTACCAGCACACCAGAAGAATGGGAACTGATCTTAAGCTTTCTCACCCGAATGCATGGCAAAGAATTTTTCCAAAGCTGGAACAACGGCTAAAAAATTAAAATGTTCCCCACAGGTTTTCTGTTATCCCTTTCACCTCTATTTTCCCCCTAAGCTTCTCCACGATCGGTTGAACGTTTTTCCACTCTTCCTCTGTCATCGGGGGGACGCCAGTTTTCTCAACTATTGCCTTTATCAACTGTTTCGCTTTCGCCTCCCCGTTTTCCGTTTTCGGCACGACCAACCATATGTCGTAGAAAAGCGTTGTTCTGAATGCTCTCGGTATTTCCGCAAGGAACTCGAGGAGAATGAAGTCCTCGGTTTCAGATCCAGACCTGTAGAGAACTTTTTTCAATGTTGCAACAAATATGCTCGTTGGAAGGAAAAACGCCAAACTCAAGCTTTTTATAAGCTGTCCAGCGGTGATCGCTATGCCCTTCGATTCCGCAACCCTTTCGAGGGCGTTTTTAGCTTCATCCCTCTCAAGCTCCCTGAAGGGAACGTTCATCTTTCTCAGCATATCAACCAGAGGTTTTCTAACGATGAAACCCAGACCAAAGGCTTTCGAGGCTTTATCGAGGAATCTCTTGCTCACGTATAATGCGAAAGGCTCAGACATACAACTTATTTGATTAAAGATTTAAAAAACTTTCTACCTCCATAAAAATATGCAGTCCAAACGCTCGTCTGTAGGGCGGGGTAACGCTTATATTCGTCTTTGTTAAAATTATTTTATGAAGTTTTGTCCACATTGCGGAGCAAGGTTGAGTATAGAAAGTGCAAAATTTTGCCCTGAGTGCGGTTCCAAGCTTCATGCTGATAACTATTCTCCAGAAGCAAAAGGAGATCAAGTTGAGGAATTTCAGGAAGTTAAACCAAATGTATATGATCTGGGTGTCAAACTTGAAGAGACTACTGCTAAAATTCTCGAAAAAATGGGTTATAAAGTCGAATTGAGAAAACGACTTCCCACACGTAGCGGTGCTACAGCAGAAATCGATATCTTAGTAACAAGGGGAACCCGAAAAAGAGTTGTTGAATGCAAAAACTACGATGTTACGAGAGCAGTAGGTGTAAAGGATCTCAGAGTTTTCAGGGATAAATTAGAGGACGTTGGCATACCTTCAGGCATTTTCGTAACAACCACTGTTTTTACAGAAGATGCCAGAAAGCTTGCTGAATCTGCGGGCATTGAACTTTGGGATGGAGAAGAATTAAGAGAGAAATTCTTCCTCTATGCTATAGGTCGCTTAAAGAATCCGAGTTTGCTCAACGACCCGATTTTACCCAAGAGACAAAATTTTATGGATGTTTCGACGTTGCCGATCAAGAACTCCCATGTAGTAAACCTCTGTAATGCGGTTTTATTTTATCATCCGTATATTAAGGTGAAGTATAGACTTTTAGCACAAAGAAAGGATCCCAAAGGAAAAGTGCACAAAATTTCAGATGAAGGTGTCTGCATAGTTGATGCTCTGGACGGAGACATCATCAACAGGGATAAGGACGTTATAGAAAAAATTAGTGTTCTTTTCCAAACCTCCATCGCAGAACCCGAGATCTCTGAAAATGAAGCGGTCAAAATAGCCAAAAACTACGTAATAAGGAAGAACACAACTACGGTTGTGTATGAAGTAAAAGTAAGGGGCGAAATTGAAGCGAGAGAACTTAAAATAGTCCCAAAACAAAGTGAAATAAATATCAGAGGAGTAGAACTCGTATACGTCCCGATATGGAATCTCGAATATGAGAGCGGAGAAAGAAGTTTTGTAAGGAGGTTTGTAGCTTCCTCGGGACGACCAATAGAGGACTCCTTTGCTAAATGTGAGAAATGCGCACTTATCAAAAAGCAACCCATAGCAGTTTGCGAGGTATGTGGTGCGCTTCTCTGTGAAAAACATGCGATAAATGAAAACCAAAAGTGGATATGTGAGGATCATTCCTCAACTTCCCCAAAAAGGAGCGTATTTGGTTTATTCGGTAGAAAGAAGTAAATCATCTACACTCGCTCAGCATATGGAACCCTAAAGCGCACGATCCCTCTTCCGACGACCGCATCACATTCTCCCTGGCAACTCAAACAAATCGCCTTTCCATCGACGAAGCTGATCCTTGTTTTCATCGCAAGTTCCCCGCATTTCTCGCATCTGACGCTTTCAAAAATCGGAGCCTTCTCGATCTCCTTCACACGGACTTCTTCGATTTTAAATTCCTCTTCCGGAAGATCTGCCATCGCATAGCCAATTTCCTCCCACATCTCCCGCAATTTTTTGGCGTCTTCTGCGGTTCCAGCTCTTTTTGCAACGACTTTTTCGAAGAGCTTCAGCGCCTCTTTGCTGAAATACTTCGAGCGAAGTTTTTCCGCATCAACGTAAACTCTCACACCCTTCCAATCGCTCCTCTTAACGAGTGTCAGCGCATTCTTTCCCAAATCGAGGTATACCAAAGCGTTGTTTCCAAGCGTGCAACCCGTTGCAACTTGCACACCATCGGTGAAGCAGTTGTTGCACTCGACGATCGCCAAGATCTCCTCCCCTATCGTTTCGGCTTCACCAACTTTTCCGATTCCGAGCTTATTCATTGCGATCTCAGAAGCCCTTAGACCCAAAACCAGAAAAGGACACACGTGCCCGTGGAACTCCCTTGCCTTTTCGATCAAAGTTTTGGACACCATCTTATCACCTCGTATTACTTTTCCAAAAAAGATAATGCTATTGTTAATAAAGTTTTTCTAAAAAATAGCTACCAACGACTTCTTTAACGAGACGGAAAATATTAAAAAGCAGAAAGAAACATCTAAGCATGGTCGTAGGCGTGACGCTTGTGAACGTGATCACGGGAAAGGAAAAGGAAGTCTACGTGAAAATGAAAGAGGTGCCCAAGGTAAAAGACGTCTACCATGTTTTTGGTGAGTTCGACTTTGTTGTGATAATACACGCAGACAGCCTTTCCGAGCTGAACAAAACCGTCGATGAGATCAGAAAAATCCCGGGGATTACGAAGACGCAGACGATCGTTGGAGCAGAGATATGAGTGAACTGAAGGAGATAAGCGTTGCAGAATTTTTTGAGAAGAACAAGCATATTTTAGGTTACACAAATCCCGCAAAAGCCCTGATCACGGTTGTGAAGGAAGCGGTCGATAACTCGCTCGACGCATGCGAAGAGGCTGGGATTCTACCAGACATAATGGTGCGAGTCAGCCCTTCGGGGGAGAACCTGAGGGTTGTTGTCGAGGACAACGGTCCGGGCATAAAAAAGGAGTTCGTGGCAAGAGCTTTTGGTAAACTTCTCTATGGCTCGAGGTTTCATGAGATAAAACAAAACAGGGGGCAACAGGGGATAGGGATCTCTGGCGCTGTTCTCTACGCACAGCTCACAACAGGGAAACCTGCAATAATACTGACAAAAACTCCAGAATCGCAGAAGGCTTACAAGGTTCAGCTATACATAGACACGAAGAAGAACGAGCCCGTGATCGAGAAGGAAAGCGAAGAGGACTGGTATATGCCCCACGGCACGAGAGTCGAGCTCGAAATCGTGGGAAGTTATGTCAAGGAAAAGAAGCAGAGCGTCTTTGAGTATCTGCGAGAGACTTCGGTGATTAACCCACATGCGAAGATAACGTTCATAGACCCAGATGGGAACGTTTACGAGTTCAAGAGATCTTCGAACGAGATTCCAAGGGTTGCGAAGGCGATAAAGCCTCATCCGCATGGCATTGAGTTGGGAAAGCTCTTGGCAATGCTGAAAGCCACGAGTGCGACGACGCTTAAGAAATTCCTGAAAGAAGAGTTTGTCCGCATCGGCGATAAAATTGCAGACGAGATAATTGCGGTATCCGGATTCAATGGAAACGAAGATCCACATAGCTTTGGGAGAGTCGAAGCCCAGAGGTTGCTTGAGGCGTTCAGAAAAGTCGAGCTTCTCCCGCCACCGACGGATTGCCTCTCGCCTATAGGCGAGACTCTTTTAATGCGGAGCCTCGTCTCCGAGTTCGCCCCAGAGTTCGTTTTTGCTGTCACAAGGAAGCCGAAGGTCTACAGCGGGCATCCATTTTTTGTCGAGGTCGCAATTGCTTACGGTGGTGAGATAAAAAGCGATAAAGCGATTCTTCTTCGCTATGCGAACAAAATCCCGTTGCTCTACCAGCAGAGCGGGTGCGCAATAACGAAAGCGGTTGAAAGCGTGAACTGGAAGAGCTATGGGCTCGAACAGAACAAAGACGAGCTCCCAATGGGGAACGTCGTCATCCTCGTCCACCTCGGCTCAACAAACATCCCATACACATCTGAGTCGAAAGAAGCGGTGGCGATGATCCCAGAGATCGTCGATGAGATCAGACTTGCGCTTCAAGAAGCGGGGAGAAGGCTCAAGGAGTATATAGACAGGAAGAACAAACAGCAAGCAAAGAAGAAGAAAGAAGAGATGATCGTCAAGATCTTGCCCCTAATCGCCAAGAAGGTCTGCGAAGTGCTCGAGAAGGATCCCTTCGAAGTGGACAGAATCGTCGCAAGGATAATGGGCTACGTCCACTTTGAAAGGGTGATCTCGGAAAAAGATGGGTTTAAGGAAGTTACGCTTAGAGTTTACAACTTCACAAAGTCAAAAAAGGACTTTAAGGTCGTTGAGAGTTGCGATGGCGAAGTAAAGGCTGAGAACGCAAGAATTTTTGGGGAGAAGTTCACGACGATAAGCTGGAACGTCTCGCTCTCTCCGAATGAGGAGATCGAGCTGAGATACGTTGTGAAGGGGAGGATTCTGAACAAGAACCCAATAGTCGAAGGTCTCGATGCATCGATCGTCAGCGGGGCAACTTCAGCAATAAATATTAGCCAAGAGTTGAACGCAAAACATGAAGCTGTTGGCGATTAATGGAAGCCCGAATAAAAGAAACACCTTAGCCCTGCTCGAAGCAATCGCAGACGAGGCGAAAAAACTCGGAGCAGAAGTTGAGGTCCTAAACCTCTCCGAGTTCAACATAAACCCGTGCAAAGGCTGTGACGCTTGCCTGAAAGGAGACTGCGTCCAAAAGGACGATATATACAGGGTGCTCGAAGCGATGCAAAAGGCGGATGCAATCGTTGTAGGCGCACCGACTTACTTTGGAAACGTCCCCGGAATCGTGAAGAACTTGATCGACCGAAGCAGGATGGCGAGAATGGGTGGATTCAAGCTAAAGAATCGAGTTTTTGCTCCTGTAGTCACCTCAGGACTTCGTCACGGCGGAGCAGAGTTTACTGCGATGAGTCTAATCGTTTACGCCCTTGGGCAAGGAATGATAGTTGTTTCGAACGCAGAAAACCCGATAACGACCGGTAGCTTCCCCGTCGGCGTTATACAAGGCGACGCTGGATGGCGGGGGGTTAAAAAGGATGAAATAGCGCTCAACACCGCAAGAGCTCTTGCGAGGAGAATTGTTGAAGTTGCGAATGCGACAAAAGCTTTGAGAGCTTGAGATGATCCTGGAGTTCAAAGTTGAAGCCGAAGACGGTAGAGCAAGAGCGGGAGTTGCCAAGTTGAGGGGTAAAAAATTCAGAACCCCTGTTTTTTTACCCGTCGCAACCCTTGCAAGCGTTCGTGCCCTCGATTTTAGAGACCTCAAGGAAATGGGGATCGAGATAATCATGGCAAACACGTTTCACCTGCATTTGAAGCCAGGGGAAGATCTGATCAAGAAATTTGGCGGATTGCACAAGTTCATGAACTTTGACGGGGTCATTGCAACTGACTCAGGCGGATTTCAGGTTTTCTCCCTTGGATTTGGAATGGAACACGGCATCGGCAAAATAGCAGACAACATCTTCTTGGAGAGAATGAGGAACGTCAGCAAAAAAGGCGAAAAATGGATTGAAGTCGACGACGACGGAATAACCTTCCGCAACCCTCTCGACGGCTCGATTATGCGTTTGACTGCGAAGAAATCGATGGAGATCCAAGCGAAGCTTGGAAGCGATATCGTCTTCGCTTTCGACGAGTGCACCTCTCCGCTTTCGGACAAAGAATACACCGCAAAGGCGCTTGAAAGAACGCATCGCTGGATCTTAGAATGCTTAGAGAGCTACGATAAAACTCAAGCCATCTTTGGAATCGTTCAGGGTGGGGAATACAGGGATCTCCGCACGAAATCTGCGGAGTTCATATCTTCGCTTGAGCTCGACGGCTACGGAATCGGTGGATCACTTGGGAAGAGCAAGGCGGACATGCTGAACATCCTCGACTGGGTGTTGCCAATTCTGCACGAGGATAAACCGAGGCATCTGCTCGGCATAGGTGCAATCGAAGACATCTTCAACTGTGTCGAAAAAGGGATCGATATGTTCGATTGCGTTTCTCCAACACGCTGGGCGAGGCGTGGGCATCTCTACGTTTCCCCAAACGCTGGTGGGAATGTTGAAAACAAGTTCAGAATACACATAAAGAATTCGCAGTTCCGTGAAAGCGAGTTGCCAATAGACGAGAGCTGTGATTGCTTTGTGTGCAAAAACTACACAAGAGCTTATCTCCACCATCTGTTCAACGCAAACGAGCTCACCTATTTCCGTTTGTCTGCGTATCACAACGTCTACTTCATGGCAAACCTGATGCGGGAAATAAGGAAGGCGATTGAGGGAAACTACTTCAGAGAGCTAAAGAGAGAGTGGCTCGGGTATTAGCGCATCTCCAAGTGCTTTTTGACCATGATTCGTTCGAAGTGTTCGTATATCTGCTTCGGCTCTGGAAATCGACGGTAGATCACGCCCTTCCCCACTGGGTCTTCGCCAAGCGCAATTAGCTCCCTTATCCTTTTGTCCCTTTCGAGCACGATTTTCTTATAGATCTCAAGCCTTGTGTCCAGCTCCTCTCCGTTCACCACTTCACCATGCGCAGGGATCGCAATCTTTGGCGAGATCTTTTTAAGGAGTTCGATCGAATTTAAAAAATCCGCAACGCTCGAGTCAAGGCAACCATACCAAGGAAACTGCAGATCTATGTCTCCCAAAAAGAGAATTTCACCGTTTATCAGAAAGCAACAGTGTCCAGCGGAGTGCCCAGGGGTGTGGATGACTTCGATCTCTACACCTTCGAAGAAGAGCGTGTCTCCGTCCTCGAAGGTAGCGTTTACCTTCCTGAAGCCGAGGTTTGGGTAGATTGAAAGAAAGAGATCGACCTCCCCTCCAAGCCCATATCTTCTTTTGAACTCATCGTAACTCTCTATCGCCTTCGCATCGAGCTCGTGTGCAAAAATGCGTTCGGCGACTCGATTCATCGCAATGTGATCCTCGTGCCAGTGAGAGTTTAGGATCGCTTCAGGTTTAAGATTCCAGACCTCTTCCGCACCGCCGTCGATTAAAAGATCGTTTTTTATGAGAACACAGTTCGCATACGGATACTTGCCGTGGTTTCTGCCGTAGATCAAAAAAATTCCGTCAGAAAGTTCCATAAAAAATTATTTTTTCGGTGGCCAGTTCTTCTCCATCCAGCCCTTTATTCGTCCAGAATCGATTGGTCCCACGAGGACTTTCCAGCCAGTCTCGTCCTCAATCGCTCCCTGCAAACGAGCTGCAAGTCCGGGGATTACGAGGTAGCGGTGCTTCACTTTTTCCCCGACCTTTGTCTCGTTTATGAGCTCCTTCACTTTGCTTGCGGTGAACTTTCCTCCAGCGACGCTCGCTTCAACGCCTATGCCCTCGGTGTTGAGCACGAGAAGCCATCCACGTATCTTTGCGCTGTTCAGGTCGTTCTCGACTGTGTAGTAGGTGAGAGCGAAGTTCGTTGTTATGAACACAGGATCGTCGGGTGTTGGGTTGTTTATCTCTCTCAGCCCAGGAGCGACTTGAACTGGGGTGCGTGGATCTGTGTAGATGTTGAAGCGAAGCGTCAGCGTTGGCATTACGACGTGTTGATCAATGCTGTGGAAGATCATCGCATCTGCGTATTTCACGATGAACATCGAAGCGATCACAGTCTCCCAGTAGGACTTAGTAACTTCGTCGCCTTCGATCATCCAAGCTGCGATCGGTGTGACCATTATCGGGTAAGCGACGTCTTTATCGCCGTCGAGTATCGCTTTTCTCCTGAGCTGTATCACTCTTTCAAACGTTCCCTGCAAACCCTCGCCTATTGGCTCCGTGACAGGATCCAGAACCAAGTCTTTAACTCCAGCTGACTTAAACGTCACCGCCAAACTCTTGAGCAAGTTCAAATCCTTTGCCCTGAGCACAACGGGAACCTTGTAATCCAATGCGAGTTTCAAGAACTCCTTCCAATTTGCCTCGGTTGCTGCGTAGATCAGCGGTCTTTGATCTGCGACAACTTCAAGCGCAGCTTTCATGCACTCTGGATTCAAAGCGATGAGTGTCATCGGTTTTCCGTAACCAGCGACTTTCTTTGCAACTTCAGCAAACCTCTTCGGATCGTTTGAAGTGCAACGAACCGCAAATCCATCGAGCGTTAAATACTTGCCGACGTAGAATTTCTTGTAGCTCACAACCCTGTCGCAACGCTCGTCGATCTTCTTGTCGTCGAGCGAGTCCCAGATGTCGTAGAAGAAGGCTGTTGGGTTAAAGTAAGTAAGCTCGTGGCGGTGCAGGACTTCCTCGCCACCGATCTTGAGCGCAGAACTTCCAACTCCAACTATGACCTCCGCAATCTCGGGAGATGTGAGCTCAATGAGCTTCTCAAGCTTCTCCTTCGCCTTTGCATCTTTCTCGGCATCTCTCACGAGTGGCTTGCAGTCGAAAACCTTCGCTGAACGATCGAGGATGTGTGAAGCGAAGCTCATGCATGTGTCGTAGCCACACTCCTTGCAGTTTGTTCTCGGCAAATAGTTGTAAACCTCGAGCGGGCTTTTTACTTTCATCCTCACACCTCCGCAAAGATCCACTTTCCTGCGTCTGCGACGTTGCCCTTCACTTTCCCGCCAAGCGTGTTGAAAACTTCCTTAAGCACCGCCACCGCCAACGGATGCATCATCATGAACATGTCAACTCCCGCAAGCGAAAGCGTTAAACCTGTGACGATTTCCCAAATTGGACCTCGAAGCTCTCTCGGTCCCCATGGCGTATCGCCCTCAAGCGGTGATTCAGCCATCCAAGCCTCTCTCGCACCCCAAGCGTTCGTAGTTCCGCTCGAGATCGGGAAGTTCAGCTCGTTGTCCCCTTTAAGACCGCTGATCCTTATTCTCTCCATGTTCGTGAACGCATAGTCTAAGCCGTAACCAAGCGCAGCGGTCGTCGGATCCATCACGATGCTGTTCCTTGGCATGTTTGCCCTCTTAAGCAAGTAGCGGTTCAGCATCTTCTGGTTGTTTATGTCCATCTGAGTCCAGCTCAAGACGACGTGCCCATACTTCTTCGCAGCCTCGCAGATCCTCTGCCAGTCCATGTCCAAGGTTGCGCTTGCGAGCATTACCCTTTCTCCCTCGGAAACTTCCGCAGCCTTCTCGAGAACCTCGGGGTCCTTTTCCTTGTTACCGCTACCACCGATTATGATCGGGCACTTAACAGCTTGAAGCACGTCCTCAACAACTTTAACCGCCTCGCTTGCTGGAGTGTTCTCAAGCAATGGATCCGTGCTTATCAGGTGGATCGTGACCATGTCCGCACCAAATTTCTTGACGCACTTCTTCGCCCACTCCGCTGGGCTCCCGACGACGTCTTCGTAATGAACCTTCACAGCCTTTGCCAACGCCGGTGGGCGATCAAAGACGTCGATTGCTATTGCAGGCAAATTGGGCTGAGGTTTGTCGAATATGTAAAAAGCCAGGCTTTTTTGCCCGCCTAACTTCACAACGTAGTCCCTTGTTCCACCATCCGCTCTCGTGGCGCCGAGAACAACCTCCTCTATTTGCCCTGGGTATTCGACTTTCGGGGCTTCAAACTTTGCCTCGATTAGCTTCTCGGGTATCTTCACTTCGGGAACCTTTACCTCGGGCACAACTGCGGGAGCGGGAACCGCTGGTGGCGCTGGTGCTTGAACTTGGAAAGGCATCGGAATCCCGAGCATTGTAGAAAGTCGTTGCAGATAAGTCAGAGCCATGTTCGTGTGGTATAAGAAGTTCCCAAACTCGTTCAAAAGCGTGTAAAGTGTTGTAAACGCTGTCAAATCTACCGCAGATCCTTCCAGCTCTATCTCAAGATCGCCATCGATTTTCACGTCTTCCAAAATCTCGACGTCGTATTTCTTGAGCAAAGCAAAAAAATCCTCAAGCGTAAACTTCTTCGCCAAACTCTCACCCCTTCAGAAACAAATCCACAACCCTACCCATCTTCCTATAAACCTCAGACGACTCGTCAAGATTGACGACCGGCAAGCCTTTAACGTCGAGCTCCACGACTTTCTCATCGTAGGGCAGAATTTCGAGCAGTCTCATCCCCTCTTCCTCTGCGAATCTTTTGATCCTTTTTTCCGCCTCCTCGTTTGCAATTCGATTTGCTATCAAGTATATGTCCTTGAAGTTCAGCCTTAGCTCGTTGACAAGCTCTTTGATCCTTTTCGCAGTCGCAAGTCCTTTCTTCGACATGTCGGTGACGACGATAACGTAATCAGCGCTGTCGATCGTTTTTCTGCTGAAGTGCTCAAGCCCAGCTTCGCTGTCTATGATCACGAACTCATAGTGTCTCGTCAGCTTTCGAAGTATTCCACGGAGCAACGAGTTGGCAAAACAGTAGCAACCTTCGCCCTCGGGACGCCCCATTACAAGCAAGTCAAAGCCATTGCACTCGCAAATCGTTTCGTAGATCTTCCCCTCGAGCCATTGCTCCTTGTTCATCGTCCCCATTTCGTCTCTGCTTGTCTGAAAGATTTCACGCACGTCTCCGAGCGTTTTCTCGATTTCTACGCCAAGAGCATCTGCAAGGTTGCTGTCTGGGTCTGCGTCGACCGCAAGAACTTTCGACGATCTTTTGGAGATAAAATGAATGAGTAGGGCGGAAACTAAAGTCTTCCCCGTCCCTCCTTTGCCAGTAACCGCAATTGCGGTCATTCCTCTTCCTCAATTATCAACTCTGGTATCTTTATCTCTGCCCCGACTAAGATCAGCTTTATCTTCTTCGCTCCAACCTCTTTTTCCATCATTTCTCCCCCTTCTTCTTCAGCACTATCTTGCCGATAGTAATCTTTGCATCTTTGATAATAAATTTTATTCCCGCAGGTGCTATTTGTTGTGAAGGCATCTGCAACGCTGGCAACTGGAACGGCATTTGTAGCGCTGGCATTGGCATCGTTGCTGGTTGTGCGACCTGAGCAACTTGTTGCGCCTGCGCTGGAATTTGCGCAGCTTCTACCGGCTTCGCTTCTGCGACGACTTCCTTCGCACCGACAACCTCAGGCCAACCGTTCGTTATTTTCTTACCATCGACCTTCCTCATCACACCTTTCACCACAGGGTGATCGACCTTCTTTAGAAATTCCTTGAGCTCATCGAGTGTTTTCGCATTTTCTTCGGTTGCGATCTTGTCTCTGATGTCGTCTGGAATATACTTCGCAACCCTTTCCTTGAGATCCTTTGGCATCCACACAACTCTATACCACCCACCATCGGCTTGGATGAACTTCTTGCTCCTGAAGTAGGCGATTCCAACACCTAAAAAGCCAGCAACCTGCTTACCACCACCAGTTTGCCCAGCCATCGTAGAGAACGTCAAGCCATTCGGCGCTGGATGCGGATAGCCACGATGCACCCAACCAATCCCATCGACTTCTGGCATGTAGAAGCCTATAACTTCGAAGCATCCGCAACTTGTGTGCGGGAACTCGAAGAAGCTGTGTAGCTTTATTCTATCATACTCTCCACCGCTCTCTTGCTTCGCAAACTCGTTGACACCGCTGTATTCACCGCCAATCGGATCGAGCAGTTCGCCCTTTGGCACAGCCCTGTTTGGTCCTTCAGGATCTACTTTCGCTGCAGCTCTGCCGTCGAACCAAGTTATAGCTCCGCAGAGAGATGGTCTGTCTGGAGACACGATGCAGACGTTCGTCGGAGCAAAGCTCTGGCAGAGTGTGCAAGAGTAGAACTCGTTTACGTCCTCATCGTGCAGGGTTTCGATTCTCTTGTCTCTCTCCTCGTAAATCGGCATCGCAACCTCCTTAAGGACTTTTTCGACAAGGGCTTTGTCCGTGATGTAAACCGCTTCAATCTTCTCGATAAACGGCAGTTCGTTCTTGTAGAGCATCATCGTAGCTTTCGCAATCTGAATCAAACTCTTGAGTCCCTTCTTCACGGGCGTTTTACCTATTCTCACCCAAACATCGTATCTCTGGTTGAGGTGCATGTAGCCCTCGATGTAGTTCTGGAAATCGTGGTTTCTGCGCTCGATAACTGGTTCGAGATCCGTCTCGACCATTTTTCCAGCGATGTAGTAGAGCATTCCATATGGATAGCTTTCGCCTTCCTTCATCTCGTCGAGATCTGGTCCAACGAGCGTCACTTTCATGTCCTCGACTTGCTCCGCTGGCAAAGCCATGACAAGTTCGAACTTAACCTGCTTTGGTCCGCCGAGCTCAACGAACATGTCCTCTTTGCGGATTCTCTCGCCTTCATACATTGGAGAAATGTCGAATGGAAAGCTCTCTTCAGCGCCAACGCTCACTTTTACTTTCGCACCCGCTGGAATCTCGATCTTCTTTCTTTCGACCATACCACCACCTCGTAGTCTGCCTTCTGAACTCTTTTTCAAACCTATATTTGTATTTATCGGTTTTTTCATCAGTGCATCTTACATTATTCCTCACACACCTAAAAGGAGACAACAGAGGGCAAAGCAAAGCCAGCAAAGGCGTGAGAGCTAAAATTTTAGCATATTATTATTTTGAATAATTTTTTTATTTGACGTGTCAGTTTGTATTAAATATTCTCGAAATAGTAATATCAGAAACCTTAAATACTCTCAAAGCCAGTAAGTGTATGCCGAAGGTTACGAGAACGAAGTCGAGAACTCCACCTCTGATGTCCTCAGCGGGGATAATGAGATACTTCGAAGAAGAGAAAACGAAGATCAAGATCAACCCAAAGACAGTGCTCCTAAGCGGAATAGTGACGGGGGTTGTTGTAATAATCCTAAACGCTTTCTACGGTCTCTGGCCTTGAGTTGCTCTCTCAATCGCTTTTTCTATCGCTTTTTTATGCGCATTCCCAGCCTTGTGGATACCTCCTTCCGGACCACGTGAAGCGAGACAGGGAAAGATCTGCGCAAAGTAACCAGCCTTCGATGGTGCTTCGTCTACTTTGATCCCCCTTAGCTTTTCCGCAACAAAGTAACTCGCCCCACAAAACGCAGATCTCAAAACTCTGACTTCCTTTATCACGTCTCCCTCGAGCTCCACTTCGAACTCGGGGGCGCCGAAGTGCTCGAAGAACTCGTGATCCCTCAGCTTAGGAGTTGTGCAACATATCTCTTCCCAGATAACCCTAACACCCCTTTTCTCCCCTTCCGCCTTGAGCTGTTTGTAAGCTCCAGCCTTGGCTCCGCCAGAGATTATCACAATTCTCGTCCCCCGTTCGGAAACCTGTTTTATCAGCTCGAGGTTTATGTCCGCATGATTCGCAAAAGAAACCACGAGCTCAGGCGTTTTCGGTGGTAACTTAAGGTAATCGGATGCGTTTTCGATCAAATCCGGCAAATCCGATGGCAACTCGTAGAGCTCCAATTCAAAGAATTTTCCAAAGAGCTCAATTTCTCTCTTCCTTTGCCCCTTGCGATAAACCACGCCGATCTTCATTTCAGCATTCCCTCGATCGCCCTTTTTATCTCCATAAACGGCTTTAGATCGCAAATCTTGTAGGGCGGGATGTTTTCGATGTCCGCCTTTATGAAGCATTCGCTGAACGGGATTTTTCCAATGATCGGATACCTTATCCTTTCGATTATCTTCTTGGCTTCATCGCTCTCGACGAACTTGTTCACGACGACTGCGATCTTCTCTATTCCGATATCCTCTGCGAGCTTCTTTATCCTTTCGAGCGTTTCAATAGCCCTACTCCCCGGCTCAACGACTGCAATAAGTAAATCAACACCTCTCGCAGTTCCTCTGCCGAGGTGCTCAATACCCGCTTCCATGTCGAGAATTAGCACATCCTTCTCTTTGAAAATCGCATGCCTCAGTATCGCCCGCAGGAAAGCGTTCTCAGGGCAGAAACAGCCTTCTCCGCCCTTGTCTATGGTACCGAGAACAAGAACTCGAACGCCGTCCTCGTTGTAAACTGAGTAATCTTCGAATATGTCGTCGACCTTTGGGTTTAGCCTATAAGTGCCCATCGGCATCACAACCCTCTCTTCGATTATATCCTTAAGTTCCGAAAGGGGTTTTGGTCTTTCTTTGATCCCAAGCGCGGACGGGAGATTCATCGCAGTGTCGCAGTCGATTGCGGTAACTCTATAACCATCCTTTGCAAACAAGTGCGCAAGCACCGAAGCCAACGTTGTCTTCCCCACTCCGCCTTTTCCAGAGATTGCAAGTTTCATCAACACCCTTAGGGTTGCGGTATAATAAGCTTTAAATATTTGTGCGCACTGAAATAGCTAATGTTTGATGCGAGGAAATTTCACTTCACAACGGGAAAGGGCTCTTGCATTGTGAAGGACAACAAAGTGCTTGAATTCTACCTCCTAAGCGAAGAAGAAGTTTCTGAGGTCGAAAAAATCGTTCCTCTGCTTTTTGAACTACCACCGAGCACAGAAATCGGCTACGTGGAGACCGAGAAGTTCAAATTTGGAGTCATAAAGTTTCAGGACTACTTCGTTGTTTTTCCAGCGAGAACGGAGAACATCGCAGAAATCATGCGGATTAGGAGTGTGATGCGGAATGGAGGCTAAATACCTGATGAAGAAGGGTGAAGAGATCGTTAAGCGTGGTGAAATGAACGAGAAGCTCTTTGACGGGCTGATCAAAGCGGGAATAAAAAGGGCGATATTCTTGGGGGATGAAGTTTTATACTTTGAGTCGCAAGAGAACAAGGCGGTTCTTGTGAGCGTGGAAAAAAGGAGCGCTGGCTTTGCGAAGCTTTTTGCAAGAAAATTGCTTGAAGAGAAGAAAATAGACTTGAGATCGATGGACGAAGTTTTTGAATTTGCTGAAAAGGTTGAGAAGGCTACTCTTGATGAACTTGCCAAGTTAAGGTGAAGGGTATGATATACGAGACCTTAGCGGTTGTTGCGGGCTTCTCGATTGGTTTTGTAGCAACTTGGAAGTTTGTCGAGATAGGGATAAAGAAGGAGACAAGGGAAGAGACTCCGAGGGTAGCAAAAATAGCTGGGATCACGGAAAGAGTGGAAAAAACACCGGAACAGATAACGAAAAAGCCCGAAAACCTCGACGAGCTCATAAAATACATAAGCACGAAGTTCATGTTGGCAGAAGTGACTTTGCTAACTCCCGAAGGGTTGCCAATTGCATCAAACAGCTCAACCGTCGACGAAGATACCGCAACTGCACCGGAGATCATAAAAATAGCCAACGCTCTGCTTAGATCCGATAGAATCGTGATAGGAGGCGGGGAGAACAGAATCCTTGCAATCCAGATTAGCCCAGACGTTATACTATACGCAAAAGTGACCAGAGAATTCTCGAGGGCTGAGATTGAGAAGTTGAAGATCGAGGTTAACTCGCTCTTGGAGGGGTTGCTATGATCTGGGCAATTCTGGCAATTTTGACGATCTTTGCAAATCCTGGAGACACGATAAGCCTCGAACTGCAACAACCGGCAAAGGTCGTGCTCGATGATCCCTGTATGTTCTTCGAGAGCACGCTAAACAACTCCGCAAATCTCTCCGAAGGGTCGCACTTGATAAAAGTCGGAATCTTTTGCACACCTAGCGAAAAAAAGATTGAAGCAAATGGGGAGATCATTGCGGTCGTGAAGGTTGAAAAGGCAAGCGAAGACGTCATCGCAAACTACACGTCCCAATTGGAGAGAAAAGCTGTTGCCCTTGAAAAAGAGCTGAACAAAACAATCGCAGAACTCGAAAGAACAAAAGAAGAGCTCAAAAAGAGCCAAGAAACAGTGAAAAGGCTTGAAAATGAAAAAGGTCTGCTTGAAATCGAACTGAGCCTTGTTAAAGACAACTTAAATAGCCTACAAGCGAAATACGATGCCTTAAGACAGGATCTCGAGACAAAGAGGGCGAAGATAGAGCAAATGGAGGAGGAAATAAAGATGCTTTCAAGCCAGAGCCAAACGTTCAGAGCTTCAACGTTCTTCCTCGTCTCGATCTTCATCGGCTCTTTTGTTGCGGTTCTGATGATGACACGCCGTGTTTAAACTTTTCAATTTTTTGTTGCAAAATAGTTATATTTATCTGCGGTGAGTTTAGCTCATGAGAGCGGTTTGGAAAGGGGCGATTAGCTTCGGGCTCGTCTCGATACCTGTCAAAGCATACAACGCAACGATATCAAAAGAAGTAAAATTCCATTTGCTCCATTCAAAGGACGGTGGAAGAGTAAGATATAAGAAGTTCTGCGAGAAGTGTGGCGAGGAGATCAGCGACGAGGAGATCGTAAGGGGTTATGAAATAGCAAAGAACGAGTTCGTAATCCTCACCGACGAAGACTTGGAAAAGATCCCGTTGAAGAGCACGAAGAGCGTTGAAATCAAGCGGTTCTTCGAGCCTTCAGAGCTCAGAGAAATATTCTACAGCGGTTTCTACTACCTCTCGCCAGAGAAAGGAGGAGAGAAGGCTTACGTTTTGCTGAGAGAGGCAATGAAGGCAACGAATCTCATGGGTATAGGGAAGATCAGCTTTAGGGGGAAGGAGAGCTTAGTTGCTCTCAAATCTTTTGACGGCGGGATAATTCTCGCAAACCTTCACTACTTGGACGAGATAAGAAACCCCGCAGAGGTTCCAATGTGGAACGTTAACGTGGAGATAAGCGAGGAAGAGCTCGAACTTGCGAAAAAGCTGATCATGGCGATGAAAAAGCCGTTGAACATAGAGGAGTTCAGAAACGAATACAAGGAGGCGTTGCTGAAGTTGATAGATGCGAAGCTCGCTGGAAAGGAGATAATGGTTACGGAAGAGCCGAAGACTGCGAAATCTTTGATAGATGCTTTGAAGGCGAGTCTTGAGGCAATTAAATGACCTGGTTCGACGAGAAGATAAAACCAATGCTTGCGGTAAAGGGAAAGCCATTCAACAGCCCTGAGTTTATTTACGAGATAAAGTTCGACGGAACAAGGGCGATCGCATTCATTGACGTTGAAAACGAAAGAGTTCGTCTCCAGAACCGAAGGCTCCTCGACATAACCTATCGCTACCCAGAGATAGACTTACTGAGCTTCGTAAAGGAGAGCGCAATCTTAGACGGAGAGATCGTTGTCTTCGAAGGAAATTTGCCATCTTTCCCGCTACTACAGCAGAGGGAGCACGTTGAGAGTAGCTTCAAGGCTTCGATTCTCTCAAAAAAGTTTCCAGCGAACTACTTCGTTTTCGACGTGCTTTACAGCTCTTCGCATGGATGGGTTACAAAAGAACCGCTAATTCGCAGAAAGAAGATCCTCGAAGAGATAAGCGGTGATGCAAAAAGGGTTGCGCTCATCGACTTTGTAGATGAGAGGGGGGAAGAGTTCTACGAAAAAGCGACTAAGCTTGGAATCGAGGGTGTTATTGCGAAAAAGAAAACAAGCCCATACCTGATTGGCAAGAGATCAGACTTCTGGATTAAGATCAAGAAAAGGCAAACCTTAGATTGTGTGATCGTTGGATGGCTCGAAGGCGAAGGAGAAAGGAAGGGGTTGTTTGGCTCCCTAATACTCGCACTCAGATCCGGGAACTCCTTTGTTCACGTCGGACAAGTCGGCACTGGATTTGACTTGGAGTTTGCAAGGTGGTTTATAAAAAAGCTTCGTGAGATAGAAATCAACACCGCACACTTCGAGATAGAGACGAGTAGAGAAGTCCATTGGTGCAAGCCAGAGTTCGTTTGCGAAGTCGAGTTTCTCGAACTGACAAAGGATATGAAGCTTCGTGCTCCGGTGTTTCTTAGGCTGAGAGACGACAAAAGTGTCGACGACTGCACCATCGACTCCCTAATTTCGCTGAGATGAAGTGACGGAGAGAAAAGTTTAAATCCAGATGAGTTGTGCTCAGCACATCCTTAAAAAGAGAGCTGTTGTGAGACTATGATGATAGAGAAGCTCGAGGAAAGAAAGGAACAGCTTGAAAAAGAGCTCCAAGAGTTCACGAAGAGGAGGGACGAGCTCAACCAGTTTGCCAAGGAGTGTGCGAAGAAGAGGGACGAGTTGAATAAAGAGGTAAAAGAACTCGTGGAGAAAGTAAAGGAGCTCAGGGCTAAGAGGGACGAGCTCAACGCAAAAGTTAGAGAGCTGAAAGCAAAGAAAAACGAACTCTACAAGGAGATCGACCAACTCTACAAGGAGCTTGACAAGCTCAGGAAGAGCATAGACAAGAACGGGAGACCTCTGGGAGAGATCGAGAAAGAGATCAGAAGACTCGAGTTCAAGCAACAGACGACGGTGATGACCATAGAAAAAGAGAGGGCGCTTGTTGAGAGAATTTCAAAGCTTAAAAAAGAGCTCGAAGAGAGAAAAGCTCAGCTCGAGAAGCACGAGGAGTTCAGAAAGCTCATAACTAAGATCAGGGAGCTGAAGGATCAGGTGAAGATCCTCGCTGGGGAGATAAAAGCCTACGGCGACGAAGCAGATAGGCACCACGAAGAGTTGACGAGACTCGTGAACGAGCTCGATGAAAAAAGGAAGCTTGCGGATGAAATGCATGCGAAGTTCTCGGAGAGCAAGAAAGAAGCAGACAAATGCCACGAGGAAGCGGTGAAGAGGAGGAGAGACATAAGGGACCTCGAGAAGGTCATAAAGACGCTGAAGTCGAAGCAGTTCAAGACGAAGGAGCAGATTGAAAGAGAGGAGCTGATAAAGAAGGCAAAGGAAATCTACGAGATGTTCAAGAGGGGAGAAAAGATAGATACGGAAGATCTGCTCATACTGCAGAGGGCTGGATTGATCTGAAATCGTAACCAATTCTCAAAGCCCTTAAATTAATTTCGCTGTCTCTCATCATCTCTTTTATAGCTTCTTCCGCATGTTCGAGCTTAAACGGCATTTTCATAAGCGAGAGCAGAATTCCGACGATGACGACGTTCGTAACAACGACCTCCCCAACTTTCATCGCAAGGTCCGTTGCAGGGACTACAAAGACTTTCTTCGCCACTTTGCGGAGTTTTTCCACGATTTCTTCGAGCTCAGGATACTTTCCAAGCCCCGCAGTGACAGAGGGGGGAACGATTTTCCTGTTGTTCAAAATCACCACCGTGTTCTTCCCGATGAACCTTGCGTATCTCAACGCCTCAACTGGTTCAAGCGCTAAAACGATGTCTGCGGATCCATCTGGGATGAGCGGAGAAAAAACTTCTCCGAGTCTCACGTGCACCTCTACGCTACCTCCTCTCTGCGCCATTCCATGGGTCTCAGCTGTGATCACGTTTAGCCCAGCTTTCATCGCCGACCTCGCTATGAGATGCGCAGTCGTAAGCGCTCCCTGTCCGCCAACCCCTACAATAAGGATGTTGAGCTTCATGCCCCCATTTTGTAGCCGGGGATTTTAACTCCTTCGATTAGAATTCCAAGTCAAAAAGTTAAAAAAGAGGTTTAGCTTCCGTTTCTACCGTTTCTCCTCTTGTAGATCAGCAACAAAGCTCCCATGGAAGCGAACGTGAACGTTGCAAGCGTTGTTTCATAGTTCGTAGCCTTCGCACCACTTACGAGCACAGTCTTTGGCGATGTTTGTTCGTTGAGCGAATACATTGGATCTATACCGACGATGAACGCATCTAAGACTTTGAAATCACCACTGCCAGCCATCTGGTAGAAGATCACGACCGTCTGATTGTTTTCGATTTCATCCCAGTCCTCGTAGCTTCCATCGCCATCTGCCTCTGGAGCGATCGGCATCAGCCTCCAGTAGTGCCCTGTAACGTAGCCTGTCATTGGACCCTCAACGCTTCCATTTCCTGCGAACATCGAAGACTTGTTCACGTAGTTACTGTTCCAAGTGTCTGCATCTGTCCACGACTCGTCCCAGTTGTATTCGCTGAAGTTCTCAGGAATAAGATCGTAGACGTAAACGTATGGCGATTCTTCGCCACCGATATTTTCAACAACTAAGTATACGTCGAAGACACTCTTATCCCCGTCAGTTTTGTTGAACATCACGTGCTTTGTGACTTTCACGAGGTATGTGCCTATGATGTAGATCTTCTCGATGACGATGAAGTTCGAGCCGTAGGTTGCGTTGTAGTCGTAGAGCGTTGTGTTGTTCGCAAACCATCCTGAGCTTTCGCTATTTATCAGCTTGAACGTCGCATTTGCCCAGATTATCGGGACAGCGTTGTATTGGAAGCTTATTCCTTGTGGTGAGCCTTGTGAAGTGTTCCAAGAACCGCCTGGACTAAGTTGCACATTTGGTGTCCATTCCTGATAAGAGTTCTGAATTACGTTACTAAAACTACCCTGCCCAGTAGCCCACATCGTAACATTGGTTAGTATGTAAGTTAAACCGCTTGCCTTGTTCGTGATGCTTGCGTTCCCATACCAGTTGCCGTTTTCATCTGGTCCATACTTTGTAACGTTAACACTCGCATTTCCCATCGCGAACACGTCGACGATTTTACTTCCGCTCACGTTCCCAAAGCTCAGGTTGAAGCTGAACACCGCAAAGCCGAATGGCTCGAAGTAGTAAGGAGCTGAAGTCGAGTTCGTGTAGTTGCCCTTGACTTGGAACGTTATGTTCACGTATTCGTTCCCAGCTTGGGTCGTGTTTAGGGAAATGGGCCGTATCACAATCGTGCTATTATCTGCGTTGGTGTAGTTTCCATTGTAAACGGTTGCTGTGCCTTTAGTTGTTGTCGGAGTTCCGCTTATCTCGAGGAGTTTCCAATTCTCGCTACCGAAATTGTTTGTGTCGTTACTCAGATACTTCGTTATGTTTAGCAAGACGTTGTTGTTTGTTAAGCTAATAGCCGTCTTTTCAAACCAAGTTTTGTTAAGGCTCACGTTGAAGTAAACAGTCCAAGTGTATTCCCCTCTCGCTGGGATCTTCGAGGGATCGTATCTCTCGCTTACACTAAACGGCGCTCCGTCTGCAATTCCCATCGATGCATCGTTTACATCGTAGAAAACACTTACCAACTCATTCGGCTTGAGCAATGGAATATGTATGAAGCAGTTCGCTCCGCTTGTGTTGAAGACGCCTGGTTTGTCTATCTTGTCTGGAATTGCTGGGTTTATCGAAACTTGGGAGCTCGCATTGCTGTAGTATAAAGCACAAGGCGTTGAGTTGTTCACGAGTTTAACAGCAACCCAAACGTCGTAGAGCACATCGTTGCCTTGGTTCGTTATGTTCACGTAGCCAGTCACGTTCGTTGCGTAGCTGAAGGTAATCGCTCCAGTTGAATCGACCGAGGGCACAACAGTGGCGTTCACTTTTTCCTCGATCGAAACGTCTAACGGCGCA
This sequence comes from Archaeoglobaceae archaeon, assembly GCA_038731605.1. Classification (GTDB taxonomy): domain Archaea; phylum Halobacteriota; class Archaeoglobi; order Archaeoglobales; family Archaeoglobaceae; genus WYZ-LMO2. Next base: position 476,812 of record JAVYQP010000001.1, on the reverse strand, counting down.
GAGCTCGCTGTTCCCATGGTTATTATTGTTATTATCACCAAAACCATCATTCCTGCCTTTTTTCCGCAATCTAAGCTCACACGCATGCGCAAGCTTTGTCAACTCCAGTTTAAAAATTTTTCGTAGGATTTAAATTCATTTCAAACATGCTAAACGGGCAAAAATTTTTCACCTCAAGGCAGATCTGGGGAAAAATTTACTCGAATATGGCGTTGACTCTCGCCTAAATTTTTTACCTTAAATAAAAAGCGAGGCAGGGCGAAACGAAGCAAATAGCGGGGCGTGGATTTGAACCACGGATCTGCGGGTTATGAGCCCGCCGGGATTACCTGACTACCCTACCCCGCTTCACGTAACATTGTTCTTTCGATATTTCAATCTTTCCCTCAAAAAATTTTCGAAAGTTCGGAAACAAACTTGCAAAAGGGCAAAGGTTGAAAAATTTAGAGGAGCTCGATGTAAGGCTGTTCTAAATCGACCATTGCATTAACGACGAGCTCAACCAGCCCGCCGTAGTGAATTCCGCAGTTAACAGTTGCGTTGTAGTGCCCTAAGATATCCCTTATCGCTCCCTTGCAGTTGCTACAGGGTGCACAGACGTATTTCTTGATCTCCGGACTTATGCTGTCTTGGAAAGCGCTCAAGATCTGCTTGAACTTCATCCTGCTCGAAACCTTTTGTCTGAACTCTGGGAAGTTCATCGAGTTCATGATTGCGAAACCGCTACCACCACCACAGCAGTAGTTGTATACACCGTTTGGTTGCATTTCTCTAAACTTCGGACAAATTTCCTTGAGAACGTTGCGTTGCGGTTCAACGATTCCCATGAGGCGGACAATGTTGCATGGGTCGTGGAGCGTAACGGGGAAGTCGTTCTTCTGCGGATCTAAGTTGAGCTTCTTCTTCCTCACGATGTCCCAGAGCAATGGCAAATAACTTTCTCTCGGAATCTGATACTCTCCAACGAAGATTCTATCTGCAACAACCGTCAAAGCTTTGTGCGCATGCCCACATTCTCCGACCACGATTCGATTTACGTCGAGCTTCCTTGCAATCTCAGCATGCTTTAAGGCAATTCTCGAGAACTGAACGTCATCATACCAAACGCCGTAGTTGACTGCGTCGTATCCAACCATCTCACTGCTCAGCGTCCAATCCAAGCCCGCTTCCTCGAAGATTATTGCAAAGGCTTCGACGTTTTCTGGCCAACTTAGGTATTCGCCAGCGTTGTGGAAAAGCAAGATATCGGAGCCTTTTTCGTCTACTGGGATCTTTATGCTCTTCCCAGTCTTCTCCTTGATCTCCTCCTCCATGAACTCGATCATGTCTTTAAAGCCATCGGGTGTCAAACCAGTTGAAGAGCCCGTGGTTAAATGCTTCGCAGTTCCCTGTGCATGTAAAGGTTGAGGAGCGATTCCAAGTTCTTGGACAAAGAGCTTTCTGATTTCCCTTGCAATGAGACCGTTGTCAAGTCCCAAGGGGCAATACTGAGCGCACCGCCTGCAGAGATTGCAACGGTACGCAACTTCCGCAAGTCTAAGGATCGTTTTTGTGTTCAGCTCAACATCGCCGAGGAACTTCGCCTTAAAGCTTCCACCGCTACTCGTGAACTTCTTTATCAACCTCCTCAGGACTTCTGCACGGTAAGTTGGGCGGTAGATCTCTTTTCTCCCCGAAGAGACGTAAACATGGCAAGCTTCGCTACACGTTTGACAGCGAGCGCAGTATTCCAGAGAGAGAAGCAAAGGCTGAATGAATCCCCAGTTCGCTTCTTTATCCATGAGCTTCCTAAGCCCGTCTAAGAATTTCTGAACGAGCCTATCTTCCTCTTCCTTCGTCTTCGGCTTCCAAGGAACGTCTATCGCGACGTATCCATCGAGCTCTGTAACGTATTTATCTTTCCACTCTGCTTTTGGCTCGGTGACGTTTGGCTCCATTCCGGGCTTGTCATAAGGTGGCGGAAGTTTCATCAAATCCTCGAGCGTTATCTTAACGAGCTGTCCTTCCTTCTTCGCTATATCCGTTATCGCAACCCTCTCCCTCATCATTTCACCTCGCAAACTCCGCCAAGGTCGCAACGAGATGCTTCATCAGCCCAGGTTAGGTCGGGATTAATGTGTGGGGCGCTCCACTTTACTTTGTATTCGGTGAGATACTTCTTAAGCTTCGGTTCCATATCCCCACCACGGACGTTTGGCTCGTCTTCCCAAAGGATCTTGTGATAAGTGAACCACTTCGCCAAGAAGTGTGTCATCTTTGTGAACGGAAGGTAGATCAGAAGAAGCGAGAGCAAAACGATGTGCAATTGCGTAGCTAAAGCGACCGACGGCGGAGCGCTGAAGGTTATGAGCGCCTTCATGTAGTTCTTTGCAACGCTGAAATCTGCGTCGTTTTGCCAAGCAACGATCCCTGTTGCAACGACTGCGAGGATGAAAACGAGGTTGAAGAAGTCGAGCGGGGAGCTGTAGCTACGAAGTTCCCAGTCTGCGATTCTGCGAATCAGCAAAGCGATGCCAAAGATGAAGATAAGCACTATCCCAAGGGTTCCGACGATCAGAGTCAGGTAGTAGGCTGGGAGCTCGAGAATGCGGATTGCAAAGATGTCGATCAGCGCAGAGATGAAGAGAAGGGCAAACCACACGAGTATTAGATAGACACCGGTGTGGAAGGGATATGTGAGCCACCAGAGCGGTCTCTTGTATGTGAACACCTTCTTTATGAAGATCATTTCCATCAGCATGTCTTTCAGCTCACCAACCAGCGTCCTCTGCCTTGGCTTTCTCCACCACTCAACCTCTTCGTAATAACTCCCGCCATGCTCGTGTCTTGGGTCGTGGGGCACTGGGTAAATTTCCCATCGCAGGTGAATCGGCATTGTCGAATATTTCACGAACTTCGCAAGCAAAACGACTGCAAAAATCACGACCGCTACGTAGATCAATAGGTTTAGCATACTATCACCGTTTTAAGATTTCAACCACTAATATAAAAGCCTTGCTCATTCCATCGCTACAAAAAATTTATTTAAGCTTTGGTATAATTTCCTTGCCGATGAGCTGAATCGACTTCTTCTTGTCTGGTCCTATCGGGCTCCCTGCAACGACTTGCGTTACTCCAGTCTTTGCAAGCTGACTTATGCGCTCAACCACTTCATCTGGAGTTCCGCTGATCGAGAAAGAGTCGAGCATCTCGTCGGTGACAGCTTTCCCAACTCCAGCCCAGTCGCCCTTCGTGAAGGCGTTGTTCAACGCATCCTTTACTTTGTTCACCGCTTCAGCGCTAATTCCATGTCTTTCGAGCACAGTCTCTGGGCTACCAGCAACGATGAACGCAACGACAATTCTCGCAGCGTTTCTTGCGTTGTCTCGGTTCTTGTCAACGCTCATCGAAGCGTAGGCAACGGTGTCGAACTTGTCCCTCGTTTTTCCAGCTTTCTGCAATCCAGCGTCGATGCTCTTCTTCGCCTCCTCAAAGTCTTTGGGGTGGGAAGCGTTTATCAGAACTCCATCGCCGAGCTCCGCAGCTAACTGAAGCATCTTCGGTCCCTGGGCGCCGATGTATATCGGAACTTCTCCAGCTTTGAACCCAAGCCTCGCACCAGCGAATTTGAAAATTTCACCGTCGTATTTCACCGCTTTCCCGCTCAGCAGAGCACGAATTATCTCGACCGCCTCTTTCATTCTCGTCAATGGCTTCTCCCAGCTTATGCCAATCCTTTCGAACGTAACCTTATCCCCTGCGCCGATTCCAAGCACCGCTCTTCCACCACTTATCTCGTTTATCGTCGCAATCGCCGATGCAGTCAAAGCTGGGTTTATGTGATACGGGTTCGTAACTCCGGGTCCGAGCTTTATCTTCCTCGTCCCCAACGCAAGAATTGTCAGCATCGAATACACGTTTCTATTGTTGTAGTGGTCCGTTATCCATGTGTAGTCAAAACCGCTCTCTTCTGCAACTCTGACGTAGTATTCAAGCTCGTAGAATTTCAGATCTGGCACGAACTCGATCCCGAATTTCATGGCAATCCCCCTCGAAAGGTTACCTTCCCATAAATAATCTTTTCCTTTTTAACCCTGATGCCTTGGCATAAACCGAACTCAAAAAATCGGGGAAAAGCTTTTAAATTTTCAAAAACATTTTTAACATGCCAAAGTGCTCGAAAGGAGGAAAGAAGGCGAAGGAGGAAAAGAAGGCGGAATACACAAAAGGGGAGGAGAAGGCTAAAAAAGGAAAGTAGGCTTTGCCATAGTTCTTGGGTCGAAAGAGGGTATCTCGTCTGAGCTCAAAGGCACGCAGACACGAGATACGAGAGCGTTAAGGCTGTAGGGCAATCTAATCAGTCTCATCTCACCGCTCGTAACCCACTCATCGATGCCAAGCTCGGAGTAGCGCTCTGCGATCTCCTTCCTCTCCTTCTGCGAGAGTTTGAACGCATCTGCGTCGAGAACGTGAACATGAAAGCCCCTCCCCGAAAAAACCACTCTTATCTCTTTAAACTCTTTTTTTAGCTCTTTGCAAAGCTTTACAGTGTTTTTCCGCACCCTTTTGAACTCGATCATGCAGAAGCTCACAGTATCTTTCCTCGCAACCTTGTCAGCCAGAGAGCCATGGTAAGGGCAATCCACGTTCTCTGGATCCAAATCGAACGCCAATTCTTGCCCAAGAAAATTATCGCATTCCCAGCAGTTCTTTGAACATTTTTCGCAAAGGCTTAGATCGCGGTAGAGATTTCGGTCGTAGTAAACTCCTTCGGGGAGATAGTAAAGGATGTAGTCGAGAACGTCCTTAAAGCTCTTGTGATCCTCTATTATCAGGGCTTTGTCTTTCTTCTCTTCGAACTCTTTTCGATAAACGTTCGTCTTTCTCCCAACAATCACGGCAAACGCAGTGTTTCTTATGTCCCTCCATGAAAGCCAATCCGTCACTTTTTCGACATCAAACTCGCTTTTGTAAAACATTTCTCGCTCCTCAAGTGTTGATATCCTCATTCCCTTCGGGAAATGGTAGCGCATTGAGAAGATATTCGTTCTTATTAAAGAACTTTTGGATCGAAGACTCGAGGATCTTTATGGCATGGAAAAATTTTTAAACTCAATGGACTACGAGTTACATGGCAAAGAAGAAGGAAAAGAAGGAGGAGAAGAAAGAGGCTAAAACCACAACTGAGCAAAAGAAGTGATCTCCTCCATTTTTCTGTTTTTTTGATATGCAAAAATCTTAAAAACCAATCGAGATCCTTATTTGTGAACTCTTCGCAAATTGCGATCAACTTCGGATTTCTCCCATACAGAAGGACTTGCGGAGAGAGAAAGAAACCGCATTTCTCGATAAGATTCAACGATTTCGACTTCCACATCGACTCGAGCCCAGGGAATGGTTTCAATCTCATCACGCATGCGCATTCAGATCACTATGGGCAAACGAATCTCGGAAATCCAAACGCAATCGCAAGCAATGAGACTGCAAAAATTCTCGAAACCGTGAGCGAGAAAAAGTTCTCAGGGATCAGATTTGAAGTGGGAGAGACGATAAAGATCGCCGATCTCAAGATCAAAACGTTCCCCACATTCCATATCCATGGATCGTCCGCCTTCTATTTTCCCGATCTCGAGCTTCTGATAACTGGGGACGTGAAAAGCTGGAAAAAGCTACCGAAATGCAGAGTTCTCGTCACAGAGGCAACTTATTCTCATCCCTCCAACGTCTTTGAGGATGAGATCGAACTTTTGCTCGAAAAAGCTGAAGAGGGAAACAGTCTTGGAGCTTATCCAATTGGAAAAGCTCAAAGGGTTGCAAAGATTCTAAGCAACGAAGGAATCGAGTTTTGCACTGAGGAAAAAATTGCGAAGATCTGCAGAGCTTTGGACATTGAAATCGGCGAAGAGGGGGCGAAAATAGTGTCCCCTTCGAGGGTCGAGAATGGCTACATCTTGACTGCACAGAAATACTACAGACTGCCAAGGATCGTAATAAGCGACCACTTGGACTACCGGGGGCTTTTGAAGATGATAGAGCACTGCAAGCCAGAACACGTGATCTTCTATCACGGGAGGGTTTCGAAGGCTATGATTGAAAAACTGAAAGAAATGGGTATAACCGCCTCAACGCTCGACGACATCGACGTTCATTTCAAGGTCTAAGCCCTGAGGTGAACTCGGCTATTTTCTTGTCCGCTCCTTCTTTGAACTTGCTTATCAGCTCCACTACTGCGCTTCCCACAACTACCGCATCCGCTCCAGCGTTGAAAAGCTCTGCTACGTGCTCTTTTTTCGAGACTCCAAAGCCAACCGCTACGGGTTTCTTGCAAATTCTTTTTGCCCTCCTTAGCGCCTCAAAAGCAAGCTTCGAAACTTTTTCCCTCGCACCAGTCACGCCGTAGGTTGATACGAGGTAGACGAAGCAAGAAAGCTCGTCGATCTTCGCAAGCCTTTCCTCGCTCGTGTTCGGTGCAGCGAGGAAGACGTTCTTGATTCCAACGTCTCCGCAAATCTCTACGAACTCTCCTGCCTCGTCAAATGGAAGGTCTACGACTAAGATTGCATCAAAACCGCTCTCATAAGCTCTTTCAGCGAATTCTCGCATTCCAGCGCTGTAGATTGGATTGTAGTAGCTCATTAGAATGAGCTTCCTGCTGTCGTTTTTTCTGAACTCCCTTGCGATCCAAAAAACGTCCCCAACTTTGAAGCCAGAGCTAAGGGCTTCGTAGTATGCTTTCTGAATCGCTACACCATCTGCGACGGGATCGCTGAATGGAACTCCGAGCTCTATCGCATCAGCGTCTGCTGAGAGCATGAAATCCAAGGTCTTCTCCTTGCTCGGATAACCAGCGGGAAAGAAGACGATTAAGGATTTCGAGATCATTTCATCGCCTCCATAACGATTCCGAGATCTTTGTCCCCTCTACCAGATAAGTTCACGATAACAGTTGAGCCTTTTAGCGTTTCATCTTTCTCAAGCAAAGCCAAAGCATGCGCACTTTCAAGCGCTGGGATTATACCTTCGAGCTTTGAAAGCTTTAAAAATGCGTTGAGGGCTTCTTTGTCTGTAACGAACGTGTATTCAACCCTTCCAGAATCCTTGAAGAATGCATGCTCCGGTCCAACACCGGGATAGTCGAGTCCAGCAGCGATGCTGTGCGTATCTGCGATCATACCATCGTCGTCTTGAAGGAAGTAGGAGAGCATCCCATGCAAGACTCCCTTTCTTCCAGCACAAAGCGATGCGGAGTGCTTTCCTGTCTCGATTCCAAAGCCACCAGCCTCCACACCGATCAGCCTCACGTCGTCGTTCAAGAAGGGGTAAAAGATGCCAATCGCATTGCTTCCTCCACCAACGCACGCAATTATTGCGTCCGGCAAAGAGTGTTCGAGTTCAAGAATCTGCCTCCTCGCCTCTCTGCCGATCACAGCCTGAAAATCCCTTACGATCGTGGGGAAAGGATGCGGTCCGACGACCGAGCCTATGAGGTAATGCGTTGTTTCAAAGCTTTCAGCCCAGTCACGAAGGGCTTCGTTTATCGCATCCTTTAACGTTTTGCTCCCACTTTCAACCGCAACGACTTCGGCTCCAAGGATCCTCATCCTGAAGACGTTCATCTTCTGCCTCTCGTAATCAATTGCACCCATGTAAATTCTGCACTTAAGCCCGAGCAGAGCGCAAGCCATTGCAGTTGCGACACCGTGTTGTCCAGCGCCAGTTTCGGCGATTACTCTCGTTTTTCCCATGAACTTCGCAAGCAAAGCCTGGGCGAGTGTGTTGTTTATCTTGTGCGCCCCACCGTGGAGCAAATCTTCCCTCTTGAGGTATACCTTCATCCCAAGCTCCTTGCTCAGATTTTCCGCAAAGTATAGTGGTGTAGGTCTCCCAGCGTAGTTTCTCAGATAGTAGTCGAGCTCCCTCTTGAACTCCTCGTCATCCTTAAGTCTTGCATAAGCTTTTTCGAGTTCCTCAAGCGGAGGAATGAGGACTTCTGGGACAAATCTCCCTCCAAATTCACCGAAACGCATTTTTCACCACCTTCACAAACTCAGAAACCAAAAACTCATCCTTAAAACCGCCTTTTTCAACGCCACTCGAAACATCAACTCCTGCGGGTTTAACGAAGGCAATGGCGTTTGCGACGTTTTCGCAGTTCAAACCACCTGCAAGGAGTATCGGAAAGCGTTTCGCAACTTCTCTGCTCACACTCCAGTCGTGAACCTTGCCACTACCGCATCCGGAGTCGAGCAAAACGTAGTGTGGGCGGTAAAGCCTTATTTTCTCGATTAACTCCTTGGCTTCGCCTTGGACTATGAATGCCTTCATCGCAACGACCTCGCTCCTCAACTTCTCAAAGCTTTGAACGCTCATATTTCCGTGGACTTGAACGAAATCGCAATTCGTTTTTGCAATTATCTCGTTCCATTCATCCAAGCTGTTCGCAGTCGAGACGAGGAAAATAGGTATTGTTGCGTTCTCTATGATCTCCCTTGCTTTCTCGAGATCTACGCACCTCTTCGAGTTGCTTTTCACGACGACTCCGCCGAAGTCTGCGTATCTTTCAACGATTTCCAGCTCCCTAAGGTTCTTGATCCCGCAGATCTTAACGATCATGGCACATCGCAACAAAATTCCTGATCATCCTAAGCCCGTCTTCCGTCAAAACGCTCTCAGGATGGAATTGAACTCCTTCGATCTCGTCCCTCCTTATCCCCATCACAACGCCATCATCGCTAACCGCTGTAACCTTGAAACCCCTCGGAACCTCGAGGACTGCGAGCGAGTGATACCTCCCAACTTTCAAGGGATTTTTGACGCCCTTAAACACGCCCTCGCCATCGTGGCTGACGAGCGACGTTTTCCCATGAACTGGCTTAACCTTCCCAACCTTCCCGCCGAAGACCTCTGCAATGATCTGATGCCCAAGGCAAACCCCGAGAATCGGAACTCCGAGCTCAAAGAGAAAATCGAGTTCTCTGCTCGGCTTTCCAGGTCCGGGGGAGATTACGATACCATCGAAGTCGAGCTTTTTCGCTTCTTTCGCATTTTCCTTGCTCACGACCTTCACCTTGTCGAAGAAAGAAATGTATTCGACGAGGTTGTAAACAAAAGAGTCGTAGCAGTCAACTACGAGGATCATATCCAACCGCCTCCAAAACCTTCGCCATCTTGTTTTCAGTCTCGTAAAACTCCCTTTCTGGCTTTGAGTCTGCAACTATTCCCGCTCCAGCGCGGACTCTGCAGAGCTTGTCGATCTCAACCATGCGTATCGCTATCGCCAAATCCGAGACGTTCTGCGAGAAGTAGCCAACCGCCCCAGCGTAAATTCCACGCCTTGAAGTCTCGAGCTCGTCGATCAACTCGACAGCCCTTCGCTTCGGAGCCCCTGTAACGGTTCCAGCTGGGAAGGAAGCTTTCATCGCATCGAAGTGCGTGGCGTTTGCCTTCAGCTCTCCTATGACTTCGCTTTCGATGTGGATAACGCTCGAATAAACGACTGCGTCCATAAACCGGGTAACTTTTACACTTCCCGCCTTGCAAACTTTACGAACGTCGTTCCTCGCCAAGTCGACAAGCATTACGTGCTCCGCTCTCTCCTTTTCATCGCTCAAAAGCCTTCTAATCGTCTCCTCTTCTTTTCCCTCAATCCTTTTCGCAGTCCCAGCGATAGGGTTGATCTTGAATATACTCCCTTCAACTCTGCCCATCGTTTCTGGAGAAGAGCCAACAAGAGCCTTTTTGAACTCGAGCAGAAACATGTATGGGCTCGGATTTAATTCTCGAAGCCTTAGATAGATCTCGAATGGGTCGAAGTCACTCTTAAGCTTGTATTCTCTGGAAAGAACGAGCTGATACACTTCGCCTTCTTCGATGAACTCCTTTGCCTTTAGAACGAGCTTCTCGAAGTTCTCCTTTTCGTCTCTCTTTACAACACTTGCACCTCCGTTTCCGTAGCCAACTTCCTCGCTTTTCGCCTTCTCCACGATTTTCTCCGCATTTTCGACGTTGTAGCTGAAGAGCTTCCCGAGATAGTGATCGTATACGAAGTAAGAGTCGTAGCAACCGAAGAACGATTTCTCTTCTACCTTTTTCCCTATGAAGCTTAGAACCGCATCGTATGCAACGTAGCCGACGAGCAATCCCTTCACGTGTATGCTCTTCAACGCTTCGAACGCATCGCTGACCTTCGCAACCCTTTCTCCATCTACCCTCAGATCTTCGTCGATCTCCACCGTGTAAATGGGGTTAAAGGAAACGTATGTGAACCTCGAGTTCCCAGCCTTCTCCACAGATTCGAGGATAAAAGGGTAATCGAAGTCCCTTATCGCAGAATAAAGCTTCACTGGTTCGACAAACTCGTGCTTCTGCATGCAATCTCCTCCAGTTTCCTCAAAAACTCTCCACTCTCAACCTTTTCCTTAAAAATCGAGACGTTCTCCCTCAAATCTTCGAAGCCAAGGGCGAACATGGCAAGGGAGAAGTTCATCGAGATCAAAACAAAGTCTTCCTCGAGTCCTTTGTTTTCAAATACTGCCTTAATGCGATTTGCAGACTCATCGGGGCTTTTACATGGAACGATCTTGCTCTCGTTAACCCCGAAATCCATTGGCGTTAGCTCGATTTTCTCGATCCCATTCTCGACGATGAACGCAGTTGTTTTCCCAAATGGGCTGACTTCGTCGATTCCATTGCCATGGTAGACGATTCCCTTCCTGCCAAGAATTTCCATGGATTCGGCGACGATTTTCAGAAGTTCTTCATTCGAAACCCCGATTATTTGCCTCTCAGGATTCGCTGGATTCACAAGCGGACCAAGAACGTTGAAGATCGTTCTTATCCTCAACTTTCTTCTAACCCCCGAGACCTTAGCGAACTCTTTGTGATACCTCGGGGCAAATAAGAATGCGAAGTTCGTTTTCTCGATCAAGCTCTTCGCTTCTTCTGGCGAGAGATCTATCTTAATCCCGAGTTTTTCCAAAACGTCCGCAGAACCGCTCTTTGAACTCATAGCCCTGTTGCCGTGCTTCGCAACTCTCGTAAAGTTCGACGTAGCAATTGCCACTGCGGTGCTGACGTTTATCGTCTCCGACTTATCTCCTCCGGTTCCGCATGTGTCAAAAACCCTTCCAAGCTCAACTCTCGACTTCTCAAGTATCGCCCTGGCAAAGCCCGCAATTATCTGTGCATCGTATTTCTTGGCTTCAAGAACCGCAAGAATTGCCGAGATCTCGACTTCATCGAGCTCTGGAAGCTTTTTTGCAATCTCGTATGCTTTTTCCATATCCAAATTCGAGAAAACAGCTTCAATCATAACCTCGCCTCCACAAAGCTTCTAACGATCTTTTCTGTGTCTTCAGCCAGCATAAAGGCAGTCCCGACGAGAATTGCATCGACAAACCTAAGAACTCTCAGATCTTCGATTTTCTTGATTCCGCTACCGCTTATCTTCGTCTTTTTTATCTTCGGAGCGATTTGTATCGTTCTTTCGACATCAACGTCGTTGGGATTGAAGATGTCACGGTTGTTGATCAAAACGATTCTTGCGTTCTTAACGAACCTTAGCTCTTGCTCGGAAAAAACTTCAACAATTGGCTCAATTCCGTGCTCAAAGCAAAGATCGACGAACTCCGGAGTTCTCTCCTTTAAAATCCTCGCTATCAAAAGCAAAGCACTCGCCTCGGCTTCACAGGTTTTCTCAACTTCATCCTTGCTTTCAACAAAGTCCTTTCTAAGCACCGGCAAATTCGTGGACTTACAAATGGCTTTCAAAGTGTAAATTGAGCCCCCAAAAGCCTTCGCAGTTATGTATGAGATCGCAGAGCAACCGCATTTCTCATAGATTTCTGCGATTTTCAAGGGATCTCTTCCACGAAGCAAGTCTCCGTGCACAGGGGAGCGACACTTCACCTCCCCGATGACCGAGTTCTTGCCATCAACCTTTATGGAGTCAATAAATCCAAACTCCATCACCTATCCCTACCATGCGGGAGCAATTAACCCAAAGGTATATAAGCTTTGCTGAAAGGTATAGGCACTTTAAAAAAGAGTAGTCAGATCAAAAATTGCCCAAAGCTTCGAGCACTTTTTCGAGCGTTTCAATCGCAAGATCAACTTCTTCCTTCCCGATCACAAGCGGTGGGATGATTCGCAGATTGTCTTCAGAAGTTGCGTTCAGGATTAAGCCGAGTTCAAGAGCTTTCTCAACTATCTTCTCCGCATTCTTCGCCTTCACTCCTATCATCAACCCCTTTCCACGGACTTCCTCAAATAGCTCCGAAAGGCGTTTCATGAAGTAGTTCCCAATTTTTTCCGCATTCTCCACAAGGCGATACTTCTCGATTATCTCGATCGTCGCAAGCGAAGCGGTGCAAGCCAATGGGTTTCCGCCGAAAGTCGTGCCGTGATCTCCTCTTTCCAACTTCTGGGAAATTTCTTCCCTGACAGCGCAACAGCCTATCGGAAATCCAGAGCCCATTGCCTTTGCCATTGCCATGATGTCTGGTTCAAAGCCATAGTGCTCTTTTGCGAACCACTTCCCCGTTCTTCCAAAACCCGTCTGAACCTCGTCAAAGATTACGAGAAAATCATGTTTCTCCTTGAGCTCGAATATCGCCTTAACGAAATCCTTCTCCGCCGGAAAGACTCCAGCCTCTCCTTGGATCAGCTCTAAAATTACTGCACAAGTTTCGGAGTCGACTTTTCTTTCCAAATCCGCTACATCGTTGTAGTTTGCAAACTCCACTGGTTGCACCAAAGGTTCGAAGGGCTTTCTGAACTTCTCCTTGTAAGTAACCGAAAGTGCGCCCATTGTTCTCCCATGAAATGCGTTTTTGAATGCAACAAACTTCTTTTTCCCCGTGGCTTTCCTCGCAAACTTAAGAGAGGCTTCCATCGCCTCAGTTCCACTGTTGCAGAAGAAGAACCTGTCCATCTTCGTAATCTCCCTAAGCTTCTCCGCAAGTTCGATTTGAGGAATCGTGTAAAAGAGATTCGAGACGTGAACGAGCTTCTTCAACTGTTCACAGACCTTTTGGACGAACTCAGCATGCGAATGCCCAATGGCGACGCATGCGATTCCAGCGACCAAGTCGAGGTATTTTTTCCCGCTGGTGTCGAAGAGATAGCAACCTTCTCCACGCTCAAAAATCACCTTTTGTCTCCTGTAAACCTGCGGGATCAGAATTCTCTCCTTCTCGATCCAATCCATCTCCTCACCTCAGAAAGATTTGCATGAGCTTGAGCCCATCTATCAGCCCATACTTTCCCTTGGCACACGAGAACTCGGAGAAAACTTTTACATCATCCCTCTCCAAACCATAAATCGCAAATGGAACGCTTTCTGCAACATGAGTTCTCAGCTCTATCGGAGTTGGGTGATCCGGAAGGAGAAGGATCCGAAGTTCGCTCAAATCCGCTTTGTCGAGGATTCTCCCAACCACTTCTTCATCGTAGATCTCTATCGCCTCGATCTTCTTCTCCAAATCGCCCTCGTGGCTAACTTCGTCGATCCCTTCTGTGTGAACTGCGACGAATTCGAAGTCTTCAAGCGCTTTCAAGGCTCTCCGCACGATCCCCTTGTAATTCGTGTCTATGTAGCCCGTAACCCCCTCGACTTCCAAGAATTCCATTCCAAGCCCTTTCGCTATCCCCTTCAGCAAGTCGACCTCAGAAATTACCGCTCCCCTAAGCTTGTGGGTTTCTTGAAACTTCGGAAAGTTCGGCATCTTTCCCCCGCTCCATGGCCAGATCATGTTTGCCTTCTCCGTAACCTCGGGAACAACACTTTTTGACCACTCTATTAGCTCAATCAATAGTTCAGCGAGTTTTCCATCCTTCGGCAAATAATCTGAGATCTTTTTTCCCTGGATATCGTGCGGTGCGAAGGTCTTCACAACCTCGAAGTCTTTCTTTATCGCCAAAAGATTCCTGTAGCTCTTTCCCGCATGGAATTCGATAAAATCGTATTTCTTCTTCTCGTTGAGACGCTTTATCACTTTCTTAGCTTCTTCGTCGCTTATTCTCCCGCCAGAATAGTCAAGCATAATCTCAGTGGCTTTCACGAGGTTGCAACGGTAAACGAGCTTCGCAGTGATTCCGTTTGCCAATGCTTCGATTGGACCCCTCCCAGTGTAATACTTTTTCACATCAATTCCAAGAATCGTAAGACAAGCTATGTCGCTGTTCGCCTCAAAGCCCTTCGGAATCGTATTCGCTTTTCCACAGGCTCCTTCTTTCGCAATAAAATCCATGTTCGGCTTGTCTACAACTTCGAGCGGGGTTTTTCCGCCCAACTTCTCTATTCTACGGTCTGCCATCCCGTCTGGGATAAGGAGGAGAAATCTCATAAGAGATCACCGATGTCGAAGAGCTTCGTGAGCTCGAGCTCAAAGGCAATCACTGGATTTGGAATCCCAAACTTCTCAAGCACTTCTGGATGGATTTCGCCAAAGATCCCAACGTTCTCTCCATTCACAACAATCCTCGCCTGTCTCCCAGCAATAAAAGCACCATCTTCCGCTTCAACAGCCTTCCAGTCAAAGCCGAGTTCTCTCATCACCGCCTGAACAACGCTCCTTATCTCGGAGAACGTTGTTTTCGAGTTCATAATGCAAGCGCATAAGTTCAGCCTATTCTTTACACCCACAACAACGTCTCCAACTTCGAATATCTTTATTGGCAATTCGCAGTGCTTGTTCACAGCAAGAACTTCGAGCAGTTTGAATAGCAAATCCATGCGCAGCATCGTGTGCTCCGTGGTTAGCGGATGCATTAGGGGCACGAAGTCTTCCCATTCCTTAGCAGATCTCCGCAAATCCCTGAAGGATCTTTCACTCGTTAGTGTGAATGTTATGACTTCGATGAATCCAAGACCGAGCATTATTTCTCTTGCAACTTCTTTTATCTCGTTCCAGCGATGCGTCTCACCGATCCCCGGGGTTTTCGGATACTCTGGAACGATTCTCTCGTATCCATAACCGATTGCGATGTCCTCGATAATGTCCCACTCGTGCATGATGTCCGCTCTGTATGGTGGAACTAAAACTTCGATCTCATCGCCACGCATATTGCATCCAAAGCGCATCTTTTCGAGGGCGCGGATTATTTCCTCATCTGGGATTTCAAAACCCAAAAGAGAGCGAATCTCGCTTTTCTTAACTGTGAAGCGTTTCGCAGAGAGGTCAGGATTCTTCTCCGCTCGGTCTGGGTAAACGACTTCGACCTTCTCTATCTCTCCCCCACGATCGCTGAGCATGCAAGCAATGATGCGAAGCGCTTTGTCCACGTATTCATCGAAACCAGTCACGTCGATGAAAAGGCTTCTCGTCTTCTCCGTAACCCTCGTCTTCTCAGCGTTGATTATCGGCGGGAATGAGATTACTTCGTTCTTCGCATCCAATATGATCGGATATGCACTCTTTCCCTCGAGAATGTAGCTAAATTCCTTGCCCTTTGGGTGCTCTCTAAGGATTTCTGCGATCGTCATTGCTCTATCGAAGTCAAGAGGAACAAAAGAAAAATCCGCGCCAACAGTAGTATATCTCAGCGGGAAATTCACCTTCTCGAGGTCATGAACACCGATCGCCATTCTGCGCCGATTTCTGCCAATGGTCCAGTGCAAGTCTTCCTGGACTTCCATTAAGCTCCTTATGACTTCGTCGCTCATTCTGAGATTTTTAACAACGCAACCAACGATTCTCGGTCTAACTTCGAGAACGTTCTTCTCAACGAGGATTTTCCAATCTCTTTCCTTAGCAACGTATTCCTTTAAACCTGTCTCTATACCCAAGAATCCCCTTAGCGCTCTTGCAACTCCTTCTATGCTGTATAAGTCTGGTCTGTTCGGGAAAAACTCGATAGAGATTGTCTCGTCATCGACTCTCTCGACGTCACATCCGAGCATTGGCAGTCTTTTCAGAATCAAATCCCTTTTTGCACCAACGAGTTCTTCGAGTTCTTTCCAGCTGAGGTTGATTACTGGCATTGGCTGAGCTTTGAGTCTCGGATAAAAATTCTTTTTCAAAGTTCAAAGATCACGCACCGCGCTCTTTCCCAAACCATACAACTCTCTGCGGGAACGGTATTTCGATTCCGTTCTTCTCAAGCTCAGCCTTTATCTCCCAAAGTAGGCCCATCTTCACTTCATACCAAACACTCGATGGAGCCCAAATCCTTACGATGATGTTCACACCACTGTCGCCAAGGCTGTCCACGAAGACTTGAGGCGCTGGAATCTTGAGTGCAAATGGATGCTTTTCAATGATGTTCCGAATTACCTCTATCGCCTTCTTTGCGTCATCGCTATAGCTAATGCTTATAACGTATTCAAACCTTCTCGCAACATTCGCCACTGGATTCGTTATATTGGAGGAGAAAACCCTCTCGTTCGGAATTCTGACATATAGCCCATCGTAAGTTCTGACGATCGTCGACATTATACTCATATCTTCTACTATTCCAGAAATGTTGTCAATCATTATTTGATCCCCGATCTTTATGGGTCTCTCCGCAAGGAGGAAAAGCCCAGAGAGGAAGTTGGACACGACTCTCTGGCTTGCAAAACCGATGGCTACACCTATGATCCCACCAGCGACGAGCAGACCAGTAAGATTGACTCCAAGCGCAGGAGTTACGGAGACAAACGCAAAGATTATGATTACTGCGTAAATAGCCTTTACAAGCAACTCAAGCTGATCCCTGCGCATTTTGTCCGCAAGGGACCTTCTCAAGCTCATCACTATGAACTTCGCTATCACCGATGCGATGACGAGGACAGTTATTACGAAGAGAACGTCCCTTACTTTTACATCGCCGTAGACTGGCAGATCTACTATCCGCAACACAAGGCTAAATATCTCCTCTATCATAATCCCCACTCCATCGTGAATTTCGTGGCGAGTATTGGTATCTTTCTTGCAACGTATAACTCGATTGCCTTCTTCATTCCCTCGAACATTGGTTCGTCTA
This sequence comes from Archaeoglobaceae archaeon, assembly GCA_038731605.1. GTDB lineage: Archaea > Halobacteriota > Archaeoglobi > Archaeoglobales > Archaeoglobaceae > WYZ-LMO2. Next base: position 459,868 of record JAVYQP010000001.1, on the reverse strand, counting down.
TAAAACTCGTTTCCGCAACTTTGCGGGAGTGTATCTTCATTTCTGCGATCGATGAAACCACGCTGTTGGAGTAGTAGATCTTCATCGCATAAACGTCGAAAACAACTCTGCTAACCTCTACCCACAAATCGCTGAGATTGTATATCTTCAGTTTCATGATCCCGTTCTCAAGAAAGTCTGCGTTTGGCGGTTTGCTGAAAACATCGCTTTGCCAAAACCTTGCAATTACACCACCACGTGGCTCGCCGTAGAGTGCATACTTCGGCTTTACGAAGCTGAACACGTCCACATCTTCCAAACTATCGCCCTTCGCAACAAAAACTCCTATCTCGATTGGAAAAGTCAAATAGACCTCCGCACTCGACACGGGTTCGACGAAGATTGGTTTCGAGAACTGAATAAACAGGTAGTTCGTTATGCTTCTTGGCAAGTTTACAGGCTCCACAGGATTTAAGATTACGTCGTGATCGTTCAAAAAGATCTTCTCCACTTCAGCATTCCCGAGCTTTCTGCGGTATCTGTATAATCCGTCCTTCTCAACCCAGACTCGAAGATCTCGAACTGAAATGTCCAAGTTGCTCAGTTTGTAGCCCCCATACACATTCAAATTCTCTGGCAAGGTATAAAGCCCTTTGCCATTCCACCAGCTATTTAAATCTTCAGGTGAAGGGGGAAGAGATGATCATAGCGTTCGTTGGTTACCCCTTGGCTGGTAAGAGCACCGCATCTGAGGTTGCGAAGGAGCTCGGAATTCCAGTTGTGGTAATGGGAGATGTGGTGAGAGAAGAGGCGATCAAACGTGGCATTGAGCCAACCGCAGAGAACCTTGGAAAAATAGCTGAAGAGCTCAGAAAAAAAGAGGGGATGGATGCGATTGCAAAGCGATGTATCCCAAAGATTCGATCTCATTACCCGGTGGTGCTCGTCGATGGTATTCGTGGCATCGCAGAAGTGATGGCGCTGAAAAAAGCGTTTGGAAATGTAGTTCTCATCGCAATCGAGGCTCCGCTCGAGGTGAGATTCGAGAGGGCGAAGATGCGAAAGAGGAGCGACGACGTCGCTACGATCGAGGATCTGATAGAGAGAGATCGGAGAGAAGAGTCCTGGGGGTTAAAAAAGGCAATGGAGATTGCTGACTTTACCATAGAGAACACAGGAGATCAAGAGAGCTTCAGAGAGAAAGTAAAAGCTCTGCTTCAGAAACTGCTCAGCGTCGAAGTGGAGATAGAAACGTTTGTGCACCCGACTGAGGAAGAGGAGAAGGTCGTGAAGGCTATTAGGAACTTGTTCCCAGATGCGAAGATAGAGATCGAAGATCGCAGAGTATTTGCAGTTGCAAGGGATCTCAAGCAGTTTAAGGAGCTGTTGAAGAGACAACGAATCTCAGACACCGCAAGAAGCGAGCTTTTGCGTGGGAGAAGAGGGAACGAGATCGTGGTTTTCCTCAACAAGCAAACAGCGACGGTTTCGAGAATAAACTTCTGTGAAGAAGACGTTGCGCTTTCGCCCTTAAAGGTAACGTTCAGGCTCATAAACGTCCCATTCCAGAGGTTTCTGGATTACCTTGCACCGATAACAAAAGATGGGAAGCCTGTGAACGAAGTCGAAGAGTTATGAACGCTTTGCACCGAATACTGCTGACAACCGACGGCTCTGTAACTGCGATAATCGAGGCGGTAACGCAGAGTCAAGTAACCGTTGAAACGGTTGTTCAAGAAGTCGTGAAAGCAAACAAAGAAGTCGCAGAACGCCTTGAAATTCACGAAGGCGAAGAAGTGAACTACCGAGTCGTTTACCTTAAGTCGCAGGGCTTGATATACGCAAAAGCAATCTCTTTCACTCCAATAAAGAGGCTTGCGAACAGCTTCAAAGAGGATCTAATGCGAGCGGATATCCCGATCGGGAAGATAATGAAGAAGCACAAGATCGAGGCGAGACGAGAAATAAGGTGGGGAAAAGTTATTCACAACGAAGCCCTTGCAAAGGAGTTGAACGTAAAAAAACCGCTCTTCATCGCGAGAAACTACGTGATAATCCACAGGAACGAGATCTTGATCGACATAACCGAGTTCTTCCCGATGGAGAGGTTTGAGTAAACTTTTTATTCCAGCGAAGTAGTGCGTTCATGGTTCTCGTCCCACATCGGCACTGTGTGATTTGCGGAAAAGCGATAGAAGCGGACAAATTCGTTTGTAGCGAGGAATGTCAAGAGAAGCTCGAGAAGGAGAGGAAGAGGCATAGAAACTTCACGATCTTCATGTTCCTAATGTTCCTGATCCTGCTCCTGATCCTCTGGGCCCCATACATGCTACGATAGCTCGCCGGGAACCGGAACCGGGTAGCGTGACGTCAAACAAGCGGTGCAAAATCCTTCTCCACCCAATTTTTTCAGCGAAGCTAAAAGCCCGGACAAGCTTAGGTAGCTAAGGCTGTCAACTCCGATTATCTCCCTTATCTCCTCGACGGAGTGCTTTGAAGCCACGAGCTCCTCTCTCGTCTTCATGTCTATGCCGAAATAGCAGGGCGCAATTATCGGCGGACTGCCAATGCGGAGGTGGACTTCCTTCGCTCCCGACTTTTTCAGCATTTCTGCAATCCTTTTCGAAGTAGTCGCACGAACTATGCTGTCGTCGATGAGAACAATTCTCTTCCCTTCAACGTTCTCCTTTATCACGTTCACCTTCATCCTCACCAAGAGCTCCCTTAGCTCTTGCTTTGGCATGATGAACGTTCTTCCGACGTATCTGTTTTTTATCAACGCCTCCATATAGGGCAATCCGAGTTTCATCGCATAACCGATCGCAGCGGTAATTCCGCTGTCTGGAACCGCAGAAACAAAATCAGCGATTGCTGGCGACTCCTCTGCGAGAGTTTTTCCCATCTCCGTTCTCGCTTTGTAAACACTAACACCATCGATGATCGAATCTGGGCGTGCGAAGTAAATGAATTCGAAAATGCAGAACGCTTTTTTCTTGCATTCTGCAAACCTTAGGAATTCTATCTCCCCGTTCTCTATCACCACCGCCTCCCCCGGTTTAACGTCTGCGATGAATTTGCCCTCGATTGCGTCGATCGCACAGCTTTCGCTACAAACAACGTATCCGTCTTCGATTTCCCCAACGCAAAGCGGTCGAAAGCCTAAAGGATCTCGAAAGGCAATGAGCTTTTCATTCACCGTGAGAACACAGGAGTAACTTCCGACGAGTTTTTCACCCAGCAACTTCAACGCCCCCTCCAAGTCCTTCTCGCTCATCAGCAGTTTTGACAGAAGCTGAGCTATCACTTCAGAATCGGTGTCTGTTGTAAAAACTCTGCCCTCGTTCTCGAGCTCCTTCCGAAGCTCGAGGTAGTTCACGAGATTTCCGTTGTGCGCAACTGCAAAGCTTCCAACCTTTGATTTTACGACGAACGGCTGGGCATTTTCGAGCCTCGATGAGCCAGTTGTCGAGTAACGCACATGCCCTATTGCGACGTTCGCTGGGAGTAGATCTCTCTCCGTGAAAACCTCAGAAACCAAACCAAGACCTTTCTTGTAATCAAGCCCCTTTGTCCAAAAAGCTATTCCAGCGGATTCTTGACCACGATGCTGGAGAGAGAAGAGAAGATAATAAACATATCTCCCTGCAAGGGAGTTTTCGCTGTAAACGCCCGCTATCCCGCACATCAGTTGCTATCTTTCGTCTTGTTTACCCAGTTGTAGCTCCTAAGTCTCTTGCTCCTCCCGAATCCGCATGCTGCGCAATACCTTTTTCTCCAGTGGAACGAGTTTCTACCGCATCTCCTGCATCGCACGTGCACCATTTTTCTGTTCCTTCTTCCCATCGCAGCTGTTCCGTCGGACATCAATCACCACCTGTGGATGGAGAAATGAAAACGACTGTGTCCCCCCTTATTATCACACTTCCAACCTTCTTGACGACCTCTCCTCCTTGGATCTCCTCAGCGTTCAAGAGAACAAGGTTCATGTGAATGTCGTAACCATCGAGAGTTCCTCTGAACTCCCTTCCACCCTTCAATCTGACTATTACCGGCGACTTCAGAGATCTGTTCAGAATATCCAAAGGACGCACGGACATCTCACGACCTCCTTAAGTTGCGGTCTCTTTTTGCTATTTAAAAGTATCGTTCAGTTCCGCAAAACGTTTACGCTACCAAAGTTTTTTATTAAATTTGCAGTCCTTAGTGCATGGAAATCTACTGCGACACGTGCAAAGAAGTTACGAGGCACGAATTCGTGAAGGATGGACTTTACCGTTGCTCTCTCTGCGGAACTCACTCCCAAATCACTTCAAAAAAGGACTTAGAGCTAAAGGCTATTTTCAGCACAGGATCTGAGACAGAAATAGGGAAGATCGTGGTTGGAGAGGACGAAGAGATTGCAAAAGATGCAGAAATGATCGTCGATCTCGAAAGCGGTAGCAAGATTGGGAGAGTTACAGCGATTCAGCTCAAAGATGGTAGAATCGTGGAGTTCTCGAAAGCGAAGGACGCCTATGCGGTTTGGTTCAGAAACGTCGGGGAAGTTTACGTCAAGTTTAGCTTACACAAACGTTCCGTAACCACACCCTACAAAGCGCTCTTCGATGGCGAAACAGAGTTCATCGTTGGGGAGACGATCGAGGTCGAGAAAAAGAGGTTTAGGATCCACAGAATAAAGCTTTTGGACGGCAAAGTTCTGAGAAAAGAGGGAGAAAGAGCGTTGGCAAAAGACATAAAGAGGGTTTATGCGACCTATACGCCTTAGAGACTTCATAAGGGTTGGGGAGAATTACTTCTCGGTTCTCGGTTACAAAAACAGCGAAAAGGTGAAGTGCTTCCTCAGGTATTCACCAGACAGCAAGGGCGACAGGGTAAAGGATGGGAAGAGGTTCAAAAAGCTCTCCCATGAAGAGGCGTTGGCACATCCAATCGCTCGAGAGTTCTTCGACGGGAAAATATTCCGAGTTCCAGTGAAAAGAGTTGAAGAAGTTTTCAAACCCGAAGAGAGGCTCAAGGATCTGAGAGATCCCGAAGTTGAGAAAATCGTAGAGTTTTTCAGCAACGTGCCAAGGAGCGAAATGGGCGTTACAGGCTCAAGGCTCATAGGGCTTAAAAGCAACGAATCCGACATAGACTTCATCGTCTATGGGAAATGGTGGTTTTTGGCGAGGGAGAAGCTCAAAAAAGGGCTTGAAAAAGGGGAGCTTCAAGACCTCGACAACGACGCCTGGGAGTTCATTTACAAGAAGAGAAAGATAACGCTCCCATTTAGTGTCTTTGTTGCGCAAGAAAAGAGGAAATACCATAGAGCGTTCCTTCGTGATACCTACTTCGACCTTCTCTACGTCCGTGGCTACGAGGAGATAGACAACGGAATTCCGGAGGAGCCGGGAAAAAAGGTCGCAAAGGCTACGGTATTGGCGAAGGTCGTCGACGACAGATTCATCTTCGACTACCCCGCGTTCTATGCGTTGGATCGAGGCGTGAAGGGGATTCTATGCTTCACACACACCTTCGTCGGGCAGGCTTTTAAGGGCGAGACCGTTGTTGCACGTGGAGAGCTCGAGATAATCGATGGAGACCGCTACTTAGTCGTCGGCACCAAAAGAGAGGTCGAGGACGAGTTCATACTTTCGCTCGATCTCTTAGAGAAGGAAGGCTTAATGGGAGAGATCAAGGGGATTCTAAGTGACTACGCTTAGAACTTCCTCGTTTCGCAGAGCCCTGCGAATGTTCTCGATGGCAAAACCTATTATCCTCAACCTTGCCTCGTTCGTCGCTCCTGCGATGTGCGGTGTTAGGATCAAGTTCTTATCACGGAGTTCAAGCAAATCCTTGCTCACCCCAGGCTCTTTTTCGTAAACATCTAACGCAGCTCCCGAAATCCAGTTCTCTTTCAAAGCCTTTACGAGTGCTTTTTCGTCGATTATCTCTCCCCTTGCAACGTTTATCAGTATTGCAGAGCTCTTCATACTCCTGAGCTCCTTTTCCCCGATCATTTTTCTTGTTTTCTCGGTTAAAGGCAAATGAATGCTTAAAACATCTGAATCTCGAAGAAGTGTCTCGAAGTCTACAAACTCTGCGTCGACGTCGTCGTCGAATTTCCTTAGATCGTGGTAGATTATTCTGACTCCCCACCCTTGGAGCCTTTTCGCCACCTCTCTACCTTGTCTACCCATTCCGAGAATTCCCCAAGTTTTACCGTATAGCTCGTAACAACCAAGCGCAAACATCTCCTCCTGAGCCCAGAATCCCTCGAAAGTCCTTCTGTTTGCGTAGATCAACTTTTTCAGCAACGCAAGTGCAACCATTATCGTGTGCTCAGCCACGCTCAATGCGTTAACTCCAGCAACGTTTGCAACTCTTATGCCGAGATTCCTTGCTGTCTCAACATCTATGTGGTCGTAGCCAGTTGACGGTTGCTGGATGAGCCTAACCTTCTTCATCGCCCTCAGCATTTTCGCATTTATCGGGATCCTGAACGTATAATCCCCAAGCACTATGTCAGCGTCTTCGAGCTCTTTTACGATTTTCTCCTCCTCGAATTCACTAAAAACCACGATCTCGTCAAAGGCGTCGCCGAGTAAAGATTCTAAGAGGGCTTTCGGGATCGGAGAAAGGGAGACGAGTTTCATAACCAAATTCCTCACCATTTTTTAAATTTTTCTCCTCGCCCCAAGTCCAAGCGTCGAACGTAGAAACGATCCCCTCCAATGAGTTCCTTGAGCTCCAAGGTCTGAATTACTCTCTTTTCCAGACTTTTCGAGACGATGAGAGCTAAAAAAATCATTGCAACCGAAGCTAACAGTTCTACTGTGAAATCCATGCCATTAAAAACTCTGAACACGAGCATGGATATAGATGCGACCGCTCCAAGGACTGTGATGCTGAGGATTGTTACCATAGCGCCCATAGTAGATAACCCGTGGCTTAGTTTAAGAATTTTTCTTACAAATCAGAAAGTATGCGAGCAAAGAAATCCGAGGATTGCGCCAGAGTTTATGAAGGGCAAACCTGCATGGGCTCCCTTCTTTTTCTCTACGAAGTAGATCAGCAGAAGGAGCCCGATTAAACCGCCAAAAATCGTGAACAGCGCTGGAATTTTGATGAACGCAATCGTTGGCGCATCAACGAACTTTTGGGCTGAAACTGCTAAGATTGTCGGAACGACGATGTCTCCAACTCCAATCATCATCTTCTCGTTCCCCCTTGGGATTACGAACAGCATTGGTGCGTTTATTTTCGCAACAGACTCAGCGAGACTTATCATGTGCTTCGTTTTGTAAACCGAGATCGCATCATAGACTGCAAGGATCGCCAAGAGAACGACGACTGGAATTGGAGCCAAGCTTATCCCAAACATCGTCGCTATTCCAACGGAGAGAAGGAACGCAGAGACGTCTATAACGATCCAATGAGGCTTTTTTACGAGCAAAAGAGTTATTGCGAACGAAATTAGAGTTGCAAAAAGCCCAATGTATGGAAGAAGGGCGTAGAACATTGCAAGAAACGTGAGCGTGTAGATCATCGCCGGCAAAATGTTCACTCTCGCCTTCGAAAGAAACAGCAACACTGCGGTGAACGCCAAAATCATGACAAAGTATATAAGAGAGTTTGAAACGTCCGAGGGATTCTCGAAAACGACCATCCCAGCGGATTCGAAACTTCTTATCGAAAAAATCGAAAGTAAGTTCACAAGCAAAAAGATTAGGGCAAAGATTATCCTCAATCTACCACCTTCGCCCTTATCTTTGCTCCCTTCGCAAGCGCAATCCTCAAGCTCCTCCCGGACTCCTTGTCCTTTCTAACCTTAACCACCCCATTTTTGTTCACGAGCGCAGAGAATAGGTATTCGTCGTCTGCGTAAATTTCGACAGTTCTACCTTCCAAACCCTTGGTGTGGATCACATAGTGCTTGTCGGTCTCCTCAACTTCCAAGCTTACTTCGGTTTCCTTCGGAACCAAGTCTATCGAAACCCTCAGATCTTCCTCGAGCTTCTTTATCCTTTTCCCCTTCTTCCCGAGTATCTTCGGTATCTTATCCTCGGGAACCTTCACTATCGCCCTCTTTCCAGATACGATGACTTCGAAGTCGTCGAGAATTTGCGAAAATCTGTCTGAAATAGCTTTTTTCAACTTCTCATCGCTCTCAACTGGCATCACGACGACTTGCTCTCCATAGGTGTAGATCTCAAACTCCACCTTCTTCGTTTCGAAATCTCTGACCTCGATCACAGGTCTTGCGAGATCCGCTTCGAACATACCTTCGGGAACCTTTACGGTGAAGCTGAGCTCGTAAACCTTCGCTATCTTTCCGGCTTCGATGAATATCACCGTGTCAACGACTTGCGGAATTATGCCGAGCTCGACTCTGCCTATCATCCTCTGAATTGCATCTATTGGTCTCGTCGCATGCGTTACGCCTATCATTCCAACTCCCGCAAGGCGCATGTCTGCGAATACTTGAAAGTCCGAGGTTTTTCTGAGCTCATCGTATATCGTGTAGTCTGGTCTGACGAGGAGCAAGATGTCCGCAGTTAAGCTCATGTCCCCCTCGAGCGGAGCATACTGCGTTATCTCATCCCTGACCATCAGATCTCTCGGGCTCTCCATTGTTTTAACGATGTAACCATTCTCCAGCAGGTAATTAGCAACGCTCGCTGCGAACGTCGACTTTCCTGCGCCTGGCGGTCCAGAGATCAGAATCCCTCTTTGCCTTTCCACGATCCTCCTCTTGAGCTCCTCGCTCACACCGTATTCGTCTATGCTAACCTTCGCAATGGGTCTCACCGCAGTTATCTCCATCTTGTCAGAAAACGGCTTTTCTGCAATCGCAATCCTAAGATCTCGAAGCTGAACGACCGTCGCACCTTTTCGCTCGATCTCTATACTGCTCTCTTCATCTTGTTTCGCAGCCTCGATTATCTCCTCTGCGATCTCGAGAAGTTCTTCGTAACTCATTTCTTTCTCGCTCAACTTCACGACCTTTAGATTCCCGATCCTGCCTCGTTTTGCAATCGGCGGAACACCTTCACGCAAATGCACGCTTGCGGTGTCGGGTGTGAAGAAGGACATTATCCTCGTCTCCTCAGGCTTTATGACCTTGGGCTTGATGTAGATCGTCTCAATCCCCTTCGCCTTAGCAACGAGGTTTTGAACTCTGTCTGAAGTCAAAAGAACTGCATTTTTCTCCCTCGCAACTTCACGTATCATGTTGTCTATCTCGCCACCCTTTGCAAGCTTTATCTCCTCGATCCCCGGTCTTTTTCCGGCGAATTCAACCCTTATATTCCTCTCCTTCGCAATGCTAACGATCTTCTCTATCTCTACAAGCCCTTTAAATCCGCTTAGCCTTCCAAAATTCGCCTGAGCTTCCAGTTCAGCGACGACCGCTTCAGGGATTACGATCTCATCTACCTCGTTCTTCTCAATGAATTCCGAAACCCTTCCAGCGACTATGACGCTCGTATCAACAACTATCCTCATCTCCCAACCTCCTGAAGAAGCAACTCCTGTGTCCAGTATGGCAAGCGTTTCCCTTTTGTTCAACCAAGTATAATAAGGTATCGCAGTCGCAGTCGACTCGAATTTCTGCGATTTTTTGCGTGTTCCCGCTTGTTTCGCCCTTCATCCAAAGCTTATTCCTGCTCCTGCTCCAGTAATGAGCGTAACCAGTTTCTAAGGTTTTCCTTAAGGCTTCCTCGTTTGCGTAAGCGACCATCAGCACCTCCTTCGTGCCCACATCCTGAACCACGACTGGAATCAACCCGTTGACGAACCTCAGCTTCGATAGATCCATAACATAACTCGACGGAATTTTAATTATTTCTGCCTAAGCCCGATCCTTGGAGTCTCCAAAAATTCTCAAAAACTAAAAATGCTGAACCGATTCGAGATCGTAGTATCGGTTTATGAACTCGATCCCCTTCTTCGTAGTCCTATACCTTGTTTTGCCAGTCCCATCCACGACTTCTAACAAGCCATTTTCCAAAAGCTCCGAGATTATCTGCTGGGCATTTTTAAAGTTCAGATTGGCAGAATACACGATTTTCGTTATATTTGCCCCCTCAGGAGCGTTCGAAACCTTTAGAATTTCCGACACCATCTCATACTTGGACCTCCTCGGATTCATACCTCTCACTTCCGCTAACCCGCCTTACTACGAGGGTTCCAAGGTATTTATTCTTTTCTGCTAATAATATTGTTGTTAGTATCATCATAAACATAGATCGTATCCCCATCCACGACCGCAAATGCGCCCTTTACCTTCAGTATTGGTTTTTCAAGCTCGTATGAAAGCTTTGCAAGGTCTTTCAAGCTTGAAACACGGAAAACCTTGGAATACTCGGGGAACTCCAGAATGCCGACAATTCTGCTTTTGAACTTCTTTTCAAAGGACTTCTTCTTTCTGTTCGAGAGATAACTCGCAAGTTCTCCCCTTTCCATGACGCAAAGGGCTACGAAGGCACACGCAAAAGCTAAGAATGGGACTCCGAATATAAATCTCGCATCCCTCACTTCAACGGGAAAGCCCAGAACACGCATCGTATTCACGGAGCTTACCTTGGCATAGACTGCGTCTTTCTCAATCTTATCCGCATCCAAGAAAGAGACGACCTTCCCGTAGGTTATGTTGGAAGACTGGATAAACTTCTCCTCAACGTTTGAACCAAAAAGAGAACAATTCACGCTGACATCCACGATTAAATTGACGTTCGGATCTCCAAAATCGTATTTGGTCTCATTTTCGATCTCCTTCCACATCGCAAGGATCAGATCCCAGTCGAGCGGAATCGAGACGTCGAAAGATGACTTAGAGATCTCACCTCTATACACTTCAAGCTCCTTTTCCCACCCACCTTTTGCGGGAGTTAGCAGTATCGTGATCTTGTAATTGCCCTCCAGCTTTTCTGGAGATGGCGAGAAGGAGTAGGCGTAAACGACTTTCATCTCGCTGAGAAGTGCTGAGTAAAGCACCTCGTCTCTGCTTATCTCGTCTTTACCATAGATCAGATTCGGCTTTAGCTTTGCAGAATAATCCAAGCGTCCAACTTGGGTGTATTCCCCTACTAAGACCTTTTTCTCAACAACTTCTGGAGATAAAACCGCTTGGATGAAAAAGAAGCCTAAAAGTAGCGCAAAAGTGAGCGAAAGAGCCAGTATTAGTCCCGATAATCTATTCAGTGTCATAAAAGTAATTTGACTTCCCAGATATTATGAGTTGCTAATCAAAGATACGTATTCCAGATTCTTACCTCCGATCCCGAGCCCAGTTTCCTAAGCCTATTTATTCCATCATCATAGATCCAAACTTATGGGCACACTGCTTAGCCCGAGACGAAAGTGTATTTTAGAACATCTATCGCAGAATGGCGGAGAAGCGAGCATTGAAGAAATAATCTCAAAGATTTTAGCACTCGAAAACAAGGAGAGGAATTACAAATCACGGAAATCGGTCTACGTGAGCCTTATGCAAACCCATTTACCGAGACTCGAAAAAGAGGGCATCGTGAAATACGACAGAAACATGGGCAAGATCATACTGATAAACCTGCCCGACGACCTCAAGATGTATGTGGAAACCGTCGGGAAATTTGACATCCCTTGGAGCATATACTACTTGTCCTTGTCGATTCTAATGCTGTTCATTGGGCTTATTTTTAACAACTTCGCCTTAATCGTCGCTTCGGCGATTTTTGGATGTAGCTCAGCAATAAATGTATTGACCCAGAAAATAAAAATTAAAAGCGGTTAATGCTTGCTTGAAATGCATTGAATTGGCTTTACCTTAGCATTGACTGCAAATAACTATCTAATTTAAGCGCTACGAAATTTAGCGGTCGATGACTGCGTTGCAGTCGAGGACTGCAAAAAAGAGGTGAAAAAATGTTTGAGAAAGGGATCGGAATACTGCTGTTGAGCACAGCAGTTCTGCTTGCCTTTGGGATTGGGGCAGACTTCAGCGACTACACAGCACAGCGAAGCGTGCACATCGCAATCGTTGCAGACGACGAAGAGTTCATCGACTTGACTCCAATACAGCCATATGCGTATATAAACGACGACGGAATGCTCGTGATCGACTTTTCGGAGAACAATCCCAACTACAACGGAGGAGGAAAAGGGATAAGCCCAAAGAGTGAATACAACTTTGACCGAGTGTTTGGAGTTTCGAACCATCTCTGGGAGAACGATTCGGAATATGGATACATAGTGGTCACAATAGAGTCGAGCAACGAGAACGTGGAGCTCTACTGCAAGGACAACCCAGCAAACCCATCTGGAAATATATGCTATAGGAATTACTTAGGAGGAAGTGTAGCCTACAACTCTGACACCGCAGACACATCCATCGTGTTCTGCTTGGCTCCGAACGGGGTTAAGGAGATAGGCATGGATCTAACTGGTCCAACCTCGCTTGCAACCCAATGGCTCAATGGAACGCTCACAATTCACGCCGAACCAGACTACAATGGAGTCTGCGGAGGAGGTGTGCGACAATGACGAAGATTCTCTTGCTTCTGATGAGTGCGATAGTGGCGGTTTCACTGCTTGGCTTGGGAGCTGATTTCAGAAGTTACCATGCAGAAAGAAACTTCACGGTTGCAGTCGTTGCAGACGACGAAGAGTTCATCGACTTGACTCCAATACAGCCATATGCGTTCATCGACGACGACGGCAAGATCTACTTCGACTTCTCGCAGTATAATCCAAACTACCCTGGCGGTGGTAAAGGAGTTAGTCCGAACACAACGTATGCGTTCGATAAAGTGTTCAAGGTTTCGAACGATCTGTGGGAAGACGATAGCGGTTACAGTGGAATCTGCGTCCAAGTTTCGACAGGTGGTAACATCGTTGGGATTCTTAGCCTATACTCACCCGACGACATCTATGGGCACACAACTCCAGAGAGCTCAGCAAATTCAGTGAGCATGTTCATTGAAGGCGGGAACTCTTCGTGGGTTGGCTTCGTGATCAACACCAACGGCTACACCGCTGGGAACACAATAGATGGACAGATAACAGTAGTCGCACATGCGGGTAACTGCCCAGGTTGAAGATGTTGCACAAAGTTCTGTTGCTAATTTTTTCATTTTTTGTTCTGCTTTCGGTATTTAGCCTCATCCTTAACGCTCCTCTGCTCATCGCTTACATAAAATCCGACAGCATGAGCCCAACGCTCAATAAAAATGACCTTGTTTTTATAAACATATTTGATAGAAATTTCGAACTCGGCGATGTAATCGTTTTCAACTCCAACGGGGAATGGGTTTGCCACAGGATTGTAAAGGAGACCGCTGAGGGATACATAACCAAAGGGGACAAAAACATAGTCACAGACCAGTTTAGCGGGAAGGAAGTCGTTGCTAAGGAAAAGATCGTGGGCAAAATTCTGAGCTTCAACGGAAAACCTTTGGGCATTCCGCTCGGTAATGGGGTCGAGGTTCTTGAGGGCACGTTTGCAAAGAACAAGTTGATCCTATTTTTCCTATTCTCCCTTGCGGGTCTTTTATTGCTTAGCAGGGGCGAAAGGAAAAGGAAGGGTAAGAAATACTTGAGGATAAAGACGACGACGCTGTTCGTGATATCCGCACTGCTAATCGTAACGATGTTCTCGCTCGCAAACGTCATTGCGTTTGAAAAAAGAGTGATAAGCTATGGAACAACTTCGGCGGGTGGTTTAAGGGAAGACTGGGTTCTTCCGGGGGAAGTGTTTTCGAGACAGATCGAGTTCGAGAACAAAGGGTCTTACCCATACTACTATCGAGTCTCCTCCGAAAGCCCGAACCTGAAGCTCGAAAACATTGGGTTCATCCTTTACCCCGGGGAGAGAAGAGTCCTTGAAGTCGAAGTCCACGCTCCAATGGACACAAGCCTCCACACCGAAAAGATCTCGGTGGCGAAATACATCCCACTCCTGCCGATTGAGCTCATCGATGCTTTTAGCATCCATCCCTACTTTCCGATTCTCGTGATGGATCTCGAGATCGCCTTGATCCTCTTTGCAGTTTACTTTTTCGGTAATTTTGAAAACGAAGTCATAAAAATTAGAAAGAGGTGGAAAACTTGAAGTTTTTGGTTTTTGGACTGATTTTGATCGCCTTCTTGATGGCGTTCCAGCTTAACTCGGACTTCAACAGCTACTACGCCGAAAGGGAGAACCGAAACGCAATAGTGGAGCCAGAAGATGCATATATTGGCTACAAATGCGAAAACGTGCGTATTAATATTAGATGCGGAAGTTCAGCTTGGGAAGGGACTATTCTCAGGGTATACAACAACATGAACGAGAGCGTTCATATCCACGTCTCCTTAGCGCAAGAGATCGATGGGGTTGAGATCAAAAACAGCGAATTCGATCTCGCCCCGAACAGCATGAAAGAAGTCGTTGCGAGGATTTCGCTTCCTGCTGGGGTTTACTATGTCGAGTTCACAATCTCCGCTGAATTTGAAAACGGAACTGCAGAAATGCTCACGATTTGCTCTTCAGAGATCGTCGTTGAGACCGCAAAGCCAAAGATAAGCAAAACCCTGCTCAGCGGTAAAACTGTTGTAAAAACGCATACAAAGGAGACTTGGACCTTCGCAATTTCAGTCGAGAACCCGAAGGAGAACTCGACCGTTAAAGACGTGATCCCGGGAGAGTTCAACATAGTTTCCTACTCCGCAACAACTGGAAACGTGAGCATAACGACGACAGGAAAAGCGAAGCACATCTTTTGGAACGTCTCCGAAAGCGGAACTCTGACAGTGACGATTGAAACCACATTGAATCCAGCGGGCAAACAGGAGTTTACGTCTCCGGGTAAGTATTACCTTAACGAAGGGGCGGAGCTCGACGGTATGAAGACTTCGCCGATAATCGTCTACGCTGTCTGCAAGTGATCACTCTTTTTTTTTGAATCTCATTCTAATTTTGCAAAAAGAGCAAACTTCACCGCTCGAAATTTCCCCACAGATTGAGCAATGTCTTGTCTCCAACGGCTTCTTCGCTTCCGCAACAAGCCCTCTCACAAAGTTCTTAACAAACCCGGGCTTTTTAAGTTCGATGTCGTAAACTATCTCCTTCCATTCTGGTTGCGGAGCGTATGGGCACTCCTCGCTTTTAAAAGGAAGCCCCTTGATGATTGCATACAACATGTTCTCCTTCTCGCTCACTTCAAAAAGCGGTCTCGCCTTGGCGACGACCTTCGCATCAAAGGGCTCGATCCTTGGCAATAGCTTTTCCGCATACTCCTTCTGCCCACCTGCGATGTTTTTCAAGTAAAAAGAGATCAGGTCTTCGGCGGTATGCCCTGTTGCGACCACTGTGAAACCATTCTCCCTTGCGAACTTGTTCATAATGTATCTTTTTGCAGTTCCACAGGTTGAGCAAACCCTGCCCTTCACTTCGGGAATCGTAAATCCGTATTCTTTTAGCTCCACGACGTGCAAGTCCTTCCCAATTATTCCCGCAAGCTCCTCGACTTTTTTTCTCGAATCCTTAGAGTAGCTTCCGATCCCGAGGTCTATGTGTAGCATCCCAAACTCGTATCCAAGATCGCTGAGCACAGAAGCCATTGCTGAGCTATCTTTTCCGCCAGAAACTGTCAAGAGGATCTTGTCGCCCTCTACGAGAATTTTATGCTTTTTTATCGACCTCTGGACCATTCTCTTATAGAAATCGAGGTAGCAATCACCGCAGAGCGCAATCCTATAAGCCCTCAAATTCGTTACCGCCTTTTTACCGCACTTCTTACACTTCATAGCTATCTCAGGTATGCGAGGTTTGGAACCAAGATCATCATCGCAATCGATGCGAACACAAAGATCGACATCGCCTTTGTGATCTGGCTCGAAATCCTTTCGCCTTTATCACCAAGTCTCCTAAGAAGTGCGGAAAGCGTTTCTTGGAAAACTCTCCCGCCATCGAGTGGGTTTGCGGGCAACGAGTTAAAGAGGGCGACGTAGAAGTTTATCCACGCAGTCCAGTAAAGGGCGTTAAGGATCCAAAAGACGTGGATTTCGTTGTCGAAGAAGCTCTCGAGTCCCATGAAGCCCCGGAACTGGAATGGCATTGAAATAAGAAAGAGCCACATCACGGGATTCTTCAGTTGCGATGGAATTTGGGAAAGGCTCGAAACGATGTGCGTCGAGTTGAAAAAGTTAACTCCGCCAACGCACTCAAAATTCGCAAGGTAAACACCCATGAACGCTCTACCGTTGTTTTCCGCAAGTATAAGCCTAAAGGTTTCGAACGAGTTCGAGCTTGGATCGTAGACTTCGATTTCAACCTCTTGCCCGGGTTTTCTCTTGCCCATCTCTTCACGAAAGTCCTCGAGACTCTTGACTTCTCTTCCATCCACTTTCGTTATCAATACGCCACTCTTGATCCCAACAAGCTCCGCAGGGTATATTTTTCCGTCTTCTCTGTAAAGACCCGTTATCTTCACCCCCCAAACCCCATAGACCTCGACCGTATACTTTCCACTCGAGTTCTCCAACGTTATGAGGTTGAGCTCATTGGACTTGATGAGCTTCGAGAGATCTCCAGCTTTCTCACCATTTACTGCGAGAACTCTTGCAACAAAGGCTCCGTTATCGTCAACGACAACAGGAACTGGGTTTAGAAACTGGAGAAAGTGGAAGAACATCGCAAAAGCAACGAATGCAACCAAAAAGTTACCTGTAACTCCTGCGGAATAGATACGGATTTTAGAGATTCTCTTTGTTTTCTTGTCGAGTAACTGGGTCTCGTCTGGCTCCGCAAAGGCGCCGATTGGAAAAAGAGCAAGAATCAATCCCAAAGCCTTTACCCTTATCCCTTCAACTCTACAAAGGATTGCATGAGCCATTTCATGGACTACGATTGCAATTACGAGCCCTATGAAACCCCAAACGAGAGGGATAAAGGGATTTATGCCTGGGATAAGCAGGGAAGCCTGCGGACTCGTGAACTCAGACGGTTGCGGGGGAGAAAGGAGCATCACGATATCTGCAAAGATCACGAGGAGTAGCATGAAGAACATTGCAAAGAACAGCATGGGGATGCCAAGGTTTGTCAAGAATTTCCATATGATCCGAGCTTTAGAGATCTTCTCTACCGCATCAAGTCCACGCTTTGTTCTGAGCATTAAAATCGGTCCATAGCTCTTAAAACCGTGTTTTTCGAGAATACCTCTTTTGTTCAGGATCTCTACCACAGTCCAGTAGAGCAGAAACGCAATGAGTAGCCAAAGCATCGAATCCACTTGCATTGGATCCGCTTTGTTTAAAAGAATAAAAATCTTTCCAGTCTAAGTGTATTCCTTAATTATCGTTGCCAAAATCTCTCCTTTCCCTCCCGTGGGTTTTGCAATTGTCCTCCCGCAGATCTGGCACTTCACAACGATGGAAGGATGATCAAAGATGATCTGCTCGTGCTCGCAGTCTGGGCACTTGACTCGAACGAACTTGCTCTTCTTTGGCATAATGAAATCACCTCTCGATCAGCTCGAATCTCTTCGCCCTCCATGTTTTCCTCGTTTCGGCTTTCTTGCAAACCGTGCACCTATACCTTATGTTCACCCTTTTCGTCGGCTTATCTCCGCCAGGAACCTTGCTGAACTTTCCAAGGTTCCCCACTTTCCCCCTTCTCCTTTTCTGCCTGTTTATCCATTTTAACTGGCTCGGTCTTCCTTTTCCGACTTTTTCAACTTCGTGAAGCGTGTGCTTCTTGCAGTATCTGCAGAAAGTCATAATCTTCTTCGGATACTTCATCCTTTCACCTCTACTCTCTCGGCTACGCCACTCTTTATCAGCACTTCAGCATTCTCGGCTGGTAGAGTAGCGACATCTTCCCTTCGCAATTTATATCTTTTTCCGTCAACCCCGAGTATCTCGACGTCTCTCTTCATCCTGACAAGAACTCTATCTATGCAAACCTTTTTTTCCTCAAAAACCTCTCTTCTGAATTCGCTGATTAATTCCACGAGTTTTTTGAAAAAATTCCTCTCCACAGAGGTCAGATCGTCTTCGTTGAAGCTAATTTCTTGTCCACAAACCTCAGCCCACGCAGCGTTGATGATCTTTCCCGTTCTAAGCTCAAAAAGCCTCTTCTGCAATCTTTTTATCGTCTTAAGCTCATCCAAAACCCTCTCGTCTTCTTTCATCTTTTCAAGCTCCTCGATTCTTTTGCGAACTCTTTCATAGAGATCTTCGTTTATCTTCGTTATCTGAGACTTGTTCTTGTCCACGAGGATCAGAAGCTCTTCGATCATACCAACAATTTGTCCTCACCTGATTTATTAAGGGTTATCCAACTGTTTCGCCTTGAACACCTCGAACATCACGATACCACAGGCAACGGATAAATTCAGCGAGCCAACTTTTCCAACCCCTGGAATGCGAATGATTTCATCGCAGAGCTTTTTCACCGCTTTGGACACACCCTTATCTTCTCCACCAATGACCAATGCGCAAGGTGTGTCAACTTTGATCTTGCGAATGTCCTCTCCGTCGAGCTCTGCAGCGATTGCGAAGAAACCGAGCTTTTTCAGCTTTTTCACGACGTTCGCAAGATTCTCTTCACTTGCAATCTTCACATGGAACACCGCTCCAGCAGAAGCCCTCACAACCCCCTCAGTAATCCCCACAGCCCTTCTCCGCTTTATGATGACTCCAGCGCAACCAAAGAACTCCGCAGTCCTTATGCAAGCCCCAAGGTTTTGCGGGTCGTTCACGTTGTCGAGAATCAAGATGAAGCCGTTCTCCGCTATCGCCTTCTTGGCTATTGCATCGACGCTCTCAAAGCTGATAGGCGAAACTTCTGCGCAGACCTTTTCCCTCATCCTCCTACGGTAGCACGGAATCTTTTTCTCCTTAGCAATCTTTAAAACTTCTTCGATCCCCTTTTCATCGCTGTAGTAGATCTTGCTCACCCTCCCAGCTTTCAACGCTTCAAAAACACTGTTAACTCCGCAGACTTCCATGGTGGAGTTTTGAGTTTAAAAATTTAAGATTTTGCCGAAAGAAGACCGTTGAGCGAAGTCAGGTAGAATGAGTGGAAGTGCGAGCCTTTTTCGAGAACAGCAATCGCTTCATCGACCTCTCTCAGCTTCGAATCCAACTCCTCGACAGTTTTCGCTTCTTTCGCAACCTCAAACCATAGCTTAAGTCTTCTCTTCGCCTCACCAATGCAGTCCCTTGTTGCAACTCCAAAGTGTGTGAGCGCAACGATTTCAACGTCGAGTTTCTCGAATTTTTCCAAGGTTTCGATTGCCTTTCCGAAATCAAATGGCGGTGGTGTAAGCGGGAAGACGTATCCTTTGTATATCATCCCGACCGCATCCGAGGGGAACAGGATCTTCCTTTTCCTAAGCAAATAAGCGACCATGTGCGGTGCATGTCCGGGGGCGTGGATTGCGACGAGCTCATCATCGCCGAGGTCGAAGCTTTGCCCGTCTTCGACTGCAATGATTTTTTCCTCCTCAATGCTCTCAGGTTTTCCGTAGATCTCAGCAAGCTCACCTAAAACTGCCTTCGAAGCGACCCAAAGCTTCTCTGGATTTGCTATGTGCTTCAAACCTTTCGGATGAACGAGTATCTTTGCGTTCGTTTTCTTTGCGATCGTCGCAGCACTCCCGCCGTGGTCGATGTGAACGTGCGTAACGGCGATGTAGTCGAGCTTCGAAACTTTGAGCTTTGAAAGAAAATCGAGGATTATATTAGCTCCGTTAACAACGCAAGGCTCTATTAGCACTTTCGTATCGAAATCGAGGAAGTAAGTAGAGAAAATCCCTGGAACTACGAAGGAGTCAATCAGATAGACCTTCTCAGCAACCTTCACGCCTACACCCCCTTCGCAATGCTCCTCGTCATTACCTCAGCGCCTTTCCCAGAAATCTGCTTATGACTATTCTCTGCGCCTCACTTGTTCCCTCGTAAATCGTTCCAACTCTTGCATCCCGATAGTAGCGCTCCACATCGCTTTCTTTGCTGTATCCGTAACCGCCAAAGATCTGAACAGCGTCGTAGCAAACTTTTACAGCAACTTCGCTTGCATAAAGCTTCGCAGCAGAACTTATCGCTGGATTCGGAGTTCCTTGATCGATGAGCCACGCAGCCTTGTAAACGATCAGCTTCGCAGTCTCTATGGCTGTGAACATGTCCGCAAGTTTAAAGGCGATTGCCTGGTGCTCGATCAAGGGCTTTCCGAATGCTTTTCTCTGTTTCGCATACTCCAAGGCTCTTTCGTAAGCTCCGAGCGCCA
Organism: Archaeoglobaceae archaeon; assembly: GCA_038731605.1. Lineage (GTDB taxonomy): Archaea > Halobacteriota > Archaeoglobi > Archaeoglobales > Archaeoglobaceae > WYZ-LMO2. The sequence continues at coordinate 439,659 of JAVYQP010000001.1, read as the reverse complement.
TTCCAAGGTGAAGTGACGCAATCTTGACTCTGCTCTCGTTGAAGAAGTCCATGAGTTGGTAGAAACCACGATTTTCTTCGCCAACAAGATTCTCCTTTGGAACTCGAACGTTCTTTAACGCTATCTCTGCTGTATCGTGGCAATTCAAACCCATTTTCCTTATTTTTCTCGCCTCATAGCCTTCTCTGCTTGTTTCAACCACGAAGGCGCTGATGCCACGATGCGGAGGAGATGTTTCGCTCGTCTTAGCGAGAACGATCGTGTAATCAGCAACACTACCGTTGGTTATGAATGTTTTCGAACCATTGATCACCCAATCATCGCCATCCCTAACAGCCTTTGTCTTCATCGCTGCAACGTCTGTTCCGCAGTCTGGTTCAGTTATTGCAATTGCAGACGGCTTTTTCCCCTTAACAACTCCAGGGATGAACTTTTCCTTCAATTCCTCACTCCCATATTTCAAAAGCATCGGAACTCCAAGGACTGCGAGGTCTATTGCGCTCCCGATCCCACTGTCAGCTCTCGTAAACTCTATGCTTATAATCGTCTCCGCTAGATGATCCATGCCTGCGCCACCGTATTCCTCGGGAACGCTTGCTCCGATGTAGCCGAGTTTCGCAGCTTTTCTATAGATCTCCCAAGGATACTCCTCTTTTTCGTCAAACTCCATGCCGAATGGTCTTATTTCCTTCTCCGCAAAGTCTCGCACCGCCTGTTGGAGAATCTTGTGGTCTTCATCGAGTTCAAAATTCATGTCAACCCTCCAGCTTGAAGTATGGCACGATTCTCTTGTCTTTCATCGGATAAAATAGCTCGCTCGGCATTTCCTTTGCGAAAACGCTGACTCTTTTCTCGGTCAAATCGTTTTCCTCTGCTAATTTTGCGTCGACTTCAATGCGACCGATGATCCATGGACCCTCGTCAAGCTCGACCAACGCCACAACGTATGGAACTTCTTTTTCATAGCCCATAGGAGCGACGTAGGTCACCGTATAAGTTTTCACAACTCCTTTCCCGCTAAGAACGACTTTTTCGAGATTTCTACTCGAACAGTTGTTGCAAGTGTGCTTTGGCGGGCAAGTGTAGGCTCCGCAATCCTTGCACTTCATGCCAAGAAGTTTTCCTTCAAGCAGAGCGTTGAAGAACTCGACGAACATCAGTCCACCCCCAGGATTATGTTCACAAGTGTTCCAAAATCACCGCCGAGCGTATCTGTCATCGCAATCCTCGCATCCTCCACTTGATTCCACTTGAATTCGTTACGCAACTGCTTCACCGCGGTGTAGATTTGCGAGGTTCCAGTTGCTCCAACTGGGTGACCTTTGCCTATTAGTCCGCCGTCTGGGTTCACCGGTAAGTCGCCGTCGATGGAAGTGATGCCTTCAACGGTTGCGTAGCATGCGGTTCCATATTCAAAAAAGCCCATTGCCTCCAAAGCAATGATTTCAGCGATCGTGAAGCAGTCGTGCACTTCAACGAAGTCGACGTCCTTTGGTGTGATCTTAGCTTCCTTAAACGCCATCTCAGCAGCTTTTCTCCTTGGCACCGCCTTTATTATGTCCTCTCCCTGCCTGAAAAGGCTCCCACCAGAAGCCTGTCCCGTGCCGAGGACGTAAACTGGCTTCTCGCAGACTTCCTTCGCAAGCTTCTCGTTCGCAATTATAACAGCACTGCCACCATCGGTCATCGGACAGCAGTCGAGCAAAGTCAACGGAGAACAGATCATCTTTGACTTTAGCACATCCTCAACCTTCAGATCGCCGTATTTGCCGTAAAACTGTGCCTTTGGATTTATTGCGCCATATTTGTGATTCTTCACAGAGACGTGCGCTATCATTTCTCTAAGCTTTGGAAGCGGTATCTCATACTTCTTCGCATAGTATCTTGCAGCAAGCGCGAAGACGCCGGGGAAAGTTAGTCCAGATGTCATTTCGTAAACCCCATCAACCGCAGTCGCTAAAGCCCTTGTTCCAAGTGCTGTTCCAGCGCTCAGCAGTTTTTCCGCCCCACCAACGACTACGCAATCGTAATAACCAGCCTTCACAGCCCTAACTGCTTCTCTGAAAGCAACGCTTGAAGAGGCGCAAGCACCTTCGTAGCGAATCGCTGGAACGTTCTTTAACCCTATTTCGTCTGCAACGAATCCACTAAGGTTCGCAGAACCATCAGTCATCTCTCCAACAAAGTTCCCGAAATAAACCGCCTGGATCTGCTTCAACTCGAGATTTGCATCTTCCAACGCCTCAAAAAACGCTTCCGCAAACAAATCCGCCAAGGATTTCTCGCTGTGCTTCCCAAACTTCGTCATTCCAACGCCAACAACCGCTACTCTCAAAATTTCACCTCCTCAAAGCTCTCTCCTTCATAAAGAATAAGCAGGTAAATGAGATAGTTGAGCTTGTTCAAAATCTCCACGACTTTTTCATCGATCTGCCCGTTCCTGTAAAGGGTAACCGCCCTTCTTTCAGCCCTTCTCAAAACAGCCCTTGCAACGCTCAGCGCAGAAGTTGTGACGTCTTTTTCCAATATCAGGAAGTGCTTGGGTCTTTCGACCTTCTGCTCCAACTCATTGATCGTAGAAGTTACGAAATCGAGATCTTTGGTCTCGTTCTTAACACCAGCAATGTTTGCACAGATCCGAAAAAGAATGAGTTGAACTTCTCTGAGAATTTCTTTCACTTCGCTCTTTCTACTGAGATTCTTTGCCAACCCAACGAATGCATTCGCTTCATCGACTGCGCCAAGTGTCTCTGCGAGAATCGAATCTTTCCACACCTTTCCATTGATCGTGCTCATTTCGAACGGCTTGAACATTCGAGCACCTCTTTAACGATCTTGTCCGCCAACGCATATGGATCGATCTCGCCGTCGAAAAAGGACTCGTATCTCCTCATTATCTCCGCCTTTATCTCTTCGATTGCCATCTCAATCGCAGAGAGCTTTGCTCTCTCTTTTCTCTTCTCTTGAAGTATCCCGTTTGTCTTGAGAACTTCGTAGTGTCTTTCGATCTCGTCTGCGAGCTCTTTGATTCCTACGCCTTTGTCTGCGATTGTTTTTAGCACCGGTTTCTTCCACTTCAGCTTTTCCATCAGCTTTCGTTCGTCCGCATGGCTCAGCTTTGTGAGCTCCATCACGGTCTCTTCGTCGAGCGAGAGCATGTATTTTATCCATCTCTCGACGTTTTCCGCCCCTTCAAGATCTGACTTGTTTATCACAAAGACGTCGCCGATTTCCAAGATTCCCGCTTTGTTCACCTGAATGTCATCGCCTGTTTCTGGCATTAGGATCACAACCACCGTGTCCGCAACCTCCAGCACTCCAACCTCGCTCTGTCCTGCGCCAACAGTCTCAACGAGAATAATTTCGTAGCCCGCGGAGTCGAGTAATTTAACGACGTCGCCTGTTTTCTTTGCAATACCGCCGAGCCTTCCACGAGAACCCATGCTCCTGAAGAAGACTTTATCGTCGAGCCAGAGGTTTCTGTTCACGTCCACACCATCTAAACGGAGCCGATCTCCAAGCAAGGCTCCGCCTGTAAAAGGCGAACTCGGATCGACTGCAACGATCCCAACACTTTTGTTGCGTTTTCTGAACTCTTCGGTCAACTTGCTCACTATGGTGCTTTTTCCAACCCCTGGAAATCCTGTTATTCCAACAACATGTGCTTTTCCGGTCCTCGGATATATTCTGCGCAAAATCTCCTTCGAAATCGGATGCTCGTTCTCAACGTATGTTATAGCTCTTGCCAGCAGTCTCCGATTCCCTCTCGTGATCCCCTCAACTATTTCCTCAACGTTCATTTCATTCCCTTTCTCTTTTCAGGAAGCTTTTCTTTTATGAACTTAATTATTTCCGAGATCGGCGTTCCTGGGATAAAAATGCCATCAACACCCGCCTCCCTAAGTTTTGGGAAATCGTCGTGCGGAATAGTTCCGCCGACGAGAATTAGCATTTCATCAGGATTTCCACCAAATTCCCGGATGTATTGGATTATTCTTGGAACCAACGGAATATGTGCTCCGCTGAGCAAAGATACTCCAACGACGTCGACATCTTCGTCAACCGCAGCCCTCGCAACTTCTTGGGGGGTGCGATGGAGACCAGTATAGATCACTTCGAAGCCTGCATCTCTCAAAAACCTCGCAAGAACTTTTGCTCCACGATCGTGCCCATCGAGCCCAACCTTAGCGACGAGCACCCTTATCCTCTCCATCCCACCACCTCAAATTATTATCGGCTTCCTATATGTTCCGTAAACCTGCTTAAAGGTCCCCATTATCTCCCCAATGGTTGCGTAGCTTTTCACCGCTTCGAAAACCGCAGGCATGACGTTTTCATTGTTCTCGCAACAACTCCTTATCCATTCAAGGTTCTCCTTCACAGCCTTGTTGTCCCTCTCAGCCTTTACCTTCCTAAGCCTCTCTATTTGTCTCCTCTGCACCTCTGGATCGACTTTCAGCAATGGGATCCTCAGATCCTCTTCGATCCTAAACTTGTTCACACCAACTATGATCCTCTTCCCGTCTTCGACTTCCTTCTGATACCTCGCCGCCGAATCGGAGATCTCTCGAACGAAGAAGCCATTCTCTATCCCTTTTAGAACTCCCTTCACCATACTGCCGTTGCCCATCTCTCTGATCTTTTCGATGTATTGCCATGCGAGCCTTTCCATCTTATCCGTGAGCCATTCAACGTAGTAACTCCCGCCAAGCGGGTCGACGACGTTCGCAACCCCGCTCTCGTATGCGATGATCTGCTGAGTTCTCAATGCAACCCTGACAGCCTCTTCACTCGGCAAAGCCCATGCTTCGTCGAAGCTGTTTGTGTGCAAGCTCTGGCAACCTCCAAGAACTGCTGCGAGTGCTTGAATCGTGACTCGAACGATGTTGTTCAACGGTTGTTGTGCTGTCAACGTGCAACCAGCGGTCTGCACGTGGAACTTCATCCACCACGATCTCGGATCTTTTGCGCCGTAGTCCTTCATAATCTTTGCCCACATCCTTCTCGCAGCCCTGAACTTCGCGATCTCCTCAAAGAAGTCGTTGTGCGAATTGAAGAAGAAACTGAGCTGTGGAGCCAACTTATCAATGTCGATCCCACGCTCGATCGCAGCCTCGACGTAAGCCATCCCATCCGCAATCGTAAACGCCAACTCCTGAACCGCAGTCGAACCAGCTTCCCTTATGTGATAGCCCGAGATGCTGATCAAGTTGAACTTCGGAACGTTCTTGACTCCCCACTCGAAGATGTCGACGATTATCTTGAGCGAGGGTTCTGGTGGCAAGACAATGGTGTTCTGCGCATGGAATTCCTTGAACATGTCGTTCTGAATCGTTCCCCTTATCTTTTCCCTCGGTACTCCTTGCATGTCTCCTATTGCGGTATACATTGCCAAGATTATGCCAGCAGGTGGATTAATCGTGAAGGAAGTTGAAACCTTGTCCAAAGGTATGCCGTCGAAAAGGATTTCGAAGTCCTTAAGCGTGTCTATCGCAACTCCGCACTTCCCGACTTCGCCATCTGCCAACGGATCGTCGCTGTCAAGCCCCATTAACGTTGGAAAGTCGAATGCGGTGCTTAAACCAGTTTCTCCTTCCTCAAGAAGCATCTTCCATCTTCTGTTTGTATCTTCAGCTGTGCCAAAACCAGAGAAGAGGCGCATTGTCCAAAGTCTGCCACGATACATCGTTGGATACACGCCACGGGTGAAGGGAAACTCTCCCGGGTAGCCTATGTCCCTCAGGAAGTCTATGTGCTCGATGTCGAGTGGATCGTAAACGTTGGCGAGCTCGATCCCGGAAAGGGTTTCGAACTTTTCAACTTCTCTTTCACTCTTTGACAACCAAGGCTCTAAGCATTCTTGCTCCCATTCCCTTCTTTTTTCCCTTATCTTTTCGGTCAACTCTCCCATATTCGTATTTCAAGCGAAGAAGTTAAAAACTTTTTTGTATTTATCCGTTTAAATTTCGAAAAGCTTAAAAGCGCACGAAATCTAAATGAATTTACAAGAAAGAGGTGAAGATATGGGACTCGCCGAAGTATATAAGGAGTTCGTAAATTTGTTGCAACTACCCGACGACGAAAGAAAAGCCAAGGCGATGGAAGAGTTCTTCAAAAAACTCAACACAATGCGACTGCCAGAGTATTTCAACTGGGCTGAGGAAGTGTTCGAAGGGATAAACGTCAAGGAAAGGGGCGATCAAACTGCGTTGCTCTGGGCGAATCTCGACACGGGAGAGAAGAAGAAGTTCAGCTATGCTGAGTTCGCAAAAGAGGGCAACAAGCTCGTCAACGCTCTACGTGGCGCAGGATTACAGAAGGGAGATAATCTATACATGATGATCCCACTGTTCCCGGAGATCTGGTTTGCAACGTTTGCAACCGTTAAAGGTGGCTTCATAGGCGTTCCGACTGCGACGATAATGACCGTTCGTGACCTCGAGTTCAGGTTCAAGACTTACCCGCCAAACGCAGTAATCGCCGACGAAAATTCGGCGAAGGTGATCGATGAGGCGATAAAGAACACGGGAGTGGAACCGAAGGCTAAGATCGTAATAGGCGAGAAAAGTGGATGGACGAGCTACGATGAAGTTAGAAAAGAAAAAAGCGATGCTGAACCCGCAAAAACAAAGTCGGATGATGTAATCTTCTGCTTCTTCACCTCCGGAACTACTGGATTGCCAAAGAGAGTCGTGCACACCGCAACGAGCTATCCACTGGGGCATCTAAGCACTGCGATGATAATCAACCTGAAGCCTGGGGACATTCACAACAACCTAAGCGCTCCAGGGTGGGCAAAATACGCTTGGAGCAGTTTCTTCCCTCCGCTCACCGTTGGCGCTACTACAACGGGCTTCTACCATGCGGGAAGACTCAACGGAGACCAATACTTGCAGGCGGTTCAAGACTTCGATATTACGACTTTCTGCGCCCCGCCAACCGCTTGGAGACTCTTCATGCTCTCGAAGATCTCGCAGTTTGACTTCAATCTTCGTGAAGTCGTGAGCGCAGGCGAACCCTTGAATCCGGAGATCTATGAGAGATGGCTTAAAGACACCGAAACCGAGATTCGAGACTTTTACGGGCAAACAGAGAGCACAGCGATGATTGGCAACCCGCCATGGTATAAAGGAGGAAAAATCGTCCCCGGATCTTTCGGAAGACCGACTTTCCTCTACGACATCACGCTCGTTGATGATGATGGAAACGAGATAACGAAACCAAACGAAGTCGGGCACATCGTGGTTAGGCTCGACAGATGGCGCCCAATTGGACTTTTCAAGGAATACATGGGCGACCCGCAGAAGACTGCAAAGGTCTTTGTTGGAAAATACTACTACACAGGTGACAAGGCTTTCTTCGATGAAAAAGGCTACTGGTTCTTCGTCGGAAGAGCTGACGATGTTATCAAGACCTCCGACTACAGGGTCGGTCCCTTTGAAGTCGAGAGTGCGTTGCTTGAGCACCCTGCGGTTGCGGAGTCCGCAGTTGTTGGCAGTCCGCACCCGATAAGATACCAGCTCGTGAAGGCTTTCGTCTTGCTCAAGCCCGGCTATCAGCCATCGAGAGAGCTTGCGCTCGAACTCTTCAAGCACTGCAGAACCGTGCTTGCAAGGTATAAGATCCCGAGAATCATCGAGTTCGTTCCAGAACTTCCGAAGACGATAAGCGGTAAGATAAGGAGGATCGAGCTAAGAGCGATGGAGGAGGAAAAGAAGAAGAAAGGAGAACGTGGAGAACACGAATACTTCTACGACGACTTCCCCGAGCTCAAAACTGCGGGATAATTTCAAATTTTTTATGGTTACTGGTGTTTTTTACCATGAGAGCTTCAGCAAGAAAAGCTACTTGACCCTTGGAAATAGGCTTAAAGACTTTCCGAAGGCTTTTGAGCTTTTAAAAGGTAGAAACTTCGTGCTTTTTGAGTCCCCCGAAGTTAGCTTCGATCTTCTTAGAAAAGTCCACACGGATAGGATGATAGAAGCAGTTCTCAGCGAAAGTCTTTGCTCCACCGCATTGCGATCCGCAGGTGGCGTTGTCAACGCAACAGAGCTCGTTTTCAATGGCGAGTTGAAGAATGCGTTCTGCTACATAGGCTCAGGAGGGCATCACGCTGGGAGAGACTACTTCTGGGGCTATTGCTGTTTCAACGACGTCGTGCTTGCAATAGAAAACCTCCACGAGAAATTCGGAGAGAAAAGGGTGGCGATAATCGACACCGACGCACATCATGGCGATGGGACAAGGGAGCTTGTTAAAGATCGCAACGTTCTCCACTTCTGCATCTGCGATCGTGACTACGAATCTAAGGATTTGCTAAGGATCGATCGCAGTTATTTTCTGAACGACTACTTCGATCTCGTTGCGGAGTTCGTAGAGCGATGCGAGAGATTTGCGCCATCGCTTATCTTCTGGTATTTTGGGCACGACACCCATGTTGGCGACTACGCTGACATCGGAATGAGCGTTGACGACTACGTGAAGATTGCGAAGATTTTGAAGGGCTGTGCGGAAAGTATCTGCAATGGAAAGCTCGTGGTCGTGCTTGGTGGCGGTAGCATATCAGATGTGGCAAGGGATGCAACGATTGCGATAATAAAGGAGATCAGCGAGTGATCCCGAAGAAATCTCTCGGCGTAAACTTCTTCTTTTGCAAGAACTCCTCGCACCTCTCTCGGAACTCTTTTGAAAGCCAAACCATGGCTGTGAGATCTCTTGCAACTTCGCCACTTGACATCGCAAGCTGAGTCCAGAAGTTGAGCCCAGATTTTATGACTCTAAAGGCTTGTGGGCTACAGTTCTCGATTATCTCCCTCGCAATTTCCTTAGCTGTTTTTTCGAGCTCAGCGTCGTCTACGACTCGATTCACAAGTCCAATTCTGTAAGCTTCTTCCGCATCAATGATTCTTCCGGTCAGCAAAAGCTCCCTTGCCCTTTTTTCGCCGATAAGCAACGGCAAAAGCTGAACCCCCAAGCCCATCGCAGTCGAGCCGACTCTAACCTCCGGTTGCCCGAACTTCGCATTCCTTGATGCGATTACGAGATCGCAAGCCATCGCAATCTCGTTCCCACCCGCAACACAGAATCCACGAACCGCTGCGATCGTCGGCTTACCAACGCTACGCAGAAATCTAACCACATCTAAATAGCTTTCGAACCACTTTATCGCCTCCTCAAAGCTCAGCGATTCGAGTTCGCGCAAATTTGCACCGGCACAGAAGTTTTTGGTTTTTGTTGCAAGTATTATTGCAAAAGCATTCTTATCCGCTTCGACAAGTGCGTCGTAGATTTCTTTCAGCAATCTCTGGCTTAGAACGTTCATCTCCGAGTCCTGCAAAAAAATCCAGGCTACTTTGTCCTCAAACCGCAGTTCAACACCTCCCATAGGGTAATTCAGCGAGATTTATTTATATCTTTTCGCAACTGGGAATTGATCACTGTTTTCGACCAATGGCAATGATGTAAAGTGGCTCTTCTATAGAGAGGTTAAGGAGTTTCTTCACCTTCTCATCGTAAAAAGCCCCTACAGGCACCGCTCCCAAATCTAAAGCAGTTGCTTGCAAAAGAACGTTCTGCGCAACATGTCCTACTTCAAAGTGCACGTAACGAATGCCACGCTCCCCATACTTCGAAGTGGTTCTCTCATAGACCGCCGTTATCACGATGTCGATCGCAGCGTCCTTAACCCACTTCTGACCAACAGCAGATGTGGAGAGCTCTTCCCTCACATCACCTTCTAAAACTCTTACGATTTCGTGATTCTGCGGAACGTATCTGTAAACACCAGGCTTAACCCCTTCAACCCTGCCCACGACTACGTAAACTTCAAGGGGGTAAAGAGCACCCGCAGAAGGAGCGGTTCTGAAACCCCTCGGATCGGTAATCCCCTGTGCAGACCATAAGAGCTGTGATAGCTCTTGAATTGTAAGAGGTTCGTTGCTGTATTCTCTAATCGATCTCCTCTCCGCTAAGGTCTTTTCTAAGGATTTCTTGCCGTCCAAAGATGGCTCTGGAAGCTTTATACGCTCGCCAAAGTCCTTATAATCAGAGACTTTTCCATTCCCCGAAGGCTGAACACAGCCTGCCAATGCAATCAACAAGATCACCATTATCCACTTTTTCATGATAAAACCTTGCTCTGGGCATTGATTAGACTTTCTGTGAAAAATAGATCGCCATCGTAATGCCTCCTGAGCGCATTTCCCATTGGATCCAAACCTAAGCAACTTAATTATCCATGCCATCGATCTCGTGCTATGACCCAACCCTTGGCAAAAGATGTCGAAACTGAATTCCTACGATTCAAAAGAGCAGTCGAGAAGTTCAACACCTACCACTCCCCCGAAGCGAATGCGGAGATATTGGGGATCGAAGGAGATAAAGTATTCGTAAAAATGACTGGAGTCTTTTGCATCAGCTGTGGAGTCTTTGATTACTTCGAGGACATCGCAATCGAGGCAGATGCGGAAATCTTGAGCTACGAAGAAGTTGAAGACGGATTCCTGTTGGAGTATAGGCTGAGGAGACGATAAGAACGCAGAAATCCCAAACCCACTCAAGCTCATGTGAACTCACATATGAGAATAATTCATGCTCTCATATCGCAAAAGTTTTATAGGAGTTTTTTAACTAAAAAACATGCTCCAAGTCGATGTTTTCTGGGTGTATGGCATTGGAGCGATGTTTGCCACCGCTGTGGCGAAACAGCTTAAAAACAGCAAATCGATGCTCGAAACAAAGTATTTCAGCGCCCTTCTGATTTACCTTTCGTTGATCTTTGTGCCCGAGGCGATATGGCTGACCTGGAGCTTCCCACACTGGGAAACCATGCACGTTTATTCGAGCTTGGCAGAGATCCCAACGCCAGTTGTTGTGAGCTTCATAACCCTCGACTTTCTGATTGCGATGATCGGATTCTGGGTAGCTTATAGGCTCATAATCGCTGGAAGAGAATACCTCGCCCATGTGCAATGGTTCATAGGCTATTTGGCTTTCTTTTTTGTTCTTACGAACGGATGGGACTGCTTAGCATGGCAGAGATTCAGCTGGGATCCCACGATCACCAGCGAGCCCTGGGCACCGGGGAAAACTATGCTACTGGATTTCGCAAAGAGCAACGTTGCCATGACGCTATACGCAATGGCGGTCCCTACAGTTGCACCGCTGTTACTCGGCGGATATATTTGGCTAAGGAACGACAACAAACTCGCTGGACTAAGCGACGAGCAAGCTTCAAACAAAGCTTTGAAAGGAGTAATCGCATATCTCGTGGGCGTTGCAATCTCTCTGATCGTTGCGGGGATTGCGAGCTTTGTAGGTAGCGTAACAAACACGTGCTTCGTCACCGCTTTAGCGACTACGATCGCTCTTGCAATCGCTCTGCTCATTCGTGGTAGCGTTTTCCACAAACTCGTGGCAAAAGGCTTTACGATCTCTACTTAATTTTTGAAAAGCTCAAAAACCCAAAAGCGCTGGGGGTGGGATTCGAACCCACGCGGGCAAAGCCCAACAGCTTAGCAGGCTGTCGCCTTACCACTCGGCAACCCCAGCTTAAAGCTCTTTACATTGAGCGGTTAATAAGACTTTCCAAAAATATGATTATTTGGGTTTTAAATCCGATGCTACGAGCTCGGCGACCTTCTTTCCACTTTTCAGCATCCCGCCGAATATCGGACCCATCCTCGGCAAGTTGTGCACCGCCGCTACCGCCATTCCTGTGACGTAAAGACCTTCGATGACTTTTCCAGTTTTTTCGACGACGAGCTCTTCTGACTTCTCTGCGAACGCCGATCTCTCTCCCGGGACTGCGATTTCAAGTGGAACTTTTCTTGATGCAACCGCAACCACTTCCGCATCGTGTCCAGTTGCATCGATCACCGCCTTGCTCTCAACGAAGATTGGATCCACGTGAAGCCCGCTCATCTCAACTGCACTCCACTGCGCACAAACCCCAGTGATTCTGAGCGGATTCTCACGGAAGATTACGTCGTCGACGGTTACGCCAAAGATTATCTTCGCACCCGCATCGATGCACCTAACTGCGAGCTTTGCCATGAGCTCAGAGGTGTCGCAGACCAAAAGATCTCCCTTCTCAGTAGCCCTTATCCCAAAATCTTCGAGGATGTCCTTTACATTGTTTTCAAGCGCAACCTTGTGGAAGAGAATTGCTCCCCCGCCAATGCCACCGCCGAAGCTCAGTCTTCGCTCGAAAATAAGCGTTTTAAATCCGTTCTCCGCAAGATACTTCCCCGCTGTCAGCCCAGAGGGTCCAGCACCAACGATCAAAACATCGCACTGCGCAAAATCCAGCCAGTCTTTCAGCGCTTCCTCGACTATTGCCCTCGTTATCCTCGCTTCCATTGCACTTCGAGGCTTTCAGAGTTAATAAGTTTTATGCGGGGTTCGATTTCAAAGCATCTTTTTCTTTTCTCTCGCAGAGATGAACTCGAAAATCAGCTTGGCAGAGAGCATTGCGGTGACTTTGTTTGCATCGGGAACAACTTCAACGATGTCCATGGCAACGACTCTATCTGCTATCTCTGAGAAAATCGGAAGAAAGATCGAGGGGTTTAAACCGAAAGGCTCCGGAGTCGAAACACCGGGAGCAAAGCAAGGATCAAAAGCGTCCATGTCTATGGATAGGTAGATTCTCTTCTTGTCCTTTACGAGGTCGAGAACATCCGCAGGGCTCTTTATTTCCCAAGAAAACCTGTATTCTATCCCGTTACTATCTGCAAACTCCCTCTCCTCTCTGCATCCGCTCCTAACGCCAACGATCACGACGTCGAAACCGCTTTCAAAGATTCGCCTTGTCGTGCAAGCATGGTTGAACTTGTTTCCGTCGAACTCATCCCTCAGATCGAAGTGCGCATCAAAGACGAGGAAGCAAGAACCCTTGAATTTCCTTGTGGCTAAAACGCTAACGCTGTGCTCCCCTCCTAAGGCAATTGGAACCCCTTTTACCCTGTGCAGAAGTTGATCAACCCTTTGCCCAATCTCCTCGAAGCTACCATCGCAGAAAACATTTCCCGCATCACAAACCTTTGCAAAGGAGAGATCGAAGGAGAAGAACTGCGAATACGATTCCAAGTTCCAGCTTGCCTCTCTTATTGCGTTTGGAGCGAAACGTGACCCGGGTTTGAAGGATTGCGTTGCGTCGTAGGGTATTCCGTAAACAACGTAATCCGCTTCCTCGAGCCCAGAATTTGAAATCGAGAGAAAAGAGTCGATGTGCATTACGCCAACCTTTCTATTTTTCTTTTGCCTAAGGACTCGAGGTAGACCACTTCCCTTCCTGCCTCAAGCTTTCCTTTCAGTTCTTCTGGAATCGGAAGATCAAAGGTCTCAAAAGTGCTTAGATCCATGAGCTGTGCTGTGTCTTTTGAGACGCTCAGCACTTGCGCACGTTTTCTCTCAACTATCGGCACGTAGATCTTCGCAGTCACAGGCTCAACTATGCTCCTTTTCTGAGCATCAAAGATCCCTATCGCATCGATCCTCGCCTTTGCAGCACCATGCTTTCCTGGTTTGCTCACCGAAATGCTCAAAATTTCGCATGGCTCATCGTCGATGACCACGTAACCCCCTTCCCTTAGCTGTCGAACTTCAACCTGTTCTTTCATGCTATCCGCAAACTCGGAAGAAAATTTAAGACTTTTGTATTTCTTAACTTGTGGATCTGAGAGAAGACGAGGGTGTCGAAATCCTCGGAGTCAGAATTCGCTGTGACTACATAGGCTATATCGATGGAGAAGCGGTTGTAGCGATTGAAAAAGCCACAAAAGGTAACGAGGTTTCGAGCCTTGAGTTTGTGAAAGCTTACGCAAGGTTTCGTGGCTTTAGATACGCTGGTATTATCTCAGAGGAGCTCAAGGTATATGACTTAAAGGAGAACAAGTTCGTGGACAAGCTCGAGTTGGACTTCCTCGAGCCTGACGAAAAATTCGGGAGATTGGCGCTTCTCTTTTTCGAGTGCACCCGGTGCGAGTGTGAGCGGTGATCTGAACCTCGTTTAACTTGGCTCCCACTTTTCACCCGCAAACGGTTGGTTCTAACATTAAGATACTCCGTATTCAAAAATTCGAAGTTGTCGTTGCATTTTAGATCTAAAAGCTCAATGACGATTTTTTAGTTTCCAATACGATCCATCGTAGGTTTGGGAGTTCCTGTGCCCTCTTCTTGTGCCCCATCGTGTTCACTTTCACATGAACCATAAATAATTTTTCGAGTTCTTTAACGGGGTTAGAAGAGTGCAACTTCAATGCCAAGTCCATCATATCGGGGGATTTCTGCAGAGATTACAAGAGGCAAAAGCTTTTATTAAGTAAGAAACGACTCCTTTTCTAATGACACTGATCGAAGAAGCCAGAAAAGGGCAAACGAGCGAATTTGTTAAAAAATGCGCTGAAGTTGAGGGAATTGAAGTTGAGAAACTACTCAAGCTCATCTCTAAGGGTTACGTTGTAATCCCAAAGAACGTTCTGAGGGAGATCGAACCAAGGGCAATCGGTTCGCTCGTTTCAACGAAGGTCAATGCGAACATTGGAACGTCGGAAGAATACGTGAACGTCGAGGAGGAAGTAGAAAAGGCAGTGATTGCCCAGCGCTACGGTGCTGATGCTGTTATGGACTTATCGACCGGTGGAAATCTGAGAGAAATTCGGAAAAGGATAATGGATGTCGTAAAAGTCCCCTTCGGCACCGTGCCGATCTACGAGGCTGCGAGGGATTGCAGAAAGATCGTTGACATGAGCGAAGACGACTTTCTGAACGTCGTAGAGAGGCATGCAAAAGAGGGCGTTGATTTCATGACGATACATGCGGGTGTGAATTGGATAACCGTTGAAAGGTTCAAAAATTCAAACAGGTTGCTCGGGGTTGTTAGCAGAGGTGGAGCGATAACGATTGGCTGGATGATCCACAACGAGAAAGAGAATCCGTATTACGAGAACTTCGACTACATCCTCGAAATTCTGAAGGAATACGACGTCACAATAAGCCTCGGAGACGCTTTTCGTCCAGGATGCATTCACGACGCCGGAGATAGAGCGAAATACACAGAGTTCATAATTCTCGGGGAGCTCGTGGAGAAGTGCAGAGAAAAAGGAGTTCAATGCATGGTCGAAGGTCCGGGACACGTGCCTCTCGATGGAATTTTTCCAACTGTAAAGGCGATGAAAAGTGTCACAGACAACGCTCCGCTTTACTTGCTCGGTCCTCTCGTTACCGATGTCGCCGCTGGCTATGATCACATCGCCTCAGCAATTGGTGCTGCGATCGCAGGAATGGCGGGAGCGGATTTCATATGCTACGTTACACCTTCCGAGCACCTTGGATTGCCAAGCGTCGAAGATGTGAAGGAAGGCGTCATCGCAGCGAAGATCGCTGCACATGCGATCGATCTCGTAAAAGAGGGGCAAAGAGAGAGAGCAAGGGCTAAAGATTACGAAATGTCGCTGGCAAGGAAAAAATTTGACTGGGAAAAGCAGTTCAGTCTTTCTCCGGATCCAGAAAAAGCTAAAAGGATATGGGAGAGAAGAAGAGCGAAAGGAGATTACTGTAGCATGTGCGGAGATTTGTGCGCAATCAAGCTCGTCGAAAAATACGCCCAAAAAGAGTAAAATAGTTGTGCAGAACTTAAAGCGGGCTCGCCGGGAGTCGAACCCGGATCTGGGGTTCCGGAGACCCCAAGGATATCCGCTACCCCACGAGCCCAAAGTTTTCAATACGGCTGAAGATAAAAACCTGACGTCACCCAGATTTTTCAATTTCCCGTGACATTTTTCGTAAGTAAAGTAGGAAGGGTATTATGGAGAAGACCGCCATAAAGACTGGGACTATGCGAAAAATACAACGAAAAGCATTAAAATTTTCACGATCTCTACTTTTATGCGGATCACACCAATAGCGTTTGATTCAATGGGAGTCAGGAGCATGGCGACGTTTGTTGAAAACGATGACGTTCGCATAGCAATCGATCCAAGCGTTAGCTTAGCTCCTTCACGCTACGGACTGCCTCCGCACAGAATAGAGATAGAAAGGATGAACGAGAAGTGGAACGAGATAACGAGTTTCATCGCAAAGAGTGATGTCGTAATTGTTACGCATTACCACTACGACCACCACAACCCCGAAGAAGTCGATGTTTTGAGTGGGAAGAAAGTTCTCGTGAAGCATCCAAAGGAGAAGATAAACAGAAGCCAAATGGGTAGAGCGAGCTATTTTTTAGAGAAGCTGAAAGAAAAGGGCATCGACTTCGAGTTCGCAGACGGGAAAAGATTTGAGTTCGGAAACACTCTGCTTGAGTTTTCTAAGCCTGTTTTCCATGGAGCGAACCAAAAGCTTGGTTTTGTTCTTGAAGTCTACCTGTCGGATTCAAAGAACAGCTTCCTATTCTCTTCCGATGTCGAGGGACCGATTCACGAGGATCAAACTGCGTTCATCTTGGAAAAAAAGCCAGAAATAGTTTTCATCGACGGTCCAATGAGCTACATGCTCGGCTATCGCTTCTCAAGGGATTCGCTGAACAAGGCGATTGAAAATCTGAAGAGAATTGCGGAAGTCGTCGAAACAATAGTAATCGACCACCATTTGCTTCGAGATTTGAACTGGAGGTCAGCGATAGGCGAAGCGATTAGCTACGCAGAACAGTTCTCAACAAAAATCTGCTCCGCAGCGGAATTTGCAGGAGAGAAAGAGGACTTGCTTGAAGCGAGAAGGAAGGAGCTTTACAGCATCAGCTAACCGCGGATCTAATACAATCCTCGAGACTCGCAAAGGCAACCTCTACCTTTCTTTTCTTCGGCAAGTATTCAAGGGCTTTGCCCGAGTTTACCATTACGCATCTGAAGCGCTCAGTAGCTGGAGAAACGACCATGCAAGTATCTTTGAAGACTTTCGCCCCAAGTCTCTCGATTTTTTCAACTATTTCCTTCGCTTCCTCAGCGACTTTCCTCGAAGTGAAAATCCAAAGCTCTCTCCTAACTCTTTTTCCATCCAAAAGCCTTAGAATTCTCTCAAGCTCCTCCTTAGAGCAATGAGGGCAACCGATTGCAATTAGCTCGGCTTCACAGCTCTTTTCAAGCTTTCCCTCGATCTCGATCTTCTCTTTCGGAATTTCAAAGTCTCTCCATTCAGGAGTCAAGTTCTCCGCATGGAACATCGCAATGTTCCCAGTCGCTGCGATCGAAGCGGAGAGTAGCTTGAGCTCGGTTTCGCTGACTTTTCTGTCGAAAACGAAGAACGGAATTTCAGAAGGCAATTCCATTCCAGCTTTGTAGCCAACAACAGATAGATCGCCCTTAGCTTTAACTACAACAGTCGGAGCCCTGTTTTCCTTGATGTGCAACCCGTAATAAGGCGTAACTCCAGCGATCGCAGAGGCTAAGGCGCTTATACCGCTTTCCCTGTTCGTCCTCGCACCAAGCAAAGAGTTTGCGTAAACAACTGCAGAGCTTTCAGCCCAAGCTACGTGTTCTCCGAGCTTTGGCGCTTTGATGTAGTAAGGAGTGCAGGTAAGCGTAAGCTCTACTCCGAGGTCTTCGAAAACCCTTAGGATTTCGAGTTGCTTTCTGTAAAAACCCTCTGAAATGCCCATTTCTCTCCAGCGCTCGCAATCCATGCCCGCTGGATTGAGAGTTGTGTAAACTCTGACCTTTCCTTTTATCGATTTCAACCATTCAAGCCCCTCTTCACCGATGTTGTCGTAGCTAACTCCTGAGATGTGCGCAGAAGAGATTTCAACGAATCCTTCAGCCCTGTAGATCTTTGCGAGCGCTTTTAGTATTTTTACGCACTTCTCATCGATCCCGATAGACTCAATTTCCCTTAGAAGCATCCTCCACCTCCTTCTTGAGCCATTCTGGAAGCATGAAAGCTGAAAAGTGAACCCCTGGATTGTAGTGTCTCGTTTTTCCCTCTATCTTCCTGAAGTTTCTCTTAACGTATCGGAAGCTGTAGTCTCCGCTGATTATGAAGCTCCAAAGCGAAAGCGGATACGTCGGAACCGTGGAAACAAAGACTCTCCTGTTTCTCATGACTGCAGAATTTTGGAGCGTTTTTCGGAAAAGATCTCTCTGGATCAAAGGGGACTGCGATTGAGAGCAGAAGACCCTGCTCTTCTCATCGCAAATCGCAAAGAAGTCTCTGCCGAAAAGGGGGTCGCTTACCCCAACTGGATCCGTGCTATCCACGATTATCACATCAAAGCTTTCGCAGTTCTCGACAAACTTCCTTCCGTCTTCTATGACTATTTCAACCCTCGGATCATCGAACGCTTTGTTGTCGATCCCGAGATACTTTTTGCAAAGCTCTATAACGTTACTATCGATTTCAACGAGGACAACTTTCGCAACGTCGTGCTTCAGAACTTCTCTCAACGCTCCACCGTCGCCACCACCGATGATGAGAACTTTTTTCGCTTTTTTGCAACTGTTCATCGGCACATGAACGAGCATCTCATGGTAGAAGTGCTCATCGAATTCGGTGAGCTGAACTTTTCCGTCGATCACGAGGAGCTTTCCGAGGCTTTCAGTCTCAAATATCTCGACCCTCTGAACCCCGGTAGCTTCTGCGATTTTTCTCTTAACCGCTATTAGCAACCCACAGCCGTTGTAGCGCTCGACAAAATCCATGAAAAAAAGGGGTGCTCACGGGATAAATCCCTTTGCAAAAATAAAAGAATTACTCGTATAGGATCTGCTGTTGCGCTTCGATCCACTCGCTAACCCAACTCTTTAACTTCTCGACTGTGCTAACCTCGACGTCGTAGATGTTTATTATCCCTATTAGATCTCCCTTGCTTATTTCTCCGTCGATCAAAGGCAAGAAGACGACTTTGCTTATCGTTTTCTCCTCCTCAACTCTCGCAAGCTTTTCCAAGACAACGTCAATGAAAACTCCGTAGGGGTTTCTCATTATGTGCATCGGGTATATCAGTGAGTTCCTTGGTATCTTCAGTTTCTTAACTGCAACAAGACAAGCCTTTCCAGCCTGTAGCTTCTTCCTCTCGTCCGCAATCAACAGCTCCCATCTCGCAACAGGTTTCCTCTGGAATCCGAAGGGATCCAGTTTCACGGTCTTTCTTATCACTCCTTCGCCACTCCTGTATACCATTGTGAACTCCTTTGGCACCCCTTGGACTATTGCTCTGTAATCCCTAAGTCCAACGAAGTAGATTGAGATTGCACCGAGCAAGTCCCCCTTCTCGACCTTTCCGTCTTCAATCGGGAGGAATACCGCATGGGTTATCTTTTTCTCTTCCTCGACCCTTGAAGGTCTTCCCATCTCTACGACGTCAACCAAACTGCCGTATGCGTTCATCGCAAATCCGATTGGGACAACGATCGTGTTTGCTGGGATCTCGATATCCCTTATCTTTATCTTTACGACTTCTCCAGCTCTCAGCTGAACTTCTTCATCCGCAACCACGGGCTCCCAAAGCGCCACGTGCGTTCGCCCGTAGGTGAGGTCTTCCACCTCTACTCTCTCACTGTGAACGTTGCCGTTATCCCTCCAAACGAGGTTACCAACGACTTTCTCCTTGATCACTTCAACCTTCGGTTCCCCTATGTTCAGAGTTTTTCCAAGAAAGCCCGTTTTTACATAGAAAACCTTTAAAGCTCCGACGATGTCTCCCTTCTTTATCTCCCCGCTCTCAATCGGCAAGAACACAACGTTGTTTATGCACTTCTCCTCCTCAACCCTTGTCGGCACACCGCATTCGAGAACGTCGAGAACACATCCCAAGGCATGACGCATTATGTTCAGCGGTCCAACGAAGGTGTTTGAGGGTAGCGTTATCGTCTGAACCTTCACGATCGTGGGCTTTCCCTTTTCAACCACTGTATCCCTATCTGCGATGAGCGTTCTCACCTGCGCCATAGGCGCCATCCTAAATCCAAAGGGCTTCAGATCTACTTCGAGTTTCTCAAGCTTCCCACCAAACACATCGACCCAATACTTCATCTCCAGCTTCATGCTACCACCTTTGTTAATAATTAAACGTTATTGTTTATAAACTTTTCGATTTTTCTCTTTCGAGGGAAAGAATGAAAATCCTTGACTTAATAAATTTTATCATGGACAAGCCAATACTGCAAGTGGCCCTCGATCTCGTGGAGATGAAGAGGGCTATAGAGATAGCTGAGGAGGCGATAAAGGGTGGAGCAGATTGGATCGAAGCAGGAACTCCGCTGATAAAGAGCGAGGGGATGAATGCGATTCGTGAACTAAAAAAGAAGTTCAAAGACCGCAAAATAGTTGCGGACATGAAAACCATCGACACGGGAGCGGTTGAAGTCGAAATGGCTGCAAAAAGTGGTGCGGACGTTGCGATAATATTGGCTTTGTCGAACGATGCGACGATCGCAGAAGCTATAAGGGCTGGAAGGAAATACGGTTGCGAGATCATGGTCGATCTCATAAATCATCCAAAGCCAGTAGAAAGAGCTAAGGAGCTTGAAGCGATGGGCGTAGATTATGTGAACGTTCACGTTGGCATAGATCAGCAGATGATCGGCATGGATCCAATCGAAGTTTTGAAGGAGATCGTTCAGAGTGTGAATATCCCAGTTGCAACCGCAGGCGGTCTTGACGCAGAGAGAGCTGCGGTTTGCGTTTCCCTCGGAGCTAAGATCGTGATCGTTGGTAGCAACATCGTCAAGTCGAGGAACGTCACGGAGTCTGCGAGAAAAATAAGGGAAGCCATAGATTCAAAGGCTGGGACCTTTGTGAAGAAAAACGTCGACGACGAGATCAGAGAGTTGCTCATGAAAGTATCTACGCCAAACGTAAGCGATGCGATGCACAGAGCTAAGGCAATGCAAGGCATTTACCCGCTCGTTCGTGGAAAGAAAGTCGTTGGCAAAGCGGTAACAGTTAGCACGATGGATGGGGACTGGGCTAAAACGGTTGAGGCAATAAACGTCGCTGGAGAGGGAGATGTGCTCGTTATAAAGTGCTCCGGCGACACAACTGCGGTTTGGGGCGAGTTGGCGACGAGGAGCTGTCTAAACAGGAAGATCGCGGGAGTTATCATCGATGGCGCCGTGAGAGACGTTGATGACATAAGAGCTCTTGGTTTTCCAGTCTTTGCGAAGAGAGAAGTCCCGAACGCTGGTGAGCCCAAGGGATTCGGGGAAATAAACGTCCGCATATTTTGCGGGGGAATTGAGGTGAACCCGGGAGACTGGATAATCGCAGATGACAACGGTGTGATGGTAATTCCGAAGCAAAGGGCTTACGAGATTGCAAAAAGGGCTTTTGAAGTGAAGAAAGCCGAAGATAGGATAAGGGCTGAGATCGAGGAAAAGGGTAGAACGCTCGCAGACGTCGTGGAGCTTTATAAATGGGAGAAGGTTCGATGAAAGTCGAAGTAGCATTAGACAATCAGTTAAATTTATAAACCTGAAATAAACTTTTTTTGTGGATCTGCGAAGACTTGCTGAGAAAATTTGTGGTGAGATCGTTTTGGCTGAAAACAGCGGAGAAACGATGAAAAAGTGGAGGATTATCTTTTCCACATCCCAAAGCGAGGTTGCGAAGAAGTTGGCGATCTCACCTTCAGTTATAAGCGACTACGAGTCCAACAGAAGAAGCCCGGGTGTCGCTTTCATAAGGAGGTTCGTCAACGCCTTGCTCGAGATCGACCTCGAGAAGGGAGGAAGGGTTGTTTCGAAGTTCGCAGACCTCTTCGACTTACCGCCTGCGGTCATCGACATCGTTGAGTATTCGAAAAGCGTTGGGATCGACGAGTTTTGCAACGCTATCGAGGGAAAAAGACTAAACGAGTTCGAGAAGTTGATCAACGGGCACACGATAATCGACAGCTTGAACGCAATTTTAAGGTTTAGCTCATACGATTTCTACAAGCTCTTCGGGCTCACGAGCGAGAGGGCACTTGTGTTCACGAAGGTGACAACTGGCAGATCGCCGATGGTCGCTGTCAGAGTTTCATCTCTTAAACCATCGACGGTCGTTCTCCACGGCGTTTCAAAAGTCGATGAAATTGCGTTAAAGCTTGCGGAAGTTGAAAGGATTCCGTTGATCAAAACGGATCTCGAAATTTCTCAAATCGTTGAAAATCTGAGGAGGAGTTTTCTATGATAGGTATCGTCTCCTACGGGACTTATATCCCAAAGTTTAGGATAAAAATTGATGAGATTGCAAGAATCTGGAACGAGGATGCGGAGGCGATAAAGCAAAGCCTTGGGGTTTTTGAGAAGTCCGTGCCAGACGTCGACGAAGACACCGCGACGATGGCTGTCGAGGCGAGCAGGGAAGCTGTTGCGAGGGCAAAAATAGACCCGAAGAAAATTGGAGCAGTCTTCGTAGGATCAGAAAGCCACCCATACGCAGTAAAGCCGACTGCAACGATTGTTGGCGAAGCCTTAGGCGTAGGAAACCATTACTTCTGCGCTGATCTCGAATTTGCCTGCAAAGCTGCGACGGCTGGAATTCAGATTTGCTATGCAATGGTAAAGTCTGATATGATCGAATACGGGCTTGCAATCGGCTCGGATGTGGCGCAAGCTAAGCCCGGGGATGCGCTCGAATACGCAGCTGGCGCTGGAGCGGTTGCAATCCTTGTGGGGAAGGATCCGATTGCAGTCATTGAGGCGACGGTTTCATATACAAGCGACACTCCTGACTTCTGGCGAAGAGATCTCCAGCCTTATCCGAGCCATGGTGGTCGATTCACGGGTTCGCCGGCTTATTTCAGGCATATCGTAAACGCTGTGAGAAGACTAATGGAGGAATACGGCTACTCCGCCAAAGACTTCGATTATGCGGTTTTCCATCAGCCGAATGCGAAGTTTCCGCAAAGAGTTGCGTCAATGCTCGGATTCAGCGAAGAAAAGATCGCAGACGGTATGCTCGTCCGAGTTATAGGCAACACATACAGCGCCTCTTCCTTAATGGGACTTTGCGGAGTTCTCGATAAAGCCAAACCTGGGGAGAGGATTCTCCTTGCATCCTTTGGTTCCGGTGCAGGAAGCGATGCATTTGCAATCTACGTGACTGAAAAAATCTTAGAGTTCCCGAGGAATGCACAGGTATGGGATAAGGCAAAGAGGGGAGTTTACATCGACTACGGGCTCTATTTGAAGCACAGGAGGATGATAAGATGAGGGTCGCAATAATCGGCGTTGGTAGCACCGAATTCGGGGAGCTTTGGGAGAAGAGCTTCCGTAGCATATTCCTCTCGGCTGGGCTTTCAGCCTTAGAAGACGCTGGAATCGGAGGAAAAGAGATCGAAGCAATTTACGTCGGGAACATGAGCGGAGGAAAGTTCATCGACCAAGAGCACATCGCTGCGCTAATCGCAGACCACTCTGGGCTTGCAGAATTTGGAATCCCTGCAGTTAGAGTCGAGAACGCAGACGCAAGCGGTGGTTCGGCGTTCAGGCAAGCCTACATGGCTGTCGCATCGGGTATGCACGACATCGTGATCGCTGCGGGTGTTGAGAAGGTAACGGATGCGAACGACCCAATGGAGATCCTTTCAACTGCGATAGATCAAGAGTGGGAACGTTTCGTAGGAGCAAATCTGCCAGCTATCTATGCGCTCATCGCAAGGTTGCACATGCATCGCTTCGGAACAAAGGAGGAGGATCTGGCGATGGTTGCGGTTAAGAATCACAGAAACGCCGTCCACAACCCAAAGGCGCAGTTCAGGAGAGAGATCAGCGTCGAGGATGTTATGAGCTCTCCATACGTTGCGGAGCCTTTAAAAGTTCTCGACTGTGCTCCGCTCAGCGATGGAGCTTCGGCGGTGATCTTAGCGAGTGAAGAAGTTGCCAAAAAGCTCTGCGATACGCCGGTCTACGTCGATGCGTGCACGCAGGCGAGCGATTACCTCTCGATCCAAAACCGCAGAGACGTTCTGACTTTCGAAGCTGTCGTAAGGGCTTCGAGAGAGGCGTATAAAATTGCGGGAATCGAGGCAAAAGACATCGACGTTGCGGAAGTCCACGATTCTTTTACGATCGCTGAAATTCTCGCCTACGAAGATCTGGGCTTTGCGAAAAAAGGCGAAGGGGCGAAGTTGATTCGAGAGGGTGAGACCGAGATAGGGGGCAAGATTCCCGTAAACACCTCCGGAGGGCTAAAAGCCTGCGGACACGCAGTTGGGGCGACTGGTATAAGGCAGATCGTGGACTTGGTTTTGCAGTTGCGGGGCGAGGCTGGAAAAAGGCAAGTAGACGCAAGTAGGGCTTTGGCTTTGAACATTGGCGGAAGCGGTGCAACTGCAGTCGTAAGCATTCTCTCGAGGTGATCCCATGGTTCCGAGGTTTTGGAGAAAGATAAAGTATCGCTACGATGTCGTTGCGAGCTACTGCGAGAACTGCAAGAGCTACTACTACCCACAGCGGGAGATTTGCCCGAAGTGTAGGAGAAAAGGAGCGGTGAAGGATTCAAAGCTCTGCGACGAGGGAAGAGTTTTGAGCTACACAGTCGTCAACGGCAAATGCATAGCGCTCATCGAGTTTGAAAACGGAGCGAGAATGTTGGCAGAGGTTTGTGGAAAAGTTGAGATAGGAACTAAGGTTAGAAAGGCTTTCAGGAGATACGGCGAAGAGGGCGAGGACGGGATCATTTACTATGGAACGAAGTTTGTGCCAATCGAAGAGTAGCACACAAGGCTTAAATTTTTCACACAACTATTATCACCATGAAAAAACACGACCTGCAGTTGCTGATAGACTGCTTCGAAGTTCCAATCACGGTTCAAAACCGGAATTTTGAAATCCTAATGCAAAACGAAGCTTCGAAGCAATTTCTTGGCGAAGTTGTGGGGAAAAAGTGCCACGAGGTTTTTCATGAACTCAACGCTCCGCCAGCTTTTTGCAGAATTCTCGCATTTTTGAGGGGAGACAAAGGCTGGGAAGAACTGTATGAGCAAAAACTCGGAAAGTGGTTGATGGTCAAGGTGAACCAAGTTAAATTAGAGAACGAGGATTTGTTCATGCACTTCGTCGTTGACATCTCCGAAATCAAGCGCAGAGAGCTCGAGTTTCAGAAAACCTGCGAACTGCTCTCACTTGCGACGAAGATAATCCGCCATGACGTCGTAAACTCGCTCACCGCAGTGCGAGGCTACCTCGAGATACTCGAAGAGAGTTGTGGGGAATTGGCAAGTAAGGCGATTCGCAAACTCGACAACGCCGTAAAAATTCTAAAACAAACCAAATACTTGCCAAAATCTCCGGAGCTGAAGCCTTATAGACTCAAGGAGGTAATTGAAGAGGTTATTCCGAAGTTCAGGGTTCAGGTCACGATACAAGGCGACTGCGTCGTTTTAGCAGACGATTGCATATACTCGGTCTTCGACAACCTCATAAGAAACGCAATAGACCATGGGAAAGCGGAAAAGATATCCATAGATATAAAACCGGAAGGAGAGTTCTGCAACGTGCTATTCTCCGACAACGGAGTCGGGATTGCGAAGGAGATAAGAGATAAAATATTCGAGGACGGTTTCACGACTTCGCCAAACCACAGCGGGATAGGACTTTTTATCGTAAAACTTCTGATGCAAAGATATGGAGGTGATATCTCACTCCTCGATTCAGAAGTCGGCGCCACTTTTTTGCTGAAGTTCAGAAAAGCGGAGAAAGCTTAGTTTTAGGTCTCACAACTTAGAGCAAAAGATTTAAAATTCTGGTTTCTATTGCGGTATGTGGCTAAAACTCCTCAGTTCCGAAGATAGGAAAGAGGCGATCAAGGTTGCGTCGAGTCTCAGAAAAATCGGCGCTCGTGTTGAAGTCCGAGAGTGCATAGACTGGGATCTCACCGAGACCTTTGCGATCAAGGGCAGAATGAGTGAGCTGAAGAGCAAAGGTGTAAACGTTGACGAATGGGAGAAGAGAATAGGGATTCTGAGGGATCTCCTGAAATCAAATGTCAAAGCCGAAGATTTTCCGATGGAGTTGCTTAAGAGGCTTTACCCAGAGCTACATCAAAAACTCGTAGATTCTAAGCCAGGGGAAGAAGAAAAAGTTTTTGCAGAGCTCATGGATAAAATCGTGGAGATAAAGCTCCTTGTAAAAGAAATCGAGGTTTTCATGAGCTTGAACAATCTAAGCTTCGGCAGAGAAAACGAAATTCCTGAAGATCCGATTGTCGTTGTAGAAACCAGCGAAGACGACGAAAGGGGGAGGGCGATCGTAAAAGTCAGCTATTATCCGATCATCGAACTATACGTCGACGTCTTGAGCCTTCTCGACGCCAAAATGGACGAGCTCGAGGAGGTCGAAGGGCTCATAGTTGCGGGGGTTTTAGAGATCGTGACCGAGATTATATCGAGGGTTCAAGCTGAGGGGAGCACTGAGATTCAAAAACTCCACGAGCTCAGTCGTGGGATCGTAGAAAGCGAAACTTTCGACTTCGCCATAGACTGCAGTGATGCGTTCGAGGCAATTCTGAAGTCGATGGAAAAATCCGGGATCTTAAGGATCGCAGGAAATAGAGTTAAGATGAGGGAGAAGTGAATGGAGGACGTTCGCTTTTGCCCGGTGCACGGATTTTATCGTGGAGAGTTCTGCGGTTGCGGTTTCAAAGGGGAAGTCGTGCTGGAGAAGGAAAAAGTCGAGAGACTTGGAAAATTCGTCTCTGGGATTCTAAGGCATTTTCCCGACAAGTTTGGTCTTAAAATCGACGAAAACGGCTGGGTAGACTTCGAAGCTCTTGTGAGAGTTCTGAAGAGAAAATACAAATGGGCAGACGAGTGGGTTCTAAAAGCACTTGTATACAGCGACAGCAAAATGAGATATGAGCTAAAGGGAGACAAGATAAGGGCAAGATACGGGCACAGCATCGAAGTTACCCTGAGCGATATGCCTGAGGCGACAGAAGACACGCTCTACTATAGCGCAAGCGAAGAAGAGGCGAGTAGGTTGTTGGAGATCGGAATCAAACCTGTGAACCAGAGCTTCGTGCATTTGTCGACAACGTTCGAAAAAAGTGTCGAAGTCGCAATCCTAAGGAGCAGAAAACCGACGATCTTCGAAATAGATGCAAAAAAGGCGAGAGAAGATGGACTGAGGATAATCAAGGCAAACGACTACATAGCGTTGGCGAAAGAAGTCCCGGCAAAGTATATTAAAAAAGTAGTTCAATACTCCTCTTCCCCGTAGTAGTCCTCCTCTTCCTCTTCGATCTCCTCTTCTTCGCCCTCTTCTTCCTCGTAGCTTTGGAGGTCTTCGAGGTCGAACTCCTCGTTTGTGTCCACGAGAAGTATCCTACCCTCCTGATAGATCATGAGAGCATCGCAGAACTTGCATCGAATCTCAACGCCCTCGTATAGATCCGTAATCTCAACCTCCTCCCCACAAGACGGACAGAGTATTATCTTCACCGCCATAGGATTAACTCTTGCCCACACTCACATTTAAACTTTACGCTCGAATAACGTTTCACTTTCTGAGTTTTTCGAAAGCGATTGCAATCTTCTCAAGGGACTCGGACAGAGCTCTTATCTCCTCAACCGAGTCCGAAGAGACTATGAGCTCGCATATTCTGACTATAGCCTTCTCAACAGCTCCAAGAGCTTCGGATTCAACCTTCTCCCTCGGCTCTTCTTTCGCAACCTCCTTTTCTTTCTCAATTATAACTTCCCTCTGGCAGTTCGGACAGAAGGTTTTTCCTTCAGCTTCAAAAATTGGAAAATGGCACTCTGGACAATAGAGAGACAGCATCTTAGCTCCCTTTCGCAAAAGTCTCGCTGCATCCATCACAGACTCATCCGAAATTTTTTTATTACTCACGAAACTGTGTAATGCGGAAAGAATATTAAAAGATTCCGTTCTGGGGTGGTGGGCATGGCTAAGAAAGTGCCTGAAAGCGTTTTGGACACACTGGACAGATTAATTCAGGACGATACGGTTCCAAGGAGCGTCAGAAGGGTTGCGAGCGAAATAAAGGAGCGTTTGCTTTCGAGCAAGAAAGTCTCGGTCGAGGCTGCGTCCGCAATTACGATACTCGAGGATATATCTGCGGATCCAAATCTGCCGATGCACGTGAGGACAATGATCTGGAACTTGGCGAGCCAGCTGGAGAGGATATCTGTTGATTAAAAAAGAACTGCTGAGAAAATCCATCCATTTTTCCGGACTTCTATACATCCCCTCCTATGAGATTTTTGGTGTCGAAATTGTTTCGATTTCGCTCATCACCCTTGTGTTCGTCTTCGCCTTAGTTGAAGCGCTTCGGCTAAAGACGGGGTTTTTGAGATCTGTTTTTAGGGATTACGAGCAAAAGAGGGTTGGGGCATACTTCTATTCTCTGCTCGCTTTCGCACTCATAACTCCCTTTTTTCAAAAAGAAGCAGTTTTCGTCGCTGTAGCTACAGCGATCGTTGGGGATGGTTTTGCTGGAATCTCCAAAGTGCTCGGCAAAGAGCAGGTTGCGAGTGTTGCGATGTTCCTCTCCTCCCTCTCAGCCGTCTATCTTCTTGGGATTCTAAACTTTTTTTCGCTTTCTGCGATCCTCGTTGCGACGCTCGTTGAAAGGGTCAAGAGATTGGGCGATTTAAGGATCGAGGACAACTTCGCAGTCCCAGTTGTAGCGACGATCGTTTACTCAGTAAAGTATATCTCCAATGCGTAGTAGCGAGCACATGGATGCAAGGGATGCGCTAAGGATTTCAAGAGAAGTAGCCAAGCGAGTTCAGAAGGCCATTTTGCCCCTTCCGCTGAAGAAAAGAGCCGAAATCTACGGAATCGGGAAAAGCGGAGTTACAAAGCTCGTGGACAAGGTTGCGGAAGACACTGCGCTTGAGGTTTTGCTCAAGGAGAAGGTCAGAGTTCTAAGCGAAGAGTGCGGATACGTCGGCGAAGGCGATGTCTTCGTTGCGCTCGACCCACTCGACGGAACGTTCAACGCCGTAAGGGGAATCCCGTTCTTCTCCGTCAGCCTTTGCTTTTCGGATTCCGAGAAGTTCCGTGACGCTTTTTTTGGATATGTCTACAACCTTGCAACCAATGAAGAATTTTTTGCTAACGAAGAAGCGTTTAAAAACGGAGAAAGGATAAAAGTTAGGGAAAAAGAGGATCTGAGCGAGATGGACGCAATATACTACTATCCCAAGAAGGAGATGCCCTTCAAGAGGATTCGGATCTTCGGTAGCGCCGCCTTAGAGACTTGTCTCGTAGCAGAAGGGGCTTTCGACTGCTTCATCGACGTTCGTGGGATGCTGAGAATATTCGACGTCTCCGCAGGGATTTACATAGCGGAGAAGGCTGGAGCGATTGCGGTTGATGAAAAGGGAAATCCCTTGGGTGAAAAGAAGTTCGAAATTTCCGAAAGATTGAACGTCGTTCTCTCCAACAAATTGGCGATAAAGAAACTGCTGGAGATGGTGTTATGAAGTGCGCAGTCGTTTACAAAGCGCCCCAGCTCAACCATAGAGTCGAAAAGTTTTTGATAGAAATGGGAATTGCGGTGGAGTTCTTCCCAAAGCCCTGCAAGGAGCTCGAGAACTTCGACTTCATCGTCACAATCGGTGGCGATGGCACGATTCTGAGCGTTCTCCAAGAAATAAGGGAGTGCCCACCAATCTTTGGGATAAACACCGGAAAAGTCGGAATTTTGACTCATGCAAAGCCAGAAGACTTTGAAGTTCATTTAAAGGAGGCGATAGAGAAATTCGAAGTCGAGGAGTTCACGAGAATCAAGTGTGAATGTGACAAAGGGGAGTTTTTGGCGTTGAACGAGGTTGCGTTTCTCGCAAAAGAGAGGGCAAAGCTGATGAAGGTAACGGTGAAGGTTGATGGAGAAGAAGTCGATTCGTTGCGATGCGATGGAGTAATCGCCTCGACGCAAATCGGCTCCACAGCGTATGCCTTTTCCTTAGGCGGACCAGTCGTTGACCCCTACTTGGATTCCATACTCATAATTCCGATTGCACCCTTCAGATTTGGTTGGAAACCGATTGTCATTCGTAGCGATAGAGTTGTAGAGATCGAATCCGAAAATGCGATCGCTGTAATTGATGGAAAGAAGTTTGTGGAGACGAACAAAGTGACCGTGGGAAGATCGGGCTTTCCTGCTGTGTTCTTTGTGAAGAAGAGGAGATTTATAAATACTTTTCATACTATACGCCGAATAGAATAAAGCTTATTAGCGATGAACACTACTTTTTATGTCCCCGATCGGGGAAGAGGCGGAGGGAGCTTTAGCTCACGATGAAGCCTTTCTGCGAGCTCGGGGATACAAGCCATGTTGATAGGTCCCCGGAGGAGCGAGCAATAGCTTGCAATGATTCTGGGGCAACCCAAACATGGCACAATTCCCCGGGGGGTCAACTGCTCAGAGTGCGCAAAGCGTGCGATGAAGAGTAGCGTTACTCCCGGGGCACAAAAATAATTTTTCGGTTTCTCGGTGAATAACAGAGCTTTTCGAAATTTGTGTCCCATCAATCTAATTTTCTTAATTTATCTAAGCTTAGTTTTAAAAAGTAATAAGAATTTGGAAAAGTTTAAATTCAAGAAACTTGACTTAAAGTCAAAAAAAGTGGAGGGAAAGTGATGAGATGTCTACTCGTCTCGTTGATAGTTTTAACAACGGTAGCGGTCGTCTCGGGATACGAGTTAAACGTCAGCGTATCCTCAAACATAGGCATAGTGGATGCGATGATCTCGATTTACAACGAGACGGGCTTAATAGCCAAAAACTACACAATACATGGATTTACAGTCTTCGAGCTCCCGGAGGGGAACTATACGATTAATGCAACACACGAACTCTGCTTTAACGAGAGCTTCATCGAATTAAGGAGCAATGAGAGCGTTGCAATCGAGCTCATGTGCATACGGGTTTTGATCGAAGTCTACAGCTCGTCCGGAGATCCGGTTGAACAGGCGTATATTAAAGCTGGAGAAGTCGAGAAGCTCACAGACCATGAGGGAAAGGCAAGTATAAATGCGACGGATCTGGGCTTCGAGATACTCGTAGGCAAGGAAGGCTTCGTTGAAAAAAGGGTGAAAGTTTACAACGAGAGCATCACTATAACCCTTCTACGGGATCTAATAACCTTCTACCTCGGAAACGATGAAAATTACGAAACTTTAAAGGAGATCGAGAACGAGATTGGACTCATCGAAGTCTTTATGGTTGGAGATGAGGTGGATTTCTCTAACAAGAGTCTTGTATTCATCGCAAATTTGAACGAGAGCGTTTCGAGTGAAATTGCGAATGCGACGACTATGCTCGTCTCTTTTAACTCCTCCGCTGGCTACAGCGACGAGCTGATTGAG
Organism: Archaeoglobaceae archaeon; assembly: GCA_038731605.1. Taxonomy (GTDB): domain Archaea; phylum Halobacteriota; class Archaeoglobi; order Archaeoglobales; family Archaeoglobaceae; genus WYZ-LMO2. The sequence continues at coordinate 408,403 of JAVYQP010000001.1, read as the reverse complement.
AGATACTGGATCTTCGCGGGAAAAAACAATCTACTCAACCTCATAAACTACCTAAGGGCGAAGTTCTTTGAACTAAACATAACCTTTGATCCCCCGCAGGTTCCAGAAGATAGGGCAAAAATCCTTTTCATTCTCCATGAGGGCTCTAAGCAGATTCCGCTGATTCTGAAGGCAAAGACCGACCTCTATATCGAAAAGAACCTAAACATAACGGTTCTCGGATACTCGGAAACCGCAGATCTAAGAGAAAGGATCGAGGCCCTGAACCTATCGGAATACTGCGTCATATTCCTCTACATGCTCGGCTATCCGCAGCAGGATCTTCTGAAGGACTATCTTTTACCGCTGAAAAACCGCACGAGCATCGTCGGCTTAGCATTTACCGATGTCTACAATATGACGAACGTAGATCTCAAAGATCCAAATTTCAAGAATATAACGCTCTACTGGGACTACGGTGGGTTGGAGAATTTCAGAAGGCTCATGATCTTCCTCGGAGTAAGGCTTTGCGGAATAGATGTTAAAAGCTTTGGACTTTCGCAGATTCCGCCGCCACTGGAAATCCCGCCCTACGGGATATACCATCCCAGAGCCATTGGCCACGGTTACGGAGGAATGGGGATATTTCTGAGCTTCGAGGAATACATGGAATGGTATAGAGGCAACGGATACAGAGACGGTGCGCCGGTGATAGGGATTCACTACTACTACGTTAACGATCCTTCGACGTATCCCGTGATCGACGCACTGATTTCGAAGCTCGAAAGTCTTGAGGCAAACGTCGTGTTCACGTCCTTCACGTATAAGGATCCGAATTCGACGAAGTGGCTGATCGAAGATGGAAAAGCGAGGGTGGATGCGCTGATAACGCTCACGTCCTTCAGGCTTTGGAGCCACGATGAGGAAAAGGGGATAGAATATCTAAAAGCGCTGAACGTCACGCCGATAAAGGCGATAATGGAATACTACTACAACGTAAGCGAGTGGGAAAACGCAACAGGTCTGAATCCTCAATCGATCGCTTGGCAAATCTCTCTGCCAGAGCTGGACGGTTTGACAGAATTCGTGATCGTCGGAGCCAAGAATAAGACTACGAAAGCCTACGAGCCGATCGAGTATCAGATAGAATGGATAGCGAGAAGGGCTCTGAAATGGGCGGAGCTGCATAGGAAGTCGAACGAAGAAAAGAAGGTGGCGATAATTTACTACAATCACGGCGGAGGAAAGGATAACATCGGCGCATCGTATCTCGACGTTCCGGCGAGCCTCGAAGTCCTCCTTAAGGCCATGAAATCCGTTGGCTATAGGATAGACGGCGATCTGGATAAGGAGCTTCTGACGAGACTCCTGATGAGCCAGGGTATAAACATAGGCTCGTGGAGAAAGGAGGAGCTCGAGAACCTAACGAAGACCGCCGTCCTGATTCCTGAGGAGAAATACCTGAAATGGTTCGAGGAGCTTCCAGAGGATAAGAGGAGGGAAGTCGTAGAAACATGGGGAAAGCCACCCGGGGAGATAATGGTCTTCGAGAACGAAACGGGAAAGTTCATCGTGATCCCGCTGATAAATCTCGGCAACGTAATCCTCGCACCCCAGCCGTCGAGGGGCTGGCTTGAGAACGCTACTATCCTCTATCACAACAAATCCCTACCCCCGCACCATCAATACATAGCATTCTACCTCTGGCTGAGCAAGGAGTTCAAGGCCGATGCCATAGTCCACTTCGGCACCCACGGAACCCAAGAGTGGCTGCCCGGGAAGGAAACCGGTTTATCTGCTAGGGACTGCTGGCCGGCGATCCTGATAAACGATCTTCCGGTCGTTTATCCGTACATCATGGACAACGTGGGCGAGGGAACGCAGGCTAAGAGGCGGGGACAGGCGGTGATAGTAGATCATCTAACGCCGCCCCTAATAGAGAGCGGCCTCTACGGAAATCTTTCGCTCCTGCACGAGAAGATACACCAGTATTTCGAAGCGAAGGACGAACGCTTAAAGGCCGAGCTAAGGAAAACGATAGAAAGCATTTATAAAGAGCTCGAACTCGAGTTCCTCGGGAACGTTTCGGAAATGGATGAAGAAGAGTTCGAAAGCTTTCTCCAAACGAGGCTGCACGAATACCTGCATGAGCTCTCAAGCACGGCCATGCCTTACGGTCTGCACGTCCTCGGAGTAGTTAGGAACGACGAAATAACCCTGGGCTTCATCAAGGCCATGCTTGGAAGGGACTTCAAGCAGAAGGTCTCGAACCTTAAACCGATTACCGAGCCGGACGATGAGGCGATCTTATACGATTTGCTGAGAGACGTCTTGTTCAACGGAACGGATCCGATAGAAGCGCAGAAGAAATGGCTCGATTCTGCGAATGATTCCGTGACGGAAGAGCTCGGAAGGGCTTTGAAGTATTACTACGATTTGATGAACTGCACGATCGAGATTCCAAGGATCCTCCAGGCCTTGGACGGAAAATACATACCTCCGAGGATCGGAGGGGATCCGATAAGAAAACCGGAAGCTTTGCCGACTGGAAATAACTTCTACAGCTTTGATCCTAGAGAGATACCGACGAAAGAAGCTTGGAACGTTGCGGTGAAGCTCGTAGATGATCTGCTTAGGAGGCATTACGAGGAGAAGGGGAAGTTTCCGGAGACGATCGCATACGTCCTATGGGCGACGGAGACGATGAGGAACTACGGAGTCATGCAGGCCGCGGTTTTCTACACGATGGGCGTAAGCGTCAAATGGGATTCCAGGGGAAGGGTAAGCGACGTTTCGCTGATACCGTTAAGCGATCTGAAGCTGAAGCTGTCGAACGGAACGGAAATTCAAAGACCGAGGATCGACGTCGTCATCGTAAGCTCCGGATTGCATAGGGACACGTTTTCGGCCTTAATGCTCCTCTTAGACAAGGCCGTAAAGCTCTGCATAGATGCGAACGAGGATCCCGGCTTAAACTACGTCAGAAAGCATTACGCAGAAATAAAGGACAGGCTTGCGGGGAAAGGTTACAGCTTAGAAGATGCCGATGAGGCTGCGAGGCTGAGGATATTCTCGGAAAGCCCGGGGAACTACGGAACCGGACTACCGGATGCGATAGGGGCCAGCAACACCTGGGAAAGCGACGCAAAGCTTGCGGAGCTCTTCATAAACAGGGTCGGATTCGCCTACGGCCGTGACTCTTGGGGCATCTCTGCAGCGGACCTTTTCGCTGAGGTCCTCAAAAACGTAGACGTCGCAGTCCACTCCAGATCCACGAACCTCTTCGCAGCCTTGGACAACGATGACGTTTACCAATACCTTGGCGGAATTGCGCTCGCCGTGAGAAATCTAAGAGGCGAAAATCCGGAGACCTACATATTCGACGCAAGAAATGCAAAAGATCCAAGGGTGTTAACGCTGAGCGAGTTCATAGCAACGGAGATCCATACGAGATACTTCAATCCGAAGTGGATCCAAGGGGTTATGGAAAACGATTACGCCGGGGCCAGGCTGATCGCTGAAGTAATCGAAAACATCTGGGGCTGGGACGTCGTGATGCCCGATCTGATCTCGGACAAGACTTGGCAGAATTTCTACGAGATCTACGTGAGGGACAAATACGATCTCAAGCTGAGGGAATTCTTCGAGAAGAACAATCCCTATGCCCTGCAGTCGATCGTCGCGAGGATGCTTGAGGCTATAAGGAAAGATTACTGGAAGACCCCGGAGGAAATAAAGATAGAGCTAGCGAAAGAGCTGGAGAGGTTGCAGAAGGAATACGGCTTCGCATGCTGCCACCACACATGCGGAAACGTAGAGCTGTTAAGCTACGCCGCCGGAATCCTTAGCTCTTTGCCCAAGGACGAGAAACAGGAAGTAAGCGGAGCCGAGGTTGTGAGCACGCCGTATGAGAAAAAAGAAGAGAAACAGGATGTAAAGAAGAGATCGAGGATTGGAAGCTTCGGAGGGTGGCAAGTTCAGACGACTCCAAGCGCTGAGAAAGCGACGAATCAGTCGAGCGTCGGATTCGAGCAAACGCTGCCGCTAAAGGCTGAGGAGAGGTCGGTCGAGGAAGATACAGGCGAGGTCGTTGGATACAAGATGGAGGTCTCGGAAGAGACTCCAAAGGGATTTGAAGTCACAACGGTTCCGATAGTCGCCATAGCAATGGTCTTGCTCGCCCTGATAACCTTCTATGCCGGAATGCGGAAGAGATAACGTAAGGCTTAAATTCAAAATTTTTTACAAGATAACAATGAAACTTGACTCAAAGATCTTGATCGCAGCGTTTTTCCTATCCATCGCGGCCGCCATGGTCTACGATCATCTCCTCGCCGGCGCAATCGCCGGGGCTGCGATCGTTGCGTTGAAGGTCGGCGTCGGTTGCAGATACGGAAATATAGGCAGAGGGTTCGTTTACGCGATTGCCCTCTTCTACTTCCTACTTTCGACGCTCCTAAGCCTGGTCTTTAAAGAAATCTTGAGCTCGGTGCTCCAGCTTCTGAGCTATACGATCGTTTTCCACTCGCTCATCGCCGGAATGCTCATCGTCACGGGGTATCTGACGATCAGAAGGGCCTCGTGCGGGATAGATATATCGAACAAGACCTTTCTGGCCATGGCGATCCCGTGCCCGGTCTGCTTCGGAGCCCTCATGCTCTCATGCTACTTCGCATCCCTCGCCCTCGAAATGGATGGACTCTGGCTCGGGGCAATCTTAGGAGCCATGATAGCGTTCGGAATCGTCGCAATATCGTCGAAAGGTCGTACAAATCCGGAGAGGCTGGGAACGATCATGCTCCTCTTAGGTGTGTACTACGTTTTCTCCATGCTTCTAATCCCCGCCGTGATCCAAGGGATGAGCTTCGAATACAGGATCTCGGACTCCTTCGATCCCTATTCCCTGTTGCTTCTCCTAATCATGGCCCTGGGCGCCATAAGGGGTGCCATGAGGTATGATTAGCGTAACCTCCGCCATCTATGCGACGATGTATGCGATCTCGACGTCCTTGCTGTATCCCGTGATCGTAGCCCTGATCGTGCTCGTCGTCTATTCGCTCATGGAATTCGGCGCCTTCATAGCTGAAAGCGCGAAGAGGCACAGGAGCTTTGAAAATCTGAGGAAGATAGCTGAGCTCAAGAATCCGGAAAATATCGAGAACCTAAGGCTTCCGAGGCTGCTGAGGATGTTCGTCTCGGATCTGAAGAGGCTGAATCCGAGAAAGGAGGACGTCGAGAAGCTCCTAGAAGAATACGAGCTGAAGGCTCTGAAGGAGCTCGAGATTCCGAGGATCCTAGCGAGGATTGGACCCATGCTGGGGCTGATGGGGACGCTGATACCGTTGGGCCCGGCGATGATAGCGCTCTCGCAGGGTAACATTCACGAGCTTGCGACGAACCTTATCACGGCCTTCGCAACCACGGTTCTCGGTCTGATCGTCGGCGGAGTCGGCTACACGATATTCACGGTCAAAAAGAGATGGTACTTCGAAGATTTGAGCGATATGGAATATATAGCGAGGATCTGGGGGTGGAAGACATGAGGAGAAGGCTGATAGATGAAATAGAGGACGAAAATCCGCTCGACTTCGTTTCCAACCTATTCGACGTAGCCTTAATAATCGCTTTGGCATTCCTCGTAATGCTCGTCACGGCATACAGCCTTACGGAGCTTTTGACGCCGAACGAGAACGTCACCATAGTGAAGAACCCGGGAGAGAAGGATATGCAGATCATAGTAAAGGAGGGAGAGGTCATAAGAATCATGAACCTGACGACCGAGCTCTACGGCGGACAAGGCGAGAAGATCGGAACCGCCTACAGGCTAAAGGATGGAACTATAATTTACGTTCCAGAAAAATAGTCAGCGAATTCCAGTTTTCTCCTTTATTATCTCCATTGCCTTCCTTTCCTTTTCTCCTCCGCACTTTTCGATTATCCTATAGCACTCTCTTATCCTATCGGCAAACCCTGGATTCAAGTTCAGCCTCGTTGCGAATATGAGCGCCTCGATGACCGCGTTAAAGCCCCTGTTCACGGCCCTTATCTCGTTCCTGAGCACTTTGCCTCTCAGAAGCTTCAGATGAACCACGGATCCTTCCAGCCTAGGCTCGAACTCGCAAAAGGCCAAGGAACCTTTTAGTATCGGCGGATCGAGGCTTTCGAAGTATTCTTCGCCAAGATCCTCGAACGTCGCAAGCGCGAACAAAACCGGATCGCTCACAACGTTTGCGATGAAAAAGCTTCCCTTCTCCAAATTGCTGCGTGTATGCGATGGAAAGAGCTTTGCTTTCGCAAAAACGCTGTCCTCGTTTTCAACGATTATCCCTATGGGCGCAGTGTTTAGCTTCTCGCCCTTTGTAATAACGATCACTTCGTTTATCCCATTCCTAAGCCCAAAGTCCCTAAGCCTCAACTTTCCACCCCTCCAAAAACGCAAGGTATATGGAGCTCGCAGTCAGGTCTGCAATCGTGCCGGGATTTAGCCTGTTTTTCAGCAAGAACTCGTCGAGCTTCCTGAACTCGTTAAAATCCTTCGCTTCAATGGCTTTCTTCGCTAGGCTCATAACTTCCAAAGCTTTTTCGATTCCAAACTTCGAGATTATCAGCGTGTCTGGGTAACTCGCAAGCATCCTGTGATAAAGCAAAACGATTGCATCGTTCGCCCTCTCATTTGAGCTCAGCAGAAACTTCGCCCCTTCCACGCTCCTCGGATACCCGTTTGTGATCTCGAACGCTATTAAGTTCTCCTTCGGAGCCAACTTCATCCACTCGTAAACGTTCATCCTTTTCCTCAAGATCTCGTCCGCAGTGCTTTTGCTCTCAAGCGACATCTCTTTGGTTTCAAGAACCCTCGGACTGCAGAGCTGAAAAGCCCTCAGAATCTCGAGCGAATCGAAGTGAGTTGTGTTCTTTAAGAAGTTCGTCGCATTCTTCCCCGCAACAACTGCGCTCTCTGATTCCCAGACAGCGACGAGCGGGAAGAGAAGCAAAAAAGCGCCGAAGTGGACGTTCGTGTTAATTCCGAAGTTTTTGCCTGCAACAACCGCTTCAAGCAAATGCATTCTCTTCTCTTTCGCAGTTTTAAGAAAGAAGGGAAAAGCTGACACCGCCGAAGTCAGGAAGTGTTCGAACTTCAAGTCCTCGAAGTCGTGCTCTCTGTCCACGTTCCCCGCTTTGGGTGTGCTCGAAACCTCGAGAAGTAAAGCCAAAACCGCAGAAGTCGCTGACTCCTCGGGATCCTTGAACATAAAATGAAAATGGGCTCCTACTTTAACTTTTCTTCGATCAACTTCGCAAACTCCTCGTAGCTACGATAACCAACCACGATGTCGCCGTTGATGAAGAACGTTGGAGTCCCACTGACGCCGTATTCGAGCCCATCGTTGAGATCTTTCTCAACCTCGCCACGATACTTCTCCGAATCGAGACACTCCTTGAAGCTTGAAGCATTCAGCGAGAGCTCAGTCGCGTAGTCGTAGAGCTTCGAAAGGTTACCATACCACTCGTTTTGTCTCTCAAACAGCAAGTAGTGATATTCCCAGAACTTCCCTTGCTCTTTTGCACAGTTCGCAGCCATCGCAGCCTTTATCGACTTTTCTCCGTGCACGGGAAAGTCTCTAAAAACGAGCCTTACAACCTTTCCATAGTTCTCGACTATTTTCTTCTCGACTTCAAGCGCAAACTTTGCGCAGTATGGACAAGCATAGTCTGAAAACTCGATGATCACGACTTTCGCATCCTTTGCACCGAGCCAAGGATCGTCGTCTTCGCTTACTTCAATCTTTTCGAGTCTGAGAGTTATGAAAGCCTGCGAAGAGGCGATCTTTTTCCCATCCGCAGAAAGGTAGTATTTTTCAACAGCAAGTGTTCCGTTTTTGTCGTAGAACTCGATCTCCACCAAGAAGAACTCGCCCGCAGACGTGTAATTCTTGACTCTTGCACTAACTTCTGGATAACTCATCTTGATCTGTCTGTTTATTTCTTGCATCGCCTTTTCGAGATTTTTCGAAAAGTCTTCCTTTGTTTCGTTCTGTGCCTTCATCGAGACTCCCGGCAGTAAAATCGCACCTATTGCGATTCCCACAACAAATCCAACGATCAAAGTTGCGATTGCGGTTTTGTTCATGCAAACGCTTCGCCCACCTTTATATATACCTTTCCCCACTGTTGTCATGCTCAACTTCATCGGCGTCGCCAAAACGCCTTTTAAGGATAAAAACTGCGCTCCAAGGCAAGGAAGGTATTCCAACGAGATTAGCGAGATCGAGATATTCCCTGAGTTCGCCTTAGGGCTCGAAGGAATAGAGAGCTTCAAACACCTGATCGTGCTCTACTGGATGCACTTAGCCGATCGAGAAAAGCTAAGGGCAAAACCACCTGACAGCGAAGAGAGAGGAGTTTTCGCTACTCGCTCCCCAAATAGACCGAATCCAATCGGACTTTGCCTTGTGGAGCTCCTTGAGGTTAAGGGGAACAGACTAATTGTAAAATGGCTTGATGCAATCGATGGGTCACCGATTGTCGACATAAAACCGTTTTTCGCTGAGATCGACTGCGTTTAGTCGCCTCGCAATTGAGTAAAACTTTAATATTTCTTCGATAATTTTTCTTGTGGCGACAGGAATCGTTTTCCATCCACAGTATTTGGAGCATGAGCAGAGCCCCACGCATCCTGAGAGGAAGGAGAGACTTGCATACACAATAGACCAGCTGAGGGAGGAGGGAATTTTTTACTCTCCCGACATAAAGGTGATAGAACCAACGATGGCGAGCGTAGAAGACGTCCTCGAGGTTCACACAAGGGAATATGTGAACTTCCTTAGAGAGGAGAGCAAGCGAGGGGGGATGATAGACTTAGACACGAACATCCCCGTTGGTGTTTTTGAAAGAGCTTTGCTCGCAGCTGGTGGAGCCATAAGGGCGGGAAAAGCGGTGCTTGAAAAAGAGGTTGAGAACGCATTTGCGATGGTCCGTCCCCCCGGGCATCATGCGAGCTCCTACATAGGTGCGGGCTTTTGTTACTTCAACAACATTGCGATAATGGTGAAGTGGTTGCTCAAAAAAGGGCTTAAGCGAATCCTGATCCTCGACTGGGATGCTCACCACGGGAACGGAACTCAGGAGATCTTTTACAGGGACAACCGAGTTCTATTCATATCGACGCATCAAATGCCATTGTATCCCGGCACAGGTTACCCGCACGAGTGCGGGGAGGGAGAGGGAAAAGGTTACACGGTGAACATTCCATTGCCCCCGGGAACAGGAGACGATGGCTACAAGATGGTAATCGAAGAGATCATCGAGCCACTAACGCTTGAGTTCGAGCCAGAGTTCATTGCAATCTCCGCAGGGCAAGATTGTCATTTCACCGATCAACTTACGGCGCTTGCTTTGACTGCGAGAGGTTATGCTGAGATGGTGAAATGGTGTGTGAACATCGCAGAGGAGATCTGCGACGGAAGAGTTGTTGCGGTCTTAGAGGGTGGTTACAGCGTCGAGGCTGCGTTGCCATACACGAACCTCGGCATAATCGCTGCGTTGGCTGGTTTCGACATATCTGCGATAAGAGAGCCAGAGAACTACCTCGCAGAGCTCGTGTGGAGAAAGAAGCCGGGAGCGATTGCAAAGCTGAAGGCAAACATAGAAGACGTGAAGAGAGTTCACTCTCAATTCTGGAAGTGCTTCAGATGAACTTGGAGGAGTTAAAAAGGGAGCAAGTAAAGATAGCAGAAAAGGTCGATCTTAGGGACAGATACGGAATTGAGGAGGTCAGATACGTCATTGGGGTGGATCAGACCTTTGTTGGGGAGAAAGTTATCTCATGCGCCGTGAAGTTTGAGTTTCCAAAACTGAGGGAGGTTTCAAGGAATTTTTCCGTCGATGACGTCAGATTTCCATACATCCCGACGTTTCTGATGTTCCGAGAAGGCGAACCAGCAATAAATGCGGTCAAAGATCTCATCTCGGAAGCGACGATCATCTTGGTCGACGGTAGCGGAATTGCGCATCCAAGGAAGTGCGGGCTCGCAACTTATGTGGCGGTGAAGACGAACACACCAGCGATTGGGGTTACGAAGAGAAAGCTCTACGGAGAAATAGTTGGGAAAGGTGAGGTCAAGGAGATACGTGATCGTGGGGAGCTAATCGGCTACACATTCAAAGCCTGCGGAAATTGCAAGGAGATCTACATTTCACCGGGTAGCTTTATTTCCCCAAAGACTTCCTTAGAGATCGTGAAGATCTGCACGAGAAGAAACCTGCCTTTACCTATCGAAGTTGCGCACGACTTCGGGCAAGAACTGAAGAAAAAATTGTTTTAAAGCCTTGTTGCGTATTTCGCAAGGAATAGCTCTGGCTCAACGAGTATTGCGACGTTGTAAACTGCAAGTGCTCCAACGACGTCGCCTTTCTTTATCGAAGTGTCTCCAAAAGAGCAAATCATGGCTTCGTTTATCGTCTTGTCCTCTTCCACGAGCTTCGGAGCTTCGGAATACAGACCAATGAGGCTACAGTTGTCCACCCCAACTCCTGCGATTGGCTGAACGATCGTGCTCGATGGCAACTCAAGCTTTTCCACCTTCAAGAGCTCCATTTCTCCCTTCTTGAGTTCTTTGTCCTCCGCAGAGACGACGGTCTTAAGAAAGCCGAACTCACTCCTCTTGAATGTGAGCAAGGACAGCTTAACCCTCCTCCTCTTAAATTCACCGTTCTTCCTGTAAACGATGTTCGCCTCTTCAACCCTCGTTAGGTAACTCATCAAACTCGGCGTAAATTCACCCACCGCAACGTAGTAAACGTTCAGAACCCCGAGCAAGTCTCCCTTCTTTATTTCCCCGTCCGTAACTGATACAAAGATAGCCTCATTGATGAACCTACGTTCTTCAACTTTTCTCGGTCTTCCCGGGCTTATAACGTCGACAACGTTGCCCATCGCATTCCTCGTGATCATCATCGGGACTGGGATCGTGTTTTCAGGAATTTCGACCCCTCTCACCTTCACTCTCTCCAACGTGCCACCTTCGACATCGACGTTCTCGTCCGCAACGAGCGGGAACCACTTAGCGAGGTGCCATCGTCTATACCAGCCGTCTTCAACCTTCGCTGAAACCCGCCTTATCTCCTTCCCCTTACGATACACGATCGTTGCATCGCTCTTCCTCAGCTCGACCTTCGCCTCAGCCTCGCCTTCCCTCACAGCGGTGGGATAAACCTTCACAATTCCGACGACGTCGCCTTTTCTAACGATACCATCGCTCACGGACAAAAATATCGCACTGTCAATCTCCTTTTCCTCTTCGATCCTCCTCTTTTTCCCCATCCTGACATCGACAACAGTTCCCAAGGCATGCCTCATTATCGAAAGCGGAGAAACCATCGTTCTTGGAGGGAGCCTTATTTTCTCCACTGGAATTCTAAACGCAGAACCTTTCGTCAACTCCACATCTTCCCTTGCGACGAGGATTTTCCAATACGCATACCTACCAGTCTTAAATCCCGCCTCCATCATTATTAATAGTTTGTATACTCCTATTTAAGTCTTTTGCCGGATGAAAGGGTTAATTTTAAATACTCCCACAACTTTTTTATGATAAAAAATTATTTAAAACTCAGCAAACCTTAAATACTGATAAAACAACGGCGTCTGGTGATGCAAAATGCTGTCGGAGTTTATCCTAACAGATGAGCAGAAGGCGATAAAAGAGGCTGCGAGAGAGTTCGCAGAAAAGGAGTTTCCAAAGTATGCAGAGGAGTGCGACAGGGAAGAGAAGTTCCCATTTGAGCTCTGGAAAAAGACTGCAGAGCTTGGATTTATCGGAATGAGCTTCCCAGAAGAATACGGTGGTCAGGGAGCGGGAATTCTTGACTCTTGCTTAGTTGTTGAGGAGTTCTGGCGTGTCGACGGTGGACTTGGGCAAATTCTGTCCACGACCTTCGGTTCGGAACAAATTCTCGCCTTTGGAAATGAGGAACAGAAGAAGAAGTATCTGCCACCGCTCGCAAAGGGAAAGGCGATTTGCTGTGCTTGCTATACTGAACCACAGGCAGGAAGCGATGTCGCTGGAATAAAGACGAGAGCGGATAAAGTTGGAGATGAATACGTGATAAACGGAACGAAGATGTTCATAACGAACGGAACGATCGCAGATTACTACATCGTGCTCGCAAGAACAGATCCGAATCCGCCGAAGAGACACCATGGTATGAGCGTTTTCATCGTTGAAAAAGGCACCCCCGGGCTTGAGGCGAAGAAGTTGAAGAACAAACTCGGAATTCGAGCGAGCGATACCGCTGAAGTAGTTTTCAAGAACGTTCGAGTTCCAAAGGAGAACCTGATCGGGCAAGAGGGACAGGGCTTCTACCAGACGATGATGTTCTTCAACGTTACAAGGATTCCGGTTGCGTTCCAAGCGGTCGGAATTGCGCAGGGAGCGTTCGAGCTTGCCTTCAACTATGCGAAGAACAGAGAAGTCTTTGAGCAGAAGCTCATAGACTTCCAGGTTACGCAGGACAAGCTTGCCAAGATGCGAACGAAGCTCGAAGCTGCAAGGCTCTTGGCTTACCAAGCGGCGCACTTCCAGGACAAGATGGGCTTACCTGATCCCGGGTTGACTGCGATGGCAAAGTACTACTGTGCGCACGTTGCGCAGGAGATCGTGAACGAAGCACTGCAGATCTACGGTGGTTACGGCTACCTGAACGAGCAAGCGATTGCGAGGATGTATAGGGACGTAAGGATCCTCGAGATCTACGAAGGGACAAGGGAGATCGAGCTCGAGATCATCGCAAGATCGCTGATGGGCAAGATCCCGTCGAGACTTGCTTCGATAAGGAAGCATCCGCTCATGTAAAATTCTTTTTTTGGTGGTGCGGATGGAAGAAGTTTACATCGTCGATTTTCTGCGCTCTGCGTTCTCGAGATCTCGCCCAAGAGAGCCTGAGAAAGACGTCTACAACAAGATCGACATGCCTGCGGTCGCAGCGATGCTCGTGAAGGAGATGATAAACCGCACTGGCATCGATGCAAGGGAGATCGGCGACGTGATCACGGGTTGCACGATGCAGATGGGCGAAAACTGGCTCTACGGCGGGAGAATGATCAACCTACTTGCGGAGTTGCCAATCGAAGTCCCCGCACAGGGCACGGAAAGGGTTTGCATTTCTGGAATGTCCGCAATGCACCAGTGCGCAATGGAGATCATGCTCGGCTACAGCGAAATAACGATCGCATGTGGTATAGAGCACATGACTCATCTGCCAATGCAACCAGATCTCAACCCGCACATGGGTGTCTCGCCAACGCTGATGCAAAGGGCGGACTTGATTCAGAAATACGATCTAATGACTGCAATGAGCATGGGTTTAACTGCCGAGAAGCTCTTTGAGAAGTGGAAGGATAAGCTTGGCTGGACAAAGCGAGACCTCGACGAATGGGGTGTTAGGAGCCACAAACTCGCCACTGAAGCGTTGAAGAAGAACTACTTCTTGAGCGGTGAAGGATATCCAACGAAACGCAAAGGAGAGATTTTGCCGATAGAAGTTGAGCTTTCAGACGGCAGTAGGAAGGTGATCGAGGTAGATCAGAGCATAAGACCTGACACTACGCTTGAAGCAGTCGAGAGACTGCCACCAGCGTTCAAACCAGGCGGAGTCATCACAGCAGGAAATTCCTCGCCCTTGAACGCTGGTGCATCTGCGATAATGCTGATGAGCAAGAAGAAGATGAAGGAATACGGGCTTGAACCAATGGCAAAAATTGTATCGATCGGCTGGGCTGGTGTCGATCCGAGCGTAATGGGCGAAGGTCCTGTGCCAGCGACGCAGAAGGCTTTGAAGTTTGCGAAGCTCGAAGCCAAGGACATCGACTTCTGGGAAGTGAACGAGGCGTTCGCAGTCGTTCCATTGTTCGCAGTGAAGATGTTCAAACTCGACCCCGACAAAGTCAACACGAGGGGCGGAGCAATTGCCATTGGTCATCCATTGGCTGCGAGCGGTATAAGGATCACGGGAACGCTTGCAAGAATTCTGAACATCGAGAACGCAAAATACGGATGTGCAACTCTTTGTGGCGGAGGTGGACAAGGAGGAGCCACAATAATCGAGAACGTGAACGTTTAAATTTTTTATTTCCTAACCCAGACTGGGGCAAGGAGCGAAAATCTTTATAAGTTGAAAGCCTAAAGGCGATAAGCCGAGGTAGCCTAGCTGGTTGGGGCGGCAGACTCATAATCTGCAGGTCGCGGGTTCAAATCCCGCCCTCGGCATACTAAATTTTCAAGGCACCCAAGGCTTTATCTACCCTAAATAAATGAAAGTTCATGCTCTTCGAACCTGCAGAGATTGGTAGACTGAAAGTGAAGAATCGCCTCGTCCGCTCCGCAACCGCAGAGTCGATGGCAACAAAAGAGGGATTTGTAACTGACGAACTCATAGAGCTCTACAAGAAGCTTGCAGAAGGTGGTGTTGGGACTATTGTCACGGGATTCATGTTTGTAAGCGAGAACGGCAGAGCCTCGTTCAAGATGACAGGAATCAGCAGTGATGAGCACGTCAAAGGGCTTTCAAGACTCGTCTCAGAGGTGAAAAAAGTGGCAAAAGACGTTGTTTTCGTCGCCCAGTTAGCCCATGCCGGAAGGCAGAGCTTTATTAACCCTGTAGCCCCTTCTGCGGTCAAAGATCTTTTTACGGGAGTTGTTCCGAGGGAGATGACGAGGGAGGAGATCGAAAAAACGATCGAAGATTTTGCAAATTCAGCAATCAGAGCTGAAAAAGCTGGATTCGATGCGGTTCAACTCCACTGCGCCCATGGATATCTTTTGAGCGAATTCATTTCTCCCTACACAAATCGAAGGCGTGACGAGTATGGTGTGGAGAGAGAAAAGATCCTACTCGACATAATGGAGAGGATTCGAGAGCACAGCAGAATTCCGGTCATGATAAAGATGAACGCTTGCGATTTTGTGCCGAACGGGCTTGAGATAAACGAAGCGATGCGGATTGCAAAGCGCCTCGAAGAGAGCGGATTTGAGGCAATCGAAGTAAGCGGTGGGATGTATGAGTCAACTTACCACACAGGATTTAACGTTGTCAGCCAGAAGGTATCAAAAAGCGGGGAAGCGTATTTCAGAGATTATGCCTTTAAAATAAAAGAAGTTGTCGATATCCCCGTGATCTCAGTTGGAGGAGTTAGGAGTTTATCGGTTGCCGAAGAACTGCTGAAAGTCGTCGACTTCGTTGCGATGTCTCGACCGCTGATCCGTGATCCCTACTTACCGAAGAAAATGATGCGTGGAGAAGTTATGCGGAGTGACTGCAAGTCTTGCAACCTCTGTCTAACGAAGATCTTCGAGGGTGAGAAACTCGCCTGCTACGCAAAAAGTTAAGTTACGAACAAAAGTTATAAATATCGACTCGAAACGTAATAATCATGGCTTCTGTGTATGGTGAGAACATACGAGATGTCGACGTTTCAAAAATCCCAAGACCATGGCTCAAGTTCTACGACAGTGGTGTGCCAACAACGCTCGAAATCCCAAACATCCCGATCTATAAGCTCTATGAGAACACCGCAAAGAAGTTCCCAGACAAAGTAGCGTTCGACTTTTTTGGCACAAAGTGGACGTTCAGACAAATTCTCGACGCTTCAAACAAAGTCGCCTCCTTCTTGAAGGAGATGGGAGTTGAGAAGGGAGACAGAATTATCGTGAGCTTGCCAAACACACCACACTACTTCATAATCGCAAACGCAATATTCAAGATGGGTGCAATTCTCGTCCAAAGCAACCCGATCTACACCGAGAGAGAGCTCAGGCACGTTGTTAAGAACAGCGAAGCGAAGATGATGTTCGCAATCGATCTAACCTACAACAACTACCGCACGCTCATCGAAGAAGGAGTCTTCCAGAAAGTAGTTATCGCAAAGATAGAGGACTTCTTGCGATTTCCGCTGAACTTGCTCTTCAGAGCCTTCGTTAAGAAGAAGAAATACGGGGAGATAAAGATAGACCAGAGGAGCGAGATCACGGAGTGGGGAAAGATCATGAAATATCCAAAGCTCGAAAAAGAGGCTGAGATAAACCCAAAGGAAGACGTTGCGGTCTTCCAATACACTGGCGGGACGACTGGACTGCCAAAAGGAGCTATGTTGACGCACTACAACTTAGTCGCAAACGCACATCAAGTTGCGAGTTGGGATGTAAGGGCGAGCCACAACGACGTCTATCTTGGTGCGTTGCCGATTTTCCACAGCTATGGATTTACGATGGCAAACGCTGGAATGCTCTTAGGCGGTAAATTCATCCCGATACCAGATCCGAGGGATTTCGAACAATACCTGAAGGTCATCGACAAGCACAAAGTCACGACATTCCCAGGAGTTCCGACGATGTATGTTGCACTGCTGAACAACCCCAAGATAAAAGAATACGATCTCAGCAGTGTGAGAGCCTGTATAAGCGGTGCAGCGCCATTGCCGTTGGAAGTAAAGAGGAGGTGGGAAGCGATAACCGGGGGTAAGCTCGTTGAGGGCTACGGCTTGAGCGAAGCTTCGCCAGTTACGCACTGCAACCCGCTCTATGGGCTGAACAAAGAGGGTAGCATTGGCATTCCGATGCCGAACACGATTGCAGTCGTCGTTGACAACGATGGCAACATTTTACCGCCAGGAGAGATCGGAGAGCTCGCAATCTACGGACCGCAAGTGATGAAGGGCTACTGGAAGATGGACGCTGAAACGAAGAAGGTGCTCGTGAATGGCTGGCTTCTCACGGGAGACATGGCAAAGATGGACGAAGATGGCTACTTCTACATCGTTGACAGGAAAAAGGATCTGATAATCGCTGGAGGTTACAACATCTACCCAAGAGAGGTTGAAGAAGTTCTCTACGAGCACCCAGCGGTGCTTGAAGCCGCGGTTGTTGGAGTTCCAGATCCCTATCGTGGAGAGACGGTGAAGGCTTTCATCGCGCTGAAGCCCGAGTATAAAGGGAAAGTCACAGAGGAGGAGATAATAAAGTTCTGCAAAGATAAACTCGCAGCCTACAAAGTTCCGAAGATTATCGAGTTCCGTGACGATTTGCCGAAGACGCTTGTGGGCAAAATCCTGAGAAGGGCTTTGAGGGAGGAGGAGCTTGCAAAACAGAAGAGATAGCAATTTTTAAACTTCCTTTCGCACAAACAGCTCTGGAGTTATCACGACACTCTCCGCTGGCTTTTCAGGGACTCTGCGGATTAAGACTTCGCCATAGCTGCTCCAGAATTCCTTTGCAGTCGCAACATCGCTTTTAGTTCCAAAGGCAACGAACGCTGGACCATTCCCCGAGAGACCGCAACAGATCTTCTCTTCCCAGAGTTTCTCAACGATTTCAAGTGGGTAACCTAAAAGCCCGGCGTAAAAGATCGTATTCTCCCGCATAACATCGAAGAAATCACGCCTCTTGAGCTTAGACTCGATTTCCCTCAGCTTGTAGCCTTCCCTCTTGATCTTCTCGAAGTCAACGTTTTTTCTTTTAAACCCGGGGAGCAAGACAGCAACAAACGCTTTCTTGATAACCCAATCCCAAAGAACTCGCCGATAGTTGTCGGAGATTACGAAACCACCAAGCAAAGAAGCGGATGCGTCGTCGAACGCTCCCGTGTAGCTTATTCCAGCTTTCAAAGATAGCTCCGAGTTCAAGCTAAGAACCTCTGACGCAACTCTATTTTCCGTGACAGCGCAGATCAAAGCGTTGAGAAATGCACTACTGCTCCCGAGACCGCTTTTCTCTGGTATCTCCGACCTTACTTTCACCCGCGCTCTGATCCCAAATTTCTCAAGCACCTTCTCAGCGACGCTTGAATCCCTTTCTTTTCCGTTAACGATCAGGCAGTTTTCTGAATCCTGCTCGACTCTAACGCTCAGAATTAGGTCTATCGCAAAAGCGCTACCTATTCCGGTCGCCAAAGCGTTGAGGATCGTTCCCTTTGCGTAAGCTTTCGCTTTCATTCACTCACCGAAAACCGAGAACAGCGCTATTCTTTCCTTGACGAGCAATGGCAACTTTTCGATCCCTACAATTCTCAGCTCGTCTTCTGTGATCTCGTATAGCTCCATGACCGCTTTCAAGTCGTATTTCGGCTGAAAATCCTCCTCGACAAACCCGAGCTTCGAGAACTCTTCCTCGTCGATCACAACAGCGACCGCTTTCTTGCTTGCAGTGACCTTTTTCGCAATCTCTATCTGTCTCGTTGCGGAAAAGTATAGCAGTATCTCGATTGCAAGCGACTTCGAAATCCTATTTCCAGAGTTCCAGTTCTTAAGGGCTTTCTTCACCGCAAATTCTACGACCTCTAAGCTAACAACAAACTTCGGGTCTATAAAGCATGCGAAATCGCCTGTGTTCGTTGGAGTCGTCCCATAGACTACTCTCATAGAACTCTCATCATCGACTCCATCTTCACACCTTTGTCGGTGAGCTCGTATCTCATCACAGCCCGTGGAACTATTATCCCCTTGAACTTTATGAACTTCAGCCTCCTCTGAATCTCGTTCTCGACTTCCCTGAGCGAGAGCTCGATAACTCCGTCGCAGAAGTGCTTCACTGCAATCTCCGCTCTCTCCTCGAGCATCCCCTTCGTCAGTAGAAGCATGTATGCAGACTCCTTCTCTCTTGCGTCGTTGAGGAAGAACTCTATCAGCGATATGACGTCCTCGATGGAGTAATGAGAGAAGAAGAACGTTAGATTGTTTATCACCACCCGATCGAACTTCTCGTTCTTTATTATCGTCTTCACACCGCTCAAAACATCATACATCGTCTTTCTAAGGTATCCCTTGGCGTCCGTTTCTTCGTTGCTCTTCAGGCTTATGAGCGTGAAATCCTGATACTTTGGGAAGTAAAGGCTGAGGTATCTCTTCACGTCCTTAACGCTGTCATCGGTGGCGATGTAAAGAACGCTGTCCCCCAAGTTCGAACCTTCGACTGCGAAGTGGTATGAGAAAACATCTCCCCCTGCACCAGGCTCTTCGATCAAAGCAACTACTGAACCACCGGGAATCCCTCCACCAAGCTGTGCATCGAGCGGAACTATGCCCGTGCGGAAGATTCTCATCACGCAACCTTTACCCACGACTTTATATACTTTTCACTACCTCTTCCTGACTATTCTGTAGAACCCATACTTTGGCGAAAAGATCTCGCCGTTGATCCTGAGCTTTGATAGAATCTCCTTAGCCTTTGCTTCATCGATTCCCTCGCTCTCAGCCCTCTTAATCACCTCTTCCTCCGGAGCACCGTTTTCGCTCAGATCTTCGAGCTCTTCTATGATCTTCTTCATCGTCCAAATTCTGTCCCTCTGCCTTTTCGAAGTCCCGCTGAAGGCAAAGTCTATGTCGAGCTCCCCAGTCTCGGGATCGACTGCGATCTGCGCAAGGCTTCGTTCCATTATCCTCGTTACCCTATCAACGTCCTCAGCGGTAACGACTTCGCTCAAGCGAACTCTTGCGGAAGCTTCCGCTAATCTAACGATGCTCTCGAGTTGTCTCGCAGTTATTGGGACAGGCGAGTTCTCCTTTGCCTTCGATCGCAGTGAGATGTAGTATTCTTCTATCCTCTTCTTCGCCTCTTCGCTCAAAACTGGGAAAAAGTTCTTCGCATACGCAATGTATTTCCTGAAAAGCTCGGGATCTATCGCTGGAACTACGTTTGCAATTCTACTCTCGGCTTCGCTTACCGATTTCATTTTTTCGAGAGTTTCTCCAAGCTGATGGATGTTCAAAATGTGTTCCGCAAGCCTTCTGTCCTTCTCGATCTCGGGCTCATCGGTCAAAACGAAGATAAGATCGAATCTCGAAAGCAAAGTTGGTGACAGCTCGATTTGCTCTGCAATTGGTGAGAATCGATCAAACCTCCCATATTTTGGATTCGCTGCTGCGAGTAGAGCACAACGTGCTTTCAATATCGCATTTATTCCAGCCTTTGCGACGCTTATCGTCTGCTGTTCCAACGCCTCATGCAGAGCGGAGCGATCTTCTTTTCTCATCTTGTCTATCTCATCCACAAGCGCAATGCCTTTGTCTGCGAGAACCAACGCCCCAGCTTCCAAAGTCCACCTGCCATCGACCTCGTCACGAACCGCAGTCGCAGTCAATCCGGCAGTCGTAGTCCCTTTTCCAGTCGTATAAATGCTCCTCGGTGCAATTCTATGGACGAATCTAAGCAGTTGCGACTTAGCAACTCCCGGATCTCCGACCAATAGGATGTGGATGTCTCCACGAATTTCTGTCCCATCTGGGAGCTTCTTTGGCACACCACCGAACAACTGCAGAGCTATTGCGAGCTTTATGTCCTCGTAACCATAGATCGACGGCGCAATCGTTTTGACGATCTTTTCGTAGATGTCATCGCTCTTTGCCAAAGCCAATATCCTTTCCTTGTCCGCCTCCGTGATCTCGAACTCTTCGTATTCCTGCTGAACGATCTCGATCGAGTTTCCCTCCAAGTATAGATCCATGTGCGTTAGCTTTCTCTGCTGAAAGCCCCTTGGCTTCGCTCTAAGGATGCCATTCACAACAACTCTATCCCCGGGGTTTATGATGCCCGCAAGGTCTCCCTCGAGAATTACGTCGATGCTCTGCGGTTGCTCTCCGCCACGCAGGTTCTCGGGATACTCCTGAATCTTTACTCTTTGACTGTCAACCGAAACGCTTTTTTCTGGAAGAAAAACGAACTTCTTCCCACCACAGTTGCAAAGGTAGGGATACCTGAGCATCGACTCCTCTTGAGGAACTTCGATGAGTGATCCACAGTCCAAACACTTAAAAGCCCCCACGACAATTCGGGGTCTAACCTCAGTCACCTTTCTCACTATTCCCTCGATTGCGACGAACTTCGAAATGTGTGAGCTCCTGAGGTTCCTTATCAGGATCTTTCTCGTTGCAGGTAGCGAGTAGATTCGAACTTTACAACCCTCAAGCGAAACTCCATAGATGTTCGTCGTTCTCGCAAGTCCTTGTTCGGCATGCTTAAGAACGATGTCGGGATTCTCGAGCAACTCCTCCCCGAGTCTTCCTTCTTGGTAGACGAGTAAATCACGGGTGAAGTTAACGTGAATCGATCTCTTGTCTCCACCCTCCTTAATCCGAAACGCAAGCTTGTTCAACTCTTCAAAATAATACTTCTCGAAGAACTCCGCCCAGCTTTCTTGATTGCTGCTGATCATTAGCTACTCTTTGCAAAAAGCTTAAAAAATTTACTGGTCAGAACTTAGGGATGCTCCCCGAGAAAACCGTAGCAAAAGTCGTTGGACGTCTTCCGAGAAAGATCCTTCTGAAGGTGTATTCAGACAAAAAAATGCTCGAATTTGTGAAAGAGCTCGCAACTCTAAGCGATTCCATCGAATACGAGTTTTTAAGCGAAAAAGAGCGCACAACGAATCTACCTGGAATCGAGATCGCAAATGCAGGCATCTTTTTCCACATGATTCCGCAACACTCGGAGCTCGAGTCCTTTCTCCTGGCGATAAAGCTCGCATCCGAAGCTGAGAGTAGAGCCAAGGGGTCTCTGGAGATCATAACTTTCGTCTCAAGCTTCTGTCAGAACTGCAGAATCGCAGTAGATGCGGTGAACAAGGTTGCGATAAAGCTCGGGCTAACGCATCACATCATCGACATCTCTCAGTTCCCAGAGATCGCTGAGAAGTATGGAGTTTACGGAGTCCCAACCGTTTTTGCGGGGAGAATTGTGTTGAGGAGAGCTTTCACAGATCGAGACTTTGAAAAATGGGTAACGGGTGCGATGGAGGGAGATTACTACGAGTTCATAGCCTACAAGCTTGAAGTTGGCGAAATAGAGGATTTAGGCGATCTCATTGATAAAACTGAGACGCTTGCAGAACTCATGGCGCACGAAAACTTCTTTGTCCGCCTGGGTGCGATGGCTTTGCTTGAAAGGCTCGCAAAGAATGGTGCAAAGATAAGCAGGGAAGCGAGAGAGGAGATAAAAAGGCTTTTAAAGCACGAAGATTCTCGAATAAGGGAGGATGCGGTAATGATGCTTGGCATTGTTGGCGACAAGGAAGATCTCTGCATTCTCGAAAGCCTTACGAGCGATGAAAGCGTTGGCGAGTCTGCGAGAGAAGCGATCCAAATGATAAGGGAGAGGTATGGAAGTTGACGTAAGCGGAATAAAAGCGACCTACCAGATCGCAGGGGAAAGATGCGCTTTGCTTTGCCCCCCACATCCGTTGATGGGCGGGAACAGATTCGATGTGAGACTTGAGAGAATCTCGGAGAAACTGAACGATTCCGGGATCTCTACGCTTGCATTCGACTACAAAGGCTACCGTGATGGCGTTGGGGAAATCGAAGACGCAAAGATCTGCATCGAGTTTTTAAAGCGAAGGCATTCAGCGATTTTCATAATCGGCTACTCCTTTGGTAGTGTCGTTGCATCGAACGTCGCAGATCTTTGCGACGTCGCAGTCTATATATCTCCCCTTCCTTCAATAGGTTCGATCAAATTCGCAGACTGCGGAAAGGGCAAGCTTTTCATCATGGCTAAACGGGATCAGTTCGTATCCCTTGGCAAAAGCTTTTTGCTCTACCAGAACGCAAAGCCCCCAAAGGATTTCCTCATTCTCGACACAGACCACTTCTACTTCGGGAAATTCGACGTCCTTGCCGAGAAGGTTTGCGAATTCTTGTGCAAAATAGAATAAAAATTAGTCTCGCATAACGAGAACGTTCTCAGGCTTTCCTGCTGGGACCGTGTAGTTTGGCGGGAATATACCAAGTTTCTCTGCTTCCTTGGCTAACCAATCCCTGTGGTCAGGGTTTGCAATCTTTATGAGCGATACCGCCCTTTCTCTGACTGTCATGCCCCTGAGGTAAGCAACGCCAAACTCCGTTGCGATGTATTGCGTCATCGATCTCGGAACTGTTACATTTGAACCCGCTGGAAGGATCGGGACGATTCTCGAGCTCCCGTTGTAACTCGAGTATAGCGCAAGCACACTTTTGCCCATCCTATCCTTGCTGAAGAGACAGCCCATCACAAAGTCGAGCTGTCCTCCTGTCCCGCTGACTTGGAAAAGCTTCCCTGTTGGGCTCACAAGCCCGAGCTGTTCGGAGTTCACCTGCCCCATCAGATCGACCTGCATCGCCTGATTCAACGAGAACATCTTTGGCTGTTGGGCTATCACGAACGGGTCGTTCGTGTAATCCACTGGGTAGGTTGCAACCTCCGGATTCCTGTCGAGGTAGTCGTATAGGTTCCGAGTCCCGATGACGAATGTGAAAACACTCTTTCCCCTATCCAGTTTCTTCTGCGAGTTCGTTATAATTCCCTCCTCGATCAGAGCCATCGTTCCGTCGCCGATCATCTCTGTGTGAACTCCGAGTTCTTTGAAGTCACAGCCCTTCAGTATTCGCATCACCGCATCTGGCAGTGGTCCGATTCCAACTTGCAACGTTGAGCCGTTCTGAATCAGACCCGCCTCTATGATATTCTCAGCGATCATCTCGTCCTCCTTAGTTGGTGGGGGAATAAACGGAAGGGACATCGTCGGGAACTCCTTGTCCTCGACAACGTAGTCAACTTCGGAAATGTGAATGCACTCGTCGTAGCCTCCGTAAATCCAAGGCATGTCCTCTTTAACGACCGCAACAACCGTTTTCGCAGACTCCGCAAGGGCTTTCATGTGAGAGCACGTGACTCCGAAGTTGAAATAGCCGTGTTTGTCCATCGCAGTCACAGGAAGGAATGCGATGTCAATTCTCTTGTTAAAAACCTCTCGTGCTATCCTTGGAACATCGTGGTATAGGTTTGGTCGGAACATGCAAACGCCGAGTTCTTTGCTGAAGGGTCTCGTCGACATGTGCAGAAAACCGCTATGCCACTTGAACACCTCTTGCATCGGATCCGCTCGTAGAAACTCGTAGGGCAGGATATCTATGAAGGTTCCGATGTTCACATTCCTGAGCTCAGGTTTTCTCTGCGCAAGATACTTGTCCACAACGCTTGCAAAACTTACCGCACCGCCAAGTTCGACAAACATGTCATCTTTGATGAGCTTTGCAGCTTCTTCAGCGCTTATAAGCTTCTTCTCGTATTCTGCCTTCATCCCCAACACCTTCGTTGCGTAAGCCCTTAGATTTTAAATTTTTCTCTATGATATCAATGGACTTTCTAAATTATAAAAAATTCCACAAATATAGAAATTTTTATTGTGTAAATTATTTTCTAAGCTTGAGCTTCCACTTCTTCTCCCAGTATTCCGCTATCTTCTCGAGCACTGGCAACTTCTCCCCGCTCAGGAATCTGACGCAAGCTCCTCCAGCGATTGAGACATGACCTATTTTGTCGGAGAGACCGAAGAGATTTACCGCAGACGCAGTGTGTCCTCCGCCAACGATTGCATACGTCTTTGATGCGGACTTCAGGATCTCGTAGGTTCCGAGGGAAAACTTGTTGTCCTCGTAAACACCAGCGGTGCCGTTGATCACAACGGTTTCGAACTCTGGGATTTGCGATGCGAACTCGTTGACGGTTTCGACGCCTATGTCCTTGATCTTCCCCTCTCCCGTGAACTTCTCCACCGCAATGTCCTCCCTTACCCCGCTTCTCTCAACACCGAAATCAACTGGGAGAACGATTTTGTTCCCGAACTTTTCAAGCAACAGCTTCGCCTCCTCATCTTTAACTCCTTCCTTGTTGTCCTCCACGACTTTTTCGTTTTCCTTCCCGATCTTAACTCCTTTGAGCATGAGGAAGTAGTTCGCAACAACTCCCGTTAAGAAGACTTTCTCCGCAATTCCGTTTTGGAGAACGTTCTTCATGACCTTTATCGGATCCTTTATCTTCGCACCGCCAAGAACGAACGCTGTTCTCCCTGGTTTCAAGGCTCTGCTGAGCGCATTGATCTCCTTTTCTGCAAGTCTCCCGATAAAGCTTGGCAAAACCGGAATAAAGCCGACGAGTGACGCATGGCTTCGATGAAACGCTGAAAATGCGTCGTTTACAAATACATCGAAAAGTAAAGATAGCCTTTTGACAAGAATCGACTCCGCATGCTCCTCTGCGCTCCTCTCAAGCTGTTCCTCCGAATAGAACCGGACGTTTTCCAACAAAAGGATCTCGCCGTTGCAAAGGTTTTTGATTCTCTCTACGACTCTTTTGCTGAATATCTCGTCCACGTATTCGACTTCTCTTCCAAGAATCCTCGACAGGACTTTCGCATGCTCTTCGAGGGTCGTAAAGTCCTTCCTGCCCGGTCTGCTCTGATGCGCAAGGATCACGAGCTTTTTGTCTTCGAGCTCCCGAATCGTTGGAACGTGGCTTTTGAATCGAGAGGTGTCGAGAATCGTTGAATTTACGATCGGTGCATTTATATCGACTCTAAGCAACACTGACGAGAATTTTCCCGCATCGTCAAGAGTTGGCAGATCCATAACGCAAGTTTGCCTTCGTTTAAAAGAGTTTTTTAATCCAGCCTATGGATGCAAACCATGGAACTCACGGATCTCGGGGTTTTATGCAATGGGGTAAAAGAGAACAAACTCGGCTTAGGACTTGCAAAGTTCAACGGAACGATCGCTGGTGTTTTCACAAGCAATAAGATAAAAGCTGCCCCCGTAATAGTCTGCAAGGAGAACATAAGCCTCGGATATGCGAAGGGGCTCATAGTGAACAGCGGAAATGCAAACGCCTACACTGGCGAAAGGGGAATCGAGGATGCAAAAGAGATGTGCAGAATTGCATCGAAGCTTTTCAACTGCGACGCAAGAGAGATTGCGATCGCCTCAACAGGGGTTATTGGGAGAAGGTTGGACATGGAGTGGGTAAGAAAAAAAGCTGTAGAAGTTTTTTCAGGGCTTGGAAACACAAGAGAGTGCGCTGAAAGGTTTGCAAACGCCATAAGGACTACCGACAAGTTCATAAAGAAGGCTTTCAGCGAAAAAGCGAAGATTTCTGCGGTTGCAAAGGGTGCTGGAATGATTGCACCAAACCTCGCCACAATGCTCTGCTTCATCTTCACAAGTGCAAAGTTCGAGGCGGGTGAGCTTTACGAAATGCTGAGAAATGCTGTGAAACCTCTGAACAGACTAACAGTCGATGGAGATACGTCGACGAACGATACAGTGCTATTGATAGCGCTCGGGAAGGAGAGAGTGGAGAGGGACGTTTTCGAGGAGGAGCTGACAAAGGTCTGCTACAGCATTGCTAAGCAAATTGCGAGAGATGGCGAAGGTGCGACGAAGGTGTTCGAAGTCTTCGTCAAAGGAGCG
The DNA here is from genome assembly GCA_038731605.1 of Archaeoglobaceae archaeon. Taxonomy (GTDB): domain Archaea; phylum Halobacteriota; class Archaeoglobi; order Archaeoglobales; family Archaeoglobaceae; genus WYZ-LMO2. The sequence continues at coordinate 382,161 of JAVYQP010000001.1, read as the reverse complement.
AAAAGCTCAAAGGATGCGGAACTCGTAGCAAAAGCGATTGCTAACTCTTTGCTCGTCAAAACTGCGATCTTTGGCTCGGATCCAAACTGGGGGAGGATAATATCTGCGATCGGCTACAGTGGTGCGGAGGTTGACGAAAAGATAACGATCGTCTTCGAGAACGATGAGCGCAGTGTGAAGCTCGTGGACAAAGGAATCATCACAGGGAAGGAGAAGGAGGCAAAGGAAGTTATGAAAGGGGATTTCAAGATAATCGTGGACTTGCACAAAGGCGATTGTGAGGACTTCGCAATCGGTTGCGATCTTAGTTACGAATACGTGAGGATAAATTCCGAATACACGACTTAGAGCTCAACCGCATGTGATTCCTTAACAACGTTGAGCACGAGCATAGTGTAAGTTCTTTTGACGCTCTTCATGCTCAGAAGCTTTTTTACGAACTCATCCAGCTTTTTTCTACTTTCGAACTTTGCAACCACGATGATGTCGAAGTCCCCGGTTACGTCGTATACCGCGGTTACGTTTTTCTCCTTTGCAATCTCCTTTTCTATCTCGACTATTTGCCCGCCTTCTGCGGATATTCCGATGATCGCAGTTATGTCGTAGCCCAACATCGGGTAATTGAGAACTGGGATGAACTTCTCTATGATCCCGAGACTCTTGAGTTTGTTGATCCTGTTGTAAACAGTTCCCTCCGCAACTCCAACTTTTTCTGCGATTTCCTTCAGGCTTTTCCTCGCATCTTCCTGGAGCTCCCTGATTATCTTCAGATCAACTTCGTCGATCTTTGCCATATAAAAATATCGCAGACTCTTTTAAAAATTTTTGTCCCCAACGTCTCGTGGTTCTTCCCTCACGAAGAGAAGTAGTATCAGCGAAACGATCGACGCAACCAAGCAAAACTCAAAAGAAAGCCTATACGCCTCGACTGGGTATCTATCCCCGAGCTTCCCCACGGAGTCCATCAAATACCCCATTACCGTCTGGAAAACTCCTGCACCGACGAAGGGAAAGACGTTTATGAAGCTTATCGCAACTCCGGTCATTCGCAGAGGGAACTGCTCCTTGACCAACGTGTATGCAATCGGTCCAGCACTCGAGAAGAAGCCGAGCATGAACGATATGACGCTAAGCTCCACCATGCCAAGTTTCTCTGGGAAAAGAACGAGGGGTAACCAGAAGATCGTGAAACCGATTCCACTGGCAACCATCAGGAGTTTTCTTAACCCGAGTTCATCCGAAATTCTCCCAAGCAAAGGTGCTCCGATAATTGCACCGATCGCAAAGAGCATCAAAACCGTTCCAGCGAGAGCCTTAGAGAGGTTGGCGACGTCGACGAGAAAAGGACCTCCCCAAAGCCCCTGAAATCCCATAACAACGCCGTATCTGAGCATCGCAGAAACTGCAAGAAGCCAAAGAGTTAGATTGAACAGAAGTTTGAAGTCCTCTTTCCTCGGAGTCTCTTTTTTGAAGCCCAAAGGGGCATCTTTTACGAAAATGATGCAAAGCAAAAGTAACAAAGCAGTTATAGCGCCAATAACCGCAAAAGAGAATCTCCAGCCAAAGTTCTCTATGGAAACTGCAAGCGGGTAGGAGGAGAAGATTGCTCCGAAGTTGCCGATCGCAAAGAGAATTCCCATTGCAGTCGCAAACTCGTTTGCTTTGAACCACTGCGACATTATCTTTACTGTCGGGATGTAAACTCCAGAAACTCCGATTCCAATGAGAAGTCGAGAGAAGACTGCGAACTCGAAACTCGGAGCGATTACGAAGAGCAAAATCCCGAGCAAGGTGACGAACGTGAAAGTAACAACGACTTTCTTCGCCCCCTTGACGTCGCTAAGGATCCCGACTGGAATCTGTAGGACTGCATAGGGATAGAAGTAGAGCGAAGAGAGGACTCCGATTGCGAGCGCCGAAACTGCGAACTCGAGCATCAGATCGTTCGCCATCACCGCTGGGGAAGTGCGGTGGAAGTAGACGAAGAAGTATATGCTCGAGAGAATCGCAAAGATAACCCATTTACTCGATCTCAAACCTGAGGAGAGCACAGATACCACCGAGCTTTGAAACTATTTCTCCGGGCTCGAACTCCGAGCTGAGGATCACAACCTTGCCTCCCATCCCTCTCACTTCCTCCATAAACGCATCGATGTCCCATTTTTCCCTCTCCCTCAGCAAGTAGTCGTCAGAAACAAGAAGCGTTTCTATGGCTCCGTAGTCTTTAGCCTTTCGAACGCTCTCGATTCCATACGCCACTTTCTCTCCTTTTGCAATCCCTTCAAGCAGTTTTTCAACGAGTTCAGCCTCTTCTGCAAGCCTAATTTCGCCCACGAGCCTGTCTATTGCCCTCCTACGCACAACTTCAACGAAACCTCGTGTCCCTATGGACGAAGTGTCCACAACTATCGCCTTTTCCACCAAATCAGGAGCCTTGGATGCGATGAACTCGTGAAAGTCCCTCTTCGCAAACCCCGGACCTGCGATTACGAGAAACCTGAAGTTCAAAGTCTTCAGCTTCTCGAGCACATGGGCGAAGAAGTCCTCTCTTGTTCCGTCGTAGTCTTTCGAGTAACTACTTCGTTCCTCAAAGATCTCCTCAACTCCCCATTCCCTCAAAACTCCTGCAATCGCTTCTCCCTCTTCTATGGTCAGTATTACGACCTCTGGTCTTTTTGATTGCTCGACCGCTTTCCTCAACCGCTCTATTTGCTCTGGTTTCCATCTCTTCACTATGCTCAGTTCCCTCCCTACTGTCACGTTCAGCGTGTGAAAACTCGAGGCGTCGATGCCGGCGATGATTCTCCCCATTATCCTGAGCCTGTTTGCGAACTTGTGGAACTCGACCCTTTCAACTTCAACGCCGATGCGAACGACGACGAGCTCCTTGTCGCTCCTCAGTTTATCGTCGCTCTGCATCGCTCGCTTTGTAACCGAGAAAACCACGTCGCCTTTCTCTATCAGGAACTTCAAGTGCCAGAGATCTTCGAGTGTCTCGGGAATTACCTTTATTTCCCCCTCGTTTCCCCGCAAATTTTCTTCAACGATTTGCACAAATGAATTGGCTCTCGATTTTTAAAGACGTCACGACTTCTTAAGGAATTTTCTCAGCTCCTCCTTTATCTCATCAACACTCTTGCCCTCGAGTCCAAAGTAAGAGGAGAACGCTGGAGTCGTGGTGAGAACCGTGGATCTCCCCTTCTTCTCGGCGTTTATGAGCTTCAACTCCTGGAGCTTCTTCACGTGCTCGTAGCACTTGTTTCCACGAATCTTCGCAAGCTTTGCGAGCGTTATTGGTTGCTTTAAAGCAATAACAGCGAGAGTTCTGAGAGTTCCCTTGTCCAAGTCTCTCTCGGTGAACTTCTCAACGATCTCTGCGAAGTCTTGCTTAACCCTCATCAAGTAACGGTCTGCGATTTTCACGATCTCGATCGCAGAGTCCATCACCTCGTATTTCTTTGCAACGCTCTCTATCGCCTTTTCAACGACTTCTTCGCTCTCCTTGAGCATCCTCGCTATCTCTGACACCTTCACCGCAGATGGTGCGGAGAAAAGGATCGCTTCGACAGCTTTCTCGATCATGCCCCAAACTTCTTTGCAATGTTGAGTAGATCAAAGGCTATGTTCAACACATCCATCCCTCGAATTCTGCAAAGTCCACCTTTCGTCGCCGAGAACTCGTCGAATCTCGCAACCTCATCCTTGCGAACGTCTTCGTGGGCTATCGAGACGACAACCGGATCCGCAGTGTGATCTCCGACCTTCACGGGAGTTGAGTGATCGGAGGTTACGATCAGACAGATCTTGGAGAAGTCCAGATCCAAAAGGCTCTCGAGGTATGAATCGAGTTTTTCGATGAACTTCACCTTCCCGTTGAAGTCCTTGTCGTGCCCAAGTTCGTCGAATGCCTTTATGTGCAGTAACACCACATCGCTCGACTCCACTGCTTTTACCGCAGAGCTTATCTTCGATTCCAAATTCGTGTCCTTGTTTCCAGTTGCGCCCGAGGGTGTGAAAACTTCACCCCCAACGAGCTTCCCGACTCCCTTTATCAAAGCGGTCGCAGAGATCACTTTTAGCCTTAGCCCAAACCTATCCTTAAAGCTCGGAACCTCCTTCATCACCCCTGCGCCACGTAAAAGAATTGCGTTCGCTTTCTTTAGCCCATTTTTCGCCCTCTGCTCATTTACCCAGTGCTTCTCAAGGGTTTCGTGTGCTTTTTGCATGAACTCGTTGATGATTTCCGCAACCTCTTGTTTTTTAGATTTGCACCTCTTAACCTTCTCTCCCACAACCTTCGGATCCGTGTCCGTCGCATCGTCGACGAACAACCCACGGAAAACAACCGCTGCCCTGTGTCCAGTAGCCTTTGCAACCTCGAACTCGACTGGTAAGCTTATCTCGTTCAAAGCCTTGACGAGCTCTTCCGTCTCGGAAATCCTCCCCGCTCTCCTATCCACCACAACTTTATCGAAAATGCTACCATCCCCCACAACAGTCGCAAAGTTCGCCCTGAACGCAACGTCCCCGGGCTTGAGCTCGATCCCGACGCCAAGAGCTTCTATGGGTCCACGACCTGTGTAGAATTTGTAAGGGTCGTAGCCCAAGAGCGCAAGGTGGCTCGTGTCACTCCCTGGACGAATTCCTGGAGCTATCGTGTCCATGATCCCATTTACGCTTATCTCAGCGATTTTGTCGAGATTTGGCTTCTTCGCAACAGTTAGGGGAGTTTTTCCATTGATCGGTCTGTCAGGTAATCCGTCGAGGATCAGCATCAAGACGGGCAATCTATCACCCACCGTTGTTTGGAAAAAGAATTTATAAATTCATCGTCAGTTGCGATGTGATCTGCGTTGTCGGCGCTGGGCTTGCTGGGCTTTGTGTTGCCAATGAATTAAAAAGCAACTGCGTGGTTTTCGAAGCGAAAAAAGTCGGTGGACTGCTGAGCAGTGAAGAAGTAGAAGGCTTCACGTTCGACACGGGTGGATCTCACATACTCTTTTCAAAAGACTCCGAAATCCTGAGGGAAATGCTGAACTACGTTGGAGATTACGTGGAGCACAGGAGGAGGGCTTTCATATTCTACAACGGGAAACTCGTCAAGTATCCGTTTGAAAACGGAATCTTTTCGCTCCCTGCTCAAGAGAGGTTCGAGATCCTAAGGGACTTCGTTGAGAACCTCCTGAGGAAAAAGGAGGAGCCAAAGAACTTGCTCGATTGGTTTCGTTACGTGTTCGGGAATGCGATAACCGAAAAGTATCTTCGCCCATACAACGAGAAGCTCTGGAAAAAAGATTTGAGGGAAATCTCGCTCGATTGGGTTGGTGGGAGGATTCCGAATCCACCAATCGACGATGTGCTGAGATCCGCAGTCGGAATTGAAACCGAAGGTTACACGCACCAGCTTCGATTCTTTTATCCGCTCAGCGGTGGAATCGAAACTCTTGCGAGGAACTTGGCAAAAAACGTTGCGATTAGAATGGAAGCAGTGAGGAAAATCGAGTTCGAGGACAAGATCGTCGTCAACGGTGAGCACGAGTTCGACAAACTCGTATACACAGCTCCTCTAAAGGATTTGCCCTCAGTGCTGAAGGATGCGAGGGACGTGAAGGATGAGATCGACAAGCTCGAGTGCAACTCACTTGCGGTCGTGGGAATCGGTGTTAAGGGCAGGGTTCCGAACGTTCACTGGATCTACGTCCCGCAGGAGGACATAATTTTCCACAGAATTGCCTTCCTGAGCAATTACAGCCCAAATATGGCTCCAAAGAATTGCGCAACAATCATCGCCGAGATCTCGAATCCAGAAGACTTCAGCGAAGACGAGGTGCTTGAAGGACTGAGAAAAATGGGGATAGAGAACGAGGTCGAGGTCGTTAAAACTTGGAAGTGGAAATACGCATACGTCGTTTACAACCACAGCTACCGTGAAAGCATCGAGAAGATTAGGAGCTTTTTGCTCCAAAGAAACATCGTTCCCTTCGGAAGATTTGGTGCATGGGAGTATCTGAACATGGATGCAGTTTGGAAAGGAGCGAAAGGCGTCGCTTATGCGTGCGCTGATGGTAATATTGAACAAGGACAACGCTGAGAAGCTCGGAGAATGCCTGGAATCCCTTGTAAATCAGACTGCAAAGCTTTGCGATGACTTTGAGATCTTAGTCCTCGACGGTGCATCCAAAGATGATTCTCCGAGGGTTGCGGAGAGTTTCGCAAAGCGCTATCCCTGCGTGAAGTTCAAGGTTCAAGAGAAGCTCGGGGGGACTGGTTACGCAAGACGTGAAGTCTGCGACCTCGCTTTGAAAGATGGCTACGATGTCGTGATCTGGGGGGATTCGGAGAACGTCTACAGCAGAGATTACGTTGAAAAGATCTTAAAGGCTCTTGAAGATTGCGAAGTCGCTGGAGGGGTTCCAATTGTGAGGGGGAACTTTTTTGCGCACGCCTTCGCATGGTATCATGCGATCCACATAATCTTCAACATCTACGACAAACACATCCCCGGGAACAACAAGGCTGAGAAAACGAGGGTATACGAGATTTGCAAGTATCCTGAGAGCAAAAGGGCTGACGACTATGGGTTCTCACTGCTTCTAATGAAAAAGCGAATAAAGCTCAGACAAAGAATCGTCGATGCAAGGGTTTTTGTTTCAGTCCCGGAAACTATGCGGGAAGTTTTTAAGTGGCAGAGGGCAAGGGTGAAGGGTTGTGCTGAAGCTTTGCGTTTAGTGGACTTCAAGCCCTACGATTTGTTGGCATGGTCGCTATTTTTGCCACTCCTCGTCTTTTCTTTGCTCGCAGTTCCTTTCTCGCCTATCTTTGCCGTGATTCCCTTGCTTCTCGTCGCATTCTCAATCTGGGTTTTCTTCAAGTCCTTGAAGTTCATTGAAAAGCCAAGGAAATTGTTTTTCTTTGCCCCACTCATCGGCTTTGCCATTCATTCCCTCTTCTCGATCCTTGGACTCTACTATTACCTCAAGGATTAGAAACGCATATATTTCCTCCGCCCCACTTCGCTTGAGCCGGGGTTGCCGAGCGGTAAGGCGCACGCCTGGAGAGCGTGTGGGCTTTGCCCGCGTGGGTTCAAATCCCACCCCCGGCGTTAGAAGGTCTGGTCATAGAAGATCTAGAGAGATTGAGAGCTTATTCAATGCAAATTTAAAACAATCCTTTGCCAGAGAAATGTAATCCCCCATTTCCCGAGTCAGTTCAAGCTGTTTATCGTACGATCCACGTTCTTCACAATCTATAAAGATCACCTTGCCATCCTCATCAAAAGTTACTATCCCAACCCCCGCTTCCTTCACTGTTTTGATTTGGTAATCCGCTGCTAAAGGAGCTGTTACAAACGCTTTTCCAAAGTGAGCGGAATCATAGAGATATCTTAAAGCTTGAGATAAACCATGCTCATTTTCCAAGATCCTGTACTGCGCCTCATCCTCAACTATGCAACAAGAAGCTGTTAAGTCCCCTTCTTCAAGCTCTTCTATGCCAAAGATCAGACCTATTAAGAACGCTCCTTTTTTAGCGTTCTCTAACCTAATCGCAAAATAATCGCAACCAGGGTTTTCAACACAATTCTCTGAGAAAATATATCCTCTTTTTCTGAATTCAACTCCAGCTATATAAGGCATGACGAAGCCTTCCGATCGTGGGTTAAACTTACCTAATATTAGCAAGATGTTCCAAGGGTCGATCCCCCTTTTGACCGCTTCATTGACCTGAGAAAAAATGTCATTAACGAATCTCTTAATATAAATTCTACGTGTTCTGTCCGATACGTGCCCATACGTGGGAAACTCTCTAAACATTATGTATTTTTCCTCAAAAAGGAGTTTTTTAAAAGTTTCTTCATCTTTTTTAAGAAGTTCATAACCTGAGATTGTAGGGTAACGTTCTTCCAATCTTAGGTCAAAATGGTCTTTTTTAAAACATTTCAAAGGAATTGGAGGAAGACTAAGTATATCTCCTTCGGAGGGAGGAATCAAAATCCAGTCGCTGTAGAAATAGTAAGCTTGCCCAGAATAAGAAGCCAACAAAAAAGCTTCTTTTCCAGAAGTTTTTAGATCTAAAAGATCTTTAAGGTCACTTTCGGGTTTCTCAAACAAACCTGTATTCAACAAGACCTTGACTTCAAGTTTTTGATCGTTTCTGAAGAGTCCCATCATAGTGAACGAACTACTTTTTTTCTTAAAACTTTCGAATACTCAAGTTAAAGTAAGAAAAATATCGAGCGGTTCCGAAACTCTTTACAACTTCTTTTGGCAATTTCAATCGAACATGCGAAGGTCCAACGAAGTTTACTCCCCTTAAGAGAGCCAGCAAGTCTTCCGATGGAGCCTCTGTTCACTTCTCTTGTAACCCTTGTGGTTGAACAAATAGATCGCATAATCCTCCGCCTCTACTTTTGCATCCATAACAAACATAACTTGGGAGACCACCGAATATGCGCCACTCTCGAACCTGCCCCCAGCGACGTCAAGAATTAACAGAGTTTCTGAACCAAATCTTTCGGTATAAAACTCTATTAGTTCTGACACCCCAAAACTCGCCTGCGATTGTTAAACTCAGATACTATCAACGCTTTGCTCGATTTGCATGAGCTTTCAATGCGGTAGAATGCGACCAACAGGCTTAGTAATCAATTTTTAACTTTTTAATAATTTTTTTATATATAAAATGATTTTCAATTTCAAGTAAGTGGTGAATATTCTTCAAATTTTTAGGTAATATATTGAGATATCCATAACATCTATGGCTTATTCTGATAAGATCCACAACTTTTTGGTCAAATTCTGAGTAATTTTTATATACCTTGCTATGCACTCGGCGTTGGTGATACGATGAGAAGGGTTGCGAAGAAGGTGGATGGAGAAGCGATAACAGCACAAGAGGTGAAGGTTTCTGCAAAGCCATACGGAAGCTTTGCAAGCAAAATAAAGGTAGGAATAAGATTACCGTTGAGCGTTCTCTTGGCACTACTGATCTTATCAGTTCCAGCCTTGGCGCAGGATACTCCAGCCATCGATACTGGGGATACAGCCTTCGTGCTGATCTCGACCGCTTTGGTTATGCTCATGACTCTTCCAGGCTTGGCGATGTTCTACGGGGGTCTTGTAAGGCGCAAGAACGTTCTAAGTATCATTATGCAGTGCCTCTTTGTTCTGGCTTTAGTGTCAGTGCAGTGGATATTCATCGGATACAGCTTGGCTTTTGGTCCGGATAGGGGTGGATTTATAGGGGATCTCTCTTGGATGTGGCTAAGAAACGTAGGACAAGAACCCAATCCCGACTACTCAGCCACGATTCCCCATCTTGCCTTTGCAGTGTTTCAGCTGATGTTCGCTGTCATCACTGCAGCCTTAATTACAGGCTCCATAGCCGAAAGAATGCGCTTTCCAGCCTTTGTCGCTTTCATCCTGCTCTGGACGACTTTGGTATACGATCCCTTAGCCCACTGGGTGTGGGGCGTGGGTGGCTGGTTGCGCGAGCTGGGAGCTCTGGACTTCGCAGGTGGCACAGTCGTGCACATAAGCTCCGGAGTTGCTGGATTGATTGCAGCCTTGGTTCTTGGATCACGCCGGGGTTATGGCAGTGAATCGATCTTGCCCCACAACATACCCATTACCGTGCTGGGCGCAGCCCTACTGTGGTTCGGGTGGTTCGGATTTAACGCCGGTAGTGCGCTTTCGGCGAACGGCTTAGCTGCCAGTGCCTTCGTTGTTACAAACACAGCAGCGGCCGCAGCTGCTATCTCCTGGGCATGTGCCGAGTGGGTGCGCCATGGTAAGCCTACCTTGCTGGGGGCTGCGACGGGGTGTGTAGCTGGACTGGTAGCAATCACACCAGCAGCGGGCTTCGTAGAACCTTGGAGTGCAGTGATCATAGGTCTGGTAGCTGGTGTTCTCTGCTACTTTGCGGTGAGCGTTGTAAAGCACAAACTCGGCTACGACGACTCCTTAGACGTTTTTGGAGTGCATGGTGTAGGTGGCACGTGGGGCGCAATAGCCACTGGGCTCTTTGCATCTCGAGCTGTAAATCCCGCCGGTGTCGATGGGCTCATCTTTGGGAACGTCGATCAGGTCTGGATTCAGCTTGCGGGTGTGGTCGCTACTTGGGTCTTCGTTGCGCCTCTCACGTTCCTCATCCTAAAGGCGGTAGGACTCGTGTTGAGACTACGAGCGACGCCTGAGGAAGAGGATCAAGGATTAGACATCACCCAGCATGGAGAGAGCGCATATCCTGAGATCGTAGCTAATACGCCATCTTCGCCAGCTCCAGCACCTACGGTAAGCGTGCCACATATCATCGAGAAGAAGGAGGAAATCGTGAAGCAGAGCTCGAGTGGAGGTATGACTAAGATAGAGTGCATAATCCGACCGGAAAAGCTGGAGGACGTCAAGGAAGCGCTGAACCGATTTGGAATTAGGGGTATGACTGTCACGCAGGTCTTTGGCTGTGGACTGCAGAAGGGGCAGATCCAAGTCTACCGTGGTCGTGAGTATGGTATCAATCTGTTGCCCAAGGTCAAGATCGAGCTCGTGGTCCGGGATGATCAGGTGAATAGCATTATAAAGACCGTATCCGAATCGGCACGCACAGGTCACATTGGCGACGGAAAAATCTTTGTTTATGGAGTCGACAACGCTGTGCGCATCCGCACCGGCGAACAGGGTGGGGATGCCATTTGAAAAACGGAGATTCTAAAGCCCTTAAATCAATTTTTGGTGCATCTCTGCGTATTTCCTCCCAAAACATTAGTATTTAAGCTATTATTTAAATGATTTCGCTCTTCTCTAATGCTAAGGTTATCAAAACTGCGATACTTGTTTATCCAACCTTGCGTATGTTTTAATGCGAGGTGGTCTCAAATGGAAAAATGGAAAATGCTCACAATTGCGGTGCTCAGCGGATTAGCATTCGCTATCATGATAACATCGTTTTATAGCTACGTGAGCGGATCGAACTTTTATGGTTATCCACCAAGATACAGCGTCTATGGAGCTTATCCCATGTGTCCCATGTATCCCGAGTACCCCAACACAGCTACAGCCCCAATAACAATCGAAAAAGCCGTGGAAATTGCTCAACGATATCTATCTTCGCTCAACAACCCAGATTTAGCAGTTGGCGAAGTGGAAGAGTATTCACTGAACTTCTATGTTCAGTATTACGAGCGGAGCACGAATATAGGAGCTTTTGAAATGCTCATCGACAAGAACACTGGTAGTATTTACCCAGAACCTGGTCCTAACATGATGTGGAACACGAAATACGGCATGAGAAGCGGAATGATGGGTATGATGGGCTGGATGCACGGGATGATGGGTGGTGTGAACACAACAACCAGCATGCCGATCACCATAGAACAAGCCAGAGCCTATGCACAACAATATCTGAACACCTACTATCCGGGCGCAACAGTTGGCGAGATTAAACCCTTTTACGGCTACTACCACGTCATGGTTGAGCTCCACGACAAACCATATGGTATGCTAAGCGTCAACGGTTACACCGGGCAAGTTTGGTATCACACATGGCATGGAACGTTCATCCAAGAAATAGAGCTTGACTGAAACAATAAACTTTGGAGAGCTGTCGCAAAATACTAAGGGTTAATTTTTTATGCTTCTTTTTTAAACTGAAATCATGAAATACTCGGACTACGTTGCAAAAGGTTATGTTCCAAGCGAAGACGAAGTCTTGGTTTCTTTTCTCGTGAAACCAGCAGAGGGATTCGAGATAGAAGAAGTCGCTGGAGCCATCGCAGCTGAGAGTAGCACCGGAACTTGGACCGAGCTCTTCCCTTGGTATGATCAGAAGAGGGTCGAAGGATTGTCCGCAAAGGTTTACGAGACCCGAGAATTTGGGGATCGCTGGATCGTGAAGATAAGCTATCCGATCGAATTCTTCGAACTCACGAACTTGCCCTCCTTCCTGGCATCAGTCGCCGGGAACATTTTCGGAATGAGGAGGGTTGCGAAATTGCGGTTAGAGGACATAAGGTTTCCAAAAGAGTTCCTAAAGGGCTACAAAGGTCCGTTTAAGGGATTGGAAGTTAAGAAGATATTCGGAGTCGATAGACCGATAGTGGGAACGGTTCCCAAGCCAAAGGTCGGATACAGTGCAGAAGAAGTTGAATCCCTTGCTTACGATCTCCTCAGCGCAGGCCTCGATTTCGTGAAGGACGACGAGAACCTCGCAAGCCCCAGCTTCTGCAAGTTCGAGGATCGGTGCAGGAGGATAATGAAAGCGATAGAAAAAGTTGAGAAAGAAACAGGAGAAAAAAAGGTTTGGTTTGCGAACATAACCGCAGATGTCAGAGAGATGGAAAAGAGGCTCAAGCTTGTCGCAGACTATGGAAACCCATACGTGATGGTCGACGTCGTTATAGCCGGGTGGAGCGCTCTGAGCTTTGTTCGAGACCTTGCAGAAGACTTCGGACTTGCGATCCATGGGCATAGAGCAATGCACGCAGCGTTCACGAGATACGACCACGGAATATCGATGTTTGCCCTCGCAAAGCTCTACAGAATTCTTGGCATCGACCAGCTCCACATTGGCACCGCTGGCTTCGGAAAGCTTGAAAGTGCCAAAGATGAGGCGATCCAGATTGCAGAAATGCTGAGGAGCGAGAAATTCTCACCAAAAGACCTTATTAGATTCGAGCAGAACTTCTGGAACATAAAGAAGGGTATGCCTGTCTCCTCCGGCGGTCTGCACCCCGGGGTTTTGCCGAAGGTCGTAGAAACCTTGGGAAAGGATATCGTTTTGCAGATAGGTGGCGGAGTCCTTGGGCATCCAGACGGCGCAAGAGCTGGAGCGCTCGCTGTGAGGCAGGCGCTCGAAGCTATAGAGCTCGGCATGAGCATTGAAGAGTATGCGAAAAGCCATAAAGAGCTCGCAAGGGCTATAGAGAAGTGGGGAGTAGAGGTTAAGATCTAAACCAAATTTTTTATAGATAGAGAGCTAAGAAAAATTATGAGAAAGTATCTCATCGCACTCACAACCCTTTCTGCGTTCGCACTCGTAGCCGTAGGGCTCGGGTTCTCCGAAGATCAAGGCAAGAACGTGCCACTGAATCAAAAGCCGAGCTTTGGCTTCCGGCTGAGGGAATACCCGAAGCGGAGATTTCGAAAGAAGAGCTCGAGAATTTGATGAGATCGGCGAAGTTCGATGAAGAAAAGCTCAGAAACTTTACAAGCCCTGTGATCGTTGTTGTGGAAAGATTAAAGGCGAAGGGATATTCCGATGAAGAAGTCGTCGAAATCTTGAAGAAATACAACATGGGATACGATCCGAAGACTGGAGCGACATGGATTGGAATTGCTCCCGAAGAGATCGAAAAGTTGCCACCGAGGAAGTATCCCTTTAAAGATGTCTCTCCAGCAAAGAACAGAGTAATAAAGTCGTTTGTGCTCAGTTTAAGGGAGTAAACAGGATGAAACCGAGAAGCTTGGCTGTAAAAGAAGGAAAGTCGCTATTCCAGTTACAACGACTCATGTTGGACGGAGGCGAGAATTACGTAGACCAAGCGAACGAAGTCTGGAGTGCTACGGGTCGATTCACGCAGGATGCGAATAAAGCGACCACAAGGAACCGTTCCTATACATTGGCGATGCTGTGGTGAGATACGAGCGAAGCACATCACATCGATGCTCGGCATAGAGGTTCCAGAACTGGGTTTGCGTATAAAATCTAACCAAAACTTTGATAAATCCAAACTCTTATTTTTTTCGAAGCCCCGTGGGGTAGTGGTCAATCCTGCGGGACTCTGGATTCCGCGACGCCGGTTCGAATCCGGCCGGGGCTATTATTTTTCAATCCTGCTTCAAGTGCATAGTTGTGTTCCAATACCTCTTAGCAACTGTTATGGGGAGCCTGTCAGAAAATATCAGCATCTGAGTGAGTATGCCAGGAGAGCTACAAGTTCCAAGAACGTTAGAACCACTGAGATTTACGGGAAAACTGCAAGTCTAAATGTCAAGCCACCGAATATGCGTCAAAAGCGACAAGAGGCATGTAGAAATCAAAGACATACTTCGCAACCTTTAGATTCATAGCCTAAGTCGAACACGGTTTTAATTGAATTCTATGCAGTATTTTTTAACCAGCGATTGCCACTTCTCATAATCAGACCAATCAAGAACGTTATTATTTCTCTCCGCAACCTCTCTGAGCCTTTGCCATTCTTTTGCGTCGTTGTATTCGATCCAAACTGAATCAAAAGATAAACCGTCGCTCACAAAGATTATCTTCGGCTGGGATTTGAGCTTTCCAGCCCCTATGTATTCGCTCTTGTTGTCCGTGACTATCGTTGGTCTTGTCGATTCTATGAAGCAGTATCCAGTGCCATCGTGGAGTATCTCCAGAAATGACATATCCTCCTCTACACAACCACTCGGCTTTATGCATCCCACTGTAGTCATATGGGATCTTCTGCACAAGAGATATCGCTATTCTCGCCTGATCGTCTTTTTTGCTTGCCAACAGCTCGATTTTTTGAAGCACTTCTTTAATTGCCTCGCTCTGGTCTTCGTCGTTTATCGTTTTGAGATGGTAATCTTCTTCACAGAAAACTCCCCGGTTTCGGGATTCAGTGTTAAAGTGTAAGCACAAGATTCACCTATTCGTGTATACTTTTCAGGACAACCACACACACTTGCTTTAGCCACTAAGGTTCCATTTTCGCAAAAGAGTGGTTTCTTTGCAGAGCAAAAACCTTCCAAAGTTCCATCTTCGCATTTTTTAACAATGCTCCCCGTCGATTTTTGGATTTCAGCTATAAATCCGCCCGTAACATTCTGTGTGTCGCTTATAAGCTTATTCGTATCTTCCGTACCAAGATTAGCTAAGAAGAAAAAGACGATCAAAGCAAAAACCAGCAAGACCAAAACTGAGCGTCTTGGGATCGCTCGTCTCTTTTTTGCTTTGTATTTCGGTTTTCTATAGACGTAAACGTTTGGTTTATCGAATTCCGACGGGAGAGCATCTATTCGGTAGATGAACGTCCTCCCTCTGAAATAGTATCGTCCGAACTTTATCAAATGAGCGACTGAAAACGATGTTTCGTATCCACCCCCGGCACATTGTCTAAATTCGCCTCAGTTCCGTTGGGTTTACGCTTTATGTAGCCTATGAGCTCCCAGTCGTCTTCCACAAACCTCTTTTTCAAAACCAAAGTTAAAAAATTTTCTCTTGTTAATATCCAAGAAGCAAGAAGGTTAAAAGAGTCTAAAAATGGGGCCGCCGAGATTTGAACTCGGGTCTCCGGCTCCCAAAGCCGAAAGGATATACCAGGCTACCCCACGGCCCCGCGAAATCTTGCGATTTCGCCGATATAGGATTTGTGCGTGAGAAACATTCTCCTACAGCAGTATCTTTGAATCCCTAAGGAATCCAAAGCCTCTTTCGGCGACTTCCCACTCCTGACCATTTCCAAGTATTTCGCATACAAATGACCGATGACCGCTCCACAAGAAAAGCAACGAATGGGGAAATCTGTTATCTCGTGCAAGGTATCACCTGTAAGATGTCTGCCTTCTCTTCCTCGCTCCCCTTCCTCCCTGAAGCTTTGGAAGTTTCCTCCTAACGTCGTTTACGAGCAGAGTTCTGTCGTATTCTAAGAAAGCCTTCTTCAGCTCTTCGTCTCCGAAGAATTCAACCAAAGCTCTCGCAATCGCAGTTCTTGCAGCCTCAGCTTGCCCCATCACTCCACCACCGGAGACTTTTACGTCTATGTCGACCTTCTTTGCAAGCTCCCCTGCGATCTTCAAGGGTTCGAGCATTACCCTCCTCGGCAGTTCCATCGGGAATATCTCAATTGGTATCTTGTTGATCCTAACCCTTCCTATGCCTTCCTTGGCAACCGCCCTTGCAATTGCGGTCTTTCTTTTTCCACTCGTCACGACAACTTTCACTTCGCCCACCCCAAGTGTCTACTGATGTCCTCTAACAATACGAACTTTTCTGTTTTTGAAACTTTCTCAAACAACGCAGTCTCAACTTTTTCAAATTCCTTCCCTTTTAGTTCCTCGGGAACTCCTATGAAGACCCTGAGCCTCCTGTAAGCTTCTCTTCCCCTTCTGCTGTCCCACGGGAGCATTCCCCTCACGGTTCTCTTGAAAATCCTCTCCGGATGTCTTGGGAAATACGGACCTTTTTCCTTGCTTCCTCTGTCGTATTTGTCCTTGTATCTCTGGAAAACGTTTGCCTTGCTTCCCGTTACTATCGCCTTCTCAGCGTTCACGACCACGATGTTCTCACCGTTGAGCAACCTTTTGGCGATGACACTGCAAAGCCTTCCGAGGATGTGCCCCTCCGCATCGATGACCTTGTAATCGCCCAACGACGCAAGAACTCTTTTCACGTTGACACTCATCACAACCACCTTAGACGATTATCCTAACCCCGCTACCCTTCGGGTTTGTTTTCACGAGCTCTTCGATGCTCATCCATTGCCCGCCCGTTGCGAGTATTTTTTCCTTCGCAGACTCAGAGAAGTTGAACGCAGCGACTTTTACCGCTTTCGACAACTCTCCGCCAAGGACTTTGCCAGGGACGACGACTACTTCGTTCTCCCTTGCATATTTGTCTATCTTTGAAAGGCTGACTTCAGCCCATCTTCTCGTGGGCGAGGCGAGTTTTTCAGCGACGACTTTCCAGATACCTGCCTTGTTTTTTGCACTCTCCTCGAGAAGCAAATCGATTAGCTTTACCAATCTTGGATTCGTCTTTCTCCTCTGGAGCTTCCTTATCCTACTCATGCCGAGCACCTCAAAGTAATAAAGCGGTTACCATGCTGAATTTAAATTTTGTGTGCCGGGATAAGATTTTCATCAACGCAATCGATTTTTTTATCGTGGAGTTCTACGCAACTCTCCCCCCTGGACTTGAGGATGTGGCGGTTGAAGAGTTAAAGAGTTTTGGAGCCGAAGTGGCGGAGGCTAAGCAGGGAAAGGGTAGGGTGTTTTTCTCTGGGAAGCCCGAGCTGATACCCTTGCTGAACCGCTACTCGAGAACCCTCGAAAGGTTGAATATTCTTCTTCTCCGAGATTGCGCAGAAAACCTTGAGGACATCTATCGAGGCGTCAAAAGCCTTAGCTTTGATTTCCTGAAGGGCAAGAGCTTCGCAGTAAGAAGTTTGCGTGTAGGTGTTCACGAGTTCACATCTCTCGACATCGCAAAAGTTTCTGGGCAAGCGGTGATCGACAGCTTTCTCGAAACGCATCGAGAAAGGCTAAGGGTGAACCTCGACGACCCAGACGTTATAGTTAGGGTTGAGCTCATCGATAAAGAGCTCCTCGTTGGCGTCGACACAACTGGCGATGATGCAATGCATAAGAGGTGGTGGAGAGTTTACAACCACCCAGCCCATTTGAACGCAACGATCGCCTGTGCGATGGTAAGACTTTCAAAATGGAAGCCCGAAGAATCCCTGCTCGATCCGATGTGCGGAAGCGGAACGATACCGATAGAAGCGGTTTTAATGGCGAGGAACGTTCCGAACAGGCGGAGTTTCGCTTATCAGAGGTTTCTCGAGCTTCCAGAGATCGAACACGAGACCAAGGATTTGAAACTAAGGGTCTACGGGATCGAGAAGTTCAGAAAACATCTCGAAGGAGCGGTAGAGAATGCGAAGAATGCTGGAGTGGCAGACACGATCGAATTCAGCGTCGGCGACGCAACAAGGCTCGAGGGAGAATACGATGTGATCGTCACAAATCCACCCTATGGGCTTAGGATCCACAGAAAGGGAGCGATAGAGAGGCTGTATCGAGAATTTACGATTTCGGCAAAGAAAGTCATGAACAAAGACTCGAGGCTTGTTGTCATAACTTCTGAGCACGAAATCTTTCGCAGAGTTGCGGAGGAGGCTGGATTTAGCCTTGTCCATGAGAGATTCGTGAAATACGGTGGGCTTTTGACGAAGATCATGGTCTTCACACTTAGTTAACGATAAAAATAAATAAAAGTTGCTGACTTCGGTTATGGAGTGGAACGAGAAGGGTTCGAAAATCGTCGAAA
The DNA here is from genome assembly GCA_038731605.1 of Archaeoglobaceae archaeon. Classification (GTDB taxonomy): domain Archaea; phylum Halobacteriota; class Archaeoglobi; order Archaeoglobales; family Archaeoglobaceae; genus WYZ-LMO2. The sequence continues at coordinate 364,134 of JAVYQP010000001.1, read as the reverse complement.
TGCTTAGATTGAGAACTCCGCCTGTTGGTGTCAAGTTTTTTGAGGAAAAGGTAGAGATAGATGCATTCAAGCCATCGAAGCACGGTTTGAAGTTCGCAGTTTGTCAAGCGATCGCCTTTGCGAGGTATAGCGGGAGAAGCGTTGTTCTCGAAGCGGACGACTTCGCATGTCCGCCAGCGATGCTAATTTACGGCGTTGCGGTTTACGATAGTGTTAAGGAAATTCTCGTCTCTGCAAATTGGTTGAAAGATGCTTCTTGCGATTTTCCCACAACGAAGCTTCCTGCGGGAAAGTTCAAAATGTTTCTCTTCGGAGATCTGACGAAGATGAAGGAAAAGCCAGACGCAATCTTAATCTTTGCGAACCCAGAACAAGTCGGGAGACTGATACAGGCGAAGACTTTCTTCGGTGGGACCGTGAACGCTTCGCTCACAGCAAAGCTTGCGAGTTGCGCAGAAGCTTTGCTCCCTGCCCTCAAAGGAGAAGTGACGATCGCAATCCCCGGAGCCGGCGACAGGGTTTTCGCTGGAGTTGACGAGAACGAGCTAATCTTTGCCATGCCATACGAGTTGCTCGACAAGATAATCGAGGGGCTTGAAAACGCTGGGAAAGGTGCGAACGTTAGCTACCCGGTGCAGAGATTTCTTTTCTTCACACCGAGGTTCCCAAAAACTTACAGGGAGATTGCGGAGAAGTTCAAGAGACCAGATTCTTGATTTTTTCCACAAATTTGTTCAAATCCTCAGCCATCGCTTCCCCTTCTCCAGCGGAGTGCCAAATGTATTCAACTCTTTCTGCGTCGAAACCAAAGGCTTTCAGCGCAATCTTGAGCATATCCACACGATCCTTCGCCTTGTAGTTCCCGTATCTGAAGTGGCACTCCCCGAGTCTGCAACCCGCAACAACCACGCCGTCGACGCCGTTCTTCAAAGCCCTCAGTATCCATGCGGGATCAATCCTTCCAGTGCAGAGAACTCTTATCGTGCGGATGTTCGGCTCATACTGCAGTTTGAGCGTCCCAGCCAAGTCAAGGGCACCATAGGCACAATACCAGCATGCAAAAACCAGAATTAACGGCTCGGCGTTCTTCTCTTCGGTTAGCGCATCGATCATCGCCTCAATTCCCTCGTTGCTGAAGAAGCCCATATCGATTGCGTCAACTGGGCAAGCGGAAACGCAGATCCCGCACATAACGCAAGCCTTCGGGTTAATCTCAGCCTTCTTGTTCACCGCAATGGCTTTGAAGTTGCAAACGCTCTCGCAGATCCTACAACCGATGCACTTTTCTTTGTCAACAAAGGCAAAGAACGGTTCCACTTCCGCAAACTCGCTGAGTATGAATTTCCCAGCCTTCACCGCTGCGAGTCCAGCGGTTGCGATGCTATCGTGGATGTCCTTTGGACCGCTCGCACACCCTGCGATGTATATCCCACGGACGTTTGTTTCTACTGGTCGAAGCTTCGGATGGGCGATCTCAAAAAAGCTATCTTCTCCAACACCAATCCCGAGCTTCTTCGCAATCTCAGCCTCGCCCTCGATTCCAACCGCAAGAACAACGAGGTCGAAGTCCTCCGCAAAAAGCTCGCCAGTCAGCGTGTTCTCGTAGCTAAGCGTTAAGCTCCCATCTTCTCTTTCGATCACTTCTCCGACTTTTCCACGGATGAAGCGAACACCAGAACTCTGGACTTTTTTGTAAAACTCCTCGAATCCTCGCCCGAAAGCACGGATGTCGATGTAAAAGATCGTTACGTCTATTTCTGGGTATCGTTCCTTTATTGCGTATGCGCTCTTCATGCTCGCCATACAGCAAACTCTACTGCAGTATTTGTTCGTGTTCTCATCCCTACTGCCAACGCAGAGAACGAATGCGACTTTCTTAGGTTGCGAGGAATCCGATGGGCGGAGGAGCTTACCTCTCGTTGGACCACTCGCAGAAAGAATTCTTTCGAGCTCCATCGTAGTTATGACGTTCTTAAACCTTCCGTATCCGTATTCTGGCTTTCTTCTTGCATCGAAAAGTTTGTAGCCAGTTGCAACGATTATGGCTCCAACTTCGAGCTCGAGCTTCTTCGGTTGCTGGTTGAAGTCTATAGCCCTTGGCTTACAGGCTTTTTCGCAGAGCTTGCAACCTATGCAGTTTTGCCAGTCGATCGCTGCATACAAAGGCGTGGACTGTGGAAATGGGATGTAAACCGCCTTCCTAACTCCAACGCCGAAGTCGAACTCGTTCGCAACCTCGACCGGGCAAACGCTACTGCAGTCGTCGATGCAACCTTTGCACTTCGATGTGTCTACGAATCTCGGATGCTGGATCACTTTCAGCTTGAAATTCCCAGCACTGCCTTCGACTTCCTCGACTTCCGCATTGGTGATCACCTCTATGTTCTCATGGTTCCAAACTTCGCTCATCTTTGGGGCTAAGATGCAGATCGAGCAGTCGTTCGTGGGAAAGACTTCGTTCAGCAAAGCCATGTGCCCGCCGATGCTCGGATTCCGCTCGATGAGGTAAACCTTTATCCCCATGTCCGCAAGGTTCAACGCAGACTCAATTCCCGCAATTCCACCGCCGATGATTGCGACGCTCTTCTTTATCTCGAGCTTCAATTTCTCAAGGGGCTTCGCTTTCCTAAGCTTTGCAACGTGCATTCGGATCAAGTCCTTAGCTTTCAGCGTTGCAGACTTTGGCTTTTGCTGGTGAACCCAGGAACACTGTTCACGAATGTTCGCAATCTCAACCATGTATGGATTGATCCCCGCCCTCTGCGCAACTCTGCGGAAAGTCGTTTCGTGCAACTTTGGACTACAAGCAGCGACTACGATTCCGTCAAGGTTTCTCTCCTTTATTGCGCTTGCAATTCTTTCCTGGAAATAATCAGAACATGCATATTCGAGATTCTCCGCATGAACAACGTCTGGGAGTGATCTTGCGTAACTTACGAGGTCTTCGATGTCCAAAATCCTCGCAATGTTTAGTCCGCAGTGGCAAACAAATACACCAATCCTCATTTCAAAATTGCTTTGCAAACTCGGTTATAACTTTTTCTAAAAAAGCCGGAAAGAAAAATTAGATCTTGAGTGCTAATTCGAAAGCCTCTGCAGTGGCGTCGATGGCTTTTCTCGGCTTAACGCAATCGCCGATCTTGTATATCTCTTTCACTTTTCCGTTTAACTCGTCGAACAAGCCATCGTTCGGCTTTGTTCCGACTGCCAAGACTGCGGTATCGCACTCGATCTCTCTTATACCTTTTGGTGTCTCCACGACGACTGCGTTTTTCTTTATCTCCACAGCTTTCGTTTCGGTGAGCATTTCAACGTTTTTCTCCCTCAAGTATAGCAACACAGTCCATCTCGTGCTCACACCAATGTCTGCGCCGATCTTTGGTAGCATGTCGATCAAAGTAACCTTGCAGTTCTCAGCGAGCTTTGCTGCGACGTCGCAACCCACGCCACCGCCACCGATAACCACTACTTTCTTCCCAACCTCCGCTTTCCCACTTAGAACGTCGAAGGCGGTTACAGCGTTCTCAACGCCCGGGATCTTTGGAATCAGCGGGCTCGCCCCGACTGCGATTATGACTACATCTGGCTTCTCCGCAAGCACTTTTTCAGCGGTTGCAACAGTATTGTAGTAAATCTTAACACCAAGCTTTGGCAAAACGTTCATGAAGTATTTCCCAACTTCTGCAAACTCATACGCAAGCGGGGAGTTTGCTGCGATGTTGAATTGCCCGCCGAGCTTAGAATTCTTTTCGAAGAGAACGACTTCGTGCCCTTTTCTTGCCAAGAACTCCGCAACTGTGCATCCTCCTGGTCCACCGCCTACGATCACCACCTTCTTCTTCTCCTTCGCCTTCAACTCCCTTAGCTCCTTCTCTCTCCCAACCGCTGGGTTTACGAGGCAAGTTATCGGCAATCCCTGCATAACGTTGTCCATGCAACCCTGGTTGCAAGCTATGCATAGCCTTATCTCATCAAATCTCCCTTCCTTGGCTTTCTTTGGAAGCTCTGGGTCCGCAATTAACGCACGGAACATCGCCACCATGTCCGCTTTGCCTTCCTGCAGTATCTTCTCCGCAATCATTGGGTCGTTTATTCTGTGCGATGCAATAACAGGAACGCCTACGCTCTTTTTTATCTCTTCCGCAAGGTATGCAAAACCCCCTCTCGGCACGAGCATCGTTGTCAAAGGTTTCTTCGACTCGTGCCACCCAGCCATCACGTTTATCGCACAAACGCCAGCGTCTTCGAGAATCTTTGCGATTATCTTCATCTCCCTTACGGTGTTCCCGCCCTCGATGAACTCGTCTCCGGGGATCCTTATCATGACCGGGAACTTCCCACATTTTTCTCTTATCCTTTCAATGATCTCCACCGCAAATCTCGTTCTGTTCTGTATGCTACCCCCGTATTCGTCCGTTCTCTTGTTCGTCGCAGGACTGAAAAACTGCGAGATTAAGTAGCCTGCGGAACCTATTAGCTCAACCGCATCAAAACCAGCCTTCTTAGCCCTCAAAGCGGATTCTGCGAACTCCTCTTCGATTCTTAGGATCTCCTCCTTCGTTAGCTCCTTCGGAGTTTTGCGGGAGAAGATGGGCGGTGGAATCGGTGAAGGTGCAACTGGAGTCCTGTCTGGGTCAAGGGAGATTTCGTATCTTCCGGGATGCCAGAGCTGAACTGCGCATCGGACATCGTATTCATGAAAAACATCTGCGATCTTTGCGAGCTCAGGAATAAAGCGGTCATCGTAGATCGCAAGCCCACCGAAGAAGTATGGCTCAATTTTGGCAATCCCAACCACCGCAAAACCTATTCCTCCCCTCGCTCTCTCCCTGTAGAAGTCGAGAAGTCTTTCTGTAACGCCACCCTCGGGCGAATGGTAGTTCGTTTCACCGGCGGGAAGAACGATGCGGTTTTTTATCTTCATTCCTTCGATCTCGATTGGCTCGAACAACTTCATATCTGCGGTTGTTTTTCTGCATAAAATAGTTTCCTAAATATGAATATTATAATATAGTCTCAAACTTATTGCCGAGACTTAAACAGCAAAACTTAAATGACACAACGAAAAGAGGGTAAAAATGTATGGAATTCGACGTCATAATCGTTGGCGCAGGTCCCGGTGGAATGTTCTCCGCTTATAAGCTTGCGGGAAAGAGAAAAGTAGCGATTTTTGAGATGGGCAGAGAAATATCGAAGAGAAAGTGTCCAAGCGACCTATCGCAGAGCTACTGCAAAAAATGCGACCCTTGCAACATAACGTGTGGTGTTGGTGGCGCAGGTGGGCTTTCCGATGGAAAGCTGAACTACGTAAACCCGAATTACCCTTCGAGCTTCACCGTAGGTGGCGACTTCGATTTTCTAAAGCCCGAATACGTGATTGAGAAAATGAACGAGGTCGACGATATATTCACGAAACACGGAGTAACGGGAAAAGTCTACGGGGAGGACGAGGAGAGGATAAACAAGTTCCTAAAGGATGCGAACGCTGCGGGAATCGAGTTCGTGCCGTTGAAGCAAAGACACGTGGGTAGCGATGAGTTGCCGAAGGTCATAAAGAGCATCGAAGAAGAACTGAAAAGGAGAGGGGTTCTTATAAAAACGGAAACGACAGTCGTGGACATAAACCCAGAGAAAAAGATCGTAAAGACCGCTGATGGTAGCGAATTTGCTTATAAAAACCTTATAATCGCCGTTGGAAGAGGAGGGGCGAACTGGCTTGAGGAGTGGGTCAAGAAATACGGTATAGCTATTGCGGAGAACTCGAAAGCCATCGACGTTGGAGTTCGCATAGAAGTCCCAGCGTCGATAATGGACGACATCACTTCAACGATATACGATCCAAAGCTTCGTGTCGTCACCCGCAGACACGACGACTATATGCGAACGTTTTGCACTTGTCCGAGGGGCTGGGTGATAAGGGAAGACTACGGCGACTTTTGTCTTGTGAACGGACACAGCAAGGCTAAGGAAAAAAGTAGCAACACGAATTTCGCACTTCTTGGACACTACGAGTTTACAGAACCGTTCGAAGAGCCAAACGAGTGGGGAAGGGATCTTGCGAGGATCACAACAAAGCTCGGCGGTGGGAATCCGATAATTCAAAGGCTAAAGGATCTCCGCCTCGGAAGAAGAAGCACCGAGAGTAGGATTAGAAACAACAGACTCGTGCAACCAACGCTAAAAACCGCTATCCCCGGGGACATAAGCTTAGCGTATCCAGGGAGGGTTATCGACGACATCTTAGATGCGCTGGAAAGACTCGACAGGGTCATTCCGGGAGTTGCGGACGATTCGACGCTTCTCTACGCTCCCGAGGTGAAGTTTTACTCCCTAAAGCTCAAGGTCGACGAAAAGATGAGGACGAGCATTCCGTTCATCTACGCAATCGGCGATGGTGCGGGGATGAGCAGGGGTATCGTTGGCGCAGCTGTCACTGGGTTAATCGCTGCAGAGAGCATTCTGGAGTCCTGAGCTATGTTCTACGACATAAGGGAGCTCGAGATCGAAAGTCTTGCGATAACGCTCGAAAACGGAGCAATTGAAAAACCAAAAAAAGTCTTCTTCAGCTCCAAATGTTTCAGAGTGCTCGAAAACGGTTTCTGGGGAATTTTTGAAGGCAATGTGAGCGACTCTGAGGGAATAGAGGAAGCGAGACGAAACATCATCGGCAAAGGAGACGTTGAGATCGAGAAGGTCGTTGCTAAGGGTAGCTACGAGCTGAAGGCGAAAATTCCGCCACAAGACGTGGATGTTGAGGAGAAAATAGCGTTCTTGAAAGACCTCAAGAAGAGGCTGAACGCCAAGAACTCGAAGATCAGCTACATCGAATCTCTCAGAAAGTTCTCCTACAGAGATTCAGAAGGAAGTGATGTCAGCTACTTCGTCCCAAGGGTTGGCATCTCTGTTTTTGCGGTTGAAAAAGGAAATACGCTCCAGTTCCTTTCGAAAAGGCTGATGAAACCAGGTGGGATGGAGAAATTGGAGAACGCCTACGAGCTAATCGACGAGATAAACGAGATTTTACCAAAACTCGTAAACGCAAAAGCTCCGCCTTCTGGGGAGATGAACGTGCTCATGGATCCCCAGCTTGCGGGTGTTTTCATCCACGAAGCCTTTGGACACGCAGCTGAAGCGGATCACGTTCTCCAGGGTTCGAGTGTTCTAAGCGGTAGGATTGGAGAGAAGATTGCTGGGGACAACGTAACCATCGTCGACGATCCGACGATCGAGGAGTTTGGTTTCTTCCCGTTCGACGACGAGGGCGTTATAGCAAAGAGAAAGGTTTTGGTCGAGAATGGTGTGCTCAAGAGCTACCTCCACAGCAGGGAAACTGCTAAGAAGCTTGGAGGAGTTCCCGGGAATGCGAGGGCTGAAGGAGTTGCTTTTCCAATCGTTAGAATGAGCAACACATTCCTAAGCCCCGGAGCCTATGAGTTTGAAGAGCTTTTGGAGCTGTGCAAAGATGGCGTGTTTCTCGTAGGTTCTCGAGGTGGAGAAACGAATCCCGCAACCGGATACTTCCACTTCAGCGCTCAGTATGGTTACGTGGTTCGCAACGCAGAAATAGCGGAGATGATCCGTGACGTCGGGATCATGGGTACACTGGATCTGCTGAAAGATCTGAAACTGGGAAAGAGGGTTCGCTTCGACCCCGGTTTTTGCGGGAAAGCCTCGCAAACCGTGCCCGTGGCGGATGGTGCACCGGAAGTGTTGTGCAAAGCGAAGGTGGGTGGGGAGTGATGGAGTGGGAAGTTTTCAGCGAGAAAGTCGTTGGCTTTTCAGCGGAAATCGAGGCAGGAAAGCTGAAAATGCTGAATAAACACGAGCAAAAGTCCTACGCTGTCAGGGTCATAGAAAACGGAAAGCTCGGATTCTCTGCGGGGAAAGACTTGGAAAAGCTGATGGAAGAAGCGAGAAAGATGGCGAGGATTTCCGAAGAGAGACTAAAGAGTTTTCCATTGGAAAAAGCTGCAAAGGTCAACGGAATCTACGACAGGAGGTTTGAGGAGTTGAGCAGAGATTTCATAAGGGAGGAGTGCGAAATTTTGCTGAGCTCCGTTGAGAAGGCAAAGATTGCGAACGCAGTTATAACCCATGGGATCACAGAGACGAGCATCAAAAACTCGCTCGGTGCGGATCTCTTTGAGAAGAGCACTTTCTCCTTTTTCTCGCTCGAAACCGTCTACGGCGAGGGTAATGGCTATGCGCAGACCGCAAGCAGAGAACTGAGGCTTGACATCGAAGACACTGCACGCTACGCAGAGGAGCTGGCGATCATCGCTTCAAAGGCGGAGAAGATAGACGCTGGTTACTATGATCTCGTCCTCATGCCCTATGCGATCCACCAGCTATTTTCACACACGCTCTATCCCTCCCTCTCCGCAGAAAACGTCGCCCGAGGGAGAAGTAGCGTTTCGAAGGGAACTTTCTTGGGAAAGATCAGAATAATCGACGACGCCACGCTCAGCGGTGGTCTTTTCAGCTACTCCTTCGACGACGAAGGTGTTATGGCAAGGAGAAAGGTTCTCGTCGATGAAAGTGTCCTTTGCTTCTACTCCGACTGGAAAAACTCCGAGCAGTTCGGAGTTACTGGAAATGGACTGCGAATGAGCGTCGACTCGCATCCAATGCCACTGCCGAGCAATGTGATAATCGAGGTCGAAGGGAAGGCTAACGAAGATTCAGCGATCGTCGTTCACAGCATCATCGGCGCCCACACTGCGAATGCGGTTAGCGGTGATTTTAGCGTGGAATGCTTAAACGCCGAGATCGATGGAAAAGGCGTAAGAGGTGCGATGATCTACGGGAACATTTTCGAGTTGTTAAAGAGAATCTCTGGAATTTGCGGGAAAAGGGAGCAAGTCGAGAACACGATAACTTCTCCGATAAGGTTCGAAAGTGTGAGAGTCGTTTAGAAAGATTTTTAAATTCTTTGAGAAACTGCGATCATGGACATCGAGACGAGAACTTCGATATTGATGGATGCTTTTGAAGAGCTGAAGAAGAAGTGGGAGATCGACGAGGACAAGCTGATGGTTAAGGAAGAGAAGGCAGACGTTCTGCCTGAGTCGAAGGTCAACGAGCTCATGGAGCTGAAGGAAAAATACAAGCTCGACGACATAGAGTTCTTATTCCTTGTCGGAGCCGCTGTTGGCTTCTATCAGGGTCAGATGAACGTGAAAAACGTCGTGTTCAGAAAGTTGAACACGGTAAACCAGTTCGTGAATGCGATTCTCAAGAAATGAAGTATGCGTTTAAAATCGCATACTTCGGTGAAAATTTTTTTGGTAGCCAATTTCAACCTGGGCTTAGAACTGTTGAAGGCGAGGTAAGGAAGGCTCTGCAAGATCTCGGTATAGACTCGAAGCCGAGGTTTGCTGGGAGAACCGACACTGGCGTGAGCGCTTTGGGGCAAGTTTTTGCGATCGAGAGCGATAGAAAGCTTTTGCCGAGAATCTTGAACTCCTCACTCCCATCAGACATCACCGTCTGGGCTTTTAAAGAAGTTGGCGAGGATTTCAACCCAAGAAAGGCGAAGAGCAGAGTCTACGTTTACGTTTTCTTAGACGAGGGCTACGACTTCGAGAAGATGAGCGAGGCGGTTGAACTTCTTAAGGGCGTTCACAATTTCTCAAACTTCACCCGTGGGTGGAAGGGTGGGAGAAGAGAGGTTTTCAACGCAACCCTTAACAGGGAAGGAGATTTTTTGGTTTTTGAGATCGAAGCGAACGCATTCACCTACAACATGGTCAGATGCATCGCAACTGCGTTATGCTTTGTAGGAATGGGCAAAAGCGTTGAGTGGTTTGAGAAAATGCTTAAACCAGAGGAGCACAGGGAAAGAGTTCCTCCCGCTCCGCCTCATGGATTGATGCTGAGAGAAGTGAAATACGACTTTGAGTTTGAAGTTGATGAGATTGCGAAGAGATTGCTCGAGCTGAGGCTGAAGAAGAGGCTCAAACATCACGGAACGGTTTACAAGCTGATCTCCTTAGAACTTAACAGCCTTAAGTCCCGAAAAGAGGAGCACGAGTGAAACTTTTTTGCTCTGCATTGGGCAGTCGCCGTATCTAACCTCGATCCCACTGTTTAGACTCTCCACCTTGCTGATCACTTCGAAAAGACCCTCCATCGTGATCTCCTCTTTCGGACCTGTGAAAAGGATTAACGAAGATTTCGCATCCTCGATCTTTGCTTGGATGCTCAAATTGTTCAGCGCTTTATCGAAGAGCTCGATCATCCTCCTCGTCCTCATAGCCTTTAACTCGCTCTTTTTCCTGAAAATCCCGAATGGAATTTTTTGCTCTGCAAAGCCGAGAATCGAGAAACCCTCTGACCTAAGTGCGTTGAACACGTCGGAAGTGTCTACAACAACTTCTCCCGCAACTCTCCGCTTCAAGTCCACTTCGCCAGCGAGGGCAAGTAAGTTCATAGATCTCAAGATCTTCTCGTCCACGCCAACGTTGCCCTCAAAGATCAGCAAAACGTCCGATCTTTTTCTCAGCTCCAAGAGCTTCCTCTTCAGCTCGAGCATATTGACTTCGCCGAGCGTTGGGATCAAAGGAAGCGTTATTATCGGGTCTTCAAAGATTTCCTTCACTCTTTCGTTCACCTCAATGGCGATTTCGAACGCATATTCGTCTTCGAGCGAAAGAATTACGAGCGCTCCTTCCCAGATCTCGTAGATCTTCGTTATCGAATTCAGGAAACCCAGAACACCTTTCTTGCTGTGGACGTAGAACTTCCTATCGTCTTTTATCGCTATACTCCTCATCTGTGCTTCGTTGCCAAGAATTGCAAAACACTTGAAGAGCGGGACTCCGTTGACTTTCACACCTCGTCTGAAAAAGTTTTCTGCGATTTTTGCACCCCTGAGACCGACGCCAATCGTGAGGAGTCTCATTTTTTATGATTTCGTCGGGGGACTTTAAAAATTTTGCCTTCGGTTACATTGCTTAAAAGTCGAAACAGATTAGTTTCATGGTGCTCTTCAGATCCGTTGGCTTGAGCGCTGAAAAAGTTGCGGAGATGATCGCCGAAATCGTGGAGATGATAGCGCTAAGGCTTAAAGATGATGAGATGCTGAAAAGGCTCAATGAAAAGTTTTCTGGGATGGATTTAGCGTTCTCAGCTTTTTTGCTCGGGAGAATAGTTGGGATGAGCTATGCGATAAAGGATGCGAACGCAAAAGCAATAATTGCGGACTTTGGCAGATACCTCGACATTCTTCGCACCTATGGGAGGGAAGAGCTGAAGAAGATCGTGGAAAAAGAGATCCTCGAGGAGACGTATAAAAAAATCGAGACGTTCAGAGACGTGATTTAACTTAACTCTTTGGAAAAGCCTTAGAGATTAGAACGAAAATCGATTTTAGAGCGAACAGATAAGCTTAAGTTTGAGTAGTAAGCTAGTAGTCGAGTATGAAAGTGACCCAATGGATATTATTTCCGAAAAAGGTAACAACAGAAGAGTTAAGAAGAAAAATATTCTACAGCCAATTTCTACCTAAAAAAGAAGAAGTTGGAAATAATGAAGTCAAATCCTTAGCGAGAAGGTTGAAAGGAAAAAACGATGCAGAAACTTTGACCAATATCTTGGAATGGGAAGATAGAAATTTGACATTTTGGCACGAGCGATGGTTAGTATACTTAATCCTCTCAGTGATCACTCTTCTTTTAATGATGATACTTCTATGGCTTTGGTATGAGCAGAACTCCTTTGTCGTCATCATAGTTTCGCTTTTAGTGATCCTGTTACTGTTACGTGGGAATTTACTGGAAATCCTGATTCCCTTAACTATCCTGTTCTGTAGTGTCCTCTTTGTAATTGTCGTGGTCGCAATATCGGTGGAAAGAGTACCTATGCCCTCCAATCTCCTGATATTTTCTATTGTCGCTTCCTTACTCGTTGGAAGTTCGTTTTCTATGATTTTTTTATCTCATGATGAGGTATGGAAACATAAAGAGACTCGTGCCAGAATTTAGAATTGGCGATACTTTCACGCTCAGCCTTCCAATAGAAAAAATACTAAAATATCGGCTATCCGTTTGCAGAGACTACGCAAAATTGACAATGGCTTTGCTCTTAGATCTTCATCCAAAAAGTGATTAGAAACTACCCATTTTGAGCTTAAAAAAGTGGATTCTTCGGTGGAAAAAAAGACTGGGGAAAGAAAGGTTGAAACTACAGCTTTTGAGAGTAGTTAGAGATACAGATGGGACATAAAAGTTGAACATGATTACTTACAGCCAGAGGTAAGCTCGACTTCTCCAAGAATAGATCTCAAAAGGATAGCAGATGATCTCAAAAGAGATTTACCTGTAAGGGAAAATGTATACGCTGAAAATCTGGAGGAGTTCAGGTTACCAGTTATTAAAAATTTTGGGATGCTCTACGAAGATGATGAGGTGGTAAGACATTCTGTGGAGAGGCTCTTAAAGAGGAAAGTAGGAGATGAATTTTGTGGCAGAATGCGAGATTTGATGGACTTGGACCTTCAGATAGAAAATGGTGACTTGATTCTGGTAACAAGACTAAAAGCCGAGGAAAAATGAACAAATGCAGGGATATCGAGATAAGAGGGTTCGGGGATGGAGGTTGTTAGACTTAGAGATGTCGTCGAGGTTTGGGGGCGGATTATTCAGAAAGGGATGTTAGGCGCAAACTCAGGGCAGAGATAAGACCACTCCTACTTTCAAAGTTGTTTAGAAATTGCAATTCAGCGGGATGAGAAATTCATTTGAATAAAACAATAAAAGACAAGGAAACATTAAAGCCGATTTAGACTTCTCTAAGCTTCTTAACAACTTCCCTCGTGAACTCCGAGGTCTTCAGCTTCCCACCGAGATCTGGAGTTGTTTTTCCGCTTGCAATCGTCTCTTCGACTGCAATTTCGATTTTCTTTGCCTCTTCGTTGAAGCCGAGATGCTTAAGCATCATCGCAGTCGTTAAAAGCATCGCAGTTGGATTTGCAATTCCCTTCCCAGCGATGTCGAACGCAGCGCCGTGCACAGGCTCGAAGATCGCATGTTTTTCACCGATGTTCGCTGAAGGAGCTATCCCGAGACCGCCAACGAGCCCAGCGGTGAGATCGCTGACTATGTCGCCGAACAAGTTCGTCGTCACGATCACGTCGAACCTGAAGGGATCCATGACCAAGAACATGCAACCAGCGTCGATGTAGTATTCGTTGAAGGCAATGCTGTATTCCTTCGCAACCCTTCTGCACACGTCCCTAAAGAGACCACACGTCAGCTTCATCACGTTAGCCTTGTGCAACGCTGTAACCTTCTTCCTCCCTTCCCTCTTTGCGAATTCGAACGCAAACCTCGCTATTCTTTCCGAAGCGGTTTCTGTTATCACCCTGATCGCAAACGCCGAGCCCTTATCCTTGAACTCCCACCCCTTGTAAAGGCACTCGGTGTTTTCCCTAATCACGACTATGTCGAGCCCGGGATAAAGGCACTTCACACCTTTCAAAGCCTTCGCTGGGCGGACGTTCGCAAATGTGTCGAGCTCTTGCCTTAGCTTCACGATCACGTCCGCAGCAGTTTCGCCAGCTGCACCGAAAAGAACTGCGTCGCTTTTCTTGCAGGCTTCAAGCGTTTCGTCTGGAAGGGCTTTTCCATATTTTTGCAACGCTTCATCGCCCGCTTCATAAAACTCGAGCTTTAAATCTACGAGCTCGTTGAGAACTTCTACCGCCGAAGCCATCACTTCCTTCCCAATCCCATCTCCCGGAATAACTGCGATCTTCATTTCAACATCCTCCTGCAGTAAGCTATCAGCCCAACGCTTGCGATTTCAAGCAAAAACTCTGGAATCGGGTTTATCTTATACTTTTCCCCCTTCGTAAGATTCCTTATTTCTCCCGAGCTGTAATCTACTTCGATCTCGTCGCCATCCTCGATTTTATCAGTCTCTGCGCATTCAACAACCATGAGCCCAGTGTTTATCGCATTTCTGAAAAAGATCCTTGCAAAGGACTTCGCAATCACCGCCGAGATTCCAGCTCCTTTCAAGGCTAATACTGCGTGCTCTCTACTGCTTCCGCAACCGAAGTTTCTGCCAGCAACGACGAAGTCGCCCCTTTTAACGTTTTTAGCAAATTCAGGTCTTAGATTTTCAAACGCATGCTTCGCAAGCTCTTCTGCCTCGTTGTAAATGAGATACTTCCCGGGAATTATGACATCGGTGTCAATGTCGTCGCCAAACTTCCAAGCCCTGCCCATAGCGCCTGTTCGCTCAGAGTTTAAAAATCATATCACGTGCCCTGGGTTTAAGATCAAAACAACGAGCATGACCACTATCCCAAAGACGAGCATTCTCAGCCCGTTCAAAATCGCATTCTCTTCCCCCATTTTTCCGATGACAACTCCGAGGATGAAAAAACTGAAGCAACAAACCACAATCGCAACTTCGAACGCTTCGAGCGGAGAAAGAAAGGCGTATGGGATTATAAGCACGATCGCCCCAAGAATTGGGGATATTCCGTGGATAAAAGATGTGAACAAAGTTGCAAATCTATGTGCATCCTCGATTATACTGTCTTCGAGCTTCGATAACATGTATTTTTCCCTTCTCCTTTTTTCCACCTTTTGCTCAATTCTTTCGATCTCGAAAGCCCCCCACATGCTCGAAATCCCAAGTGCAAGCGCAGTTGCGAAGCCGACGGTGAGAATAAGTTTCGAGTCGTTCTCTCCAGAGATGAATGCACCGATTATGAGTCCGGCGATCGTTATTAGCCCATCGAAGAACCCGATGACGAAGTATCTGCGGGAAACAGCGGAAACGTCGGTGATCTCGAAGTAAGTTTTGAAGTCCCTTGGAATCATTTCAAGACCGATAAGACTTCTTCGAGGGAAAAGTTCATCTCGTTCAATTTCTTCTTCGCTCTCGAGAGGTCTGCGGGTTTGTAAACCTTGTCCTTTGCCTTTGCAATCAGAGCGTCGAGCTCCAAATCGCTTAGGTAGTTTTTCAAAAACTCCTTAACCGCATTTTTTTCTACGACGTGCACTTCTTCCTTCCGAAGGAACTTCGTGAGGTTGAAGAAGTAGGCACTGTTTTTCCAGCATTTTTCGCACTCAGAGATCATTATCCTCGTGTTCTCGAGCTTGACCCAGAGCTTCTGAAACATTTTTCCCCCGCACTCGCAAAAACCGCCGAAGCGTTTGTTGCTGATCTCTTCCCCAGGGTAACTGAGATCTTCGATGACGACTTTCTTCAGCGGTTCCAGCAAGTATATCATACGGGAACTACTTTCCTTACCTCTGGTATCCTTGCCCTTAGGACTCGCTCGACAAAAGCTGTGAGCGTGATCATCGACATTGGGCAAGTTCCACAAGCGCCAAGAAGGCGAACTTGCACAGTCCCGCTTTTTTCATCAACATCAACTACTTCTATGCTCCCGCCTTCTGCCATAAGCATTGGCTTTATTTCCTTTTCAACGACTTCGACGACCCTTTCCTTCGAAACCATGTCCCGCCTTTTCCCTTCGACTTAATAAGGTTTTGCCCCAAAGTTTAAACCTTGGCACTCAGTAGAGTTTCGAGATCTTCTCTTAGCTTCGCAACCCTCTTCTGAACTTCTTCAAGTTCAAGCTTCAATTTGTTCAGCTCCGCAATCTTCTTCTCGAGCTCAAGCTTCTCTGCCTTCAACTTCTCAAGCTCCTCTTTGAGCTTATGGCTTTCCTCAATCGTCTCAAGAAAGCCCATGATTTCGTTAAGCTTCCCCTGCTTTAACAGCTCGAACGTCTCTCTCACGAGCTGTCCAGCCTTGCTCTCTCCTTTCAAGTGCTTTCTTATGCTCTGCTCAGTCCTACCGAGTTCTTTTGCTATCTCGCTCACGCTCATCCTCGCTTTCTCCCTCGCAATCGCCCCCGCAGCGACCGCTAAGCTGTCGACCCAAGTCAGCCTCTCCGTTGGATCCCTTATGATCCTCAGGACTTCTGGTCTGAAGAGGGTTGCGAAGAGAAGTGTGCTCTCGAGCTTGTGGATGTCTTCACGCCCCATTGGGGCAAGAGGAATTTCGTCCATTTTCTCACCTCAGCTTGAGTATCTTTTCCGGATAAACAACGATGCCCTTCGAAGTTATCTCGAATAGGTGCCTCTTCATCGAATGGCTCGTGCCCCGCATCTTCCACACGACCACGGATCTCTTGAGCTCTCCATCGATCTCGTCCAAGTCGAGCTTTATTATTCCGTCAACTCCATGCTCAACTCCCGGACCGCCGAAGCCATGTTCTCCGGCGCTGATCTGGCTAACGAAGATCGAAGTGCACCCCATTCCAGCCAAGAACCTCTTCAGCTGTAGAATTATGCTCCTCGCAGAAGCGGGTTTGTTGATGTATAGCGTCGTTACCGAATCCACGACGACTCTTTTTGCGTTTAAGTCCCTTATCGCCTGCCTTAGGACATCTATGAGCTCCCTTATGTCGTTCAAGTCTTGCAAAACGTATTTCTCGAACTCTTTCGATCTCCCTATGCCAGCGGTGAACGCATCTATCAATGCAAACTTGTTTTCCTCCTCAAAAACCTTCACGTTCCAACCAAAAGAAGACATGTTCTGGCGAATCTGGACTGGATGTTCTTCCAAGGCTACGTAAACTCCTGGCTCGTTGTTCTGGAGACCATACCATAAAAACTGCTGTCCGAATATCGTCTTCCCAGTCCCCGGACCTCCGCTGAGAAGGACGACGTTCCTCTCCGGAATCCCGCCGTTGAGGATTTCGTCCATCCCAGGTATCCCGGTTTTCAGTCGCATAATTTTTTAAATAACGGAGAAGAATATAAGCTTATTGGCTCCCGAGCTTCTTCTTCAGCCAGCGCTCTGCGTTTCTTAGATCTTCCATCTTCTCAAAGTAAAGCGTTTTCACACCAAAGCCACGCTTCTTCAGTCTTATCCTCAAGTTCTTCTCATCGACCTCAAAACCTTGAACTTCGCTAAGCTTTGTTTTGAAGGGCTTGTAGATCACCATTTCATCGTCCATCAGGTAAAACCTCGGCTTTCCAAGCGAGATTATTGCGTAGAGGAATATGAAGAGCGAGAAGAGTGTGAAGATCAGCAGAACTCTGATCACGTTTTCTCCAAGCAGAATGCGATAGAGTGAGTAGAGAAAGCCGATAAGCACGAGTATGGAGACAAAAGAGAGCCACTTCTTCTTCGCCACTGGATTCTTGATCGCCCTATAGCTCCACATCATGTTCCACATCTCCAGTCGCTGAGGTAGCGAATTTGAGCTTCAGTAAGCCTATCTATCTCAACGCCAAGCGTTTCGAGCTTGAGCTTTGCGACTTTTCTGTCGAGCTCTTCCGGCATTCTGTAAACTTTGTTCTCGAGCTTTTGCCAATTTTCAGCGATGTAGCGAACCGCCAAAGCTTGATTCGAGAAGCTCATGTCCATCACCTCAATCGGGTGCCCATCGCCAGCGACGAGGTTCACAAGCCTACCCTCTGCGAGCAGATAGAGCTTTTTGTCGCCAAGATCGAACTCCTTCACGTTCCTCCTTATTTCCCTAACGCTCTTCGCAATCCTTTCCAAAGCCGAAACGTCGATTTCAACGTTGAAGTGCCCAGCGTTGGCTAAGATTGCTCCATCCTTCATCCTTAACATGTGCTCCTCCCTTATCACGTCCCTGTTGCCGGTTGTGGTTATGAAGATGTCGCCGATTTCGCAGGCTTTGTGCATCGGCATGACTTCAAAGCCGTCCATTATCGCTTCGAGAGCACGGATTTCGTCGACTTCCGTAACTATGACTTTCGCCCCCATCCCCCTGCAACGCATCGCAACCCCACGACCGCACCACCCGTAACCAGCGACGACGACTCTTTTCCCAGCGATGAGCATGTTCGTCGCCCTCATTATGCCGTCGACCGTTGATTGTCCAGTGCCGTAGCGGTTGTCGAACATGAACTTCGTCAAGGCGTCGTTCACCGCTATGACGGGAAAAGCCAAGACACCTTCTCTCTCCATCGCCTTCAATCGAAGCACTCCTGTTGTTGTCTCCTCGCTCGCCCCTTTTACCCTTTGTTTTCTTCTGTGGAGCTCGAAGATCAGATCTGCGCCATCGTCGATGACGATGTCGGGCTTGAAGTCTGCGACCTTCTGAATTGCGGTGTAGTATTCCTCAACGCACATTCCACGTTTTGCGTAGCACTTTATCCCAAGGCTTCGCAACGCCTCTGCAACGTCGTCTTGCGTGCTCATTGGGTTGCAAGCGGTTATCGCAACCTCTGCGCCTGCGGAGATGAGCGTTTTAACAAGCACCGCAGTCTTCGCTTCCACGTGTAAAGCCATCCCGATCTTCAGCCCCTCCAACGGCTTTTCTTTTTCCATCTCTTCCCTGATCTTGGCGAGCACCTTCATGTGCTTTTCAGCCCAAGAAATTTTGTTAAAGCCCTCCATACCTCGTCACTTCTCCAATCTTATCCCCGAGCTTAGAAATCCAATCAATCTTCCCAGGCTCATAACCTTCCCTGAACTTGATAATCCTTTCTATCGCATCCGCAATTTCTTCGATCGCCATATCCGTTGCGTCGATCTCGTAAACCTCTTCACAGTTCTCAAGGGCTTCCACGAGGATTAGATCTATGAGCTCGGCTTCAACGTTCTCCATCACCTTCTCATAGCTCCATCCACGTTGCAAAAGCCTCTTCTTTATGACCAACGGGTTGCAACGCAGAACTATTGCGATCTCCGGCTTTAGGAGATGCGAAAGATGACCTTCGACGATTCCATCGAACCTGTGCTTTGAAAGCCTTTCAACGTCAACGATCACCTCATCTCCTTTCCTCTTGGCGCATCCGTGCATCTCGGCGAACTCTTTCACCGAGATAACCCTGTATCCCCTTCTTTTAAGCTCTTCAGCAACCGTTGTCTTTCCGCAACCAGGAGTTCCAGTCAAAGCGATCATAAAACTTCTCTGAGCTTCTCCAAAAAGAAGTCGTTCTCCTCGGGCTTTCCTATGGTAACCCTATAGCCATCAATGCCAAAGTTCTTGCAGTCTCGGATTATGACCCCTTTCCTCAACAAGCTCTCCGCAAGCCCACTCTTAGACTTGAAGAACACGAAGTTCGCCTGCGATGGATAAACCTTCACGAGTTTCCTGAGCTCCTCGTATACTCTCTCCCTCTCCTTCTTTATTTTCTCAACGCAACTCCTCATCCACTCCAAGTCTTCCAACGCTGTGATCGCACATTTTTCCGCAAGACTCGAGATCGGGAAAGGAGTTGAAGCGGATCTGTAATAGCCGAGAAGCCATTTTGGAAGTCTTGCATAACCAATCCGAAGATTCGCCAAAGCAAAGGCTTTAGACATTGTTCTTGCAACGATCAAGTTGTCCGCATCGATCTCGAGCTTTGAATCTGCGAATTCGACGTAGGCTTCATCGACGAAGACGATCGCCTTCGTAGATTCAACGATCTCTTCAACCAACTTCAAATCTTCCACGTTTCCCGTTGGGTTGTTTGGAAATGGAATTATGACGAGCTTCGTTCTCTCGTTTAGCTTTTCAAAGATTCCATCGCTTATCTGGAAGTTCTCGTCTCTCTCAACGATCACATCCCTTGCGCAGTGAAGTCTTGCGAGGATTCTGTAGTATTGAAAAGTCGGCATCGGGATAACAACTTCATCGCCCTCATCGATCAAAATTTTGAAGATCGTTTCAAGGATTCCATCGATGCCTGCGCCAACAACGATCCTCTGCGCTTCCCAGTTTGTGTATTCACCCAGCTTCTCCCTCAAAGCCCTGTATTCGGGATTAGGATACCGATGTAGATCGGAAAAGCTTCTAAGAACTTCAAAAACCCTCGGACTTGGTCCGTATGGATTCTCATTTGAAGCGAGCTTCACAACTTTTTCAAGCCCAAGCTCCTCCTTAACTTCCTCCACGCTTTTTCCGGCAACGTATTCTTCGAAGATTGCGCACTTCCTCATCGAACCACTTCTAATTCGATGCGTTTCCAATCTTCGCCCACTCCCTTTAGCGAAGTAGCCATCGCCTCAACGATCCTTGCGATCATCTTCGTTACAAACGGGTTCAACTCGATCTCAACGCCGTCAACTGCCAAGCGAACCTCCATCACACCACCCTCCTAAGTTCGCTCATGAACTCTTTAATAACCTCTTCTGTCACGTGTGGCATCACGACAAATCTAATCGCCCTCGGATTCCTTATCGTAGATATCACCCACCTTCTGCGGTAGAGTTCAGACTTTATCTCCTCCGCTCTCTCAGTTTTAAAGGCTACGACGTTCATAACTGGCTCGATCACAGGCTCAAAGCCAAGAGAAGAGACTTCTTCCAAAAGAACTCTCGTGTTCTTCAAGCATTTGTCTACGATTGCCTTCATGCCTTTGTAGCCAAGCGTTTTAAGCACCGCATACGCAGACGCAACCCCAGTTCCCGGGCGAGTTCCTGTGAGCGTGAACTGCGCCTTCGAAGTCAAATACGGCGTCTCAACTTCGAGAGCACGAAGGAATTTCTCCTCCCTAAAAATTATGCCCCCCGCTGGGATCGTCGCCATCCCCATCTTGTGCGGGTCGATCGTTATCGAAGTCACCGCATCGTTGACGAAGTCGAAGGGGTATGGATCGTCCATGAATGGGATCACAAGCCCGCCAAACGCTGCGTCAACGTGCATCGGAATGTCTTTTTCTTCAGCAAGCTTTGAGAGCTCAACTATCGGATCAATTTGCCCGAGCTCAGTAGTGCCGGCGATGCCGACAATCGCCACCGTGTTTTCGTCGATTAGCCTTTCAACCTCGGAAACCTCGACTTTGTAGTTTTCGTCGACTTCAGCCCTTCTGACCTCTACTCTTAGAATGTCGCAGATCTTTTCGAAGGAGAAGTGCGCAGTCTTCGGGATCACTATGTTCGGCTCCTTCTTTGCCTTCACATTCCTTGCGCTCCTTATCCCTTGGATGTTCGCTTCCGTGCCACCAGAGCAGATGTAACCAAAAGGCGTCTTGCAGTGCAAAAGATCGCCGATGAGCTCTATTAGCTTCTTCTCGAGCTCCACTGTTCCGGGGAATATTCCCGGGTCACCGAGGTTCGTGTTTATAAAAAGCTCGTGAGCCTTGACTGCGAGCTCGTGCGGAACCGTGCACATCGAGCTCAAGACCCTCGAGTATGGGATGTCCATTTCCCTATAGCGCTTGAGCTCCTCGATCACGTCCATTGCGATGCGTGGGAAAAAGGTAATAAATAGATAACTAATCCGTGTGTGAAACTCGCAATACTGATAGGCGGTGTTGGCAGGAGAGTTGGCATTGAAAAGTCCGAGCTCAGGATTTGCGGTAAAAGATTGATCGAGATAGCTGTTGAGAAGTTCTCCGAATTCGATCCGATCATAGTTTGCAGAGACGAAGCACAAGCCAAAAGGTATGCGAAGGAGTTCAAGGCTAAGTTCGTTTGCGACTTCTATCGGAACTTTGGGGCAATCGCTGGAATTCACAGTGCGATCAAGCACAACGGCGATACGGTGGTTGTCGCAATAGACATGCCGTTCGTTAAAAAAAGGGTCGTTGAGTTTTTGTTCGAGAAGGGCAAAGAGCTAAACTGCGACGCTTTAGTTCCAAAGCACGAGTTCGCAGAGACGCTTTTGGCTTTCTACTCCGAAAAAGCGCTTGGAGAGATAGAGAGGTCGATTCAAAATGGAGAGAAGAGAATTTTGGATCCGCTTTCGAGGCTTAGAACAGTTTTTATTCCCGCAGAGGAGCTCAGAAAGTTTGATAAGCACTTGATATCATTCTTCAACGTCAATACTCGAGAAGACGTTTCGAAGGCTGAAGAGCTATGCTCGAAGATCTATACGGAAGAGTTGTAACGAACCTCCGCATCGCCGTGACGCAGAGGTGCAATCTCGACTGCATATACTGCCATAGAGAGGGGGAAGACAGTTCTGGGAAAGAGATCAGTGCGGAAAGGATCGTTGAGATTGCAAAAGCCTTTTATGAGCTTGGCGTGAGAAAGCTGAAGATCACTGGCGGGGAGCCGTTACTGCGAAGGGACATCTGCGATATAATCTCTTCTTTGCCAGACTTCGAGGAGATATCGATGACAACGAACGGGACACTTTTGAGCAAAAGAGCGGTCGAGCTAAAGGAGAGCGGGCTTGATAGAGTGAACGTTAGCCTCGACACGCTAAATGCGGAGAAGTTTAGGCATATCACAAAAAAAGGGGAGCTAAAGCTTGTGCTCGAGGGCATAGAAAGCGCAGTCGAAGCGAAGCTGACACCATTGAAGCTGAACATGGTTCTGATGAGGGGAATAAACGAGGACGAGGTTTTCAAGATGCTTGAATTCGCAAACTCATTCAACAGAAACGAAACAAAGGTGATCCTACAGCTTATAGAGCTGATTCCGAACTCGAAGACTGCGCAGTTCTACCTAAATCCGGAGATCTTTGAAGGCGAGTTTGCGAAAATCGCCAAGGCTGTTAAGATAAGGGACATGCACAGGAGGAAGCAGTTCATAACTCCTCTCGGCACAGTCGAGATCGTTAAGCCTTTGGACAACTCCGAATTCTGCAAGCACTGCAATCGAATCCGCATAACTTCGGATGGGAAGATAAAGCTCTGCTTGATGAGCAACAAAGCTATCGACGTTTCCGAGCTTCACGGTGAGGAGCTGAAGAGGGCGATTGTTGAAGCGGTAAAGCTGAGGAGACCGTTTTTCACTTAACGCTTTTCACGATGCTGACGATTTTCCTCACCTTCTCAACGTCAACGCTTCCACGGGTTTTTATGTAGCTACCAACGATGACTCCATCGCAGTGCCTTGCGATCCTTTCAGCATTCGCAGCGTTTACCCCGCTACCAGCCAAGATCGGTGCAACCCTCTGCATTTTCTTGAGATCCTCGATCGAGACTTCGAGACCAGTAGCTTTTCCAGTGACTATGAACGCATCTGCAAGGCTTCGTTCGGCGTTAAGAAGATAGCTTTCGAGATCTGCGAAGTGCACAGCATGCTTTACGTTCACGTCTGCGAAGACCATCGCCTTGCAGTCGATCTGTTTCTGATAGCGAAGAATCTTTCCAGCGTTCCCAAGCAGGAATCCCTCGGGAGAAATCGAGGGGAAGAAGAACTGGTTTATCCGCACAAAGTCCGCTTTAACAGCTTTTGCAATCGCAATCGAAGCCATTGCGTCATTTCTAAGAACGTTTATACCAACGCCCAGGTTCGTCTCCTTTCTTATCTCCCACGCAACAACTGCCATCGAAGCTATGGTCTCCTTCCCAACGTAGCGCAAGAATGGTTTGTCTCCAAAGTTCTCAACTATGAGCGCATCCGCTCCACCTTCCTCGATTGCCTTCGCATCTCTCAAGGCTTTCTCGAGCACTTCATCGAAGCTCCTATACAAAGGCGATCCCGGCAATGGCTTGAGATGGACGACGCAGATCACGGTCTTTTCCATACCACCTCACCCTTGTGGCGAATCTCGACGATGCGATGCTGAGGTATCGTTCTACCATCTTTGAGGTATAGAAACTTGTGCCCGATGCTTTCGATCTCATCTGCGCTTATCTCAGCCATGCCACTGAATCTGTCAATGCATACGATCGTGCATTGTGAAAAATCGTATCTTTGATCCCACTTCAGCTTGTTAAGCATTTCTCTTGCGCTAAATCTCCTCATTTTTCGCTATCTCGATTAGCTGTCCTTTCAAGTTAAGCTTCAGCGTTCTCTTAACAATTGCCCTCACGAACATTGGATCGTAGTTCAGAACCTTCGTTATATGCCCAACCGAGTTTCTGCCAAGCTCAACTTCCCGCATGATCTTCTCAACGTGCTTCTCAACTTCGTCGTCCGGCATGAACACGATCTCAAGGATCTTGTTGAACTCCTTCAACGATACGTAAAAATTCGCAGATATGTGCGTGTAGCTCACGTGATACTCTTTCTCAGGCTTCCCGCCCGGGTCTGAGGGCATTCTCCACTTTACTTCAAGCATTCCCGCATGTTTCAAGATCTTCAGCGTTTCCTCAAACCCATCGCCAAACCTGCTCCTAAGCTCGTCCATTGTTAACCAATCATCGAGAAGTGCAGAGTAAACCTTTCTGTGCGTTTCCGTGGATAAAAGCTGGAATATGGGTATTAGCTCCACGATGTCGTTGACGAGTTTCGCTCTTCTCACCATCCTATGTTAAATGGAGCTCAATGCAATTATACCTTACGTTCGCCAAACCGAAAAAATTTAATCCTTACTGCAAACTTTGAGCGATGTTCAAATGCCACGTTTACGACTGGGAAGAGATCCATAGGCTCTGCAAAAGACTCGCAAAAGCAGTGAAGTCGAGCGGTTTTCGTGTCGATGCAATCGTCGCAATCGCAAGGGGTGGCTGGGTTCCCGCAAGGATCTTAGCGGATCTCTTGGATGTGAAGGAACTATACAGCGTCAAAACTGAGCACTGGGGAATGGTTGCGACGATAACTGGGAAAGCGACGATAACACAGCCTTTGACTGCGAACGTCGAGAAAAAGAACGTGCTCATCGTCGACGACGTTGCAGACACCGGAGAGACGATAAAGCTCGTGAAAGAGCACGTGTCTTCCTTGGGTGCGAAGGAGGTGAGGACTGCGGTCATAGACTACAAGAAGACGTCGTCATTTGTCCCCGACTACTTTGCAGTCGAGATGGAGGACTGGAAGTGGATCGTATACCCCTGGAGCCTCAGAGAAGACCTGAAGGGTCTGATTGCGAAGAAGGGCGCTAAGGACTTCGGAGAAGTCGTGAGAACGCTTAGAGAATTTGGGGTCGAGCTCAGCGATGATGCCATCAGGGAGGCGCTCGAAGACTGAGCTCAAGAGAATCATAAGGGTTGCCAAGGGCGAAGAAAAGGCGGATTTGGTCATAAAGAACGCCGAGATTGTGAACGTTCTCACCGAAGAAATCTACAGCGCAGACATTGCGATATGCAACGATCTGATCGCTGGGATCGGGAGATACGATGGGATAAGAGAGATCGATGCAAGTAACTTATACGCAGTTCCCGGGCTCATAGATGCGCATACGCACATCGAAATGTCCATGCTAACGCTTTCCGAGTTCTCAAGGCTCGTGGTGCCAAGGGGGACGACTTGCGTCGTCGCAGACCCGCATGAAATTGCAAACGTCCTCGGCAAAAAGGGTATTCTCTACCTTCTCGAGGAGGCGAAGGTTTCGCCAATACGCTTCTACTGCATGATCCCTCCTTGCGTCCCATCTTCACCTTTGGAAACCTCTGGAGCTGAGATAACTGCAAAGGATATTGAAGAACTTCTGAGCTACGAAAACGTCCTCGGCATAGCGGAGTTCATGAACTACCCAGCGGTGATAAACGCAGAAGATTCTGCGCTCGAGAAGCTTGTTTCTCCAATCGTCGACGGTCATTGTCCAAGGCTCTCTGGGAAAGATCTGAACGCCTACATTTCCGCAGGCATTTTTTCGGATCACGAGAGCACAAGCGCTGAAGAAGCGAGGGAGAAGCTGAGGCTGGGGATGAGAGTGATGATCCGAGAGGGCTCTGCGGGAAGAAATCTGAGGGCGTTGAAGCAGGTAGCCGGGAACAGATACACGATGCTTGTAACCGATGGCGATAGGAGCGTTCGTGATCTGTTGAAAGAGGGCTATTTGGACAGCGTTTACAGGAAAGCGATTGCCGAAGGGATCGACGAGTTCAAGGCTCTACAGATGGTAACTCTGAATCCGGCGGAGTTCTTTGGGATAAACGCCGGGCTCATAGCTCCTTCGAGGTTTGCGGACATAGTTTTAGTTGCAAGTCTGAGGAAATTCGATGCGAAAAAGGTATTCGTTGGGGGAAAAGAGCCAGAATTCTCGAGCTACGAGTATCCGGAGGATGCTAAGAGATCGGTGAAGGCTAATAAGCTGAGAAAAGAGGACTTGGAGATGAAGAAGGGGAGGGCGAGGATAATAGATATCTTAGACGGCGAGCTCGTGACGTTGGAGTCGATCGAGTTCGTCGATGGTATCGATGTTTCAAGGGACATTCTTAAAGTTGTAGTCGTTGAAAGGCATCACCGCAGTGGAAGGGTTGCGAAAGGTTACGTGAAGGGCTTCGGGTTAAAAAGGGGTGCGATAGCGCAAACGATTGCGCACGATGCGCACAACATAGTCGCAGTTGGGGCGAGCGATGATGCGATATGCAGAGCTGTGAATCGAGTCATCGAGCTAAACGGTGGGATCGTTGTCTACGATGGCGAATTCATCGAGCTCCCGCTTAGGATCGCTGGCTTAATGAGCGACGAAAGAGCCGAGATCGTTGCTGAAAGGCTTGAAAAAATCGAAAATAAGCTCTCCGACCTCGGCTGCAAGCTGAGGTCGCCGATAATAACGCTTTCCTTCATCGCTCTTCCCGTTATCCCGAAGCTGAAGATCACGGATCTCGGACTCGTTGACGTCGAAGCCTTCAGAGTTGTGGACGTTTTTGTGGAAAACTGAGCAGAAACCTTTATCTTCTGGTTTCAACTTGTATCGTGATAAGCCTTAGTAAGATGCTTTCCGGCGTTGCAACTGTGTCGAAGGAGATAACATACGCTGGTGATGAGAGCTTTATTCCGAAGAAGCTTAAAGAGTTCTCATCTTCGCTTGTTCCGATCATCGTTTGGAACATCACGAACCGCTGTAATTTAAACTGCCTCCACTGCTACGCAAGGGCTAATACGAGGTTGAAGGAGCTTTCGACTGAGGAATGCAAGAAGATCGTAAACGAACTCGCCGAGTTCGGGGTTCCAGTTATCCTTTTCAGCGGTGGGGAGCCACTGCTCAGGGAAGACATCTTCGAGATTGCGAAGTATGCGAAGGATCGCAACATAAAGACTGTGCTCTCAACGAACGGAACTCTGATCGATGAGACGCTCGCAGACAAGCTTCGAGTCTTCGACTACGTGGGCATAAGCCTCGATGGAGTAAAGACGCACGACGAGTTCCGTGGAGTCGAAGGGGCGTTTAAAAAAGCTGTGAAGGCTTTGGAGATTTCGAACGAAGAAACGCTCACGGGGATAAGGTTTACGCTCACAAAGCACAACTACCTCGAAATCCAAAGGTTATTGGACTTGGCTAAGAATTTGCAGATCCCACGTTTCTGCGTTTACCATCTCGTCCCGTCTGGGAGGGCGAGCTTTGGCGACGACGTCGACAACGCAACTCGGAAGAGGATCGTGAACTTCTTGATGAAAGTTGCGAGGAAAGAGGAGGAGATGGAGATACTCACGGTGGACAATCCGGCGGATGGAGTTTACGTCTACTTGGAGACAAAGAACGAAGAAATATTGGAGTTCTTGAAGTTCCGTGGCGGGGATAGCAGTGGGGTAAGATTAGCCTGCATCGACGAGCTCGGAGATCTTCATCCGAATCAGTTCTGGCTTGACTACACTGCGGGGAACGTTTTAATCCATGGTTTCAAAAATCTCTGGCTTAAGGATGCGTTGTTTGCAAAGCTGAGGGAGAAGGAGAAGTATCTCGAGGGAAGGTGCGGAGACTGCGAGTTCAAGCGAGTGTGCGGTGGGTTCAGGGTTAGGGCTTTGAGATACGGGAACCTCTGGGGCTGGGATCCGAGTTGCTATATTTTTAAACCCTGAGAGATTTCCATGATCCTCGACGACATCGGTAGCTTTCCTTTGCCACATGGAATAACGAGGGAGTGGGTTGAGAAAAATCTCGAGACAAAGGAATACGAGGAGATGGTCCAAAGGGCGTTTCTGATGAAGTCGAAGTATCTCGACGTCCCAAATTACCCGCAGTTCCGAGACATGATTTCGATGTTCTTGGATCCGATGAGAAATGAGGAGTTTCAAGATGACGCCTATCTGATTGCGGAAAAATACGCAACGATTCGGGAGCTCGAGATCGTTGAGAAGATGAGAGTTGAGAGGGTTAGGGTTTGCATAACCGGAGCGTTCGAGCTCTACTATCGAGAATTCCGTGGGGTGATTTACGAAGACGTTTTGCTGAACATCGCAGAATCCGTTTACAGGTTCGCAAGGAATGCGCTGAAGTTTGAGAACGTGACTTGCATAAGCTTCGACGAGCCAAGCCTTGGGCTTGCGCCGGATTTGCAACCAGAGAAGGAGCTGATAGAAAGGGTTTACGATAAAAAGCTGAAAGCAGACGTTCAAGTTCATCTGCACAATCCGGTTTTCTACGAGAAGTTCATGGAAACCAAAGTCGACGTTCTCGGCATAGAGTCCGCAAGAGATCCGAGAAATCTCGAGATGATTGATCCAGAAATCTTGGAAAGCTACGAGAAGTTTCTAAGAATTGGGGTCGCAAGGAGCGATGTGGATTGCATTGTTCAAGAGTTCAACGAAAGATACAACGTCGATGCATGGAAAGACGAGAACCTTGCGGAGCTCGCAATCGAGGAGTTCGAATCCAAGGAAAGGATAAGCGAAAGAATAAGGCTTGCGTTCGAGAAGTTCGGAGATCTCGTGAAATACGTCGGACCAGATTGTGGGCTCTTCTCTTTCCCATCGCAAAGGGTTGCGATGAAGCTCTTGGAGAACCTTAGGAGGGCGAGGGACTCATGGAGGACTTAGCAACTGCCATAACCTTCTTCCTCAAGAGCTTTCTAACGTTTTTCGTAATCGTCGACCCACCGGGGAACTTGCCGATCTTCATCGCCTTAACAGAGAGGTTTGAGGAAAAAGTTAGGCAGAGAATTTCGAAACGCATGACGATCATAGCACTCGCAATTCTCTTAGCAACGATGGTCTCGGGTGGCGGGATCCTCGAGTTTTTCCATGTTTCGATAAACAGCTTAAGGGTCGCAGGCGGGATTCTGCTTTTCATAATCTCCGTGGACATACTCTTGGGCAGGATTGCGAGGGAGAAATACGCAAGCATCGCTGAGAAAAGCGCTGAAATCGACGCAATCGCAGTTTTCCCGCTTGCCTTACCGCTTTACACAGGTCCGGGGGCTATAACCATCGGAATTGTCATGTTCTCCCAAGCCGAAGGAATTTTGCTCAAATCCATCGTTATCTTAAGCGCAATCCTTGTTTACGTCCTCGTTCGCTTGAGCCATCTCTACACGGGCTTCATAATAAAGCTACTCGGAAAAAGCGGTGCGGACATAGTTGCGAAGGTCCTTGCAATCTTCTTGGCTGCGATCGGCGTCGAGCTCGTTTTCCAGGGGCTTAGGGACGAGTTCTTAGCCTAACCTCAACCCTGCATTTTTCTCCGCAGTTCGTAGAGACTTCGACGTTGAGGTTGAAGGCTCTAAAGAAACCTTCCAAGAACCCCCTACAAGCTGGACTTAGCCTTATGAGCTCCAGGGAATTCACGGGACACAGAGAGAAGACCGCAAGACTCTCTTGAACCTCGACTCGAGTGCCAGAGAGCATTGAAATGAATTTCGCAACCTCTGCAAAGCTTAGCTTCAAGTTCTTCGCAACTTCTCTTCCCTTCTCGAGCCCGTATTCGAAGGCTATTCTTCTTATCTCCTCTTCGAACTCTGTTGGTATCTTTTCGAGGATTCTGAAGGCTAACGAAGGTTTTGAGCGAGAGATCTTTATTATCCTCCACTTCTGTACTATTTTCTCTTCTCTCATCCCTACCTCACGGTTGCGTAGAAAATCGCTGAAATCCCGAAGATCTGGAGAGCTATGCCGAGAACGTATAGATCGTTGCTCAGTGAGAGAGCGAACGTCAAAACTGGTAAAGATCCGCCGACGACGAGGAGGAAGAAGCCGAAGCTGAGGAGAAGGAGGAACCTTTGTCTTGTTTTCACGTATGCGTTGTAGAGCAGAAGGATGAAAGTCCCGCCGAGCAGTAGCAGTATGACGGTGAGGAGGAAGATCATCTCCTTCACAACATCACCCCGGCTTCCAAGGGACTTCTTTTACCCTCTTCGTCGCTATTAGGTAAAGGATGTCCTCGACGCCGTTCAGTGAGGAGAGTTTATTCGAGATCTCTGCGATCTTCTCAATCCCCTTCCCCCTCACCTTTGCGATGAAGTTGTAGTTCCCGAACGTCTGGTAGACCTCTACGATCTCCGGGATCTTAGAGAGCTCCTTAGAGACGTCAGAGGTTGAAGAGATCAGAAGAAAGGCGGTGATGTAGCTGAACCTCTCTGGATTCAGCAGTAGCGTGTATTTCTCGATAACTTCCCTTTCAAGCCTCTTTACCCTTTTGTGAACCGAAGAGATCGAGAGCTTCGTTTTCTCAGCGATTTTTTGCAGAGTAGTGCGGGAATCCTCGACCAACATCGCAAGGATCTCGAGGTCTTTCTCGTCCATGTTAAAATTTTTTCCCAAAATTGATAAACTTTTTCAGAAACATCGAAAAGCTTATATGCTGTGCCTTTGCAAGGAAAGGTGGAAAATTTTTCCCTTTGAAGACGATGGAACGAAAAACTTATATAGTAGTTGTAATAATAATTATAGTGACGGAGGTGAGATGATGAGAAGGGACGAGAAAGCTGTATCGCCAGTGATCGGCGTGATACTATGGTAGCGATTACAGTGATACTCGCAGCTGTGATCGCGAGCTTTGTGTTTGGCATGGCTGGGACTGTGAAAAAGACTTACACAGTTGCTGCTACCGCTTCGAAAACTTGCGATGCTACAAATTGCACAATATACGTAACCTATCAGGGTGGACCTGACCATAACCTTGTAACAGAGTTTAGCGTGACCAGTCCTTGCTCGACTAGCACCACCACACCCGCTGTTGGCACTGTATCGACATGTCCCGGTACGACTGGAAGAGATCACGTGGTCGCCGCCGCAAAGTTCACAGATGGAACGGAACAAGTTATCTTGGACACCTACGTCTAAATCCATAAAATTTTTTAATTTTCCTATCACCGATTTTTTGCAATAAGCGAGGTGAAAAAATTGAACAACAAAGCAGTCTCACAACTCATCGGCACGATCTTAATGGTCGCAATAACAACGATCTTGGCAGTTTTCGTTGCAAGCATGAGCTTTGGGCTCGTTGAAAAGCCAAAAGAGGTAAAGACACCTGCGGTTTTGGCTGAGAGAGTAAACCAAACAGCGGTAAAGTTCACACTCACAAACCGGGGGAATGCGAAGGACGTAAAGAGCTGTAGACTTCTGCTACAGAGCGGAGAAGAAATTGGCAACTTCGAGCTCGAAATTGGTGTTTCGGTAATCCTTGAAGCTCCTCCCGACTACTACAACTTGGTCTGTAAAGTTGACAACGATGAGCAGATAATCTGGAGCGGGAGGATCTAATTTTTAACTGCAATTCCCCGATTAATTGCTCAACTGCGAAAGACTAATAAGGGAGAATTCGCATAAATCTGATAGAGCTTTTCAGGAGGGAAGGGTGGAGATTTTAATCTCACTTAAACCTCTCGAAATCCTTGCCAACGAATCTCAGAAAGAACTCCCACTTCTCCTTGGTCAAGAGATGGAACTCGAAAGGAGATGCGAAGTATTTCTCTAAGAGGAGATCGTAAACCCTAAGCCTGAGATCTCGATCTTTGAACTCATCCGAAACTATCGCAACGTCTATGTCGCTTAGCCCAACGGAGTAATCTCCTCTAACGATGGAGCCAAAAGCGTAGACTTCGAAGTCCTTGAGATGAGCTGAGATAAGCTCTATCATTTCCCGCAAGTGATTTCTGTAGTTCCTGAAGTATTCTACCCTTCCCATAGTATTCTTTTCAGATCCTCAAGGGCTTTGAACGCTTCAACGACCTCTTCTTCGAAGAACTCCTCGAAGTAGTATCTCGAGGAAACGTAAGCCCTCTCGAGGTCTCTGAGAACTCTTTTATACTTTTCGAGAAACTCCGCAACGCCCTCATACTTTAACTCCGAAAGAAGCCTTCTTAGGCTGTGAGTTCTTTCAAAGTAACCTTTTTCGTTCAAAAGCTTTGCTTTTATCAGCAGTTGCATCGCTTGCTCTATGTGGAACATCGCCAAATCGTAGTCCTTTCTTTCGAAGTTAAATCTCGCGTTCTCTTCGAACTTCTTCGCCCTCCTCAAGTAGAGCTCGATCTCCTCTTTCACAAGGCTAAGAATTGAAAGCCATATTTATCTTTATCGAATAGCGAGGCATTGATGTGTAACTGGGCAAGATGAAATAGATTTCCTCTTCGTCACCTTCGTCGTCATTTTCGTCGTCACTTTCGTCAACCTCAGTTTCGAGGTCGCCACTTATATCATAAAGGGTTTGCACCCTACTGCGCTTGACCTTGATCAGAAGCGTTAAGAATAGTATACATCCGAATCACCTCTACCGTATTTCAGACGTTTCTTGTCCTACAATGCCAAGCCAAAGACTCCGAGAATTCTGACGAAGAGAATTAATACACAATTTCGTTCACGTCTCGGACTCGAGAACTCAAATCTGAAACGAACAAAGCAGTTCCAGTCATCGCAATCGAAACATGATTTCGAGGCTCCTCACTACTGCGTTTATCGTCTTTGGTAAACTCTTCAAAATCCATGTCTTTAATAGCCCCGGTAATCTCTTTTCATACGTAAACGACTTCTTTTAAAATTTGTTCTCCGATTCTCGGTTTCAAAGCATCCTTTGAGACGAGGTCAATCTTAACCAAGAAATTCAAAAAGGCTTAGTGGCTCTTCAAACTCGACCAATATGTCAACGTCGCTTTTCTTTCTCTGCTCAAAAATTTTCCGATCCCATTTCTTCTTCGTCAAAAGGAAACTCGAGTAGGAATCGAAGTATATCTCGGATCTCGATCCCTGAGCTCCTAAGGATTGAGTTGAAACTGGCTCAGGAATCTATTTAAAGACCTTCCACAGTTCTGATCTTTTTGAAGTGACCCTTATTCAAAAGCTTTGCCCCGATCAAATCCAACCTCCATTCGTTCTTAACGCATGGGGCGATAAGAAAATCGGCTCCAGCTTGGAGTCCTTAGCTTTGTAGCACTTAAAAAATCCAAGGCTTTCTCACGAACTCGCCGAAGATCTTTATCTCTCTCCCGCATCTCGGGCACCTCTTATCCTTAAGCCTGTAATCGAGGACTCGATAGGCGTATCTCTTTATCAGGAGTTCGTTGCAATCTGGGCAATAGGTGTTCTCAAACCTATGCCCATGAACGTTCCCGATGTAAGCGTAGCTTATCCCAGCTTTTCTCGCCTTCATGACCGCCTCCTCAAGAACCTCGATCCTCGTCGGCGGATTTTCGAATTTGTAAGCGGGAAAGTAACGGGTGAAGTGAATCGGAACCTCCTCGCCTGCGAACCTCAAATGATTCTCTATAACCCAGTCCACATCGTCTTCGTTGACGCCTGTGACGATCAGGTTCACAATTTCAACGTGAACTCCCATTTTAATCGCATCCCTGACGTTCCTCCACACCTTCCAGACATCGACGCCTTTGCAGAACTTCTCGTAAACATCTTCGCCACCTTTGACATCGATTTTCAACCCATTGAGCCCCGCTTCGACCAAAGCCTTCAAAGCCAAGCTCGTCATGTATCCGTTGGAAACGAAGCAAGCGTAGAGATTGTGTTTCTTCGCTATCCTAAAGACGTCGATCGCATACTCAGCCATCAGCGTCGGTTCTTGAAAGCTAATGCATACGCCTTCGTCTCTCCCCAACGCTCTCTCCACCAACGCTTCCGGAGAAACGTAAGCGCCTTTCTTGAAACTCCTTGAGAGATGGTAGTTTTGACACCAAGGGCAGAAGAAGTTGCAAGACCAAGTTGAGAACGTTAGCGAAGTCGATCCGGGGTAATAGTGGAAGAAGGGCTTTATCTCTATTGGTCTGCTCTCCATTGCGCTCACATTTCCATAGGTCAACGTGTAGAGCTTCCCAGACAAGTTTACCCTTGTTTTGCAGATTCCAAAATCGTTCTCTGCGATCAGACAGGATCTTTCACAGAGCAAGCACTTCACCTTCTCGCCGTGTTTCTCATAGAACCTGCTCTCGTGCATCATAACCTGTGATTTTTTCGTGATTTATCCCTTCTCTTCCGCACGTCCAAGGCTTGATTTAGAGTGCGCCTAATGCGAAAAATTTTTTATGTTTTAAGCCTACCATAGGCATGGAGGCGCTGAACTTTTTGGAGAATGTGAAACATTTTGCAGTTATAGGCGCTGGAAGAATGGGAAGCCAAATAGCACAACTCCTTTCTCGAGTTGGGAAATACTCGGTGACGTTGGTCGATGTAAGCGATGAAGTGCTAAGCAATGCGATGAAGTCGATAGAAGCGGATTTGAAGCGATTCTTCGTTGACAAGGGCAAAATAACCGAAGATGAGATGAGGGAGATCCTTTCCCGTATAAAATGCACGACAAGCATTGCCGAAGCGGTTAAAAACGCAGATTTCGTGATAGAGGCGGTATACGAGAACTTAGAGCTGAAAAAGAAGGTGTTTGCAGAGATCGACAAAAACGCTCCACCGCATGCAATCTTGGCTTCGAACACGTCTGGCTTGAGCATAACCGAGATCGCATCCGCAACGAAGAGAGCCGAGAAAGTCGTTGGCATGCACTTCTTCAATCCCGTGGCGGTGATGAAGTTGGTGGAAGTCGTGAGAGGAGCGTTAACCTCGGAAGAGACTGTAAACGTTGTCTGCGAGCTTGCTAAAAAACTTGGAAAAGAGCCTGTTGTTTGCAAAGACATTGGATACGGTTTCTTAGCCAACAGGGCATATGGCGGACTCATGAGGGAGGCGATAGAGATGGTCTGGGAAAGGGTTGCCTCGCCAGAAGACATCGACAAGGCTTTGAAGCTCGGATACAACCTTCCGTTGGGTCCATTGGAAGTCGGGGACATGGTTGGCGCATGGGAGATCATGGCGTTGTCAGAACAAGACAGAATCAGAGAGCTTGGACCAGAAAAGGGAAGACTTCACCCGCTCATAAGATGGATGGTGAGGGCTGGCTACACTGGTGGACCGGGAAAGAAGGGAATATACGCCTTCTGGAAGGAAGTCCTGTCGAAGCTTTAAGGTGGGTATATGCGCTACTCGACGATCAAGGTTGAGAGGATCGAGGGCATCGCCAAAGTTATTTTTAACAGACCAGAGAGGATGAATGCAATCAATCCACAGCTCGCCATCGAAGTTCGTGATGCGATGGACAAGCTCTTAGCCGAGGACACGAGAGTTGTCGTTTTAACTGGGAATCCAGACAGCAAGGGAAGACCAGTTTTCTCCGTTGGATGGGATGTGATTGAGGCGAAGCCAATTCCCTTCAGGCTCGATGAATACATCGAGGATTACGAGCTCCCAGTCATTGCGATGGTCGACGGATATTGCTTGGGCGGTGGAAACGAGATTGCAATGTCTTGCGATTTCATCTTTGCATCAGATAGAGCTGAATTCGGTCAGCCAGAGGTAAACCTCGGCTTCTGCCCAGGATGGGGCGGGACGCAGAGGTTAAGCAGGATAGTTGGGCTTAGCAAAGCGAAGTATCTCTGCTTCTTGGGCGACAGGATCAGCGCAAAGGAAGCGGAAAGAATAGGTTTGGTGAACTTTGTCTTTCCAGCTTCTGAGCTCGAGAAGGCGACGATGGAGTTTGCAAAGAAGCTCGCAGGCAAACCACCGCTTGCAATAAAATACATGAAGGTTGCGATGAACAAGGGAATCCAAGTCGACATAAAGACCGCTTTGAAGATCGAGAAACTAATAAGCGATGTCCTGACGAGAACCGAGGACTTTGCCGAAGGTATGAGGGCTTTCAGGGAGAAAAGGGAGCCAAAGTGGAGGGGAAAGTAGTTCTCTTTTGTCTTTTTAAAAGTTGAAAGATACACGGCTCACAGCTTTCTTTTCAGCAAGTAAGCAACCGCAAGAAAGCCAGCGACTGCAAAGATTGCCTCAAATCCTGGAGACGATTTCGTAGGTGTTGGTATCGGGGTTGAGGTTTTGGCTGGCGTCGTCTTAGTTGTTGGTGTCGAACCTGAAGGTTGCGATGTCGTCCCAACAGGAGTGGGAGTCAGCGGTGAACTGATAGTAAAGTCCAACGCTGTTGTTCTCTCGTTTCTCTTAACATCGACTGCGTATATTTTGTATTTTCCTTCTTCGACCTCAGGAATCGTGAACTGCGCATCAACAACGCCACTTTTGTTTGCAAAGACTTTTGCTACAAGCACATGGTCTTTGAACGCATCGGTGGCGCTCATTAAGTAAATCCTGACCTCTCCATCTGAGGAGAATCCGTTTCCGTTCAAGGTTATGGTTTCGTGAATTTGGGCTTTGTTCGTGGATAGCTTCGTGATCTTTGGTAAAACCTTGAAAGTCGTGTATGCGTTCAGCCTGATTTCGTCCATTGCTGTGATTCTGTAGTCTCCTCCCGGCACCACTGGAACAGAGATAGAGGCTGAGAAACGACCACTTTTGTCAGACTTCGCCTCACCACGAACTTCATTGTCGAAGTAGATCAGAATCTTGCTCTCTGGTTGAAAATAATTGCCCGAAATACTTATCGAACTACCAACTGTGCCTTCGATGGGGTTTATCGAGATGACAGGAGATGAAAATTGAGCTTGCGAAATCGAGATTGCAAACGTTAGCAATAAGGGTATCAACATTTTATGCCACATTTCTACCACCTGACACAACTTAACTCGATTGTATTTAATCCTTACGAGTGTCGAGCCAAGGATCAGTATTGCTCTGAAGAGTTCTTGCTGAAAAGTTTATAAAAGTCCAGTCGGAGTGTCTTTTGTGCTCTACTACGCTGAAAAATCGGTAAAATGCATGAACTGCGGAACCTGCGATGAAATAGTGGCTTGCTCGAGCGATTACGTTGGCTTTATTGAGAAATGCATAGGGTGCGGGGCTTGCCATATTGCGTGTCCATACGAAGCGATAGAGATGAAAGAAAGGAAAAAAGAGCGAGAAGTCTGCATCAAAGTGAATGGGGAAAAGATTTCTGTTCCAGAAAGAATAACGGTCAAAAAAGCCCTCGAGATCATCGGCTATAAGATCAGTAAATTCCCAGGGGAAGGAGATTTATTTGCTCCATGCGAAGTTGGTGGTTGTTACAGCTGTGTAGTGGAGATCGATGGGAAAATAATGCCGAGCTGTGTCGTCGAAGCAAAGGAGGGAATGGAGATAAAAACCGAGCTTCCCGAAGGATTCGTTCCAAAAAGGCTTTTGCACGGCTGGATGGGGCATCCGGTTGGTGGAGTTGGAACCCCTTGGTGGCTTAAAGGCTACAGAGTCATAGAAGTTGCGGTCTTTGCCTGTGGTTGCAACTATCGTTGTCCTCAATGCCAGAATTGGACGACTACTTACAATGGAAAAGAGGTGGCGCTAACGCCAAGAGAGGCTGCTGTGAAGATGACTGTTGTGAGAAGAAGCTATAGGGTAGACAGAATGGCGATTTCAGGGGGAGAGAGCACGTTGAACAGAAGATGGCTCGTGCGGTATTTGCGAGAACTTAAAAAGCTTAACCCAGACAGAGAAGCGAGGTTGCATGTAGACACAAACGCTTCAATTCTAACTCCAGATTACATAGACGAACTCATAGAAGCGGGAATGACTGACATAGGTCCAGATCTCAAGGGTTTGCGCTTGGAAACCTTCATGAGGATAACTGGGCTAAAGGACAAAGAACTTGCAGAAAAGTATCACAAGACGAGCTGGAAAGCTGTGAAGTATATCGTCGACAACTACAGGGACAAAGTTTTCATAGGCGTTGGAATCCCTTACAACAGAGATCCGATCTCTTTGGAAGAAATACACGACATTGGAAACGAGATCTGCAAAATAGATCCTGAGATTCAGGTTTGCGTCCTCGATTACAGACCAGAGTTTCGAAGGAGAGATATTCGCAGACCAAGCTATGGAGAAATGGTAGAGGTTTGGAGAATTCTGAGGAGCTGTGGACTCAAAACCGTGATCTGTCAGACAATTTTTGGGCACATCGGACCAAGTGAACCTTAAAGCAACCCTAAGCCCCTTAGGATTTCGTAATCTTCTTCTCTTTTGGCAAATATCCCAATGTTTCCGAGCTTGATTTTTCTCAGCCCAGCGTCTTTTGCAGCGTAATAAGCGCTGAGCATCTGTTTAAAGCTCGGTGATGGAACATCGATGAGCTTGTGCTCGGGAAAGAATGCTAAGATCGTGAACGGTAGGTTTGGATCGACTTGTGCCAAAAGTTCCGCAATCTTTCCAATCTGATCGCTTTCGACCCAGCCGGGGATATACAGGGACAGGACTTCCAAAACAAAGTCCCTCTCTACTATTTCCGCTGGCAATTCCAGAATCCTTTTGTTTGAAACACCTGTCAGCTTTCTATGGACTTTTTCATCGTAAGCCTTGATGTCGAGCCAAAAAGTGTCGATTCCAGAATCTTTGAACAAGTCCAAGGTTTCTGGTGTAAGACCATAGCCATTTGTCTCGAACAAGACCCATAGATCTTTTCCAAGACTCTTTATTTCCTGCGCAGATTGCGCATACCACTCTGGGTTGCAAGCGAGATCACCGCCTGTGAAGGATACTATGTTCCTCGCAGGTCCCCATGTTCCGTCGTCGAGCAACGTTATTTTATCGAGCTTCAATTTTCCTGGGCAATACTTTGATCTCCTTCCGATTAAAATGCAGGAACCACACGCATGGCAAAGCTCATAAGCATGCCAACTTGTTGCGTTTTCCCTTGGTTCCTTATACATATTCTCCTTGTTTAGTTCAGCGTAATCAAAAGCGAGCTTCGCAATATCGCTGGGGGACATCCAAGTTCCCTTAGCGTATCTCGTGAAACGCCAAGAGTGGCATTTCAGACAGCTCCAATTACAGCCAGATTGGTAAATGGAAAGGTAACACTCAGGAGCCTTGTGCGCATAGGAATAAATAAGCCTATATGGAACACGATTCTCCCATCTAAGGGTTACTTTGCAAGCTGGATCCCACTTCCCATCGTGGAATGTCAAACAACTCCCAGGCTCAAAGCCTTGATCTGCTAGTCGACATTTGGTCATAGAGTTCCCATTATTGTCTGCAATTGCAAAAAGTTTTTGCTATCCGCGAATGTTAAAACCAGTATTCGACTGGCACTCGTCACACATTCGCATCTCTTTTGGTTCTCAGCCTTTTATTGTTCGATGGTGAGCATAGAAAAAACTTATCTCTTCGACTCATAGCAACGGATATGCTCAAGATCGAGATCAAAACTCCGATGCCAAAGGGTTGCGCTTTGGGAATGGTGGAAGAGATCGCTAAAAAAGCTTTGATCGAGGTCGAGGGCTTGTTGTTGAATGAGAGCATGGTTAAAGGCTTGATAAAAGTAAAATCGGAAGAAGTCGACAAGCTTTTAAGGAGATTACCTGACTTCTGTGAGTCACTTAAGATCTCCAAAGATTCTGTCAGATTGCTTCTCAGAGAACATCCATGCTTAATCGCTCAACCCATCTTGTCTTCGGGCGGGATAATCGTTGGGTTGAGCTACGACAGCAGTAGCATAACTTGGTCGATCGTATGCGATGAGAAGGACTGTGCGAAGTTGATAAAGAAGCTCGAAAAGCTTGGAGTTGACTTTGAGCTCGTATACAAGGGCAGGCCCGAGGACAAGGAGAGCATGACATTCAGAGAAGAGGAAATACTGAGGACAGCGTTGGAAAAAGGGTTCTTCGACTATCCGAAGAGGATCAAGCTCGAGGAGCTTGCGAAGATCTTCA
Source organism: Archaeoglobaceae archaeon (assembly GCA_038731605.1). Taxonomy (GTDB): domain Archaea; phylum Halobacteriota; class Archaeoglobi; order Archaeoglobales; family Archaeoglobaceae; genus WYZ-LMO2. Next base: position 324,574 of record JAVYQP010000001.1, on the reverse strand, counting down.
ACATCTCCCCCTCGACTTTGTCCGAGATTCTCAGAAGGGCGCAGAAAAAAGTGTTAGAGCGGTATTTCAAGGATCTCTAAAACTGCTTTGAATCTCGTCGAAAAATTTCGGACAAAAAATTATTTGTATTCCCGAGCAAAATTACCTTATGAAAGCGGAAGTCCTTAGTTACCACGAGAGCATAAACAAGATGTATGAGAAGGTGAGCAAAGAGACTACGAACGTGTTCGACAGGTTCAAGGAGCAGGAGAAGATCAGATGCCCATTCTGCACGAAGGGTTTGAGCTGTCAGCTTTGTAGCATGGGTCCATGCAGGATTTCAGAGAAGACGCCATACGGAGCCTGCGGAATCGATTCTGCAGGAATGGTGATAAGGAACTTCGTCCACAAGAACATGCTTGGAACTGAAGCTTACACGTATCATGCGATCGAGGCTGCGAAAACTCTGAAAGCTACTGCGGAGGGAAAAACGATATTCGAAATAAAGGATGAGGAGAAGCTGAAGAGCTTCGCAAAACTCCTCGGGATAGAGGGAAAAGATGTCAAGGAGATCGCGATAAAGGTCGCCGACTTCGTGATCTCAGATCTCTCGAGTGTGGGAAAGAGTAAGCTCGTGGAAATCCTCGCTCCAGAGAAGAGAAAGGAAGTTTGGAAGAAGCTCGGGATATCTCCAGAGGGAATCTTCAGCGAGTTGCTAACGGTCGGAACGTCTGCGATGACAAACGTTGATTCGAACTACGTTTCTTTGGCGAAGAAGAGTATTTCGATGAGTATAACGACTTGCTTAGCGGCGCAGTTTGCACTCGAAACAATCCAAGACGTTCTCTTCGGCACGCCGATGCCCCACGAAACCTACGCAGATCTCGGAATAATCGATCCAGAATACGTGAACATCGCAGTCGACGGACACGAACCATTCGTCGGCGCTGCGCTCATAAAGCTCGCTGAGAGAGAAGAGGTGCAAAAGAGGGCGAGAGAAGCGGGAGCAAAGGGACTAAGGATAGTCGGGTTCATAGAAACTGGGCAGGAGCTGATACAGAGGTTCAACAGCCCAGTATTAGTTGGAATCGCCGGAAACTGGATCTGCCAAGAGTATGCGTTGGCGACTGGAGCAATCGACGTCTTCGCAGCGGACATGAACTGCGCTCTGCCTTCGCTCCCAGAGTATCAGAAATACGGTGTGAAGATAATTCCCGTGAGCAGACTCGTCAGATTCCGTGGAATAGACAACGGCTTGGACTACGAGCCCGAGAAGGCTGAGGAGATCGCTGAGAAGCTGATAGAGATTGCGATAGAGAACTTCAAGCAAAGAGATAAAAAGAGGGCTGTGAGGGTGGAAAAGAGACAAAAAATAGTCGCTGGATTCTCAATCGAGGCAATCGCAAAGCTTGTAGGTGTTGATAATCTACTCGAAGCAATAAAGAGGGGAGACGTGAAGGGGATCACAGCCTTGGTGAGTTGCACAACTCTTAAGAACGGTCCACAGGACTGGAACAGCGTAACGATTGCAAAGGAATTGATAAAGAGAGACATTCTCGTCATTTCGATGGGCTGTGGAAACGCTGCGATGCAAGTCGCTGGATTGACGAGCTTGGATGCGATTGAGTTGGCTGGAGATAGGCTGAAAGCGGTTTGCAAGGCTTTGAAGATACCACCAGTGCTGAGCTTCGGAACCTGCACGGACGTTGGAAGGGCGGCGTATTTGCTCAGAATTGTCGCAGAAAAGCTCGGCGTAGACATTCCAGATCTGCCAGTTGTTGCAACAGCCCCAGAATACATGGAGCAAAAGGCTACGATAGATGCGGTCTTTGCAATTGCCTATGGATTGGTTACGCACGTGTCGCCAGTTCCACCGATAACCGGGAGCGAAAAGGCTGTGAAGTTGCTAACAGAGGACATCGAGAAGTTAACAGGAGGGAAGGTTTTGGTGGAAGAAGACCCTGTGAAGGCTGCTGAAAAGCTCGAGCAAGTCATCCTCGAGAAGAGGAGAAAGCTCGGGATCTAATTTTATTTTTATCGCTAGCATTGATTAAGCGGTGAAAAAATTGAGCTTGGGTAGAAAAGCGCTCGGGTTAAATTCCCCGAGACAGGACAACAGCTTTTCAAGAGATAACATCTCCCCCCCCCCGGTTTTTGGAGGGGGAAACACGATCTCTATGGTGTTCTTGTCCAGAATCCTTATTTCCCCGCCGTATTTCTCCACGAGCCTCTTTACGATGTGAAGCCCTATTCCGCTACCACCTTCGGTGTAGATTTCCTTGAAGACCTTCTTCATCGCAGTGTCCGAGAATCCCTTGCCGTTGTCTCTGAATAGAACTCTAACCTTTTCGCCTCTCTCAATTTCTATGGACACCTTGCTCGCCCTTCCATGCTTTATCGAGTTCTCGATTAAATTGTTGAACACAAAAAACAATCCCTCGTCTGCCAGGATTTCCGCATCACCTTTCAGCTCGATTTCAATTGGAGAGGATCTTTTGATGCTCTCGATTACTTCTCCGATTCGAGCTTTCTTCAACTCGGAACTTTCATACACTCTCGACGCTCTCAACAGCTCTATACCCTTTTCTGACTGCGCCATAGCTTTTTTAAGATATTCTGGATCCTTTTCAATTTCATAAACCTCCATGTAACCCCTTGTAGCGGTTAGAACGTTGGACAGATCATGCCTGAGCATCCTTGTTAGGAATTTTATCTCCTCTTCCTGTTTTGCTATCCTCGATAAAAATTCGTTGATCGCATTCGAAAGTGCTTCAATCTCTTCGGTTCCGCTGAGCTCGATCCTGTCTCCGGGTTTTGCTGTGCTGACGAATTTTTCAAGCTTCAAGATCTTCGAAATTAACTCTCTGTCCAATAAAAAGACCATTGAAGCTGAGAATGCAAAAATAATGGCTACGAAGGAGAAAAAGGAGAGTAGAATATTCCTCATGTGGTCGAAGTAATACGGGTTCTCGGACTCGATCACGAAAATCGTATCTTGTCCGAGGACATCTTTCAGCACAATCTTTCCAATCGATTTCTCCTCCGAAACTTGAGGCTCGTCATCGATGAGAATATTTGCGTTCAGAACTTCAGAAACTTCGTGGAACCAATTTTCGTCCAAGATTCTGCCCATCACAAGATACCCTCTCCCCTCTTCTAAGCTGGTCGGTGTAGATGGCAGGATCGGTTTCGACGCCAATAAAATTATTTCCCCGTCGAATTTCAGGAAACCAGTTTTTCCTCGAATCTCTGGAGACAGAAAGATCTCCGGTAGTTCTTTTTCATTCCATTCTTTGTCGTAGAACTTCGAAAACACGACATCTCCGCTTTTGTTTATGAAGACCATCACGTTTATTCTCGCATTCGTGAACGTGTCTTCAACCAAGTTCGAGGCTATGTATCTCTCGTTTCGATCTTCTATGAACTCATACGTGTCATCCCAAAAAGCCCAGTCGATGCAAAGAGTTTCAAGGCTTTTTAGCTCAGAGTAGAAGATTTTCTCAAAAGTCTCGGACTTCTCCTCCGCATACTTCATCGAATGTCTCATCAACGACTCTTCCTCAACTGCGACGATAATGGACGTTAGCGTGAAGAGTAGGACAAGCGAGATCGAAACCGTGATCAGGAGTACTTTCTCCCTTGTTTTCACAAAACAAGCTTATTAAAAACTTAAAAAACTTTTCTCACGAACTTTGAATTCTCTTTTGGTAATTGCAATTTTGAAAGTCTACTTGTTAACCAAAAGCATGGTCCCATGTCAAGCTTTATAAACACACTCGAGACCCTTACCAAGGGGCCGTGGGGTAGCCTGGTTATCCTCTCGGCCTGGGGCGCCGGTGACCCGAGTTCAAATCTCGGCGGCCCCACTATCCAAAACAGTGGCTACGGTCTGCGTCGCATTGCATATCGATTCCAAAAGATCTGGTTCCAGCGGAATAAAAATAAAAATGAAGCTATTCGATCAGATCTAAGCAATTTCCTCGCAGAGCTTCGTTCACCCACTGATAGACCTTGTAGCCACCGATCTCTTCGTTGTAGAAGCGATCCTTTTGTAGCGGATAAAGCAGTCCACCGGTGAGCATCGTGTGCTGATAATCGAGGGGCATAAACCTGCAGAATCGATCGCTAAACTTTGCGTGTATTTCGCTCGTAACTCTGAGCAGTCTGTCCCTATACTCCGAAGGAGAGTAACCGCTAAAGATCGTTCCGATCACGAGATCCTTCTGATCTTCGAAGAGTGCGTAAAGGCACTCGTTGCACTGTTCGAGTCCAAACTCCAGCGCATAGATTGGATCCCTACCCTCGAAATATGGGATTGCTCCCCCTGGGAAGTTTTGCAGAGTCCCCCATCTCTTCATGACTTCATCCGTCTGGAAGTTGCTTTTCTCGCTCGGCATTATTCCCGGACCAGCGTCGTTGATTGCAGTTATGGGCTTTCCAAAGATCTCCCATGCTCTGTAGGCGTGGAGTAAAGTTCCGTAACCACCAGCGCTCGAGCCAGCAACAACAACTCTATCCCAGTCTTTTTGGGCAATGTATCTGAGTGCAACGATTGCGTTAACGTATCCGACGTGGTAAATCGTCTTCGAGGCTCCGTCATCGTAGTATTTCACGACTCTGTTCCCCATGTGGAGGTCTCCAGTGTTGTATGGAATGAAGAGGATCGTCCAGTTTCTGAATGGGTTCTTAGGATTCTTTACGTCGAATATTCCACCACGGTAGTATAGAGAGAGGAACCAGAACTTTGATTCGAGTGCGACAACGCTTCCGATACCAAGCAATGGTTTGCAAGTCTCGAAGTTCGTGCAGAGCAGTGGTTTACATGTCGCATAATCGGCGCAAGCTCCGCCACCCTCGAAGAATACGAGCAGATTATTCTCTGTGCCTTTTCTAACCATTATGAACGTTTCCTTCCCAATTCCATTGACGCAGGGCTTTGGTAAGGGAACTTTTATCCAATCTATGCCGTCGTTTGGATTGTCGATGGGTAGCGATTCGATTGGGCGCATCGAGGATACGTCTACGGTAAACGGGTCCGCATACCTCTCAACGAGCACCTCGTATTCCCCGAGTGCTAAGGCTGGAGCTACGCAGAGCAGAGCCAAAACAAATACCACAACCAAGCGCATAAAAAATAGCGAACAATAAAGATTTAAATTTTTCGGTTATGATATTAATAATAATTGTAATATGCGTGTCAAATTGCTTTTACCTGTAATAAAAAATTTTTGATATAGCCCAGAGTTTTCAGGAGAACCAGTCGCAACTTGCTCGAGAACCTTTTATAGAAGGATGGTGACGAATTTTAGGTGATCCGATGATCCTAAGCAAGACCGCAGAAACAGTGCTCAGGAAAAGGTATTTGCTGAAGAACGATCGTGGCGAGGTAGTCGAAACTCCAGAGCAGATGTTCTGGAGAGTTGCGAACGCAATTGCGAGCGCAGAGGAGAATTACGGGAGCGATCCCAAACCATGGGCTGAGAAGTTCTTCAAGATAATGTGGGAACAAGAATTTATGCCCAATTCGCCAACTTTGATGAATGCTGGAACCCCCTTGGGACAGCTTTCAGCTTGCTTTGTTATTCCAGTCGAAGATAGTATCGACGGAATATTCAAAGCGCTTTGGGACATGGCGAGAGTTCAAAAGAGCGGTGGAGGGACTGGGTTCAGCTTTTCCCGAATCCGACCGAAAGGGGACATTGTAAAAAGCACGATGGGCGTCGCGAGTGGACCTGTGAGCTTCATGAAGATCTTTGACTCCGCAACGGAGCAGATAAAGCAAGGCGGTAAGCGAAGGGGTGCGAACATGGGAATACTTCGTTGCGACCACCCAGACATCGAGGAGTTCATAAAGGCGAAGTGGGAGGAAGGAGTGCTGAGAAACTTCAACATAAGCGTCGCTGTAACCGACAGGTTCATGGAAGCGGTGAAGAAAGACGAGGATTACGAGCTGGTAAATCCAAGGACGAAGGAAGTCGTTAAAAAGATCTCTGCAAGGAAGATCTTCAACCTCATCGTCGAAGGTGCTTGGAGAAATGGCGAGCCTGGAATCGTGTTCATCGACGAAATCAATAGGCACAATCCAACCCCGCACGTCGGCGAAATTGAAGCTACGAACCCATGCGGTGAGCAACCGTTGTTGCCCTACGAATCCTGCAATCTCGGAAGCATAAACCTTGCAAAGTTCGTTGACGGAAAAGACTTCGACTGGGAAAGGCTGAAGGAAGTTGTGCACATCGCTGTCAGATTCTTAGACAACGTCATCGACGTGAACGCCTACCCGATTCCAGAGATCGAGGAGATGACGAAGGCGAACAGAAAAATCGGGCTCGGAGTTATGGGGTGGGCGGATGCGTTGTTTTTGCTCGAAATTCCCTACGACAGTGAAGAGGCTATAAAAATGGCTGAGAGGGTCATGAAGTTCATACAAGAAGAGTCTCACAAAGCATCGCAAATCCTTGCCGAAGAACGTGGAGTCTTCCCGAACTGGAAAGGTAGCGTCTGGGAGAAGAAGGGGATAAAGATTAGAAACGCAACGACTACAACGATCGCACCGACGGGAACGATAAGCATAATCGCAAATTGTAGCAGTGGAATCGAGCCAGTCTTTGCTTTGGCTTACAAGAGGGCGAACATTCTCGACGGAGAAGAGTTCTTCGAGATAAATCCGATTTTTGAAAAAGTGCTGAGGGAAAGAGGGCTTTACAGCGAAGAGCTGATTGCAAAAGTCGCCGAAAGTGGGAGTGTTCAAAACCTCGATCTGCCTTCAAGCATCAAGCGTGTCTTCAAAACAGCGTTGGAGATTGCACCAGAATGGCATGTCAAAATGCAAGCGGCTTTCCAAAAGTTCACAGACAACGCAGTGAGCAAGACGATAAACTTGCCGAATTCAGCGACGAGGGCTGACGTTGAGAAGGCGTTGATGCTTGCCTACGAGCTGAAGTGCAAGGGAATAACGGTTTACAGAGATGGAAGCAGGGAGGAGCAAGTTCTGATGACAAAGAAGACCGAAAAAGAGAAAGAGAAACCGAGGAGACCGGCGAAGTTCATCGAACCGAGACCGAGACCCAGAGTAACGGTTGGCAGGACAATCGAAACCAAGACTGGATGCGGATCGCTTTACGTGACGATAAACGAGGACAACGAGGGAATTGCGGAAGTCTTTGTTCAGCTTGGAAAAAGTGGTGGATGCGCAGCCTCGCAGACCGAAGCAATTGGGAGATTGCTGAGCATAGCTTTGCGAAGCTGGGTGAATCCAGAGGTGCTGATAAAACAGCTGAAGGGAATTCGATGCCCAAGCGTTGGCTTCGACAACGGCGAGATAATCACGAGTTGCGCAGATGGTGTTGCGAAGGTGCTTGAGAAGTGGCTCAAGGGAGAATACAAGAGAATAAAGTTCGAGATCGAAGGAATTAAACCGCTGACAGAGTTTGCAGAAAAAGAAGAGGGTTCGGAGAAAGAAGAAAGAACGAAGATGATCGGTGGAGTTTGCCCAGAGTGTGGAAACGTCCTTGAATACGGCGAAGGCTGTGCAACCTGCAGATTTTGCGGGTTCACCAAGTGCCTCTAATTTTTCTTGATGGTCTCCTGATTTATTTGTATTGTGAAAGGAAGATTCGCTCCGATCCACGTCGCTCGTCTTTGGATCTATCCTGTGTATTTTCAGACCTAAATCCGTTATCGGGATTTTAGCCTTTCCACATCACTGGGTTCTAAAATTCTTGAGCCTCTCCCTCGATGTTCTCAGCGATATTTTCCGATCTTCTTATCGAGAGTCAAGCAACAACGCAAAAAAGTTCGTTAAGCAAAAGAATAGCCCCGGCCGGATTCGAACCGGCGTCACCGGCTCCAAAGGCCGGCAGGATTGACCACTACCCCACGGGGCTTCCAAAGAAGTTCATGTTTAGATTTATCAAAGTTTTGGTTGATCACGCAGCATCCTCGATGACCCTTATCTTCACGATCTGCTCCCTGTCCTTCAGCCCATAGGTCAACACGACCACGTTTCCCTCAGCCACGCTACCCGAGCTCACAAGATAAGCATAAAGTTTTTCCAGCCCTTCCATGTAGTCATCAGCTTTCAAAACCTTCGGATTTATCCCCCAAAGTATCAGGAGTTTTCTTGCAACCTCCTCCTTGGGAACTGCGACGTAGCAATTTATTCTCGGACGCAGAGATGCGATTGAGAAAACAGTAGTTCCTTTCATCGAGTAGATAGCGAGTGCTCCGTTTAGATCTTCCGCCAACTCAACGACACCCTTAGCGTATCTCTTTTTCAGGGATTTTGCCATCTGCTCCCTGTCAACGAGCGGAATATGATAAGCTTCCGTTCTCTCAACAATTCTCTTCAACCATCTAACCGCCTCGACTGGATACTTGCCCACCGCTGTCTCTCCAGTCAGCATTAAAGCATCAACGCCTTCCATAACCGCATTCGCTACATCTGAAACCTCCGCCCTCGTGGGCACTGGGTTGTTGATCATCGATTCAAGAATCTGCGTCGCAATCACAACGGGTTTCCCAATTTTGAGGGAGCTCTCGACTATGGTCTTCTGCAACCTCGGAACCTCTTCCAACCCAAAGTTCATTCCCAAGTCACCTCGAGCTACTAAGACTGCGTCTGATGCGTCGATGATTTTGTTTAGATTTTCGATCGCCTCCCTTGTTTCTATTTTGCCCATAATCATTGCATCGCATCCAATATCTTTCAAAAAGCGCCGAAGCGTTTCAATGTCTTCAGGACTTTTAACCAAACTCGCTCCCACGTAGTCTACGAATTTTCGAAGCATCTTGAGATTTTCAGCGTCTTCAGCGTTCAGATAGGGCAAATCGAACGACTTTCCTTCAAATACCACGCTTTTTCTCGATTTTAACTCGCAGTTCGTCAAAGCTTCTGCCTTAATGCACTCCTCCGACACACCGACGACTTTGAACCTCGACCTCCCATCGTCCAAGAGCATTATGTCCCCAGCGGATACATTGCCAAAGACCTCAGACCGAGGAAAGGGGACTCTCAATTTCTCCCGACAGTAATCGGAAAGACAAAACTCGACGATCGACCCAGCTGGAACTCTAAGCGCCTCTGGAAATTCCCCGAGTCTCAAAGAAGGTCCTATGATGTCGACTACAATCGATGCCAGTTTGCCGAGCTTCGATTCAGCCTCCCTAATTTTTTCGACCAATCTTAGCCAATTCTCGATGCTTCCATGGGCTAAATTTATCCTAAAACCAGAGACTCCTTCGTTCAGCATCGACGCTATCGCTTCTTCGGAGCTTGAAGATGGACCAAGGGATGCTATGAGTTTGGTTTTCATGGATGATGAATCGCAGGAGGTTTTAAAAGTGTTATATCCCATCTGAAGGTTTAAGATTGCAGCGATGTCTGGCAATCTCTGAGGGACGTAGGAGTCTTCTCCCACCATAATTATGAGTCAAAAATATTTAAAACTGCTATCTACGACATCACTCCAGTAAAGGGACCCAGCTACAGAAAAAAAGTTATAAAAGACTATTGAGCCAATGAAAATACGAGGGTGACAGAAATGGTGCACCGAAAGAGAACTGCAACCAGCAGTTTCGGCTCATCTGGAAGAGTTGGACATGATTCAAGCTTATTCTACGCTCGTAAACTCTATAAAGAAATGAGGGATTTGAGGGCGAGTCCTGAAGATCTGAAAGAAAATCCTGTTCCGGATGAATTCTTAGATAAGATAATCTTAGGAGATGCCAGAGATGTTTTAAAAAATCTTTCCAATAACTGCGTTCACCTAATGGTGACTTCTCCTCCTTACAACGTTGGCAAAGAGTATGATGAGGACTTAACCTTGGGAGAATACCTCGATTTCATAGAAGAGGTCATGAGGGAGGTTTACAGAGTCTTGGTGTGGGGTGGAAGGATTTGTTTTAACGTTGCGAATCTGGGTCGCAAACCATACATTCCACTCCATGCATACCTGATCCAGAGATTTGAGGAGATAGGTTTCCTTTTTAGGGGAGAGATAATCTGGGACAAAGGAGATGCGATAAGCGGAGCTTCCACAGCTTGGGGCAGTTGGTGTTCCGCTACAAACCCTATTTTAAGGGATCAGCATGAATACATAATAGTCATGTCGAAAGGTACTTTTAAGAGAGAGAAGAATGGCAAAGAAGATTCGATAAACAGAGAAGAGTTCTTAGAGTTTACAAAAAGCGTATGGAGGTTTCCACCAGAGTCAGCTACCAAAGTAGGCCACCCTGCTCCGTTTCCTGAAGAATTGCCTTACAGGTGCATCCAACTTTACACGTTTAAGGGAGACGTTGTCTTGGATCCGTTCGTTGGAAGTGGCACGACTTGTGTAGCAGCTTTAAAGCTTGGAAGACACTTTATAGGCATAGACATTGAGGAAGATTACGTTAAAATAGCGGAAAAAAGGGTAAAGAGTTTTCTAACGGTCAAAAAGTTAAATGAGTTCTTTGATTAGCCTAATATTTCAAAGCGAGCTTTTTTAAGAGTTCATAGTATTCATTTTTATACTCTTCCGCCGCTTTGGTTATATCGATGGGCGAATATGTTTTGGATACGTGGTTACCCTTTGTTTTAGATTTTTCCAGCAACTTTTCGACCGCACGTCTTTCTATGCCAAAACCTCTCGGATTAGTCCCGCTCCTCGGCGTTCCACATCGCATCTCCGATTTCCTTTTTAAGAGATTTTAAGTCTTCGATGTCGAATACGTATACGCTGATTTTCTTCGAAAGCCTATCCCCCACGACATACAGCATAGGGTACTTGAATTCAAAAGCTCTGGCTCGTTCTAAGGAAGGAAATCCGTTCCAAGCAACCTTCACAGTAGTTACTTTCTCCGTTGTTTTGACGCTGTAACGTCGTCTTTCTCCGCCTATGATCGCTTCAAAGTCGTATTCTCTTTCCATTGGCGGGGCTTGGATGATCTCTAAGTTAAACTCTTTCTCCAGTAGCATTCTAATAACCATTTCTCTTCTTTTCCCGATGTCAGGAGTGCCCCCTTCTACGTATAGAATATCCCATATTCTCCCCAGAAGTTCTAAGGTTTCAAGTTTCTCTTTGAAGAGAGGGTATCTCAAAAGGCTCGAGTTCCGAATCGTTGGCGATGACAAGACGACCGACAAGTTATTTGACCATCTACGTGCTCTGGGCATTGAAGTCGAGAGATCGAGTGTTCAGGAGCTCCTCAAACGCTCCGAGCTGGGCAGTGAGTCTGTAATCGTCTTCAGCGGGGATTGGCTGGTCAGACACTTCAAGAACCCCTGAGCTCCATGAGCTCTTGAAGAGAGCTTCAAATGGCAGAGGGAAACTCCTCTACAGGAAAGCTTATTTCGACCCGTCGCTGGATTCAGAGTTAAGACCGCTTACACGCTGGACAATGGGATCGCTCAAGTGCGAACATGAAGCACGCTTGGAACGCATACTGGATTGGGAAAAAGTAATTCTGTGAATCAGAGCTTTTAAACTCTATCCCAAATTCCTCAAGGTATGCGCAATCCTTTGCGCTGTCGTGAAAAATCCAAGGGCTATGAGAAGGTATAGCGCAACAGCAATTCCATCAAAACCACTGAAAAGAATTCCGAGCATTATTATCAGAATTCTCGTATCTCTGCCTGCGATTCCAAGCTTACACTCTATACCCTCTTTTTCAGCCATGAGCCTTGTGAGGGAAACCATTAAGGTTGCAAAGACTGCAAAGAATCCTTCAACCCAAAGCCCTGCGTAGGCTGAGATTGCAAAGATCAACGCAAAGTCGACGAAGCGATCGAACAATCTGTCCAAATAAGCCCCTTTGGCGGAGACTCTACCGCTTATCCTCGCAAGATCTCCGTCGACGCAGTCTAAGATTTGCGAAATAAAAATGAGGGTCACTGATACAAGCGGATTGTAAAACAAAACAACCGCAGATGAGAGACCAACTATAAAAGCTAAAATCGTTATAAAATTCGGAGAGACCCGCTTTTTGCTCATTTTCTCCGCTATTGGCACGGAAATCCTTCTGTAGGCGAGATTTGTCAAAATATACTCCCAATTTATATTTAACACCTCCCAGTAAAAAATCTTAAATATTTGGGAATTTAAGTGTTTCTATGAGGGCTGTTATTCTTGCCGCTGGCGTGGGTAGCAGATTGGGACATCATACCGCAGAGATCCCAAAGTGCATGCTTAGAGTAGGGGAGAAAACAATAATAGAGCACGCCATAGAAGTCCTTTCAAGCTTTGGAGTCAAGAGTTTTGTCATCGTCACTGGACACAAGGGGAGAAAGCTTCGCAAATTCTTGGAAACCCGCTTTGACTTCGATTTCTCTTTTGTCCACAACTATGTGTATCGAGAGACAAACAACATATACAGTTTTTATCTCGGTATCAAAGATCTCAATGAGACTGTGTATCTATTGAACTCCGACGTCTTCTTCCATCCAGAGATCTTCAAAAAACTTTACCTCGCTGAGGACAACTTCACCCTCGTCATAGACGATCAAAAGCCCTTGGGCGAGGAGGAAATGAAGGTAATTCTCAAGGAGGCGAGAGTGGTGAAGATAAGCAAGAGAATTCCTCCAAGGGAGGCGAGCGGGGAATACATAGGAATTGCAAAGATTCCGACGAGAGATCTCGAGATCATAAAGCAATGCTGTGAGGATGTAATGGAAGAAAGGGGTGCGGGTGTTTTCTACGAGGATGCGATTCAGCGAATGATCGATTTGGGGAACGAAGTGTTTTACGTATCCACAGAAGGACTGCCATGGGTAGAAGTGGACTTCCCACACGAGCTGATGGTTGCAAGGAGAATCTACAGGAATTTGGCAAGGTGTTAGACTCTCAACTCCCTGCCTTCCAATGCCCAACTTCTTTTTTTAAATACTCTCAAAGCCCAAGATTGATTCAGCGTTGAAAGTCTTCAGCCCACTTTGCGTATTTCTTGCGCCTTGTAAAAGTCGCGTTTAGGCTTAGATGCGCTCCAAAACTTAAATGATTTTGTTAACAAAAGCTATATACTTTCCAAGTCGTATGGGCTCCGAAGACCAGTAACCTATGGAACCGAGGGATGTAGGAGTATGCTGGAGGAAATAAATTATTGGAAAGCCTCCTCTTGGAAAGAGTTTGTTCGAAGCAATTTGGTTCCACTGCGAGATCTGGGAAACTACTTGGGTTACGAGTTAGATTTCCTTTTTTATCCTAACGAGCTGGCTGATGAAGCTTTGCACATAGGTCACGTAGCCGAAAAGGCGGTTGAGGTTGCCGAAAAAGTCTTCGGAGAGCCCATGGGTGAAAGAGAAATATCGGAAGAGGAAGACGTCTTCGAGCTTATCAGAGAGTTTTTAGAGATCGGGGCCAATACTACCGCTGGTTGTTCAAAGCACACTTTCTTTGTTTGGAGCACAAGAAAGATAACAAAGAATTACTTAGAAGAGCATTATCCAGCGCTAAGAGACCCGGAAACGTTTAATGAAATCGCTAAGGTCTTGGGCTGGTCGGAGTATTGGAGACCACCCAAATCCAAGTTTCTGGAGAACTATCGTCTTTACTCATATCCAGACTACTTAACACTTCTCAATATACATAAGGAAGACTCCGACGGCTTCTACTTTTGGGTTTCGAGCTCGGGAGACGAAAAAACGTTGGGTGGATTGATATGTAAGCTAAACGAAGACTTCTGGTGGCTATTCTCCGAACAACCCGAATTAGTCGCAGAATACAGCGTTCCCGACGTGTTTGAAAACTACCAAGAGATGTGCGAGGACATGCTCGACAGAGTTGATTGGAGTGACGACTACGATTTCATCTCCGCAAGTAGACTCGAAGATCCGAAGGAGCTATACGGAGAACTGTATTTTAACGAGCTCTACGACTTTGAAAGGATGGTCGTAAGTAGGTTTAGAAGATCCGGGAATGAATACCAACCCAAAGATTACCTTTACGTCTTTCAATTCTGGGACATCTTAATGCCACCAATGTTCTTAGGAAAATACGAACTTGTTTTCACTAAAGACAAAAGCAGAGGGGTGATCTTGGCGAGATGGTAGTGCTAAGGAGAAGGATCAAAAAGCCTGGAGGAGTTGAGGAGAGTAGCATTGTAATCGAAGGTAGTGAAGCAAGGAAGTTGAGCAAGCTAAAGCTCAGAATCCTTGAGACTTGCGCTTTTGACACTCCTGATTTTAGAACGATCCGTATAAACTCGATAAAGAGAACTTTCAGACCGCTTAGGTGTAGAGAAATGCAGAGGATTTCAGTCGAATTCAGAAGACCCGAGATCGCTAAGTTCAGAGATTTCCAGATAAATGCAGTTTCTGTTCCATCTCAGCTAAAATCAGAGATTGCCAAATTCCAAGAATTGCGAATTTCGCCTGTAGTCGTGAAAAGAGTTCAAAAGGATTTTGAAACCGCTGGAGTTTAAAAAAGAAAAGAGAGAATTTTTACTTCAACATGTTTTCTGCAATGTCGCCAAAGATCGGGAACTTATACATCTCCCCCTGGTAGGCTTTGACCATCCCGACGATCCATAGAATAAGGATCACGAGATTTATAAGAAGGCTCAACAGCCCGAAAAACGGCGCAAGTATGAAGATGGTGATGGCAAGGAACCCAAGTATCCACTGCAATATGAAAAGGCTCAAAAATGTCACAGTCGACTGCATCGCATGGAATCTAACGAATCTACTCTCTTTCTCTATCAAAAGAAACACTATTCCCGTTATAAAGGTGACCAGGTAGCATAGAAGCCCCTCGACGTTCTCCTTAAGACCGAGAGACGTCTTTGCCTCCTTCACTTCCGCCGGTTTCGCTTCTTCACCGTTCATTCACAACACCTCCAACAATCTTTCAAAACTATTTCGAGGATATTTATAAATTTTTCTCGAGTAAATTTTGACGAATTTTGACTTCTTCTCGGTCAAGAGTGTCTTCCAATTTAGACACAATTCCACAAAGCTCGAGAGAGACTTGCACAAACAAACGGGCACTAAAAACGTTGAGCTTTTTCTCTCGATGAACTACCAAGTCTCAATCTCAAAACCACTCCAAGCAACACAGATATCCAAAGCATAAGGAAAAAGTAAAACTCAGAACAAAGCGGAAAAGTCCTTTCCCCTGTCTTGCAAAAGCTGTTGGATGTAAGTTCTATGGTCTGGAATTTCTGGCTTATCTTCTCTTTCAACCAGCTCTATCGCTTCCACTGGACAGGTTGGAACACAAACTCCGCATCCGAGACATCTCTCAGCGTCTATTTCTGCTGGTTCACGGTTTATCTTAACTCTAATAGCCTTCATTGGGCAACGGAGCATGCATATGCCACAAGCAAGGCATCTGCCGAAATCTACGCTTGCAATGTAGCTTGAATGCGCAATCGTGTTTGGATGCTTCGCCTCGTGAATCGCTTTGAAGAATGCACAGCAGTCGCTACAGCAGTTGCAGATTGTGCTTATCGGTCCTTGGCTTCTTTCAGTCGTATGCACGAGTCCTTCACGATTCGCTTGCCTTAAGATCTCGATCGCCTCGTCCGCAGTTATTCTCCTCGCATAGCCGTGCTCGACCATGTATTTAGCGAGTGAGCCGAAGTGAAGACAGTTCTCCAAGGAGTGCCTACAGCCTTCGCCGTTGAGCTTAGCCATTATTCTGCAAGCGCAATAGCCGACCGCATGATAGTCACGGGCTTTCACAAGCTTGACCGCATCCTCAAATGGAAGGATCTCAGCTTTCTCGGATATCGTGTCTCTCGCAGGCAAAGCCCTCATGATTGCATAGTTTCTGTTGCCAAGCTCGTCGAGAAATCCCTCTTTCTGATACTTCCTAAACAACGGAGCGAGTTTTCTCTGCATCTCCTCGTTTCTCGGACCCGGTAGAAACTGCATCTCAGCAAGCCCAACGACGACGGGAAATAGTCTATACTCTATCCGACCTTTTCTCTCACCTTTCCAAACCGTGCCCTTTCTTGCCATCTCGTTCAGAATTCTTTCAACGTATTCCAAGCTCTTCCCAGTTCTTTCTGCAAGCTGTTCTGCTGTGAACGGGATGAATGGCATGTGCACAGCAATCTTAGCCTCTTCCTCGCTGAAAAGAACACTTAGGATTTCCTTTTCGACTCCACTTACCGTCTTAGGAAACCCCACGGGAGCTCTGTCGAGCTTCTCCCTCAACTTTTCGTAAATCTCCAAATGGTGCGAGTGGTGCATTTTTCTCACCGCAGAAAATTCGATTTTCTTGTATATAGATTTGTCGCATTCGCTATAGTTTTATATAGTGGAGCAAACTTTGTGTATGAAGAGCTTGATCGAATACAAGATCGAAGAGATAGCGAAAAAGCTCGATGAAATACTTAAGACTGTGAACACCCTTCAAGACTCGGTTCTGCGGTTAAACGCAGTTCTCGAAGCAATAAGCGTGGAAAAAAGCGAAAAAGAGCTCTTATACAACGTCACAGCTGAGATAAGCGAAGGGCTTGAGAAGTTCAAGTCAGAAAGGCAAGAAGTCTGCAATTTAAAGGATGTTTGCACGAGGAAAGTGGAGAAGGTCTCCTTCAGAATTCTACAAGCAATAGCGAAAAACGTTGAAGAGGGGTTGAAAGAGGTAAAGGCACAGCTCGAGTCTGCGGGGAGATACAAAGAGGTTTGTAAGGATGACGCTTGTATGAAGAACGCATTGGACATGCTTAAAAGTGTCGAGAAAATTCTTGGAGAATCCTTAGTAGAGAGACAAGCGGTAAGTTTGAGAAAAGAGCTAATTCAGGATTTAGATATCTCGCAACTTAGTGAAGACGTTGCAGAAAAGCTCTCCTCGGTTTCAAACCCCCTCAGAGTTCGAATCCTTAAAGCCTTGGCTAAGGGTAAGAAGAGCTACGCCGAATTGGAGCGCATCACGTCTATCAGGGGCGGGCATCTCCAGTTTCATCTTCGCACGCTCATCAAATCCGGTTACGTTGCTCAAGAGGGGAGACTGGGAAAATACATGCTCACAAGCGATGGGCTAAAGGTTCTTAAACTCCTCTGCCAGTTAGCTATTCGAACGAAAGAGTCTTAAAATGATCCTTAGTAGCTTTTCAAACTTTCTAAAACTTCTTACTCAATTTTCAGCCCAACAAGTCTCCAATTTCCCTCTCCGAAAGTCTCTTTATGTATTGGTTAACGTAAAAGTAATCTGGTTCGCTCTTCATAGCCCTCGTCATTATCCTAAAATCAGGACTCTCAGGATTATCTCTATCAAAGAGGATTAGACCGATCCCGAACCTCATGCAGAGAGACTCGAGTCTACCTATGTCTCTTTCTTCAGCTTGCTTTGGCACAACTAAATAAACCTTGTGACTAAATATCTTATAAGCGCAAACCTGACCAAAGGCTGTGATCAGTTGAGTAGTGTCGGTTTTTATTTCGGCGCTCACAATTTCCAACGGTGGTTTTGATCGGATCGGCTTCAGAGAATTTATAGACTCCTAAAACGTCTGGAGTCCCCCACTTATCTTTAACCTTGTCTCCGCCTAACGGAATTGCCTTTGTGCACTCTTCCAACTCGTTCACAAGGTAATCTGCAAATTTCTCATAAAAATCTTCCTCTTTTATTTTTGTTTCCTCTCTGGGCTGTGATTCGCTCGCATCCAGTTCGCGAGGATGTATAACCCTCTTTCTGGTATAATTACCTCTTTTTCAATACCCCTCACTATTCTCTGCCTAAATTCCCAAACTGAACCGTGTAGAGTATTTTCCGGAACCTCCCGCAGTCGCTCTTTGAGGAAATCTATAATCTCGGAATAGTGTGCTCCTTCTGGTTTTTCTCTTAGATATTCCTTGAGAAATGACTCTAAGTAACTTTAGGTCTTTGACTTCTCCCAAGGCTCTATATCGCCATCAATTACGTAAAAAATCGGATTTGTCTCGATTTCAGTGCCAAGCTTTTTTAAATGCTCTGGATCTCTTTTCTTCAGCTTCGAGATCAGATGCCTTAGCTCGAATTCGAGCTGTCCAGTGGTGACTGGAATGATTCTCTCCAAGATTTCAAGCTCGTAGATCCTATTGCTGAACTTAAAACCTCTCTTGTTTGCTTCAAGAAAAACAAAGTAAAGGTACGAGTTTATCGCAACTACGGGCTTAGTATAATTCTTAAACCTCCAAAGCTGGGGGTGATTTCTATAACCCTCCGTCTTTCCCTCGAGAACCTTCCTTGCAAGCAGAGCTTCTCTCCAAAGCGCAACAAGTCCCTTTGAGTCGAGAATTTTCGGATGCAAAGACCAAAGCCTCAATTCTTCACCCAAAGAATGACGAGATGTAAAAAGGGAAAATTAAAAGGTTTTTATAACTCCTTCTCCTTTGACGTTCACGTCCCCAACCCAGCCCTTCTCGGTCTTTCTGAAAGTCGGTAGCAATTCAAAGCTACCCTTTATCCTTATCTCCCCGCCACGCATGTCCCCGCCGACGAAACCGCAGGAGCCGTGGATCTCGATGACACCAGAACGCATCTCGGTGCCAACGAAGTCGCCAGCGTTGCCCTTGATCACGATCTCGCCACCGTTCATCTTCTCCCCGATGTAATTTCCAGCGTTCCCTTCGATCACTATTCTGCCACCGGTCATTCCAACCGCATCGCCGTAGTAAGCGCAACCCACGAGGTTCCTTGCGTTGCCCTTGACAATGATTTCTCCACCAGCCATCTCGATGCCAAGCCAGTCGTCTGCGTTCCCCTCGATCACTATCTTTCCGCCACGCATGAATGCTCCGCAGTTTGCTCCAACGCTCCCCTTGACCACGATTTCTCCATCGACCATTCTCGTTCCGATCCACTTCACCCTGCTGAAGTCGCCATCGAGGACGAGTTTCTTATCCTCGCCCTCTTTCACGACCTCAAAGAGTTCTCCGAGCTCCACGACTCTGTTCCCGTAGTAAACCTTGAACTTCCTAACCTCTTCGACGCTTTTCGTCGCAAGCTCAGGCGTTAGCTCTGCTTCGACGCAAACTTCGAATTCTTTCTTAGGCTTTATTATGAGCATTTAAACCACCTCGATCCTCGAAGGATTCTTAAGCCAGCGCTCCTCAACGCCGTAGTTGCCGAGCTGGACGCTGTAGTAGTTGAAGTAGTTCTTTATGTTGGGCATAACTGCTTCGAGGTCTACTTTCTTCCTTGCATCGACCCAGAAGGTCTTTCCTAAGACTTCCTTTACGAGCTCGCCGTTCTTTGCAATTATCTCTCCGCCCTTGATCGTATACTCTGCGACTTTGAAGCTCTTGTAGACTTTCTCGAACTCGTTGCTGAAATCCGTTTCAAGTGGGTTTAGGTTGTAGATCGCAATGTCCGCATCCGCACCAACGCCGAGGTGACCTTTGTTCTCGAGCCCAAGGACTCTTGCTGGCAAACTTCTCGTCATGTGGATGACTTCGTATAGCGTTTTCTCAGTGTCGATGCTCGGCAAATTCGTTGCCTTCTGCACGTATTGGTGCACTTTCTTAAGCTCGCCCTCACGCATCTTCTTGCTCATCAACATCGCCATCACATACGGATACTCGGTGAACGGACCACCATTGGGGTAATCAGTCGTGAGCACGACTTTATCGCTGTCAACGAGCAATCCAAGCTCTAAACCAATAGCCCACTGCAAGCTGTGCACAGGGTTGCTCGGTAAGTAGCCAATCGGCACGATTCCAGCGCCAGTCTCGACTTCGGTGTCCTTGTTGCTCCATCTTGCACCGATGAGCTTGTGCAGGGAGAACTGGAACGGTGCATCGCCTGTCATCGCTGTTGCATGACCAAAGATTGCTGCGCCCATGTCAATTGTGACGTTGTCCATCGAGTTCACAACCTTTGCAATCTCCGCCGCACCGCTTGCAGCGTCTCTCCAACTGCTACCAGCGTAGGCGTTGAACTGCACGTGAGTAACGTGAAGAACTTGCCTTTTTGGATTGTTAAGACCTTTTGCGAGCTTTATCGACTCAATCGTTGTTTGATAGTTCCCCGGAACGCCCAAGTTGTTGCAGTGTAGATGAATGGAATGCGGTAGTCCAAGTTCTTCGTTAGCCCTGAGGAGCCAAGTTATTATTTCTCTTGGAGTCACACTGAAACCGGGAACTTGATCATCCAAGCCCTTCACGTTACCTCCATACATCCACGCTTCAACGCCCCCAGGGTTCACAACTTTCACACCGAATCCCTTGCTTCTCTCTATTGCCCAAGCGATCAAAGCCTTCAGCTTCTCCAAGTTCTTCTCCTCGATGCACTTGAATACGAGATGCCAGTTCCCAAAGACTGGCAACGCCCCTTTGTCGATCATCGGAATTGAGTCAAGCTCTTCATGCGTATGCAAAGCACCGATAGGTGGCTGTGCAGCTTCAAAGCTCGTTGTGTAACCCATTTTTGCGTATTCGTAGCCAATCGCTGGAGCTGTGAGCAAAACTCTTCCCAAAGTCGCTCTGAACTTCCCTGCGATGTTTCTAACAACCCTCATCTCTTCGGGGCGCATCGTTCTGCCCGTGTTGATCTTGCTACCAGCGATGTGCGCATGCATGTCAACGCCACCAGCGACGACAAGCTTCCCGCTTGCGTCGATTACCTTGCAGTCTTCCTTCTTCACATCGCTTTCAGCGACGATCTTGCCGTTCTTTACAAAGATGTCCATCTTCTCTGCGTTGATCTTGTTCTTTGGATCTACAACAATCCCATTCTTTATCCAGAGCATTTTTTCACCCCTTCAGCTTTTCAACCCTCTTGAGGATCTCCTCAAGGATCTTTTCGTCGGTCCAGTAGTTAGTTTCGAGTATTTTCTTCACCCTCAGCGGTATGCAGTCCATTCTGTAAGCAGTGCCTTCTGCTTCAATTCCATAGACCGCAGACGGAATTACGACCTTTGCGATGAGCGTTGTCATGTTTGGATAAGGGTCGATCTGAATCACAGGGATTTGCTTCAAATGCCTCACCGCCATCTTCGGGAAATGCGCAACTGGATCCGAAGCGACTATGAGCGCAGCATCGCAATCCTTTCTGAGTAGAACTTCTACAGCACTAAATTCTGCGGGTGAGAACCTTGCGTATCCTCTGCTGAAGTCGATCGCATACTGATAACCGACTTCCCAGGCGGGAACCTCTCCTGCGCCAACGACGTTGTAATGCCCACGCATCGGCCAAATTACCCATCTGGTCGTTCTGTTGAGCAATTGGATGAGTTTTATCGCATTCTCTACGTTTCTATCCCTTCCCCTCGACTGCGTAACCCCCAAGCCATAGAGAACTGCGCCATACTTCGCCTTTTTCATGATCTCCGCAAGCTCTAAGAGCTTCTCCTTCGGAACTCCCCCAACTTCGTTCGGCACAACATCTGCGTTCCCACTTATTATCGCCCTCAGGGCTGAGATTACTGCGTAATCGTAGCCCGGCTTTATTTGAACGAACATATCAGCCATCTTAGCAGTCTTTGTTGGGCGAACATCGACGACTATAACTTTTCTCTGCTTTCTATCCTTCACCAAAAGACCCTTGGCTGAGATCGAATACCTCGTCCCATGCCTTGGGTGCGCTTCCATCGGATTTGCTCCCCAGAAAACAACAACGTCCGCACGATTCTTTATTGAGCCAAGTGTCGCTCCCGGCAGACCCTCTTCGATCACAGCCAATGTTCCCGGCGCATGACAGACGCTTGCGCACTGATCGTAAATTCCCCCGAGCTTCTCCGCTAAGATCACACCAACCCTTATGGCTTCGTTCGCAGTCGAAGCCCAGCCGTATAGCAATGGTTTCTTCGCATTAACAAGGATCTCAACAGCTTTTTCAATCGCCTCCTCATAGCTTACTTCCTTCCCATCGATCATTGGAGCCTTTATCCTCTCTTTCTCTGCGAACTTGCTACTTCCGAGCTTGCAGAACTTCTTTACCTTTCTTTTCTCCAAATCGTATTCGCCGTCATCGCAAACACTACCGCAGAATGTGCAAATTATATCTTGCATTTAGATCGCCTCCAGCAGTTCTTTAATTGTTTTAACCTTCTCTTCTGTTCTCTCTACCTTCGCCTTTATCCCCTTGAACTGGGGCATTCCCGTGCCGTCGGTTGCGGGGTCGATTACAGCGTTCGCATATGGACCCATGGGAATGAAAGCAATCCCCTTTGGCAAGTCGGATTTCTTTGCAAAAACCACAACTTCCCCGAAATCCGTGACAACTTTGACTCTGTCTCCTTCTTTCAGCGCCAATTGTTTGAAGTCTTCCTCGCTGAGTTCGATGTAATTCACAGCATTAAAATACTCCTCGCTTAATTTCTCTTCAACTGTCGCTCCCTGATCAAGAGTTCTACCAGTTATAAGCTCGACCACTACCATAACACCACCAAACTATCGATTGCTCTTATGCTAAGGTATATATAACGATATCTCTTTTTTTGATTGACATGATGGAAAATGCTTAAATAGTTGAAGTGATAATAATGATTAGGGGGGTTTAGATGGCGAGGACTATAACCGTTGCTTCGGGAAAGGGTGGAACTGGAAAGACTACGATAACCGCCAATCTTGGAATAGCGCTAACACAGCTTGGCTACGATGTCACGATCGTCGACGCTGATATCACGATGGCAAATCTCGAGCTGATCCTCGGGATGGAAGGTTTGCCTATCACTTTGCAGAACGTTCTCGCTGGTGAGGCAAAGATTGAGGAGGCGATTTACGTTGGTCCGGGAGGTGTGAAGGTCATTCCCGCTGGGGTTAGCCTCGAAGGGTTACGAAAGGCAAATCCCGAAAAACTCGAGGAGGTTCTCACGAGGATTGTTGGTGGAACGGATATTCTGATCCTCGACGCACCTGCGGGGCTCGAGAGAAGTGCAGTTATAGCAATCGCCGCAGCTCAGGAACTTCTCCTCGTTGTGAATCCCGAGATCGCTTCGATTACAGATGGTCTAAAGACGAAGATCGTGGCAGAAAGGCTCGGAACAAAGACGCTCGGGGTCGTTATAAACAGGATGACGGGCTGGGGAATCGACATGGCTAAGTCGGAGATAGAAGCCATACTCGAAGCAAAGGTGATTGCGACAATTCCCGAAGACCCGGAAGTCCGAAAGTCTGCAGCGTTCGGTAAACCCGTGGTTTTAAGTGCTCCAAATTCTCCCGCATCGATTGCGATAAAAGACCTCGCAATGGCTATTGCTGGGAAGAAGAAGGAGGTTGCGGTTGCGCAAGTTAAGAAGGAGAGCGTTCTTGAAAAAATGCTCAAGGTTTTCAGGAGGAGGAGATGATGGAGCAAATACTGGAGTTGGCGCTTTTTGCTCTCCTAATCGTCAGTGTAATGCTAAACTTAGTCCAGCTAAGAAAGATAAGGGCACTAAACAAGGAGCTAAGAGAAGTGGGCACGAGAGTTTCGGTCACGAAAGAGGAGCTCGCGCAGATCAGGAAGAGACTCGAGAGAATGAAGGGGGAGATAGAGTAATTACAGATTTGAGCAAAAGATTTTTCTATTCCTATGACAAAGTAGTGTTGGGGATTTTATGAGGAGATTCGATTGGCGGAAGTTCAGAAAGAAGGGGTTAAAGAAAGTCCTCAGCAAAGATGAAAAGGTGCTCGAGGAAAAGATGGAGGAGATCTTAGCAGAGACGAAGTCAAAGGGGAGCATAAAGGATGTGTCCAAAGAGGTGCTTGCTGAGGAATGAAGCTCAAGATAAAGTTCGTGGGCTTCAAAAAGAGCGAAGAAATTATCGAGCTTAAAGAAAAGCTTAGGTATACCGAAATCCTCGAGAACCTTGGAATAAACCCCGAAACCGTAGTCTTAGTCCGTGATTCAACGCCGTTGCCCTTGGACGAGTTTGCGGAAGAGGGAGAGGTTACTGTGATCAGGGTAATATCCGGGGGCTAAAGAGTATACAATAATTTTTAATTTAAATAAAAAGGATAAAACATGTAAAACTTTTTTTGAAGTGAGGGAAAACTTTTTATAGAAAGAACCTCATGGAGTTGTGATGCAGAAAGAGGAACTGCTCGTGTTGCACTTAGTGCTTTTCCACATAAAAAAGATTTTAGAAGATGCTGGGATCGCCAACGGACATTTTAAAGCCTACGAAAACCTTGGAATAAGCCCTGTGCAAGTAAACAAAAGCAAATCTGAACACAAGAAGGCAGTTTTGTTGCTTTGCAAGGGTATTTCGGAGATTTTCAAAACATACTACCCAGAGAAGCTCGTGCAAAATCCAAAGCTAAAGGAGTGCCTACAGGTAGAGGAAGTCATTGCCCAGTGAGCGTAAGAACCATGTAGTAAGCGTCCTCCCCGTCGCTGTAGTAGCCCGGAATAGTATCCACTATCCTGAATCCGAGCTTTTTGTATAGTTCTTGTGCAGGTTTGTTCGAAACTCTGACTTCAAGCGCTATCTTCGTTTTCCCTCTCGCCCTAAGCCTCCTTATAGCTTCCCTCAAAAGAGCTTCACCAATTCCATGCCCCCTAAACTCCTTCCTAACTGCGATCGAAACTATCTTCCCTGTAACCTTATCGACGTCCATTGTGACAACGTAACCTGCGATTTTGTTTCCGATGTCCGCAACGAGAAGATCGTTGCAGTATGTCAAGTAGACGAACATATCGAAAGACGGATTCCTCGGGTTAAACACCTCTTTGTCTATCTCGAGAACTTCGTTGAAGTCTCTGATCGAATACTCCCTTATCACCACCTGCACAAAACTTTATAGCAACCACGAGGATATTAAGGTTAGTGTTGCCACTTGCGGAATTCATAGCCCAGAGATACAAAAGGGTTGCGGAAATCGGGATTGGAAACAACGTTGCGGTAGCGGAGCTCCTGAAATCGAAAGGTGTATCTGTGATCGCAACTGATGTCAGAAAAGTAAAAACGAGCGTTGAATTCTACATCGACGACATCCTAAACCCAAGGCTCGAAATCTACAGAGGTGTCGAGCTCGTATACTCAATCCGCCCACCTCCAGAGCTATTTTCTGCGATAAAAAGGTTATCAAAGCTCGTAGATGCAGATTGCATCATAAAGCCACTGTATGGCGATTTCTGCGATGGGAAGTTGGTCAACTACAAGGGTGTGAACTTCTACCTATGGAGGAGAAGCAATATCTGATCAAAAAATTCAGCGAATTTTATTCAAAAAATAAAATAGATTTGCCGAGAGACTTCAAGAAACGCGAATTCGCTTTTGTTCCCTTCGAATCCATCCCAGAGTTCGTGATGAAGAGACACATTTCCTTCGAATCCGAAGCGGAGTTTCGGGACTACATAGAAAAAGAGGTTCCGGCGCACGTTTACTACTCCTCGGCGTATTACGAGAATCCAAGCGACGAGAAAATGGAGAAAAAAGGCTGGATGGGTGCGGATCTCATCTTCGACATCGACGGTGATCATTTGCCCATAAAAACAAAAAACGTAGCCTCTGTGCTTGAGAGAGCGAAAATCGAGGTAAAAAAGCTGATAAAATTGCTGAAGACCGATTTCGGTGTTAAAGAAGTTGAGATCTTCTTCTCCGGTAGCAGAGGGTATCATGTCCACGTTTTAGACGAGGATTTTCGCTACCTCGAAGCTCCAGAGAGGAGAGAGATCATCGACTACCTAACGCTGAACAGCCCAAAACTCTTCGGGAATTTTCCAGAATCGAATGCTGAGATGCGAGTGAAGAGGTTCCTCAGCAAAAAAGGCGTTCCAGAGCGAAACTGGAAGAAAGAGAAGTTCATAAAATCTGCAATCGATGCGCTGAGAGTATACATCGACGCTCCGGTGACTGCGGACGTTAAACGACTCATAAGGATGCCCGGAACCCTTCACGGAAAGTCCGGGCTTAGAGTTACGAAAGTCGAGGATATAGAGACCTTTGATCCATTCAGAGATGCGATAGCTTTTGGCGAGGAAAAAGTGAGAGTTAGGATTCTCAAAAAGGTGAAAATGAAGATGGGGGGCTACGAGTTGAACTTCTCTCCCGGGGATTCAGCGGAGGTTCCCGAGTTCTCCGCAATATACCTAATCTGCAGAGGACTCGCAAAGATATGATCTCAATGCATCTATTAACGCATCGTTCTCCTCTTTTCTTCCCACAGTTATCCTCAAATGCGTTCCATCTAAGCCGGGAAAGTTCCCGATCTTCCTAACCACTATTCCCTTGTTCAACAGAAAGTCGAAGGCTGTTTCATCGATTTTTGCGAGCAAAAAGTTCGCACAAGACGGGTAAACTTTCAGCCCAAGCCTCATCAATTCCCTTGCTAGTCTCTCCCTCTCCTCAAGTATCCTCTTCCTAAGATCTGCGTAGTAATCAAAGGATTTTATTGCAGAGATCGCAGTTTCGACTGCAACACTCGAAATCGCAAATGGAAGACGGATTTTTTCTATCGCTTCCGCCAATTCCTTGCTTGAGATTGCGTATCCAATTCTAAGCCCAGCGAGTCCAAAAAACTTGGAAAAAGTCCTCAAAACTATTACGTTGTCAAACTCGAGGGCAAATTGAAGCAAGTGCTCATCCGAAAACTCTACATAGGCTTCGTCGATTAATACGAAATCTGAGCTCTCCACAATTTTCTCAACGACTTTTCTCTTCACTTTATTCCCTGTTGGATTGTTTGGGGAGCAGATTATCGATAGCTTCGGCTTCAGTTCCTCGAAGATTTCCGCCTCAAGTTCGTAGCCCTTGAAAACCGGAGTAACGATACTCGCTTCCCGGAGCATTGCGTAGATTAAGTAGAGCGAATAAGAGGGCATCGGAACCGCAACCGTGTCGAGTTCTTCAACGATAACGTCGCAAACCCTTGAAATAAGCTCCGAAGACCCGCAACCAACCGAAATTTTTTCGATCTCAACGCCCAAAAAATCCGAGATCGCTTTCTTCAGCTTTGAATAGCTCGCATCTGGGTAGCGGTTTATCTTCGCTATTGCATCAAAAAAAGCTCTTTTAACGCTTTCGCTCGGCTCGTATGGATTCTCGTTGGAACTCAGGTTCACGACTTGCCCTTCGGGAATAATTCCCGGATCATACGGGTTTATTATCCTCAAAACGCCTCGCATAATCTTACCAGCGATTTTAAAGCTTTCATAGAGTTTGGATCTCTGAAAAACGGATCTGACAAGACGACGTGGTCACAAACCTTCAGCAACTGCTTTATCTTCGCCGAGACTTCCTCGAAATTGCCTGCGATTGCAAATCTCTCGAGCAAGAACTCCTTCATTCTGAACAACCCCGAATTTGCGATCGAAACTCCTTTTCGCCTCATCTCCACGAGCTTCTTTAAGTCCTCGTTTATCTCTATCCCAAACCTCTTTTCGACGCCTTTTAGAACGATCGCAGATGCTAAAGTTACGTCTTCTTCAAACTCGCTTGGCAAAAGCAAAGCGGGTCCGTAGGCAATCTTCATCCCATTTTCGACAAAAGAGGCAATATAAGAAACAAGTTCTGGGTGAACGTAGTTTATAAGGATTCCATCCGCGATTCTCGATGCGAGCTTTGTTATCTTAGGTGATGAACAGCCAGCAAAGACTTTCCTCGGTTTCAGCATCTCAAGACACTTCATAACTCTTTCAACTGCCTCCTTCGGATCCCTGAATTCTCCCGCTCCAACTCCGACCAAAAATCTTTCCCCAAATCTAAGTTCAAGTCCTTCGATTTCTCGAATCATTTCTCTGCAGTCTCTTTTCGTCGCCGACAATACTCCAAAGCCGATTAGGAGATTCGTTTCCCTTGCAAGGATTTCTGCAGTCAAAAAAGGATCGAAATCGAAGTCTCCAACCCAAACAACTCTAATTCCAGCGCTTTCTGCGATTCTTCCTTTCTCGGCTATCTCCCTCTCCCCAACGTCGCCATTTATGTTTATGCTCAGCTTCCCAATCGAGAAGTCCTTCAAGCTTCTCAACCTTCCCATCATCTCTGTGGTGACTAAAAAAGTTATCGAAAAAGCTAAAAAATTTCGGCGCAACAAAGTTCATGCTCGGATTCGAGGAATTGATATTCATTGCGATCATCGCCCTCGTGATTCTAACCCCGGAGAAGTTAACGGAGTTTGCGAGAGAAATTGGGAAAATATACGCCGAGTATAAGAAGGCGAAGCGCATGATAGAACTCGAAGTCCTCTACGGAGTCCCGAGCGACGAGAAGTTGAGAGAAGAGATGGAGAAGAAATTCAAAGAGCTTGAAATCGAAGCAGAAAAACTCAGATCTTTGAAATCTCCTCCTCGCTAAGCCCTGTTAGCTCTATCACACTTAAGCCTGTTTTTAGATTCTTCGCCTCTTCTCTGCTCATAACCTCCCTGAAGCTCTCATCCGAAAGAATCAAGCTGTTCCCGAACGGATCCTCTAAGATGAGCGTCAGCTCGTCTTTTCCTTCAAGCGTATCCTCAATTCTCTTCAGTATCGACTCACATCTGCGGATCTTTTCCTCGTCTCCCTCGTTCCACCGCATCAAAGTTCTCACGATGTTCGCAACTCTGTCAAGGATTCCCTCGAGGTTCGTTATGAACGCCTGGCTCGCTGGACCGGGTTCGATTGTTACGCCGAGTTCTGGGATCCTTATCGTTCCCGAAGTCGATCTTATGACTTTCGCAAAGAGGTTTTTCTCATTTATCCTTATCTTGAACCTCGTCGGCTCCTTTTCGCCTAAGACAATCGAGTCCGCATGTTTAAATCCGCACTCGCATGAAATCGAGGTTAAAAGAACTTTATCAAAAAAAGGAACCTCGTACGTTGTAACCACGAGCCTTAGTTCTCTCCCACAAACTGGACAGATCATTTACTGCCCCTGATCTTGTTTCTGTCCACCTTAACTCCAGTGGGGGTTATAACCACGTAATCTTCTCCCAAACCGACGATGTCTCCGTTTATTTCATCCACGAGCTGTTTTAGATCCTTCAAAATTCTGTCCAGAGTCAGCTTGTCGTGTTTCAAGAAGCCGATGTCCGCAACGACGATGTTCCCATCGTAGATCTCCTTCTTTATCCTCGGAATCTCGCCTAATCCTGCGACTTCTGCGACTTTGATCATCATCGAAGCTTTTTCTCCTACTTCAGCCTCGTATTGACTCAAATCAAGCTCCTCATAGTCATCGACGATTGCCTTTTCTTTTGACTTTATTTTCCCAAAGAGTCCCATGACCCTCACCCTACGAAATGAGCGCAAAAAAGTATTTAATTTTAACGCTTATTCAGAAGTTTGAGCACGTAATTGAAACTCTTCCCGATCTCGTGCCTGTGTGCAACGAGCGGGGGAATAGCGATGAGTATGTAGGCTAAGCTCAGCAAATACCTCATCTCGACGCTCTGGTATACGAACTGCAAGAGGAAAAGGAATAGCAACGCAAGAGCTTCGAAAACGTTGAACCTCAGGTTGATTATTATTGCCACACCCAAAAGCGACTGCGCTGCGGTCAGCAAGAACTCCTCTCTCTGCCTATCGTCAAGAGGCAAAGAGCTTGGAGACCCGAGGGCTAAGCTGTATACAATGGCGAGACATCCAACGAGGAGAGTCCATTGGTTAACCTTTGAGGATACGAGTGTGTTGAAGCTCGCAGTAGTTCTAAACCTGCGTATAAAGTAAACCGCAACTATGAATTCCGGAGCTTCGCTTGCGAGTGGAGCTATCCACTGAACCATCAAAAACTCGTCTATTCCAAAGATTTTTGCAGTTCCAATTAAACCTTCTGCGAACGCTTCAACGCTCACGAGGATTACAAAGGCTGAGAAAAGAAATAGAAAAACTACGGAGGCTCTCCTTTTTCTCACAGGGAAACAGCAAAGATACGCTGGAACTCCAACCGCCTCGAATTCCTCACGATGAGCCTTAGTTGCTGTGTATAGGTAGAGAACGTAAATAGAGACCAAAATAATGGTATCAACGATTGAAATCTCGCTTCTCAGTGGAATCGAGAAGCAGTAAAGGGATGCGATCAGGAGAATAAAAAACTCAAGCCTTATGCCTTCGTCAAGAACTACTTCCTTCTTTCTAAGCTTAATCATCGCAAAAATCGCAACCATGCTCCATCCAACGCCGAGGAGAAGCCTATTAGCCCCAGTCATGTTCGCAGCGGCGTAGTGAATGTAATCTCCTCCGACTTTCCCCGCCATCCAAGCGAAGTATAGATCGACTGCGTATTCCGGCAAAACCGCAAGTAAAGCGACGACTGCAAGACTTAGGGATCGAGGCAAATCTTTCTCCGCAGTCTCAGCTGCCCAGGAAAGTAAAAAAGCAGCAGAAACAACTGCGATACCTGCGAGCAACGCTTCAAAGTGGGGAGGGTAATGGATCGACATAAAGAACGAGATAAGCCAGGGAAAAGCCGAAAGGACTGCGAGGATTATGCTGATCTTTTCTTTTAGAAACATGCACCCAAGTTTTTGCTCGGGATAAAAACCTTACTACTGAGCTTGACGGGAAAAAGCTTATATTTTTCAAAGAGGAAGAGATTTGCCCGTCCGCCATGCGTCCTCTGAATCGATGATGGGGATTCCACAGGGCGGGCTACACGCTAAGAGGAGGGTTTGTGTGATCACTCCAATTCGTCCGCAGTTATTATCTCGACACCCCCTACCTTGCCTTTCTGTGAACTCACAATCTTCGCCTTAAGCTTTTTCGCAATTGCCAAGGCATGCGCAAGTTCCTCGCCGTGTTTACGATACTTCTCGAGCTCCTTGTTATCCGCATCCAAGATTTCGAGGTTCAACCTCAAACCCACCTTTGGCGGTAATCGCCTATAGGTTTCCCTCGAAACAAACACTTTCCCGCTGTATCCCTTCTCCAAAAGCTTTACAACTCCGTTTGAGTCCGCAACGATCTTGAAGGGCTTCGGTAGTGGCATTGTTATAAGCAGATAAACACCAATGCTCATGAAGACCCAGGCCAAGACGAGGAGCGCAATTGCGATGTAGCTTCTTATTGAGAGCGGAACGAGTATGACATCGAGAACGATCAAGAGAAGGATTCCAAAGAAGACGAAAGCGGTCGAGATCAGAATTGCTGAAATCGTGTCCCTAAAGCGAACCTTTTTCACCAACTCTTCCATCATCACCTCAAGCTCGTCCATACAGTATCACCGGTATTCCAAACGCTACCGCAACTCTCGCAACACTTGCATCGCCAACGATCACAGGCTTTTTAACCTTTACCGCAACCGCAAGGAGTTCAGCGTATTTTCGATCGATTCCCATCCCTAAAAGTCCCGAAACGAGTTCTTCATCAGGCTCAATCACGATTCCCCTACGAACAGGATTCGAAGGTGTCGTAAATATCCGGAACTTTGGATACAGCGCTATGAGAAATCTCTCGTGCTCTTTGAGTGCAACAATTCCCCTTGAGCGAATGGGGATAAAGAGGGTTGTAAAAAACGTCCCAAATATCGCCGGAATCATCATCACCACGTATTGAACCACGAGCTCTTTTGCAACCTTCGGCGGTGGAATCGTGACCTCTGGGACTACTTCGATCGTTTCTCTCCCCGGAACTTCAGGACTCTGTGGGATCTCCGGTGTTGGAACCGTCACAATCTCAGGAGTCGGTGGGGCGGGCATCACAGGGATGATCGCTGGTGTTGTGTGCGTGAAGCCCCTAAGGGTTGCGTATCCGATCACATACCTCCCGCCGATCTCGGTGGCGGGAAGCGTCGTGAGATTGCAGTAATCCTCGACTCTGAGCTGAACTCTGAAGAAGAAAGTTGGCACAAACTGGCTTTTTACTTCCACGGACTTCGTAAAGTTCTCCCCTGGAGCAAGCTCGATCTTCTCTTCGAAAAGCATAGTTCTATTGCCCGTATCGAACTCAACAAATGCGGTTGCGTTACCTTCTACTCTTTTATCGAGAACGTTCGAAACCCTAAAAACCCCGATCCAGTTCTCACCCCTCCCTTTTTCTACAACCACAGGAACGTTGGCTGTGAAGTTCATGTCGATTTTTCCATGGTAGCTAAAGCTGATCGCCCCATCTGGGATCGTGAAATCTCGCCTCAGAGTTAAGTTAAACCCCACAGCCTCGTTTTTCGCAATTGTTCTGCTGAAAACTATGCTTTCGTTTGACACTACGCAGTTGTCGCAGGAGATGAAGTCTGGGAACATGGGTATTGAGATCGAAACGTCAACACTGTCTCCTGAGTTCCTGAGCTCGTAACGAACTATGCTTCGATCCTCAAAACTCTCAACCGTCGCAAAAACTGTAATCGGGAAAGTCCTTGGGCTAACGTTTTTATACGGATCTATTCTAACTCTTTCTCCATCACGGATCACTGGAACAAACGCCAAATCGCCGAAACGGACGTCGAAGAGGTCGTAGCCATAGGTGTTTTCGAAGTCGATGACAAACCAATCCCTCGTAACCTCCTGGGTTCCGTTGATGTAAAAAGTGGTGCTACGTAGCTCGACGACACAAGCGCTGGAGATTGGGATGAAAAGTAGAGCGAGGAAGGCTAAGAACTTCATTTTCTCATTAACACGAATGCAAGGATTGCAATCAAGACCAGCAAAGAGCCCCAGAAGAGGACGTAGCCACGAAACGGTAGCAGAGGTAATGGCAGAATCGAGAATTCTGCGGTTACGAATGCTATGTGGTTTGAAGGCACTGAAGCTACGTTTCCTTCGAGATAGCAGAGCTTCCAGTCAGAGTTAATGTCCAAGTAGAGCTTCTTTATGTCTATATCCCCGCCCACGGGTATCGTCAAGCTCTTGAAGATCAGCCCATAGTCGACGAGGTCTGCGTCGAACTCGATTGTCACGTTCTTCTCCCCATAGGGCTCTATCGGATACCAAACCTCGTAGTAAATGGTGGTGTAGTCCTCGAAGTGCTCAACGCTCGCTTTGAAGTTCACGTTGCCAGAGTAAGCTCTGAGGTTCTCGACTTCGACCGCTTTCCTATGCTCACCGATGGGAATCGAGAAGAAGAGCAGTTTTGTGTTCTCAACCTTTTGAAGCCTTAGTTCAGAAATCCCAGGGACTATTGGCTTGTCTATCGTGTTCCTCAGCTTTATTTCGTATTTCAGATGAGCTTTATCGGTGGCAAAAACCGAAACTTTCATTTCCTCGATTTCTAAAACTCCTCCAAACGCAATTTGCGTGCACAAGATGAGCATAACGACTATCAGCCAGATTCTCACAGCAACACTTACTGCGTATCTTTTAAAAACTTATCGCAGTTTTGTGCTTCGACCATTAAAATCGATCCATTGACTGGGAGTCGCATATCTTCCTCCTCTCACCAGCGTGGGGGCAGAAGTGAATCGAAACATGCTTTACTTCGGGAAACTCGTTCCGCAATTTCTCCGCAATTCTCCTCGATATCAAATCCGCCTCCTCGATCTTCGTGGTTCCGTCAATTGTAACGTGCAGATCCAAGTGTATCTCGTTCTCCGCAGTGTAGATTGCAAGCATGTCGTGAACGTTATGCACACCTTCCACGCTTTTAACCGATTTCTCGACTTTAGAATAAAAATCCTCCATTGGCGAGAGTCCAAGCAGAAACCTGGCGTTTTCCAAAAAGAGCTTTAAAGAATTGTAGGCAATGAGTATCGCAATCGCTATTGTCATAATCCCATCGAAAACCGCAAAGCCAAAGGATACGAAGAGAATTCCGAAAATCGCAGCGATTGTTGACAAAGAGTCGTTTAAGGTTTCATACATAGCGGTTTTCCCGAGAATGCCCTCATGCTTCCTAAGGAGTAGAGTCGTTGAGAACAAAAGCGCAAGAACCGCAAACTCCGCCACCATAGCGATTTCGAGGTTCTCATAAGTCTCGGGGCTTAAGATGCGATTCACACCTTCCTTAAACAACTCAACCGATAGCAGAGTTATGAACGCAACCGAAACAGCAAGGGAGGCTACGTTCTTCACCATTCCATGCCCATGCGGATGACACTCGTCAGCGACCTTTTTCGATATGCGCAAAGCAACAATCAGAATTAAGATCAAAGATATGTCAACGACGCTATGCAAGGCGTCCGCAAGGATGACTGCGAGGTTGGAATAATAAAATGCCACGAGTTTTATAAAGAAAGTCGCAAAATAAACGATGAGGACTTTGCCAAGATTCATAATCTCCTTGTGAACTCGAATGGTAGCTTCAAAATCCCAGCGATTCCGATCAAGTTTGTCTTCGAGATGCTCCCATCTGCTATTTCCTTCAAAATCTGCTTTGCGTTGAAGGCTATCCCGAGCCCAGCTTTTTCAATCATAAGCCTATCGTTCGCACCATCCCCGACTGCAACAACTTTATCCATGCTTATTCCTTCTTTCATCGCAATCTCCTCTATTATCCTCGCCTTCTCCTCTGCGTCGATTATCTTTCCCTTGATCCTTCCCGTAAGCCTTCCATTCACGATCTCGAGCTCATTGCCGAAAGCGTAATCGAGCCCAAGCTCTTCTTTTATGCGATTTGTGAAATAAGTAAAGCTACCGCTGACGAGCGCAACCTTGTAGCCAGCCCTTTTCAGCGCTGAAATTAGCTCCTTCGCACCCTCAGTAAACTCGATCCGAGAGTAAATCTTCTCGAGAACTTCAACGGGTAAACCTTCGAGGAGTTTAACCCTCTCTATCAGCGCCTCCTTAAACGTGAGCTCGCCGTTCATAGCCTTCCTCGTCAATTCCTCGACCTCCCTCTGAACGCCCGCTTCTTTTGCGAGCTCATCGATTATCTCGACCTCGATAAGGGTTGAGTCGAGATCGAAAACGACGAGCTTCTTTTCCTTCATCGCAGTTTCGTAGTCCATTACCACTATGTCAAGTCCAAGTCTTTCTCCTTCTTTCAAAAGTTCTTTTCGAAGCTTTTGCACGTCAGCATCGCCGATGTCAACGAGGAACTCGATCACTATCAGCTTATCCCTTGCGGTCAAACTCGTTCTCTCGATGTTTATCCCAAACTTCAGAAAGACCGCAGTTATGTCCCGGACTATCCCGACTCTGTCTTTGCCGAGGACGTTCACCAAGAACAAACTCCGCTTCTTCCCCTCCTTCCTTTCAAATGGGTTTAGACTGATCTTCAGATTCAAAGCATTTGCAACTTCCTCGAGCTTTTCTTCGACGCATTTCAACTCGTCCGCCTCGGCAACGATGAACATCGCAAATATCCCTTGGAGCACAGTCTGCTCGATGTCCACGATGTTCGCATTGCAACTTGCAAGCGCTTTGGCTACCGCATGAACAATCCCCGGCTTGTCTTCACCGTAGACTGAAAGAGCTATCAACACAACCTCGTTTTCGCAATTTCTTAAAAATTTTGCGAACCCTTTTTCAGCTAAGGTTTATCTCCAGAAGAGCTTAGCTCAAGCATGAAAAGAATCTTGGTCTGTCCGATTTGTAAGTCTAAGGATGTCGTTTTAGACGGTGGTGGCTACACTGGCAAATACAGATGCCTCAACTGCGGTTACGTGGGCGCTTTTATTCTCGAAATGACAGAAGGGGAGCTTAGGGAGATAGAAGAGCAGAAAAGCATCGACGAACTTGGGAGGAAGGAGAGGAAGAAGGAAGTGGATAAGCGCTGACTCGTAAAATATTTAAAATGATCGACTAACGCTTAACATGCGCAAACGAGGGTTTGTTCCCCTCTTAGTGCTTGCCATCGTTCTATACTTAGCAAGCAACTATCTAACAATGCTTTCCCCTTTTTCGGGAACGCTATGGTCTTTCGAAGGCAAAAAAGAAGTTCGCAACCCATACGGGAAAGTCGAGGTTTTCTACGATGAGTTTGGCGTTCCACACTTCGTTGCACAGAACGAAAAAGCACTTGCGTTCGCAACAGGATACGTTCAAGCAAAAGACCGTCTTTTCCAGATGGATCTGCATCGCAGAATTATGCGTGGCGAGCTGAGCGAAGTTTTCGGCGAGGATTTCTACGAATCGGACGTTTTTTACAGAAAGATGGACTTCGTGAGATCTGCGGAGATAACATGGGAGAGTCTAAAGAATACTGAGATTGCAGAACTGTTAGTCGCTTACAGTGAAGGTGTAAACTACTTCATCGAGACCGAAAAACTGCCCATGGAGTTCCAGCTCGCAAACTACAAGCCAAAGAAGTGGGAACCAGTTGACACTCTGTTAATCGCAAAGGAGATAGCCTGGGGGCTAACTGGAAACTTTTGGGATCTGAAAAAGGCGGTTATATTGGATAAGCTCGGAGATAAAGCCCTCGAGTTGTATCCGATGACCTTGGATCATGGCTATACAATCATCAGGGTAAACAAGTCGTTTGTCGACTGGGTTAAGAGCTTCGAAGGCAGTCAAAGTCTCGGATCGAACAACTGGTTGGTTTCGGGAAAGTTCACCGAGACGAAAAAGCCGATGCTGGCAAACGATCCCCACTTGCTTCTAACAGTTCCGCCAGTTTGGTATGAGATGCACATTCAGCTCAACGGCTTCAACGTCCGTGGTGTGACCTTCCCTGGAGTTGGAATGATCATCATCGGTAGAAACGACTTCGTAGCCTGGGGATTTACGAACGTTGGTGCGGACGTGATAGACTTCTACTACTACGTCTGGAACGGGAGCAAATACCTCTACAAAGATCAGTGGCTTGAGCCGGAAAGGAAGGTTGAGAAAATAAAAGTTAAGACCGCAAAGGGCATTGAAGAGCGAGAAGTCGTGGTTGAGAAAACGATCCATGGCGCTTTGATTGAGAGAGATGGCTTCAAAGTTGCGGTGGCTTGGACTGGTTTCACGAACACGAGCGAAGCTTTGGCGATCTACAAATACAACTACGCCCGAAACATCAGCGAATTCATGGAGGGACTTAAGCTATTCTTCGTTCCAGCACAAAACGTCGTTTACGCAGATATCTACGGGAACACAATGTATTACCCCGCAGGGAAGTATCCGATCAGACTCGTGAATGGAAAAGAAGTTCCTGGAAACACCATTTTCAACGGATCCGCAGGAGAAGGAGAGTGGAAGGGCTTCAGAGCTTTCGGCTTCTCCACATGGGAAGGGTTCATACCCTTCGAAGAGATTCCGCACGTGATAAACCCAGACTACATAGCGACTGCGAATCAAGAAGTAGGTTACGAGAAGCACTACTTGGGCGATGCGATGTATTTCGCAGACCCATACAGGGGCATGAGAATCTACGAAATCCTTGACGAGCTCGTTGCAAGCAAAAAGATTACAGTAGAGGATTTTATGAACTTGCAAAGGGACACGAAGTCGAAGGTTGCTGAGTTTTTCGTTCCGTTCATCCTCGAAGCTTATCCGAAGATGGATGACGAACTAAAAGTTTACGCAGATATGTTGAGGAAATGGGACTTCAGAATGGAAAAAGATTCGAAGGAAGCGTTGATTTTCACAATCTGGCTTGAGAAATTCATAAACGAGACGTTCGATGAGTTTTTCGCAGTAGGACTCGATAAGAGCTATTTGCCAAGATTGTATGTGCTACAGAACTTGCCAGCAAACAGTGAGTGGTTCGATGACAAGAGAACTGAAGCTGTGGAAACAAGAGATGACATCGCCTTGAGAGCTTTGAAGCTTGCAATCGAGGAGATTAAAAAGAACAACTACAAGGTCTACGGAGATATTAACAAGCTCGCCATGAAGCATCCGTTCAGCAAGATCGTAGGCTACTTTGATTACCCGTCAAAGGCTATGGGTGGAGACGAGTTCACGGTTTTCAACTTCCGCCGCATTGGTGAGATGGGCTACCAAGTTGGGAGCAGTTGGAGGATGATCGTGACCTTCGAGAAAGACTACTGCGTAATTCCCGGCGGGAATTCTGGAAACTTCTTCTCTAAGAACTACGACGACCAGCTGATACTTTGGGCTGAAGGGAAATACAAGGTCTGTGATTTTAGTGCGAGAGGTGAGAGAATTGTCTTTGGTTAAGATCTTGGCGATAGTTGTTGCAATCGCAATATCTTTCTTCCACTGGATTGGAATCGCGATCAGCGGTGCTGTAATTGGCTTTTTAGCTAAGAGCTACAAATCGGCTCTACTGTTCTCATCACTCTACGCAATTGCGTTCTGGGCTTCTTTCATTGCTTACTCTGCGACTCTCGGCGTTTTCGACATATAATAAAAAATTATGGAAAAATCTATCGTTTCCTCACCAAGTAAGCAACCACAAGCAGTCCAGCGATTGCAAAGATTGCTTCAAATCCTGGAATAAGTGGTTTCGGTGTCGCTGTGGGCGTCGCTGTAGGGGTTGCTGTAGGAGTAGAAGTTGTTGTCGGTATTGGTGTTGTTTGCGCTGGAGTAGGAGTCGTTGGCTTAACGGCTAAGGCGAAGTAGCTAAATCCAGGAGTTTCTGCTAAGAAGTGGTAGAAGCCATCCTTTTCTCCTAAGAACTTTGTCGGTATCTCAACCCATTTGCCATCGACAAGTCTTAGAGCTACGACGTCGTTTGGATCTACGCCCTTAAGGGCTCTAACTGGAACTGCGAACTCTATCTTACCGCTCACACTTGTTGCTTTGCTCATGTCCAAGCTTATATTGAAGATGATAAATCTCGTTGCTAATTCTATCGGCGGAACATCCGGCGGAGCTTTCGTGTATCTTACGATGTTTATCTTTACATCTGTGCTCTCGGTTGGGATTAGAGTTATCGAGACGATGTATATTATTTCTTTGTTTACATAGGTAGTTTCTGGAACCATGTAAACATTCTCTTTCTTTGCCAAGAGAGTGATATACTGACTTGTCAGCGAGACGAATTTCTCAGTTGTTACAACTCCTCCACCGATACCGCCACCTACGGGCGGTCTGGGAGTTCGTGTGGGGGTAGAAGTTGGAGTTGGTGTGAGAGTTGGTGTAGGCGTGGGTGTAGGAGTTGGAGTTGGTGAGGGCGTAGGCGTGGGTGTTGGGGCAGGGGTGGGAGTTGGAGTCGTTTTTGCATCAAAATACTCTGCACCTGAAACGAGTAGAGTTAAACTATGACCACTCAAATCAGCATAAAATCCATACACAACTACATGGACCCCTGAGATGTTTGTTGATAGTATTCTGTTTATCTCTATCTCATTCTCTCCTCTTACAAGTCTAATACTTGTCTCAAACTCATCAATTAAGTTACTTTCAGGATCGTAAATCCATGTTCTCAGCCATCCCGAAACGTTTCTGTTCGCTTCGACATTTATTTTGAGTTTTATCGTATCTCCATTGCGATATTCTTCCTTATCCAGATTCGCTTCAAGTATTCTCGCTGAATAGCCGATAACATCAAAGGGATAAGCAGAGGAGAAGTCCTCAAATGTGTATTCAATGTAATACGTCCCCGACTTCAGCTCAGGTAATGTGAAATTGAAAACAGTAGTACCCTCCGTTATTGCCCTATTTACAGAAAAGTTAGGCGCTTTCATCGTGAGATTGCCACTCTTGGTGACGTTAACGGACACTGACACTTCTTCTCCTATATTATAAACCTGCCTATCAGTGTATACGTCTATAGTGGGGTTCCTCGTGTAAATATACATCGAACTTATGTAAAGCGCCCTCCCTGAGTCTGCGTAAACTGAATACAATATTTTGCTATCTCCACCAAATTTTATGGGAATGTAAAACGTCAGAGTTTTCGATTCTAACCCATTCAGATTGAAATGTGTTACATTATCGTATTCATTGAATTTTACCCTTGAAAACAGGCTTAAATCCATGGCTTGGTTGTTTTTAACGGTCAATGTGAGAACTGCAGTCTCATTTTCTGTGTACGATCTTTTATCCAGAGATGCGTTAACTGTGATATTTGCGCCTTGCACAAAGAACGTGAAGTTACCCTTTTCACCATTAACTTCGTAAAATGCCTTGTAACTCTTTTCCATCAAATCATCAGGTATAATGAATTCAAAGGTTACGTCTTCTTCCTCGCCGGGTCTTATCCATGTGGAATTGACGTCTTCATATATTCCTGGTATCTCCAATTTCACAGTTACTTTATCTTCTGCTGCCCCAATATTTTTGACCCGGAAGGTCAGTGTCGCATTCTCCCCAAGACCAAATGTCCTGTTCGTAGGGACCGAAGTCACAACAAACTTTGGTATGGCGACACTAAAGCTGACGTTCCCCTCTCCGAATTGGGAAGTGTAAAACAATGTGTAATTGCCTTTAGACAGGTTAAATGAAAGTGTATCGTTTATACTTTGACCTTTGGGCACGAAAAATGTCTTGGTAACACTCTGGTCATCTATGTAGAATGTCGCACTAAATTTAGTATCCAGAATACCGGTGTTTTCAACAGTAATGGGGATTTCTACAGTTCCTTCGAGAAACAGGTCTTGAGGTATTATACTTATTCTTGCCCTTTCTCCGCAAATTATCTCTTTTTGGATCTTCTTGTAAACGTCCCCGGAAACTACTATAACCAGCGTTGTATTCTCTGTAATGTTCAACGTTGTCTCCAACAATCTCGACTCGCCTCCCGGTAGTGTTATGTTCCACTTCTTATCACCTATTTCAACAGTTAAGTCAGCTGTTACACTTCCAATGTTCTCGATTAGCACACCAACATTAAAATCTGCTAAGCCAACTATATCCGGTGCGATGATATAGACGTTAATGCTGGGACGCTCCACTCTGATAAAGTCCGCAATCGTTATTCCATCAACTGTCCCCTCTAAAACAAAAGAGTTGTTTTGTGTTGTAGTGGTTGTAAATGTGCGAGTTTGACTCGGCCCTAAGGTGAAATTCTCTGAGTATATTTCTTCTCCATTTACTTTTATTGATAGATTATAGTTCTTTGCTATCTCCGCATAGTTCATCACTTCTCCGAAGATCGTTATCTTTTCGTTTGGTTTATAAACCAGTTTCTCAGTCTCTAACGTCAAAGACGTGTTCTCTCTGGTGATATAGAAGTACGTCCTATTCTGAGCAATTACTTGAGACGTGTTTGAGAATAGGGTTGTGAACAATGAAAACTTTCCTATTGTATTTAGAGAAACATTCGTTGCTACATCTTGTTCTCCATCGACGCTCAAGTCTCTCTCTTCTTCCCAAAGTACTGCTCCTCCTACCTCAGACACGTATCCAATGCCATAAAACGTTGCGAGCTCTATGGATTCGTTGGGTGCCAGAGATCTCGGATACCACCATATCGCTATAGCACTATCCCCTGTTATCCATTGATTTGGATCGACCTCGTAATCCCAGAAAGTATCTACAATATCAGGCCAGTAAGCTATGGCAAATTTGTCTGGATCAGAACCGATACCTCTAAGTGTTCCATGGGCTATAACTGTTGGTTCTTCTAAAGAGTCCATTGTAGTCCACCATACTGGAACTTCGGGACCGACGAATTCTCGCTCTTTTGTCACGTTGCCAACACCGGGTATAACAAACGGCGCACCGTCGTTTCCAGCGAGTTGTGTATCTATCATTACTCTAATTCCAACTTCCTTGGACGTTGTGTTTTTGTTGACTATTACGTACTTTATCTCCACCGCATCAGGATTACCGGTAGATGAATACACGATGGTTAATTTCTGTGTGATGAGCACACCTTCTATTTCCATACTGGATACAATACTACCCTCAGATAACTGATTTGCTGTATACACGTAATCTCTATTATCGATTCTAACGGTAGTAAAAGATGACCAAGGATCGGGATGTCCATACATTAAGTCTTTGTAATCATCGTTTGGATTTCCTGGATCCCCACCCGTCGTCCCTATGGTAAATATCCCTGTGGTGGAATTCATCGCTACTTCTATAAATGAATTATTCATGATCATCTTTCCGTCCACAAGAGTTGTGTTGACTTCAGGCGCTGCTTGATATTTTCCTGAATAAATTTGAAGTCTCAACTTGCCACCCACAATTGAACCATCGAGGTTCGTTATCTTCGTTGAAATATTCACTTTCTCGTTGCTGAAGTAGACTTTCTTATCCGTAACAGAGGTCACCACTGCCTTTAATCCGCTTACCTCACAAGACTTTGACAGCGTCGATATCTCACCAGTCTTATTATCCTTGCACAATACAATAAGGTTATAATCACCACTTACAGCCTGGTCTTGGATTTTGAACGAAATAGTCCTATTCTCGCCTGCTGATATCTTGCCCTCGGTTTTGTTCTCATAGATCGCAAATCCCATCATATCAAAAAATCTAATGGAGCAATTGAAGGTTGTATTAACACCACCAACATTTGTCAACTTGAAGGTTAGATTCTCACCAGCGTTGTAGCTTCTTCTTTCCTCTGAATTCAGAACCAATTTCGAATCTGGGATAATAAAATGATATTTATAAATGTCAGAACCTATGGTAACGATAACGTCGTGCTTACCTGCGGGAATCTCTGGAATACCCAAATCATATTTTACCGTTGCAGTTTGATTTGGATTTAAGGAGACGTTTGTCGAGTTGTTGTAATTTAAATCTGGTATAGAGATATTCACCGAGGAATTCCAGCGATTAGAGCCAACGTTGGTTATCTCCAAATCAATACTCATATTCCTTCCTATCATGTATACTCCATCAGGTTTGTCAAAGATAGTTCTTACGACATAGCTTCTTTTAACCTCGAAGTATGTAGAACCAGAACCTATTTTATTACTCTCCGAATACGCTTCCACTGCTACAAGGTATATCCCATATGTATCAGTTGGCAGAGTGAAATGAAGAGTTTCGGTGTGGTATCCATAACCGCTAAGCTCTGCGTTAAAAGCACGCTCAAAAACTTTGTTGTTATTTGGATCTAATACTCTCGTTATGATAGTGGCATTGAAAGCTGTACTCTGTTGGTTTGTGAGGTTGAGCAGGATCGAAACTGTCTCCCCTACTGCGTATTCTTTCCACTGAGTTTCAACGTGAATGCCGAGAGATGGATAGAACATCTGGACCACTTTTTCAGTTCTGCCAAGATAGCTGCCATTTTCATAGAATTCAGCCCGGATTATAAGTTGGTTATGCGATAAGCGAATGCCATCGACATTAACAGTGTGCGTATAAGTAACTTCTCGACCTGCTTGCACCATAAGTGTTTCATTCACTTCCTCAAGTGGAATCAGCCTCAGAGACCAGTCTTGATAGTATGTTCTCACACTAATGTTCCTGTCTGTACTCCCCTTGTTCCAGATGTGAATCGTAAACGGGACGTCACTCCCATAGGCATATCGCTCCTCTGGAGAAGTAATCGCAAATGTTATCTCATTCCCTCGATAAACAAAGCCCTTAGGATTCTCTGCGTATTTACTCACTGCAAATTTCTTAATGCCTGAATCGACCAACGTGTTATTGTAATCCAATATTTCGTATTCCAAACTCCAAATTCCAAGTCTTGAGGGGTTTTCATATGTGAAATTAACGATTTTCGTCTCTCCGGGATTCACGGAAATCGATACGTTTTCTTGTTTGACAATATTCCTATTCGGGTCTTTTAGGGTGAAGTTGATTCTATACGTATATAGATCCGTCGCGTTAACACTAAGGGTAAATCCGCCTCCAAATCCGCCCCCTACTATCTCTTCCCTGGCATACAATAGATATAGGAAGAAATAAACTCCTCGTTTTGATTCATTTGTCGTTGGATACGTGAAATTGACGAATTTCGATTCGTTCGGCGGTATAGAAACTGAGACGTTCACATAACTTATCCTATGATCTGGGTCAAACACCACGAAAGATACTTTGTCCAATCCAATACTTGCATTATTCGTTATGTTGATAGGAATATTAATAGTCTCGCCCGGTTCATATCGTGGATAGTCCGATGGAATCGGGAGATAGACGTTAGTCACATTTACGGAGAGGTTGAGGTTATCAGTTGTTGCATATTCTGGTATTTTCTCCCTATCTTTAGCCCAAGCAATCATATCTCTAACAAGGTTTCTGCCGTCTTGAGTCGATTGATAGTGAGTGTAAGCCCAGTCCTCGTAAATCGTAGATGCAATAATAGTTCCATTACCGTATTCATACATGAGCATTGCAGGCATTCCGTTCTTTGTTCTGCTGAGCAATATCGTAGCGTTTTCTGGATATTTTGTGAAGTAGCCATCGACAACAACGTCTAATGTCACCGAATCCTGCCCTGAAAGAATTGGATGGTAAGTGTTAATGTAAACCGAGGCATACTGACAGCTCTGGTCTTCTACCCAACCATAGCCACTGAGGTTGCCAGGTAATGCACTGTATTCATAACCACGTTGTTGTGAGAAAACGATCAATGTACCACCGTTTCTAACGTATTGTTCAAGATTGGATTTGAAAGTTTTTGAAGAGTCTAAACCATATAGTCCCCCCGAGGGAATGATAAGAACGGGATAATCATTTAACAACTCTGGGGAAAAGTCAACACCCACAAAGGTAACGGGTTCGTTAAACTCTGCCAAAAGCTTTTGTGTATCAAGAGGGGATCCCTTGAAAAGGATGGCGACTTTTGGCGTTTCGTTAAAAGTGTTATTTGATGCTATTTCTGGAGTTGAGACGTCATCGCTGTCATCTGGCTTGTCGTTACCAGGCTCTCTCGGGGGAAGCCTTTCCTGACATTTCGCATAGTACTCGCTCCTATATCTTTCAAAGAGTTTAGCATGTTCCTTATAATTTTTATAACTATCGAAAATCATAGGCCCATGGTAGGAAGCAAGGTTTGTAAGATCAGTTATAATTTTAACAACCAAACCTACTCCAAAATATTTCCCCAGTTCTGGGGCAACTTGCGTGAGCACAAAGTTAGTGACTGGCCACAAACTTCCTTCTTCTGCCGCCTCTGCCATCGCCTTACCCGCTTCAATTGTAAGTTTCTCCGCTTCTCCGAGCCCCGGAGCATAAGATACTAGCGTGACTCCAAAGTCTTTTAAGAAATCATTCCTCGCATTTCCATATGCTTCTTTCCAAAACGATGTCAGACTCTCTTCATTATTCATAAATGATCTAAGTCTACGACATTCATCCTCAGCCGCCGACGCTATGCCCACGAACGTCGAAAAAAGTACTAGTAACAAAAATAAACAATACCAATTTTTCTTTTTTATGAATATTTTCTTCATATTTCGACCTCCTATGGAATGTTAATTTTAGTATAAAGGCCAAATAGGATATATAAGTTTTTCTATTTTTGTTTTCCAACTAAGTTGTTAGTTTTAGCTCCAGC
This sequence comes from Archaeoglobaceae archaeon, assembly GCA_038731605.1. Taxonomy (GTDB): domain Archaea; phylum Halobacteriota; class Archaeoglobi; order Archaeoglobales; family Archaeoglobaceae; genus WYZ-LMO2. Next base: position 279,682 of record JAVYQP010000001.1, on the reverse strand, counting down.
CTATCAACAGAAAACACCAAAGACAAAGCTGTTAAGCTCAACACTACCAAACTTACCACGCTCTTGTGTATAACAACTTTATTAACAGCACCAATGCATTTTTTTCGTGCGATGCATAGTCTGCGGGAAAGAGAGCAAGTTCAAGATCTGCGGGAGTTGCTTTGCGGAACGGAATACCTTAGCCCATCTTCCAAGTCTCGAACTTGAAAAATGCGGGAAATGCGGGAGCTTTAGATTTGGTAGAGAATGGGTATGGGTTGATGAAAGGAGCGCAATAGAAAGAGAAGTTTTCAGGAATCTCGCTGTCTTTCCAGATTTTAGTGTCGAATCCGTCGAAATTCTCAAGAACTCCGCAGTTATAAAAGGAACGATTTATGGCGATTGTGTAAGCCTTACGATCCCGCTGAATTTGCGAACTCGAACGATAACTTGTCCCCGATGCTCGAAGGAGAGCGGTGGATACTATGAGGCGGTTGTGCAAGTTAGGGCACAAAATCGCAGTTTAAGGAAGGAAGAGCTTGAAAAAGCAAGAGAGATCGTCGAAAGTGTTCTCAGCGGAAGCAAAGGGGAGAAAGACTTTCTTTTGAAGTTCGAGGAAACAAAATCTGGCATCGATTTCTACTTTGGGAGTAGAAAAATTGGGGAGAAGGTTTCAAAAATGATCGCAGATGAGCTCGGGGGAAGCGTTTTCAGGAGCAAGAAGTTGCACACGAGGGTTGATGGAAACGACGTATACAGATTTACTTTTCTCGTTAGACTTTTCGAAGCCGAAGACTACGATGTGGTTTTAAAAGACGGAAAGGTTTGCATCGTTAAGAATGCAAAGCTTCAGAAGGGAATCGAGCTGATGACTGGGAAAGCAGTGAACGTCTCGGGTGCGACTTTGATCGCGAAAAAGGAGGAGATGAGCTGGGGAGTTATAACGAACTTAGACGAGAGCGTTGCAGAAGTCATGGACTCGGAGGGCAGAATTTTCCACGTCCCACGATCCTTCGGAGCTGAAATCGGAAAGGAGGTTTTCATCTTCAACTTTGGGCAAAGGATTTTCGCTTTTCCGAAAGATCTATGAAGGCTGTTCGTGTTAGAAAAGAGAAGGCTGAAGAGCTAAGGGTCTTTGCGGAGAAAATTGGGGCAAAAGATAGGAGTAGGCTCATAAGGAGCTGTGGAGACTTCGTTGAGATCCCGATACTCGACGGCTATGAGAAGTTCTTTGAGGGTTACGAGATCGTCGAGCAGAGAGAAGTGGTTTGGAACCCAAAAAAAGATTTTTTGGAAACGATATCGAAGATAGTTCCAAAGGAAAAGCAGAAGTTTTTGCCAAAAAGCTACAAAGTGATCGGTGACCTCGCAGTGGTAAAACTCAGCGAAGAGGTCGCAGAGTTCAAGGAGAAAATAGGAGAAGCTATTCTGGAGTCAAATCCAAGGCTAAGGGCTGTTTGGAGGGAGATCTCGAAGGAAGGGATGATGAGAAAGCCGAAACTCGAGCTTCTTGCTGGAGAAGGAAGCGAGACTGTGCATTTGGAAAACGGTTGCTACTTCAAGCTCGACATCACGAAGGTCATGTTCAGCCTTGGAAACCACTATGAGAGGCACAGAGTTGCGAAAGAGTGCGAAAACGAGACAGTTGTTGACATGTTCGCTGGGATCGGTTACTTCTCAATTCCAATCGCAAAAAAAGCTGAGAAAGTTTACTCAATCGAAATAAACTACGACGCATACAGATTTTTGCTCGAGAACGCAAAGCTGAACAACGTGAAACTCATCCCGATACTCGGCGACTCGATGTTCGTTACTCCTGAAAGAGTTGCGGATCGAGTTGTCATGGGGCACATCTTTTGCTCTGATTTCTTGCACACCGCAATAAAAGCCCTTGACAGGTCCGGGATCATTCACTACCACGAGGCGGTTCCAACGAAGATACCTTGGCGCCCAACGCTGAGAGTTGAAAAAGCGTGCAAAGAAATGGGGAAAAAATGCAAGATTCTTAACTTCAGGAGGGTGAAAAATTACGCTCCAAACGTCGTGCACGTTGTTGTTGATGCGTTCGTATACTAAGCTTTCTTCTGCGCAGTTATCATCTTATGACTCAAAACGCCACGAATCGCCGCAATTTTGTCCACAAGCTTCTTTATTTCTTCCATGTTCCCCTTTACAACGATGATCTCGAGACACTGCTCTTCGCTCAGATGGAGATGCATGTCCGAAGTTATCACGTGCGAGAACGCATGCTGTATCGAGATGAGCGCATCGCTTACGCCACGAATGGTGTGGTCGTAGAGAACCGTTAATACTCCGACAACTTCCCCTTTTTCACTTTCGAGCCATTTGTATTCTGCTATATAGCTTCGGATTGCATCCCTTATCGCTTCGCTCCTTGAGGAGTAGCCACGAACCTTTATTATTGCATCGAACTCGTCCAGAAGATTTTTTGGCAAACTGACACCAATCCTCGTTATGCCTTCTTCCATGAAGAAAGGAAACCTTTAATTATAAAAACATATCTCTATTCAACCACCCGCATAATCTCCCCCATGCCCTTGCTTTTTCCCTCACGGAAGATGAACTTCTGCCCTTCGAAAACGCACTGAGGATGATACTTGAACCTCACCCTGACTTTATCACGATCCCCAGCCTTCAAATAGCCTTTTCCTATTTCCTTAAACGTCACAGTCTCTGCGATCGTTTCTACATGCAAAACTGGTTCGTAGCCAGGCTTTATCAGAGTTGGATGCGTGAAAACGAAAACCTCAGCTTCGAATTCGCGAACCGCTTTTGGCAGAGCTTTGCTGAGAACCATTCCCCTCCTAAGCTCTTCGAACCTAACGCCCTTCAAGGCTATGCCGACTACATCGCCACACTTCGTTTTGCTTATTCTGTAGTGGTGCATTTCGATGCTCATAACTTTCGCAACCTTGAAGGATCCGTCGTTGAACGGACCAACGTAGACATCTTCGCCTTCACGAAGCTCTCCAGACTTCACGCTCCCGCTGACAACGACACCAACTCCGGTGACCTTGTAAACCTTGTCGATATACATCAGAAACTCCTTCTCACCGCTGTATCTCTTCGGCAACCTGTAAAAAAGCTCCTCAAGAATTTCGTATCCTTCAAGTGTAAGCGCCGAAGTCTTAACAATCGGAACAACGAATCTGTTCTCTGCAAGGATCTTCGCAACCTTAACCGCTTCCTTCCTATCTCTCACAAGGATCGGTATTCTCCCGACCGTCCTGAGCAGATTCGAGACTTGCTGAATCACTTCCTGAACCCTCTCCTCGCTGACCATGTCGATCTTCGTTATCGCAACTATCACCGGAAGCTCCATGGCGAGCAGAATTCCCAAGTGCTCCCTCGTTGTCCTCATGACTCCATCGTTCGAGGCAACGACGAGAAGCCCATAGTCGATTTTTTGTCCCAACAAGCCACGTATCGTAGTTCTGAGCCAAGGCTCATGTCCCACCGTGTCGACGAAACTCACGAGCTTCTCAGACTTCTCGACGATTCTCGCCTTCTCTTCCTTGCTCATTGGATTTTTCAAACGCAAAATCTTACCATCTTTAAATCCGAGAACCGCAAAGCTCAGTTCAGCACTTAACCCACGCTCAATTTCGTGCTTCAAAACATCCAAAAAGATCCTTGTTGCGCCGTCTCCATCGTCGGGCATTCCCGTGATCAAACAACCCACGAGCGTGGACTTCCCGTGATCCACGTGCCCTGCGGTGCCAATCAGGATGTGCTCCTTTGCGTTCGCCTTCGATATCTCAACGATTCCCACATATCCGCCATCGACTTTGTATCTCTCAACGCTCGAAATTTCAGCCTCGATCTCCTTCGCAATCTTGGAAAGGACTTCGACCGTTTCGTTGAACGCCTTTTCATCCAAACCCTTAACAGCTCCAGAATCGGAGACTCCAATCACGTAGTAAGCCTTGCCCTTGCCCATTATGACACGATGGTTCATCTGACAAGCTAATTGTCTAAATCTGCTCTCTTTCAGATGGTAAGAGCTAAGAAACTCCTTAAACTCAACGTTCTCCCCTTCGCCCCTTTCAACGAGTTGCGTGAGTTTTTCCACAACGAATGTTGTTCGCAAATTTAATCTTTATGCGCACAAAAGCGAAAGAAAAAATAAAAATGTTGAAATTTTAACTCAAAAACTCATCGGCTTCGGCTTTCTCCATCTTGTCTAAGGATAAAGTAAAGGGCTAATACCCCCATAACGGCTAACACTATAAGTTCGACTGGAAAAGGAAAAAGGATAAAGTATATGCGCTCTACATCTGGATTGTTGGGCTGTTGGATCGGTGGATACAATCCCGCTCACAGAACTACCCATTCCCGTCACTCGTTCTGCAACTCTCATCTAGGTTTTACTCCATTACTTTTTTTATATATAAAAATTTAAATTTTTCTAAAAATATTTAGTGATTATTTAGATCTCTTGTAATTCTCAAAAAGAGCAAAGAGAAATTTGACACCACTACCAGTGATCGCTTGCCAGGAAGTAAAAATACCTAAAAGAAGGTGCTGACAAAAGAAATAAAAAATAAAAAAGTCGCCTTAAGTAATTTTGATTTCCTGCCTGTTCTCCCAAACGCCGTGGAGGTTGCAGTAAGCTACTGCGTAGATACCGCCACTCTTGTTCAACTTAACTTTGAAGGTCGCTTCTTGCTCCGAGATCTCTGGAGTTAGCTCAGCCCTTGCGACGAAGATCGGATTAAACTCTCTCCCCTCCTCGTAAACGTATAGCTCGATCCACCTGAAGGAGTGCTGGAGCGTGTTCGGATGCCCTTGAATGTAGATGCGAACCGAAAATGCTTCACCCGCTTTGACCTCCTTCGGTGCTTCGATCTTCGGCGTGTGGCTTTCTCGCTTCGAAATCGCAAGCTTGTCTTCAACCTCGTAGCTGTAAATCAACTCAGAAAACTTCTTCATTTTCTCACCCCTAAAATTTCACAAACAACTCCCTCTTAGCCCCACAAATCGGGCAATAATCGGGCACTTCGTTCACCGCGGTATGACCGCAAATTGGGCAGATGTAAACGCTCTCTATATCCAAGTCTTTTCCAATCTCTGCAGATTTCTTCGCCTGGCTGTAAAGGTCGAAGTGAATCTTTTCTGCAGATAAAGCGTAATAAGTTGATTTTTCCGCTTCTCTTTCGCCTTGAATCTTTGCAGTTGCGTTGTAAACGGGATACATTTCCTCGATTTCATACTTCTCGCCATCCATCGCTTTCTGCAAGTTCTCAACCGTATTCCCAACTCCCCCAAGTGCTCTGTAATGGTTTCTCGCATGAACGAGCTCGGCAAAGGCAATTGCTCTAAAAAGCTTTGCAATCTTTGGCTTTCCCTCTTTTTCTGCGACTTCTGCAAAGATCAAATACTTCATGTGCGCTTGACTCTCGCCTGCAAATGCGTTCTCAAGAAATTGCCTACTCATCGCCCTCATGGGTTGAATTTATCTTTTATAAAATAAAAAATTTGCGGGGTTTTCCTTCTGAGAGCTTGAGCGCACCAAAAAAGAAAAAGCTTATATAAAAAGAAAGCTCCTGTTGAGCATGAGCAGGTTCGTTCTCGACGCAGAGTATTTGCCGAAACGATGGTACAACATTATCCCAGATTTGCCAGAAAAACTCGCTCCACCTCTAAATCCAAGAACTATGGAGCCAATAAAGCCAGAAGAACTCGAAGCTGTGTTTCCGAAGTCTCTAATAGCACAGGAGATGAGCGAAGAGAGATGGATAAGGATTCCGGAGGAAGTTATTGAGCTCTACCGCATCTACCGCCCCACTCCTTTTATCAGGGCTGAGAGACTTGAAAAAGCTCTAAAAACGCCTGCAAAGATATTCTACAAATACGAAGGTGTAAGCCCGCCTGGAAGCCATAAGCCCAACACTGCAATAGCGCAGGCTTACTACAACATGAAGGAAGGAGTGGAGATGCTCACAACCGAGACTGGCGCTGGACAATGGGGTTCTGCGCTCGCCTTTGCCACAAACCTCTTCGGACTCAAGTGCAGGGTCTTCATGGTAAAGTCGAGCTATGAACAAAAGCCCTACCGAAGGATTCTAATGGAGACTTGGAACGCCGAAGTCATCCCGTCGCCGAGCAATCTGACTGAAAGCGGAAGAAAAGTGCTTGAAAAAGACCCAGATTGCCCGGGAAGCCTTGGAATTGCGATAAGCGAAGCAGTGGAGACTGCGGTTAAAAGCGAGAACACGAAGTATAGCCTTGGAAGCGTTCTAAACCACGTGCTCTTGCATCAAACGATCATAGGTCTTGAGGTCAAGAAGCAGTTAACGCTCTTGGACGTAAAACCAGATGTCATGATAGGTTGCGTCGGCGGTGGAAGTAACTTCGCAGGCTTCTGCTATCCCTTTGTGAAGGATGCGATGAAGGGGGAAGTCGAATTAATCGCAGTAGAGCCAAAAGCGTGTCCAACGCTTACCGCTGGAGATTATCGCTATGACTACGGAGACACCGCTGGGCTAACGCCTTTGCTTCTAATGTATACGCTCGGGCACGACTTCATCCCACCTCCAATCCACGCTGGCGGTTTGCGCTACCACGGCGATGCGCCCTCGCTTTGTTTGCTCGTAAAGCATAAGATAATAAAGCCGATCGCAGTCGGTCAGCGTGAAGTATTCGAGGCTGGCACGTTCTTTGCAAGAACCGAAGGCATTCTTCCCGCACCTGAAAGCGCCCATGCGATAAGGGTTGCGATCGACAAGGCGATTGAGGCGAAGAGAGAGAACGAGGAGAAGGTGATAGTCTTCAACCTAAGTGGTCATGGATACTTCGATCTAAAAGCCTACGAAGAGTTTTTAAGCGGAAAGCTACCCGACACGTAATGCGTGGAGAGCTTGCGATCCTATGCTCAGCGATCCTGATGAGCACGGTATCGATATTCGTGAGGAACACTGCGAGCGATGCGTTAATCGTTACGTTCCTTCGCTTATTTTTTGCGACGCTCTTCCTTTCGATTTTTGGCTTGATAAGGAAAGAGAAGTTTGCTTTTAGTAAAACGCTCTTAATCTTGGCTTTTCTAAACCTCGCAACCATATTCTCCTACATCTCTGCGATTCAGAACGTCGAAGCAGGAGTTGCAGCGTTGCTACTCTACATGGCTCCAATTTACGTGACGATGATCGCCTACCTCAGCGGAGAGAGGATCGAGAGATCGACGATCTTAGCACTCCCGCTGGGTATTCTTGGGCTTTACTTCATGCTCTCTGCTTACGTGGATCTAAACGCAGGAATTGTCTTTGGAATCTTTTCAGGAATAACCTACGCCTTGGTCTTCAAGTTTTCAAAAAAAGCCCGAGAAGTTCACAGCGCTTTTCAAATCGCCTTCTTCAACGTGTTCTTTGGTTCGATAATCCTCTCTCCTTACTTCCTGATCAAAAACGAATCTTTCTCGATACCTTGGGCTATAGGGCTCGGGCTAATTCCGACCGCAATTCCGTTCATGTTGTTCGCATACGGAATGAAGCTCGTGAAACTACAGAAAGCGCCGTTGATTGCACTCGTTGAGCCAATGTTCGCAGTGCTCGTGGGCTACCTTTACTTCAGCGAAGTTCTGAGCTTGAAGCAAATGCTTGGCGCCCTTCTAATTCTCGTCGCAACCTCGATCAGCCTGAAGAGAGCCGAAACTTAGCTCCTTGGAATTTCTCTACACTCTATCGACCTCCGAAATTCCTCTAACACTGGCAAGAGCGACTTGTCTGGGATAAAGATGCGGAAGATGACGATCCCTCTTTCACTCGGCGATACTACGCATTTTCCGCTCATACAGCTTTTGTTGGTTGTCAGTATAAGCGTCACCTTGTCTCCCACCATTCTGTCGTTTACGGTGAAGAAGTTGTCGGTGCTTAGGGAATAGAAGGATGCGGACCAATACGTAAACTTCGGGACTCTGGCTTCTATCAGCAAATCGGACTTGCTGATGTCGTAAACGCATGCAGAGTATAGAATGTCCGGACTCGGCATCACAACTTTCCTGAAGCTCGCATCCACGGGTTTTTGATGGTAGACTTCGTTGACCTTCACCTCATCCTTTGTAGCGAGATAACTCGAGATCACAATTGCATAGGGGAAAGCATAGACGAGTGCGAGATGGCTTAGGACTGCGAAGAAGACTATAACTGCAAGTCCCTTAGCCCTGTTGCTCATCTGCATCCCTCCCTTATTATCTTGGGAAGCTCAACATCCTTTAGCTTTTCATAAACGATACTTTCTGGGTTGTAAAGCCTCAGAGTCAAGTAGAACTTTCCCTCTCCCCTCAGCGGAATCCAGTTCTCACCTTTCCGCTCTTTCGAAATGTGTATTTCCCACGAATCTCCCCGTTTCACAACGTTTGCAGAAGTCACGGAGTAAATACCGAACTCGTTATCGATTAGGAAGTTGTCTTCTCCGTATACAGTTATGCTCCACCACCTCGCCGGCATATCTTTGCCAACTATTCTGTAATCGCAGTTTCTATTGAGCTCTCTCTCGCCATCGCTTGTGGCGATGAAGTAAACCGCCTCACTCCTGTTGAGAATGTAGAGGTAATTCTTTGCAACAATCGCCCTCGTGTAGGGATCCGCTTGCTCTGAACCGGCAATGAGAGAAGTTTTCCAAACTCCGTTTTGAACCCAGAGGAAATCTGGAGCCATGTTTATCACGAGAATTGCGGTTAAAATTCCAAGGAGTATGCCAAAGAGAGCCGAAACCCAGAGCCTCATGGAGTGATATCTTCGATGTTGATATTTATTTTTTGTCGACTGGAAAGCTTTTTTAGTTTGAAAACCACGTTTTTCATGTTCCGTGGTGTTCAGATCGAAGCCCTGCATGGGGACATAACAAAACTCGAAGTCGATGCAATTGTAAACGCTGCGAACACACATCTATACATGGGCGGAGGTGTTGCGGGGGCGATAAAGAAGGCTGGTGGAAAAGAGATCGAGGAGGAGGCGGTGAAAAAGGGACCAATAAAGATCGGTGAAGCGGTCGTAACCTCTGCTGGTAAGCTGAAGGCAAAGTTCGTTATTCATGCTCCGACAATGGAGCTCGACTTCAAAACAGACGAGAAAAAAGTTCGATCCGCGATGATCGCAGCGCTTAAAAAAGCTGAAGAGCTCGGAGTTCAAAGCATAGCCTTCCCCGCCTTAGGCACTGGCGTTGGTGGGTTGCCGAAGGATTTAGTTGCGAAGATCATGGTCGAAGAGCTGAAGAAGCACGTTGAATCGGGGACGAAGTTGAAGAAAGTGATCTTCGTGGACATAAACAAGGAGCAAGTTGAGTTCTTCAAGAAGGAGATCGAGGCGTTGAAATGATCGGCAGATTCGTTGCAAACGGTAAAATCTACGAGGGGAGATTCGAGATCTCGAAGGATACCTTGATCTTCGACTCCTTGGAGTTCCCCCTGAGCTCCGTGAAGTTTCTACCACCCGTTACACCAGGAAAGATAATCGCAGTCGGGCTAAATTACGTGGATCATGCGAACGAGCTTCACTTACCAATCCCCGAGGAACCGATTATCTTCCTAAAACCGCCAAGCGCCGTTATCGGGGACAACGATTTCATAGTTTTACCACAGCAGAGTAAAAGAGTCGACTACGAAGGGGAGCTTGCGGTTGTGATAAAAAAGAGGTGTAAAAACGTTCCAAAGGAAAGAGCCCACGAATTCATACTCGGCTACACATGCTTCAACGACGTTACAGCGAGAGATCTGCAAGCGAAAGATGTTCAGTGGACAAGGGCAAAGAGCTTCGACACCTTCGCACCCTTAGGACCTTACATCGCAGAACTTGACGACGCTTCGAAGCTTAAGATAGAGACAAGGGTCAACGGAGAAGTCAAGCAAAGATCGAACACCTCGAACATGATCTTCGATGTTCCTGCGCTTCTGGAGTTCGTTTCTTCGATCATGAGCCTTGAAGCCTTCGACGTGATTGCAACCGGAACCCCAGCAGGGATTGGAGCCTTGAAAGCTGGCGATCTCGTTGAGGTTGAGATCGAGAAAATCGGAACATTGAGGAACCGTGTAATAAGCCATGAGTTCAAGTGCGAGTGCTAAGCGATGTCTCTGGATGTGTCGATCTGAACTCCTTCGTCAACAACGAACCTGAAGAACTCCGTTATCGGTCTTTTACCCCTTATTTTCGGTAGTGCGAACTTCGTAACTATTCTCTCCCCAACCCTTTCTGCTTCAACGTTTATAACAACGTCGGAGAGATCTAAAACACGGCTTACAACATCGGAGGGGTGAAGGTTCTTCACGAGGTAAACGTAAACGAGATTCCCCTTCTCCTTCGCAATCGAATACAAACGATTCATGAGCCACTCCTTCAATCCCCATTCGACGTTCAAGTTCAAGAAGAAGGAAAGACTGTCAACAACTACCACGAATTCGCCAGCTTCTCCGTTGAGCTCAGCAAACTTGTCGGCGAGGAAGTCGAAGATTTCCTTGTCCCTGTATCTGTCCTCGATCACGAACTGCCCGTATTCGTTGAGGTAGTATTGGGTGAACACGTCGACGAAAACGACGTTCTTGGCGTCGAAGCGTAGCATCTCCATGTCTCTAACAATGTATTTCGCAGGACGGTTTGTTGTTACGTAGTAACTTTTAACAGCGGTCGCAAACTGGTAAAGAAAAGCCTCGGGCATAGCGATTGGGTCTGCGTAGAGACAAACGAAGCTCCCCGCAGGTAACCCGCCGTCGAGCCTTTTATCGAGAAGAGCGATTCCAGTGGGAATACCCCTCCTCAGCACCAACTTCTGCTCCATTATACATGATTTTCCACGTCACGACATATAAGCATTCCCAAAGTGTAATTACGCATAAAAAGAGAGGGTTAGATTACGTTTTTCGCCCTCAATCTTTCAATCTCCTCCTTACTGTAGCCAAGATTTAGCAAGATCTCCTCGGTGTGCTCCCCGAGCTTCGGTGGGCGCTCGAGTTTGATCTCATATCCAGAGATCTTCACAGGGTTGTTGAACGTCTTTATTCTCCCAAGCCCTGGGTAATCGAGTTCGACAACAACATTTCTGAACTTCGTCTGCGGATGCTCCAAGACTTCCTTTATCTCGTTTACCGCTCCACACGGGACCCCGGCTTTTAGAAGGATCTCTATCCACTCGTCCCGCTTTCTCTCTTTGAGCTTCTCCACTATTATCTTCTCAAGCTCTTCCCTGTGCTTCAACCTCTGCTGGTTTGTCTTAAATCTCTCGTCGTTCAGCAACTTCTCAAGCCCAACCGCTTTGCAAAACGCCTCCCAGTGCCATTCCGTTGCGACGACGATGTTCAGGAGCTTTCCATCTCCCGCTGGATACGGCTCGTAAGGAGTCGCAAGGAAATACTTCGTCCCCATTCGGAGGTCTTCGTCCCTCATTCCCTCGATGAGCACCATGTTCATCAAATTCGTCATCATCGTTACTGCGCAGTCGAAAAGCGAGATGTCTATCTCCGCACCCTCGCCAGTCTTTTCACGCCTGAGCAAAGAAGCTAAGACCGCATACACGCCATACATCGAAGCAAGGATGTCCGTTATTGGAACATTTATCTTGCATCGCACTTCCCGAGTTCCTGTGTAGCTTATTATCCCCGCTTCACCTTGGATCAGCTGATCGAACGCCGGACGATCTCGATAAGGTCCGTTTTGCCCAAAACCTGAAACGTGGCAATATATTATCCTCGGGTTGATTTTTTTCACAGCCTCGTATCCAATGCCGAGCGAATCAACAACTCCAGGAACGAAGTTCTCGATTATTACGTCCGCTTTCTCTGCGAGTTTCAGGAATATCTCCCTTCCCTCCTTGCTCTTAAGATCGAGGGTCATCGACTTCTTGTTCCTGTTCACAACTGCGAAGTAGAAACTCAGATCGTTTCTAATCGGTATCCAGTGCCTCGCAAGGTCACCGATTTTGGGGCGTTCTATGTGGATGACTTCTGCGCCGAGATCGCCAAGGAGGGTTCCGATGTATGGACCCGCAACCGCTTGTGCAACTTCGAGCACGAGCAGATCATCGAAGGGTTTCAAATCACAACTCCCTCCTAAACGCCTGAATACCCGTAATAAGTCTACCAAGGATCAGCGTGTGTATGTCGTCGGTGCCCTCGTAGGTGTAAACGCTCTCTATGTTCGCCATGTGCCTTATCGGAGAGTAATCGAGACTTATGCCATTTGCTCCAAGTATTTCTCTTGCAGTTCTGGCGCAAAATCTCGCTACACGGACGTTGTTCCTTTTCGCAAACGAAATCTGCTCTGCAGTTGCCTTACCCTGATCCATTAGCCTTCCCAAGCGCCAGGCTACGAGTTGCCCCTTCGTGATTTCCGTGAACATGTCCACGAGCTTCGCTTGAACGAGCTGGTAGGAAGCGATTGGAGCTCCGAATTGCTTTCTGTTCTTTGCATAATTCAAAGCCGTTTCATAGCAATCCATCGCTGCACCAATCGCACCCCAGGAGATCCCGAACCTCGCTTGGTCGAGACAGCTCAGCGCACTTCTCAGCCCGACTGCGTTTGGCAACCTATTCTCCTCCGGAACCCTGCAGTCGCTCAGATAAAGCTCCCCCACATCACCCGCACGCATCGAACCTTTTTTCGTTATCGCAGATTGTTTGAAACCCTTGGTGCCACGTTCAACAACAAAACCCTTTATTTTTCCATCCGAAACGTCTTTCGCCCAAACGATTGCAATATCTGCGATCTCAGCCTCGCTTATCCAAGTCTTTGTCCCATTGAGGATCCATTCGTCGCCATCTTTTCTCGCAGTCGTTTCCATGCTCCCCGGATCACTGCCAACGTTCGGCTCGGTCATGCCAAAGCAACCAATTATTTCCCCCTTCGCAAGCTTCGGGAGGTATTTCTTCTTCTGCTCCTCGCTACCGTATTTCCAAATCGGAAACATTACAAGCCCCGAGGTTACAGCAACGAAACTACGCAGAGCGCTGTCGACCCTTTCCACTTCCTGACAAATCAGACCAAAGCTCGTGTAATTCATCCCCGGGCAACCGTATTCCTCAGGGATAAAGGAGCCGAGCATGCCGAGTTCTCCGAATTTCTTACCGATTTCCCTAAAATTTAACGGCTCTTCTCTATGCCAGGCTTCTGCAACCAATGGTGCGACTTCTTTTTCCAAGAACTCCCTAACCGAGTTCCTTACAAGGCGCTCCTCTTCAGTTAGAAGCTCGTCTATGTTGTAGAAATCAACCCCTCTGAACATACTCCCACCAAAACGTTCTCTGCAAATTCATAAATAAATTTTTCGGCAATTGATAGCCAAAAAATAAATTAACGGAGTTCAAGTCCAAGCACAATTGCAGTTAAAATCAGCCCTAAAACGTTCGTAATCGTGAACGGAGCTATTAAAAGCAACCCTGCAAAGAAAAGAATTGCTCTCTTCGCATAGTTCAAGTCTTTTCTGAAGTAGCCCACCGTAGCGCTGTTTATCGCAAAGATTGCGATGATGACTAAGAGCGCTCGCAGAACTATCTCGAACGGAGCATCGAGGTAAGGGATTATGAGCAACGCCGCCCCTGCTGGTGCTAAGACGAACGTGAAGGCGAGCAGGTATTTTATGATCGCTATCTTCGCCGACGACACCGCAACCCTGAGCGGGTTTTGCCCAGCAACCGCAGCCGCTGCATAGGCTGCGAGTGCAACGGGTGGCGTCACGTCTGCAAGGATCGCATAATAAAACGCAAAGACGTGCACGCTGTAGTGAGCAACCATTTCGGGAAATCCGTTCAGAATCGCAAGCTTTATCGCAGCGGGAATCACAAGGGCTGAAACTATGACGTAAGAAGCGGTCGGTGGAACGCCCATCCCAAGGATGAGCGTAAAGATAGCCAGAAGCAGTAGGGTTATGTAGTAATTGCCCGCACTCAAGAATCGCACGATCTCTTCTATCTTCATCCCGAGCCCCGTGACGAGGAGCGCATGCAGTATCAGCCCAGCACAGGCCGTTGCAAGCGCAACAGGGATCACATCGAGGGCGCCGTCGCTGAATCCCTTTGCGATCTCTGAGAGCTTTACCCTCCTTAGGATTCCAATCGCGACCGCTAAAAACGTTGCACTCAGAACTGCGGTTGCGATCGTGTGGCCTTGGAATATCATGGCGATCAAAAGCGCAATCGGCAAAAGAAGGTAGCTCTCTCTTAAGACTTCCTTTTTACTCTTTTTCTGAACGTCGATCTGCTTTTTAAGCCCTATTTTCCTCGTGTAAAGCTCGAGATATACCTGAAGCGAGATGTAATAAAGGACAGCGGGCAGGATAGTCATTATTATCAGCGTTTTATAATCGATTCCCATTACCTCCATCATTATAAACGCAGCGGCGCCAAGAATCGGCGGAGTTATGAGCGCTGCGGTACCCGTGCCCGCCATGAAGGCAGAGGCGAAGTTATCGTCGTAGCCAGCTCTTTTGAAGGATGGTAGCATCGTGGTCGCCACGGTTGTTGTTACCGCAACACCGGAACCCGAGACCATCCCCATCACTGCAGAATACACCGTAGTTGCTCTGCCAACGTCTTGCGGGCTTCTTCCAAGAAAAGCAGATGCAAAGTCCGAGATGAACTTCGTTATGCCAATAGCCCTCAGAACTCCTGCCAAAATCGTGAAGTATACTATGTATTTGGCCGAAACTCCGAGGGGAAGACCGAAGATCCCGGCTTCGGTTTCCATCCAGCTTTTTCCGATAGCCAACGGGATGTCACGGAAGGTGTGCCCAATCGGAGGGGGAACGTTGCTTCCGAAGAGTGTGTAGAGCACGAAGAATAAAACTATGGCTGGCAAAGGCCAACCGATTTTTACATTTGTAGCGTATAGAAGTAGCAAAATCATTACCCAGCCTACGAGGATGTCGAGGCTCGTCGGAAAAACGACTCGATAGAGTATCTTCTCGTAGTCCACTATTAGATAAAGAGTCGCAGGAATGTAAAGTAAGAGTAGAACGAACTTCCAGTCGACCCGTTTCTTCGTGAACCAAAGAATTGCATCGAGCGGAAAGGTCGAGAACCAAAGCAGAAGGATGAGCGAAGAAACGAGAAGATCGTTCACAACAACTGCAAGAATTACTGCACAAGGCAGGGAAAGCGCTGAAAGAATCAGGTTGCTCGCGATGCTCGTTTTCTTCCCATAAGCCATGAATGCAAGGGCTCCGATGCAGAGCATCAAATGAATACCCCTAACCAGATGAATCTGGTCGAAGCAGTATCGAATCTCGACGGGCATCCAGATCAGATAGGGTATGAGATATGGATAAAAGAAGATGAAGATGCTGTAAAAAGCAAGGATACCACCAAAGATCTTCGCAAAACTCATTCAATCACCTGCAAGGGAAAATTCTGCTAATGGATTTGGTTTCAAACTCTTCGCCTCGAATCTTTACCTTCCAGCCCTCGTTTACAACAATGATGTCAATCTTATCTTCGATCTCCGCGACGAACTTGTCTTCAAGGGATTCGTAGAGATCCGTGTAGTAAGAGATCGACGCCTCATCGTCGCTTTCGAGGGTTTTAACCACGATCTTCCCTTCCGCAACTCTACAGTTCAGCACAACATCGCCCCCGTAGATCGAGTGCTTAAACTCGAGGAGGAAATCTGAAGCGGAGAACCTCGTGGTTTCTCCGGTTTCAAGGTTTTTCACGCAAACCGCAGACTCTTGGATTTCCGAAGCAAAAAAAGTTAAGAGGATCAAAAAAACAAAAGACCTCATTTACTTCCAGACTCCCTTTTCTTTGAAGAACTTTATGGCTCCCGGATGGTATGGAACGTTGCCCTTGTATATCACTGCATTTTCAAGCGTCGTCTGCTTCGCAGCTGGGTGCACAGCGTAGAGTTCGTCGAGATGCTCAAAAGTTGTTTTAACAAGCCTGTAGACAAAATCTTCGGGCAGATCCTTATGGCAGAACATAACGTTCAAAGTCGAAACGGTCTGCACGTCTGCTGGAGAACCATAGTATTCTTTCTTCATGACATCCGGAACGTAGAGCCCTGGGAACTTTTCATTAAGCTTCTTAACAACGTCGTCAGGGATTTCAACGAAGGCTATCTGCTTTCCCCTCTGCTTTAGGTTAGTCGCAAGTTCTGAAACCGATGCTGTGGGAATCGTTCCACTCCAGAAGTAGGCATCGATCTTCCCATCGAGCAAGGCATCCGCAGATTCCTTCGCTCCAAGCCTCTGCCAGACCGAGAAGTCCTTCGATGGATCGATTCCAACAACACTTAGAATTGCGAACGCATCAACCTCAGTGCCGCTTCCCGGTGCACTCGTCGATACCCTCTTTCCCTTCAGATCGTAAACGGTCTTTATCCCGCTGTCCGCTGTCGTTACGATGTGTATCGGCGTAGAGTATGGGACCCAAAGCACTCGAATCCAGTCCTGGGGCTTGTTTTCAAACGCTGAAGACTTCCCCGTCCATGCATCGTCGACACTTTTTATCAGCGCTATCCCAATCGTGTCAGAAGGGGATTTGTAAACGTAAAGCAAATTGTCAACGCTCGCCTTCGTTTGCACCGCATTTGCACTTATGTTGAGGTATTTCGAGTAGATCGACGCAAGTCCAGAGCAGTAGTATATGTAAACCCCTCCGACAGTTCCAGAAGCGATCGTAAGCGAAGAAGGTCCAGCAGGAGTTGTTGGTGTTTGCGTTGGGGTTGGTGTTGGAGTTGCGGTTGGCTGTGGTTGCTGACAGCCAGAGAAAGAAATTGCCACTGCGAGTAGGGCTAAAACCATCAGCGCTCTAACTTTCACCATAGTTCATTTTTCATTTTCTAATATTTAAGCTTTTTGGAAGTGTTTTGCCAAGCAAGTTAATTATTTAACACGGCTAATTGGCTTGAACTTCGTGAAGTCGAGAAGAACCTCGTTCACCTTCACATCCATCTCAATGCCCATCTCGTGAATCGGCGCCAAGTGATTGAGCCCAGCGCTCACAAAAAGTCTCGCTCTCTTACCAGTTGGGAGGCTAAAGCGTTTATCAGAGGGGTGGAGAATTGCAAGGACTCCGCCGAATCCCTTGGAGCTCGCAAGCTCAACGTTGCGAACAACTATGTCTATTGCGTATCTGCTAAAGCTCCTAACTGCGGATATTATGACCCCGTCGCCCGTTCTCAAAATCGAGCTGACCGATGTTAGCCTCGAACGAAGGAGAAGCCACCCGGGGCTCATAGTTGTGCCTGCATAGCTTATCAACTCCAAAATTCTCTTTGGGATCATTTTTTCAACGCCAACCAGTGCGGAGAACTCAGGATGAGTGTTCACACCCGCAGATCTCAGCAGAACATCGTATATCGTGTTTGAAATCGTCACAATCGCAAACAACCCCTGTGGAACAATTTTCCCGCCCAACTCCTCGCCCTCGTCTGCGATGAAAACTCCACGATGAATCAAAAACGGGAAGTTTTCCATCTCCTCAAGGATTCGAATACAATTTTCAAAGTTCTCCTTCTTTACGAAAGCAACATTCGTCGGAACCTTTCCCCTCATCCTAAATATGTCGAAGTCGCAAGAGTAAACGTTGAGCTCGATCCTTTCCGTGAACTCCCCCAGCCTTTCAGACGTCTTAACACTTTTCAGAAACTCTATGCCCTTTGTAGTTATTTGCGATTTTCCATAGTCGTTTTTACTCACAAACCCCTTTAGCTCCAACTTCTTCAGATGATACCTCACAGTCCTCGATTTTATCTCGAAACCTCGACTCTGGAGCTCCTTCTCGATCTCTTGAGAACTAAGCGGTCCGAACTCGCTGAGTATCTCGAGTATCTCTTCCTCAACCATCAAGCAAAAGTCACGAGGTGAATGATAAGCCTTTTGTCCACTTTCAGCAAAGGATTTTAAAATCGAAGTGTCACGAACTTCATGAAACTCGAGCGATCCAAGGAGCTTTACAGCGAAGCCATCGGTTTGATGCCGGGTGGTGTCAGCAGTCCAGTCAGAGCTTTCAAACCGCATCCAATCTACATCGCAAAAGCAAGGGGCTCAAAGCTCTACGATGTCGATGGCAACGAGTTCATCGACTACTGCATGGCTTTCGGCGCCCTAATCCTTGGGCATGCGAACGAAGAGGTCAAAGAGGAGATCAAGAATAAGCTCGAAGATGGTTGGATCTATGGAACTCCCATCGAACTCGAGGTTGAGTATGCGAAGCTAATAAGAAAGCATTTTCCATCCATAGAGATGCTTAGGTTCGTCAACACGGGAAGCGAGGCTACGATGTCGGCACTTCGTGTCGCAAGAGGTTTTACGGGGAGAGAAAAGATTGTGAAAATCGAGGGAAGCTTTCACGGATCGCACGAAGCGGTGCTCGTAAAGGCTGGGAGCGGAGCTACGACTTTCGGAGTTCCGAATTCTGCGGGAGTTCCGAGGGATTTTGTTAAGAACACGCTTCAGGTTCCATACAACGACGTTGAAGCTCTTTCGCAAGTTCTTGAAAAAGACAAAGACGTCTCAGCCGTGATAATGGAGCCCGTGATGGCGAACGCTTCGCTGATAATCCCGGAAAAAGAGTATCTAAGAGAGGTTAGGAAAATAACGAAGGAGAACGACGTGCTCCTGATCTTTGACGAGATCATCACTGGCTTCCGATTGGCGATGGGCGGTGCTCAGGAGTTCTATGGCGTCAAAGCAGACCTTACAACTTTGGGAAAGATTGCCGGAGGAGGATTTCCAATCGGAATCTACGGAGGTAGAAGAGAAATAATGGAGCTCGTTTCACCTTCGGGGAACGTTTACCAAGCTGGAACCTTCAGCGGGAACCCCATCAGTTTGCTCGCTGGTTATACAACGGTTAAGATCTTAGAAGGGGAGGGAGTCGTAGAAAAAACTGCGAAGAAGGCTGAAGAGCTTTGCAAAGCGTTGAAAGACGATGTCAAGTGCGCACAGATAGCTTCGATGTTCTGCATATACTTCGGAGAAGTCCCGAGGAATTACTCCGAAGCGCTGAAACTGAACAAAGAAGCGTTCATGCGCTTCTTCTGGAAACTGCTCGAAAAGGGTGTCTACTTCCCGCCTTCGCAATTCGAAGTCTGCTTCATGAGTTATGCACACAGCAAAGAAGACGTTGAAAAAACAGCTAATGCGATAATCGAGGCGTATGATCAGAGTTGGAACAAGGGGCAGTAAGTTAGCACTCGCTCAGGCTAAGCTCGTCGTTGAAAAGCTCGAAAAGGAGGGATACGAGGTAGAGCTAAAGGTGATAAAGACCAAGGGAGACATAATGAAAGACAAACCACTCCACGAGTTCAGGGGGATTGGAGCGTTCGTTAGGGAGATCGACTTAGCTCTTGTAAGGAGAGAAATAGATGTGGCGGTGCACAGCTACAAAGACGTCCCAACCCAGCGTGTCGAGGGGACGAAGATTTCCGCAGTCCTTAAGAGAGACAGCCCCTGCGATGCGATGATCTTCAGGAAATGCAGAAGGCTCGAAGAGCTCGAAAGCAACGCCGTAGTTGGGACTTCGAGTTTAAGGAGGAGAGCACAGTTCTCGAGACTTAGAAGCGATCTCAGATTCGAGAACTTGCGTGGAAATCTCGATACGAGGATCAGAAAGCTCAAAGATGGGCTTTACGATGCGATAATAGTTGCAGAAGCTGGGATACAGAGGCTGAAGTTGAACGTAGACTACCAGAGCTTTCCGCCTGAGGTCATAGTTCCTCCGCCGAACCAAGGGATAATCGCAGTTGCTACGAGAGTTGGCGAAGAAGAGCTTGTTTCATTCTTAAACGATGAAGAGACTTGGATTGAAGCCCAGATTGAGAGAACGATCGCAAGAGAACTTGGCTTTGGTTGTGCTGTGCCATTCGGAGTGTATGCAAAGGTATCCGGAGACAAGGCTAAGGTTATATGCGAAGTTCTCTCGGGAAAATACGTTAGAGTCGAGGAGAAGATATCAAAGCATTCGATAGAAGAAGCGAAGGAAGTTGCGAGGAGAGTGAAAAATGAAGGGTAAGGTCTTCATCGTTGGAGCTGGTCCAGGAAAGAAGGATCTGCTAACGATAAGGGCGCTGAACGTGATAAAAGAGGCGGACGTGATTCTTTACGATGATCTGATAGGAGAAGTGGTTGAAGTTCTCAAAGAGACAAAGGCTGAGCTTATAAGCGTGGGAAAGAGAAAAGGTTTCCACAAATTTGAGCAGGAAGAGATAAACAAGATGCTCGCAAATTTTGCAAAAGTTGGAAAGAGAGTCGTTCGGTTAAAAGGCGGGGATCCATTTGTTTTTGGCAGGGGAGGTGAAGAGATCGAGTTCCTCGCCAAAGAAGGGATCGAATTCGAATACGTCCCCGGGGTAACTTCGGCGATCGCAGTTCCCGGCGTTGCGAACATTCCGATTACACATCGTGACTGCGATCCAGCGGTTGTTTTCATCACTGGTCACGAGGCAAGGGGGAGGCTGAACTGGTCTGCGCTTGCGAAGTTAAATGCAACGATCGTCGTGCTCATGGGGCTCTCGAACATAGAAAAGATCTGTGCAAACCTCATCGAGAACGGAAAAGACCCAGATACACCGGTTGCGGTTGTCGAAAAAGGATTTTCGAATGAGCAAAGGGTAGTCGATGGGACTCTGAGGGACATAGCGGAGAAAGTGAAGAAGATGAACGTTTCCCCGCCAGCGGTGATCGTGATAGGGAAAGTCGTAGAAGTCATGCGCACGATTGCACAAAGCAAAGCGGAGTTAGGTTAATATTCAGCAGACTTTTTTCATGGTGCTGAACGAGAGAGATTTTGCAGACGAGGCGGTTAAGATCTGTGCATTTCTGATGGCAGAGAGTGCAAGAACTGCGCCGAAGTCAAAGGGAATCGACGACCTCGAGATAGTCTACATCTCAAAGGAGAGGATAGAGGAGATCGCAAGGAAAATGGAGGAGTTTGCGAGCGAAGATAAGGACTTCATAAGGGATGCGAACAGCTTGAGAAAGGCAAAGGGTATCTTAGTCCTTGGAATAAAGGGCGGAAAGTCGCTTGGCGTTAACTGCGGAGCCTGTGGGTTCAGCAGTTGTGCAGAGTTCGAGAAGGCGGAGAAAAGAGAGAAAAAGTTCAGGGGTCCGAATTGCGTTTTCAAGCTGATAGACCTTGGCATAGCCTTGGGAAGTGCGGTAAAGATGTCCGCAATCCTCGGAGTTGACACGAGAATAATGTATAGGGTTGCGGTTGCAGTGAAGGCTCTCGGGATAATGAACAGCGACGTAATGTTTGCGATTCCAATCGCATCCGAGGGGAAGAACCCGTTTTTCGATAGAGTGGTTCAGCGCTGAATCTCAACAACCTTTGCCTCGTAACCAAGCTCCTTAATATCCTTGAGTATTTTTTCTATTTTCTCAGCGTCTCCGTCGTCGATTTCGATCTCCGCTTCCCTCAAACTTATTCCCACGACCACAGCACCGTTTTCTTCCAACGTAGACCTAACTGCACTAATGCAAGCCTTACACCTCAATCCCTGGAGCGAAAGTTTCACGATCATAGATCCATTTCGTGTTTGGATTTTAAACTTGTTGCCCCACTGCGGGCTCAGCAAAATATAAAAGTTTTGTCGCCTATGAATCATAGGTGGTGCGTATCTTCTGGGAGATCCTAATCTCAACGTTTGGGGTTGGATTGGGGTTTTTTATTGGGGAAAATCTTTTAAAGAAGCTTGGAATCGGAAATAAGAGTCAAAGCGTGATTTTAAAAATCGAAGAGATCCCCGAATACCTCAAAAACAAGTTTCTCGTCAACAGCGCAGTCATCGATAGGGAAAGGAAGAAGATGATCGGAATAGAAGAGGTCGAAGCGATGGAGATGCGGAAGTTGCTCGAGCAGATGAACGCTGAGGAGGTCGTCATATTCCAAGAGAACGACTGCAGATATGCGTTGAGACATGGAAAGACATTTCTATACGTTCGTGGTAGAATTGCATCGATTAAGGATCTTTCCGAGATATGGGAAGTCGTGCATAGAAGCTTGAGAGGTGTTGGGAAGTGATTCTGCTCCTTCTTGCTCTTCTTAGCACAAACATAGCTTTTCAAGGAGCTTCGTTTAACTTGACGCTGTCAGAGCAAACAGAAGTCTTTCTCGACGATTGCATGTTCTTCGAGCACAGCCTGAAGAGCGTTGAAAACCTCTCAGCGGGAAGCTATGTCGTCATCGTTGGTTATGGTTGCGAAGGGCTGAAGACGATAACACTGAGGAGCGCTTCAGGTGAAGAAAAGCTCGTGGTAGAGATACGAAAAGCCGAGAATTTCAGTAAAGAAGTTACCGAACTGCAGAAAGAGATGATCAAGTTCAAAAAAGAAAATGAAGCTCTGCGTTCACGAATCGAATACCTCCAATCGCTCGTCGAAATCGTGAACAGCATAAACGTAGACTTATACGACAAGATAAAGGCATACGGAGAGGAGAACCTAAGGCTAAAGAGTGAGCTCGAAAATGCGAGAGCTGAGCTTGTGAATTACTCAAAGAGTCTCAACACAACAACTGCGACTCTGCTCGAGTTGCAAAAGACCGTGGAAGAGCTAAAGGCAGAGAACTCCAAGCTAAACTCAGAGTTAAAAAATCTCGAAGCTCATATGAAAAGCGTAGCATTTTACACCGATGTTTTCAAGTTCTCTACGATTCTGCTCTTGGCGATACTCGTGGGCATCTTTTTGGCTTTCCTGCGCAGATACTGATGAGGGTCCTCGTCGTAGGAACCGCTGGAAGTGGGAAGAGCACGTTGGTGAAGGAGTTTGGAGCCTTTCTAAGGAGCGAGGGCTACGATGTCAGGCTCGTAAACCTCGACCCAGCAAGCGACCCAATTTACCACGCAGACCTGGACATAAGGAGGTTCGTGAAAACCGAAGAGGTTATGACACGCTACAAGCTCGGCATAAATGGCGCGCTTCTAAAGTCGATGGAGCTCATGCTCGACTTCGTCGAAGATTTCAGAGTTTCCGCTGACTTCGTGCTCTACGACACACCCGGGCAAATGGAGCTGTTCGTTTACTCCGAGAGTGGCATCGAGTTCGTCCACAGAATTTCAGACCGCTTCACCGCAGGGATCTTCATGCTCGACTCCACAATGGTAAAAACCCCCGAGAACTTCGTCTCTGCGATTCTGCAGAACGTTGTCGTATCCCTCAGGCTTTCAATCCCGACCATAGCGGTTCTTTCAAAAAACGATTTGTTCGAAGTAGAGGTTGAGAAGGTTACGAGGGAGTTGAAGCTCAGAAGCGGAGTTTTGGCGGAGCTGATGGAGAAGCTTGTGCCGGTCTTGGATTACAGCACGGTGAAGTATAGACCAATAAAAATTTCGAGCGTTAAAAAAACTGGATTTGAAGATTTGCTCTCAGCTTTGAGGGAACTTTTCTGCGCTTGCGGTGACTTGAGCTAATCTTCTGGGATCTCTATCTTCCCCTCGTCGATTTCTTTGATCACTTCCTTCGGATTTTTACCATTGACCTTTATTCCCATCGAAACACAAACTCCCAACGCCTCTTTAACAACGCCCTTGAGCGAATACGAGAGCGATTTCTCTCTCTTCAGCTTTGCTATCTTTATCAACTGCTCGAGCTTTATGTCGCCAACGAAATCCTTCCCTGGGTTCGAAGATCCTTTTTCGAGCTTCAGCTCCTTCTTTATCAGTGCTGAAACCGGTGGAACTCCAACTTTTATCTCGAAAGACCTGTCCTCCTTCACTATTATTTTCACTGGAACGCTCAAGCCAGCGTATTCCTTCGTCGCCTCGTTTATCTTATCGACTACTTGCTTCACGTTCAAGCCTAAGGGTCCAATAACCGGACCAAGAGGTGGTCCAGGCGTCGCTTGTCCTCCGGTAACGAGAACCTCAACTTCTCTCATCTTCACACCTCCTTCTTGTCGACAACTCTAACGTTTTCAGCCTTCACAGTTACTGGAATCGGAACTACCGCTTCGAGGAGCTCTATGGTTATCTCGTTTCTCGTGCTATCAACTCTCTTAACGATTCCCCTCTCCCCCTTGAAGGGTCCGACGGTTACTTCGACCGTATAACCTTCCTTTATCTGCTCAACCGCCTTCTTAGGCGTTAAGTAGTGCTGAATGTCCGCAAAACTAACTTCCTTTTTAACGACTCCCTTCACGTGCGGGATCCCCTTTATCGCCCTTATCGCATCGTCGAAGTTTTCTGACTCCACGATTATGTAGCCCTTTAACTCCTTCGGAGCTAAGATCGAGTAAACCTTAAGCCCTTGCTTCTTCACAGCAAGTTCCACGAGGTTTGCAACTGTTCTTTCCTGATTCGCAGTCGTTTTGATTGCGGTGTATCTCATCTAAGAGCACCCGGCAAAACTTCCATAAGGAGGTAGATCACAAAGCCGACAAAGCCAACTACGAAGATCACCGCTAAGGCTACTTTTGCAGTCATCGAGAACTCTTCCCAACTCGGTTTCTTTGCCATCTTTAGCACGTTATAGTATTCTCTAAGTCTCTCCTCCAACTTTGGCATATTCGCAACTTTGGGAGCGATTATTAAACTTTACCTGACGACGTCTATACCAAACTTCTGGGTTACGGGTGCACCTTTCTTCCCAAATATCTGGGGGCTTTTAACCCCGGTGATGATTACGAGCGTTCTTATCGTGTTCTCGAGCTCGGGATCGATCATCGCACCCCAAATTATCCTCGCATCAGAGTCGAGCTTGGTGTAGATTTCTTCCACCACACTTTCAGCTTCCTCAACCGTCATGTCTGGTCCGCCGGTAACATTGACGAGTGCAGACTTTGCCCCTGTGATGTCCACGTCTAACAGTGGGCTCTTCAACGCTTTTCTGATGGATTCGAGAGCTTTGTCTTCTCCGCTCGCCTCTCCTAAGCCAATCATCGCAACTCCTCCCTTCTCCATGATCGTCTTCACGTCTGCGAAGTCTAAGTTCACGAGCCCAGGTTTTGTGATCAGCTCTGTTATCCCCTTAACCGCCCTCATCAGAATCTCGTCCGCAACCTTGAACGCAAGGTTCAACGGGTAATTTGGAACGACTTCAAGCAACTTGTCGTTGGGGATCACGATCACAGTATCCGTGACTTCCTTTAACCTTTCAAGCCCCGCTTCGGCGTTTGATCTTCGAACGCTACCTTCTGCAGTGAACGGGAAAGTCACGACGCCGATCGTTAAAGCTCCCGCCTCCTGCGCAGCCTCTGCAACCACGGGCGCAGCTCCAGTTCCTGTTCCACCGCCGAGACCACAAGTCACGAATATCATGTCACTTCCTTCCACGAGCTTCTTGATCTCTTCCTCGCTCTCCCTCGCAGCCTCTTCGCCAACCTGCGGTAGGCTTCCCGCACCGAGACCACGAGTTCTTCTCTTTCCGAGGAGAATTCTTCTGTCCGCCTTCGTGTAGTAAAGGTGCTGAACATCCGTGTTCATCGCTATTAATTCTGCGCCCTCAATGCCCTCTTCGTAAAGCCTCGTGATCGTGTTGCAACCCGCTCCACCTACTCCGATGA
Source organism: Archaeoglobaceae archaeon (assembly GCA_038731605.1). Lineage (GTDB taxonomy): Archaea > Halobacteriota > Archaeoglobi > Archaeoglobales > Archaeoglobaceae > WYZ-LMO2. Next base: position 254,262 of record JAVYQP010000001.1, on the reverse strand, counting down.
CCTTGATTACCGTCTTTAGCTCGCGAAGCATCTGAATTATCTCATCCTCAACGTTTTCTGCGGGTTTTCCTTCTAACTTCTCCTTCTTTTCCCTTTCCGCCCTAAGAAGAGCTTCTTCTATGATCGATTTCAACCCCATCCCCTCCATTTTAATTATGAATGCAATGCAAAAAGAATATAAATTCTTTTCTCAACTACCAAAACTCTCCCACCTTCTTTGAATCTCCCTAAACTTCTCCCTCGATTTGGCGTAGAACTCCTCCGCTTCATCAAACCTTTTCGTTTCTCTGTATAAATCTCCCAGATGGCGAAGATTCGTTGCGACGAACTGGGCAAACGAGAGATCCAATTTCTCGAGCTCCTCGAAAATCCTTAGTGACTCGAGCAACATTTTCTCTGCGAGATCGAATTTCCCGACTTTTTTGCAGAAAATTGCGTAGTTGCTCAAGAGAACCCCTAAGTCCAGCTTATTTGACTCCTCCTTTTTCACAAGCTCTCTCAACAGAGTTTCAGCCTTCTTGTAATTCTGTTCAGCTTTTTCAAACTCCCCAAGTTTTGTATAAACCTCCGCAGCAATTGAAAAGCTGTTTATTGCTTCGTAGTCGGTCCTATTTTCAGCGATTTCCATCGCAGACTCTATTTTTTCCTTCGCTTCCGAATACTTCCCTCCCTCGAAGTAAAGGGTGGAGAGGTCGTTGTAAATCCCCAAAAGCTCGTCTTTTTTACCGATCTCGAGGCAAACTTTCTCAGCCTCGACGAGCATTCTCTCCGCACGGTCTTTCATATTCATAAGGCTCAGAGCCCTTCCTGCGTTCCGCATCATCTTCGGAGTTATTGATCTAATCCCGAGTTCGTTCGCGAGTTTGACTGCGTTCACCGATGCAACGACGCAAGAGATGAGGGACTGGTTGTTGATCTCTTTTGAAAGGGTGTTCGAGGAATAGGAAAGGTGAACCAGCAGTGTAACGTCTTTCCAGAAACCGTCTATTTTCTTGATTTCTTCTGGTTGGGTAATCGATCTCTCTATAAGAGGTTTCAAATCGTCCGGAGCTTCCGAGAGAATCAGTTGAAATGCTTCATCGAACTTCTCCAAAGCTATGAGTTCCTCGAGTTTTTTCAACAGATCCATGCAGAAATTCGTCAAACGTTTAAAAAACTTTTGACTTGCCAAGTTGCCAAAACCAAAGGGTTAATAAATTGTGACATAAAGGTTTCAAAGCAAAGATTGCCCCCGTGGGGTAGCGGACATCCTGGAGGCCTTCGGAGCCTCAGACCCGGGTTCGATTCCCGGCGGGGGCGTAATTTTGGGTGCCTCGATGCTGAATGGTAGTTGCGCAATTCGAATGCGGTTACATGCATAGTAGAAAAGTTTTCCCCGTTTTTGAGGTTGTTCAGCGCAATAGAGATCGCATTCTTTATTTCCAGTTCCTGTTTTCCTCTCTCAACTTCTCGGGGGAATATAGCAGTATGGACAGGCTTGCGTTGAGTCTCCAGCATAGCTTTGGGATCCAGACGAACTGTTTTTTGCTCACGGAAGAGGATGCGGAGTTTTTGAAGGAGAAGAAGGTTAACGTTGGGGATTTCCCAAGGGGCAGAGGGCACTTGGATAAGGTGAAGGAGATCATCAACTGGTTCGCAGGTTATGATGAAACCCGATCTAAGGAACGAGCAATGGAGTTGCTGGGCTTAATTCTCAACCATCCCCTTAAAAATGATTTACCCAAAAATGTATCTGATTTCATTCAACGCATCAATCCCATCCAGTGCATGAAGGGTTCCGAGAAAAACACACCCATTATTTGGCGAGTCGTAAAGGTTGCATTGTGCAGTCGATTTCTTTCTTTGCTATCGGACAGTTCTTGTAGATGCCCGACATGATGCGATAGAAGAAGATCCTTCTCAATAACCGCTGACGGAATTTTCCCTGTAACGAGTTTGTTGGAATCGAGGAGTGCAAGGACTGCGTTTATAGGATATTGAGTTGCGTTGAACGTCGCTCAACTTCCGTAAAGGTTGATAAAAAGGTGGAGGCTTCCGGTTTAGACGAACATGACTCCTTTGAGGTCTTGTATCGGTTGAGACTTTCTCAAGACTTTGTCCACCGCTCTCACGAAGTCGAACATTCTGACCTCTATTCTCTCCTCTCTTATCGCAAACATCCCTGCTTCGGTGCAGATCGCTCTTATATCTGCGCCTGTCGCCCCTTCAGTTATTCTCGCCAGCTCGTTGAAGTCAACATCCTTTGCGAGCTTCATCTTCCTCGAGTGAATCTTGAAGATCTGTATTCTTCCCTCGTAACTTGGTAACGGAACTTCTATTATCCTGTCGAACCTGCCGGGACGAAGTATTGCGGGATCGAGTATGTCGATGCGGTTCGTAGCTCCAATCACCTTCACGTCTCCCCTTGCATCGAAGCCGTCGAGCTCTGCGAGCAACTGCATCATCGTCCTTTGCACTTCCCTATCGCCACTCGTGTCGCTACTTATCCTTCTCGCTGCGATTGCATCGAGTTCGTCGATGAATATTATCGACGGAGCCTTCTCCTTTGCAAGCTGGAACACTTCTCTTACTAGCCTTGCGCCTTCGCCGATGAACTTCTGAACGAACTCGCTACCAACGACCCTGATGAAAGTCGCTTTTGTTTGATTTGCAACCGCTTTTGCGAGCAAAGTCTTTCCTGTGCCAGGAGGACCGTAGAGAAGGACTCCCTTGGGCGGTTCGATTCCAACTTCCTTGAAGAGGTTTGGCTTAAGCATAGGCAGTTCTATCGCTTCCCTTATCTCTTCTATTTGCTGGCTGAGACCTCCTATCTCTTCGTAGGTAACGTTTGGTCGCTCCTCGACTTCGAACGCATACACCATTGGATCCTTCGTCGAGGGCAAGACGCTAACGACCGCAAGGGTTTGCTGGTTGAGGGCAACCCTCGTCCCGGGTTTGAGATCTTCCGCATTTATATACTGCGAGGTGTAAACCACGAACTTGGGTCCAGTAGAGCTCCTAACCACAACCCTACCGTCTTCAAGCACATCTGAAATCGTGCCAACGAGTAACGGAGGTGATCTTAATCTTTCTATCTCGCTCTTTAGCCTTCTAACCTCTCTTTCATACCTTATCCTTTCACTTTCGATAAACCTTTTCTCATCTTCAAGCCTTCTATAGAGTTCCCTAAGCTTTTGATACTCCTCCTCAAGCTTTCTCAGCTTTTCCATTAGCAACTTCAGATCTTCAGACATCCGATCTACCTCTCCCCGGAAGCCTCCAAATTATTATATATCACTTCAACTATATGAAGTTATTGCTGGTGAGACCATGAACTGCGAAATATGTGGAAAAGAGATCAAAGCCCCTGGCTACAGAATCGCTGTCGAGGGGACTGAATTAACCGTCTGCGCATCCTGCAAGAAATATGGTAGTGAAAGTATCCAAACCGCAAAGCAAGGATCCGCCAGAAGGGTCGTGCTCAAGAAAAAGAAACCGCAAACAAAAATAGAGTTTAAAGAGGAGCTCGTCGAAAACTTCAACCAAATAATCAGAATCGAAAGAGAAAAGCGTGGTTGGAGCCAAGAACAGTTGGCGAAAAAGATTCAGGAAAAGGAATCGGTTATAAAGAAGATCGAGAACGCCGAAATCACTCCAGAACCAGAAGTCGTGGAGAAGCTGGAGAAGCTGTTCGGGATAAAGCTCAGAGAGTCTGTCCCAGATGTGAAAGCTCCGAAAGCTCAGAGGTTAACAACTACGCTTGGAGATGTCGCAATGGTTAAGAAAAAGGTGTGAAAAATGTATACGTTCGTATACATAACCGCAAGCTCAAAGGAAGAAGCGGAGAAAATTGCGAAGGCATTGCTTGAGAAAAAGCTGGCAGCGTGCGTGAACATTTTCCCAATAAAATCATTTTTCTGGTGGCAAAACGAGATACAGAGTGCAGACGAGTTTGCGATGATAGTGAAGACGAAGTTTGAGAAGTTTTCCGAGCTCAGGGATTTCGTAAAAAGCATCCACAGCTACACAGTGCCATGCATATGTGCGTTCTCGGTGGAGAGGGGTCTTAGGGAATTCTTAGACTGGATCGACAAAACAGTGGAATGAGCGTTGAGGTGATTTACGAGAAGGAAAGATGGGACACCCTAAGGGCTAAGAGGGAGAGAGCCAAGTGTCTAATGAAAAAGCTCGCAGAACAAGGGATTCCGAGCATAATCTACGGCAGTATCGCCCGTGGAGACGTGAGAGAGAAGAGCGACGTTGATATATTCATTCCACAGCTTTTGCCGTCTTTCCGCATCGAGCTTGCGCTCGATGGGGTCGAGATCGTTGAAAGGAGAATAGTCCAAGCCACTCCAAGCTATGCGATCAAAGGAGAGATCGTAATCGACGAAGAGACCACTGTCAGCTTCCCACTCGTAAAAATGAGGGATAGAGAAATGGATTTTTATCGATTCGGTGGTTGCATTGGCTACGAAGAAGTCCTCGAGAACAAAAGAGTTCCCGGAGTTGACAAAAGGCTTATGCTCATATTTCCGACTGAAAACGGGCACAGAGAGATTTCGATACGTGAAATGCACCCAAGCGTTGTCGCAAAAATTCTTGGAGTTTCGATCGATATCGTTCTTGAGAGAATCAGGGTTCTCGAAAGGAGGAGAGAAATCGGGAGGACTGGAATATACTTGTGCGAGAAGATACACAGCGGAGAGAGCTTCGAATCGGTGCTTAGGGAGATAGCATTGAGAGATCCCGCTGTAAGGAGGAGACTCGATTAGAAGAGCTGAGTCTGAACCCTTTTATCTATCCCAAAGTAATCCACGGCGCACCTCTTCACTTCTTCCACAAACTCCTTTTTCGTGTAAACTCCGAGCTTCCAAGTTTCGATCCAGGAGTTTTTAAGCGCTCTAACAATTGGAGATACTTCTTCGATCCTTTTCAGCGCCCCATTTACCTCGACTCGAATCGAGAATTCCCTAAGCTCCTCGATCTCGGGAATGTCGACGATGACGTATTTCTCATCCACACCCGCCATTTCTGCGATTTTTTTCTCCGCTCTCCTCTCGTTCATTTTCATGACTTCTCTGAGATCCACACTCTCTCTGCCAACGTAAACAGCTCGTTTGAAGAGCTTTCTATTTCTTATCATCGAATAAAAATCCAGCTCGTATTCCTTCAGCAAAAACATGGCTTCGCAGTCGTTCATCTCAAGAATCGTCTCGATCTTCACGCCCCTCTCAATAATCCTCTCCATCGCCCTTTCAAACATCTTCGTTGCGATTCTACAAACGTGGTGGCGGTAAACAGCGGGATACATGAGAAAACGTGAGATGAGCAAAGACTCGACCGCCCTAATTCCACCCTCCTCAACGACCACTCCGTTGGAGAACTTTATCTTCTCTATCAACCTCGGCAAGTCCACGATCCCATAGGCAACGCCGGTGTAATGCGAATCTCTGACAAGATAGTCCATTCTGTCAACGTCCACGTCCCCGCAGACAATGGATTCGACTTCACCGCTCACCAATTTTTTGATCTCCTTAACGCTAAATCCAAGCTCGCTAATGACTTCCCTTAGCTCCCCTTTTATCGCTAACTCGACGTTTTCATGTCTCATCGCATGATTTTTCAGCAAACCCTCACCGCTGTGAGAAAAGGGGAAGTGCGCTATGTCATGCAAAAGCGCAGAGATGACGACTTCCTCACCGAGTTTGAGCTTCTCAGCCAAAACCTTAGCCAAGTGCATCGCTCCAATGCTGTGCTCGAACCTCGTGTGATTCGCTCCAGGATAAACGAGGTTTGCAAAGCCGAGCTGTTTAACCCCACGCAGTCTCTGGAACTGTGGAGTTTCGATGATGCGGAGAATTTCGTCGCTAACCCTTATCGCACCGTGAATTGGGTCGTGAATGATCTTTTCCACATGGACACGAAGGGAAAAGATATTAAAAAGGTTTCCAAATCTCTGCAGTGGACATCGGTATCAGATGTTTCTTAACAAGAGCTCAGGGAATGGGCGGGGAGATAAAACGAAGCCCAGAGGATTTTTACGTAGAGGAGATCATTGACCTCGAGCTTGGAGATGGAGACTACTGCGTTGTAAAAGTGACAAAAAAGAACTGGGACACTTTGAGACTTGTTAAGCAAATGGCGAAAGTTCTCAGGATTAGCCAAAAGAGAATTTCCTTTGCGGGGACGAAAGACAAGAGAGCGGTGACTGTGCAGTATTTCTCGATAAAAGGGGTAAAAGGTGAAGAACTGCAGAGGGTGAGCATAAAAGACGTCGAGATCGAGTTCCTTGGGTATTCGAGACGAGAGATAAAGCTCGGAGATCTTTTGGGAAACTTTTTCAGGATAAGGGTTCACGACTGCAAAAACGGGAAAAAATTCAACGAAGTTAGAATGGAGCTCGAGGAAAAAGGAGTCCCAAACTTTTTCGGGGAGCAAAGGTTTGGAACTCGATTCATAACCCACGAGGTTGGAAAGCTGATTCTGCAGAAGGATTTCAAAGAAGCGTTCTGGACTTATGTTGCAAAACCAAGTGAAGTCGAGAAAGAGGAAATAACGAAGATAAGAAGGGAGCTTTGGGACTGCAGAGATCCGGCGTTTGGATTGCGAGAATTTCCGAAGCATCTCGTTTACGAGAGAACGCTCCTCCAGAAACTAAGAGAGGGGCTCGACGAAAAGAAAGCACTTTTGTCACTACCAAAAACGCTGAAGATGATGTTCGTTCATGCGTATCAGTCGTATCTCTTCAACAGACTCCTTTCGAAAAGGATAGAAGATTTTGGAACTCTAAAAGTGATTTTTGAAGACGACTGGGCTTTTTACATCACTTACAAGACGAAAAAACCAAGCTTCACAGACTTCAGCAGGGTTGGGGTTAACAAGAAGCGGGTTGAGTTTCTGATCAAGGAGGGCTACGCAACCTTGGCTCTCCCGCTCGTGGGATACGAAACACAGCTCGAAGGCTGGTGCAAAGTTGCAAAGGAGTTTCTTGCAGAGGATAACCTTGATGTTTCGAGCTTCAAAACAGAACACAAGGAGTTTTCTTCAAGCGGTTCTTACAGAAGCGCAGAAATTCCGCTGAAGATAACAGATCTCAGATTTGAAAATTGCGTTTTCGAATTCTACCTTCCCGCAGGTTGCTATGGGACTGTTTTTCTCAGAGAGTTTCTCAAAAAAGATTTCATAGAGGGGGAATCGTGATGCGCAGTCTCGTTGCACTCGTATTCCTTATTTTGCTTTTTTCGCTTTGCGTTCAAACTCATGAAAGAGCCCTTGTCGTCGAAGTCGTCGATGGAGATACGATAAGGCTCGAAAACGGTGAGCTCGTCCGCCTTCTTGGAATAAACGCCCCCGAAAAAGGTCAGAGATTCTACGAAGAGGCGAAAAATAGGTTGGAAGAGCTTGTAAAAGGCAAGGAAGTTTTAATGGAGAAGGACGCAAGAGATCGTGACAAATACGGGAGACTTTTGAGATACGTTTACGTAAACGGAACGTTCGTGAACGTGCTTATGGTGAAAGAGGGGCTTGCATATGCTTACATAGTAGAGAGGCTGAAATATGAGAACGATTTTAGAAAAGCGGAAGAGGAGGCGAGATCGCTGAAGCTCGGAATCTGGAGCGAAGCTTGGGATTGCGATAAGTGCATCGGAGTTGCATATTTCCAATGGAACGCCGAAGGCGATGACTGCAAAAATCCAAATGGCGAGTTCGTTGTGCTCAAGAACTTCTGTCGATTTGCTTGCGATTTAACTTCTTGGAGCATAAGCGACGAATCTAAGAACGTCTTCGTGTTCCCAGCGTTCGTTCTCGAAGGTGAAAGAAGTGTAACCATTTACTCCGGATGTGGCGAAAACAGCGAGAAAGAGCTTTACTGGTGCAGAAATGCAACTTGCATGGCTGTTTGGAACAACGAAGGTGATACGCTTTTCCTTATGAATGCGAAGGGAGAAGTTGTTCTCCAGTATTCCTATGGAAAGTAATTTCTTTATGTCCGAAGCTATTGTCTCATGCTTGAAAGACAGACGAAGGGTTTCATCAACATCGACCCACTTCAAACCGGTGGGAAGCTGACCGAAGAAGCGAAGAGGGCGCTGATGGAATGGGGCGACGGATACAGCGTTTGCGATTTCTGCACAGCTGGGAGACTCGACTTAATAAAGACTCCGCCGATCTACGACTTTGTTCACAAAACCTTGCCAGAGTTCATTGGTTGCGACGTTGCAAGGGTTACGACTGGCGCAAGGGAGGCGAAGTTCGCTGTCATGCATTCTTTAGCCAAGGATGACGCATGGATTGTGATGGATGCGAACGCACACTACTCGAGTTACGTCGCTGCTGAAAGAGCTAAGCTGAACATCGCAGAAGTCCCAAACACTGGATATCCCGAGTTCAAAATACTCCCAGAGAAGTTTGCGGAAACAATAGAGGAGACGAAGAAGAAGGGGGAAGTTGCGCTTGCCTTGATAACGTATCCCGACGGGAACTACGGAAATTTACCAGATGTAAAGAAAATTGCGAAGATCTGCAAAGAATACGACGTTCCTTTGCTCGTGAACGCAGCGTATGCGATTGGAAGGATGCCAGTAAAGCTCAAGGAAATTGGCGCTGACTTCATCGTCGGTAGCGGGCATAAGTCGATGGCTTCGAGTGGACCCATTGGCGTTCTTGGCATGACCTCCGAATGGGAGGACATTGTTCTAAGGAAGTCCTCCAAGTATAAGAACAAGGAGCTCGAGCTTCTCGGTTGCACCGCAAGAGGTGCGAGCATCATAACCATGATTGCCTCGTTTCCAGCTGTAAAAGAAAGGGTGAAGAGGTGGGGTGAAGAAGTGGAGAAGGCTCGATACTTCTCCGCTAAGATGGAGGAAATCGGAATAATCCAGCTCGGCGAGAAACCGCACAACCACGACCTCATGTTCTTCCATGCAGAAAATCTATACGAGTTGTCGAAGAAATCCAAAGACGGCAGATTTTTCCTATACAAAGAGCTCAAGAAGCGAAAAATCCATGGAATAAAGCCAGGGCTTACAAAGAACTTCAAACTCTCGACGTATGGGCTAAGCAAAGATGAGGTCGAAGCAGTTCTAAGAGCTTTTAGGGAAATTCTCGGAGTTGCGGAGTAAGGATTTGTTATGAAGCTACCACCCTCGATGAGGAGTAGAAAAAGATATATTGCCTTCAGGATTATAGCTGAGGGTAGCGTAAGTGAAAAGATGCTGTGGGATGCGATGATGAAAAATCTGATCTCGTTGTTTGGAGAAGTCGAAGCGTTGGACGCTGGATTGAAGCTTGAAGAATTTGATGGGAATAAGGGAATAATTTCGTGCAAACTCGAGGCTCTGGAAAAAGTTATGATTGCGACAACGCTCATAGATAAGCTCGGGGAAATGGATGTCGCTTTAATCACACTCGGAATTAGCGGAACGATCAAAAAGTGCAGAAAGAGGTTGGAGGTGGTATCGTGAATCTCCCCCAGATGGGTTACGACAGGGCTATTACGGTTTTCAGCCCTGACGGAAGGTTGTTCCAAGTGGAGTATGCGAGAGAAGCGGTAAAAAGAGGGGCGACTGCCATAGGGATAAAGGTTAAGGAAGGAGTGATCTTGGTTGCGGACAAAAGAGTTGGCTCCAGACTGCTCGAAGCGGACACCATAGAGAAGATCTACAAGATCGACGAGCACATATGCGCTGCAACCTCTGGATTGGTTGCGGATGCAAGAGTTCTCATCGAGCGTGCGAGGATTGAAGCACAGATAAACAGGCTAACGTTCGAGGAGCCGATAACGGTCAAGGAGCTTGCAAAAAAGATTTGCGATTTCAAACAGCAGTTCACACAATTCGGCGGAGTTCGTCCATTTGGCGTTTCGTTGCTCATCGCAGGTGTGGATGCGGTTCCAAAGCTCTACGAGACAGACCCAAGTGGTGCATTGCTTGAATACAAAGCGACAGCCATAGGAATGGGAAGAAGTGCGGTGATGGAGTTCTTCGAAAAAGAGTATCGCGACGACATGAGCTTTGAGGAGGCTTTGATCTTGGCGCTGGTTGCAATGGGGAAGAGCATCGAGAGCGAAATTCAGGCTGAGAACGTCGAAGTAGGATACGTTAAGACCGCCGAGAAAGTCTACAAGGAAATGAGCGTAGAGGAGCTGAGGAGCTTTGTCGAGAAGGCGAACGAAAGGATAAGGGCAGAGCTGAAGAAGTAGTATGGTATCCCTCGAGAAAGCTGTAATTGCAAAACTCCGAAAAGGCGGAACCGATTTTGAGATCTTAGTCGACCCCTACCTTGCGAGGGATCTAAAGGAAGGAAAAGAAGTGAACTTCGACGACCTCTTAGCTGTCGAGGAGGTTTTCAAGAACGCAAAGAAGGGGGAAAGAGTTCCCGCCGAGGAACTGCAGAAGAACTTCGGCACCACGGACATACGTGAGATAGCGAGGAAGATAATTCTCGAGGGAGAGGTCCAGATCACAGCAGAGCAGAGAAAAGAAATGCTCGAAGCAAAGAAGAGGCAGATAATCACGTTTATCAGCAAAAACGCAATAGATCCGAGAACGAACACACCACATCCGCCTGCAAGAATCGAAAGGGCTCTTGAAGAGGCAAGGGTGCACATAGATATCTTCAAATCCGTCGAAGCGCAGATAAAGGACATAGTCAAGGCTCTGAAACCAATTCTACCACTTAAGTTCGAAGAGATAGAGATTGCAATAAAAATCCCTGCGGAATATGTTGGAAAAGCGATCTCTGCGCTTTACAACTTCGGCGGTGTAACGAAGGAGGAGTGGCAAAAAGACGGAAGCTGGATATGCGTCATGAAGATCCCTGCGGGAATGTATGGTGACCTCATGGACTTGCTTGGAAGGACGACGAAGGGCGAGGCTTTGACGAAGATCTTGAGGAGAGTAGGATGAGGCGCATCGTTCTCCCGGGGGATTTTCTCTCAAGCAATCCGAAAGTTGCCGGCTACGGCACCTACGTCGAGGGGGACAAAGTTTACGCCAAAATCCTCGGACTTTTTGATGAGACGGATAACTCGATCAGGGTAATACCGCTCAAGGGCAAGTATGTGCCATCGGTTGGGGACACGATAATAGGGATAGTCAGGGAAGTGTCTGCGAATGGCTGGACTTTAGACATAAACTCCCCATACCAAGCTTTCTTACCGATGGCAGAGAATCCAGAGACTAAGCCAGGGAAAAAGATCAACGACGTGCTCGACATGGGCGATGCGGTGATAGCGAAAGTCGTGAACATAGATCCAAGGATGAGAGTGACGGTTACGATGAAGGATAAGATCTGCAGGGCGATAAGGTTTGGGAGGATCGTCGCAATAAATCCCGCAAGGGTTCCGAGGGTTATAGGAAAAAAGGGGAGTATGATCAAGCTCATAAAGAGCGAGCTTGATGTTCAAATAGTCGTGGGTCAAAACGGGCTGATATGGCTCAACGGCGATAGAAAAAAGGTTTCACTCGCAGAGGAGGTTATTTATTTGATCGAAGAAGAAGCCCATACTGAGGGTTTAACCGATAGAGTAGCGGAATTCATAAGGAGGAGGAAAAATGCTCAAACCTGAAAAGCTCATAGTCGATGGCAGAAGGCTTGACGGTAGAAAAGCGGACGAGCTCAGACCGATAAGGATCGAGGCTGACTTCTTGAAAAGAGCGGACGGCTCTTGCTACTTAGAAATGGGCAAGAATAAGGTTGTCGCAGCGGTTTACGGACCAAGGGAAGCGCATCCGAGGCATATTCAAGATCCGACGAAAGCGGTGATAAGATACCGCTACAACATGGCTCCATTCAGCGTTGAAGAGCGCAAACGCCCAGGACCAGACAGGAGGAGCGTCGAGATCTCGAAGGTCAGTAAAGAGGCTTTTGAGGCGGTTATAATGAAAGAGCTCTTTCCAAGGAGCGTCATAGACATCTTTGTAGAAGTTCTTCAGGCGGACGCTGGGAGTAGGACTGCGTGCATCAACGCTGCGAGCGTCGCTTTGGTTGATGCGGGAATTCCAATGAAAGGGATTCTAACCTCGGTAGCGGTTGCAAAGGTTGACGGAACGCTGGTGCTTGATCCAATGAAGGAAGAAGATAACTTTGGCGAAGCGGACATGCCCTTTGCGTTCCTAATCCGTGGGGGTAAGATAGAGTCGATAGCCTTGCTCCAGATGGATGGCAGAATGAGCAAAGAGGAGATAAAAGAGGCGATAAAGCTCGCAAAGAAGGGGGCGATGGAGATATACAAGCTCCAAAGAGAGGCGATAATGAAGAAGTTCTTAGAGGAGGAAGAAAATGAGTGAAGATGTGCTTTCTGAGGTTAAGAAAGACTACGTTCTCTCGAAGCTCAGAGAAGGGGAGAGAATAGACGGTAGGAAGGTCGACGAGTTCAGAAAGATCGAGATAAAGACAGGGGTAATTGAGAAGGCAGAAGGATCTGCGCTCGTCAAACTCGGAAACACGCAGGTCGTTGTCGGTATAAAGATGCAACCCGGGGAGCCATTTCCAGACACACCAGACAAAGGGGTAATAATTGTAAACGCCGAACTCGTTCCCTTGGCTTCGCCAACTTTCGAGCCAGGACCGCCAGATGAGAATTCCGTAGAACTTGCGAGGGTTGTCGATCGTGGAATAAGGGAGAGCGAAGCGGTCGATCTTTCAAAGCTCTGCATCGAAGAGGGGAAGAAGGTTTGGATCGTCTTCGTCGACATCCATGCGCTCGACGACGATGGGAATTTGCTCGACGCCTCGGCGATAGCTTCGATCTGCGCCCTCATGAACACTAAGGTTCCAGCGAGCAGATTTGGGGTTGGTGAAGACTTCGATTTGCCAGTGAACGATGTTCCTGTGAGCGTCACGTCGCTGATCGTAGGCGACAAGTTTCTGATCGATCCTTCGAGAGACGAGATGAGCGTTGGCGAGAGAACGATCACGATAAGCGTCAACAAAAACGACGAAGTTGTTGCGATCCAGAAAAGCGGGGACTACTTGCTAAGCGAAGCCCTCTTCGAAGAGTTGCTCGATAAGAGTATAGTTGCCGGAAGAAAGATAAGGGAAGAAATCCTCAGGCAGTGTTCAAAGAGTTGCTAAAATTTTATCGATGTTCTCGATCTCCTCCTTGATTTTCTCGATCGCACAACTGCTGTCTAAGAACTCGATTCTCGATCCACACTTGGGGCATAGGAAGTTCATCGCAATCGCATCATCGTAGCTAACTTTGACGCACATGTTCGGGCAAATGTAGTAGATTGCCTCGCTCTCGTTTTCGAGCTTTTTCTTGAGCTTCTCCTTCGTTTTTTCAAGCTCTCTACGAAGCACGAGCTTCGCTTTGTCGTATCTTATCTTCCAGTAGTATTCCATCCATCCGGTCTCATCGTCTTTTTTCCTCCTGTATTCGGCGAGACCAATTTCATACATTGCGAACAAAGCTCTCCTTATCTCGTTGATCTCGATGCCAAGCTCAAGGGCTAACTGATCGTCTGTGAACTCGTTTTTTATGCCAAGGGAATAAAGAATTGCTCCAATTTCTCCCGCAACCCTCGAGACGAGTTCGGCGATTAGCTCTTCGCCTTTCATCAGTGCTTTCACAGTTAAGATCTTTAAACACACAACTATTTTAAGCTTGCGTTCTTGCTCAAGTTTAGCATTATCTTTACTTAAGTTGTGTCTATGCTACAGCGTCGTTAAACCAAGCCTAAACATGTCGTCACTTGTCAAAATCTTCACTCCAGCTTTTCTAAGAGCTTTTACGGTTTCTAGCGTGTCCTCGATGAGCCTCAGCATCTCCTCCTTCTCCTCAGGAAGTCTCCCGTGGACTCCTGTGAAGATCACGCCACGATCTGTGAAGATGTAATTGGAAACGTGGTCGCAAGTGAAGTAAGTGTCGACTTTTATCCCCGAAACGAGGTTTCGCAGTTCTTCGAGCTGTTGCTCGGCATTCAAAGGCTCCAAAATTCCCCGCATCTCTGGATTCGTTATCGTGAGATTCCTTACCCTAACAAACGTTGGCTTCGCTTCGTTTATAACCTCAGCAGTTTTCTCCGCATGTTCTTTGCTTCTCTCAACACCACCAAGACCCGTGATCACGTAGTAAGTAGTTTCAAAGAACTTTCCAGCCTTTTTCCCAGCTTCGATCGCATCCTTCGCCGTAATTCCTTTACTAACCTTTTTCAAGACTTCGTCGTCACCGCTTTCGAGCCCCATGTGCAGTCTCGTAAGCCCGGCGGATTTCAGCTCCCTGAGCTTCTCTTCTGGCATGTTCGCGATCGTTTTAATTCTTGCATACGCTGTTATCCTTTCAACCTCGGGTCTTCTGGTTTTCAGATATCGAACGATCTCCACGATGTCCTTGTGGATCAAAGGATTCGAATCGCCGAGAAAGGCGGATTTCGATCTCGGAAAGAATTTCGGAATTTCGTCGATGTCCTTCAGTATCTCTTCCTTTGGTCTTTGCTCGAATTTCACGTTTTTATACATCGAACAGAATGCGCATCTGTTCCAGTTGCAACCTCGAACGACTCGAATCAAGTAGCTGAAAGCTTCGCTCGGTGGGCGAAAAGGTGGGAACTCCATATCACTTCCTCAGGCTGAACCTCTTGAAGTGCAAATTCGCCAAAGCCTTGAGCCACATCTCCGCTTCCACGCTTACGAGATCGCTGAGCTCCGCTGAACTTCTGTCCACAAACCCATGGAACTCCCCGCCAACGTAGAACTCGATCCTCTCCCGCTTTATAACTACCTTCAGGGGGTCGTCGTAGATCACGAGATTACCATTTTCGTTTTCGAGGATTTTCTTCAGCGTTTCAAATGAGTCGAGGATCTTCGTTGCGTAGTCTACGAGCATAGTGATTTCTCTGCAACGCTATTTAAAGTTCTTTCCCCTTACTGCGGGCAAACTCCACAACTTCTCGTTACCGCAGATCCTTTTGTTTTCTTAACTCCTCCTCGAGTAGCAACCTTTTCAGCACTTTTTGCACGTAGTTCATAGGCAAACTGTCTCGGATCTCTATCTCCCTCGGGACTGCGTATTTTGGCAGTTCTTTTGCACAAAAAGCTATTAGCTCTTCAGGGGTTGCTTTTTCACCATCTTTGAGCTTCACAAAAGCCTTAACGAGCTCCGTGCCATCAGCCCTCGGAACTCCAATGACCGCTGCGATCTCGACCGCAGGGTGTTTCATCAGCAGTTCCTCTACAACCCTCGGATAAACCTTGTATCCGGAAACGTTGATCATCTCCTTCAGGCGACCCACGATGAAGAAGAAGCCGTCCTCATCCATATACGCCAAATCCCCTGTCGGGAGCCACCCGTCTCTCGTCACTGGACTCTCAGCGTTCCAATAGCCTTTCATAACCTGTGGTCCTCGAATATAAAGCTCCCCCACTTCTCCAGGCTTCGCAGGTGTTCCATCTTCCTTTACGATCACAGCCTCCGTGCCAACCACGGGAACCCCAATCGAACCAAGCTTCGCATCAACGTCTCTACCAAGGAACCTTGCAATCGCAAATATGTTCACATGCGTAACTGGAGAGGTTTCCGTTAGCCCATAACCCTCGACAAGCGGAACTGGATACTTCTCAGAATACTTCTCCGCAACAGCTTTCGGTAAAGGCGCTGAACCCGAGATAGCAAGAAGAATGTCCATGTTCTTGTTCAGAAGCTTCATGTATTGCTTCGGAACCCCAACCACCATTATTGGCTTGTATTTGTTCACCTTCTCCGCTATATCGTCGTAATTTCTGGGATCTGGAATCATAATAATGTTCATCGCCCAGTGCAAGGCGCTCTGCAGTGCCCAATGTCCGTATGAGTGAGAGATCGGAAGCGCCAACAGCACAGGGTTTGCTTTGAACGCATCCGCTGCACCGCCAAGTATCCATGGCAAAACCTGCATCACATTCGTCGTTATGTTGTAGTGGGTGAGCATAACTCCCTTCGGCAACCCCGTCACTCCGCCTGTGAACAGAATGACTGCGACGTCCTCTTTTGGATTTATAGGAACTCTGATCTCCTTAGCTTCTGAACTCTCAATAGTTTCCCAGAACTCGTCTTTTTCTCGATGCTCTACCACGATATGCGGAACATCTTCGCAAACGACTTCTGTCGAGATAACAAGCTTAGGAGACACTCTCTCAACACAGCGCTTTGCTTCAGCTTTTCCTTGGAGTGGATTGGTTATGGAGGCTATTCCGCCACACTTCAACACAGCGTTCTCTGCGATTATGAACTCAGGACAGTTCGGGAGGTTTATAAGAACCCTATCCCCTTTCTCAACGAATTTCGAAACATAGCTCGCAAGCCTGTTTGTATATTCAAGCATTTCCGAATATCTGAACTCTTTTTCGAGAAAAGAGCAACCGATGTTGTCTGGGAACTCCTTCGCAGAGTTCTCTAAGAAGTGGTAAAGCGGGATCTCTGGAAAATCCATCGTTTCCCTTAGCCCAATAACAGAGTAGCTTTTAAACCACTCATACATACGCCGAAAACCCCCTTCCGAGCAATTCCCTACCAACTATTAGCTTTTGAATTTCAGTCGTCCCGTCTGGGATCGTCATCATCCTCGCATCCCTGAAGTAGCGCTCCAATGGATACTCCTCGCTCAGCCCAAGACCGCCATGGATCTGGATCGCATAGTAAGCTACTTTGACGCATCCTTCGCAGGCGTAGCCCTTTGCAAGCGAAGACATGAGCCTTGCCCTTGGGTCGCCTTTGGTCACGAGGTCAAGAGCCTTATAGGCAAGGAGCCGAGATGACTCCGTTATCGCAAGCATCTTGTATAGCATGTCCTGAACCAGCTGGAATCTCCCTATCGGTCTTCCAAACTGCTTCCTCTCCTTTGCATAGCTTATGGATGCATCAAGACACGCCTGCGAAATTCCGGTTGCCATCAACGCCATACCGGAGCGCATCATGCAGAAAATAGCGCTTAGGGGAGACATGTGACCGTAGAGCTTAGTCACACCCTCTGGAATCGGAATGCTCGCTTCTCCGCTCAAGGCTTTTGCAACCATAGCACTGAGAGCGTTCTCCTTCGGAACCCTACAGTTCTTGAGATAAATCTCGCCTGTTGGAGCGCATCGCCATCCGATTTTGTGTAGTTCGCTTGTCTCGAATGGAGAGTTTACTCTGTCCACGAGGAACATCTCTTGGGCTCCGGTTTCTTTGTTCGTCGCCGCTACGAGCGCTACATCTGCAATTGGGGCGTTGCTAATCCAAGTCTTTGTCCCGTTCAGCACGTATTCGTCCCCGTCGAGTTCCGCAGTGGTTTTTAGCGTTGACGTATCGCTCCCAGCTTCGGGTTCGGTGACAGCTAAACAACCGATGACCTGGTTCTTCTCCAACCTTTTTCCAAGTGCATCTCTCGTCTCATCGGATGCGAGGTTTACAAAAACAACTGGAAAAGACATCCCAATTACGACGTTTAAGCTCGCCCACACCCTGCTGATCTCCTCGCTGGCGATCCCATAGTAAAATGGATCCTCGAAATAGACTTCTATGCTCTCCGGGTCGTATCCTATTCCAACCTTCTTAAACTTCGCATAAAGATCCAACGCCTCTTCCTTCGTAAGCCCCCCTCGCCTTTCCTTCTCGTCGACAATTGGGACGATTTCTTTTTCAAGAAACTCTCTGATAGAGCTTCTAAAAATCCTGTGCTCCTGCGAGAATTCAAAGTTCATGCGCTATGCAATTTTAATTCCTTTAAAAATTTTATGATGATAATGGAGCGTTGATGAGCTCAGGTGCTCAAATCAACTCTCCCATCTCGTATCCGCACGATTCTGTCTGCGTAATCCGCAAGCGACAGATCGTGGGTTACGAGCACGACTGTCACGTTTTTTTCCTCGTTCATCCTCTTTATAATCTCCATGACTTGCCTTCCAGTCTTCGAATCCAAGTTTCCCGTTGGCTCGTCGCAGAGCAGTATTTTCGGATCGTTAGCCATCGCCCTCGCAATTGCAACTCTCTGCTGTTGCCCACCGCTTATCTCGTTCGGCTTTCTGTTGGCAATCTCCTCGATCCCCACTTGCCTTAGGAGTTCGAGAGCCCTCTTTCGCCTTTCTTCCTTCGAAACACCCTTGAAGATCATCGGTAGCTCAACGTTCTCCATTGCGGTAAGCGTTGGCACAAGATTGTATTGCTGGAAGATAAACCCTATTGCGTCCCTCCTTAGCTTCGTGAGCTCGTTGTCGCTGAGCTTTGAAGTCTGGATGCCGTTTATCACAACTTCTCCTTTCGTTGGCTTGTCGAGGCAACCAATCAAGTGGAGCAATGTGCTCTTTCCACTACCCGACGGACCCATTATTGCGACGAATTCTCCACTCTCGATCTTCATCGTAACTCCGTTCAATGCGTGAACTTCGTAGAACTGTGTTTTGTAAACCTTGTGGACGTCGACGAGTTCTATCATGAGCAAAAAAATTGGGATTACTTACCCTTGAACTCCGGCTTCCTGCGCTGGAAGAACGCAGAAATTCCCTCGATCACGTCCTGTGTTGAAGTTGCAAGCCCAAAGGCAAGAGCTTCGATCACTTTGCCAACATCCGTTGGCAATTCATAGCCAAAGTTTATCGCAAACTTCACAGCCCTCAAGCTTATCGGTGGCATCTCAGACAACTGCTTCGCAAGGCTCATGACTTCGCTTTCGAATTTGTCCGCATCGACAGCCTTAGCAAGCCCTATTTTCTCGGCTTCATCCGCATCGATGCGCTTTGCGAGCATTATCATCTCCTTTGCCTTCGCAATGCCCACGATCTTCGGCAGTCTCTGCGTTCCTCCCCATCCTGGGATCAAAGCCAAGCTAAGCTCAGTCAATCCGATCTTCGCTCCCCGCTTCATTATTCTGAAGTCGCACGCCAACGCAAGCTCGCATCCACCGCCGAACGCATAACCATTGATCGCTGCGATCACAGGCTTCGGGAATCGCTCCAACTGCGAGAACACTTCGTTGCCCTTCATCGAGATCTCAACAGCCTTTGCAGGTGTTAACTCGGTTGCGGTTTGCAGATCAAAGCCAGCGGAGAATGCCTTATCTCCTGCACCTGTTATTATAAGAACTCGGACTTCTTCATCTCTTTCGAGCTCCTTCAAAGCGTTCGAAATCTCCTCAAGCGTTGCGAAGTCCATTGCGTTCAACTTTTGTGGTCTGTTTAGTATCAGCTTCGCTATGTATCCCTCTTTCTGCACCTCTATGTTCTTGTAAACGACCTTACCGTAGTCGTAGAAACCTTTCCCCGCTTTAACTCCGAGTTTGCCCTCTGCAACCATTTTCTTAAGCAATTCCCTCGGTTTCAGAATTTCGTAGCCCTTCTCCTTGTATAGTTGCTCAAGTTTTGCAAGAATCACATCTAAGCCTATTTCATCGCCGAGCTCGCAAACTCCTTTCGGCATGTTTGTTCCAAGCTTCATTGCGGTGTCGATTTCCTTCGCATCCGCAACTCCGAGCTCGATCAACTCGACAGCTATGTTCACCATCGGCGCAATTAAACGAAGCTCGTCGTAGCCTTCAGCCTTCGGAATCTTCGGTCTCCCAGCGCTCCAGTCGTAGAAACCTTTTCCAGTCTTCATTCCAAGCTCCTTGGCTTCAAACTTCTTCTTTAAGGTCTCTGAGACTGGCACAAGTCCCCACTGCTGTCCAGCGAAGTAAAGGATGTCGAGTCCAACGAAGTCCGAGAGCTCGATTGGACCCATCGGGAATGCGTATTTCGTTGTAAAAACGCTGTCAATCTGCTCGGGTTTCGCAACTCCCTTGTCAACGTCGTCGATTGCAAGCGTCAGATAGGGAACGAGAATTCTGTTAACGATGAATCCAGCAACGTCCTTCTTCACAACTACTGGAACCTTTCCGATCTTCTTCACGAAGTCAACCGCCTTCGCAATCGTTTCATCGCTCGTCTTTTCGCCCTTGATAACTTCAACGAGTTGCATCACCACGGGCGGGTTGAAGAAGTGCAGTCCAACGAATTTCTCGGGTCTGTCGGTTGAATTTCCAAGCTCAGTTATGCTCAATCCAGACGTGTTGCTTGCGAAAATGCATTCGCTCTTTGCGAACTTCTGAACTTCTGCAAAGACTTGCTTCTTCAGATCCATTATCTCGGGGACCGCTTCGATTACGAGATCCGCATCTTTCACTGCTTCCTCAATCGATAGGGTAAACTTTATTCTCCCAAGAATTTCCTTTGCCTTGTCTTCACTCATCTTCCCCTTCGAGACCGCCTTAGAAAGGTTTTTCGCTATCGCATCTTTTGCTTTGTCAAGAAACTCTTGCTTTATGTCTCTCACCGCAACCTCAAAGCCAGCGGTTGCGCAGACTTGGGCAATACCATGACCCATCGCCCCTGCACCGAGAACTGCAATTTTTTTCATAATTTCACCCGACATCAGTTGCGGGGATGTTAAATAAATTTTCCCATTTTGGTCTTAAGAGGTAATAGCTCTCCCTCTTCCTCTTCGCAACCTCAAATCCGAGAATCTCGAAATCCTTGAACTCGGCTTTGCGATCCTTGCACACGAACAAAATCTTGCCATCCCTCTTCAGCTTTGGGATGAATCTCTTCAAAGCCAGCATCGAAGATGCAAAGTCGAGGGTTAAATCGTCCAAAATAATATCCACGGGCTCTATTTTCTCGATGTCGAAGCTGAAAACGTTGTCAATGAACACCTTCACGTTTTTCCTTTCCTTTTCGATCTCTCTAAGCTCACTCTCGAATTCTCTGCTGAACTCTATGCCGTAAACGAACTTCGCTTTCTCGCTTGCGTAGAGCAAAAATCCACCTGCAGAGCTTCCTAAGTCCAAAACTACTTCGTCTCCCTCAAAAATTTTGAACTTCTCATCGAGATCCTTAAGTTTCCAGTAACCAGCGGGCTTGTCGTCGAGAACTATGATCTCCGCTGTGGGACTTACTTCCATCGAAGCTTTTTTCGCAACTTTTCCGTTTACAATCACTAGCCCTCGATCTATCGCAATCTTTGCCCTATTGCGTGACTTGAAGTATCCTCTTTTCACGAGCAAAACGTCCAATCTCATCGTTTTGCAATTTTTGCAACGATTTCCGCAACCTCCTTCGGAGTTTTTCCAACTTTCGCTCCCGCTTCGCTCAAAGCCTTTATCTTGCTTTCCGCACTTCCAACTCCGCCTTCTATGATCGCTCCCGCGTGTCCCATTCTTTTCCCTGGTGGTGCAGTTATTCCAGCGATGTAGGTAACAACGGGTTTGCTCATATCCTTCTTTATGAACTCCGCAGCCCTTTCTTCGTCTCTTCCGCCAATTTCCCCGATTAAAACGACCACATCTGTCTCCTTGTCCCTCTCAAACATCTCCAAAACCTCGACAAAGCTAAGTCCTACGATCCTATCTCCACCAATGCCTAAAACTGTCGACTGCCCTACACCGAGCTTTGTTAAGTTCTGTGCTATCTGATACGTCAGCGTCCCGCTCCTTGAAACGATTCCAACGTTCCCCTCTGCAAAGACGTGTGTAGGCATTATCCCAAGGTGGCACTTTCCTGGAGCAATTATTCCCGGGCAGTTTGGACCGATTAGAAATGCTTTTGCTTCTTTAGCCTTGAGATAAGCCTTTAGCTCATCGTGCACAGGAATTCCCTCGGTTATGCACACCACAACCTTGATCCCAGCATCGATTGCTTCGATTATCGCATCCGCAGCAAATGGTGCGGGAACAAAGATAACGCTCGCATTCGCTCCGAGCTTTACAGCTTCGCTCACAGTGTCAAATACGGGAACGCCAAGGACTTCGCTCCCCCCCTTTCCGGGCGTAACTCCGCAGAGTATTTTCGTTCCATACTTCAGCATTCTCTCCGCATGAAATCTGCCCTGGCTTCCTGTGATTCCCTGAACAACTGCTTTTGTTTTCTCGTCTACAATTATCGACATTTTGCCACCTCCACAGCTCTCCTCGCACCTTCTTCCATCGTCTCAACGATTTCAACACCTTTCAGGTTTTCTGCGATTATTCTCCTCCCCTCTTCCTCGTTCGTTCCCGAAAGTCTCAAGACGAGGGGAACTTCGATTTTTAGCTCTTCGAAAGCCTTTACGATTCCCTTAGCAACCTCGTCGCACCTCGTTATACCGCCGAAGATGTTCATGAAGATGACTTTCACATCTTTGTCCTTGCTCAAGATCTCGAACGCCTTCTTAGTGAGCTCAGCATCCGCACCCCCGCCGATATCGAGGAAATTCGCAGGTTTTCCGCCCACAAGATAAATGAGGTCCATCGTTGCCATAGCCATTCCAGCGCCGTTCGCAATGACGCCAACGTCTCCGTCAAGTTTAACGTAGTTCATACCCTCTCGTTCCGCAATTCCCTCGAGTCCTTCGGAGAAAGTTCTCATGGCTTCAAGGTCTTTGTGGCGGAAGAGTGCGTTGTCGTCGATGACGATCTTTGCATCGAGCGCAATTAAGCCTTGCGAAGTAACCGCCAAGGGATTTATCTCCACGAGTTCTGCTTCGTTCTCAACGAATATTCTATATATCGCTTTTACGATCGCCGTCATCTCTTTCCACTGCTCCTGCGGAACTTTCGCTTCACTCAGCAGTTTTCTTATCTGGTAATCCCAAAGACCCCACCTTGGATCTATCTTGACTTTGAAAATCTTCTCCGGAGATTTTACGGCGATTTCTTCGATGTCCACGCCACCTTCTGGGCTGTAGATCAGAGAAAAACACTTCTCAACTCTGTCGAGCGCAAGGCTTAAGTAAAGCTCCTTTTTCACATCGCTCAGCTCCTCTACATAAACCTTAGTCACCCTCTCCCCCTTGATGCTTTTTCCAAACATCTCCTTTGCAACTTCAATCGCTTGAGCTACGCTCTCAACTTTCCTTATCCCTCCAGCCTTCCCCCTTCCCCCAACGAGCACCTGGGCTTTCAAAACAGCTTTTCCACCGAGTTTTTCTGTAATCTTTGCGACGTCCTCGATCTTCTCAGCAACTTCGCCTCTCGGAATCTTTATTCCGTAGCGAGCAAAGATCTGCTTCGCTTGGAACTCGTAAAGCTTCATGTTGCGATTTGGTTTTTCAAAAATTTAACCTTTCCATTTTTAGCCAACGCTTGAGCGAGTTTTTACCTTTCGTTAATAACGAACTAAACCTCGCCTTTCTTTCGCATACCATGAGAAAAAAGAAAGGGTTATATACTACCGAAATCGTCGAGGGGCTATGAGCGATCCTCATGATGATGATAAGTTCGAGGAGCTCTTAGACAAACTCGAGCTCTAAAAGACAAAGCTTAACTGCCCAAAGCAAAACTCAGGCGCATGCAGAGGATAAGCGACGAAGAGCTCGCAAAGAATTTGCAGGGAGTGAAGTTCAAAATAGCAGTGATGAGTGGAAAAGGCGGTGTGGGAAAGTCGACAGTTTCAGCTTTGCTTGCGGTTCACTACGCAAAGAATGGAAAAAAAGTCGGAATCTTCGATGCGGATTTTCTTGGTCCAAGCATCCCAAAGCTCTTTTCCCTCGAAAGAAGTAGGCTTAGTGTAGTCGGCGGTAAACTCGAGCCAGTTTTGAGCATTAGATACGGCATAAAGGTCGTTTCAATCCAAAGTCTTTTGCCGTCGCCCGACGCTCCGGTGATTTGGCGTGGTCCACTGATAGCGGGAATGATGAGAGAACTCTTAGGTAGAACGAACTGGGACGAGCTCGACTATCTGATCATCGATCTCCCCCCGGGGACAGGGGATGCACCTCTGACGATCCTTCAGGATGTAAAGCCGAACGGAATACTCGTGGTAACGACTCCCCAAGATCTTGCGGTGGCGATAGTGGAGAAGTCAATAAGGATGGCTGAGGAACTGAAATCAGCGGTTCTTGGAATCGTGGAGAACATGAGCTACTTTGTCTGCCCAAAGTGCGGTGAGAAAAGCTTCATCTTCGGAAAAGGAAGGTCAGAGATGCTTTATCGCAAATACAGGCTCGAGTTCATAACACAAATCCCCATCGACAGCGAACTGCTCAGGCTGAGCGAGCTCGGAAGGATTGAGGACTTCGATACGGATTACTTCGAGCTCTTTCCCTACTGAGCCATCTTAAACTACGTTCTTGTGACCTGACGCTTTAATTCCCTTTTAGTTCGCTAAGTTCTTTTTTCTCGGTTTCGGAATTTTCAGCCTTTTTGGTCTTCTTTTCCTCTTCTGGCTTTTCGTCGAGAAGTTCTATGCGGACGATTTTGTCTTTGTTTATGTTTACTTCTCTCTTTTTATCTTCTCCGGGCGTATCTTCTAGCAAGTGGATAAATCCTCTATGGAATCCAATATTCTGCCTGTAACTTCTTCACCATTTTCTAATATTATTTTTACTTGTTGATAATATGCTGTCGAATATCGTATGACGTCGTCAATGAGGGTCAAGTTTAGAAGCGCCAATGCGAATAGGCAAACTACGAAAGGTGAAAAGAAAGCGAGCTGGAAAGCATATCCAGAAAATTCGGAGAGAAGCAAAAATAAAAACCACACACAAAAGCAGATACCTCCCACAGCAGCAATTGTAGCGATGAGCAGAAAAATATAGCTCCCAAATATTCTTGTATAGAACCAGTTCTTTATACCAAAGCGAGTTTTTGCTTGAGCTAAGGATATTTGAGTCAAACCATACTTTCTCAACTCCCTGTAGGCAGAAGGAGATAGATTCAAGGGTATTGCAACTAATTGTGCTAAAAGTAGTGCTAAAAATTTCTCATCGCCAAAAAACCACGCTAAAAAACACTATGATCGAGAAAGCTAACACCACATACAACAGCGTTATAAAAGTATGCGTTTTTATTTTTTTCTTAAAGAGAAATAACGACGGAAGCACTACAGACACAATCTTCAGAATTTCAAGTGCTTGGTCCTCACTCAACATTATGCCCAAATATAAAAAACTCTATTTAAGCTTTTTGTATCCCTAACACCCCAAAGCCTGTCAATTCGATGCTGATGCGAGCTCCGAGTTGCCGATAGGCAAAATTTTTAAAATATTTTTGATAATTCAAGACATGCAATCGAAGCTCGAAGAGGTCTCGGACGGTATTTTTGCATACATTCAAGGAAGGGGAGAATGGTTCGTAAACAATACGGGCTTGATCACAACAAAAGAGTTCTCAATCGTCATAGACAGCGTTGCAAACGAGGAGAGGGCAAAGATTATGCTTTCAAAGTTCAAGGAAGTCCTCAGATCTCAGATCAAAGTTCTCGTGAACACGCACGGACATGGAGATCACGTATGGACGAACCATCTCTTCAATGCGACTTCGATTTGCCATGAGAACTGTAGAAGAGATACGATTATGGCGAATCCTGAGGTCTTCAAAGGCATTTTCCCCGAGTTTGACTTCAGCGGTGCGAAGGTAACGCCACAAGATGTGACTTTCTCAACGGAAGCAAAGATACACGTCGAAAATTTGGAGATCAGATTGATCCATCCCGGTGTTGCGCACACGAGCGGGGATGCTTACGTTTACATCCCGGAAAGAAAGATCGTTTTCTGCGGGGATTTGCTCTTCGCAAAGCCGTGCACACCATTTGTCTTGATGGGGAGCGTTTTGGGGAACATAAAGGCTCTCAAAGAACTTTTGAATCTCGATGCGGAAATCTACATTCCTGGACATGGAAATATCGCAACAAAGGACGAAGTAAGGGAGGCGATCGAGTATTTGGAGTTCGTTTACAACGAAGCGAGGCTTAGGATCGAGAAAGGTATGAGCTTCTATGAGGCGATCGAAGACATTGAGCTCGGAAAGTTCAAAAACTGGAGCGAGAGAGAAAGGATCGTGGCAAACCTTGCGAGAGCTTATGCGGAGTTAAGCTCTTACGAGATAAATCTCTTCGAGATCGTAAGACTGATGAGGGATCGAAGATGAAGCTCGCAACGTTCGAAATTGGAAATGAAGAAAGAATAGGTTTCGTCGCCTTCGACAAAATCGTCGATCTAACCTTAGCCTATGCTTCCTACCTAAAAGATGTTAGAGGTGAAACAAGACCGCTTAAAACTGCAAAAGCGTTGATTCCGCCGAATATGCTCGAGTTCCTCGACAAAGGCGACTTAGCAATGAGCGAAGCCAGAAAGGCATACGAGTTCGTGCTTGAGAAAATCGAAAAAGGAAAGGAGCTCAGAGTTTCGGGAAAGAAAGTTGTCTACGAGCTAAGCAAAGTGAAGCTGAAAGCTCCGATCCCAGTTCCGAGGCTGATGGTAGACTTCTCGACCTTTGAAGAACACGTGAGAATGTCCTTCGAGAAGCTTGGACTGAAGGTTCCGGACGAGTGGTATCAGATGCCGGTTGGTTACAAAATGAACCCGTTTTCAGTCATAGGGCACGAAGAAAACGTTGTATGGCCGAGCTATTCGCAGATCTTAGATTACGAGCTGGAGTTTGCGATTTGCATCGGAAAGAAAGCCAAGAACGTTCCAAAAGAGAAAGCCATGGACTACGTCTTCGGATACACGATAGCCAACGACATGAGCGCAAGAGACACGGAGTTCATCGAGCTAAGGGCTATGCCTTTAGGACCGCTGAAGAGCAAGGACTTCGACACCGCAACGCCGATGGGACCTTGGATCGTGACAAAAGACGAGATAAAGGATCCGCACAATCTGAAGATGTTCGCAAGGGTCAACGGTGAAACATGGTCGGAGGCGAACACGAAGGACATGTATTGGAAGATCCCAGACCTCGTCTCGCATCTTTCGAGGGATCAGACTCTCTACCCGGGCACGTTTTTGCTCTCTGGCACACCAGGAAAAGGTTGTGGGCTACATTTGGGCAGATTTTTGAGCCCTGGAGACGTTGTGGAGCTTGAGATCGAGGGAATAGGTGTGCTGAGAAACAGGATAGTAAAGCTCTAAAACCAATTCTCAAAGCTCGCTCTCCCTACTTTTAATTCTCGACACAAAGAAGTGCCTCAGCTCTCTGTATATCCTCCCCAGGTCTTCGAAGAAGAGCCTTGGCATGTTTATGAGTGCGTTCCTTGTAGACTGACCGAACTCGTCGTAAAATCTGAGCAGTGGAATTAGGAGTAGAGAAATCGTGAGAGAGAATAGAAAGAGCGCTATATACGACTTCTCCCCGAGAAATGCGAGCTTTACAAGCAGAATTCCGCCGAATATGCTACCCAATGCGGAGAAGAAGTCTTGCATCCAGTTACCGATCGCATAAAATGGAGCAGAATGCTTCCTGAGCGTCATGTCTGCGACTGCGTTCATAAAAGCTATGCCCGGCGCATAGGTGTAGAAGCCGTGCAAAATGTATGCGAGCAAGAGTATACCCAAGGATGCGTGGAAGTTGGAAAGGACGAAGAGGATTATCGAGAGATCAAAAGAGGCTATGGAGATCGCAAGAAGGGGTTTGTTCCCAAATCTATCCGATATCGCCCCAGCGAGTCTCAGTGAGTAAACCGAAGACAGGTGAGCGACGAACGCAAGGGCAAGAACGAGCCAGATCGGATATCCGAGAACCTGCAGAACGTAGACCGCAAAGAACGTGCGTGAGGCGCTCAGCGAAAAGCAAAATCCCGAGTTCAAGAGCGTCCACTTTACGAAGTTGCTATGCTTGAATGGCGAGAGTAGGCTGGGTTCGCTTATTCTCCTCGACTTCACGTCTTCGACTTTCCTTAAGAAATAGACGCTCGAAATTCCTGAAAGGAAGGCTAAGAAGAACAAGATCGGAAAAGCGGATCTATCGAGCTTTTCAAAAAGCCAAATCTGGGATGCAAGGAAAGGTATTGCAGCTATTTTTCCATAAGCCAATCTTTTAGATAGTCTTTCACCAAGTTTTGCGTCGAAAAAAGAGATCACGAGTCCAAGAGCTCCAGCTAACCGTAAGCAGATCTTCGCAGATGTTGAAGATCAGGTAAAACAATGCGAACGCCAATATCTCATAGGGACCGTCTATTAAGGATGCGACTGCGATTGCTAAAAGCGAGTTCTTGGCTACAAAGCTCGCAAAGATCGCCACTTTCTTTCTGCTTCTCTTTTCGACGAACTTTGCCGAGATTATTTGAGTGATCGTGGTCATCGAGGGGATTGCAACCAAAAGTCCGATCGTAAAGGAGTCCGCCCCAATAACAGCAAGATAAGAGCTTACTATTGTTGCGGTGAGCAAGGAATAAGTTATTTGGGAGAAAATTCCATCCCTAATGAAGTTTTTCAGGCTTCTCTCAGGATCATGAAACTCCACATTCATCGGTTGCAGATCTCAGATCTGTTTTTAAAGTTGAGCACATCACAAAAATCCCACTCAACCTCGATTTTCCTCTTTGTATACCTCCGGCAGAAGCTCGCTAAGGTTGTGGTATTCCTGAGCGCAGTGATGGAACATGTGCCTCCCAATGCCCCTCGGAATTATTTTTCTCTTCACAGCACTCTTATTTAACAGCCAAGCGAGAGCTCTTCCACCAAATCCTTCCACCTCCAATCTCTCTCCGATCCAAAACCTGCTCCTCATCTCAACTCCATGCTCAGTCTCTCGGGCAACATGGCACATTTTCGTGTGCCAAATCGTGAGCCAAGCCCTCTTGATCCCCACTTTTGCGCAGATTATGGCTACTTTTTCAAAATCGAGACTATCAAGCTTGCTCTGATCGAAGCCAAACTCAGAGGGCGTGAGGAATTTGATTATCAGCTTCTGCTTACCCGTCCCCACGTCTTCGGTGACGTAGTGGGTAAATCCACTGGAATCCGTATAAACGTCGAAATGCTTCTCTGGATACCATATCCTGTATCTAATTGGTTCCAAAGAATGCCACCAGAACCACCATCGGAGCATTTCGACCGTAACCTTTGGCATCCGGGTTAAACAAGCGACGTAAGCACTTCCATCTTCGAAATGGTAGAATCCGTTCTCGAAAGGCAAAGAGCGATCTTCGAGCAACTTATCTTTTTCCGAGAACTTTAGAACTCCCTCCAATGGGATGTCTTCGCCCTTCTCAAGGATCTCCCTGTGCGATTCAGGCAAAGGAGCGTTTTTCCTTTTCAAGTATTTTTCGTATTCCATCGATCGTGACTAAAAATTCCAGATATAAAAGTGTCGGCAAGGATTTAAAAACTAAAACTCGAAGATTTCAAGCTTTGCGATTCTCTTCATCTCCTCCTCGTATTTTTTCAGCTCACTCAACCTGTAATCTTCCTCAAGTGCTTTTTTCAGCGCTTCAACATCGGAGTCGATCCTTATCTCCCTCGTTCTTCCATATCTGCCCTTCGAGATCACTATGGAGTTTATCACGCCAAGAGAGTCGAGCTCGGAAAGAAGATCGCTGACCCTGCGTTGCGTGAGGGCTTCAAGGTTAATCTTCGAGCACAGTTTCTTGTAAACGCAGTAGGCTTCACCCGTTGTGAACTTCTCCCTGTTTTCCGCAAGCAAAGTCATGCTGTAGAGCAGGATCTTCGTCTGCAAAGGCAGAGTGCGGACTGTTTCGAGCATGTAGTCTGTTTCGATCTTCTTAACCGCTTTCCTCACGTGCTTTATCCTAACCTTGGAATCGCTCTCCCTTTCTGCGATCTCAGCACTGACTCGTAGCAAATCCAACGCTTTCCTCGCATCCCCATGCTCCTGTGCTGCGATCGCAGCGCAGAGCTGAATTACACCGTCTTCGAGGACGCCTTCGTTGAACGCGAGCTCAGCCCTTTGCTCGAGAATGTCTTCGAGTTGCTCAGCGTTGTAGGGCGGAAAAACGAGTTCTTCTTCACTCAAAGAGCTC
Source organism: Archaeoglobaceae archaeon (assembly GCA_038731605.1). Lineage (GTDB taxonomy): Archaea > Halobacteriota > Archaeoglobi > Archaeoglobales > Archaeoglobaceae > WYZ-LMO2. The sequence continues at coordinate 224,616 of JAVYQP010000001.1, read as the reverse complement.
AAAATTCTCGCATCGAGGAAGCTCTTAAACTTTAGGTTGTTCGAAATCCCGACGAGGCAAACCCTTGCGTTCTCGAGTTCCGAGTTCATCCTCGTCAAGCTGTATAGGGCTTCTTCAGCCCTTTTCACGAGCTTGTCGATCTCGTCCAACACAACTAAAAGTTTTAAATTTTTGCTCTCTATTGTGTTCTTCACGTCTTCGTAAACCTGATCCGTTGGCCATCCTGTCATCGGCACGTTTTTGCCGAGACGCCTCGCAAGCGTTGCAAGGACTCGATACGCAGTGTCTACGATCTCGCAGTTTATGTATTGCACCGCTATGTTTGCGTTCAGCTTTTTGCTCACCTCCTCAAGATTCTTCAACACAAGCCTTACAGTTGCAGTCTTACCGGTGCCACTTTTACCATAGATAAAAATGTTTGAAGGCGTTCCACCTTTTAAGAGAGGAGAAAGAAGCTCGACGAGTTGTTTTATTTGCTCTTCTCTGTGAGGGAGGTTTTCTGGGGTGTAGCTATGCCTCAAGACATCTCTATTCTTAAATATATTCACGCTGTTAAGAACTCTATCGAAGAGATTCATGAAACCACCTTCTCTGCCATCGATCTCCCCGTTTATAGCTTTTTCGATTTGCAATATTTTTTATTTATGTTTTAATGATATTTGCGCAAAACTCAGCGCATTCGTTGCTATTATGCAACGGCAAAAAAGATTTCCGCATCTGCAACGATCGACTTTACTTCATCGATATCCTTGAACGGTCTCTTTTTCACGATTTCAACAGCCTTATTCCCCACGAGTGCCTCAAGTTGTTCGAGAGTTGCTGTGTTCACGTTGAGTGGCGTTTCCACTGCAGTAACACTCCTAAAGCCGTAGTCCACAACCCTTGCATCGACAAAAGAGCCTCTTTTGTAGTTCCCAATAAGCCCTACGAGAATCGGATAAGTTGCGATTTGCCTCGCAAAGCTTATTTTTCCCTCGATCTCAACGTGAAGGTCTGTTATCTTTCTACCCTTTGGCAGAATTTTTCTCAGCATTTTGTTGTCTATCTCTTCCCTAACCCGGTTCTTGAAGGCGTAAAAGTATCTTTTGTGCTTCATGAGCCTCGAATAACCTTCCTTCTCCATTGGAGTCCCGGGGAATATCTTGACCTGTCTTATGTTTATCCTCCGCAAGAGGAGACTTCGACTCATTACCTCCTGCAAAAAATCGAAGTTCTCTTCAAAGGTCTCCTTCGTCTCCCCTTTAAGCCCGATAACGAAGTTTATGCCTGGAAGGAACAAGGGTAAGCCGTTGTAACCAACGAATTTTCCATAGCGGTTGATTAGCTCTATCGCAGTCATAACTTCTTCTGCGGTGGCGCATAGGGTATTTTTTCTGATCACCTTCTCGTCTGCACTCTCCAAGCCGAAGGCTGCGACGTTTCCCGGAGTTTGATATATTGCGATGGTCTTTATTACCTCCTTAGCCTCCTCGCAGTGCTCTGCGATCGTCTTTGGATTAACGTTGTCCAAGTGCAGTGTCTTTATCTTTGGACAAGAAGCCCAAATCGCACGATGGAAGTTTTTGAGCTTTTCCGCATTTGGCTTTGGAACTTCGAAGCTGAAGTCCGCAAGGTATGAGAAAAAGTCTGTCTGCTTCCCTATGCGAAAGTGTCTGACGCCAACGTCGTAAAGCGCTTTTATTTCCCCAACGACGTTCTCAGGATCCCTAAAAAACAAGGGCTGAAATCGCTCTATGCAAAAAGAGCACTTCGCCCAATAACAGCCACGGTAAGTCTCTATTTCGCAGATCACGTTCGGGAACCATGGATGCTGTAAAACGACTTCTGCACCAGCTGTAAGATACTTTTCGAAATCGAACTGCAGGGCAAGGGTTTCGCAGAGGGCTTTTTCGAATGGGAATTTGAGAACTTCGATTCCACTGTCCTCTAAGGCTGTGATCTCCTTTTTGCTCAGCTCGAGATAGATTGGTCCGACCAAGATGTTCCTCTTAGCCAAGTTCAAGGAAAAGAGTTCTTTTTTGCTCAAAGGCTTTCCCCCAATGTAATTTCCCGGAACAGCGATCCCAGCGATTATAAAAAGGAAGTCAAAATCCTTAACTTTTTCCCTTAGCGCTCTGTCTTCTCTGAAGGCATCGATCGTCGTGTAAAGTGCATCGATTCTCGCATTTTTCAGCATCCCATAGATGAACCTCGGATACGGAGCTATGTAAGGCGGAACACCGAGACAAGAGGGTTCGTCGACGTAGCCATCTAATATTAGAGCCTTCATCCTCCCTGAATCTTTGCGTTACCACCGATTATCGATGCGGTGAGCTGGATGTTTCTAATCTCGCATCTATCGTCGACGATGCTCCTCCAGAGCTTAACCTTGGAGAGACAAGTTTTCTCGAATATTATGCTCTCGCTCACGTCCGAGGATTCGATTCTGCACTCGCTACCGATGAACGCATAAGGACCGATTATGCTCCTCCCCGTTATCTTCGCCCCCTTCTCAATGACAACGGGCTCGATTATCTTCACGGATTTCTCGATTTCCGCAGATCTGTCCACGTAGTGGTTTGTGTAGCTCTTGAACGCCTCTATGTAGGAATCTGCGTTACCAACGTCATACCAGCTCCCGTTGTATCTGATCCCATAAACCTCCTCCCTTTCGCAGAGGTAGCCTATGAAGTCTCCAAGGTTGTCGCTCCTTTCTCTGCTTGCAACAAACTCGAGGAGGATTTCAATACTCTTTCTGGGCAGGAAATATACGCCAATACCGATCAACGTCGAAATTGGCTTCTCTGGTTTCTCGTAAAACTTCACGACTCTTTCACCATCGAGCTCCGCAACTCCATATCTCTTGGCAAGCTCAAGATCGCCGACGTCGTAGAGTGCAATTACAGGCTTCCTTTTCTGCATGAACTTCTCGTAAAGCTCTCTCAGTGAGAAAGAGAAAACGTTATCTCCCGCAATAACGAGCAAGTCATCCTCTATCGTTTTTGCAATCTCAGCCAAAGCTCTAACAGCTCCAAGCTTTTCTTCTTCGCTTTTCGTGTTTTCCGCAATCACTTCCACTTTTTTCCCCTTCGCCCACTCCACGAAGTCTTCCTCGAATCTCTTGTTCGTTGAAACGATCGCAGATAGCTCAAGTTCAACCACTTTTTCATATACGAGATCGATTATCTTCTTGCTCCCAATTGGAAGTAAAGGCTTAGCCCTTGATTTCGTAATCGGCCAAAGGCGGGTTGCGTAACCCCCTGCCATGATCACCGCTTTCATCACAAAAATTCGAGGGTAAAAAAATAAAAGCTTGTCGGAAAAGTTGAGCTAAGTTGATGCTCTACACAAATTAATTATAACTTCGCACCACTTAACTCGTGGAAACGCTCAGGAAATTACCCACCGTGCTTACAGCGGAAGAGCTCATCGACAAGATATTCCGAAGAGCTTCAAAGGTCACAGGAGGTAGTCTGAAGGAGAGGATGATAAACAAGCTCTCCACGATCTCGAACGTCTCCAAAGATTACTTTGAAAAAGTCGTATCTTCGCATCCAAGCTACGAAAATCTTCCAAGCTTTTACCGTGAAATGGTGGATTTGATCGTGGGAATAGAGAGGATAAAGAAGGCGCTTTCTTCGTTGCACTGGGCTAATGCGACGATCCAGAAGATAATAACGAAGAGCATCGCCGATATTCGAAGGGGAAGGAATCCGTTGGAGGTTTACAGAACCGCCTGCGGGAGGGTTTCCTCGATAATCGAGGAAATAGACGAAGAGCTCAGATTTTTAAATGAAGCTAAGCAGAAAATGCGTGAAATCCCATCTCTCCGTGAGATGCCAACCGTCGTCGTCGCAGGATGTCCGAACGTTGGAAAGTCGAGTTTCGTAGCCCTCGTTTCCACCGCAAAACCAGAAATCGCAGATTACCCGTTTACAACGCAGAAAATCTTGGTAGGCTACACTCCCGAAATTCAGATAATCGACACACCAGGAATTCTCGACCGTCCATTGGCGAAAAGGAGTGTAATCGAGAAAAAGGCAATTCTCTGCTTGAGAAACGTTGCGGATGCAATCTTGTTCATAATCGACCCAACAGAGACTTGTGGCTACACGCTAAAGTCCCAGCTATCTCTACTCGAGGAGATAAAGAAGACGTTCGGAAAGCCAGTGCTCGAAGTCTACAGCAAATCGGACATGCACTCGCTTAGAGACCGAATCGCTTTTTCCGCAAAAAATGGGGAAGGTGTAGAAGAAGTCCTAAAAGAGATAACAAAAATTGCAAAGCAAAATTACTTGCAAACGTCAACAGTTATCGCAGACTCTGGACAAACTTCAACGCAAGAACAACACTCCTGACAGTCTTCGGGGCGTTTTGGAGTGCTTTTTCCTTCGTCGTTGAACTCAAAAACACTCCCTGGGCAAACCGAGATGCACTCTCCGCAACCAGAGCATTTATCCTGATCGACTACTACCACTGCCATCTAACCACCTCCTCAAAGCCAAGCTCGTGGGGAATATTTATCCTTTTTGCTTTTTTTCCTTTGCTCGAAAACTCGCTTTGCAGGGAGTTCCTCGAACCGTTCGTATCGTAAGCAACTCCTTCTGAGTTGTCGTTCGAGTAGTAAACCGTGGATAAACAAGCTCTTTTTTCAGCTTTACCAATGCCAAAGTCGATGACCCTATCTTTCACCAAATCGACCTTTACTGTTATACTAAAAGCTTTATGCTCGTTCTATAGAAGTCGTTCTGGTTTAACAAATGCTGAAGACACCGAAAAGGTTCCAAAAGATTGAGCACACCCGTTACCAAGGGTGGAAAAGACGATCATATGCATGATTCCAATAAAAATTTTTCAAAGATCGGGACTGGACTAAAAAATCACATCCCAAGCATCTTCTCTTCCCACTTCTTGAGGTATTCTGAGCTCTGGCTGACGTCGCTGAAGATGCTTTCTGCCCTTTCAACGTCTTGAAGCTCGATCTTTCCCGAATTTCTCAGCTTTGCGAATTCGTTTGCTGGTGCGAGCAACTGCACCGCATATCTGAGGCTCATCCTCTCGCCGATATTTGTCAGCTTCTCTATCGCCTCCTTCGAGATTGTCACGCCCATCTCCATAGCCCTGATCTCTATTATCGTCCTTATCTCGTCCCTTGAGTAAGGTTCAGTAGTGATGATGAGCAGTCGATCGAGCAAGTCCAAGGGTATGCCGTGGGGTGCAACTATATCCGTGCCTCGTATCTTAGCAAAGCCACGGTTTGATGCCAATATTATTATCGGCGCCATCTCGGATTCCATTGCACGGTTCATGAACGCAAAGAGTTCGATGTCCATGAGGTGAGTTTCGTCGATGAATAAGACGCCAGGCAAAAGCTCCGCTCTTCCCTCCTCGATAAGCCTTTTGACTTGCTCATCTACCGCTTGCCTCACTTCGTTGTCTATCTCTCTGCTTCCACCGCCAAACAAGCTGAAAATGCTTCCTCTCCTTGCATTGGCTTCGTCAAAGTCGTGGAGCGTTAAAACGTATGTGAACTCCTTCTCCTTCTCCACCTTCCCAGAAGGCACTGGAACAAATTCGTCTTCACCTATGTCGAACTTTTTCTTCACCCTTTCGCTTTTTCCAAGCTTGCTAACCCTCCCAGTCTCCTTGTCCACCACTATCACGTCTCCGATCTCAACGTTCTGCGAAAGGAAATACATCGCCACCCTGCTCCCCACGCTGAAGCTCCTCTTCTCGTCCTTCGTTGCGAGCGTTAACGTCGCTGATTCTGGAATCTTTTGCGTTGGGTTGTATGGATTCGGAACCATGTTGTAATCCAATCCAACAACTTCTCCCTCGAGAACAATCCTTTGCTCCCTTATTCGAACCCCGATCGCCTTGCGCATCGCTTGAATTAGAGCTTCGGTCTTCTTCATCTCGGCACTGTAGAACTCGCTTGCAGAAACGTGCACGAATGGAATATCTCTCCCGAGCTCCTTGCTTATCGCAACCGCTATCGCTGTTTTCCCAGTGCCCGGCGGACCTGCGAGCAATATTCCACGTCCAGCCATCTTTCCCTCTTTTATAAGTCTAACAATCACTCCAGCAGCTTCTCTCGCTTTCTTTTGTCCAACAAGCCCATCTGCGACGTCTTTTGCCCTTAGATTTTCATCCAAACCTAAGCCACGTATGTGGGAGTGGGCACCGATTCTTTCGAATCTCCCAAGCTCCCTTATCATCGCACAAAGATCGTGGAACTGCTATATATCTTTGATCCGAACGACGATGGGGTAAAATTTAATAATAAGTTTATCAAAAGCATCGTGAGGTGTCCCCATGGGAATGCTCTCGGGTTTAAAGAAAAGGCTCAGATTCCTCTACAGGCTATTCTTCAGGAAAGACAAGCTGAAAATCGGAATTTACGGTCCGCCAAACGCAGGAAAAACGACGCTTGCGAACAGGATTCTCAGAGACTGGGTTGGAGAGATAATCGGAACTCCGAGCGAGATCCCGCATGAGACGAGGAGGGTAAAGCTCAGGGAAGGGGTAAAGATCCAAGTTGACGGAAAAACCATAACGATCGACGTCGTCGACACGCCGGGAATAGCTGCGAAGGTGGACTTCCACGACTTCCTTAAGTATGGGTTGAGCGAGGAGGAGGCGAAAAGAAGAGCTAAGGAGGCGACCGAAGGTGTCATCGAAGCGATAAAGTGGCTCGACGACCTCGATGGGATTCTGCTCGTGATGGATGCAACGGAGGATCCATTTACACAAGTAAACGTTACCATCGTTGGGAACATCGAGGCAAGAAAGCTTCCGCTCATAATCGTGGCGAACAAGATCGATCTGCCCAACGCATCGCCCGCAAGGATCAAGTCTGCGTTCCCACAACACTACGTCGTTCCAATATCTGCACTCAAGGGAATAAATCTCGAATCCCTTTACAAGGCGATGGCGGAAAAGTTTGGGTGAGACCATGGGGGTGCAGATAAATCTGATCTCGAAGGAAAGGCTGAGCAAGATGGGATCGATGGAGAAGATCAGGATGATCTTGGACAATGTCAAGGAAGGGAAAATCGTAGTCCTCGAAACTGGTTTAACTCCAGAGGAGGAGGCGAAGCTGATCGAAGCTACGATGCTCGAAATAGACCACGAGAACTTCGTTGGGATTGAAGTAGAGAGCTACCCATACAGGGAGAAGTCTCTGATCTCCAAGATCTTCGGGAAGAAACACGGGAGGCTAACGATCATCGGACCTGCGAACAGGCTAAAGACCATAGAGAAGCAAGAAGATTTAATAAAAGCTCTCATAACCTGATATGCCACACCGTTGCACGAAATGCGGAAAGCTATACGCAGACGGGGATACGAGATTACTCCAAGGTTGCGAATGCGGAAACAACAAGTTCTACTACGTGCCAAAGGAGAAAAAGGAGAAAGAAGAGATTGTAAAGGAGATAAAAGAAGACTTTGCAAAATTCGGGATCGAGAGCATAAAGATACTCGCCCCAGGGCAATACGAGATAAATCTCCAGAAGCTTTTCGAGAGAGAGGAGATCATAATAGCGCTCGAAGAAGACGGAAGATACGTCATACATCTGCCTTCTTTGCTGAAAAAGAAGCCAAAAGAGCCCTAAGGAATGATCTCAGTCGTGTTCAAAAACCTCGGATACTTTATTTCGTTTCTGAACTTTGCGATCACGTCTTTGTAGGCAAGCAACGAGTCGACGAGGTTCTTGACGGTGGAGCAAACGAGCTTAAACCCCTTCTCCCCCCAGAGCCTTTCTCTATTGAAGAACAAGCATCTCCCACCGCAAAATCTGAAGTAACTGCATTTCGGACAAGGATCCAAGATCTCCGGCGTTCTCTTTATCCCAACAAAAATATCGCCCAACTGATTCCACTCGAACTCTGGGCAAATTGGGCATGCAAGGATTCTGCCATCGGTAGCGATTGCGAACGATTCGAAGCCCGATGCGCACGGAGGATAGCGAAATCCCTCGAAAATCGCTGTTGCAACGCCAAGAAATGGGACTATTCCGAGAATTCTGCCCCTCGTCATTTCAGATACCCAGAACTTAACGAGCTTTCTCACGCCAGCGTTGTATTTCTCGACCCAGCCTTCGAAGTCTCTCCAAATCCCATCTCTGCTCCAAACCGCATCGATCTGCCAGTGCACGTGCGTGAAAGCGCCCAAAGAAATTATGCTCATAACATCCTCGTATATGTCCGTCTCTTGGCTTGCGGTCATTCTTGCAATCAGCTCGCCCTTGTAGCCTTTGATTCTTCTAAGGTTCTCGAGCACAAGATCGTAGTTCCCACGGTAGAAATCGTGGGTTTCCTTTCTTCCGTCGAAAGAGACCAAGATCGTGGAAAATTCCTGCAAAAGCTCGTCCTTGAGTTTCTTCAAGAGAGTCCCGTTCGTCTGCAGAATGAAGCGATTAGCCTTGACTTCCCTCATTATCTCCTCCATCTTTTCGAGCTCGAGCAACGGCTCCCCGCCGTAGAATGCGATGGAGAATTCGGGATATCTTTTCAGGAAATTCTGGAGATCCTCGATGCTATACTGGATTCTACTCGGCATCATACCATCTTCGAAGCCCCCACAGTATCTGCAGTTCGAGTTGCACCTTGGAGTTAAGATCAAAATGAAAAGCTTCATTCCTTCGCCAAGATCTTCACCGCTTCTTTTACAATTTCAACGCAGTTCTTCGCATTCTCCTTCGCCTTCCTGATTATCTCCTCGTATTCAACCTTCGCCCCTCTTATTCCGTGTGCATAGTTGTCCATCGTGCAGATCACCGCATAACGAATCCCAAGCTCCTTCGCAATCGTTGCCTCGCTTCCAGCGGTCATGCCGACGCAGTCTGCGAAGTTTTTTATCATCGCAATCTCCGCCACGGTTTCAAGCCTCGGACCTCGAGTTTGGAAGTATACGCCATTTTCTATCACAGGAAGCGTCGAAACTCGCTTAGCAACGGTTAAGAGAACTCTTCTAAGCTCTTCATCGAAGCCTGGGGTTATGTAGACGAGAGAGTCGTTGAAAATCGTAATCCCGCTGAAGAAATCTATGTAGTCGTGCGGAACTATTATCGCTGGAATCTCGATCTCCTCACGTAAACAACCTGCGGAACCCATTCCAATGACCTTCGTTACTCCCAAGGACTTCAAAGCGTAGAAGTTCGCCTGGTGATTTATGCGATGCGGGGGCTTGTCCTTCTTTCGCCCATGGCGTTGAACAATCGCAACTTCCACACCATCCAAAACGCCCAAGTCGATCTCCGCAACCCCAAAAGGCGTTTGAACCTCGATCTCCTTCTTCTCCTTGAGAATCTCGTTTTCCAAGAGATGGGTTCCGCCAACGATGCCGATCATTTTTTCAACCTCCAATAAACTTTTCCTTGCTCCTCGAATCTCTCGATCATTTTCCTTTTTTCAAGAATGCTCAAAACTTCTTCCATCTTTCCCGGATGTGCGATTTCGAGGTTTATGTAATCCACCCCAAGCGAGGAAAGGGATTCTCTAATCCCCCAGATGTCCGCTTCACTTTTTTCGAGTGCGCTCAGAATCAACGGGGAGATGTCTTCAACGAAGTTCCACGGGAATACTACCCAGACGTCATCTGAAACAAACTCTGCGAGGTAATCCGGAAAGAACTTCGAGTTCTGGAACATCAACAATGCACAAGTCTTGGCTTCACCTTTTACTCTTTCCAGCGCAGTCCTCATCGTCTTTCCCGTGTTTATGAAGTCGTCCACGATCAGCGCTCTCTTCGCCTTTACCTCCTTTCCCTCCTTCAGGTCGAGGTTCACGATTCCAACGCCAAGGTAGTCGCTGAGGATCATCGAGACAAACCAACCACCCTTTGCAAGGGCTACGATTTTGTCTGGTCTGAAGTTGTCTTCGAGAACTTGCATCGCAACCTTCCTGCAAAGTCTCTCGACGTATTCCCAGTTCACCGCCACGAACTTCATTCAACCACCGTTGAAGTTCAGCCGATAGACGTTCTCGCCAAAAAGAACTGCGACGTTGCAGGGCATCGGATTTAGGTTTACCTTCTTCTGAAACTCTGTCTGCGCTTGCCAAGTAGAGGAGTTCACGAGTAGCACTCCACGATAGTAGCCAGTCCCATAGGTGTGCACGTGCCCGGAGTGGAGAACGTCAGGAATCTCATCGATCACCAGCAGATCTTCCTTCGCTGGAGCTATAGGGCTTCGACCGCCGTAAAGCGGACTCAAATGACGTCTTTTCAGCAGTTCCTCCATCGCTTTTTGTGGTGACTCATAGCTAAGCCTCGGGATCTTTGTGACGATATCATCGAGGCTTCTCCCATGATACACAAGGACTTTCAAGCCCTCAAGATCGAGCAACGCTGGGTTTCCAACGTTTCTGACGTTCTTGGGGAAAAGCTTTGCAATTTCCCTCGGCAAACTCGGTTGAGGTTCAGCTTGCCTAACCGCATCGTGGTTTCCGGGGGAGATGATTATCTCGATGTCTTTGCGAATCTCGTCGAAGTGCATCGCAGCGTTCTCGTATTGCCCATATATGTCGACGATCGCAAGCTCATTCTCCTGCTCCGGATAAACGCCAACGCCATCAACGATGTCTCCCGCAACAATGATGTAGCGAACCTTCTCCGCCAAATCGCTCATATCAGTTTCGCAGTTCAACCATCTAACGAACGCTTTCCACTTCTCCTCAAGAAATCCCTTGCTACCGAAGTGAGTGTCAGAGATGAAAACGACTCCGAAGTCTACGTGTTTCTTGTTCCCGTTTATCGGGCAATCTGGAAATAGAATTCGATCTGCAAGTATCGAGTTCCCTCTAAGAGTTCCCGAAACTGCAATGACTTCGTCGCCGAGCAGTTCTCTTGCAACTTCCGCTAACTTTCCATTCGCTATGCAGTTGATCGTTCCAGTTTGGTCTTCGAGCTCTATGACAACGCCCTCCTTTTTGTCCAAAACGTTGTTAACGATCCCAACAACGTTCACAACTTCGCCACGAACTCTCCCCAAGTTCCTTATCGGAGTCGGCTGGATTCGAGCTCTAAATATCTTGCTCAGCTTTTCAAGCCTTGAGTTGAAGTATGCAACGAAGTCCTCAACGCTCCCCTCGACCACAAGATTTCCCACGTCCCTTAGGACTCTCACCTTTTCCTGAGCTTTTTCTTGGTGCTCTTTTTTCTTCACTTCGCCCTGAGCCCTCTGACTGCTTTGAATTCTCGACTCAAGACTTCTAATCGCAGAGATCACGTCTTCTTCACAGATTATGAAGCTGTTTTTCGAAATCTTACAAACTTCAGCGATTAAAAGTTCTGGATCAGGAAATGAGGCGACGATCTTCGCAGCCTCGGGGCTAACGTTGTATCCCCGAACCAAAAACTTCTTAGCAACGGTTACCGCATCGATACCTTTAACTATTCCTCGCAATCCTTCCTCCATGCCAGAGAAGTCTAAGGCTTTCCAGTTCATAAAGGATTTGGTCTCAACCATAGCAATACTCTTGATCATCATCGGAGTTGGCATCGCTGTAACGGGTTGCTGGCCCTTCATGGTCGCAGTCGAGTCTGGGAGCATGCAACCAAACCTAATGCCTGGCGACGTTGTTTTCTTGATGCATCCCGACCGTGTCGGAATCGTGACTTGGGAAGAGGGAAAGCAGAACGGTTACAAAAGCTTCGGCGATTATGGAGATGTAATAGTTTACTACCCCAACGGGAATGGGAAGCCGGTAATCCACAGAGCCATAGCGTTCGTGAACGAGGGCGAAAAAATCCCAACGCTGACGAAGGGGATGCTAACTTATTCTGAGAACGTTGCGTTAACTTCAGGCTACATAACGCAAGGTGATGCGAACCGAGTTTCGGATCAGCTTGCGCTCATGAGAATCTCCGGAGAGATTCAGCCAGTCTTGCCCGTGCAGAAAGAATGGATAATTGGGGTTGCAAAGTTCAAGATACCGCTAATCGGCTATTTCAGATTGCTCATACCAATTTAGCCCTGACTTTCACGAACATCGGTCCACGGACATCTATCTTTCCACCTTTCCAGACTATGTATCTCCGCACGTTGTCTTGAATCTGCAGGTTTATGCTCGAAAGCCCCTCGACGTTTCTAACCCTTACGAGCAAAGACTTCTCGCCCTTGAAAGCCATGTCCTCGATCCGCTTCGCCGCAAGAAATGCGAATGCGTCGATGTATCTGATTCCGCACTCGACTCCTTCCTCAAAGATCTTCTTAAACTCCTCCGTCCTCGGAACGCCATAAACACTGCCGTTGTAAACAACGATCTCGTTCGCAAAGGCTGGTCCGCATAGGTTCGAGTCTTCTTCGGTTTCTTCAACGAAAACCTCGACTTCTTTGCCAAAAAGCTCACCTTTGAAGGCTAAGAAACTGCAAGGGCTCTTCACATTTGCGTTCGCAACCGCAACCTCAACGATCTTCCTTGCGATCTCATAGCCAACCTTTGTTGCCGGAACTTCTTTGATCTTTATCGCCCTCGCAATCTCTAAATCGCTAAGGCGAATTTCTCCGTAGAACTGCGGATAAACGAGCTTTCTTATGTCCTCGTAACCGAAGAGAACCATCGCAAGTCTTTCAACGCCGAGTCCAAGGTTCATAACGGGATACTCGATCCCATATTCCGCAAGCGCAGTCGGCGAGTATACGCCGAAGGTTGCGATTTCGACCCATCCATCGCTGTATTTTGTCTTCGAACCGACGAGCTTCGGATGAAAAGCGTAAACCTCCGTCTGCGTGGATGGCACGTAGTATTTGCTCCTCTTCTCGTCTAACTTGAACTTGAACTTCTCGAAACCAAACTGCTTTAGCAAAGATTCCGCAACAGCCTTACCATCGTCAACGCTCACATCTTCGTCGACAACAACACAACTTGCGGAGAAATAGCTGTAGAGCCTCGTAGCATCTTCACCTTGCTCTTTTCTGAAGCATCTGTCGATGCTGAAGAGCTTTATCGGCAAAGGCAATTTGTCAGCAAGCTCGCCTAAGGTTATAAACCAACCTGTGGTCATGTGACTTCTAAGGGTTAGTTTGCTCGGCTCGGGCTTCAGATTGCGAAATTCTGGGAAGACTTCGTCCAAGACCTTTATTGCGACGAGGTCGTCGACTTCAAGAACTTTCGCAACCTCGTAGCTTAAATCGTCGCCGTCGATTTTTCCCTTCTTGTATAGGTGGAAGACTTTCCTCAACTTCTCCTCGTCGAATTCTTTTCCCGTGATCTCCCTTATCTTTGCAACCTTCTCTGCGGACATCCCAACGTTCGGCTTTGGGAGAGAAGCCAAGTAGAAACAGCGATCCAAGACCGCAAGAGCCTCCTTTCCGAACTGCTTTCTCACATGAACGTCCTCAACGATCACAGGGTTAACGACTTCTCTAAATCCCATTGAAATGTAAGCTCTTCTAAGCATCTCGATCGTTTTGAACACCGGATGCTCCTCGCCGTGAGTGTAGCTGATTCGGGGATAAAGCGAGTTTGGATTCTCCCTTGTCACGATTTCTTTCCCCGAAAGCCAAGCTTTTTCAAAGTCCTTCTCTGTTAGCTCCTTGAACTTTCTCGCATCGAATTTCACGCTAAGCGTTGGTGGAAAGTTATTTATCTTTGTCGTATTTGTATCGTGCTCAAGAGGGAAAAGGATAAGGAGAGAAGAATAGCCCTTGAAAGAATTGTCTACCTGATCGAAAGGGCTCAGAAGTTCAAGTTCATCGATTACGAGCTTGCAAGGAGATACGTCGAACTTGCGAAGAAGATTTCGATGAAGTATCGAGTAAGGATCCCGAAGAAATACAAAATATTTTTTTGCAGAAAATGTCTTTATCCGTATCGATCCGATCGCCTTAGGGTAAGGATCCACAAGTCTGCGGTGATCGTAACATGTCTGAACTGCTCGAAGGTGAAAAGATACCAGTTGAAGCCTTCGAAGGCTTCGAGATCTTTAAAATAGAGAGCTACGGCTACGACGAAACGCCAAAGGCAATTGCGCCAAAGCCGAGAGAGTTCGTAGTCGTGAAACCAAAAAACGCTGAAGAAGTTTCGAAACTGCTTAAGATAGCAAACGAAAAAAGGATCCCAGTCTTCACCCGTGGTGGAGGCACAGGACTTAGTGCGGGGGCAATTCCAACAAAAAAGGGGATCCTGGTCTCAACAGAAAAGTTGAAGAGTATAGAGATCGATGTCAGGAACAAAATTGCGATCTGTGAAGCTGGCGTTACTCTTGCAGAGCTTTCTAAGATGGCTGAAAAACACGGCTTGAGCTTTCCTCCTCGTCCCGGAGATGAAAATGCAACGATCGGCGGAATGATTGCGACAAACGCAGGTGGCGTTAGAGCGATGAAGTATGGCGTCATGAGGAACTACGTGCTTGGAATCGAGGCAGTTCTTGCAGATGGGAGGATAATAAAGCTCGGAGGAAAGACTTTGAAGAACTCCTCCGGCTACTCATTGCTACATCTTTTGATAGGTAGCGAGGGGACGCTTGCAATCATAACAAAAGCCATAATACGTCTTTTACCTCCGATGAAAGAGATGAGCATGCTCGCAATCCCATTCAAGAACGCAAATGATGCGCTTGAATACGTAATAGACACTACAAGAGTCATGACGCCGATGGCGATGGAGTTCATGGAGAAGAGAGCTGTTGAAATCGGAGAAAAGATCAGTGGGAAGAGGTGGGTGAGCAAAGAGGGAGATGCGCACATTTTGGCAATCTTCGAGCGGAGAGATGAGGCGGAAGAGAGCAGTGAGATCGCATTCGCAAACAATGCGATCGACGTGTTTGTTGCGAGCCCAAAGGAGCAAAAGGACTTGCTCGAGCTCAGGGGCAAAATCTACCTTGGACTAAAGGATAAGGCTATAGAAATCCTCGACGCATGCGTCCCACCCGCTTCGATTGCTGAGTTCTTGCAAAAAAGCGAAGAGATTGCGAAACGCTACGGAATCGATGTCATAAGCTACGGACACGCTGGTGATGGAAACATACACCAGCACCCGTTGATCTTCGATGGTTGGCAAAGCGTCTACGGAAAATTCAGGGAAGAGATACTAAAGCTCGCTGTCGAGATGGGTGGAGCGATTAGCGGGGAGCACGGAATAGGGGAGATAAAGAAGGAGGAGCTCCGCAAGTTTTACCCAGAGCAGTTCGAGTTGATGAAAGAAATAAAGAGGTTGTTCGATCCGAACGGAATTCTAAACCCAGGAAAAGTCGTCTAACATATCAAAGTCCCCATTTTTTCCCCATTGACGATTCTCCGTATGTTCTCCGGTTCTCCTTTAAAAACAACAGCTTTTATCCCGCTTCTTTCGAGGAGCTTTACCGCGAGCAAGTCCATAACTACATTAACTCCTGCGTTCGCCTTTTGTTTAACAACGATTTCCAGCAGTTCACTCGGGCTTATCCTCTCGAACTTAACCGCGGACGGATTTTTCTTGGGATCATCGGAATAGATTCCATCGACAGAGGTTGCGTTCAGGAAGAGGTCTGCGTTGACGAATTCAGCAAGCAGAACAGCTGTTGCGTCCGTTGTGTGCCCAGGGATCGTTCCACCCATTACAACCACTTTATGGTTCTTGGCGAGTTCCATCGCCTCAATAAAGCTCTCAGGAATCTTCTTTGCAGAGTTCTTCATTGCAAAGGCTAAGAGCATTGCGTTAATCCTCGTTACAGCGATCCCTATGTAGTCGCACATCGCTTCATTCGCCCCAAGCTCCCTCGCTTTCGCCATCAGTTCTCTCGCAAGTCTTCCCCCGCCAACTACAACGAAGAGCTGATGCGACTCAGAGATTTCATCGAGGACATTTGCGAATTCCCTTATCCTCGCAGTCCCTTCGAAGACCGACCCACCGAGCGATATCACGAGTCTCATAGCTTAAAATCACGAAGTTGGGTTTGATTTAAAACTTCTCTCATGAACTCGATGACCTCGTCGTAAACCTCTTTCCTCACGGGAAACGGAACCCCATCCTTCCCGCCGAGTGCAAAGCAGTATTTAGCCGGATCCTGCTTGTCATACTCAACGTTGTAGATCAGATCTGAGATCAAAGCTAAGGCTCTTATCGTTTCTCTCCCAATCCCCCTCATAAGCAAGAGATCCTCGAAACTGCTTATCTGTAGGTTATAAGCTCTTTCAACCGCCTTCCAATCGATCTTCTTCGGAACGTAGAACGCTTTCCCCCTTCGCGATATCGAGAGCAGTTTCTCGTAATCCCTCCTGAACGAACCATCGTTTATCAGATCCACCGCAAGCTTCCTCGAGTTTTTGCTTTTTCGAGAGACCATGTTAATGACTTCTCTTTCAACCCTCTGGCTTATTATTCCACGATGGATCTCTTCAGCTTCTGGAACTTGCTCAAAAACCTGCCAATGGTACCTTCGAGCCATCTTTGCTTCGACGTTCATCCCCTGCTGAACCACTGTAAAGTGCTTTTCCGTGAAGAAGACTGCATGGTGGTATAAAGAGTAGCCGTCGATCAGAGCGCAATTATCGACTTTCGCAGACAACCTGCTGAACTCAACGATCTCTTCAGCATTTGCCCCAACTTCTTCCGCCAGCTTCCTTATCTCCTCCGGAGTTTTAAGCGCATTCACTCCCTTTCCTCCAGCGACCCGTATTTCAAATTCCGGAGTGTTCAAAACCGATTTCAGAACCCCCGTCAGCACAGTCGTAGCTCCGCTCGAGTTCCAGTCAAAGCCGAGAACGTTTGAGAAAGACTGGAAGAATATCGGATCCGAGATTCGTTTCAAGAACTCCAACTCGCCGTATTCTATTACGATAACCTTCACTATCTGATTCGCAAGCTTTTTCATTCGACTCAGAAGCCAGTAGGGAGCTTTCCCGTCGTGAAGTGGCAGGTAGATTTCGCTCATATGTCCACTACGACGAATGCCACAAGGCGATCTTTTTCTCTCCTTATCCCGAATTTGTGCATCGTTATCGCCTTTGGCTCAACTTTAACGTCGCTTCTCGTAAACCTGTCGCCCACGATGATCCCCCTTGCTACTGAATCGCTCACTTCGACCTTCACATCTTTCCCCGCAAAAAACTCAGTTTCAAATAAAAAGAGGAGTTCGTTCAGCCAGCGGTAAAGCAAGAGATCCTCGTCCTCCGCCTCAACTTCCACGACTTTCTGCTTTGATCCCCTGAGCTTCTCGGTGTAAACGAACGCATCGTAGAAAGCGTAAGCGGAATTTTCGAGCAATTCTGCGAGGTCTTTGCCATAGACTTCGAACGCTATGTCTGCGGTGTGGTCAATGAATCGATATCTCATGAACTCTATTACTGCTGAAAGGATTTCTTCTTTTCGGTCTCAAGTTTCTTTATGTAAGAGATCGTTTTCGTGAATATTCCCATTATGCTCTCGAACTCGTAATCCCTCATCCTCGCTCTGCCAAGGACTCTTCGCAGAGTTACGATCTCCCTTTTCTTCCTCCTCTCGGGGAAGTTTATCAGATCGAGGAGATCGGAAACCTTGGATATCAGAACCTCGAGATCCCCAACGGTAGCCAATCTCTCTTCTGTTGCGGGCTTTAAATCTCTCAAAGCGTAGAGAATCACTGCGACCGCATGGCTGACGTTCATAACTGGATAAGCGTCGCTTGTCGGAATTTTGACGAGCAAGTGACACTTCTCGAGCTCCTCGTTGAAAAGCCCGTAATCCTCTCTGCCGAAGAGGATTGCGACTTCGCCTTCGATATAGTTGCGAAGCTCCTCTGGAGTCATCATCGGCTTTCTGAAGTATCTGTAATCCCCACCAGAGATACCAGTTGTCCCGACAACTAAGTTGAACTTCGACAAAAAAGTGTGGAGGTCTTCAACGATTTCCGCCTTTTCAAGCAAATCCTTCGCATTTGCAGACGTTTTAAAGCTGTCTTGTGTTAGATTGCACTTGTAAAGGTGTAGCTTTTCGTATCCAAAGTTCTTCATCACCCTCGCAATGAACCCAATGTTCTCCGGGATCTTCAACTCCACCAAGACCACGTGAATCATCTGTGTGGATCATGGCAGTAAGTGCATATAACCCCGCTCCCATGCCCTTCGCTAACAGTCTTGATAGCTTCTCTCCCAACTATTTGTTTGTGGCAAACAAGACAAGAATCTCGGCTGTTTTCCACGAGTATGCTACCCTTGCTCCTAAGCTTCACGTGCTCCGCTCCATAGCCATGGCAAGATTCGCATTCAACGCTGGAGTGGTTTCCCACGCTCCAGTTCTTGTAGACCTTCAAGTGACACTCCCTGCAGATCGAGCTTTCCATGTAGCTAATGCTCTTCGAAGATTCGATCTGCAACCAGTTTTCGATGCTCTGCTCTTTAATCATCGGTGACAAGTTGAAGGTGTAAACGAACACTCCACCGTAAACTGCGATCGCTAAGATTAGAACGAGAAGCCACGGCTTCATTCTACCACCGTATCGAGGTTAACATAGAACACCTTCGGATTCGTTCCTGTCTCGGGTTTCAGAACGCTGTATCTATTCTTCTTCAGAATCTCGTAGACTTCGCTACCCTCACGAAGCTCCCCGAAAATTCTCGCCCCCGTTGGGCAAACCAAAACGCAAGCTGGGCGAAGGTTGCGTTTTACACGATGGTAGCAGAACGTGCACTTGTCCGTGATCTTCTCCTCCGGATTCACGAAAGTCGCACCGTATGGGCATGCGGTGACGCAATACTTACAGCCTATGCACGTTTCCTTGTCGACTAAAACTACTCCCTCTCTTGTATGAAACCTCGCACCAACCGGGCAAACGTTCACACAGGGAGCGTTTGAGCAGTGGTTGCAGAGCTTTGGAACAAAAATCCCCTTCTCCGCCTTAACGTTTAAGAACGGATTCTCCTTGGTGTTCATGACGATCTTCTTTCCATCGAAGTATCCTTCGATCCAGGTTCGAGAGATCGGGAGACCCATAGGCACGTTGTTTTCTATTTTGCAGGCTATAACGCACTTCCCGCATCCTATGCACTTGCTAACGTCGACTACCATCGCAAAACTGCGCTTCTCAGCCATTACAGGCATTGAAGCCAAGAAGGCAAGAGGGATGGAAAGAACTGCCTTGAGAAAATCCCTACGCCTCATGCTCCACCTCCATTGGGAGTAGTTTGTAAAGAACGTAGTAGAGCAGTAAAGCCAACGCCAAGGCGCCGACTGCGAACATAGCTTCGAACGGATGAACTGAAGTCGGAATCGAAACTCCTGAGATCTTTTTCACAACTTGCGCCGAGAACACGAAGTCTATTCTGAACGCAAATATGCCAACGAGGGTTAAGAACGATGCGACGAAAAGGGCATCCATGTTCTTGCCAAAGAACAACAATATCAGCACTGGTGCGATGATGCCAACGAAGATCTCGAGGAACCAGAAGTTAAGGGCGAATTTCCCGAACAATAGATTTTGGACCGAATAGCTACCTTCTGCAGAGATCGCTGGGTAGCCGGTGATAACAGATTTCCATAGAACGAAGAGCGATGCGGAGAGCAAAGAGAAAAGGAGCACTTTCCTCAAAATGGGCAAAGCCTCGAGTTTTCCGCTGTCTTCACCTTTGACCCAAGATGTGACGATGATCGCAAAGATGAGCATTGCGGATCCAGAGATTACTGCGGTGATCACGAAATAAACTGGATTCGATGCGTCGTTCCAAAGTGGAATATGCGTTGCTGAGAAAAGTGCGCCGAGGTTGCTGTAGGCGAGAACTGCAGTCAAAAGCGCAAGAACGCCAATTGCCCTCGCAAAACTCATGTCTAAGTCTTTGTTCTGTTTAGCAAAGAACTTTCCGAGGAATTTGAGCGAGATTATCTTAGCAACGAATCCTTTGAAGCCCTTTCTCTCTGACTGCTTTAGCAAATCGCTCCTAAAAACAAACCAGCCTTCCAAGATCAGGAAAAGCAGTTCGAGAACGTAGAACATTATCATCCAATACATCACGCTCGTCGCATTCGTGTGTCCAAGCAACGCATAGCTACCACGCTCTACTCTTTCCAGATCCACCGCTATTGTGACTAACCCCACTGCAATCGTTACAATTGCGATCAGAATCGCTTCTTTTAAAACGTGCTCGAGTTCTCTAACCCTCAACAGCTCTCCCGCAGAAGCGATTGCTGCAGTTCCGATGAGCACGAGAAAAACATACAGCGCCACGAGCAACCGCCATGGATAACCGAGAGCGGATTCAAAGGGCTCTACTGGCATAACTGGCTGAAAGTGCATCTGATAAGCGCCAATGAAGCCAATCGCCACGAGAAAGAGCAATACCAGAAGGAACGCTACTTCTCTTGGCTTCAAAGTCTCACCTCCCCACAAACTTGGCGTTTGCTTTTAAAGTTTTTCCAATTTACCTCGAGATTTCGAAAAGAATTTAAGCCATGAGTCGAAAGCTCTGTAAGCGCAGGTAGTCTAGTGGTAGGACAACGGCTTTCCGAGCCGTTAGCCCGGGTTCGAATCCCGGCCTGCGCATTTTGCATCTCAGTTCATCGCATCATAGTTCATCGAACAGAGTTGTAATTACAAAAAAGAAATTTTATTACGTAAGGAAAATTTTATTTATTTTCCGCCCTTCGCTCGCTATATGAAAATCATCCAAAGCATTCTCGAAACCGCAGAAGAGGGAGACAAGATACTCATAACCTTCCCTGACATCTACAGTTTCTACACGGTCTGCATGTGGTTAGCCCAGAAGTTCGGGGACATTTTCTGGATTTTGTGGACCGATGCTGCGATCGAGAGGATAAACCACCTCGGCAGGAAATATGGTTTCCCGAAGGTAGGGGATGCGATCGTCGTCGCAAGTGAGAAAGACTGCGCTTATCTTCGAGTTGTTGAAAAAATACGCTTAGAGGAGCTCGAGGGGATAAAGACATTTATACCTGAGAACAAACTCGTGATCTCTTTTGGTATAAACTTCTTGCCGTTTTATGGCTACGATGTCTCGAAAGCAATAGAAGCGCTGATCGAGATCGATAGGGGTGTTCTTTTGACCGCAATCGTCGGGAAAGTTCCAGAAGGCATTACGACTTTTCACGATGTCCACATAGAGATAATAAAGAGCGAGGACTCCTTCATAGCGTATCACAACTACATAGCAAAGCTGACTTTCTCGATGAAGGGTGGGGTTACAGTTGTCAGCGACAACTTGGATTTGCGGTGAGCTTTTAATTCGAAACCAAAGTTGTTAACGTGGACTTAGCCCAGCAAATAAAACAGCTCGAGGAGGAGATAAAGAGAACTCCTTACAACAAAGCCACCGAGCACCATGTTGGAAGGCTGAAGGCAAAGCTCGCAAGGCTTAAGGAGGAGCTTGAAAAAGAAAAGGCAAAGGCTACAAGGCAAACGATCTCCATAAAAAAAGAGGGGGACGCTACAGTGGTTTTGGTTGGTTTTCCATCCGTTGGAAAGTCGAGCCTGTTGAACGCCTTGACGGGAGCAAAAAGCGAAGTGGCGGATTACGACTTCACAACGACGAAACCAGTCCCAGGAGTTTTAGAATACAAGCATGCGAGCATTCAGATCATAGACATGCCGGGAATCGTCGAAGGGGCTTCGAGTGGTAAAGGAAGGGGAAAAGAAGTTCTCTCTGCGGTGAGGATTGCGGATCTCATAGTCATCGTTGCAGACGTTTTCAGGCTCGATTCCATCAAAGTTGTAAAGAAAGAGCTATACGAGTCCGGAATAAGGCTCGATCAAAAACCGCCCGACGTTGTGATAAGGAAAAAAGATCGTGGTGGGCTGAAGATAAATTCAACAGTTCCCTTGAGCATCGATGCAAAAACGATCGCAGAGATCTTAAAGGAATACAGAATCCACAACGCAGATGTCCTGATAAGGGAAGACATAACCATTGAGAGGCTCATCGATGCGCTGAACGGGAACCGGGTCTACATACCGTCGATCACCGTTGTGAACAAGATCGATCTAATGGACGTGGAATGCGAAGGGGCGATAAAGGTATCTGCGGAGAAGGGGATCAACCTCGATTTGCTGAAGGAGGAAATTTACAGAAAGCTTGGGTTCATAAAAGTGTATCTGAAACCCCCAGGAGAGAAGGCGGACATGGAGAGACCGATGATTCTAAGGGAAGGTGCAACGGTCGCAGACGTGTGCAGAAAACTCCACAAGGATTTCGTCGAGAACTTCAAATACGCAAGAGTTTGGGGGAGATCGGTGAAGTTCGAGGGGCAGAGAGTTGGAATCGACCATGTTCTCTGCGACAACGACGTGATCTCGATCTACACTTAGTTTTCCTGGTTTTGTAAAAACCGATAAATACTTAAATACCCCAAAGGTCTAAGGAACTTAGGGTGATGGTGATGAAAAAGATAAACGAAAGGGAGTTCCTGAACGCTATCCAGAGCGATAAGCTCGTGGTCGTTGACTTCTACGCAGACTGGTGCATGCCGTGCAGATTCCTGAGTCCGGTGCTCGAGAAGCTGTCGAAGCAGTTCAAGGACGTGGAGTTCTACAAAATAAACGTCGATGAAAACCAAGAGCTTGCGTTCGAATACGGAATTTCGAGCATTCCAACGGTCTTGTTCTTCAGAAAAGGGAAGGTAATCGGTGGTTTCGTTGGGGCTATGCCGGAGAGCATGGTGAAAGCAGAGATCGAGAAAGCGCTCGCCTTATGATGTCTCTGAAGCAGATGACAAAAACCCTGGACTGCAAAAGCGTTTTGCAGTGTTTTTTTGGTCTTAACTCCGAAGACGTGAGAGTTTACGAAGCCTTAACCATGGGCTTTGAGAGAATCGAAGACATAAGCAAGTTCGTTGGCAAAAAGGAGAACTCCGTTTACAAATCCCTGCAAAAACTGCTGATCTCGGGACTTGCGTATAGGGAAAAGAGAGTAATCGAGGGGGGCGGATACTACTTCGTCTACAAAGCGATGCCAAAAAGCGAGGTTGCAAAGGAGATTGAAAACGTTCTTAACGAGCTTTGTGAAAAAGTAAAAAGCCTCATGAGGGATTTCCTTGATAGCGGTCCTCGGTTGCAAGGGTTGCGGAACCTGCAGTAGGGTTTGTCCAGTTCCGAACGCAATCGTTCGCAATGGAGGAAAAGTTCTGAGGATAGACGAGGAGAAATGTAAAAAGTGTTACGATTGCGTGAGAGCATGTCCTTACGGGGCGTTGGTCGTTATGGATTGATTCCAGAAAAAGCGGTCGAGCTCGTGAAAAAGCACGCCGAAGAAGGCTTTATCCCGAAAGAAGAGCTTGACGAAGAGCTCATGCTTGTTCTTGAAGATTTAAAGCTTGCAGTTCCAATAGAAGCTGAAAAAGGCTCTCTTGCGTGGATTTCAAGGCAATTCGGTGGAGACATGGAGATACCATACGTAATACGATTTTTCTTCAAATTCATGGACTGGAGAAAGGCGATCGTCGAGTATTTCAGGAGCGTAGGAGAAGAGAGGGCTGAAGAGTTCGTCGAGATCTTCCTGGAGATAAAGAAGAGGGCTAAAAATTTGATCGTCTGCGCAGAAGACATAGTGGACGTAACGCTGAAGTTCAACCGTGATCCGGGAGTTGTTATCTCGGAACTAAAAGGTGCTGGGCTTATCAGCCCCACTGTGGGATGTGGTGCGTTCGGAAGGGCTAAAGCTCCACTTTACGAACTAAACAAGTTCTTTACGCTGATGAGCGAGTGATCAGAGCTCTCGTGTCAGTCTTTTGATCTCCTTTATAAGCTCCTCTACCGACATGTGCTCGACTTTTTCAGCGAACTTGAAAAGCTCTTCGAAGTCGTAAACCTCCTTCTTCACGTATCCCAGATTTTTCAAAAGCTTTAAAGCCTGAAACTTCGCCTCCCCTATATCTCCTTCAACCTTTACCGCAACGAAGATCGGCTCACGAATTGCGAAGAACGATTTGCTCCCCGAAGAATATGCGAACTCGGTTATTATCCCAGAATCAAAAAACTTCTTTATCCTCTTGATCGCTTCAACCATTTCCCTCGAGTTCCCCTTCGCAATTTCTTCAAAGTATGCGTATTCAATCATAGCTCCATCAGCTTCCTTATCGACCCCATTACCTTCTCGTCGTCCACAAAGGCTAAGATCGTTTTCTCGTTTTTCTTTCTAAAAACCAATGTCTCGCCGTTGACGATAGCGTATCCCGAGAACTCCTCCTCGTCAACAACAAACCTGATGAGATTACTCAGCTCCTCTGCGAGCTCCTTTGAAATCCCGAAAACCGAGATTTTCTCGCCCAAAACCGCAGTTTTTCTTGAATCGAGCACATTTGCTACCTTCTCTGCATCCACGACAACACTTCAATGATCAACATATAAGCTTTCCGCTATCTCTCACATGACATCCAAGCGTGGAAAAGATCGCTAAATTTTTATTTCATCCCAAAACATGCGCACCATGACGTTCTTAGAAAACTTCTTCGAGTTTGAGAAATACAAGACGAACCTTCGCACCGAAATAGTCGCAGGTTTAACGACGTTTATGACAATGGCTTACATAATATTCGTGAATCCAGCGATTCTGAGCGACGCAATCGGCAAAGATGCGATCCCGAGCCTTGTAACCGCTACAGCGCTGTCTGCGGGAATTGCAACCATAGTAATGGGGATCTATGCAAAGAAGCCGTTCGCATTGGCGCCGGGGATGGGTTTGAATGCCTTCTTTGCATACAGCGTTGTCCTTGGACTTGGTTATCCTTGGCAAGTTGCGCTCGCTGCGGTTTTCGTTGAAGGACTGATCTTCATATTCCTCACGCTTACAAAGTTCAGAACCGCAGTTATAAATGCGATTCCAGTTTCCCAGAAATACGCAATCGGCGCAGGCATCGGACTTTTCTTGACGCTCATAGGTCTTAAGTCCGCAGGAGTTGTTACAGCAAGTCCCGCAACCCTCGTTACGCTTGGCACCGAAAACTTCGCAAAACCAGAGTTCTGGATTGCGATGCTCGGACTCGTCGTCGCAGCTGGGTTAATGGTTCGCAGAATTCCAGGAGCTTTGCTAATCGCAATATTGAGTGCGACCGCAGTGTCAATAATCTTGGGCATTTCTCCCGCCCCCGAATCTTTGATCGCACCTCCAACGCTCGACAAGACTTTCCTACAGCTCGATTTCATCGGACTTCTCAACATCGGTGCAATTGGCGTCGTTTTTGCATTCTTCATGGTCGACTTCTTTGACACACTCGGAACGGTTTCTGGACTGAGCGCAAAGGCTGGATTCATGAGAAAAGACGGCTCGATCCCAGACAGTGAAAAAATTCTTCTAACAGACGCAGTTGGAACGTCTTTTGGTGCAATACTTGGCACTTCGACTGTTACAACTTACATCGAGAGCGCTGCGGGTATTGAAGAGGGCGGAAGAACCGGAATGACTGCGTTAGTCGTGGGGTTGCTCTTCCTCGCAGTCGGTCTCCTTGTTTCTCCACTCGCTGCAGTGATTCCGAGTTCTGCAACAGCGCCGGCGCTAATCTTAGTTGGATTCCTGATGCTCCAAGTCGTGAGAGAGATAGACTTCAAGGATTTGACCGAAGCTTTGCCAGCCTTCGCAGTCCTCGTAACGATCCCATTCACGTTTTCAATAGCGGACGGCATTGGAGCGGGATTCATAAGCTACGTAGTCCTAAAACTACTTGCGGGCAGATGGAAGGAGATACACCCGTTGATGTTCTGCTTAGCAGTTGTTTTCGCACTCTACTTCCTATACTTAGGCGGGCTAATACGCCTCTAACTCTATTTTTTAAGTTGTGCTATAAAAATATGGATAAGCAAAACTCTTAACTTCAACGCAAAAATTCTGCGCATGCAGAACGTTGAGATCTTGCTCGAAGCACTCCCATACATAAGGGAGTTCCACGGCACTGTGATGGTTTTCAAGATCGGCGGGCATGCGATGGTCAGCGACGAAATACTGGAGGAGACCGTGAAGGACATTTTACTGCTACACTACATCGGGATAAAGCCCGTAGTGGTGCATGGAGGCGGACCAGAGATTTCGGAAAAAATGGAGAGACTCGGGTTGAAGCCAAGGTTCGTCGAGGGGCTGAGGGTTACAGATAGAGAAACGATGGAAGTAGTCGAAATGGTCCTCGACGGGAAGATAAACTCGAAGATAGTTTCGATGTTCATAAAGAACGGCGGAAAAGCGGTTGGCTTGAGCGGTAAAGATGGGCTTCTGATCGTAGCCGAGAAGAAGATGATGAAGGTGAAAAAGGGCTTTGAGGAAGTTATGGTCGATCTCGGGTTTGTTGGGGAGACAAAGTTTGTAAATCCAACGATACTCCGCATACTGCTCGACAACGGCTTTATCCCAGTTGTTTCACCTGTCTCGGCGGATTTAAACGGGAACATCTACAACTTAAACGCCGACAACGTCGCTGGAGACATTGCGAGTGCTTTGAAGGCTAAGAAGCTTGTTATGCTCACCGATGTGCCGGGAATTCTTAGAGACGTGAATGACAAAAACTCGCTGATTCCAAGGATGAAGCTCTCGGAACTCGAGGAGATGAACGAGAAGGGATTGCTGAAGGGTGGAATGTTGCCGAAGTTTGATGCAATTGCAAAGGCTTTACGCAATGGAGTTGAAAAAGTCCATGTGATCGACGGATCAAGGAAACACGCAATTCTTCTTGAGCTTTTCACGAAAGAAGGCGTTGGAACTATGGTGGAGCTATGAAAATAGGCGCTCAGCCAGACGTTCGCCACACTCCAAAGCAGGCTTTCGAGTTTGTTGCGGATAACAACTTAAACCATGTTGAGATCTTGCTCGATCACCCGCTCTACTCACTCGACGTGTTGAGCTACAACGAGCTCATAGAGCTCGTATGGAGTTACGACGTCGAACTACTTATCCACGCACCCGCAACGAGCACGAATTTTATTTCGATAAGTGAAACGATGCGTAGGGCGAGCTACGAGGAGATGGGGAAGGTGATCTACCTTGCGGACAAATGTGGAGCGGAGATCGTCACATTTCACTTGGGCTGGAATCCTGCGTTCATAAACAACGGGAGCTTTTACTTCGATGCAAAGCTATACGAAGAACACAACGAAAAAGTTCTGCGCAGTGAACTGAAGCCCTTTGTCGAAAAAAGTCCTGTAACTTTGGCGTTGGAGAACACCATAGCGATAGAGGGGGGAATTAAGAGAGCTCTGAGCGAAATCCTTGAGGAAACAGATTTAGCCCTAACCTTAGACATCGGGCACTTCAACTTGCAGAGGTGTGACTTCTTCATCGAGAACTTCGAGAGGGTCGTGAATTTGCATGTGCACGACAACAACGGGAAGAGCGATGAGCACTTAGCACTTGGCAAGGGAAAGGTCGAGCTGAACACTTTTCCGCTGAAGGGTTACAAAAACTACCTAACGATAGAGACACGGGAAGCGAACTCGATCCTTGAAACGAGAGATTATTTAATCCGATACATGAACGAGGTTCATGATCGCCAAGGAACTCGAGTTCGAGGGTCATCTGATTGACTCGATGATATTCCCAAAAGTTCTCGACACGATCCTTGACCTCGATGGGGAGTTCGAGATAGTCGAGTTCAGGATCGGAAAGAGAAAAGAGGACACGAGCTACGCAAGGATCATCGTCTTCGGCGAGAACGAGGAGCACCTCAACCAAATACTGAAGGAACTGCACAAGGTGGGGGCGAGGATTCCGGAAGCAGAAGAGGTCGAGCTCGCAGAAGCTCCAGCGGACAAAGTCTTGCCGGAGAACTTCTATGTGACGACAAACCACAGGACTTTCGTCCACTACAAGGGGAAGTGGATAGAGGTCGAGGACATAGCAATGGACAGGGTTATTGCGATAAGAAACGACAAAGCGGTTTGCGTGCAGATAAGCGAGGTTAAGAAGGGAGACTTAATCGTGGTCGGTGAGAAAGGGGTCCGCATCGTTCCGCCCGAAAGACCGAGGAAGTCGACTTACTTCGAGTTCATGGGTGGAAAAGTCTCTTCCGAAAGACCGACGGAGAAAATGATAGAGATGATCGCAAAGGAGATCGTTGAGCTCAAAAAATCTGGTGGGAAGATCGCAGTTGTTGCTGGACCAGCGGTGAACCACACCGCAGCAAGGGATGCGCTTGCGGGGATGATAAGGGATGGGTTCGTGGATTTACTGCTTTCAGGAAACGCCTTAGCGGTGCACGACATCGAAATCTCGATCTTCGGAACGTCTCTCGGGATGGACATAAAGACCGGAAAGCCAGTCGCTGGCGGGAATAGACACCATCTCTACACGATCAGCAAGGTAATAGCGGTGGGCGGGATAAGGAAAGCGGTGGAAATGGGAATCGTGAAAGACGGAATAATGTTCGAATGCGTCCGTAGAAACGTCCCCTTCATACTCGCTGGCTCGATCAGAGACGATGGTCCTTTGCCAGAGGTAATTACCGACGTAATGGTCGCAAAGACCGAAATGAAGAGGGCGCTTAGAGACATCGACCTCGTCCTAATGCTCGCAACAACTCTCCACAGCATTGCAGTTGGAAATCTTTTGCCCTCTTGGGTTAAAACGATCTGCGTCGACACAAATCCAGCCACGGTGATGAAGCTGATGGATCGTGGAACCCAGCAGGCGATTGGCGTTGTAACAGACGTCGGTCTTTTCCTACCAGTTCTATACGAGAAAATAAAGGCTATTTCTCGTTCTTGATTTCGCTCAAAAGGTTAAACAGCTTTTCGAGCTTTCTTTTTCCCTTTTCGAGCTTCAAGTTTGCGATCTCAACCGCTGTGCGCAAGTAGCTTTCATCGACGATCAGCTTTCCGTCGATCGCAATTGGGATTTCGATTCTCTCGAGCGACGCAATTTCAACGACCAAGTTTCGCAACGATATTACCCCACTTCTCCTAAAGCCAGCCATGTTCGCAACCCTGAGCAGTTTTTCGGCTGAAGCCAAGTCTTTGCAAGCAACGTGAACTATCGGTGGGAACTGGATAAGCCATCCCTGTCTTTTGCAGTTCCTTGCAGACTCAAGAACTTCCTCAAAGCTCGCAGATCTGTGCCATTTTCCTAAGAACCTTGAGTTTAGCTTTTTCCCGAAGTCTTCAAGGTCAAGAACCGCTATTCTTCCGCTACAGCTTGAGAGGGTCACGTAGGATTCGATTGAGTTTATCCATTCAAGCAGAGGAACTATGTCCTCGTCAACTCTTCCCTCTCTCTTCTCCTTCTCAAAATCCTCGAGTCTTCGCCTCCTATACTCTTCCCAGTCATTTCTTTCCGAGCGTTGACAGATAAGCCAAGAATGCGTCGAGCTGAATCCTCTCATTTGCACCCTCTGTCAGCCTAAAGTCTATTTCACCGAGTTTATCGATCAGCAAAACCTTCATCTTCTCGTTTATCGAATTCGAAGACACAATTTCCCTGAAGAACTGCGAAACGACGTCTTCACCACTCATTCCGTATTCGAGCATGAGCTTTGAGAGCTTTTCCCTTGCCTCAACAAAGTTCCCCTTGAGCGCTGTGTCGAGGATTTCTGCGATTTCCTTTGGTTGAGCCATCGCAGTCACTTGGAATATCTTTTCCGCATCGATCACTTCGGCGATCGCAGAGGCGCCTTGGAGGGCGTTGATCGCTTTTCTAAAGTCCCCAGCAGAGATGTAGAGAATCGCTTCGAGACCATCCTCGGTTATCTTCACTCCTTCCTTTTCGCAGATCTCGAGCAGTCTTTTCTTCATCGCCTCCTTGGGCACCGCTTTGAATCTGAAGACAGCACATCTGCTTTGAATTGGCTCTATTATTCTGCTGAGGTAGTTACAGCTCAGAATGAACCTACAGCTCTTCGAGAACATTTCCATCGTCCTCCTCAACGCTGCCTGCGCATCAGACGTGAGCGCATCGGCTTCATCCAAGAAAATTATCTTAAAGGGTGCAGAAATTGGCGCAGTTCTTGCGAACTCCTTTATCTTGTGCCTAACGACGTCGATTCCCCTTTCATCGCTTGCGTTCATCTCGATGAAGTTCTCTCTCCAATGCTCCCCAAAGAGGTCACGAGTTAAGGCAATTGCAGTCGCAGTCTTACCGGTGCCGGGGGGACCGGAGAAAAGCATGTGCGGAATGTTCTTTCTCTCCACATATCCCTTAAGCCTTCGAACAATCTCTTCTTGTCCCACGACTTCGTCGAGCGTTCTTGGTCTATACTTCTCGACCCAGATCTCGAACTCTTCCATTGAAGACCGAAGAGCTTTGATGTAGAAAAATGTATCGTGAGTTAATTTTGAAACTCGCAGAGTGTGATGAATTTAAAAAGAAAACAATAAATATTTTCAACTCAACTTTTCTCATGGACGAAAAAGACAGGCTCATAATCTCGCTCTTGCAAAGGAATGGTAGAGTGAGCTTCTCCAAGATCGCAGAAAAAGTTGGAATGACCGCAATGGGCGTGAAAAAGAGAGTGGAGAGGTTGCTAAGGGGCGATGTCAGAATCAAGGCGATGGTGAATGTGGAAAAAATTTGTTTAGCGATTCTCGCAATCGAAGTTGAGAATGCTGATGCAATTAACGAGATCTTGGAGCGTTTCAAGAATTGCCCGAGAATCTTGAGGTTCTTTGTTACAGTTGGCGGTTACAACCTCTTTGCCATCGTTTTTTCCGAAGACTACGAGTCCCTCGAAAGCATAACAATCGAAAACTGCTCCCTCAGGAGCCAGAAGGGGATCAGGAGGTTCGAAGTTTATCCTGTGCAAGAGGTCTATTACGAACCCTACCTCGACATAAAAGTAGTTGCGGAGAAACAAGACAATCCTCCCTGCGGGGTTTCGTGCGTCGATTGCAGGAGGTTCGTTCATCAGAAGTGCCTCGGTTGTCCAGCGATCAAGCTTTACCGTGGTGTGCTCTGAATTTCCTGTCATTTGGTAGCATCAAGGCGAAAGAGAACGCTAAGGCGGTGGCTATTGCTAAGAAGAGGAAGTATAGCTTCGCACTACCTATGAAGTTCGGAGCTAAGAACATCAAAGCAACGGAGATTATCCTGCTTATGAAGCCCACAAATCCAGTTGCGCTTCCGTGAACTTCTTTCCCATGGAATCTGCCTATCCAGTCCATTATCAATGGATAAGCTGGTATCATCAGGAAGCCCGAGATTGCCAAAAAGCTGTAGAGCACGTAGACTTCGTGATAGCTCGAGAGGATCAAGAAGAATGCGGTTATCAGTGGAATTATGCTCCTGAGGTAAATAGCCCTCGCCTCGAGCTTGGATATCATGCTTGGGATGAACGTTACTCCTACCAGCCCGACGAGTATCGTTAAAGCGACCGCTTCGCCAGCGTATCTTCCAAGATTCACAGTTTCGAGCGCAGGCTGAAGCCAAGTCGCCAAGTTGTCAAAAACCGCAACGCCGAGACCAAGAATGCATCCCAAGAGCCATAGATCTCTCTTCCCCACGACTTCCCTTATTCTGAAGGCAAAGCCAGCTGTGGAGAGATCTTGCTTAATAAGTAAGATTCCCCCAAGAAATAGCAAGATACCGGCAATAGATATCGCTGCGCTGGGAGCTATCAACATCTCCACCCCGCCAGCGGTATACAAATAATAGCCAGTCGCCAAAGCAAAGATAGTCCCGAGATACATCGAGAGGCTCATTATCGAGATCACCAGCGCCCTCTTTTTCTCGTATAACCTCGAGGCGAAAGGCACGAAGCCGTTGAGAAGGAAAGGCTGTCCAATCGCTGCGAACAGCTGACAAACAAAGAGCCATGCGTAAGAATGGGGCATCAAAAGCCTCAATGTTCCACCCAAGAAGGTCATAACAGAGCCAAATGTCAGCCAGAAACGGAAGTTCCTATCTAAGAGAATTCCTGAAGGTATCGTGAGGATCAAGAAGAACAAAGGGTAAAGGACTGCCAAGTATCCGACCCATGCGGTCTGGACGCCTAATTCTTCAGCTACGTTTGTTAAAACTGGCGAAAAAGTGACCCAGATCGATTGCGATGCGAATGTGATCAGTATAAACCCAATGGTCACCAAGAGCTTCATCTAATCACCGTATAGCTTTATCACGAGCTCTTTAACGAGCTCCTTCGCCACTTCTGGGTCGAACATATCCACTAAAAGTGGTGCGATGCTCGAATCAATCTTTCCGAGCTTCAAATCCTCTAGAATCTCCTCGAACGAGAGTTTCATTTCGCCCCTCTCAACTCTGCTCCTCTCGACTGCTTTTTCCGCATCAGCAACGAAATCCTCTGCGGTGTTTTTGTGAATAGGTGAGATCGTCAGATGTATGTTCATGGGAATCGAGAACTTCTTTATCTCTCTCTGAAGGTGGAAGTGCCAGCCCATTTCACGCATCGCAGTTGTGAACGATAACAGATCGATGTTGCGATTGAAAAGGCTTAAAATCGACGTCTCAATGGGAGCGACACTCTCGAAGCCCAACGATCTCAGACCTCGAAGCAAAGTATTCCTTGCCTCCAGCACCTGCTTAGAAAGCCTTAAGTAGCCCTCCTCGCCCAGATATTTGACTACTGCAAACGCAGAAGCCAAGGGACCCACGGATCGTGAAGACAAGACCGCAGGGTTTACGAAAACGTATCCGGGGTTTTGAACATCAACGAACATCGATTCCTTTTTCAGCTCCGCCGAGCGAAACAGCACAACCGAAGCTCCCTTTGGAGCGTAGCCGTATTTGTGGAGATCCGCAGAGATCGATGTAACCCCCTCTATCCTAAAGTCGAATCTCTCAACCTTCTCACCGAGTTTTTCGAAAAAAGGCAATATAAACCCACCAAGACAAGCATCAACGTGTAAAAGTATTCCCTTATCCATCGCAACCTCCGCAACCTCTTTGACGGGATCTACAGTGCCAAACGACCAGTTTGGTGCAGAAATTGCTATCAACGCAGTTCTTTCGCTTATCAATTCCTTAAGACTCTCGACGTCTGCCTTTAGCTTCTCATCTACATCAAAATACTTGATCTCCATCCCAAGGTAGTGGGCGGATTTTGCGAACGAGGGATGAATCGTGTAGGGCGCCAAAATCTCTGGAACTTCTTTGCCCTTTTTCTTCCAAAAATGGTTCCTCGCAGACAAAACTGCGAGCATGATACTCTCAGTCCCGCCGTAGGTGAAGGTTCCGTGGGTGTTTTCTCCGTGAAGCAGTTTTTTGCAAAAGCTCAAAAGTTCCTTCTCGAAGAAGACTGCGCTTTTGTAGACGGTAAAATCGAGCATGTTCTTGTTATAAAACTTTTGAAGGGCTTTCATTGCGAGATCTCTGAGCTTTTCGTCGCCAGTTTCGTAGATGTATGCGAAGAACCTTCCAGAAGCCAGCAAATCTAATTTTTCTGCGTCGTTCAAAATTCTATCAATTTCAAGCATGCTGGATTTTGAAGGTTGGAGCAAATAAATTTTGTGCTTAAATCTCGAACTCGGGTTTCTATCGGCTCAATTAAAATCGAGAAGCGCTCATAAACCGAGCGGTTGTGTAATACCATGCAAACCTTAACAGGACGAATAGCGTTCCAGTTCTACTACGACGTCGGAGGAGAGATCTCCTTAGATGACGTGGATTTGGAAGGACTTAGTTTGGTCCAGAAAGCCCCGCCCAAGAGTGTAAGAATCCTGGCTCCGAGGTTTGAGGAAGCTGGGCTGAAACCGCTTGAGTTGAAAATCGGAGCAATAGAGATCGAAGGCATAGGTTTTACCGTAAACGCAAAGATATTCCCCTTGGGGGTGATAGAGGTCGTTCTCTCTGCAGAATTCAGAGATTCGAGCTTTGAAGACGTCATAAGGCTCGTTAACATGTCCGAAGGATTTGTCAGCTACAAAGGCAAAAGCGTGGAGTTCGAAAAGATTCCAAGCGAGATCTTCCGTGAACTGAAGGGGAAGATTCAGAGGGCGATATTCAACCCTTACCAGCCATTTGAACAGCCCGAAGCCTACAGGGTCATAGTAATCACGGACTCGAATCCAAAGCACAGGGTAGAAGAAGTTATCGCAAAGTTCAGAAAGCAGATCGTCGGAATTCTGAGGGGCGAGAAAAACTGGGAGAAGCTTAGCGATAGGGAAGTTGAGGACGTCCTGAGATTTTACCTCAGCTACTCCGAAGACGAAGCGGTTGTGGTGGACTGGTATTCCACTCTGATTTGGGGAGGGGAAGAGTATATAGACGAGCTCCTTCAGACTGTCGAGATCGCCAAAATCCAGCTTCTGGAGATAAAGACCTACGACAAACTGCTCGATACGAGGATCGAAAGGGCTTACGAATCTCTCAGGAGTGTTTTCATTCAGTCGGGCATAGGAGTTGCTTGGCTGAGCAAAACCTACGCCGAGCTATCGAGAACCGCAAGCGAGCTCGCAGAGCTGAGGATCGAGGTGATCGACTACATACACGACCTCAGGAACATCCTTAAGTTCACCGGAGACTGGTATTTGGGAAAACTCTACAGCGCTCTGAGTGGAAGATTTAAGACCATGGAGTGGCTGAACCTCGTGGACAAGAAGCTGGAACACCTTCAAGAGCTGTATTCGATGGCGATGGAGAGAGTTGACGTTTACAGAGCCACGACTTTGGAGTTCTTAGTCCTCATCCTGATCGTTTCTCTCGTCGTCCTCGAGATCCTGATGGTTCTCAAACTCTTCGGAACGGGGTGAACACTTTTGTTTTGTGTAATCTTTATATTTTGGGAGTAGACTGCAGTTTCTGGTGGTTGCATGGTGAACATCGTCGTCGAGGAATTGATTCACACTCCTATCGAAGAGCAGAAGGTTGAACTCGTTGAAAGAAAGGGAATCGGGCATCCCGATAGCCTTGCGGACGGAATTGCGGAGTCGATGAGTAGGGAGCTTTGCAAAGAATACCTAAAGCGTTTTGGCGTCGTGATGCACCACAACACCGATGAGACGCAGATCATCGCAGGGAAATCGAATCCAAGATTCGGAGGTGGCGAGGTCGTTCAGCCGATATCGATCATCCTTGTGGGCAGAGCGACGAAGAAGGTTGGAGACGACGTTATCCCGACGGACAAGGTCGCCCTAAGGGCTGCGAAGAACTACATCAAAACTGCGATGCGATACTTGGATCCGGAGTTAGACGTTGTTTTCGACGTTCGCCTTGGCGAAGGAAGCGCAGATCTGCAAGATGTTTTCAAGAGGAAAAAAGAAATCCCGCTTGCAAACGACACGTCCTTCGGGATTGGTTTTGCTCCTCTATCGGAAACTGAAAAGCTCGTCTACAACGTGGAGAGAAGGATCTACGAAGAGCTGAGAAAAAAGGAAGCTGCGATAGGCGAAGATACCAAAGTAATGGGTTTAAGGGAGAAGGATACGATAAAGCTCACGGTTGCGGTTGCGATGGTTGATAGGTTCGTCAACAACGTTCAAGATTACGACAGCGTGAAAAAAGAGGTCGAGAGCTTCATCAAAGACATCGCATCGGAGTATACGAACAAAAAGGTTGAAGTCTACGTTAACACTGCGGACGATTACGAGAGGGGTTGCGTTTACCTGACCGTCACCGGAACGTCTGCGGAGAACGGCGACGACGGGAGCGTTGGTAGAGGAAATCGATGCAACGGACTCATAACTCCCGGAAGACCGATGAGCATGGAGGCGACAAGCGGAAAGAATCCGATAAACCACGTTGGAAAGCTCTACAACGTTCTTTCGCACATGATCGCTGAGAGATGCTACAGGGAAGTTGAGGGGATAAAGGAAGTGTATGTCAGGATTTTGAGCCAGATCGGAAAGCCAATCAACGATCCAAAAGTTCTGAGCATACAGGTAATTCCGAAAAAGGGATACACGGTCGAGAAAATGGAACCAAAGCTAAAAGAGATAGCGGAGGAGATGATTGGAAAGATAACCGACCTCACCACAAAGATTGTGAGCGGGGAGATCAAAACATTTTAAACTTTTCTATAATGCTCCTGTATATTTTTGTTGCAAGCCTAAGTTCGGAAATAAGAACGAATTCGTCCTCCGAGTGCAAATTTCCACCACCGGGACCGATGTAAAATGCTGGAATTCCAAACTTCCTCACGTGCCTCGAATCTCCGACTCCGAGGGAAAAAACCGCTTTCGGACTCAAGTTCTCCGCCCTTATTGCCTCAAACATGATCCTTAGCAACTTTAAATCGTTTTCAAGCTTGACCGAATCGACAAAAATCCCATAGCTCGGCAAAAACCCGGAAACTTTCACTTCCAAATCATCCCTCTCGAAGAACTTTAGGATTTCGTCGACGCTTATCCAAGGGGCGAATCGAACATCCGCAGAGAGATCGCAACTTGGCGCTACAACGTTTCTCTTAACTCCTCCATGGATCATCGAAGGGTTAAAAACCGCCTCCCAACTCTTTATCCTGAATTCAACGCCGAGTTCTGCGAAAAAACGCTTATAGCGCTCGTAATCTCCTCTAAGATTTTTGAACTTCTCAACGATGTCGACGATAAAGGTCGCACACTTAAAAATCGCCCCGTTGCAAGAGTCGTGCGAAGCTGTGTGACCGTCTCTGCCGTTGAATCTAAGATCGAGTGCAAGAACCGAGCCCTGCAAAACCATGACAGAATCGCAACCCGTTGGTTCCCCAATCACAACCGCATCAGCCTTTTCCCTCTCAAAAACCACTTTCAAGCCATTTTTCCCACCTACTTCCTCGTCCGCTGTAAATGCGAGCTTTAACTTGAACTCTGGCTCAATACCTTCGACCGCTGAACAAATCGACGCTACACAACCCTTAGCATCGCAACTTCCCCTGCCAAAAAGCTTCCCGTTGACAACAATCGGGTTCAGCATCTCTTCCTTAGCGGGAACCGTGTCGAGATGCGACGTGAGCATTAAAGTCTTTTCTCCTTTCCCAATTTCGACAACAAGGTTCTCTTTTCCGTCTTTGTCGTAGACTTTTGTCTTAAAGCTCGAGAAGAAATTTTCGAGAAAATCCACCGCCTGCGATGTGTCGCCAGGAGGGTTGCGGGTGTCAATTTTTATAAGCGCTTTCGTCAGATCGACGACGTCCATTCAAAGCACCTCCTAAACGCCTCCGGCAGAGTTTCGAGCAAATGGGTTGCGGTGAAGTTGTAGCCGTATCTTTCGAAGCAAATGTCTCCAGCGAATCCGTTTATGAACGCTGAAGCGCAAGCTGAGTTAAAGGCGTTGTCGTTGCAAAGCAAAGCCCCGCAGATCCCTGCAAGAACGTCTCCTGTTCCTCCAACTGTCATTCCAGCGTTTCCAGTTTTGTTTATCTTCGTTCTTTCTCCATCGGTTATTACGTCTTCTTTGCCCTTGAGCAGGATCACCGCACCGATTTTCTTCGCAACCCTCTCAACTTCAGATGGTTCAGCCCTCAGATGTTTCTTCAGCTCACCTCTGTGTGGGGTCAAAATAGCTTCGACGTTCTCAGGAACGTTTTCCGTTATTCCTTCTGCGTCGAGAACCGCTTTCCTACAGCTTTTCAAAAGCTCCTCGACGAACTCCTTGAACTCCGGATTGTTTCCAACACCCATACCCATGACGACGACGTCACACTTCTTAACGATCTCTTCTGCCTCTTTTAGGTTTGCAAGACCTATCCTTTCCCCCCTAAGGCTACGAACTATCAAGTTCGGGCTAAAGCTTGCGACCACGTTCTTAATACTTTCCGGAACCACCGTCAGAACTATGTCCGCTCCTGCGTGATAGCAAGCCAAGCTCGCAAGCGCAACCGCTCCTGTGAACTCGCCCCCGCCGATAACCGCAATTCTGCCATGCATACCCTTGTGCGCATCGCTGAATCTCTTGTAAGTCTCAACAACGTCGCCAACTCCGCAAAGCCTCTCAAACCCTCTCGGAATTCCGATGTCCTTCACCACCACTTCCCCACAGATCTCCTTCGCTTTCAAAATCCCGGGTTTCATCTTGTGAAAAGTCACAGTGAGATCGCATTTCACCGCAATTTCGTAATCTCCCGTGTCTGAGTCGAGACCGCTTGGAACGTCGACTGCGACTTTGAACGCCTTCACCTTATTTGCGATCTCTATCGCCTTCGCATACTCTCCCCTTGGCTTTCCCTTCAAGCCTATGCCCAAGAGTGCGTCCACAAGAACGTCTGCATCGGTCTCTCTTACTCCAACTTCGATTTTATAGCCCGCTTTTTCGAGGATTTCGAGGTTCTTCTTCGCAATGCTACTCTTTACATCTTTGCTTACAACGTAAACCTCGACTTCGAAATCGCTGAGATGCCTTGCGCAAACAAAGCCATCCCCACCGTTGTTTCCACTTCCAGCAAAGATTGCAACTTTACAACTTTCAAACCTCTTCTTGATTTCATCCGCAACCGCTTTTCCAGCGTTCTCCATTAGCTGAAGTCTGCTCAATCCGAAGAACTCACAGTTGATGTCGAGGACACGCATGTCCCTTGATGTTATCGTTTCCATGCTCCAAAATCACGGAAGCCTTAAATATTTTTGTCCGCTCACAAGGACATGGGTTCAGAAATCCATAGACTAATTCGAGAGCACCACGAAATGATGAGGAGCTCCATTCCGCTCATAGCGAGCGAGAACTTAACATCGAAAGCGGTGCGGATGTGCTACCTTTCCGACTTCGGGCATAGATATGCGGAGGGAAAAGTTGGAGAACGCTATTACGCTGGTTGCAGATTTATCGACGAAGTCGAAAGAATTGCGATCGAGCTAACGAAGAAGCTCTTTGAAGTCGAGCACGTGAACGTTCAGCCGATTTCGGGAGTTGTTGCAAATCTCGCAGCCTTTTTCGCTTTCACAAATCCTGGAGACACGATATTCAGCATCTCAGTCCCATGTGGTGGGCACATAAGCCACGACAGAATCTCCGCAGCTGGTCTACGAGGCTTGAAAGTCGTTTATTACCCATTTGACGTCGAAGAAATGAACATCGACATCGATGGAACGGAGAAACTCGCCAAAGATGTGAAGCCAAAGCTCTTTGTGCTTGGATCAAGCTTAATACTCCGAAGACAGCCAACGAAGGAAATAAAGGAGATCGCAGATAAGATAGATGCGAAGGTTATGTTCGACGCAAGTCATGTCCTCGGACTCATAGCGGGGAAAAGCTATCCGAATCCAATCAAAGAGGGCGCAGACGTCGTTACAGCATCGACTCACAAGACCTTCTTTGGTCCACAGAGGGCGATAATCCTCAGCAACGAGAGATATGCGAAAAGAGTCGACAAAGCGGTGTTTCCGGGAGTCGTTAGCAACCACCACCTCCACTCCTTGGCTGGCTACGCAATCGCAGTGATGGAAATGCTCGAGTTCGGCGAAGCCTATGCAAGACAAGTTGTAAAGAATGCAAAAAAGCTCGCAGAAACCCTCCATGAGCTCGGTTACAAAGTCCTTGGGGAGAGCTTTGGGTTCACGGAAACGCACCAAATTGCGGTAGACGTTCGAGAGCTCGGTGGTGGAGATAGAGTCGCGAGAAGGCTCGAAGAAGTCGGGATAATCCTAAACAAAAACCTTCTCCCGTGGGACAGCGTAGAGATCGCATCGAACCCCTCGGGAATACGCATAGGCGTTCAAGAGGTTACAAGACTCGGGATGAAAGAAGAAGAGATGGTAGCCATCGCTGAGTTCATCGATTCTACGCTCAGGAACAAGAAGAGAGTCGAGGAGATTAGGGAAGAGATACGTGAGTTCAGAAAAGGCTTCCAGACGATCAAGTTTGCGTTCGAAGAGAGCGATGCATATGAGATATGCTGAAGGAGATAAATCCAGAGCTCTTCGAAAGACTTAGGAAAATTGACAGCTCAAAGGAGTTTTTTGAATTCTTAGACAAGCCGTTGAGGAAGAGTGTGAGAATAAACACGCTTAAGGCGAGCGTTGAAGTAGTTGTCGAAAGACTTTCCAGAGAAGGCATTCTCGAAGAGAAAATTCCGTGGTGCGATTTTGGATACTACGTAAGCACAGACGAATTTTCGACGATCCCAGAGCACCAACTCGGGATAATATTCCCGCAATCCTCGGTTTCAATGATCCCACCGCTTTTAATGGATCTCGAAAAAGGTATGAAAGTGCTCGACCTCTGCGCATCCCCCGGGGCAAAGACTACGGAGATCGCACAAATTATGGAGAACGAAGGTTGCATAATTGCGAACGACGTTAAAAACGACAGGTTGAACATCTTAATTTCGAATTTGCAGAAGTGCGGAGTGTTGATCGCAAAGGTTACGATGATGGATGGGAGAAAGTTTGCGAGATTCGAAAATAAATTCGATGCGGTCCTCGTTGATGCGCCTTGTAGCAATTTGGGGATGATAAGGAGAAACTACAGCTATGCAAAGCTTTGGAGCCAAAAGTTGAGCTTGGATCTCTCTAAACTGCAAAAAGAGCTTATTTTAGCAGGATACAAAGCTCTAAAACCTGGAGGTGTTCTTGTTTACTCGACTTGCACCTTGGAGCCGTTGGAAAATGAAGCGGTTGTCGATTACTTGATAAGGAACACAAACGCAGAGATCGAAGAGATAAAACTTCAGTTGAAGTCGATTCCCGGCTTTACGGACTTTGAGGGCTACGAGTTCCTTGGGGAGGTGAGAAAATGCATCCGAATTCATCCACAGCTGAACGACAGCGAGGGGTTCTTCGTTGCGAAGCTGATAAAGTCAGAAAGCTACTAAAAGAGCAGTTCGACGCAGAATTGAGCTTGGAATTCCTAATCCGTGGGAAGCAGAGGGTTTTTGCGTTCAAGAAGTGTGATCTTAGGATAAAGAAGGTCAGCGAAGGGATATACTTTGGGAAGATCGAAAAAGACGGGCTTAGGTTGTCGATAGAGGGAAGCTTTATCGTTGGTAGAGTTGCAAAAAAGGGAATCATAGAGATCGGCGAAGAGGATGCGATGAGGTGGCTAAGGGGCGAAGATCTCGAGATCCCATACAAGGGATACTGTATCCTGAAATGGGGAGAATACTTCCTTGGGTGTGGGAAGGGGAACGGGAAAAAGATCTTGAACTTCGTCCCAAAGGATCGAAGACTTCGCAACAAATCGGAAAGTGAAATATAGCGAAACGCTCTCCTCGAAGTATGTTCCAGCTTTCGGAGAGGATGACCAAGATACCGCCGTATCTCTTCGCAGAGATCGATGCAATGAAAAGAAAAAAGCGAGCGGAAGGCGTGGAGTTAATAGATCTCAGCGTTGGAGACCCGGACTTGCCAACTCCAAAGCACGTGGTTGAAGCGATGAAAAAAGCGGTTGAAAGAGTTGAGAGACAGAAGTATCCGAGCTACGAAGGGATGCTGGAGTTCAGAACTGCGGTCGCAGAGTTTTACTTGCGAAGGAAGAAGGTGAAGCTCGATGCAGAGAAAGAAGTAATAGCGCTGATAGGCTCCAAGGAGGGAATCGCTCACTTACCGCTTGCATTCGTAGATCCGGGAGACTACGTGCTTATCCCCGACCCAGGGTATCCGGTTTACTTCGCATCAACGGTTATGGCTGGCGGAATTCCTTATCGCATGCCACTGAAAGAAGAGAACGATTTTCTACCAGAGCTCGAAAGCATACCTGAGGAAGTCGTGCGGAAGGCAAAGATCTTGTTCCTCAACTACCCGAACAACCCCACCTCCGCAACTGCGAGCGATGAATTCATAAAGTCTGCGATAGACTTTTGCATCGACAACAAGATAATCCTTGCGCACGATTACGCCTACGGGGAGATTTGCTTTGATGGATACAGGGCAAAAAGCTTTTTAGAGTTTGAAAACGCATTCGAGGTCACCATAGAGTTCAATTCTCTCTCGAAAACATACAACATGACGGGATGGCGTATTGGCTTCGCCTGTGGGAACGAAGAGATCTTGAGGGGTTTGCTGAAGGTTAAGACAAACGTGGACAGTGGAGTTTTTGAGGCGGTGCAAGAAGCTGGAATCGCAGCGCTTAGGGGGAGCGATGAAGTGATCGAGGAGATTTGCAAAGTCTACGCAGAAAGACGTGACACTCTTGTTGAAGGTTTGCAGAGACTTGGGCTAAAAGTCAAGAAGCCGAAGGCGACTTTTTACGTTTGGTGCAACGTCGGCAGGAGTAGCGTTGAATTCGTAAAAAAGCTTCTCGACGTCGCAGGAATCGTCGCAACCCCAGGAATCGGTTTTGGAGAATATGGCGAGGGATTTGTGAGATTTGCGCTGACGAGGGATAAGAGGGTTATAGAGGAAGCGGTGAAAAGACTCGAACTTTTGTTTTAAAATGAAAATCCCAATATAAAAAAATTTTTAAGCGCAGACGTTTCGTTGCACACGGTGCAAATAGACTACAAAGAGATCGTGGAGAGAGTCCTTGACGCTCTAATAGTGGTGGACCGTGAGGCAAGGATCGTCTACGCAAACCCATCGGTGGGATTTTTTGGCTATTCTCCTGAAGAACTCATCGGGAAGAGCATCTTCGATTTTATTCCGGACGAATATAGGGACAACGCAAAAAGAATCTACCACAGATACCTCGAGTCCAAGGAAAGATACTCGAGGTTAGAGATACCGCTCCCAGACAAGAGTGGAAAGCTCAGATGGGTCGACGTCGTGATCTCAACGATCGAAGAAAATGCAGAACCAACACTGGCGATCATGGAGATACGAGAGATCACAGAGGTAAAAAAGATCCTAAAAGAGCTCGAAGAGAGCAGAGAAATGTATAAGACAATCTTCGAGGCTTTCCCTGACTTCATAGGCATCATAGACAAGGAGGGTCGAATTATATCTGCGAACAAGAACTTTCTCATGATCTCAAACTTGAGCGAGGAAGATGTAATAGGAAAATCCGTGTTCTCGTTCGTCCACCCAGACGATGCAGAGAAAGCCCTAAGGCTTTTTAAATCAGCTTTGGAAACGGGTTCAATAGTCAGAGACAGGATTAGAGCGATCATAGGTGGCAAAGAGTTCGTGCTTGACGTTTCAGGTAGATTTATCGCAAATAAGAACTTTGGGATCATAGTCTCGAAGGACGTGACTGAGAGCGTCAGACTTGAGAGGGAGATCTGCGAAAGAGAGGAGTTCTTCGAGAAAATACTGGACAGCTCCGTTTCTGGATACCTGATACTGGAAGACGGCAAGATAATATACGCAAACAGAACTGCGGAAAAGATAACGGGCTACTCAAAGGAGGAGCTGATGAACAAGAATGCGACGATTTTGTTTGAAGAGAAATTGCACAAGAAAGCCAAAGAAGTGGAGCTGAGGATCCTCAACGGGGAAACTTTCACAGGGGTTACGAGGACGCTGAGAAAGGACGGGAAAATACGTTACGCAGAAGTCTTTGGGGTTCCCCTCGATTACAAGGGAAAAAGATTCGTGCTCTTGAGCTTTGAAGACGTGACAGAGAAGAGAATTATGGAAAAGAAGCTCGAAGAGAGGGAAGAGCTATACAGAAACCTCATCGAGAGTTCCCATACTGGGATATTCATCATACAGAAGGACAGAGTAGTTTACGCAAACCAGAAGACCGCAGAAATCTTGGGCTACACGTTGGAAGAGGTAAACGCACTCGAGCATCCATACGACATCGTAGCCCCGGAGTTCAGAGAGCTGACAAAGCAACGATACATGGCAAGGGAGCGCGGAGAAGACGTGCCAGAAGGCTATGAAGTGAAGGTGATAACAAAAGACGGGAAAGAAAAATGGATGAAGGTTCTTGCGAGGAGAATAAAGTATAAAAATGAACCAGCGGTGCTCGTCAACATCGCCGACATAACGAAGCTGAAGGAAGACGAGGAGATGCTCAGAAGGATGAACAAGCTACTGAGAGTTTCTGGAGAAGTCAAAGACATGCTTCTCAAGGAGAAGTCGGAATACCTCATCTTCCTAAGGGTCAAGGATCTCTTGGAGAAACTCGATGCGGAGTGCGGGATTTACGTTGGAAAAAACAGCGTTCCGCTCTACGTTCCACCCAGCATGAAAGATCTCGACGTAAAAAGTCCGAGTGCCTACAGTTCCGTTTTCCAGCGAAAAGGAGAAGATTGCTACCTCACATTTCTCCCAGTCCACGACAAGGACTTTTCAGGAATCATAGTGTTGCGGAGAAGAGCACCATTCACAGAAGAGGAGCTCAAGGTCATCGAAAGCATAGCCAAAGACATCTCAATGAGGTTCAAAGCGCTAAAAATCGAAAGAGAAAGGGAGATCGCCTACAGGACTATCATTGAGAACCTAAAGCAATTCGAAGAGCTCGCAGACCGCCTAAGGAACCCGCTTGCGATAATGAAGGGCTACATAGAGATCCGAAAAGAAGTTGGTGACGCAGAAGCGCTGAACAAAGTGCAGACGCAGATCGATAGAATAGAGCGGATCTTGGACGAGCTCAGGTTTAGGGAGATCGCAACCTTCGAGCTCAAGAAGGTTCTTGAAAATAAAAATTATAAGAACAACGATTCAAGCGACTCCGCAACGTAATCCGGCTTTACCTCGGATTTTTCAACGTCTTCCCTCTTAGTCACTCCAGTGAGCACGAGCAAAGTCTCCGCGCCTATGTTCTTCCCCGCAATAACGTCGACTTCGATTTGATCCCCAACAACAACGACTTCTTCAACGCCGAGATTCAGTTTTTCGAGGGCTTCGAGCATTATGACTCTCGAAGGCTTCCCAACGATGACGTCTGGCATTCTGCCCGTCATCCAGTAAAGCGCCCCTATTATCATCCCAGTTCCCGGAGTTGGACCATCCTCCGACGGAAACATCTTGTCTGGGTTCGTTGCCACGTATCGAACTCCCCGAAGGCAACAGCGCAACGCTTTCGTCATCAGCTCGTAATCAATCTTCCTGTTCGATCCAACCACGAGGTATTCGGCGTCTTCATAGTCAACGATTTTTAGTCCAGCGTTCAAAAGCTCCTCCTTCAAACCCTCTTCCCCAGTTGTAAAAACCCTCGCTCCTTCTTTTTCCCTTGCTATAAACTTGGCGGTCGCATGGGTTGCGGAAACG
This sequence comes from Archaeoglobaceae archaeon, assembly GCA_038731605.1. Lineage (GTDB taxonomy): Archaea > Halobacteriota > Archaeoglobi > Archaeoglobales > Archaeoglobaceae > WYZ-LMO2. The sequence goes on along the minus strand of JAVYQP010000001.1, from coordinate 179,864 downwards.
ATGCTCTCTTCCCCAACCTCGATGCCAAAGGACTTGAGCCTTTGAAGCAAAATCCTTCTGCTCCTCGTGGAGTTGTTTGAAACAAAAACGATTTTTTTCCCAAGCTCGATGAGCTTTTCTACCCCTCGCACACCTTCCTCAATCGGTTCCACGCTTCTACCGACGACTCCGTCTATGTCGATTATGAAACCCTTCTTTTTCAGCAGAGGATGCATTACATCAGCCCAAGCATCTTCAGCTCTTCTGAGATCTTTTTAACAGCCTTTTGCGCATCTTCAGGGCTTTTTCCTCCTGTAACGACCATCTTCCCAGAGCCAAATATTAAGACAACGACCCTTGGATCGTTTAAGCGATAAACAAGCCCTGGGAACTGCTCAGGTTCGTATTCAACGTTCTCAAACCCGAGACCAACTGCGATTGCGTTGAGATTTAGCTCCGTGCCAAGATCTGCGGATGCTACAATGTTCTGAACCTTAACATCTGGTTCATCGATAACGTTTATGTTTATCTCCTTCAGCATCTTGACTATCTGTTTTACCGCCTTTCGAGCGTCTTCAACACTCTTCGATCCGGTGCAAACTATCTTCCCGCTCCTAAAAACAAGCGCAGCAGCTTTCGGATCCTTTGTCCTTAAAACAAGCCCGGGAAACTGTTTCGGCTTGTATTCAGAATCCTTTATTTCCCGTGCGATCTTGGGCAAATCGATGTTCTCCCCTATCTGCGTCGACGCAACGACATTTTCTATCTTGATTTTATATTCCATAACTATCCCCGAGATTGGAAGGTATATAAAGTATATAAACCCTACGCAGTGAGTTCCAAAGAGAAAAAATTTTTAAGCCAAGAACTACGTCCACTATGGAAACAGAATTTATAATAAAGACACTGTTCATTGCATGGGAGAAAGGGGAGATCGTGATCGGACCGAGTGAGCTTGCGAAAAAGCTCGAAATCCCAAAATCGACAGCACACAAGATTCTTATTCGAATGTCGAAGCTCGGATATGGAACTTACATCGAAAAGAAGGGTTTTGTTCTCACAGAAAAGGGACTAAAGGAAGGTAGGAGGCTAATAAGAAGGCATAGGCTGATAGAATGTCTTCTCGAGGACATCGGGATCGGAAAAGAGTTCGTGTGCGAAGAAGCATCGAGAATAGACGTTGAAATCGGAGAAGAATTCGAAAGGGTCATTGAGAGAAAATATGGAAAGAGAGTGACTTGTCCATGTGGAAAGCCCATACCATCGTTCTAATGCTCCTTCTAATCCCGATTGCTAACGCAAGTGTAGTGGTTTCAATTCCCGATTTAAAAGGCATTGTAGAGCGCATATACGGCGAAGGAGTCGAAAGCATCGCACCAGCGAACGTTGACCCGCATCTTTTCTCGCTTACAAGCAAAGATTTGCAAAAAGCGAGGAATGCGAAGCTTTTGATCTTGGCAAATTCAGAGATACTCGAGTTCGAGGAAAAAATAAAGGGCTTAGCTCCCGAGACCCTCGACTTCCGAGACTACGAAGCAAAGATCCTCAGCTTCCCCGGGATCGGGGAGAACTACCATGCCTACTGGCTTCTCCCAGAGAACGCAATAAAGATTGCATCGAAGGTGAAGGAGAGGCTTTCAGAAATCTACCCAGATAAGAGAGAGCTCTACGAGCAAAACTTTGAGAGATTCACAAGTTCTCTCCGACTCGCAACGAGAGATGCGGAGAAGATCGTGGACAAGGTGAGGGATTACGACTTCATCGCAATGGATCCGCACACCGCTTATGCGATCTCGGCTCTGAACCTAAGCGTCTCCTTTGCTTTCCCAGAAGAAATGTCCCCAGGGGCGGTAGAGTTGAGGAACTTGAGTTTGAAAAGATGCGTGGTCGCGATCGCAGATTACCAGAAGGGAACGAAGATCGAGGAGATGGCGGTAAAGATTGCAGAAGAGAAGCGATGCGGAATTGCGGTTCTCAAAGTTGTATCCGATCTGAGCCCAGAGTCAGTGCTGATCTACAATGCGGTAAGCCTTTCAAACCCAGAGCATAAGGAGAACGGAGACTACGCAGTCTACTTTCTAACGCTCGTTGCGGTGGTTGAGGCTATTATAATTGTTGCGTTATGGCGATCGAAGCGAAAAATCTGAGCTACTCCTACGGAAAAACGGTAGCGTTGGAAGATCTAAGCTTTGAAATCGATGATGGCGAGATGATTGCAGTCCTTGGTCCAAACGGGGCTGGAAAAACTACGCTACTTAAGTGCATCCTTGGATTGCTAAAAGCTAAGGGCACGATATCCGTTCTGGGGAGAGATCCGAGAAAAGACAAAAAAGTTCTCAAGCTCATTTCCTACGTTCCCCAAAGGAGCTCTCTATCCACAGATCTCCCCCTAAAAGTCTCGGACGTTCTGAAAATAGCGTGCGAAGAGATCGATTTGGGAATCCTAAGGCAACTTGAGTTAGAGAGCAAGCTCGACCTCCTCTTTAGAGAGCTCAGCGGTGGTTTCCAGCAACGAGTTCTTATAGCGAGGGCGTTGATGAAGAAGCCGAAAATACTCCTGCTCGACGAGCCCTTCAACGGAGTTGACGTTGTTAGCCAGAAAAAGATCGTCGAAGTCCTTAAGGAGAGCAATGCAACAACGCTCGTCGTCGTGCACAACATAAACCCAGTGCTACATGCGGTGCACAGGGTTATGCTTTTGAACAAGAAGCTCATAGCCTTTGGAAGGGCAAACGAAGTCTTCACAAAGGAGAACATGGTATTGGCTTACGGCACCGAAATTCCGCTCGTTGTCTGCGAAGAAGGGGTTACGCACCCACTCTACGGCGATCAGCATGGATAGCTCGCTCGCAATTCTGTTGATATCTGCAATTGTCTCCATCGCCGGAAATCTCGCCATCTTTAGGGGAGCTTCTTTCTTGATCGCCGGAGTAGCGCATTCTGCGCTTGCTGGAGTTGCTCTCACGATATTCCTCGCTTCTCTCGGCATAGATCTCGACTACTTTCTAATTGCAACTCTCTTCGCAGTTCTATTCGCCTTGATCGCCACGACTTTTTCCAAGTTCTCAGACATCGATACAGGTATTGGAGTCTCTTTCGCACTTGCGATGGCGGTTGCGGTGATCCTTATATCACTGGCAAGAGGTTATACAGCCAAGCTCTGGGCTTTTCTCTTCGGCGAGCTCTTCCTTATAACCGAAAAAGACTTTCTATACCTCTCGGTCGCCCTAATCGCAACTATTCTCGTCTTCGGGATTCTTTACGATAAGCTCATCTTCTTCCTCTTCGACCCAGAGGGTGCGGAGGCTTCGGGGATCAATGCGAAGCTTATCGACGCAACAATTGTTGCGATCGTCGCCGTTGCGGTCGTTGCAGTGATAAGGGCTGTAGGAGCGATTTTAGCTTACTCGATCTTCGTCGCACCTTGTGCGGTTGCAAAAAGGTTCTCCAAGAGCGTTGCGCAATCGCTTGCATACTCTTTTCTGATAACGCTGATCTGCTTGATCCTTGGTCTAATCGTTTCATCAATCTTCCCAATTTCAGCGAGCGCAACTTCTGCGTTCTTCGCATCCCTTCTATACCTCGTTGCGATCAAAAGATCTTGAGTAGAAACCTTTATCTCGCTTCGAACTCTAAGGACATTGTGAAGGAACTCATCCTTGCGTTGGACATCGAAGACAGAAGGAGTGCGCTCAAGATCGCAGAAAACCTCGCAGATCTCGTTGAAATGTTCAAAGTAAATTATCCTCTCGTTCTATCCGCAGGAATAAAGGTAATCTCGGACTTAGCCGAAATGAGACCGGTGATAGCGGATTTGAAGATTGCAGACGTCCCGCATATAAGTGCGAAGATTGCTGAGATCGCTTTCAGGAACGACGCAAAAGCGGTGATCATCCATGGATTTGCTGGTAGCGACTCGATCAAAGCTGTGCTGGGCGTTTCAAAACGCTACAACGGCGAGGTATACGTTGTTACCGAGCTCAGCAGTGAAGGTGGCACGGAGTTCATGGCAAGACTTTCGCTCGAGATTGCAGAAAAAGCAAGGGAGCTTGGTTGCCATGGCTTAATAGCACCTGCTACAAGGATTGAGAGGCTTAAGGCGATAAGGGAAGTTGCAAAGGGGATGAAAATTCTATGCCCGGGGATAGGTGCTCAAGGCGGTAGCTTGGAGGCGTTGAAGTTCGCAGATGCGATAATCGTTGGTAGGAGTATCTACTTAGCAGAAAATCCGAGAGAAGTTGCGAAAAAGCTCAGAGACCATGTTCAGGCTTATAGCGTTTGATCTCGACGGGACTCTCGTGGAGTTCAACATCCCATTCGATCTAATCAGAGAAAGACTCGGGATCAGGGAGAGGTTCATCTTGGAGACGATACTCGAGGAGAGGGACGAGCAGAAAAAGGCGGAGATGCTAAGAGTTCTCGAAGAGTTCGAGCTCAAAAGCGCAGAAAAAGCCAAGCTCGCATTCTATGCAAAAGAGCTCTTGGACTTTTTGCGAAACACCGGAATAATCTACGGCGTTGTTACGAGAAACAGCAAGAAAAGCGTCGAGATAATAGCAAAAAAGTTCGACCTAAGCTTCGACTTCGTAATCTCGAGAGAAGATGCGAAGCCAAAACCATCGGATGAGCCCATAAGGATTTTGATCGAGAAGTTTGGGGTTAAAGGTGAAGAAGTCCTCGTCGTCGGAGATTTCCTCTTCGATCTCATCGCTGGGAAGAGAGCGGGAGCGAGAACTGCGTTGATAGTCCACGAGAGGAACAGGGGAATGGTGGAAAATTTTAAAGTCTATGCGGATTACGTTTTCCAATCGCTGAAAGAACTCGCAGAATTCCTGGGGATGCGGGATGATACCGAAGGATCATCCAAGGTATGAGTCGCTTGTCACAAGGGAGAAGCTCGTTGAAGGTGTTAAGCTCGGGGTTACTGCGATCCAAGGCTTGATAGCGCACGGAAGGGGGGAGGCGTTTGACTACATCCTTGGCGAAAGAAGCAACGAGTTTGCTTTGAAGGCTGAGAAGGTCTCAACTGCGATGCTTTTGCTCGCAAAGCATCCTGTGATCAGTGTAAACGGAAACACCGCAGTATTGGTTGCAGAAAGCATAAAGGAGCTTGCTGAGCTTGTGAACGCAAAGATAGAGATAAACGTCTTCCACTTCAGCAGGGAAAGAGTCGCAAAGATGTCGCAGTATCTTTCGCAGTTTGGGATTGAAGCTCTTTGCAATTGCGACGCAGAGCTAAAAGGTCTGAGCTCCGCAAGAAGAATCGTGGACAGCAGAGGGATTCTAATTGCGGACGTTGTCTTAGTCCCGCTCGAAGATGGGGACAGATGCGAGATTTTGAAAAAACACGGGAAGAAGGTGATAGCGATCGATCTAAACCCGTTGTCGAGGACTGCGAGAATGGCGGATGTTACAATTGTCGACAACGTAACAAGGGCGATTCCGAGAATGGTCGAGTTTGCGAAAGAGATGAGGAATTTGAGCAGAGATGAGCTCGAAGCCATTGTTAAGGGCTACGACAACAAGGCAACTCTAAGAGAAGCGATCGATGGGATAATAGCGTATCTCGAAAACATGAAGAAAGTTTTATAAGCTCCGGACTCAACGCACTACGCCGTTGCGGTCGGAGAGAGCGTAAGCTTGCGATGATAGACCGCCAGCAAGCCGCCAATTTTTTGCCCTATCTGTTATCCAAGGGCACGTAAGTTTTCCCAGTCTCGCCGGTGTACTTCGCCCTCGGTCTTATCAGCTTGTTCGTTTCGTATTGCTCGATGATGTGCGCAAGCCATCCAGCGATGCGACCCATTGCAAAGATGTTCACAAACAAGTCGTCAGGAATGCCAAGGTTTGCGTAAACGCTCGCAGAGTAGAAGTCAACGTTCGGAAGCAGTTTCTTATACTTGTAGGCATTCTCTGCAATCGCCTCGCTTATCTCAAACCATATCGGGTTCCCAGTTTTTGAGAGCTCCCTCGCAAGCTCCCTCAAAATCTCTGCCCTCGGGTCGATCACATGCTTGTAGATCCTGTGCCCAAAACCCATGAGCTTCTCTCCCTTCTCAAGCTTTTTCTTCACGTATTCTTCAGCCCTTCTTGGCGTTGCAACCTCTCTGAGCATCTTCATGACTTCCTGCGCTGCTCCGCCATGCAGGGGACCCATCAAAGTCCCGGTTGCGGCGACGACGCATGCATACATGTCTGCGAGCGTCGAGGCAGCGACTCTTGCTGCGAAGGTAGAAGCGTTTAGCTCGTGCTCTGCATGAAGAATTAAATCGACGTCGAGCGCCCTCTCAGCGACCTTCGAGGGCTCGTATCCGGTCATCATGTATAGAAAGTTCCCCGCATGGCTTAGCTCGAGCGTTGGTGGAATGAGGTTTTTGCCCATTCGAATCCTGTGGTAGTAGGCGATTATCGTCGGAATCTTTGCGATCAGGTTCTTCGACTTCTCAAGATTCTCCTCCTTTGTCTTCAAATCCTTGAGCTTATCGAGCGAGCCAAGGTAGCTTATAGAGGTTCTGAGCACGACCATCGGGTGCGTGTATTGTGGCAGATGCGTTAAAAGCCCAATGATCTGCGGTGGAAGCTCTCTTCTCTCCGCAAGCTCAATCTTGAAATCCTGCAATTCGTATTTCTTCGGTAATTCCCCGTAAAGCAATAGATAAGCCACCTCTTCGTAGCACGAGTTCTTTGCCAAATCTCTTATGTCGTATCCCCTATACTCGAGGATCGCCTTATCCTCGACGAGTTCGATCCTCGAGATCTTGCTCTCACAAGCTATCACGTCTTTCAAACCATCGAGAACCTCGATCACCTCAACCCCTCCTAAAGACCTCGATTATCATACCCGAAACAACTATCGGTTTCTCCATTCTCGCAACCTCGATTGCGTTGTCGAGCTTCCACTCCTTCTCGGCATATATCGTTAGCAAAGGCTCTCCAGCTTTCACAACTTCGCCCCTTTTCTTGTGAACATAAACTCCAGCTCCCTTATCCTTCGGAGCGCCCGCAGATCTTGCTATCCTTAATATCGCCTTGTTGCTCACCGCAACCACAACCCCTTCAGTGTTCGACCTCAGCGTATAAACCTTGTCCCCGACTGCGATGTCCTCGGATCGAATCTTTTCATCCCCTCCCTGAGCGGAGATAATCTCCTTGAACTTCTCCAAGGTCTTACCGCTCTCGAATATCTTCTTCGCATGGCTGTAGCCGTCGTTCGCAATCCCTGTCATCTCGAAAAGTATCCCCGCAATCCCAAGGGATTTTTCGAGTAAACTCGATGACCCACGCCTTTCTTCCATTGCCTTCAAAGCTTCTTTTGCCTCAAGCGCTGGACCGATTGCTCTACCGATCGGTTGCCCCCCGTATGTGAGGGCGCAAACAACGTTCAGCCCCAACCTCTTCCCAAGTTCGACGAAATCGTTTGCAAGCGATCTTGCGTTCTCGATGCTATCGATTTTAGCCCCCTCGCCGAAGGGGATGTCGATGACGACGTGCTTCGCACCTATTGCACCTTTCTTCGCCATAACGCTCGCAAGCAGTTGCGGACGAGGGTCTATGGAAAGCGGATGTTCGACACGAATTATCCTGTCGTCCGCTGGAGCTATGTTCGTCGCTCCACCCCATGCTATTACTCCGCCAACTTTCTCGGTTATCTCCTTTATCTCGTCTATGCTCAGATTGACGTTTGCAAGAACTTCCATTGTGTCTGCGGTTCCGCTTGCTGAAGTTATTGCTCTACTCGCTGTCTTTGGGATCAAAAGACCTGCTGATGCGACTGTTGGGACTATTATCAGCGAAATCTTGTTTCCCGGAACACCGCCAATGCTGTGCTTGTCCACGACTATGCCACGCTCGAAGTATAGACGTTCGCCACTCTCAATCATCGCCCTCGTTAGCCACTCGATCTCGTCGAAGTCCATCCCGTGGAGCATCGATGAGATCACGAAAGACGCAATTTCAATCTCGCTGAGGGAGTTGTTTACGATGTCGAAAACGATCGCACGAATCTCGTCCATCGACAGCTTTTTGCCTTCGACCTTTTTCCTTATGAACTCGACACTTCCCGGCTTCCTGCTTGGAAAAACTTCGACCTCTGTGGTGTCCTGAATCCCGAGCTCGTTTGAAACGTAGTCCGTCACACCTATGAAGCCCTGTTGAACGAGCTCCTTTGTTATTTGAACCGTGAGAATTATCCTTTTCCTTCCGAACTTAATCTGAACCCTGTCTCCCTCCATCACGCCAAGCTCGTTTGCGTCCTTTTCATTCAAAATCCCCGCTGGTCTGCCAAATTTGAATGGTAAACGAATTGCCCTTAGCTTCATCAGAAACCACCCCTGAACTTCTCGATTATCACTCCCGAAACCTCCACTGGCTTCTTTAGCGTCGCAACCTCGATTGCGTTGTCGAGCTTCCACTCCTTCTCGGCGTATATCGTTAGCAAAGGATCTCCAGCTTTCACGACTTCGCCCCTCTTCTTGTGAACGTAAACTCCAGCTCCCTTATCCTTTGGAGCGCCCGCAGATCTTGCTATTTCATTTATTGCCCTCAAGTTCATCTCCCTAACTATACCCGTTCTCGTAGACGTTATCGTGTAGGTTTTGTCCCCGACTGCAATATCTTCAGCTCGGATCTTCTCGTTCCCTCCTTGGGCAACAACGATCTCCCTGAACTTCTCCAAGGTCTTACCGCTCTCGAATATCTTCTTCGCATAGCTGTAGCCATCGTTCGCAATCCCTGTCATCTCGAAAAGGATTCCTGCGAAGCTCAGCGCTTTGTCGACCAATGGGTTGTCAACGCTCTGAGTTTCGAGGACGCTCAAAATTTCCCTCGCCTCAAGCGCTGGACCGATTGCATTCCCAACAGGCTGGGATCCGTCTGTCAAGGTGGCGGTAACTCTGAGCCCAAGTTTTCTCCCGAGCTCAACCATCTTGTTCGCAAAACTCCTCCCAACTCCAACGTTCTCTATCTTCATGTGCTCCCCTACAGGAATGTCGAAGGCAACGAACTGGGATCCGTTTCCAAGCTTTTTGGAAAGAAGGCTCGCAATCAAGTGCGGTTTCGGGCTTATTCCAAGCTGGTATTCGACACGAATTATCCTGTCGTCCGCTGGAGCTATGTTCGTTGCTCCACCCCAGGCTATTACTCCTCCAACTTTCTCGGTTATCTCCTTTATCTCGTCTATGCTCAGATTGACGTTCGCAAGAACTTCCATTGTGTCTGCGGTTCCGCTTGCTGAAGTTATTGCTCTACTCGCTGTCTTCGGGATCAAAAGACCTGCTGATGCGACTGTTGGGACAGTTATTATCGGAAACCTATTGCTCGGCAAACCGCCGACGCTGTGGACGTCTACAACTACTCCCCTCTCGAAAACGATTCTTTCCCCGTTGTCAACAATCGCCTCGATCATCCACTGCAGTTCATCGTCGCTCATGCCAAGGATCTCGTTCGCAAGGATGAAAGCTGAAATTTCGAGATCGTTGAGAACGTTCTTGGATATGTCGGAGATTATGGTCTTCATCTCGTGGCTCGTGAGCTTCGCACCATCGAGCTTCTTCCTTATGAATTCAACCGCCTTTGGACGAGAGACAGGGGTCACGTCTGCGGAGCATTCCTCCTCTATCCTACAGGTTTCTGCGGTGAAACTGCAAATCCCAATTTCGCCCTCTTCAAGTATTTCCGAGACGTCAAGCTCCGCTACAAACGATTCCTTCCCAATCACTACCTTCACTCTATCTCCCGGCATCAATCCGAGCTCCTCAGCGTCTCTTGGGTTTAGCACTGCGCTCAACTTCTCGCTCCTCAGCGGTAGAATCCGAAGTTTCAACTTCATTAAGGTGTTGAACAACCGAAAGAATATTAATCTTTTCCCCGCAAAGTTGTGAAGTTTCTATATTATACAAGCCTGATCCGTGAAGCTTTTTCATGGATAGACTTAAAACCTTGAGCAATACCTACTTTGGATGCGTGTCGGTGTGCAGTTGCCAGACGGTTTGAAAAGGAAAGCGATAGAGATATGCGAAAAATTCGAGAACGTTGTGCTGAGTGGCGAGAGTTGCTTCGGAGCTTGCGATGTCGACTTAGCTTTGCTCAACGATGTCGACGTTCTTTACCACTATGCGCACACAAAGCTCTTGAACATTGAAAAAGTTGTTTACGTTCCTTTTTACATCGACTACGATGCAGAAAAGGTTGCAGAAAGACTGAAAGAGATAAAAGAACGGAAGATAGCACTTATCTCGACCGCACAGTATTGTCACAAGCTACCAGAGCTGAAAGAAAGGCTCGAAAAAGAGGGATTTTTTGTTGAGCTCAAACGAGGAAATTCGAGAGTTGAGTTGCCGGGACAAGTTCTCGGTTGCAACTACACTGCGCTCAAAAACACGGAAGCGGATGCGGTTGTTTTCGTGGGCGATGGCGTATTCCATGCGAAAGGGGCGCTTCTATACACAGGGAAAAAAGTTTACTCAATCAACCCCCTGAACTTCGAGCTCAAAGAGATAAATGCGCAAGAGTTCACGAGAGAGCGCTACTTCCTGATTTCGAGGTGCGTTGGTCTCAAGAATCTCGGAATCCTTGTGTCGACAAAGCCCGGGCAGAAAAGGCTTAGACTGGCGGAGAAGATAAGAGAGAAGGCTCTGAAAAAAGGATTGAAAGCGATAATCGTCTACATCGGGGAGATAACTCCAGAAAAGCTTGAAAATTTGCCCTTCGATTTCTATGTGAACACTGCGTGCCCGAGAATAAGCTACGACGATTACAAAAGGTTCAAGATGCCAATAATTACCCCACAGGAGTTCGAAGTGCTCATCGGGGAAAGGAAAGACTTGGCAATCGATGAGATCGAGTTGGAAAGAGAAAAATAAGGGGTTCGCAACGGTAGACCATGAGACCCTATGTTTTCGTGAACATCGCTGCGAGCATCGACGGAAAGATAAGCGACGAAAGCAGAAAACAGCTCAAGATCTCCTGCGAAGAGGATTTGCGAAGGGTCGATGAGCTGAGAGCAAGTGCGGATGCAATAATGGTGGGGATCGGAACTATTCTTGCGGACGACCCAAAGCTGAACGTGAAGAGCGAAGCGCTAAGGAGGAGAAGGGTTCTCGAAGGAAAAAGCGAAAATCCAATAAAGGTAGTCGTGGACAGCAAGTGCAGAATTCCGGAAAATGCGAAAGCTTTGGAAGATAAAGCGATCGTTGCGGTTTCGAAGCTTGCGGATAAAAAGAGAGTCGAAAGAATAGCGAAGAGGGCAGAAGTCGTCGTCTTTGGGGAGGAAAAGGTAGACCTCAAATCTCTTCTGGGCTACCTTTACGAGAGGGGTGTGCGAAGGCTGATGGTCGAGGGTGGGGGGACGCTGATATCCTCGTTGCTCAGGGAAAACCTCGTGGACGAGGTCTTCGTATACTTCGCCCCAATCATCATAGGTGGCGAGAAATCGCCGACGATCTGCGACGGAAGATCTTTCGAAAAACCTCTTCACCTCCAGCTCGTGAGCGTTGAAAGGCTTGGAGAAGGGATCTTAGTTCATCTCAAAGCTCAAGGAGGTCGATGAGTTCCTTCGCAATCCTTTCTCCTTCCTCTTTGTTTGATGCGGTCGTTACTATGTGGATATCCTGATTCGAGGAACCATAGGAGAGGATTGCCTTGAGATTCCCCTTTTCATCGACTCTTGTTATCTTGAATCTTAAACCGTGTCCAGTTCTTGAGCCCTTTGTCTCGATTCTCCCAAAAATGACCTTTTTAACCTTCTCGTGGGAAAGTATTTTTCCGACTAATTCGAGCCCCTCTCTTCCTCCGATCACGGTCTTGTGTCTCCCGCTGAATCCCACTCGAAGAGTTCCCAACTTTGCGGATAAGCTTTGCTGAAGAAATCTTTATCTATTCAAGAGATTGCGAATAACATGCTCTTCGACTCACACGTCCACTCCGAGGGGCTGGGCGTAACAGAGCTCAGGAAGATGAGAGAGAGCGGAATAGAAAAGATCTGCAGTCTTTCCTTTTACCCAGTAAAACCCCTTTTTCCGCAAACGCTGATCGATGCGTTTAGAAAACTCGAAGAGTTTGAAAAGAGAAGGTGCAAGATCCTTGGAATCGAGATGTTCGCCGGAGTCGGAATACATCCCCGATGCATTCCCCCGAATTACAAAGCGGTGATCGAGCATCTTGAGGCGAACGATTGGGATCTCTTCGGGGAGATAGGACTCGAAAACGCTACAAATGAAGAGATAGAAGTTTTAAGGGATCAGCTAAGGGTTGCAAAGTCGAAGGATATTCCCTGCGTAATCCACACACCGAGGGGGAACAAAAGAACCGTGACCAAAAAAATACTCGAAGTGCTCGAGAGCGTTTCTTTCCCTGCAGAGCTCGCAGTTGTGGATCACGTGAACTTCGAAAACCTCGACCTCGTTTTAGAGAAGGACTACTGGATCGGCTTAACAGTTCAGCTTGGGAAGCTTAGCGCCCAAGAAGTTGCAAACATCGTCGAGGAGCATGGAAGCGAGAGGTTCATCGTGAACAGCGATTCTGGATACGGAAACGAGTTCGTTACCGCAGTAGCGGAGGTTGCGGAAGTTGTTGGAAAAGAAGCGGAAAAGATCTGCTTGAAAAACGCAGAAAAGTTCTTGGGTGTCTGAAATGCGCCCAACGCTCGATGAGTATTTCATGGAGATTGCAAAGGTCGTCGCAAAACGCTCCACATGTCTTCGCCAGAAGGTCGGTGCGGTGATAGTCAAAGACAAGCGAATATTGGCGACCGGTTACAATGGAGCACCGTCGAATTTACCGCACTGCGACGAGGTCGGATGCCTTCGTGAAAAACTCAAGGTTCCGAGCGGGGAAAGGCAAGAGCTCTGCAGAGGGGTCCATGCGGAACAAAATGCGATAATCCAAGCTGCGAAGTTTGGAATAAGCGTCGACGGTGCAACGCTTTACTCGACGCACTGCCCGTGTATAACTTGCGCAAAAATTATAATCAACGCTGGAATAAAATGTGTTGTTTACGGCAAAGAGTATGCAGACAAAAATGGTCTGGAACTGCTCGAAGAAGCTGGAATAGAGCTCAGGTATTTTCCTGTGGAGTGATCTTGTTCATAGGATAAACTAGAGTTCGTTACAAGCAAGAAAGATTTTTATATAAGTAAAGATATGGACTGTGTATGGTTAGGTTGTGTGGAAAACCAAGCACAGCAACGCCAAGGAAGGAAGATATTAATAATGAAGATATAAAGAATTTAGCCATGCGACTAAAGGGGCGTTCGGATTCAGAAACTCTTAACAATGTATTAGAGTGGCAAGAGAAGAATATTACATACTGGGTTGAGAGAGCCTGGATTATTATTATCTTGCCAGTGAGCATATTCTCATTAGTGGGTGTAGTGGATGTGTTATGTTATTATATTTAAGTCCCCTTTAGATTTAGATTGTGAGACTTGGCGGATTATATTGTGGAGGGTATTAGGCTTGAGTAGTTTGGTTATTCTTGTTTTTATATTTACTGGAAAAGGCAAGACTTGGATTATCCTCCCATCATTGTGTGTGACCCTAAATATGTCTATAATCTATCTTATTCTCGTGTATTACCCATATTGCCGCAATGAGCAAACGATTTTTATGAAAATTAGAAAGTTATTGAGCTTAATAAAAGATACCTTCCAACCGAGTTTGCCTGTAAGTAAAATTTATAAATATAAATTGGCGATATGTAGAGATTACGCCAAATTGACGGCGAGTTTGCTCTTAAATTTGTTCCATAAAAATAATATATATCTCATTACAATTCGGGGACACGTTGCAACGGTTATCGAGATCAACGGTAAACTCTACGTGTTGGATCAACGAATGCCAATTTCAGATCCAAATACATGGTTAATGAGACAGCGCAAAGATAAAGCGGATTTATGGGAGATAAAGAGGGAGGGCGGAAAGATAGAAACGAGGTTTTTTAAAACCATAAAGATCGATAAAAAGTTAAAATTAAATAGAAAAATTTTAGAAGAGATTATCCCCACCATAGAAAAAGCGATGAATGAGAATAGAAACAGTGTCGAACACGTTTTTAAAGGTTATTCCGATTTATACGACATCGACGATCCTATAATCAGGGAATCCTTGGAAAGAACGATATGGAACAAGATTAAAAATGAATTTTTGAGCAACTCCTCTAAAATCGAAGGATTAGAGTTAAAATCCGACGGAAAAGACCTGATTTTAAAAATATATTTCAAAGCGTGAAAACAGGAATCGAAATAGATCGAGAAAGATGATCCAAAAACAAGAAACCCAAACCAGTTAATTAGGCGATCACTTACCCTTCCGCTCCTTAGACTTCGGTCTGAGTCCCTTGTATCCGCACTTTCTGCAAGTCTCCGCCTTTATAGGGTTCCTTGCGTTACAGCGCATGCAGATCTTTACGTTGAACAGCCTCGCTTCCGCTTCTGGAAACCTCGCCATGCACGATGAACTTTGGATCGGTATATAACCTTTCTGCATCACCTGACCTCGAATTTGCTGAGAAAATTCTCCCTTTGCTTGCGCTTCGTAAGCGTTTCAAGGGTTTCCTTTTGCGACTTGTAAAGAACTCCGAGCGCTATCCTGTCTTTCTCACCCGATTTCTCGATCAAATCCTTCTCGCTCAATGGATTTTCGACGTAGTAAATTCTCTGCTCGAACCAATCTTTGGTCATGAGATCGTTGTAGGTGACACAAGGCTGTAGGATGTCGACAACAGCGCTTCCCTTGTGGAGAATCGCATCCTTCATGATCTCCTGGAGCTCCTTTAGATGGTAAGCGTAAGCCCTTGCGATAAAGCTGTAACCAGAAACGAGAGCTAAAAGGATCGGATCGATGCGATCCTGAACGTTCGCTCTTACCATTGCCCTGAGCTTAACGCCTTTAGCCAACGTTGGTCCAGCTTGACCCTTCGTAAGCCCGTAGACTGAGTTGTCGTGTATGAAGACCTTGACATCCGCATTCCTTCTTCCCAACGCTACAAAGTGTCCAGCACCGATGCCGAGAACATCGCCATCTCCCGCGCAGACAATCACAGTGAGCTCGGGATTAGCGAGTTTGATTCCGGTTGCAACGGGGATAGCTCTTCCATGAACCGTATGCACGTTACTTCCTCGAATGTAGTAAACGATCCTCGACGCACAGCCAATTCCACCGACTATGACGAGCTTCTTGGGATCTATTTCGAGCTCCGCAACAGCTTTTTTCAACGCACTTAGGATTCCATAGTTCCCGCAACCGGGACACCACTGTATCCATGCCTGAGTCCCGTAGTCAGATTCCCTCACTCAATATCACCTCTTTTTCCCCGTTTTTAACGGCCTTAATTGCCTTCTCCACTTCGTTCTCGTAAATCGGTCGCCCGTTGAGCTTCTTTGCAACAGCATCGACTTTGCAACACGTCCTTAGCAAGAAGGATAGCTGACCTAAGTTCGATTCGATGCATAAAACCTTATCACTCACGACCTTCGAGATATCCGGGAAGGGACTCAGGATTCGAAGCTGAACGAACTTTACGTCTTTCATCGTCTCGATCGCATTCAAGATTGCGTTCTTCGTCGAACCGAAAGAAACAACGGTTATCTCCGCGTCTTCGTCGCCGTAAACAACAAATGATTCGTCGCTGAGACTTTTTGCAATAGTTTTAAGCTTCCTTTCTCTTTTAAGCATCATCTTCTCTCTCATAACCGGATCTTCTGTTGCGAAACCGTATTCGTCGTGCTCAAGACCGCTGATTATCATCGTTCGAGATCCCAAGGGAACAAAGGGGCTGATGCCATCCTCTGTTATCAAATACCTCAGCTCGCTGTCAGAAAAAGTCTTCCCCGGTTTTTCTCGCAAAAAAGTGTTTTTCTCGAACATCGCAATTGAGGATGCGAGGAACTTGTCGAGCAAGTGGATCACAGGTATCTGGAACTTCTCTGCAAATTCAAAAGCTCTGAACACGTCTTCAAACGCTTCCCTATGGTCTCCAGATGCGATGACTATCTTCCCCGTGTCTCCGTGCCCTGAAAAGATCGCATGGAAGAGATCTTGTTGCGAAGTCCTCGTCGCCATTCCCGTGCTCGGCGACACACGCATCCAAAGCGTTATCACAATCGGTATCTCCGCTTGGACTGCAAAGCTTATCATCTCGTTCATAAGGCTGAACCCCGGGCCGCTTGTGGTAACGCAAGCCCTCAGCCCAGAGATCGAAGCCCCCAATGCCATTCCAATCGCAGAGATCTCGTCCTCTGCTTGAATTGCAACCGCATCACCGTTCTCCTCGATGAAAAGGGCTTCATCGGTAGCGGGCGTTATGGGATAGTAGCTCAGGAATTCCAGACCAGCAAAGATCTTCGCAGTCGCAACAACTTCGTTTCCGCTCATCAAGTAGCCTCCACGATTTCCTTCCAAGAGCTCGAGCTCACGAAAGTCCTTAGCTTCTTCTACTGCAAGCTCAACTGCCCTCAGGTTCAAGTCTCCAGAGACACGAGTTTCTACCGCTCGCTTTATCGTCTCCTCGTCTACTCCGAGCAAATATAGCATCGCAGATACGCCGATTATGTTCACAATTCTCGAAATGGAGACCTTTGATTTTGAAATGTTCAGCCTTCTAAGCGCATCCTTCAGCTCGAACGCAAAGACTTTGAGATGGCTCAAGATTTCTCCAGCTTTAACCCCTGCTCCAAACCTCTCTGCGATCCTCTTCTTCAGCCACCTGCTCATCGATGGAATCTCGTTGAGCGTCGTTTCAAGCGTTTCAGAGTTGCAGATTAGCAACCCGTCTCTTCTGAGATTTGTTGCGAGTGTGAAAACACTTTCCGCATCCATCGCAACGACTGCGTCGAAGGGTAAACGCAGAGCGTTCTTACCAACCCTTATGTGATAGTAACTGTGCGCCCCAACGATGTTGCTGTGATACTCTCTGCTTCCAAAAACTTCAAGCCCCTTCATTGCGAAAGCCAAAATCGCAACTCTGCCGGCGGTCTCAACTCCACTGCCCTGAGCACCGCCAATCGCCAAGCTCAGGTCAACCTTCATAGATCTCTTCCCTGTAGTCTTTGTCCATGAAAACCGCTGAGAACAACTTGTGTCCCATAGATCTGTGGTGCTCCACCTCCTCGGCGCTTATTTCACGTTTGCAGGATGAGCACCAGATAAAATCGCCCTCGAGTCTCCTAAGCTCAAAGAAGTTGCAACACTCATCCTCAAAAACGAGCTCATCTATTTCGACGCACAAACCAACGAACTCGTGTTGGTAATGCGGTATCCAGCTCTTGCACAACCAGCACCTCTTCATGAAAATCGTTTTGCAAAACCGTTAAAAATTTTTCCAAACAGCAAAAACTATTAAAGTTCCGAGCGAAGTGGGGGGCGTGATCAAGCTCAGTCACATCACGAGCTATCTAACTTGTCCAAGGCTCGCCTACTACAGGCTGAAGTTTGGCGAGGATAGCTTCACAGAGAAGCATGCGGTCAAGGAAATCTACCATTGCCTAAGAATGGGTCTCGGGATTGACTGGGCTAAAGAAAAGGCAAAAGCTCTGAACGAAGTTTTCTGCGAGGAGACTTTTAATCGAGCTTTGGCAAACTTTAAGCTCGCAAAAGAGCTCGATGAGTTCGAGCCCATAGATTGGGACGTCGTTTACAACTCAGAAAAACTCGGAGTTTCTATGACCGTCGATGAAATCGTAGAGTTTCGCAACGAAACTTTTCCGCTTTTTGTTGCCCTCAACGCCCCGAAGAGCGGTGTTTGGTTTCAAGACGCAGTAAAGGCTGGAGTCGTTGCGGTGGTTGCAAAGTTCGAGAAGAGCATAATCTACTACGCTTACTCGGGCGAGATAAGGGTTGTCGAGACAGACTTTGGCATAAAAAGAAAGAGCCTAAAGCTGATCGAGAGGCTCAGGATGATCGAAAAGGGATTTTTGCCAGAGAGAAACGAGAGCGAATACTGCAGATTTTGCAGGTTTGTTGAGGACTGCAAGAGAACTCCCGAGACTTTTGCATCAAAGTTTTTATAAAAACCTAACATGAGATAAAGTTATATACTCCTTTAACCACCATTATAATGAGGGATGGGTATGTTCGAAAACATCATCGCAGATTTGCTAAATGTTTCCGGAGTCAGGGGGGTGTATATCGCAGATCCAGAGGGGACTCTAATAGAGTCCGAGTCCACGATGGAGATAAACGAAGAGATGAGCGCCGCACTCGTTGTGGAGATCTTTAACAGGGCTTCGGAGATAATAGAGAAGCTTTCAGCGGACAAGGTCGATATAATTGCGGTGGAGGGGAAAAAATTTAGGGTTCTCGTTTCAAGAACCGAGAACTTCATATTAGGCGTCGTCGCAGATATAAAGGCAAACTACGGACTCCTCAAGATAGAGGTCAAGAAGGCGTTAGAAAAGATGGCGATGATGGGATGACGATGATCCTACCCAAAATTTCAGCCACGAGGATAGATAGGGGAAAGTTCGCAAGCATTGTGGAAAACCTCCTGAACTCGAAGTTCACTGGGTTCGTAAAGGTAGCGTTCAGGAAAGACGAGCTGAGCATAGCGGAGATCTTATTCGAAAATGGAAAAGCTATCGCTGCGGAAGTGACGAAGGTTAAGAGCAAGAGGAGCCTTAGCGGAGATAGTGCAATAGCGGAGATCAGGGATTTAGAGAACGTCGTTGTTGAGGTCTACGCTCTTGCTCCGGGAGAAGTTAAGAAGATCTTCGAGATGAATCGGAGCTTCGAAGTTAAGGAGACGTTCCCAATCCGACCCGCTGAACCACCACCAAAAACCGACGTAAAAGCAAAGAGTGAGAAGGAGGCTATCCTCGAAAAATACAACATATCCCTACCGCAGGAGAACGAGATCGAATCGCTGATAGAAAATGCGATTGGAAACTCCGAGTTCTATGTAGAGATTGAAAAGCAAAAGATACTGGACAAGTATGGCATAAAGAAACCAAGAGACGAGGAGATTGAGCAAATAATCGCAAATGCGCTCGGGGAGGAGACGGAAGAGGTAGAGGTAGGGGTTGAGAAGGACTTCGAGACTGTCAAGTCCGAGATCATAAAGATCTTAGAGACGAGACTCGGCAAGCCTGCGAAAAAGGCGATAGACATCGTGAACTCATGTAAAAGCATGTCAGAGCTATCCCAGAATGCCGAAGAGATCGGCAAAGCCCTAAAAGCCCTCGTGGTTTTTATCCCGAGGAAGAAGGTGGAAGAGGTTATCGCAGAGATAGAGCAAAAAATTGGTAGGAGGCTCGGATAGCTATTTCTTCGCAACTTCTACAAAGTCGTTTACCTTTGCGCCTATCTTTTCCCTAACCCAACTCGGGATTATTATGAATCCTGGCTTGGAATACGGAAGAACTCTGAGGTTTACTGCGCTGTCTTTCTGCACGACCACGTAATCGCCCTCCGAAACCTTTATGCTGTTCATTATGTCCTCTCCAAGCATCGCAACGTCACTACCCTGGAAGTCGTAGCGCTGAGTAAAGGCTAAGTCAACTCCAACCCTCGCCTTCGCAACTCCTTCCCTCACTTTGACGCTCGGCTCAACCTTTATCTCCTCAATGGGTTTCTCCTTCACTTCAACCTTTGGGGGGCTTTCTCTGGTCTCTACGACCCTCTCCGCTCTAAAACTCGCCTGCTTCAAATACCTCCCTATCTCGATCACCATCGCTTCAGGAGGTAGTTCTGCGAGTTTCTGTAAGATCTCATCTGGAATTATGCCTTGATAAACTTCCTTGATTTCGTAAAACTTCAACTTCTTCTCAAGCTCTCGAATTCTCGCCTGAAGCTCCTCGATCTTTCTGTCTTTTTCCTCGATAAGCTTCCTTAGCTCCGACTCCATAGGGATCCCCGCAGATGCTTGATTTTTTGAATATAAAAAACTTTTTAGCACGAAAACGCTGGGATTATCTTTTCCGCATAAACCTTGTTCACAAACTTCGGATCCGGTCCGACGTTTATGAGCATCAGATGTTTAACTCCCGCCTTCGCAAACTCTTCGATCTTAGAAATCACCTCTTCCACGTTGCCAACGAGGAAAAAGTCTGCCAAGATTTCTTCACTCACCCTCGAGGAGAACTCAACAAACTTCGCTATAGAGTCGTCGGTGAGGAGGAGATTTTCGTAGTAGAACTTCTTTGGAAAATCCTTAGGCAGATCTATGCTGTAACCAGCCTGCTCCACTTTTTCCATCGCCGATATCACAAGTCCAGCGTATTGCTTAGCCCTCTCCATCGCCTTCTTGCTGTCTAAGTCGACTGCGGTGTAGATCTGTAGTGCGGTGTCTATCTCGTCGATCTTTCTCCCAGCTCTCTCCGCACCACGAATCACGTCTTTCAGATTCTCCTTGTAGGTCTTAGGAGTCTCAGCGATTGGCATCCAACCCTCACAAAGCATCCCCGCTAATTCTCTTGTCTTTTTTCCATTTGCCCCAAGATAAATCGGGATCGGTTGCGATGGAGTTATTTGGAGAAACGCCTTGTCCAACCTAAAAGCCTTACCCTCGTATGAAAACGTTTCCCCGCTCCATAGACGTTTCACTATCTCTATCCCCTCCTTCAGCATTGCAAACTTCTCCCACCTGAGCCCGAATGGCTTTATGTTCATCGCCTCCCCAGCACCTACGCCGAGGAAGACACGGTTTGGAGCGATGTGGCTGAGGGTTGCGAAGAACTGTGCAAGGATTGAGGGATGATACCGAACGAAGTCCGTGACACCAGTTCCGAGCGCAATTCTCTGAGTCTTCACAGCGATCGCAGACATCAGCACAAGCGCACTCGGCGTTAAGCCAGGGGGGACCATAAGCGTGTGGTCGGGAAACACCAGAGAATGGAACCCGAGCTCCTCGCTTTGAATCGCAATTTTTATCGCCCGCTCCACAGAAGCGATCGGCGGAGACAGCAAGTTGCCGAACCTCATGACCCAACTTCTCAACGAATTTTTAAACCTTTTCATTCCATCCAGATCTATTATCTAAGAACGTCCAAAAACATTTTTAAAGCGCTGAACCCTTTCTTGCTGTGAATCCGAGAGCCTTGCTCGAACTCATAAAGCCCAAACAGACCTTTTTGCTCATGCTCACTTTTGCCATCGCTTACATAATCGCAGGTGGCAGAGACGTGACCCCGGGGATTGCGGTATTTCTCACGATCTCTGGGACAACAGCGCTGAACATGTGGCTCGATCGTGACATCGATGCGTTGATGATGCGAACTCGAAAAAGACCGTTGCCCTCAGGTGAGCTAAGCCCGGGTTTCTGCGCAATCTATGGCTTCTCTCTTTTCATTCTCGGCTTCATCCTTGCGCTCTTCACGAGCCTCGAGTTTGCATTTGCCCTTTTTCTCGGGCTCTTTTTCGACATAATAGTCTACACCGTAATGCTGAAGAGGAACAGCCCATACTCGATAATCGTAGGCGGTTTCGCCGGAGCGATGCCAGCGCTCGCAGGCTGGGTTGCGGTGAATGGCTTCACACTGCCAGGGTTTTTGATAGCGTCGATCGTTCTTCTCTGGATCCCATCGCACATATGGTTCATAGCGATCTTCTACGAAGAGGACTACAGAAGAGCGAACGTCCCGATGTTCCCCGTGGTCTTTGGAGCGAGGAAGACTGCGGTGGCGATAGCAATTGCAAATTCGATTTTGCTCTGCATCCTTCTCCTCCTGTATTTTGTGCTCCCGATGCACCCGATCTATCTCGTAATCGCAATCCCGATCACAGCCTACTTCCTCTTCAAGACGATCAAGTTTGCCTCGAACCCGGATAAAACGAGGGCGAGAAAAATGTACAAGCTTGCGAGCATCAAGCTCGGGTTCGTTTTTCTTGCGATCCTGATTGCGAGGTTTTTAGCTTAGACAAACATGTGCTTTGGCGGTTGCTTTGAGGAGACCTTGAGCCTTTCGAGCGAACTTAGAAAATCTTCGGTTTCGATCAGTTCCTTTCCCTCCACGATAACCCTGTGGAGCGACGCCTTTATGACTTTCTCAACGAGGTCTCTGCCACTAAGCCCCTCTGAAAGTTCCGCAATTGTTTCAAGGTTTGCCTTAACTTTCAAAGGCAGATCTGCGACGTTTCTCCTCAGTATCTCCAACCTATCCTCGTAGCTCGGGAGTCTGAACTCTATCTCCTCCTCAAACCTGCTCCTGATCGACAGATCGAGAAACTCAATCCTGTTCGTCGCAGCGATCGTGCAAACCCCTTCGTTGCTCTGGATCCCATCGAGCTCGGTCAAGAGGGCGTTCACAATCTCGGACACATCGCCACGTAAATCTTGATAGCTCCTGTCCAACGCTATTGCATCGAACTCGTCGATGAAAACGACGCACGGAGCCAAATCCCTTGCTTTCTCATATAACTCATGGATTTTTCTCGCTCCATCGCCAACGTGCTCGCCTATGAGCTTTGTCGACTTCACCGAGATGAACGGTGCGTTCGCTTCGTTTGCGATTGCCTTTGCGGTCATCGTCTTCCCAGTGCCAGGGGGTCCGTAGAAGAGAACGTTCTTTGGAGCCCACTTTCCAAACTTCTTCGGGTTCTTGAGATACTCCAAGATTACCTTTGCCTTCCTCTTCGCTTCTTCTTGTCCAACAACATCTGAGAGCTTCACGTTCTTCACAATCTCGGTCTCTATTATCCTCGTCTCAGATTCAACGATTATCTTCGTCGAATCCGATATGTAGCCTGAAGGCGGAACTGCGTCGACGACTTCGAAAGCGAAGTCTGGGAACATCTTCATGTCGAAGATGAGCTTACCCTTGTAAACGAGCTCGCCCCTCCACTGCTCCCTTGCGTATACGTTGAAAACCCTTGGGTTGTCTACCTTCGGATACTCTACAAAGCTCGCCTTCAGAGGGTATCCCAAGGGGCGAAGTATGACATACTTCAGCTCCACTTCTTTTTCTGTCATTTAATCTGTGTCTCACGCAAGAACTAATTAAGTTTTTCCCACCGCTACTTTTTAAGGAGAGAGGCTATGAACGAGAGAACCTCTTCAAAGTTCCCATTGTATCTGAAGACGACGTTCTCGTATTCCCTGTTGTCGAGGGCGATTTTAGGGAAGTGCAATTTCGAAAAACCCTCGAGCAGAACGATATCGTAATCCTGAAAGAGTTCAAGAACGTCCTGAAGAGAGATCCTGCGGAAAATTGCAACTTTCTCCTCGCTTACGACCGCAACGTCTGCACCTGCGTCAAAAATCCTCTGCGAATCCTTTCCCTTCACATCCACTTCGAAGCCCTTGTGTGCATGCTTCACGACTGCAACTCTGTAGCCCATTTTCGCAAGCTCGGGCACGAGTTTTTCTATGAGCGTCGTCTTCCCGCTCCCAGAACTGCCGACAATGCTTAGAACGATCATATCACTCTTTCAAAGTCTTCCGCGTTTTTCAATGGCTTCGTCGCATCGATGCCCCATTTCGCAGTAGTTTCATCCGCAGAAGGGTCGAGACTGCTCCCCCTTGCTCCCGGGATTACAACAAAGTCTTTGTCTGCTTGAAATCGTGTAGCGATCGCATAATCGATGTCCTCGTAGCTGAATATGTCTATGTCCTCGTCCACAACTATTACGCCTTTGAGGCTTGGATTCGCAGCTAAAGCTGCAATTATTGCGTTCTTCGCATCTCCTTCAGTCTTTTTCTCGATCTGAACGATCGCATGGAAGTAATTCCTGCTCCCCACTGTCGTGGCGACGTTCTTGACTTTGCAGACGTTCGAAACAAACCTGTAAATGACTGGCTCATACGGAATTCCCATAAGAACCCGATGCTCGTAGGCTCCGGGAGTTATGGAGTAATAAATGTAATCCTCCTTCGCATAGATCTCGTCGACTTCAAGAATTGGCTCGTTCCTTACGTCGTCGTAGGTCCCTGTAAGGTCTACGAATGGTCCCTCAGCAGTCGTTTCGGCTGTTATCCTCCCAAAGAGAACGATCTCCGAATCTGGGATCAGTAGATCCCCTTTTTTATACAGCACAAGCCCCCTCATCAGCTTAGAAGCGTAGCTGAACTCCTCGCCCCACGGAACCCTTGTGGCGGATGCGAGCATGAACAGCGGATGGACTCCAATGCACACCGCAACCTGTAAATCTTCGTTCGCCTCAACCGCTTCCCTCCACATCAGAAAAGTGTGCCTCGGTGGAACGAGGCGAACCGCAAATCTGTGATCGTCCAAGAGCATCATCCGATGGAAGCTTGCGTTGTAATGCCTTCTTCTCGCAACAACAATGCCAGCGGTTACGTATCTTGCGGTGTCCCGGGGGAAATACTTTATTATCGGCAGATCGTAGAGGTTCAGTGGCAACTTCCTAAGTCCAAGCTCCTCAAAATCCTTTATCTCGATCTTCTCCTTCTCCTCGAACCTGTTCGCAAGCTCGATCGCCACTTTTTTTGCATCTATGCCTAAGAATTTCGCAAGCGCCTCTCTTGAGCTCAAGAAGTTCGTCGCAACTCTTTTTCCTTCAACTCTAAAAACGACGGGCTTGTTGAGGAGGTTTCTACTCTTCAAAAAATCCACGACTTCGTAATGCTTCACGTCGCTGTCGATGATCTCAGGTTTTATCTGCTCGATCGCAGTGCGGAGATTCATAGTCAAGGCTTAGCTTTCTCAACCTTCGGCAGTGCCTTGTTGATCTCTTCGAGAAGTTCTTCGTCGCTCTTACCCTCGGGATTTATCCCGAGATCTCTTGCGATTTTCTCAAGCTTAGCCCTCTTTTCTTCCTTCGAAGCCTTCAAATCCTTTTCAAGTTCCTTCAATTCAAGCTCCGCTTCTCTCTGAGCTTTTTTGAACTCAGCAACGCTCCTCCCAAGACTCCTCGCAACTTCAGGTATCTTGCTCGCTCCAAAGAGAATTAGAACGATCAGTGCGATCCAGATAAGCTCTTGCGTCCCTATGAACATCCTCGCAACTTCCATTGTCGCAATTTCGTAAAGAGGTTAATAAGTTTTTCCACCAAGAATTTTATACCCGAGAACCAAAGCTCTTGCATGAAAGCGGTCTTAGCCTACTCTGGCGGACTCGACACAACGGTGTGCATTTTCCTCCTCAGAGAGAAGTATGGGTTCGACGAAGTCATCACAGCGACTGTGGACATAGGTTTGCCAGAAAAAGAGCTGAAAAGAGCTGAGGAAAGGGGAAAGAAATACGCAAACAAGCACTACACAATCCCCGCAAGGAAAGAGTTTGTTGAGGCGATTTTCAGGTTAATAAAAGCGAACGCAGATTACGAGGGCTACGTCCTTGGCACAGCGATGGCAAGACCTATTATCGCCGAAAAAGTCGCAGAGATCGCAAAGAAAGAAAAGGCGGATGCGATTGCACATGGGTGCACGGGAAAGGGAAACGATCAGCTGAGATTTGAGAACATCTTTAGACAATATGGCTTCAAGGTAATCGCCCCCATTAGAGAACTGAACCTCACAAGGGAGTGGGAGATAGAGTATGCGAGACAACACGGAATTGAGGTGCCAGCAACGAAGGAAAAGCCGTTTAGCGTTGACGAAAATCTTTGGAGCAGAAGCGTTGAAGGTGGAAAACTCGAGGATCCGAGCTTTGTTCCGCCTGAAGAGATCTACGAGTGGACGAGAGATCCGAAGTTTTCGCCAGATGAGCCAGAGATAATCAAGATAGACTTCGAGAAAGGAGTGCCAGTAGCGTTGAACGATGAAAGGCTCGATGGTTTTGAACTGATTTCAAAGCTCAACGAAATCGGCGGGAAACACGGCATAGGAAGGACTGACATGATCGAAGACCGTGTCCTTGGACTGAAAGCGAGGGAAAACTACGAGCATCCAGCTGCGACGATTTTGATAACAGCACACAGAGATCTGGAAAGATTGGTTTTGAGCAGAAGGGAGCTGAAGTTCAAGAAGATCGTCGAGGAGGAGTGGTCTGAACTCGTTTACTATGGGCTGACGAACGAGCCTCTGTTCGAAGCCCTAAACGCCTTCATAGACAAAACCCAGGAAAGGGTTACGGGGTGGGTTAAGCTCAAGTTATACAAAGGTCTTGCAACACCAATCGCAAGGCATTCAGAATTTGCGCTTTACTCCGAAGAGCTCGTTTCCTTCGACACAAAAGCTCTCGATCAAAGGCTTGCAGAGGGATTCTCTACTTTCCACGGGCTCCAGGGAAGGATTTACCAGCAGTTGAAGAGAAGGCTATGAAGTTCGTGATAATAAGCGTTGGGAACGAGCTACTGAACGGCGACACCGTTAACACAAACGCAACATACATGGCAAAAAAGCTCGTGGAAAAAGGGCATGAGGTTAAGAGGATAATCGTCGTCCCAGACGTGGTTTCAGAAATTGCGGAAGAAGTCGAGAGGGCTTCAAGGCTTTACGACTTTGTTCTTGTCACCGGTGGCCTTGGTGCGACGCACGACGACGTTACAAACGAAGCCATTGCGAGGGCTTTGAAGAGGAAACTCGTTGTGAACGAGAAAGTCTACGAGTATCTAAGGAAGTTCAGCGACAACGAATTCGCAATAAAAAAGATTGCGTCGATTCCAGAGGGTAGCGAGCTCATTTGGAACGACGTTGGCGCAGCTCCTGCCTACATTGTCGAGAACGTCGCAGTCATGCCTGGAGTTCCAGCAGAGATGGAGAACACGTTCGCAAAGATATTGGCGAAATTCGAAAAGCTCAGCTACTTCGAGGAGCAAGTTAGAATCGACGGATACGAAGTTGCGATACTGAACGAGCTAAATGTTGTGGTTTCTGAATTCCAGGATGTCCAGATTGGCTCCTATCCAAAAATTGGCTACGTGATCGTGAAGTTCTCGGGGAAAGACAAGGAGAGGGTGAAGAAGGCGGTTGAAAGGTTCAGGGAACTGTTGAAAAATGCTCGAAGGTAAAGTATTCTACCGTGGGGAATTCATCGACGCTGGAATAGAGGTTGAAAACGGGAGGATCAAGAGAATCGGAAAGCTTGTAAAGGGAAAAAAAGTCCAAGGCGTAATTCTTCCCGCAGGCATCGACGTTCACGTTCACTTCCGAGATTTCGATGAGAAGCACAAGGAGACGATCGCAACAGGCTCTCTTTCAGCGCTCCACGGAGGGATTTGCCTTGTGGTGGATCAGCCGAATACGAAGCCAAGAGTCGACTGCGAAGAGATTTACTTCCGCAGAATGGAGATTGCGGAAAAAAACAGCTATGTGGACTACTCCCTCAACGTTGCGCTGACCAACAAGAACGCAGAGAGAATAAGGGAGATAGTTGAGAAGATCGCCGAGAAATACCTTCTGCCGGGCATAGGCGAGGTCTTCTTAGAGCACGAGAGCGATGAGCTCAGGATAAGCTACGAGACGCTTTCGAAAGTCGCTAAAACTTGGAAGATCTGCGTTCACGCAGAAGATGCGAGCTTAGTGAGAAAAGGGTGCCCGAATTTTCTCTATCGTCCAAAAGAAGCTGAAATCGTCGCAGTGAAGCGTTGCCTTGAGATCTCGAGTTTCCATTTTTGCCACCTGTCTACGAGAGAAGCGGTAGAGCTCGTTGAAAAGAGCGATTCGAGCTTTGAAGTCACACCTCATCACTTGCTTCTGAGCGTTGAAGACTACGAAAGACTAAGGGATTTCGTGAACGTGAACCCACCTCTTCGTGAGAAAAGCGAAGCGGAATGGCTTCTGAAGAATTTCCACAGAGTTAAGGTCTTAGCGTCAGACCACGCACCGCACAGCGAAGAGGAGAAAAGAATGGGAAACCCAGGATTTCCGGGAGTTGAGACGATGTATCCGATCTTCGTGAGACTTGCAAAGCTTGGGATAATAGATTTCAAGGATCTCATCGAAAAGATCGCAACAAACCCGGCGAAGATCTTTGGTTTCAAAGGCTACGGAGAAATCGAAGTCGGGAATTTTGCAAACTTCGCAGTTTTTGATCTAAGCGAAGTTAGGAGGATAAGAGCCAAAGACTTGCACTCGAAGTGCGGTTGGACTCCATACGAGGGGTTTGAGGCAATATTTCCAAAGCAAGTATACATCCGTGGCGAGGAAGTGCTTGAAAGTCAGCTTAGATTGGGTAAAACCCTATCTAACCTCGGTTCTCGAGAAGAGGAAAGCGGATAAGAATAGCACTGCGATGAAATAGCCCAAAACGATTGCGAAGTCGAGAGTTGGATCGAAGATTGCGAAACTCGTCATCGCCCATCTAACTGCGTCAACACCATAGGTGAAGGGGCTGAGCTTTGCAAGCGTTGCAACGATTTCCGGCAATTCTGAGATTGGAAAAATCGCCCCCGAGAGGAGGAAGATTGGGAATACAAAGAAGTTTACCACAAGCTGAAATCCGTGGATGTCGCCGATGACCGATGAGATCGCAATCCCCGTGACCGTGCAAATGAGCGAGAGAAGGAAGATTGCGAGAAGTGCGATTAGAAACGAATCCGGGCTTATCCTGAAACCAAAGAAGTGCGACAAAGCCAAAAGGATTAGAGCCTGAAGCGTCGCTATCGTCGCCCCGCCGAGCGTTCTCCCGAGAACTATTGCGGTTCTGCTAACAGGTGCGACCATTATCTCCCTTAGGAACCCAAACTGCCGATCCCAAACAATCGACACACCCGAAAGTGTGCCGGAGAATATCAGAACCATCGAAACTATTCCCGGAGTCAAAAAGTCCAGATACTCGATTTCGAGCGACGGGAAGCTTGCCCTTCGAAACCCCAGGCTAAAGAAGGCTAAGAAAAAGAATGGCATTGCAATTGAGCCAAAAAATCTGCTCCTCGCCCTCGTGTATCTCTTCAAATCCCTCAGCCAGAGGACGAGAACGCTGTTCATTCTACCGCTTTTGCTATGATCTCCGCAATTTTCTCCGCCGGGATTCGAGTCGAGTTCACGATTAGGTCGTAGATGCTCCAGTCGTCGACGTTGATTCCGTAAAACTTCTGATATCTTCTTTTTTCGATCTCTTCTCTGAGCTTCGTTTCCCGGCGAACCTCGTTTATATCCTTTCCCTCCCTCTTCGCAATCCTGCTGTATCTAACTTCCGCCTCCGCGAATATGTAGACTCGGAGATCCGCATTCTTTACCATCCATCCCGAAAGCCTTCCTTCGATTATCGCATCCCTTTCCTTTTCAGCCATCTCCTTTTGCATCTTGTCTATCATGATGTCGATCTCCGGATTCCCCTCTGCGAACTTGCTGAACTCCTCCAAGCTCATCTTTTTTTCCATTGCAAGTTGCCTGAAAACACTACCAGCAGATATGACTTTGATTCCAAGCTTTTCAGCTAAAATTCTCGCAACCGTTGTCTTCCCGCTCCCCGGTGGACCTGAGATTGTGATCTTCAAACTCCCACCTTCATCGCCTTCTTAAATATCTGCCCGAAGACTACAGAGCAGAGCAGATACCAGAGAAGCCACCAGGGGAAGAAGGCGACGAAATCGTTCACATGAATCGTTCCCAAAAATGGCGAAGTTACTTGGAAGAGATCGTTGTTTATGTGGAAACCCTCGAGAATCTCTTCGCCAAACTCCACGTTTCTGTAGCTCAGGTAAGCTCTTTCCCACAACCAAGCCCAGATCGGGATTGTGACGATGAACGTGTAGGACATCGGCTTGAACTGCATGCTCATGAGCTCGCTCTGCATCAACCTCATCTCTTCCTTCTTCTGCTCTAACTGCTTCAACTTAAACTGATTTTTCTGCTTCACCGCCTCGATGTATTCCTTCTGATACTCCGAGACCTTCTTCTGGAGCTCTTTCATCCTTTCATGGTCGATTGCATACTTCTGGATGAGGTTTGAGCAAAAAGCAGTTAGAATTGCCATTACCAACACGAGCAGATGGAATCTCAGAGAAACAAGTGGAGAGAAAATTGTCTCGAGAAGCAAAGCTAACGCGATACGAAACTCGTAGCTGAGAATGATGCCAAAAAGAAGCATGAACCCAAAGACCATTGCAACCTTTGAAACGAAGCTCTTCATAGCCCTTCACTCTTCGCCAAGCATTCTTCGAAGCAACGGATGCATTTCTGTGATCTGCTCCCTTGCAAGGTCTTGGTAGAAGCGATAGGCTATGCTAACCGCAAGCAGTAGCCCAGTGCCACCGACGTTTCCAATCGTTCCAAGCATGTTCGAAATCAGCGTTAGAACTCCCACCAAAGCACCGCCGATGATCGTAACCTTCGGAATATAGCGCTCAAAGAGCTTCTCGAGCACGACTGGCGATTTTCTGTAGCCTGGGATCTGCATTCCAGAGCGAGCGATTTGCGAGGCTACAGTCTTGGCGTCCATTCCAGTTGTTTGAACCCAGAAGATTGCAAAGATTATTCCTCCCCCTACCAGAATCATTGCGTCGATCAGCAAATGCAAGTAGATAGCCCAGTCTGGGATCGTCGCAAACGCAGCACCTTGTGCTCTTACGAGCTCAGGAACCCAGTCGTAGGGGCTGTTTATCGGTGAAAGAAAGAACATGATCCCACTTATTGGCTTCCCATCGACGAATTCGCCGAATATCGTTATCCCCCTCGCATAGAGTATTTGCCCGATCATCACTATGTTCGCCTGCAAAGCCCTCACGAAGATCATCGGCAGAACGCTTGCATAGATGAGCTTTATCGGAAAAGACCCTCTTGCACCTCGAACCATCGCATGCGCAATCGGGATTTCAACCCTCGTGCCTTCGAAGAATACGACGAGCAGAATTATTATCGCAGTTGTGACGAGTGCAAGAATTCCGCCTTCGAGCAAGAGCATTACGAGTCCGTTACCGCTTAAAAGGAATTCGATTGGGTAATTTTGAGCGAAGTAGATCCACCTCGGAACTATCCCCGCTGGTAGCTCACTATTGGGCGGAACAACCCAGTTAAAGAGACCTACGAGAATCGCCTGCGCAACACTTGCCAAGATGAAAAGGCTAACTCCACTTCCTATGCCCCACTTAGAAACAACTTCGTCCATGTAAACGATGAGCACACCACCTATGAAGAGCTGGACAAAGATCAGAAGTGATATAATCGAGGGCGAGACTCCGAGCTTCTCTGCCAAGTTCAGATCGGGCATTAAAAAACCTGCCCCAATTTGGGGCAAGGCTTCGAGTGCGATCATAACAAAAACGAGGAAGCGCTGGAACTCCTGATACGCAGCCCTATCGTCGGGGTTTGTTAGATCGAGCCTTATTATCCCCGCACCCACGAGCAACTGCAAGATGATCGATGCGGTAACGATTGGTCCTATACCCAAAGCCAAGATCGAGCCACTTGCGCCAGCAAAAAGAGCTCGATAGGCTTGAAAAATGTCTATGGACTCAGGCGAGAGACCAAAGACAGGAACGTTGCAAAGGATGAAGTAAAGAATTAAGACTGCAGAAGTCCACATGAACTTCTGCCTGAAGTGCACGTGCCCTTTTGGGCGCTCGACGCTCGGGATTCTCTCGATATAAGGCTTGAGAGCTCTTATGAGCGAATCCATTTTAGACTACCCCACCACCGACTGCTTTGAGTTTTTCAACCGCCTTTTCGGTTGCGCTCGCAACCTTCACTTCGATAGCCTTCGTAACGTTTCCTGCGCCCAAGAGCTTTGAATAGCCTAAACTGCTTAGGTCTACAAAGAACTTCTCTCCTCTTTTCTCTGCAATCCCAATCGCTACGAGGTTTTCGATGATCGCATCGAGGTCACCAACGTTTATCTCTGGACGAGATTTAAGGATCCTGTAGGTCTTCTCATCCAACTTTCCCTGCTCTTTAAGCTCCTTAAGCCTCGCCTTTAGTGCTTTCTCCCTCGAAATCTCCTCGACAACGGTTTTCGGTCTTGTGAACCCGTGTTTTCCGAACTCGTAGAGCCCGAGTTTTGCGAGCTTTAAGTATTTCAGATACTTGTGCTTGTGGACTCCAGCGTTTCCACGACCTCCACGGTGCCCAGCGCCTCTGCGCTTTTTGTGGCTTCCTCCGCCACAAGTTCTTGAGCCTCGAAACTTCTTAACCTTCAGCTTCACCATTTTTTCACCTCATTCGGTAAAGGAGTTCGTTGATCTTCGCATTTCTACCGAGATCGCCACGTGGATAATGCCATTTTATGTTCTTCAGCCCTTTTCTCGGCGGATGCAATCTGAAAACTGGTTTTAAGCCAGGAATGTCGCTTAGCTTTGCTTTTCCTTCACAAACCGCTTTTGCAAAGTCTTCAATGCTCTTGAACTGCGTTTTCTGCTGGACATACTCATCTGTAAGCGCCACATCGCCTTCGAGTTTCCCACGATGGCGTAAAAGCATTGCAAGCGTCTCTGCATTTATCTCGCCATAGGCGACGTAGTCTTTAACGACTTGAAGCATTCCACGATACGACGGCGTGTCTGGGATCACGACGCAGTGATACCTCTTGTGAAGCCTAAGCAGTCGTAGCGTTTCCCTTATCTTTCCATGCACATCGATCGTGCCACGGAGTCTTACAACCGCTATCATTGCCATGAGATCACCTCTTCATGAAGCAAGTCTTCTTCAACGCATCGAAAGTCGCCAAAGCAAAGTTCAACGTAGTCCTCGTCTCGCCGGAAGTGATCGACCACACATCCTTGACACCAGCCAACTCGATCACTTTCTTTGCAACGTCCGCAGCGACGATTCCAAGCCCCTTTGGACCTGGAACAAGCGTAACCTTGACACTGCCACATTCCCCGGATACCTTGAAGGGGACTGAATGCATGGAACCGCAACCACATTCCCATGAACCACAACCACGCTCGACACGGAAGATGTTTATCTTCGCATTCTCAACCGCTTTTTGAATCGCTGGCGCAACCTGCGAAGCTTTTCCAACACCGATGCCCACGTAGCCATTTCTGTTCCCAACCACTGCGGTGACTCGGAACTTTGTCCTCCTCCCGCTGTCCGTGACTCGTTGAACCATCGAAATCTCGAGCACATCTTCCTCAAGCTCAGGCAACAAAACATCCACGATCTCCGGCTCCTTTATTGGCAATCCACTCGCAAGTGCTTCGTCCATTGTTTTTATCTTCCCATCCGCAACAAGTTTCCCGAGTTTCGTTTTTGGAACCCACTCCATTCTCTCACCCAATTATCTTCGCTTTTATCTCTTCAACGTGCTTAGGCAAGTCCTCAGGGCTTAAATTGCGCTTCTCGTATTCGCTGAACTTCTCCGGATGCTCCTTGTAGTATTTGGCAATGTGCTCCCCAAGAACTCTCGAATCGTCAGGAAGCACGTCTTCGCTGTGGGGAACCTTTAATCCAGCCTCGACCGCTCCTTTAAGCACAGCAAAAACCCTCGAGCCTTTCGTTGGCGAGCGAAGCCCTATGTCCAATATCGCTTCGGTAACACCTTTCTCAATGGCTTTCTTCGCAATTAGGAGCCCAGTCAAGTAGCTTGCGGGGGTGTTGTTGAGGTCGCCCTTCCATCCAAGTTCACGCAACTTCGCAGAATCGACTGCTACGATCACACGATCTCCCTCGGGACTATAGTCGACGATCTGGGCTATTACTCTTTGGTTCGTTATCCTGACAACGAGTCTCGGCTTCTTTGATAAGAGAAGCTTTAACCTTTTCCTGTAATTCGTCCTACCTTCTCTTCTTCGCCTGTTTGGAACCTTATACCTTGGTCCCTTAGCCATAAAACTTCACCTTTTCATCTCCTCGATCACAGCATTCAAGTGGGCGACGCTCCTGAACTCGCCACCCTTCGCCTTCCGATACAAGATCCTATAGGTTTTCGTGTCGATCTCCCCGCTAAGCTTGAGCTCCTTTAATCTCCTTCTTAGAGCCCTTATCCTCATGATCCAAAGCCTCTTCCTTGGCATCCTTGCGGTCTTCTTACCTTTCCTGCTCCCATAGCCTCTGCTCCTACCCTTGGCTTTCTTCAAGCGCTTCGCATTTATTCTCGCCCTGCAGACCCCCTCCACGGGCTTTCTCTTGATCGCTCCTCTCTCTATGAGCTCCCTTATGTCCTCCTTTGTCGAGGCGGTCGCAATTTCTTCCAGCATCTCGGGATTGAACCAAACCCTATTCTTCCCGCACTTCAAGACTTTGGCTGCGAGTCTTCTTTGGAGTGTCAAATTCATACGATCACCTTAACGGATTGAGGATCTTAATCCCCTTCTCCTTAGCCTTCGCTTCAATCGCAACCCTTTTCCTTAACCCGACGCAACTCGCAATCCTTATTGCTTGTCTCGTTGCGTCGACTGCGTCGAGCTGTTTCTCGTTGTAAACCAACACTTCCTCGTAACCGCTCGGGTGCAGTCCACGAACCGCCTTGGGGCAACGGAAGCCAATTTTAACTCTTTTCCTTCCGGACCACTTGCCTCCATACTCCAAGCGCATCGCATTGTCGAGTCCTCGAGGCTTTCTCCAGCTCTTCCTCCTCAGCTTCAACTTTCTGTCCCAGCAGTATCTCCTGAACTCAGGCTTTCTCGATTTCAGCCTTTTTCTCAACCTTAACATCGCCTTGATGTTCATTTCAACCACCTAAGGTTTCGACACTATGTATATTCCATCCTGGAAGACTCTTCTGTCCTTCTTCCTGATCCTCGTCGCCCTCTCGAGGTTTGCTGCGGTTTGCCCACACTCCTCGATGTCAACGCCTTTCACGATTATCTCCTGTCCCTTTATCTCAACCTTAGCCCTCCCGACGATCTTCGCTCTCCTCGGTGTGGTTTCGCCGAGGAAGTTCTCGATCACGACTTCGTCGCCCTCAACTCTGATCTTCATTGGAAAGTGCGCATAGACCGCTTTGAGCTTGTATTCAAATCCCTCTTTAACGCCCCGAATCAGGTTGTTTATGTGCGCAGTGAACGTTCCAACGATTGCTCTGTGCTTCGCTTTCGGATTCCTTGCGTAGATCCTTATCTGGGTGTCGAGTTTTTCTATGAACACGTCTCTGAACTTCAGGAACTTCGAGTTCTCACCAAGTCGCCCTTTTGCCTTCACTAAGTATCCGGAAATGCTGTTTCCCTCGACACTAACCTCAACGTCCTCAGGGATCTTAACAACACTTGAATACTCGTTAATAGACGTAAGCAAGGAGAACACCTCCTAAGCCAAGCTCTCTCGCCTCTTTTTGGCTCATCACACCCTTGGTCGTCGATACTATCAGGATCCCAAATCCCCTCGCTGGTAGATAGCGTTTCTCGTAAAAATCGTATTCCGTTGCCTTCGAAGAGAACCTCGGTCTTATTGGACCGCAGTCGTTTATGTTCCCAGTAAGCTCGACGACGAACTTTCCGCCGACGTTCTCTTTAACGAATTCGTAGCCTTTTATGTAGCCGTGGTCTTTCATCACTTTGAGCACGTTGCCAACGAGCTTCGAAGCTTTGACCTCGCAGAATCTCTTGCCTATGATTTCAGCGTTCTTTATAGCGATCATAGCACTCGAAAGTGTGTCGACACTCATGGCGATCACCAATACTTCTTGAACCCGAGTTCCATCGCTGTTTCCCTGAAGCACTGCCTACAGAGGTAGATCCCGTATTTTCTCACGAGCCCTCTTTTTCTCCCGCATCTCTTACACTTGTTAGCGCCCCTACCAAATCTCTTCTTGGGTTCGCTCATTCTACGGTCACCCCTAAGCTTTCAAGCCATCTTATCGTCTCTTCCTTCGTTATCCTGTGCTTCGAACCGACTTTCGCCCTCGCAATTCTCCTTTCCGCAACCCTATAGCCACGTCTCTTCAACGACACGCAGACATCCATCCCAAAGACTCCGATGTCGGGATCGTATTCAACGCCAGGCAAGTCGATGTGCTCCTGAATTCCGAATGAGAAGTTACCAGCGTTTATCGATCTCTTGCTGAGCTTCATCTCCTTCACTTTCAGCGCCTTCATTAAGAAGTCCATCGCTTCTTTGCCACGGAGCGTTACTTTTAAGCCGATCGTCTCTTTCTTTCTGATCCCGAAGTTCTTTATCGTCTTCTTCGCAATCGTAGTCGCAGGTTTTCGATTGAGAAGCTTCTCAAGCATCTTGATTCCCTTCTGAATCCTCTCACCACTTTGCCCAATTCCAAGGTTGATCACGACCTTTTCGAGAAGGATTTCCCTCATCGGATTCTCCTTCTCTTTCAGCTCGAGCATACTCACACCCCTAAGTCTATCACGGGCTTATCGCTTCCTTTCTTACCAACTACGAACACGTAGTCTTCGACTGTCGTTATCTCGCCAAAAGGTGTCTCGACGGTCACCAAGTTCGCTCCAGAGCCTTTCACAACCTTATACGCCTTTACTCTGCCTATTTCTCCCGCATGGGTTCCACCGACGATCATTATGAGCGCACCTTCTTCGAACTTCAGGTGATCCAATATCTGCTTTTCCGGAATCTTCAGCAACACTGAGTCCTTTGTCTTGAAGTCGTTCGTTGCAAGGATGTTTGTCCCATCGAAAAGGTTCAGCTGGATTTTTCCACCTTTTACAGCGGTTTTGTTTACGATCTTGTAGAGCTTTTTATCGCTGTCCGAAATCTCCCGCAAAACGTATCTGCCTTTTTCATCGAAGATAACTCTGTAGCTTTTCTCAAGCTTCGGAATTGTTACAACATCGAAGAGACCAACGGGGAACTTGTAATCCCTTCTTACGACTCCATCAACAAGAACTTCGCCCGATGAGATTATCTTCCTCGCCTCTCTGAGTGTGTCCGCATACTGCAACAAATCGCGAACCACGACTGCCAAAGGGATCGCTTCTTTGTTGTGCGGTCCGGGAGAAGTTCTGACTACCCATTTACCCGCTTTCCTTGGGATCTTGTAAGTCTTGGGTGCAGAAATTCTCTTCTGATGCATGAGCTTCACCTCTCCAAAATTCTCTTCCTAACTTCGTCGATTTCACCAAAGTCGATGATCATGACGTTCGAAGGATGGATCGGGACCGCAACCTCAGTGCCGTTGGCTTTCGTGATCGTCGCACCCTCGACTTTGATCCTACAGTTCTTCATGTCCACCTCGATGACTTTCCCTTCATGC
This sequence comes from Archaeoglobaceae archaeon, assembly GCA_038731605.1. GTDB lineage: Archaea > Halobacteriota > Archaeoglobi > Archaeoglobales > Archaeoglobaceae > WYZ-LMO2. The sequence continues at coordinate 143,016 of JAVYQP010000001.1, read as the reverse complement.
CCAGCGAACTCGCCACGCATTATTCGAACCTTGTCTCCCTTCCTAACCCTCACAGCTCTTTTCTTGTATTTCTCCCTGAGCTTCTCTGAAAGAGTCGCATGGAGTAGTTTGTGTTTCTCGTGGAGCTTTGAAGTCTTGTATAACCATCTCCTCTGCTTCCTCGCCTGCATAGCTCACACCAATATCGAAGCGATTGTCGCAATTTTTGGAAATCTCTCCGCCGCTTCCTTCGCAACAGGTCCTCGGATCTCTGTTCCCTTTGGTTCGCCTTTTTCGTTGACTATAACTGCTGCGTTGTCCTCAAACTTTATTCTCTCGCCGTTAGGTCTGCGGTATTCCTTCCTCTGCCTTATTATTACTGCGTAGTGTATCTGCTTTCTCATCTCTGGAACCCCTTTCTTTACGCTCACGACGACCATGTCACCGACGCCAGCAGCTGGGTATCTTCTCCTAACGCCCTTGTAGTTCAGAACGGAGATTATCTGCACTTCCCTTGCACCGCTGTTGTCTGCACAAACGAGCATCGCTCCAGTTGGCAGAGCTCTTGGAACTTTTGCTTTAATTGCCTGCACTCGACACCACCTCCAGGATTACAAAGCTCTTCGTTTTGCTTATAGGTCTGCATTCACCAACACGAACGATGTCGCCAACTTTCGCTCTAATGCAGTCTGGGTTGTGAACGTGAAGCTTCGACCTCTTCCGCATGTATCTTTCATACTTCGGAACGTATTTGATCAGCTCCCTCTCTATCACCGCAGTTTTTCCATAGACCTTCACAACTCTTCCCGTCAGGATCTGACCACGAATCGACAAATGTCCATGGAACGGGCAACATTCATCGTTGCAAGTGCCTTCAGGCTTCTTAACCTCGATTCCAATATCCCTCATACAACTACCCCCTTCGCTCTCCTAAGCAACATCAAGCCACGAACGATCCTTTCCTCAGGTTTGAAAGCTATGAGCTCACCCTTCACCCTCACCACTCTTCCCTCGAACTCGACTCTAAAGCTCCTACCCTTCTTTGCGACGACTTTTAAACCTTTTTCAGTCATAATCTTAAGGGTTTTTTCTGTCTCGTCCACAACTTCGCCCTTCAGAGAGAGTTCACACTCATTTGGGCTTTCAACCACTTCTACGACGAGCCCTATCCAGTCCCTCGCTATCAGATCCGAAAGCCTTCTTCGCATAACGCCATCTTCAGCCTTGCAACGTCTCTCCTGACTTGCCTTATCCTTCCTGGGTTCTTGACTGCGCCACCGCTTTTAACGAGAGTTCTCAGCTTCAAAAGCTCCATCTCAAGTTCCCTGAGTTTTTTCAACTTCTCCTCCCTTTTCATCTCCCTTATCTCCCGCATTTTCACTCGCAACACCTCCTTCCTTTATCTCGAACTCGTCGGGCAAAGTTACGTCCGGCGGGATTATGCGGACTGTAACGCCAAGAACTCCGAGCTTTTTGACTGCGATGTCGAAGCCCTTCCTGACCGCAGTATAGGCAGCGTCTCCTGTGTGTATTATTGTGCCAGCGACGAACTTCTCAGTCCTCGCTCTCTCGCTGACGAGCTTTCCGCTTATCTGAATCTCACAACCCTTCGCTCCCGCTTCCATGATCCTGTAGAGGAACCTATAACCAGCTCTGCGGAAATACCATCCTCTCTCGAGAGCTCTCGCAAGCAGTGAAGCCATAAGCTGGGCGTTGAACTCCGGCTTCTCGACTTCGTCAACGCTGACTTGTGGGTTATCGAGCCCAAACTCCTTGAGCTTCTCTGTAAGCATCTTTATTCTTCTCCCACCTTTACCGATGACAAGCCCTGGGCGCTCCACGAATAAAGTGACCTGCGTGCCGAGAGGAGTTCTTAAAACATCCACTCCGCCAAATCCAGCGCTCTTCACCTCTTCCCTGATCCACTCCTTGACCATCATCTTCTTGACCCTTTCTTGAACAAATTTTCTCTCTACAGCCATCATTTCACCTCCGCAACGAACTCTACTGTCGTCAACAGCTTCCTCTTTGGCACCGCCCTACCAAAAGCCCTTGGAGTATAGCGAACGATCGTTCTACCCTTCTTCGCCTGCGCATGCACGATGATGAGCTCATCCGCGTTCAACCCCTTGTATTCAGCGTTCGCCTTCAAGTTCTTTATCACCTTCAGAATCTCCTTCGCAGCTTTCTGTGGGTATCTCCCAGCATACCATCCTGGGATGTTCTTGTGCGCAACCTTCTTCTTGTATTTCCTCATCGGCACTGGGATGCGCATCGCTATTACACCCTCGAGAAAGCTCATCGCTTGCGGGATCTTCTTCCCCCTCAGCTCCCTGCAGATCTCCACTGCGTGCTTGAAGCTCATTGGAATCTCGTAGCCCATTGCTTTAACAGCTTTTGTTTCGTCCGCAGGCTTGTAGGAGTAAGCGATTCTCGCCATAGACATCACTTAAGTGGCACGAATTTGCTACTTCTCGTAGCTCCGACACCCGGACCGCTGTGTTTCTCGAATCTCCTCGTCTGCGCAAACTCTCCAAGTCTATGCCCAAGCATCTCTGGCTTTATCTCCACCCTAACGAAGTCCTTGCCGTTGTGCACAAACACAACCTTGCCCACCATCTCTGGCAACACCACCATGTCCCTGCAGTGAGTCCTAACGCTACCCTTTTTCTTCAACTTCTCCAAAAGTATCTTCTCCTGCTCTGTTAGACCTCGTTTCAGCTTCCTTCTCTCTCTCGCTGGCAAGAGCTTCATGAAATCCTCGAGAGACATTTTTTGGATCTCCTCAAACGTGTAACCACGGAACAAGAACTCCTTTGTTCTCGAAACTTTGCTCTTTAACGCCATTCTATCACCTCCTCACACCCGTGCGACGGGCTGCGATGCTTCCAACTTTTCTTCCCGGTGGAGCGTTCCTACTAACGGTCTTCGGTCTTCCGACGTGCTGGTGCTTTCCACCGCCAAACGGATGATAAACTGCGCACATCGCAACTCCACGAACCCTCGGCCACTTCGCAGCCTTGCTCTTCATCTTGTAGAACTTCTTCCCCGCTTTGACGAAGGGTTTGTCAACCCTTCCACCACCCGCAACGACGCCAATCGTAGCTCTGCAGAGCGGATGGAACCACTTCAGTTGACCAGATGGCATTTGAACAATAACTTTGTCCTCTTCTCTTGAAACAACGAGCGCAAAAGTTCCACTCGCACGAACGAACTTTCCTCCATCGCCGGGAATTGCCTCGATGTTGCAAACTGGAGTTCCTTCTGGGATGTTTTTAAGATAAGTCGTGTTTCCAGCCCTGATTTCTACGTTTTCTCCCATGTATATCCAATCTCCAGTCCCAAGTCCTTCGACTGCGAGAACGTATTCTTCTTTGCCGTCTGGGAGCTTTACAAGTGCAATAGGTGAGTTCCTTGCAGGATCGTGAACTATGTCTACGATCTTTGCAGAGATCGCCTGATCCTTAAAGGGCAAGTGCTTTATGTCCGCCTTATACTTGTGCGAAGGCGCTGTGTAGGTTGGCGTCCCTTTACCTCTGTTCTGGGAAATTATCCTCTTACCCATATCAGAACACCCCGAGCTTTGAAAGCAGTTCTTCAGCGTTGTAATTCGACTTCAGCTTTATGTAAGCCTTCTTTTCTCCCCTTGGAGTCACGAGAACGTTCACCTTCTCCACCTCAACGTTGAACAGCTTCTCGAACTCCTTTTTTATGTCGTTCTTTCTCGCCTTCAGATTGACGACTGCGGTGATCACGTTCTTCTTCAGCTCCATCATCGCTTTTTCAGTCAAGACAAAGTGCTGGATCAACATAACCACTCCTCCAAAATCTTAAGCGCAGATTTCGTGTAAACAGTCAATCTACCAGCATGACAACCAGGGGCAAGTAGTTCGACGTTCAGATTCCTCGCTGTCACAACATCGACTCCTGGGAGACTGCGAATCGCCTTAGAAATCCCCTTGTCTTCTCCAACGACCACTAAAACGCTCTTCTTCGAGACGAATCTCCTCCCACGCATCTTTCCAATTCCCGCCCTTTGTCTCTTTCTCTCCTTCGCCCTTTCAATGTCCGCATAAACGCCGATGGCTTTTAGAACTGAGACCGCTTCCTTTGTTTTGTTTATCGTTTCGAACTCGTCGACAACGACTTTAGGCAATTCTCCTTCAAAAACGTGGTTTCTCGACTTCACAAGCTCGGCATTCGCAGTCGCAGCGATCGCAGATTTCAGCGCTTTCCTCATTTCCTTCTTGTTTATCTTTTCCTCCCACTTCTTCTGAACCTTCGGTGGATGCGCTTCTCTTCCGCCAACCGCCTGTGGGACTACTACCGCCCTAAGCCCGAGCTTCCACCTTGGGACTCTTGCGTATCCATGCCCAGGTCCCCAGTTCTCCCAAGCGTAGTTTACTCCGCTCAAGGGGTTCGGACCGTATGGCTGTCTGCGATGAGACTGAATCGCGTGAACCGCTTTCCTTATTATGTCCGGGCGAAAATCTTCGTTGAAAATGCCCGGCAACTCGATTTCTTCAACAACTTCCCCTTTCAAATTGAGAACGTTCGCCTTCATATCACTTCCCCTGCTTCGAGCTTGTGCTTACATAAACAACGTTAACTCCCGTGAACTCAGCCTTCGGAGGTCTTACCGCATCCCTAATGCGAACGAGTCTTTTCACAGTCCCGGGAACGGTTCCAGCGATGAGAACGTAGTCGTTCCTAACAACGCCGTAGTGCGGAAAACCGCCCTTTGGCGTAACTTCTTCGCCATTTGTTCCGATCTTTATTATCCTCTTGTTGAACTCAAGTCTCTGGTGGAAGCCCATCTGTCCATACTGCGGAACCGTCCACCTGATGCGGTGCGGAAGCCATGGACCGAGAGTTCCGACTCTTCTGTGTTTACTGCTCCTTGCGTGCTTTGCGTCGAGCGTTATAACTCCCCATCTCTTAACAACTCCCTCGAAACCTTTGCCCTTCGTTATTGCGCTAACGTCAACGATTGCCCCTTCTTTGAACACTTCTGAGACTCTTACTTCCTTTCCAAGCTTCGAGATTGCATATTCAAGGGCTTCGCTGAACTTACCACCGACCTTCTGCTCCATCACGTCTGGAACTTTCTTCGGCACACCGCTGATCAGATACGGTTGCGTGTAGGTTATAACCCTAACCTCGTCGCCCTCTACGGATTTCAGAGCTTCGATGTCGTGGCTTTTCTTTGGAATCTTCACCCTTCTCTCCAAGAATGCGTCGAGCTGATTCGTCCAGACCTCTTTTACGATTTGCAGTCCATACTGCGTCTCCTTGTAAACCCTTATTCCGGCGACTTTCATCGGCGGGGCTTCGATGACCGTTACTGGGACCACGATTTCTTCGCCGTAAGTCTTCGAATTTTTCCTGTCGTCGATCATCACGATGTGCGTCATTCCAGCCTTGTAACCAGCGAATCCCTGAAGCCTAACTTCGTCGCATTCTGGCCAAGTCCTTATCCTTGGAACTATTCGCTCCGCTCTCTTCCTTGGGGAAAACGCTAAGGATCCTCGCTTTGGTCTGTGCGTCTTCATCTAAAACCACCCCAATACGAGATGAAATTGACGATTGCCAATGTCGATATTATCGCCTCCTCGAGGCGAACACTCTTCACTCCTTGCTCTGGAATCGTGTTCCAGGCTTCTACTTCCATTTCTATCCCCATCCTCTTCATTATCTCAAACACTCCCTCCCTCGGGTTCCCAAAGACGAACGTCGCTTTCCTAATTTCATCCAACCTTGGCACTCTTCCTTTACGCGACGTGACGATCACGTTCTCTTCCTTGAGCACTTCTTCGAGCTCCGCTTCCCTTACCCTATACCCCCAGTATTCCGTAGCTTCTGCTTTCTCGACTCGCAACGGGGTCTTCGAAACGATCCTGACGGTAACACGTGCACCCCTTGCGTCGTCGCATTTAAGGGGTGCAAGGGCTTCGACACCTACATCGACCCATCGTGTTCCGTCAGGAGCCACCTTCCTTACGACCCCTTCCCTCAATTCTCCGATTTTTAAATGTTTCGACTTGTGCGAAGGGATTGCAAGCGGTGGGACAACGCCGATGTATTTGAGATCGTCGTCGATTGGAAAAAGGAACTTCCGCAGATACTGCGGTGCTTCGAGATACTCGAACACCTTCCTCATGAACCTCGTCTCATCGAGAATCGGATCCCGGTAGATTATGAGTTCCTTCACTCTATAAATCGCAAGAGCCCTTGCGATCGTTCCGAGCTTGTAGACCTTTATCTTCTCGTCCGTTTCGTTTATGAGCGAAGAAGATGGGATCGCTACTTTGATTTCCATACCCTCGGATAAACTCCACGCTCCATCAATACTCTCTCAACGTCGACAACTATCCCTTTCTTCAGCTCGAGCATATCTTCTGCGTTCACCAAAGCCCTGCCAAGGGCTACGAGCTCGCCTTTCGCCGTGAACATCGCAACAACTTCTCCCTCCTTCACGTTCTTCTCCACCATCGATACTCCTTTTATGCTCAAATTCGCACCATGGCAAATTGCGTCAACTGCGGTGTCTTTGACGACTATCTTTGGAATCTCTGCGACCGCCAATTCCATTGGCTTTACCACTTCCCTTATGTATCTGTCTTCCCCCTCCTCCTTCCAGAAAACAAAAGCATCGAGCAGATCTTGAAGTGTGTAGCAATCCGTTTCCGTAAAAGTTCCCGTCTTAGTCCTCCTGAGCTCCTGCATGTGTGCTCCAACGCCCAAAACCTCGCCCATATCTTTGCAGAGCTTTCTTATGTAAGTCCCAGATTCCGTCGAGACTTTGAAGAGAACATCTCTCCCATCGATTTCGAGGATCTGCATCGAGTATATTTCCCGAATCCTCAGCTGTTTCTTAACCGCAGATTTCAATGGCGGTTTCTGAAAGATCTTGCCCGTGAACAGTCTGAAGACCTTCTTTATCTCTTCTTCCTTCACGTCCCCATGGAGGCGCATGAGGCAAACGTATTCCTTGCCAGACTCCTGCAAAAATTTCACAAGCTTAGTCGCTGTTTCTATGAAAATTGGCAGAACTCCTGTAACCCTTGGATCCAACGTCCCAGCATGTCCTGTTTTCTTGACCCCGAGGATGTTCCTAACCCAAACGACGACCTCGTGACTGCTTGGACCCATCGGCTTGTCTATGCAGACGAAACCCTTCTTTATGTGATCTTCAACGCTCCTCTTGTTTGGAGGACATCCGTAATCGCCAGTCTCAAATTCCTCGATCACGTAGTAGTTCCCAAGTTTCACAGAGAAAGGATGTTAAAGGTTTTAAAAATGTGACTTTTACAGAAAAGAAAAATTTATAAAGAGGCTACAGATAAATCTTTTGACGTTGAGCGGTATAACTGAGCATATCCGGCTCCATTCCACCCCCGATCCTCCAAATTCCTTGCTACTGTCTGTAACTTTAGGTGTGCTCAGCTGTTAGGCGAAAATGGCCAGCATGTAAGATGTGGGGGTTAGAAGATGGGCACGTGGAAAAATATTAGGAATCTCGTCCTGGAAAGAGACAATTACAGATGTAGAGTTTGTGGTAAGAATAATGCAAGCCAAGTTCATCATATAATTCCCAAGAAGGAAGGGCGCACCGAAGAACTTTCTAATCTAATTACTTTATGCGGCAGATGTCACATGCTATTAAGTCCTGTCCCTGATTGGGTTGTTTCTAAAGTTTGGAAAATACCTCTCGACAAAGTAAATCTCGAGAGATATAGAGTTAGAGAAAGCTATAGAAAGATTATTGAAGAACATCAATGAAACTTTTAAATAAAAAAGAAAAAATTGAATAGCCTCATACCTTTCTACACCGCTCGGAGTCGAACGACAAAAGTCGCCCCCTTTGGAACGGTGTTTTCAACCCATATCTTGCCCTCGTAGCGTTCTACGATCTTCTTGACAACGTAAAGCCCCAATCCAGTCGACGCTTTTTCTCCATACGAGAAGCCCTCTTCAAAGATCTTCTCCTTGATCTCATCCGGAATTCCTTTGCCGTAGTCGGAAATGCGGATCTCGCAGAATTCGCCGATGCGATTTATCTTAATCGTGATCTTCTCAGTTCCAGAGTGCTGGACTGCGTTCTGGATTATGTTCTCAAAAACGGTCGCAAGCCCTTCGTCCGCAACTGCATCGCACTCGCCTTCGATCTCGATTGGGATTGCAAAGTTTTTCGAAACACTCTCGGCGATTTCACGAACGTTCACAACCCTTAGCTCCCCAGATCTGACCGCAGATTCGAATTTCTTTAAGTTCTTCACAATCGCTATCGCCCGATCGACGCTTCGCCTTACTTTCTCGCAATACTCCTCGCTTTTCTCTTCCTTGTAGAGCTCCATAAATCCAACCGCAGAGGTTAAAGCGTTCAGCACGTCGTGGCGAAGCGTTTTGTTGATCAAAGAGATCATCTTTGAAAGATCTTCTGCAATCTTTCTCTTCTCCTCGAGTTCCGTAACATCCGCAAACGCTGCAAGCCCGTATCTTTTCCCCTCTATAGACAAATGCGTTCCATAGGATATCAGAGTCCTGTAGGTTCCATCTTTTCTTTTGATCTTCAATGTGTAGGGCTCAACTTTCTCCTCCCTCAGCCTTTTGGTGATCACTTCTCTCATCTTCTCCAGCTCCTTTCCTTCAAAAAGCTCCCAGAAAACTCCCCCAAGGAGCTCACTTCTGCTGTAGCCCGTATTTTCTTCGACTGCTTTGTTAACATAGACAAAGCCCCTCTCGTCGTAGACGATCATCGGAAATGGAGCGATCTCAACGAGTGTGCTGAACCACTTGAACTTCTTTTCAGCGATTTCTTTCTGCTCTTCGAGCTTCCGATAAGCCTTGAGAAGACCAAGGAGAATCAAGATCAAACCCAGGGATTTCAAAATCCCTTCTAAGGTTGTGTCAAAAAACTCAGGCTCAGATGTGAACTCGTCGAGCAGATCCGTTATCCATGGAATCACAAAAACTCCCCAGCCAAGCATCACCTTCGGCAGTGCTTTGAGGACAAAGAAGACGACGATTAGCGAAACGAGAATTAAGCCCTCGATCGCAACGTCTTCGTAATCGAGCTTATCTTCGGGATGCAAGGGAAAAGAGAGGAGCCAAGCTATTGCTACGAGTGCCCAGATGAGCGGGAAAGTCATCTGCAAAGTCTTTGCGGTAAGCATGGACGTAGACTTTTCTGTGCTTAAAAGGATTTTCTTGCGGTTTCGAAACCCTATCTCGCTTCTTACGCCTTGACAAAGCAAGGTCTCTTATGAACGGGTTCATAACAGATTTTATTTTTTTGAAGTTTAAAGACCTTCGAGGTGATCTGAATGCAAGAGAGGCGAAGATGGATTGTTTTAGCAGTTTCATGGCTACTCTTTGGCTCCCTCGTGTTCGCATGGTATGCGATGGGGACTCTTGCACCAGTGCTCATGGAACTCTACCGAGTTGACCAGACCACCTACTCCCTTGCGTTCACACTCCCGTGGCTCGTCGCAGGCATTCTCGCCTTCCCTGCTGGGATGCTCGCAGACAAGATCGGGATCCGGATAACCGCAACCATGGGCGCAGTCATCACAGCCTTAGGAACGTTTTTAAAGGGTTTCAGCACAGATTACACTTCGCTGATCATCGCCCAGATTCTCGTCGGCATAGGGCTCGGTGCAACGCTCGTAAATCTTCCAAAGATAATCAGCGCATGGTTCCCACCGAAGCAGATAGGTTTTGCAACCGGAATCTACATGACCGCCCTTATGATCTGGCTCTCCCTCGGGCTTACATTTGCGCCATACTTCCAAAGCTGGAGCGAGATAAACTTCGTCGGCGGGTTGCTGATAGTCGTTGCACTCGTCATCTTTGCGCTCATCGTTAGAGATGCGCCGGAAGGTGTTACGATTCCAAAAGCCAATGTCATCGAGGGTGCAAAGAGGGCGCTGAGCAACAAGGCAATCTGGGCTACTGCGCTTGGAACGTTCGTCGCACTGGCGGGCATGGTTCCATTTCAAGCGTTGTTCACAACAGGGGCACTTGAAAGGGGAATTGACATTGCAACCGCTGGAGCAATCGTTGCGATGATAACTTGGTCCGGGTGGATCGGGTCGCTCTTATTCCCGATGATAAGCGCAAGGACTGGGAAAGTAAGGCTATACATCTCTCTACTGTCGCTGAGCTTCTCGGTGCTCGTTTTTGCTGGGTGGATAATAGGCGATGTCCCGATACTCTGGTTCACAATAACGCTTGCTGGTTTCCTCGCCGGTGGCGTTATTCCACACTGGATGGCGGTTCCAGCTTATTTGCCCGCAGTCGACACGAAGATGAGACCAGAGTGGGTCGGTGGCTCTGCGGGGCTGATAAACACGTTTTTGTGCCTCGGAGCTTTCCTGAGCACACCCTTCATAATAGCGCCGATCGCAGTTAGCTACGGGTTCACGGTTGCATTTGGAGTTTCAGCACTCTTCTTCGCAATCCAGGGCTTGTTTGCGTTCCTAATCCCGGAGCCACCGAAGGGGTAACCTTATTTTTTGTCTGCCTTACTCAAGAAAATTTTACTTCGAGTAAAATTTTATTGTTATGAACACATTCTTAACAAGCTTTATTTTTCTTCAAGCTGAATAAATTGCGGTGGTTCTATGAGTCTGCGAGAGGAGTTCGTTAAGGCGCTTGCGGATCTCGAAGAAGCAAAGGTGCTCGAGATAACAAAGAAGCGAATAGAGAGCAAGGAGGATCCATTCGCCATCCTCGAGGACATAAGGAGGGCGACCGAAATCGTGGGCAAGCGATTCGAGGAGGGCAGATACTTCGTCTCAGATCTGATAATGACGGGTGAAATTCTAAAGCAAGTGATGGAACTCGTCCGCCCGTTGTTGGGGGAGAGAAAGGCGGAGAGCAAAGGAAGGATCGTGATAGGCTCAGTCGAGGGAGATGTGCACGACATCGGGAAGAACATCGTGATCGCTCTTCTCGAAGCGGAGGGCTTTGAGGTCATCGATCTCGGCGTCGATCAACCGCCAGAAGCGTTCGTTGAGGCGATTAAGAAGCACAACCCACAGGTAGTTGGGCTCAGCGGTTTACTGACGGAAGCGATAGAGAGCATGAAGAAGACCGTGGATGCGATAAAGTCTGCTGGGCTGAGAGACAAAGTGAAGATCATCGTCGGCGGTGGGAGAACGAGTGAGGAAGTGAGAGCCTACACTGGCGCAGACGCTTGGGCTGACGATGCAGCGGTCGGTGTTCGAAAGATAAAAGCCCTCGTGGGGGTGGAATGATGAAGGCTGAAGAAATTCTGAGAGAGAAACTGCAGAGGATAGAGGACGTCATAAATGGGAAGGAGCCAGACAGAGTTCCGATACTCGGCGCCACAGCGGTCTGGCATGGAGCTTATGCGGGCTACACGACCCACGAGGTCCTCTTCGATTACGGGAAGTGCAAATCCGCATGGCTTAAAGTTGCGAAGGATTTCGAATTTGACACCTTCACAGTTATCCCGGGTCTCGAGGGAATGATATACGTCGTTGCCTTCTTAAAGCAACCCGATGTCTCTGCTTCTGCGAGGTTCATCCTCGGTTCGACCCACTTGGCTTTGATGGATGTATTCACGAAATGGCCCGGCTACGAGCTCGACAAGAACGCACATCCACAGTTCATAGGCAAGGAGATCATGAAGGCAAACGAATACGACCAGCTGATCGAAGATCCGCTGGAGTTCATCAACAGGGTTGCGATGCCGAGGATAAACAGAAAGCTAAGCAACCCCGGATCCGCAGAATACAACTCAGCCCTTGCAAAGTTTGGAGTAGAGCTTACAAAGTTCGGAGCTTTTATGGCAGACGTTTCAGCGGAGCTCGCAAAGCTCGGATATCCAACGGTTCCAATGGCTTGGAGCTATGCTCCGTTGGATCTGATCGGGGACTTCTTGAGAGACATCAAGAACGTGGTGATGGATCTCTACAGAATGGGAGACAAGGTGAGGCAAGCTGTCGACGCAGTCAAACCACTGGTCGTCGAGTCTGCGAAGATCTCTGCACCGCCAAAGGAGATAAGAAAGCAAGTTTTCGGGACTGAGATCGTCGAATGCTTCTTCCCCTTACACTTGAACGAATATTTGAATCCAAAGCTCTACAACGAGTTCTACTGGCCATCGTTGAACGAGGTCTTCAAAGAGGTCGTAGCCCTTGGGCTCACGCCGTTCGTCCTGTTCGAAGGTAAACACGACGCACATCTCGAGACACTGAAAGAAGCGCCCAAAGGCAAAGTCGTAGGAGTTTTCGAAAAAACCGACCCAAGAAAGGTCAGAGAAGTTCTTGGAGATCGCATAATTCTTGTAAGTGGTCCGCCGAACTCACTGCTGATCAGCGGAACACCACAGAAGGTCGAGGAGTTCATGAAGAAGTTGCTCGAGGACTGCAAAGCGGGAGGGATGATGATCTGGCCCGGCGTCGATGGGGGGCTTTCGAGGGATGCGAAGCCGGAGAACGTGAAGGCGATGATCGATGCGGTGAAGAAATACGGAAGGTATTAACCAATTTTTTTGAGGTGAGAAGTTGTTCAGGTTTCCAGAACCAAAGGTTTTCGAGATCTCTGGCATCAAAATCGGTGGAAATCCGGGAGAGGCAAGGACTCTGCTAATAGGGAGCATTTTTTACAAAGGACACAAGATCGTGGAGGACGAGAAGAAAGGTGTCTTTAACAAAGAACTTGCAGAAAAGCTGATCAAAGAGCAGGAAGAGCTCAGCGACAAAACCGAGCTACCTTCGATGCTCGACGTCGTTGCAATCAGCGAGGAAGCGATGAGAAAATACATCGACTTCGTTTCTTCGATAACGCAGAAACCCTTCTTGATCGACTCCGCAACAGCGGACGTGAAGATAAAGGCTTTAGAATACGCCAAGGAAGTTGGGCTTGAGAAAAGAATAGTATACAACTCGATAACACCGGAAGTGAAGGAGAAGGAGCTCGTAGCTCTGAAGGAAAGCGGTGTAGAGTCTGCAATTGTTCTCACGTATACTATGAACGTCCTGAGCAGTAAAGCCCGAGTAGAAGCTCTGCAGAAGCTAATTCCGAAGCTCGAAATGGCTGGGATAAAGAAACCGCTCGTCGACACGTTCGTGATGGACGTTCCGAGCTTACCGTCTGCGGTGAAGGCGGGAATAGAGATCAAGAAGACCTACGGCTTCCCTTGTGGCTCGGGAGCGCACAACGCAATCGCAAGCTGGAAAGGGCTTCGAAACCTCCTTGGCAAGGAATCCGAGAAGACTGCGCTCGTCATCGCAAGCACGATGCAGATAATCCTTGGCTTAGATTTTGCGCTCTACGGTCCAATAGAAGATGCAAAGCTAATCTTCCCCGCAGTTTACACGATAAACGTAGCCTACAAAGGTTTCTCGAGAACTAAAGATTTCCTAAGGCTATGAAAATCGTCTTTGAACCAATGGGAAAAGTCGCCGAAGGTTCCGGGAGTATCATAGAAATAGCGAGGGCTTCGGGGGTTTCAATTCGATCCGACTGCGGAGGGAAAGGTGTCTGCGGGAAGTGTAAAGTGTTGGCGATAAAGGGAAAGTTCAGCGAGTTAACAGAGCAGGAGCGGAAAAAACTGAGCGAGAGTGAGATCAAACAAGGATATAGGCTTTCATGCCAAGCCGAGATCTTGAGCGATGCCATCGTTTTTGTGCCCGCAGAGAGCAGGGGGGAACTTAGGAAGATAGAGGATGCGACGATAGACAAAGAGGTCGAGCTGAGCCCGGCGGTGGTAAAGATAAGGCTAAAGCTGAATGCTCCAACCCTCGAGGATCCAAAACCAGACGTCGAAAGGTTGAGCGAAGTGCTTGGGAGCTTTGAAATCCCGCTGAGTTTGCTCAGAAGACTTCCAGATTTGCTTAGATCCTTTTCCTGGGACTTCAGCGCAGTTCTATGGAAGAACAAGCTCATAGCCATCGAAAGCCCGGAGAGCGAAATCTACGGCGTTGCGGTGGACATTGGCTCTTCGAAGATCGTTTGCCACCTCGTGAATCTTGCAAATGGAAAAACGATAGCCAAGGCGTTTGCAGAGAACCCACAAGTTGCCTATGGTGAGGACGTGGTTTCACGAATAACCTATGCAAAGAAGGACGAGAACTTGGCAAAGCTCCAGCGAGTCGTGGTCGAAACGGTGAACGATTTGATAACAAAGCTCTGCAAGGAAGTGGGAATCAGCGAGGAGAACGTATACGAAGTTATGATCGTCGGGAACTCAGTGATGCACCACCTCTTCTTTGGGATCTCGCCGAAGTTCATTGGTGTCTCACCATTTGTTCCAGCGGTCAGAAGGTCTATAAGCTACCCCGCAAACGAGATCGGGCTTAGAATTGCAGAAAACGGGATTGTAACTTCGCTTCCGCTGATCGCTGGTTTCATCGGTGCAGATGCGACCGCAAATCTCCTCCTAACAGAGATATACAAAAGCGACGAGATCGCAATGGTCATCGACGTCGGAACGAACACAGAGATAATCTTGGGAAACCGAGAACGAGTGATTGCTTGCTCCACTCCTTCTGGACCGGCGTTCGAGGGTGCACATATAAGCTCTGGGATGAAAGCGGTGAGCGGAGCCATTGAGAGGATCAGAATCGAGGGCGAAGAGGTTTTCTACGACACCATAGACAACAAAAAGCCGAAAGGAATTTGCGGGAGCGGTTTGATAGATCTAATAGCCGAGCTGTATAAAAATGGTTACATAAATAAGGTTGGCAAGTTCAAAAAAGATGGGCGTAGAATCGTCCATGAAGAGGTTCCAAAGTTCGTAGTGGCTTTTGCAGACGAGACAGAGTTCGGAAAAAGCATAACCGTGACTGAGAAGGACATAAACGAGTTCTTGCTCGCTAAGGCTTCGATCAAAGCTGGGTGGAGCATTTTGGCAAAGCGATTCGGCGTAGAGCCAGAGAAAATAGAGAAGATATACCTGGCGGGATCTTTCGGGAAGCACATTGACATCGAGAACGCAAGGCTAATCGGATTGCTACCAAAAAGCGGGGAAATCATCTTTGCGGGAGACTCTGCGGTTGCAGGGGCAAAGATTGCACTGAAATCCATCAAGAAGAGAGAAGAGATCGAAGAGGTCGTAAAAAGGGTCGAATACGTCGAGCTATCCATTGAAAAGGATTTTCAGACGACGTTCCTCAGATCAATCCCCCTGGGCTAACACTTTCTTGATCGCCTCCCTCAGCTTTTCGGCAACGATCTTCCCATCGACCTTCCCCCTAAACTCAGCCATCGCCAATCCCATCAAGGGCTTGAAAGCGTTCTCGCCTTTCTCCAAGACTAAGTCTTTTTTCGATTCCACGAGTTTTTCTATGAATGAGTCGAGATCTTGCTTTGATCCGAGCTTTGCGACGATCTCATTTTCCTCGGCATTCGGATTCTCAATCAGTAGCTTTATCGCATTCTCTGCGCCTTCTTTCGCAATCTTTCCGGATTTTATCAGCTCGAGGACGATTCTGAAGTGCTTCTCGTTGAGAACGTCGACGTTGAAGTTTTGCCTCCTGAGCTCAGTTGGAATGACATGCAAAACTCTCGCAACAACAGTTGCGGGAATTAAGGCTGAGAATTCTTCAAAAAGCCTGTAGTGCTTCGAGTCTGCGATTTCGTAGGCTAAATCAAGGGGCAATAGCTTTGCATACCTCTTCGCCCTTTCCTCGATGAGCTCCGGAATCTCTACGCTCAGGTAATCTGCGGTCAAAACAGGCGGAACATCGGTTTCGGGATACATCCTCGCCGCCCCCGGCAAAGGGCGGAGATAAGAAGTTGTTCCGTCCTCGTTCGCTTTCCTCGTCTCCTCTGGAACGCCAATGAGACACTGCTTCGCTCTCTGGATTATCCTCGACAAAGCTTTTTCTACTCTCTCTTCTTTCCCCGCAGTGAGAACGATCGCATCGCTTTCGTTCGCTCCAAGAATTTCCTTCAGCTTCTTAACCTCCTCCGCAGTTATTCCGTAGGCGGGGAGCTCATCGGTGTGAAAGATTCCGCCAAGCCCGAAGTTTCGAGCGATGTCTGCGAACTCGCTTCCAAGCCTCCTTCCTGGCTGGATCTCTTTTCCAACAAGTCCAGCAAACCCTTTGAGAAGAATCGCTTTTACTTTCTTCCCCCTCAAGATTTTACAGTTCGTCGACTCAAAGAGCTTCGAAACATCGAAAATCTTGTCAATAACTTCTGCCTTTCGGCTAAGAAGCTCATTCCTTATTTCCAACAGGTTTTTCTGCCTTAAGACTTCGTATTCAACGACCTTGTCGATCAGGTCGAGCTCCTGAACACCCTTTATCTCAACCCTTGCTCCCCCACGGATGCTTATGTTCACATCTTGCCTTATCGTGCCTATTCCCCTCTTCACCTTCCCCGTAGACCTCAGGATCATTCCAAGCTTCTTTGCGACGATTTTCGCCATCTTTGGGCTCCTTATGTCAGCTCTTGTCCCGATCTCGATCAATGGAATCCCAAGACGATCAAGAGAGTAAACAACATACTCTTCGCTCTCCTCGATTTTCCTGCACGCCTCCTCTTCAAGACAAAGCGTCGCAATTCCGATTTTCTCGCCGTTCACCTCGAGCTCACCATCAACAGCGACGAGCGCAGTCCTCTGAAATCCGGTCGTGTTGCTTCCATCGATCACGATCTTCCTCATCACGTGAACCTCGTCAAGGATCGTCATGTTGAGCATCTTCGCAACCTGAATCGCAATCTTCAACGCCTCCCTGTTCATCTCCGTCGGCGGTTCTTCGTCCGCCTCGACTAAGCAAGTCGTGTCGTGGAACTTGTATATGAACCTCCTATCTCTTTCAACCTCTTCTCTCGCAGCCCTGTCTTCTTCACCGATCTCGCTCCTCTTAAGCCTGAGGTAGCGCCTTATCTCGAGAACTTCTTTCCCCTGCTCAGTGGGACAACGGCAGAACAGCTTCTCCCTTGTGTCCAACTGCTGGTGGATCTCGATCCCGACTTTCAAACCAACGTCCTCAAACATATCCTCTTCACACCTTCCCTAAGATCTACAACAATCGCCTCCGGAGCGATCAAGGGCTTTAACCCTGCGAAGATCCTCATGACTTCCATCGCTTGGAGCCCGCAGGTTAGCGTGTAGCTAACAGGATCTCTTTCGAGCTTCGGATACTCCACTTCCTTGAATCGCACACCATCGGGCAGAAAAACCGTGACTATGTCGGGTATAAAAGGGGTTCCGATCTCCTCGGCGACTTCCGCAACCTCTGCCATGTGCCTGTGCGCTATAACCAAATCCACGCCTTTCAGCAACTTCCTAAGCTCGGACTTGCTCTCTGGGTAAAGATACGAGATTATACAACTCTCATCAGACCTTGGATGGACGACGTCGTAACAATTTGCTTCCAACGGGCTTAGAGAGCAATCGTAGGCAACGTCAAACGTTGTGACGAAGTCTGAGATGTAGCGAATGCAACCAACTCCGCATCGCCATAGGATCTCCAAGAGCAGTCTGCTACCAACGATTCCCACGCTGAACTTCCTCAAATACTCTATCTTGTCCTCGCTCATCAGGTTTTTCCAGAAAAAATACTTCATATCCTCTCGAATCTACCCTTCAAGCTCTCGAGAACCTTCGGCAAGGTCGTGTATTCCATCTCCTCCGCAGAAAGTCTGTGAGGCTCGAAGGGACCGTGTCTTCGCATGTATTCTGCGATCTCGTTCGCCTTTTGTCTTGCGTAGTCGAAGGCTGGGTCGTCGAAGAGGTCGACCGGACCGATTAGCTTTCCGTTGCAAATCTGAAATCCCGCTGCGATGCACCTCGGCGGACCATCGAAGCGTGTGCACTTCGCATACCTAAATGGAACGGGCATCAATGGACCGTTGTGGCTCCCACGCATCCAACCGCTTACTAAATGCGGGAAAGCGAACGCTTCAAGGATTTCTCCAACCGCAGGCAAGCCACTTTGCGCACGAACGATTGCGACTGGATCGTCTTTCCCAACGTATTCACCAGCGACTTGATAAAGCTTCTCCGTGCTTATAACTGCGACTGGCTCGTCGGTGGGAAGCTTTCCGGGCTTTGGATAAACCCTTTTGATGACAAATCTGCTCTTCGCACCGATCAAAGCTAAGATGCTGTACATCTCCTCCGGACTGCGCATAAAGACTCTCTTGTGCTCCAATATATCCCATATCTCGAAAACGAAGCCCGAGTGCATCGAGGGGTCTATGACGAGACCAGCGGTGTTGAAGGGATCTGCGAATATTCTGAAGATCGGCAAGTTAAACGCCCCGGGCTCGGTTTTGTCCATCATGAAAGCGATGAAGGGTTCCGCCTTTCTTTCTGTGAACTCCATCTCAGCAACTCCCGGTCCGAGACCTCGAACGTTCCCAGAAAAAGCGTCTTTCAACAAGTCTTGCCCTGCACCGTAAAGCTTGAGCTCCTTTGCCCTTTCTGCGCATTTTTTAAAGACCTCCCAAGCGAGTCCATGGATCTCTTCGCTGTCCACCCCTTTTCTGTGGGTCATGAGCAGTTCGAGATCATCGCCTGCGTTGAAAACTCGGAAGTCTATTATTTTGCCATCTTTAACCGCTTCCTTAAGAGCTTCCTCTGCGATTGCCTTTATCTCTTCCGCAACGACTGCGTGTCCAGCAACGCTACCAACGTCTGCCTTGATCAACGACACCGTAACCTTCATGCCCCGAATCTTGCGTAAATAATTTAAACTTTAAGGTTTCAAATGTTACAGTGATGATAATGTTGGAGCGTGTTCCCACGGGTATTCCGGGCTTTGATGAGCTCTGTGAAGGAGGACTGCTTAGGGACAGGAGCTACCTCGTTTCTGGTCCATCGGGATCTGGAAAAACGGTTTTTGCACTGCAGTTCTTGGTAAACGGCGTAGAGAAGTTCAACGAACCGGGAATATTTGTAGCAACAGAAGAGAGACCCCAGCATCTGAGAGAGCACTCAATAACCTTTGGCTGGGATCTCGAAAAGCTCGAAGACGAGAACATGCTGGCGATCGTTGACGCAACCTCGACCAAAATCGGTTTGCCGAGCGATGAAAAATACATCGACGTTCGTCCCTTCGACACGAGAAGTCTCCTCGATCAAATAATCACGATCCAAGACGAGATCGGAGCGAAAAGAGCTGTTGTCGACTCCACGACTTCCATAGGCTTCACCATAGGCGACCCAGCGAAGTTCAGAGTTGAACTGCTGAAGATCTCAACGACAATGGAAATCCTTGGCTTGACTTCGCTTTTAACTTGCGAGGTCATAGAAAACGGTCCAGACAAAATCAGCAGATTTGGAGTCGAGAACTTCGTCGTCGAGGGCACGATTGTGCTCTACTACACGAGAGTCGAGAACACGAGAATGCGAAGCATAGAGATCTTCAAGATGCGTGGCACAAACCACAGCAAGAAGATTCATCCGTTCGAGATCACGAACAAAGGAATCGTCGTATATTCGAAGGAGGAGATCCTCTAAAACCTGTGGAGAATGTATCTCTTGAGGTTCAGTGGATCTGAGAAGTGAAAGACGCTCGATTTCCCGCAGAGCTTAGCCATTGAAGTGCAGAGATCAACGAATCTTTTCTCGTTCCCAAACATGACTATTTGGAGCTTTGCGTTGATGTTTCGGAGCATTCTCGCTTCTTTTAGAGCGCAGTGCCAAGGTGTGAGTTGTGGGTTGTAGCTCGAAGTCGGCTCGCCGTCTGAGATCAGAAAAACAATTCTATTCCCGCTTTTTTCAGCCAAGATCTTTCTCGCAAATTTAAGCGCTAAGCCTATGTCCGTTCTGCCCCTTGGTTCGAGGTTAAGGATTTCTGCACCCTTCACCCTTGAAACCCTGTGGTTAAAAGCTATGATCTCCAATTCGCTATCATGTCGCTTTATGGCTCTTTTCAAAGCTATCGCCGCTTCGATGGCGCCGACTATCTTCTTTCCCCTCATCGAGTCGCTGACGTCGATGAGCATCGCATAAGAGCACTTTTCCGAATGCTTCGGTTGCCTTGCAACGAACTTCTCGAGTTGGGGAGATTGAACGAAGCTCTCTACGATGTCGATGTTGTCGAAGCTATGGATTGTTTCGTCGAAGTCGACGATCTTCTCCGTGACGAATATCGACGCTCCTTCCATCTCGGTCACTTCTTCCCCAGCCTTTCTTTTCTCGAGATTCTCGAGTGCAATCGAAAGAATCTTGTCCCCGATTATCTTTTCCGCAATCGGTTTGTAGCGAACTGTTTTCCGATGAAATCTCCCCTCCGAGGTCTCGATGTATCCCATTTTCTCGAGCTCCTCCACGACTTCTTCGAAGAATAGCTCCACAAGCTGGCTCATGCTGATGTCGTCCTTGCTCAGTTCGCCCCTCTCGAGCATTTGCTTCAAGTCTTCCCAAGCTTTTTTCCTCATCTCACCAAGCTTCTCGAGGTCTCTCGACCAGTAGTTGCCAAAGAACGACTTCGAGAAACGTTGCATCGGAAAGTCTTCGTTGATGTATCTCCGAAGGAATTCTGATAAATCGAACTTCCCCCTATCGCGATGATAAGGGTTGAAGAGCGAGTAAAGCATGTCTTGGGCTAAGTTCTGCATTGGATTTTCTTCTTTGCAGAGCCTGCACTCAGGCTTATCGATCGTATGCTTTGTAAGCATAGATTCCATCCCCAAGCCTCTCAACGAGCCCAGAGCATCTTGCAATCGATTCCAAAATTATCTCGACCGCAGACCTTAGCTCGGAGCTATCGCTACACATCGGAACTGCGAACTCCGAGATTCCATTGGCTTTGTAAACGTTCACAACCCTCATCTCCGCAACTCTCTCCATGAGCTCGCTGAAAACATCTCTTGGTATCGAAGCGTATATTGAACTGCAAACGTTGTCTATGGAGTCGTTGATAACGCCTTCCACAATCTCGTCTTTCGAGATTTCTGCATCATAATCGACCTCGAACCTACTCCTCAACGCAAGCTTAACTATCTCGAACTTCTCGCCGTAATCAGAAAGCATCACCGCCTCATGACCCTTCCTCGTCGCAGACGCACGAATGTGGTCGAAGAGCTTTATCGTAGCCCTGCAACTCGGTTCAACTTCAATTCGATTTGCAAATCTACAGTTCTTGCTCCTCATGCATCGAACAGCGTTGGCAAGGATTTTCAGATGCCATTCTGGAATCCTCGCACCTTCTTTGAGGCTCATGTTCCTGAGCCCGATCTCTATCTCCTCCTCAATTGTTTCCGGAGCCCCAATGTCGATTTGCTCCATCCTATCGAGCAGAGGTTCTTTTATGTCTGAGACACCTTTGTAGTTCGCTGGATTCGTTGATGCTATGATCAAAGCATCGATCTTCATCGGAACTATATCGCCTTCGGGCGTCGTTATCTGCTTCTCTTCAAAAAGCTCGTGCAGAAGTGTTTGCAACGCAGAAGGTATGGAACCGAGTTCGTCGAAGTAAGCAATGCCCCTATGGGCTTTCAAAACTCTTCCCGGGGTGAAAACCTCCGGGTGATCGAGATCGTAGCCCTCACGGATCTTCTGGATGCTTATACCCCCAATCAGCTGTCTCGTTGTCATCATCGGGTCTCCGGGGATGCGAATCCACTTCCTCGGGATGAAGACAAGGTCTACAACGTTCTCTTCGAGCACCTTTTTCTTGCAGGAGAAGCAGACAGGTTGCGTCGGGTCGTCGTGGATCTTGCAACCCTTTATCGCAAGGAGTTTCTCGGGGAGGAGTTTCAGTATGCTCTTCGAAAAAGTCGTTTTCCCGTAGCCTTTTTTCCCCTTGAAAAGAATGTTTGACCCGCTCATCAGCGCAGTCTTAACGAGCTCCTTCTCCTTCGACTTTCCGACGATTTCGTAAAACGGATCTTTCTTAAGGAGTTCATAACGAATCAGATTCTCACGAACGTAATCTGCGATGCTCTTGGAGTGATAAACAGCGAATTCTTCGCTCCAAATGTCGATCTCTTCTCCATTAAGCCTGAACCTCGGAGCATTGCTCGGCTTTACTTTGACCTCTTCGAAGATGTATTCGAATTCCATGCACAACTTTTGAGTTCTTCTTATTTTACCGTTTTGGTCTGATTCATTGGGAATCAAACCTTCGCTATCGCCCTTATGAAGTCAACGTCTTCCTTCGTTACGCCCCTTACAAGGAACATCAACGCTGAGTAGACGAGAATCGAGATCGGAATCGACAAGAGCATCGAATCGAAATTCATGGCAACGAAGCTCATTACAACTGCGCAGAAAAGTGGCTTTGCTATGAACTCGATCTTTGGGAAGATTGCAAATTCTCTCGCACAGATCACCGCTAAGAGAACCCAAAAAACGATGTTTGAAGAGACGGTCGCAACCGCCGCACCCTCTATGCCATAAAGCGGTATCAAAATCCAATTAAGGACTACGTTCAGCCCCATGGAAAAGGTTAAAGGGTAAAAGTTCAGCTCTGGCTTTTCTTTACTGCTGAAAACCGCCCCATAGATTCCGAAGACTGGAGAGATTAGGAGCAAAGAGAGAATCCGCATCGCATTCAATCCTTGGATGTAATCGACGCCATAGGCGAGCAAAAGCAAGTTCTTAGCTATTGCGATCGCTCCAAATGCCGAAGGAATGCAGAGGGCTGAGGAATACTTGAAGGCCCTCGAGAAGGCTCTGCTCAAATCTTCACCCTCGAGCTTAACAAAAACGGGCAGAAGAACCGCTGGAATCGAGATCAGACCAGCGATTGCCGAAACTATGCTGAACCCAGCCCTGTAAAAGGCAACGTCTTCTGCCCTCAGAAAGTAGCCGATCATCACGATGTCCACGTTTGCAAAAACAACCCAAGTTGCGCTTAATATGGCTGTGAAGGCGATGAATCTAAGGACTCTCGCTTTTTCAACGCTTTTTTTCGCAACAAAAAGGCTTTGGTATCGCCTTAGCACGTAATAGATCGCAAACACGAGCGTTAACACCGCAGAGAGAACGATCGCAAGAAGTGCGCCGAGAATGGAAAGACCAATCAAAACAAGGAGCAACGTGAGAAATAGCTTTGTTGTTCCCGAAATCGTGTTGCTTAGGAAGTTCAGCTTGAAATCGTTCATCGCATTCGCAACGCTGAGGAACAGAGAGTTCATCGAGGAGAAAAATAGGAATATGGAGAGAAGGAGCAATGGCTCCATTATCGGTTTGTCGAAGATGTGCGAAAGAAAACTGGCTGAGACTGCGACGATCGCAGAAATTACGAGCGTAAGAGAGAGCTTAAATTTAAAAAGAAAACGAAAATATCCGCCAGCAAGGCTATAGTCGTTTTTGGCAACCGAATCTGCGATGTAACGAGTTACAGCGCTGTTTATGCCGAGATCTGCAAATATTGAGAATATGTAGATGATCGAAAGAGACAATGAGTAGATCCCGAAGAGCTCCGGCTTTAAAGCTCTTGCCAAGAAGATGACAACGATTAAGCCAATCAAGTTCGCCACGAGTAGCGAAGAGCTGTTGTAGATCACGTTCTTCATCACAGTCCTTGCAAGCACGCAACAGATTCGTCTCGGTTTTAAAAATCATACCTTTCTGTAAACCTTATCCACAAGACTCACGCACTCGAATCCCTGCCTCGGAATCGACTCGCTTTTGCCGATTATGAGATAACCGCCGTCAACTAAGGCGCTGTGAAAGTCTTTGAGCACCTTTGTCTTCTGCTCCTCCGTAAAGTAGATCATCACGTTCCTGCAAAATATCGTGTCCAAGAACTTTGTTATTGGTCCCTGGGAAGTCAAATCGTGCTTTTTAAACCTAACACGCTTTTTTACGAAGTCCTTAACTTTAAAACGATCGCCGATTTTCTCGAAATACTTTCTTCTGAGCTCGTCGTCGAGGTTTCTCAGTTGAGGTTCGTTGTAAATTCCAAGCATCGCTTTTTGCAGACAATCCTCGTCGATGTCGGTTGCGTATACAGTAAAATTTGACTCCGTAGCTTCTAATGCACAAATCGCAATGCTGTAAGCCTCTTCGCCATAAGCACAGCCTGCGCTCCAAAACCTCAGCAGTTTTTTGTCGCTGAGCTCCGGCAAAATCTTGTTCATAAAAAACTCGAACGGTGTTTTGTCCCGCATAAACTCTGTCACGTTGATCGCAATCACATTCAGCAGTTCCTCAACCTCCTTTTCGTTGCCTTTAAGGTAACCGTAGTATTCAGAGAGACTTTTAAAACCCAAGATGCGCATTCTGAGGTCGATTCTTCTCTTCAGGTAGCTTTCTCTATACATCTCGAGCCTCACACCGCTCTTCTTTGTAACGTGGCTAAGAATTGCCTTGAATATCAGATCCATAGCTCTTCGCCGTTGCTGTAGCGAACTAACATTCTTCCATCGCTCGTGTAAAGGTAAACCGTTCTCCCAAGGGTTCCGCCCACGTCTTCGGATACGATCCTAATCCCATGGTTCCTTAGCTCTGATCTGACCGCTTCAACGTTCCTATCCCCAATTCGCAGATTCTCGAGCGTTAGATGTTTAAAAATCTGCGCTCCTCCAGCGATTTTCGCAACCATGTTTCTTTTATCGCCACCGATTGCAAAAAGAGAGTCGAGCATGATCTCAATTGCTGAGTCCACGAACTTCGCAGTCTTCAGCCCATTCGACCTCGGGAGCATCGCATGCGCAAGTCCGGCGACTTTCAGCCTCGTCTCATAGATCGCAATCGCAACACACGAGCCAAGACCGATCGTCTTTAGAACCCCAGAGCTTGCGATCTTCGCCTCTCCAATCCCAACAACGAGTTCCATGCTATCCCAGCATGCCAAACATCTTCATGATGTATCCCAGGAACTTCTCATCCGGAACGAGTGTGATCAAGATCTCGACCGCATCGTCTTCTTCTACGAGCTCAGTTTCGAAGATTATCACGTAGTCGCCCTTTTCTGCAATTTGTGCAACAATCGCCTCAACTATCGCAACGCTCATGTCATAAGAGAAGCTTGGTGGCGATGGAAGGAGCGTTATTCCAAGCATGTCTGCGATTGCGTTGCAGAAGGAAGATGATAGAATGTTCCCTACCTCCATTATCGTCGATTCCACGAGACTTGCGTCGTCGATGAGGAGCTTTGCGAACTTCTCCGCATTGGGGAAGGAGATGTAGAGATACCCGCTCCTACCATTTTCCACGTCTTCGAGCGCTGTGACAACGCCACTAACGAGCTCCTCTTTGAAGTAGTTGTGGATCTCCGAGATCTTCGCAACCGCAACGTTTGGAACTTTCATCTCCACCATTTTCCCAAGCATCGCAGAGAGCGAAGTCGCAGCGTGCGCAACTCCGATGTTCCCGAGCTCTTTGAGCGCATCTATCTCCTCTGGGCTGAGAGATTCGAAACTTCTATCCAAACTTATCACCTCCCAAAAGGCTCGAAACATCTACGATTGGCGCAACGGTTCCGTCACCAAGAATCGTAACCCCGCTAAACCCACGAACTTTTGAAAGGAAACCAGTCAACGGCTTCACAACTATCTCCTGCTGATCGATAATCGAGTCGACGATCAGAGCATACTTCTCGCTCTCCCTCTCGACAATTATCCCAACTTTCCTACCATTCCCACCGCTACAACCAAAAATCTCGGAGAGCATGAAAGCTAAGATCGGTTTTCCCCGAACCATCAAAAACGGATTCCCATGTATCTTCCTCCAATTGCTCTCGTCGACATAAACAGCTTCAACAACGTTCGAGAGTGGGATAGCATAGATTTGCCCACCAACCGAGACCAACAGAGACTTTATTATCGCAACCGTGGGTGGAAGGTTTATCCTTATCTTCGTCCCCTTTCCCTTTTCAGAGATGATCCTTAAACTACCCCCGAGCTTCTCGACGGTCGTCTTCACGACGTCCATGCCAACGCCACGTCCAGAGATCTCAGTCGGGGATTCCTTTGTCGAGAAACCTGGCAAGAAGATTAGGGCTTTTATTTCTTCATCGCTCAGATTGCTGTTCTCCGCAATTATCCCCTTTTCGATAGCCTTCCTCCTTATCTTCTCCAAATCCAGTCCTCTGCCATCATCTTCGATTTCTATAACGACGTTGCTTTTTTCTCTCCTTGCCGAAAGCTTTATCCTGCCAACTTCGCTTTTTCCAACTGCAACCCTCTCCTCTGGGCTTTCGATGCCGTGATCGACTGCGTTTCTTAGCAGATGCATTATCGGATCGCTCATCTCGTCAAGAACGCTTCTGTCAAGCTCTGTGTCAAGACCCTCCATCGTAAACTCCACTTTCTTCCCAAGCTTTCTCGCAAGGTCACGAACCATCCTCGGGAACTTGTTGAACACCCTCTCAACCTTGACCATGCGAAGTTTCATGACCTCGTCTTGAAGCCTTGTAACAGACTTGTCCATGATGTTTATCGCCTCGCTGAGCTCTGGAACACTGTATTTTGATGCGATCTGGAGCAATCTCCCCCTTATGATCACGAGTTCTCCGATCAGATTCATTATCGTGTCCAAAACTTGAACGTCAACACGAATGCTCTCGGACTTCTTGATCTCCTTCTTCTCGAGCTTTGCTTCCTCATCCTCGACCTTCTTTTCCACCTTGGACTCGACACTTTCACCCTGCTTTGGGATCTCGTTTATCGAAAACTTCTCGATCTCCGAAACCGCACTTAAAGCGTTGTCAATTGCATTTGCATCGCCCTTTGCATACACCACGAAGAAGTCGCATCCTTCCTCGATCTTCGCCTCTTCTGGCTCTGTGGCTTTGACTTCGCAAACGCTTTTCAGCGTTTCAAGGATCAAAAGCGCACGAACTCCTTTCATCTGGCAGTCTTCTGCCAGTTTGATCGTTATCTTCAGATTAGCGTCCTGAATATCTTGCTCTGCAAGATCGGCTTTTTTGACATCGTTTTCTTCCTTAAAGCCGATGCCTGAGAGTTTTTCCAAAATTTGCTTGCAATCGACGTTGTCGTTGTTTTCAGCCTCGATTTTGTTGAGCATTTCCGAGATTGCGTCTACGCTTAAAAGCAAGATGTCCACGATCTCCTCGCTCACATCCTTTCCCTTAAGTTGCCCGAGGGCACTTTCGAGCCTATGGCAGAAATTCTCGAGATTCTTGAACTCCATGAACCCAGCCATCCCCTTTATCGTGTGCACCGCCCTAAAGATTTCATCTATTGCACTCTTATCGCCCTTTTCAAGTCTTAGAAAGCTCTGGTTCATCAGTTCAACGAACTCCCTTGCCTCTTGGAGAAATTCGGCTTTGTAATCTGTCAACCTATCACCTCCACGAACTTTGCAATTTCTTCTGCGATCTCGAAAAGCGGTTTCACGGAGTCTGCAACTCCGAGATCAATCACAGCTTTTGGCATCCCAAAAACAACGCAAGTGTCTTCACTGCAAGCGATGATCTTTCCGCCAAGGTCGTGGATCTTCTTCATCCCCCTCGCCCCATCTTCACCCATTCCAGTAAGCACAACTCCAACCACGTTTCCGCCATAGACTTGCGCAATCGACTCTGCGGTAACGTCCACCGAAGGTTTCACGTTGTTCACAGGCTCGCCGTCGACTATCTTTATTCGCACAACGTTCAAAGCTTTCCTCAGCTTCATGTGCCTTCCGCCTGGAGCGACGTAGGCAACTCCCTTCTCAACCTTCTCGTTCTCCTCGGCCTCCTTCACTTCTACCTCCGAGATCTCGTTAAGTCTGTCTGCGAGCTGTTTTGTGAAATTCGGTGGCATGTGCTGGACTACAAAGATCGGCGCAGGAAAATTCGAGGGCAACCTTGGGATCACATGCTCCAACGCAGATGGGCCGCCTGTCGAAGAACCTATGAGAACACAAATTTCCTTGCTGACGTTCCAATTCCTTCTCACAACTTCCCCACGTATTTTTCTCAGATTCTGGAGTCTGATCACGTTCGGATTAACCGCCACCGCCATTTTCACTTTTCTAACGAGTTCTTCCGCTATCTCGTCTATCCCAGAGCTTGGCTTTGCGATGAAATCGACTGCACCAAGGCGAAGGGCTTCGATCGTTTCCTTTGCGCCCTCACGGGTTAGAGAGCTCAGCATGACAACGGGCTTTGGATGAGATTTCATCAGCTTCTCAAGCGCAGTCAAGCCATCCATTTTCGGCATGTTCACGTCTAAGGTTATCACGTCTGGATTGAACTTCTGCACTTTCTCGAGCATTTCAACGCCATCCTTAGCTGTAACTACATCGAACCCAGCGTTTCGGAGTATTTCAGCGACTCTGAGCCTTACGAGTGCAGAATCGTCGACGACGAGCACGATCATACTCTCGCTACTTTTTTAAGTTCTTCGACAACCTTCGGAGCCTGGAAGGGCTTCACTATGTATCCCTTCGCACCAAGCTTTATCGCAGTCTTCACCATCTGCTCCTGCCCGACTGCGGTGCACATCACGACTTTTGCGTTTGGATCGATCTTCTTTATCTCCTTAAGAGCCTCTATTCCATTCATTTCAGGCATAACGATGTCCATCGTCACCACATCAGGTCTGAGTTGCTTGTAGAGCTCTACAGCTTGTTTACCATTCTCCGCCTCCCCCGCTATGTCAAAACCAGCGGAGAAAAGGATGTTTTTCAACAACTTACGCATGAAAGCTGTGTCATCAACGATCAGAACTCTAACCACCCTTACCACCTCCTAACTTCTTTGCAGACTCGCTAACGAGCACAACTCCCTTTGGAGTCAGCTCGATTTCCTTCCTAACCTTCACAACTCTTGCAAGCCCCAAATTGACGAACTTGTCGTAGATCTTGTTCAGCTCATCCGTCGAGATCCCAAGGATTGATTCGATGTTCGAGGAGTCCAAGCCAGTGTAGACCATCGTCAAAATTTGCTCCTCGATTTCGCTCAGCTTTTCCTTTGGCTTCTGCTGTTCTAAAATCCTCCTTAGGTAGTCCATGAGGAGTTCGAGCGTCGTCTCGGGACAAAGAATGAAGCTCGTTATTACTTCCTTTCCCTCCATGTGGGTTACTGAGAGCACAACTCTCTGCTTGTCTCCAACGGTTCTCTTGTCCTTGTTAACAGAGCCAAGGGCGTTCAAGGGAACTCTTATCTGCCTCTCTGGCGACAGAAACCAGACTGCGCTGTCGGTGACGCTGAAGTATCCCTTCTCCCACTTCGAGTTTGCAACAAGAACTCCTCCACGCAAAGCTGGGGATAAAAAGTAGACTGCAAACTTGTCTGACTTCATGTTGAAGGCTAAAAACTTGAAAACCTGCTTCTGTTTTTCCCCGAAAAACAAGAGGTAGTCTCGACCGCTCTTGATGCGGATGCACTCTTTACCACTGTGTTGAACGACTTCGATGTCCGTTATTGTCTTGAACTCGATCTTCTCTTTACCCAAAATCATTTCCTTCCCTGTGATCAGAACCTCCACCTTCTTCCAACCATCCGCAAAGATTTCCGCAATTAGCTTCGTTTCCGCCATGCTACCTTAGCCTTTCCACTTCCCCTTCGTTCAGAACTTTGTTCAAGTCGATTAGGATAAGCAGTCCATCTGGCAGTTTTCCAACGCCTTTCAGAAACTTTGCCTCTTCTCTTGAGGTGATAATGCTTGGCAAAGCTTCGATGTCTTTCTGCGAGAGATACTTGACCTCGTTGACCGTGTCGACCATCATCCCGATGACTGCGTTGTTGTATTCGACGACGATTATGCGTGTGTCGTTGTCTATCGGCTTCGGCGGTAATCCAAAGCGTTTCCTTAGGTTTACGATCGTCGTTATCTGTCCACGTAGGTTTATCACACCTTCAACAAAATCTGGAGCGTTTGGAATCCTCGTTATCTGTGTCGGGCGAATTATCTCCCTAACCTGCGAGATATCGACGCCATAGCGCTCTTCGCCGAGCTTAAAAACAATGACTTGAACCGTCTCTCCCTTCATCGCCTGCATAACATCGCCTCACAAACGAATTTCCCGAGTTTTTTGTCCGAGCCGAGAATGTGTTCTACAAGCCAATTCTTTAGGAAGTTCATGAGGTCGATGGCGGTCAGAGAACCGTTAATGTAGTTCTCATAAAAAGATTTTGAAGTCTCCACGAATTTTTCGTGCTCTTTTTTGTGTTTGAGGCTGTCAGGATAGCCGTAGAGCTTCATATACTTCTCTTCGGTCGCAAAGTGCTCCCTTGCGTAGTTCAGCATCTCGCCAATCGTTTTTGCCATCAAATCTTTTCCCCGTCCCTTTTTCATTTCCTCAAGCAATTCCCCAAGCATCTCCACGAGCTTCTTGTGTTGTGAATCGATCTCCGCAACGCCAACGCTGAAGCTTTCGTTCCACTTCATCGCAATCACCAAAAATTAGAGTTTGAAGCTCTCCGCAATAGTTTTCAACGTCTCGTTCGCAATTGCGTTTATCTTCTCGATGCTCATGCTGACTTGCTGAACCGCTGCGGTCTGTTCCTCGATCGCCGCAGAAGTTTCTTCACTGCTCGCAGCGTTCTCTTCCGCAGTTGATGCAACTTCTTCGAAGCTCCTCGCTATCTGCTCGATCTTCGTGACTCCCTCTTTCGCCTTATATGCGATGTTCGCAATCAGTTCGCTGATCGATGACAAGATGTCTGCGATGTCCTTTGCACGGCTAAGCGCAGTCTCGATTTCTTTGCCTCCGCTTTCGGAATTCGTCCTAACCTTTAGAATCGCCTCAATCACTTTTCTCGTTTCGTCCTGCACGTTGCGGACGATTTCTGCTATTTCCTCCGTGCTCTTCCTCGACTCTTCGGCGAGCTTTCTCACTTCATCAGCAACAACTGCAAACCCCCTTCCGTGCTCTCCAGCTCTTGCAGCTTCGATTGCAGCGTTCAAAGCCAGCAGATTTGTCTGGTCTGCGATCGACTTTATTCTCTCCGTGACTTTACCTATGTTCCTCACTGCGATCTCGAGCGATTCAACGATCTTCGCAGTTTTCTCGATCTCCGACACGATCATCGAGAGCTTTTCGAGACTCTTGCTCCCTATCTCCTTCGCTTCAATTGCGCTCTTCACTGCACCCTCAGCTTTCTTGTTCGCATCGCTCGCTATTTTTTCAAGCTCCTTGAAGAGCTGATCCGCAGATTTAACGTCCGCAAGAGAAGTGTTTGCCAATCTCGACAAGTTCTCGCTTCCAGTTGCGATTTGTTGCGAAGCACTGCTTATCTGCTCCATTCCAGCGTTCAGCTGATTCACAGCTTCGTTCGATTCTTTGAGCAGTCTTACCGTCTCACTCATACCTTCTGAAATCTTGTTAATTATCTTCTCGAGTTTACTCGTGAACTCGTTAAAAGCCATGAACGCTTCCCCGAATTCGTCGTCTTTGAGCTTCTGCAATTTAACTCCAAGTTCACCAAGCTCCAGCCTTCTTATCCCATCGCTGAGCAGGGTTAAGCATTTGCCCGTATAGGCGAGCATCTCTTCGATTTCTCTCTCCTTGTTCTTCAGCTCTGTCAGATCTTCTATGGTCTCAACCACGCCGATGAGTTTTCCTTCAACATACACTGGGCATGCGGTAGCTCTCACATAGATCTTTTTACCAGTTCTTGGAACCGTGAGTTCGGTCTCTACGAGATATGCGTTTTCAAGTTTATCCGACTTCGAGACCACCTTGTAGAACTTATGGGCATCCGCAGGGTTGTCTAAAACGATGTCTGCGAGGATTGGGCGCTTTTCCTTGTAGAAAGCTATCCAAGCTTTGTCTGTGCCAACGATCTCGCTCGCTTTAACTCCCGTAAGCTCTTCACAGGCTTTGTTCCAGTAAACAACTCTGTGATTCGTGTCGATGAAGAACGCTGCTATTGGTAGGCTGTCGATCAACTCCCTGAGTTCTTCCTCCTTCTCTTTCAGTGCGGTGATGTCGTCGAAGACCTCGATGTAGCCAGCGAATTTGCCGTCGATGTTTACTGGGTAGATGGATGCGGATGCGAAGAACTCCCTGTCTTCTGCCTTTAGCTTCAGCTCTACGCTCTCCATCTTTTCACGCTTCTTTATCGCCTCCACAAGCAACTTGGCATTCTCCCTGTAGCTCTTGTCCACAACAGCGATGTCTGTTGGTTTTTTACCAATAACGTCTTCTGGGCTTTCTACACCCGCAAGCTTTGCAACGTTTGTGTTCGCATACTTTACAAGCCCATCCTCGCCTACGAAGATCACATATCCCGGCATGTTCTTTATTATCTCCTTGATAAGCTCGTATGCCTTCCTCGCTTCTTCTTCCTTCGCTTTGATCGGGGTCACGTCTACGAAGAACCCAATCATGCCCTCGAGTTCGCCGTTTACTCGAATCGGAGCGCAAGAGGTGAGAATGTGGAACAAACCTTTGTCTGTGTTTATCGCAGTCTCAACGCCCTCGACCTTTATCCCTCCCTTCTCCAACGCTGTCTCGATGATCGTTTTCAACCCAGCCTCGGCGAGCGTCTTTTGCCCAGTGGGATCCTTGAAGATCTCGGAAGGTCTAAAGCCGATGACTTCGCTCGCAGACTTCCCGTAGAATTCGAGCGTATAGTTGTTCACAAATCTAAGCTTGCCCTCTTTGTCGATGAAGTAAAAGAACACAGGCTTTGGAACACTGCTAAAAACTTGCTCCAAGAACTTCTTTGTCTTTTCAAGCTCTTTTTCCTTCTCCTCCAACGCTTTTCTTAGCTTTGCTACTTCCTCCTTCTCTCTACTGTCCGCAGAGTCGAGAACCGCCTTGAATCTTTTCAAAAACTCCTCGTTACCAAATAAGTTCACGAGCTTCTGCATGTCGTCCATACTACCACCGACGAGAGTTACGATCAGCAAAAATAAAATTTTCTATGTAAAATATAATTCTTCAAATGTAATTTCAACTGCGAAATTACGAAACATTCAAGATACTTGACAAACCCAGTAAACTATTTATACTTTACTGATTTAGTCAACTATATGCTGAGACTTTCGACAAGGGGGAGATACGGAGTGAGGGCGATGTATGAGATAGCGAAAGCGTATCCAAAACCGGTGAGCATAAAGCAGATATCCGAAAAACAGGAGCTTAGCGTTCCTTATCTTGAGCAAATACTGAACAGACTGAAAAATGCGGGGCTCCTGATGTCTATAAAAGGTCCAGGAGGAGGTTACGTGCTCAACAAGAGACCGGAGGAGATAAGCATCCTTGAGATTTTAAAAAAGCTTGAAGGAGCTCCAGCGCTCGCATCCTGTCTCGATCCCAAGAGGGGCTGTTCCAGGATCGAAATATGCGTAACCCATGTAGTATGGAAAAAGCTTGGCGAGCAGATAGAGGGATTTCTGAGCACGATAACCTTGGCTGATCTGCTAAAGCTCGGCGAGCAAATTGGAGGTGATAAAAATGTCAAAACTTAAGTTTGTGAGGGACGTTAGGGCAGACCTTAGGGTGGATATCCTGCACTTAATGTGCCCGATGCATCTGCTGAAGTTGTTGGACACAATGAATCGAGCAAAACCCGGTCAGGTGATCGAGATCGTCACCGACTACGATGGAGCACTTGACGACATACCCGAGTGGTGCGAGAAGAATGGGCAGGAGTTCATAGGTGTTGAGGAGAGTGAAGACTACTTCAAGTTCTACATAAGGAGGGTGAGATGATGATATACTTCGATCACGTGGCAACAAATCCTCTCGACCCAAGGGTTCTCGATGCAATGCTCCCGTATTTTAAGGAAGAGTTTGGAAACCCACAAAGTGTCTATGAACTTGGAATAAAGGCAAGAGAGGCAATAGAGAAGGCAAGGGAGCGAGTAGCATCCTTAATAAACTGCAAACCCTCCGAGATTGTTTTCACGTCAAGTGGATCGGAGTCAAACAACTTCGCATTGAAAGGCGTAGCCCTTGCAAAGCGCAAGGAGGGAAATCACATCATCGTCTCGAGGGTGGAGCATCATTCAGTCTTGAACTCTGCGAGATTCCTCGAAAGACTCGGTTTCACGGTAACGTATCTTCCAGTGGATAAATACGGAACAGTCGACCCCGCAACTGTGGAGAAACACATAACAAAGGACACGATACTAATATCGATCATCCATGCAAGCAGTGAAGTGGGCACAATACAGCCTATAGAAGAGATTGCGAAGATCGCAAGGGAGCACAACGTTCTCCTACACACGGATGCGGTAGCTTCGGCGGGCAACATTCCTGTTGACGTAGAAAAGCTCGGAGTGGACTTGCTCAGCCTCTCCGCCCACCAGTTCTACGGACCGAAAGGAGCTGCAGCGCTGTTCATAAGGGAAGGAGTAAGGATTGTGCCACTCATCCATGGCGGGATCCAGGAAGATGGTAGACGTGCTGGAACTGAGAACGTGCCCGCAATAGTCGGGATGGGCGTAGCGGCAGAACTTGCAAAAAGGGAGCTCACAGAGCGAATGGCTCACGTAAAAAGGCTGAGAGACAAGCTTGTCGCAGAGCTGACTTCTAAGGTTGAGAACATCCACTACACTGGTCACCCTGAAAGAAGACTCCCGGGGCATGCGAGCTTCTGCGTTGAATACGTCGAAGGGGAGGCGATGCTCTTACTGCTCGCATCGAAAGGGATTTACGCTGCAAGTGGTTCCGCCTGCACGAGTAAAGCTTTGAAGGCGTCGCCAACGCTCCTGAGCATGGGCATTCCCGCACCCATCGCTCAGGGATCGATTGTGTTCAGCCTTGGAAAGGATAACACGCTGGAGGAGGTAAACTACCTCGTAGACGTATTTCCGCAGATCGTAAAGAGGTTGCGGGAGATATCGCCATACAAAGGTGGCTGGCACGGTCAGGCTTATTCCCCCTTAAAAACAAACCAAGGAGGTTGTGGGCATGTATAGCAAGAAAGTGTTGGAGCATTTCATGAACCCGAGAAATGTTGGAGAGATACCAGATGCGGATGGCATTGGTATGGAAGGAAATCCAGTATGCGGAGACGTGATGAAGATCTACATAAAGGTAGAGGGCGACAGGATCGTTGATGCGAAGTTCCAGACCTTTGGCTGTGGCGCAGCGATTGCGGTGAGCAGTATGATAACCGAGATGGTCAAAGGAAAGACTCTCGACGAAGCGATGAAGATCTCAAAAGACGTTGTCGCCGAGGCGCTTGGAGGACTTCCACCCCAAAAAATGCACTGTAGCAACCTAGGAGCGGATGCGCTTAAAAAGGCGATCGAGGACTATCTTTCGAAGAAAAAGAAGCAGTAAAGCGACGAAGGAGATTTTCTTTGCAAAGATTTATCAAATCATTTTTAAAATCAGCTCAAGACTTAACCATCAATATGTAACGAAAGAGCGATAAGTTTTTAAACTAGAACTTACCAATTATTAGTGGTGATGAGTATGAGGTTAACTCCAAAAATCGTCGCCGTAGTTTTGGTCGCAAGCCTCGTGCCCTTGCTCGTGCTTGCCCAGCTCACAATTGCTGGGATTTCGCAGTTCGGAGATGTTGCGAAGGAAGGCGTTACAAAGACGAGCGAGCGATACTTAACTCGGGCTGGACAAGAAACAGTAAAGATGAAAGCCGAAGATTTAGCCAAACAGATAACTGTATATCTCAGGCAAAAACTTGCAGAAAATCCCAAAATGACCACGTGGGATCTCATGAACGATCCTGAATTCTTCAAGCTTGCTGTTCAGACATGGGGTGCAAACGAATATACTTGGGTCGGCGCCGGAGAAGTTATTGATGGTGAACCGAGAGCGGTTATGTTAGCTCATCCCACT
Organism: Archaeoglobaceae archaeon; assembly: GCA_038731605.1. Classification (GTDB taxonomy): domain Archaea; phylum Halobacteriota; class Archaeoglobi; order Archaeoglobales; family Archaeoglobaceae; genus WYZ-LMO2. Next base: position 107,441 of record JAVYQP010000001.1, on the reverse strand, counting down.
GTATCGAGGCAATACCTCGGTCTAGATCTTAAATACCACTTAAAATGGGATAGAACTATGCCTGATTTCTATAATGTTGTTGTTATTGAGACTTTAACAAAACCAGAAGCTCCACAAACTGTTTGTGGTTATGTCAAGTGGATTGAGCCGATAACGAATGCAACTGTAGAAAAATACTTATGCCAAGCACCCATTAGCCCCACCCTCACAGTCTACGATCCTGTGCTAAATCAACAAGTTAGGTTGTTCGCAGGGACTTCTGCGCAGATCGACAGATATTTACAGTATCTCGCTATATACCCTGCAGAGACAATAGGAGGTGAAGTTCAGAAGAGCGTGGAAGCTGCAAGTCAACAAGTTTATATAAACCTGATAATCGCATTTGCAATTGCTATTGTGTTCATTGCAGTTGTTGCGGTCTTCACAATTAGCAAAATTGCAAACCCAATCGTTGAGATCAGCAAAACCGCAGACAGAGTTGCAGAGGGAGAAATTGATATCGAAGTTCCACACAGAGAAAGAAAAGACGAACTTGGAATCCTTGCGAACAGCATTGAGAGGCTTAGGAGGAGCCTGAAGGTTACAATGCAGAGCCTCGAGGAGGCGTTGAAATGATCACCTATAAAATTATTTTAGATTTATTGAAAAAGGAAGTCGGACCAGTGGCGAAGCTGTTCTTAGACAAGGCAATGAACACACTCGGGATAACAGAGATAAACGAGAAGAACTACAAAGAAGTGCTCGAACTGCTCAAGATGAACAGAGAACTGCGAGACTACGTCATAGAAGTCGAGAAAAAGCTCGAAAGTATGAAGTGATTTCAGAAGTGTGAGTAGCCTTTGAAAAGAACTTCTTTTCCATCCAGATAAACTCCTGAACCTTTTTCAACCCTCCCAATCTCTATTCCGATTTCACTGTCTTCTGCAGTGAACAACAGCTCGTAATCCCCACCGCTGTATAGAAAGAGCTCGATTGCTTTTTCCTCGTTTACGAAATCGAGCAATGGCTCCAATGGTAGGTTTTTCTTCTCAAGCACAATCTTCACATTGCTCGCATTCGCAACCAAGTTCGCTGAAATCGCCAAACTATCGCTTATGTCTGTCAAAGAGTTCGCAAACTCCGCAATTCTCAATCCCTCAGCAATTCTCGGCTCAGGGGTGTAGAGCTTCTCTGCGAATGGCAGATCTTTCCGCTCATATCCTTTTTCAAGCAATTCCAAGCAAAGCTGAGCTCTGCCGAGTGTATCGGTTACAAAAACCTTGTCCCCCGGCTTAGCTCCACTCCTTGTCAGGATTCTCTCAGCCCTTCCCACTGCGAATCCGGCGATCGTTAGAATTGGGGCGAAGTCTATGTCACCACCAGCAACCTTCACCCCAAACTTCTTTGCCCACTCGTTGATTCCGAGCATTATTCTCCTAAAAAGCTTTTCATCCGGTGTTCTGAGCGAGATAGAGCTGAGGAAAACGATCGGCTTTGCACCGCTTCCCGCTAAATCGGAAAGTGTCACCGCTATTGCCATTTTCCCAAACTCCTCTGGTTCCATGAACCTTGGAAAATCGCTGATCTCGTTCACGGTGTCGCATGTAAAGACCAAGAATCCATCGCAGTAGCGAAGAAACGCAGTATCGTGCTTCCCAGCGGGAACTTCGAGCTCTTCGTTTCCAAAGATCTCTTCAGCTATTTTCAACAGTTCGAACTCTCTCATACTCGCAGAGAATTCTGCTCGTAACATAAAGGCTCGTATAGCTTTCCCTACCCAGGCTCACCGCTCTATACTTTCCGAGCTTTTTGAGCGTTCTCTCAAAGAATTCTCCATGCGCAAAACCACCAATGCAAATCGCAACTTCTTTTTCAAGCATCTTTGCTTCAAAGCTTTTTCCTTGCTCACTAAGGAGAAGAACTTCTTTACCTCCGACTATTTCAGAGAGATCCATATCCACGATTTCGATCAGAGTTTTCCCGTTCGCTTCGATTTTCCTCTTTTTGAAGAGATCCTCCATCAGTCCAACGAATCTGTTGTAGTTCCTCGGCAATCTCGTGTCTCTCGAAACACGGATTAATTCGTCGTTTATCGTATGAACGTAGACCTCAAAGCTCTTTAACGGCGAATCCAAGAGCAAAAGAAGGCATTGATGGACGATATCCGCTCTTCCCCTTTTTTCTCTGTGCTCGAGATTCTTCATCGCCAAGTGATGCTTTGAGTCGTCGAGCAAGAGCTCGGTTGCTTTTTTCCCTCTTCTCCTCGCATCTGAAACGACCACAGGGTGATTTGAGATTTCCTTGGGAACAAGTTCGAGCGACGAATCGAGCAAAATGAAGAGATCCATGCTACTTAATGCACACAACTGGTTGCCTTGCGTTTAGAATCACATCTTGGGCTACGCTTCCAAAAAGGAGCTTTCCAGTCTTTGTCTTCTTCGTTGTCCCAACCACGATGAGGGATGCGTTTACAGCGTCTGCGAATTCAAGAATGAACCTTGCGATGTCCTTTCGCTTAGAGAGAACGGTTTCGAATTCTACACCCTTAGCTTTTGCTATGTTCGCAGACTTCTCGAGAACTTCCCTACCGAGTTTCTCACCCACTTCCTCAAGCGTCTCTTCTGCAACCATCTGACCGAGCTTTGGAACTTCAACGCAGTGCACGAAGTATAACTTCTCGTTCCTGATCTTCGCCTCCTCGACTGCAAAATTTACAAGCTTCTCCCACATCTTCGTATCCAAAGCGCAGACGATTGCCATAATTCGTGTTGTTGACAAATATTAAAATCTTTCTTTTAAAATTCGACTAAGGGTCTCAAAACCCTAAGGCTCTCTTCCAACTCAACGAGACTTGCAAAATCTCCGAGCTGTGCGCTCTTCCAGAAGACTTCAAGCAAAGAAAACCTTGGTTTAATTTCATCAAGAACCTGCTTGATCACCCTCAAATCCAAATCTCCCCTACCGAGCGGTAGATGATCGCACATTTTTGAGAAGCTGACATCGTGAACGTGAGAAACTAAAACTCTGCCACCATGCTTCCTGCAGAAACCCCTCAAATCCGCTTTGTAATCCTTTTCCCATTTCTTCGCCTCGATCGCAAAGTGCCCAATGTCCAAAGTAAGCTTCACATCGCCGACTATGAAATCTTCGATGAAAAAAGCGTCGTTTTCAATGCAAATCTCGAAACCAAACTCGTTGCTAAGCTTAGTTGCGAGTTCAATCGCTTTCCCAAGCTTTTTGACTCCCTTCTCCCTTATCTCAGGGAAAAGGAACGTCGGAGCAAAGTGAAAAACGTGGAAGTTGAAGTAAAGCGTTTCAAAATTCCCCGCAAACCTCAGGCATTTCTCGAGCACTTTTAAGGATGCTCCGAAGATCTCTTCCCTTGGAGACGCCAAGAGTATGTCAAGGGGGGCGTGAAAGGCTGGTTTTAGCTCGTAGTCCCTGATCGCTCCCTTCAGCTCTTCGTCCTCGTCGGGGAAAGGGAAGTCGAGCGCTATTTCAAAGTAATCAAACCCAATCTCCAAAAGCTTCTCTATTCTCTCGCCGAAGGGCTTGTGCCCATACCAAAGCGTAGTGCCAATCATACAACCTCTATCTCGATTTCTTCGCCTTTCGAATCGTAGCATTTCCAGTCGTTCATCGTGAATGGATAGCAAACTATTATGTGGACTCTGCCAAATTTTGTGAAAAGAAAGAAGTCTTCTTCGCTCGGCTCGCAACAAGGCGACGGATGGCTGTGGACTGTGCCGTAGACCTTTACGCCAAGGGGTAGCATCTCCAATCTTATGATCGCAGACTCTTCGCCAGAAATCGAGGGTAAAAAGATGAGCTCGCTGATTACCCCTTTTTCTCCGCTGAGCAGTGCTATGAACTCGTAGGGATACGTTTCTTTTGCAGACTCGAGGATCGCCATGAGTAGCTCTCTCTTTATTTTCATAAGAACTCTCTTGGATCTGCGATTTCACCCTTTATTGCGCTTGCAATCGCAGTTGCGGGAGAGGCGAGGTAGATGAAGGCGTTCGGATTGCCCATCCTACCCTTGAAGTTCCTGTTCTGCGTTGAAACACAAACTTCGCCGTCTGCAGGAATTCCTTGGTGTATTCCAACGCAAGCCCCACAGCCAGGTGGGAGAACTATAGCCCCAGCTTCAACGAGCGTCGTTATTATGCCCTTTTCGATGGCTTTTAGGTAAATTCTCCTGCTCGCAGGGGCTACGATCAGCCTTACCCCTTCCTTAACCCTTCTCCCCTTCAAAAGTCTCGCTGCGATCTCGAGATCGGAGACTCTTCCATTCGTGCAAGTCCCAAGGAAGACCTGATTAACCGCAATTCCCAAGACTTCTTCAACTGGAACGACTGCGTCGACTTCATGCGGTTTCGCAACCACTGGCGGAACTTCATCAACGTCTATGTATACCTCCTTCTCGTAGCTCGCATCTTTGTCTGCCCTCAACTCCTTGAACTGCTCCCCTCTTCCGAGCTCAGAGAGAAATTCGTGCGTTTTTTCGTCACTCTCGAAAAGTCCAACCTTTGCGCCACACTCGATCGCCATGTTCGCAATCGTGAGCCTTTCCTCAACGCTCATGTTCTCCACTGCACTGCCGTGGAACTCGAGGGCTTTGTAGTCTGCGCCATCTGCGCCTATCTTGCCTATGAGATACAAGATTAGATCCTTCGCATACACTCCTTTCTGCATTTTTCCGTCGTAAACAACCCTTATACTCTCCGGAACCTTGAACCAGTTCTTTCCCAACGCCATTGCTACTGCGATGTCCGTTGACCCCATCCCAGTTGCGAACGATCCAAGAGCGCCATAGGTGCAAGTGTGGCTGTCTGCACCGACGATGAGCGTTCCGGGCTTTACAAATTTCTCAACCATGAGCTGGTGGATTATGCCTTCACCAGGCGGATTAAAGTCTGCGCCATAAGCTTTTGCGAACTCGTAGATGAACTTCTGGTCGTTGCTAAGCTCCCTTCTCGGCGAAGGGGCTGCGTGGTCTATGAAGAAGTGTGCCTTCTTAACTGCTTTGAAAATCCCAATTTCTTTCAGCTGTCTGATCGCAAGCGGTGCTGTGCCGTCTTGTAGAGCGATTTCATCGATTTCTGCAATTACCAAATCGCCAGCGAAAGCGTCTCTCTTTGACTTCTCGCTGAGTATCTTTTCAGCCAATGTTTTCCCCATCGACACCACCTAAGTTACGGTTGTTTCTCGATTTTAAGTCTTTCCTGTCTCAGTTCTCGAAGTAAAGGCTCGATCATCAGCTTTGAGAACTGAACAAGTCCTTCGCCTTCGCCAGCGATCCCAATTGCGACGTTGTTCACAAAGATCGCAAAGATCTTCCTTGAATCGAAGATCATAAGCCCATGAGCAAAGTCTGTGCGATCTTTCACTGGGCTTTTTATCTCGTAGCATTCCCCAGCTAATTCGCCTGCGTTCGACGAGATGACGACAAGTCTACATCTCGCCTTGGAGAGGATTTCCTTTATTTCTGGCTTCAAATAGGAAATGAGGATAACGATCTCTTCCTTTGCGGAACTCACAAGTTCTTCGAGCTTCTCAAGAACGGACTTCCCACGGTAGAGTTTCACGAGCTCAACTTCTTCTCCGCTTCTAAGCTTCGCTATTTCCTCCTTAAGCGCCTCCAAGTTCTCACTCATCCTCTTCGAGAGAGTTGCGATGATTTCTTCCGTGGACACCGCACGAAACTTTGCAGGCTTTCCAAATTCTTCCACGAATCCCTTAGCCTTCAGACTCTCCATCACATCGTAAACTGAAGTCCTCGGAATTCCGCTGAACTCCGCAACTTCTCTCGCTGTTAAAGAGCCTTTTGCGATCAACGCAACGAGAGCCTTGGCTTCGTATTCCGTGAAGCCGAAGGACTTCAGAACCTCGATCATCGAATTTTGATTTCGGAAAAGCTTAAATACCTTTCGTTATGAAAGCTACGACAGGTGAAACAATGAAGATGAAAATCGCTCTCGTGCTTGTGTTGCTATTGCTCGCAATCCCAGCTTCTGCGTTAAGCTACGAAAGAGAGCCAAGCGTCGAAATCGTGAGCGTAGGCTACTTAGATCCGCAAAAGGGAATAACGACGCCGATAAACTCGAACTACATAGGCAAAGGAGACAAAATTCTCGTGGTTACGATCTACAACCCAGCGGTGAGGGAGAAGGTTGAGTATTCGGACATAAACGAGTTCATGTTCTTCAACTCCCGTGAAGACATGCTCTTCACCGCATACAACGTCGAGATAGAGCTTTTGGGCAACGAGAACGTGAAGGTCAAGTCTGGAAAAATTACGCTCCCAGCTTTGCCCTCGATGCAGACAGCAACACTGCAATTTCCGGTCGAGATCGTTGGTGGCAACGATGTTGAGCTGAAGCTCATTGTCAAACACGAGGTCATAGACAAGTTGCGAGAGCTTTCAAAATTCCAAGTTCCCTCTGAGCTAAAAGTTCCCGTGGAATTTACGAACACACTTACCTACAATCAAACAGGAGTGTTAACTCAGATCACGAACTCTACCCGCTACCGCATCGACATTCCGCTCGAGAAATACGAGCTTGAATACGTGAAAAAAGAAAAGGAGCTGCCTTTGAAGATCTTCGTCGAGGAGAGAGACGTCTCGCCCGAGGTCAAAGTTGTCAGCGCAGACAAGCTGATCGCTGGTGGGAAAGGGGACATAGTGGTCGAGATAAAGAACGTTGGCAAGAAGGTTGCGAGAAACGCTTATGCGGTCGTTGAATTGCCAAAGCAACAGCAACTGCAACAACAAACAACGACGATGACCGCAATGACTGCAATGATACCATTCGCAATGACATCGCTTCCATCTGCAACGACTACAACAACAGCTCAGCCGAGCTACTACATAGGAGACCTTGCTCCAAAAGAGGTTGCGACTGCGAAGTTCCGTGTAACGCTCGACGTCCCAACGGGCGGGGTTTATCCGGTGAAGTTGAAGCTCGTTTACACCGATGAATACGGAAACATCAAGGAGAGCGACACCGCCACTTTCGGGATCGAAGTCCTGTCGAAGCCGAAGATAGAAGTGAAATCAGTGAGAAGCAGTGTTTACGTAAACTCCAAGGGAGACGTCGTTGTGAAGCTTATTTCCAACGCTGACATGGAAAGAGTTTCTGCGAGAATCGTTGTTTCCTCACCGCTTTCTGCGCTGAGCAGTGAATGCTACATAGGCGATGTGAGAGCTGGAGAAGAGTTCACAGCGGTCTTCAGATTGAAGGCTTCGAGCGAAGCTAAGGAAACAACTTACCCGGCGGATGTCTTCGTGAAGTTCAAGGCGGGCGATGATTTCGTTGAAAGCGATGCGGTGAGAATAGGGGTAGAAGTGAAGCCAGAGGTCGAGTTCGAAGCCATTGGAGTCCCGGAGATCCGAGCTGGGGAAGAGAAGATCGTGACGTTTACGATCAAGAACAAGGGTATCACCGAGATAAGGGATGCGACTGCAAGAATCGTCATCGTTTCTCCGTTCTCGTCTTCAGACGACAGCGCATTCATTGGAAACCTAAAGCCCGGGGAAGCTGTGAATGCGAGTTTCAAGGTCTCCGTGGACAGAGATGCTACTCCAAAGCTTTACGCTCTAAACCTCGAGGTCAAATATAGGGCTGAAAACGGAGAATGGGTCGTGAGCAAGCCTGTGAAAGCTGTGATAGACGTGAAAGCTCGCCCAATAGACTACATGATCTTCACAATCGTTGCAATAGTTGTAATCGCAGGAATTGCCTACTACGTGAAGAGGAGAAAATGAAACCGCAGGACATCGTTCTAAACAAGCCGGGACTCGTTATAATTTTTATTTCTGCAATAATATTTGCCTCGATGATTTCAGCGATGAACGTCGAAATGGTCTCAGGCACCGAGTCGTTTTTCTCGAAGGAAAACAAGGTCTACCAAGAATACAAGCTCTACGAAAAGAACTTCCAGAAGACAACCGGTGCCGTTTTCATCTTCATAAAGGGCGAAGACGTTGCGAGCTATGAAACCTACGAGTTCATGCTAAGGCTTGGGGAGGAGATAAGCAAAGTTGAGGGCGTTGAAAACGTCGTCTCTCCTGCGTCGCTTCTGATCGAGAACTTTGGGATGATTCCGACGGATGAAAAGATTCTCAAAGATCTGAGCGAGCGGTATTTCTCAGAGCTCATTCCAAAGAGATCCCTTGCAATGATGATGGTCGAGATACAGCCCGTGGAGTCGAAGAAGCAGGAGGAGATAGCGAAGAACATCGAAAAAGCGATAAAAAACGCCGAAATTCCTCCAGGAATAGTGGTTGAGGTTACAGGTTCGCCGGTGCTTGGGTATCAGATAAAGAGCGAGATCCTGAAGAGCCTTGGAATCACGATGATCGCCTCAATACTTCTGATGATACTGTTCCTTGTCGTCACCTTCAGCGGAGTTGTGAGGAGGAAGGCAACGACATTTTTACCTCTGCTGATCTCGGTTTCAGCGGTTACAATCGTCTACGGACTCATGCCAGTGCTCGGAATTCCGCTTTCAGAGCACACGAACGGCGCATTACCGATGCTCATCGGGCTCTCCATAGAGTATGCGGTCCAGATCCAAAACAGGTTTGAGGAAGAGATACGAAAGCATAGCGTTGACGAGGCTCTGAGAATTTCGATCGAAAAAACTGGAAGAGCACTCTTTTTAGCCTATCTAACGACTGCTATCGGCTTTCTTTCAATGTTGTCAACAGGAGTCCCTGCGATGGGTTGGTTTGGAATTGTAGCCACCGTAGGGCTTTTGATCGCTCTAATCCTAAGCCTAACCTTCCTTCCTGCGATTCTCAAGCTGATAGAGAGAAAGAAAGTTAGTGCCGAAAAGGGCGCTGAAGTTTCGAAGCTTGAAAAATCTCTTTCCGTAATCTCAAACCTCACTGCAAACAGACCCCGTGGCGTGCTCGTTGTGGCGATTCTGATCTGCGTTCTCGGTTTCTATGTCTCGCCTCTGATCGAGCTGGAGACGAACTACAACAAATACGTCCCCCAGAATCTCCCCGCTATTCAGAAGTTCAGAGAGCTCGAAAGCGTTGCTGGTGGGCAGACGATATACACGCTCGTTTTACAAACCGAAGAAGTCGATGAAGATGTTTTGAAGAAGGCAGACGAGCTTGCGGAATACGTTAAAGGTAGGGAGGAGCTCATTTATTCCTACCAATCTCCAATGTCGCTCGTAAAATCCTATGGTTCTCTCGAAAAAGTCCCAGAAGAGCAGTTGCAAAGATACGTTTCCGGTAGCACGATTGCGATCAACTTCTACTCGACCGCAAGCGGTTACGAGGAATACAAGCGGACGTTGGAATCGATAAGGCGAAGCGTTGACTTCTACGGCTGGGATGGCGACTATTTCGTCACCGGGCAGGCAACGTTGTCAACAGAACTTGGCACAATCATGATCAACAGCCAAACAACGATGACGATCGTCGCTTACGTTGCGATTCTAATCTTGCTCCTCGCAATTTACAGGTCGATAAGGAAATCCGTGGTTCCGCTGATTGCAATCACCACCGTGATCGGTGTCATGAACCTGATAATGTTCCTATCCGGCGTGAAACAGACAATGGTTTCGATTGCGCTGAACTCGATTGTTCTCGGTCTCGGCATAGACTTCTCGATCATGATCACCGAAAGGTATCTCGAGGAGAGGCAGAGGGTTTCTGAGATCGAAGCGGTGAGAAGGGCTATAGAGAGAACTGGAAAAGCGACGACGACTTCAGCCTTAGCAATGCTCGGTGGCTTCGGATCTCTCATGCTCTCTACCTTCCCTGTGATGAGGGACTTCGGATTTCTCGCCTTGGTTGCGATCTCCTTTAGCTTGCTATCCGCTTTCACAGTTGTTCCAGCGTTCTTGATGATAACCGAGAGAATTGCGAGGAGGCTCAACAAAAAATCCGTCATGAGTCTCGTTTCCGCTTGAAACCTTTTGTGGGAAACAATTTTAAGCTCGTTCACAACTCACTCCATGAACTCGAAAGAACTCGAACTCATATTTCGGAGAGTCTCGATAAGGAAGTTCCAGCAAAGGGAAATAGATGAAAAAACGCTCAAGCTCATACTCGAAGCCGGGAACTCCGCACCTTCGGCGGGGAATCTGCAAGCGAGAGATTTCATCGTCGTGAGAGATCCGAAGATCAAGCTCGAATTGGCAAAGGCTTCACTGCGACAAATGTTCATAGCACAAGCGCCAGTTGTCGTGGTTGTCTGTGCAAACTATCCACGAAGCATGCGGGTCTATGGGGAGCGGGGGAGATTATACGCCGAACAAGACGCAACTGCGGCGATCGAAAACATTCTCTTAGCAGTAACAGCGCTGAACTTAGGAGCTTGCTGGGTAGGAGCTTTCGATGAGGTCGAGGTTTCCAGAATTCTCAAGCTCCCAGAATACGTGCGTCCAATGGCTATAATTCCGATTGGCTACCCAGCCGAGCATCCGTCGAGAAGGAGCAGATATCCAATCGAGGAGCTGACACATTACGAGCACTGGTGAAATGATCTTGACTGACGTTTACAGCTTCCAGCTTCTTCTCACGCTCGTAAGTGCGCTGGGGGTCTCTTTCGTCCTAAAAGACTACGTGGCAAGCATAATCGCAGGGATCATCTTCAGAAAAGTTAAACACATAAAACCGAATACGAGGATAAAAGTTCTCACGAATCCAGTGATAAAAGGCGACGTCGTAAACATAGGGCTCGTAAGGACGACGCTGAAAGAAGTTGGAGACGGTGAAAGGCTTCCAAGCGTTTACACTGGTAGAATTCTGAAGATCCCAAACTTTTTCCTCTTCAACAACCCCGTAGTCGTTTACGGCGAAACCATAACCGATGAAGTTGTCGCATACATCGAAAACGAGAAGTTCAGACCGCAGTGCGTGGAGTTGATGCGGAAAGCCATCGAAGAAGAGGGGCACAGAGTCGTTGAGGTCGGAGTTTATCAGAAGGAGAAGTTCTTCATCGTCCATGGGATATTCGAAAGTAGCATTTGCGAAATGGTCGATGTGAGGAGCAAGATCTTGCTCAGGTTTTACAAAAAAATGCTTGAAAACTAAGATCCAGATTTCCTTCTGAATTTTTCCTGAATCTCGTTGTAGACTCCTTTTGGCATTAGAATCGCTACCACAATTAGGATCGCATAGAGTATGATCTCTTCGTTCACGATCCCAGATCTGAACGCTGTCAGCCACCAGTTCTTCGCAAGGTAAACGAGAATGCCCATCAGAAAAGGACCCCAAAGCGTTCCGAGTCCACCAATGACTGCGGAGAGAATGATCAAAAGCATGAGCGGAACGTCGTAGAGATCGGGAGCGACTGTCAGACGGTAGTTGACGAAAATAGCCCCAGCAATTCCTGCGAAAAACGAGCTCAGCACAAAGGCTAAGACTTTGTACTTCGTAGTATCGATGCCGAGTGCTTCAGCCAATTCCTCGCTGTCCCTAATCGCTTTAAATCTCAGCCCAATTTTGCTCTTTGTTATTACAAGCATTATAGCGATCGAAATCACTGCAAACGCAACCGCAACGTAGTATTTTTCAAGTGTGCTCGCAACCAAGAGCTTCTCCGATGGAATTGAGAACCCCTCTTCCCCTCCAAATACGCTTCGCCATACAAAGACTTTCTGCATGAAGACGAGCGGAAGAATTGCTGTCACTAAGGCGAAGTAATAGCCCTTGAGTCTCAGCGTGAGCAGTCCTATTGCCAGCCCGACGAACGCCGAAAAAATCCCAGCCAAGAGTATCGCCAAAAATGGGTGAACATCCAAAGCTACCCCAATCCTCGACGGAACTTGGAGAATTGCAGTGACGTAAGCTCCGAGCCCTACGAACGTCGTGTGCCCGAGGTTGACTTGTCCAGTGTATCCAACCATCAGATCCCAGCTCGCTACGAGGATTGCAAAGATTAATGCGAGCCCGATCAAGTAGAGATAGGCGCTTGGCACAAACATTGGGAGAAAGACCAAGAGCAACGCTAAGGGAACCAGAGCTTTCATTCTCTCACCCCGAAGAGACCCGTGGGTCTTACCGCAAGGATTGCGATGATCGTTATCAACATGACGAACTCCGACCATTGAGCGCCAAGAGTTTTCATCGTCGCTACAAAGATGTAGCCGATGATGAACGAAGCAAGAACGCTACCACGGAAGCTACCGAGCCCACCAAGGATGACGACTGCGAACGCATAGATCAGAACCCGAAGGATCGTCGCTGGGTAAACGTTGAAGATCTGCGCATACAAAATTCCCGCAATCCCCGCAAGGGCGGAAGAGAGTGCAAAAGTTGCTATTAGAACTTTTTCCACATCGATTCCGATGAGCATCGAAGCTTCGCTGTCCTGCGATACTGCGTTGATCCTCTTTCCAATGAGGGTTTTGCTTATAAAAACCTCCAGGGCTATGAGGATTGCAACTGCGATTGCGATTGCAAGAAGTCTGATCTTCGCTATCCTCAGATTTTCATACACAACTTGAACCCCTTCGACAAAAGGAGGCATTGTCAAGCCACGGTTTCCAAAGCTAAGGAGTAGGAATTGCTCTACCAGCAACGCAAAGGCGAGGGTTACTATTATGACCATTACGACGTTGTGGCGAATTGGTCTCGTGAGGGCGTAGACAACGAAACCTATGAGAACTGCGAAGAGAACTCCAAGGAACGACGCCGAAAAGAGGTCTGTAGAGAGCTCCTTAGTCAAATAGATTGCAACATAAGCAGAAACTGCAAAGCAAACGCCGTGAGCGAAGTTTAGGATGCGTGAAACACCAAAAATTAAGGAAAAACCTGACGCAAGCAGTGCGAAGATCCCGCCCATTGCTGTTCCGAAGACCGCTATCTCCAGCAGTTCGATCATAGCCTTAGCTCATCCAAGGCGGTAGCTTTAGTTTCCCAGTAGCCACGTGCTCCGGATACAATATCACCTGCTTTCCATCCTGCCACTGCGAGATCCAGTTCCTGATCGTTTTGTCTCCCCAAGCCAAGTCGTGGTTTGCGGTGAAGGCTATGGGTCTCGTGAGGATTACTGGGTTAGATTCGTTGAATCTCTCCAAGTATTTCACGAGCGTTTCTGCGTTGAACGGATCTTTCTCCCCATTCTTGCTCGCCTCTTCCACGACTCTCTTGTATAGGTAAACTGCGTCGTAAGCTCCGTAAGCCTGATGCGCCTCTGGGTAGTGACCATACTTTGCCCTGTATTTCTCAATGAATTCCTTGCAAAGCTCGGTAATGGGCGCAGTGACAAGAGCACCACCATCTGCAAGGAAGATAACGTAGTTCGCAGCTCCGTTTGTTTTGTTGTAGAACCCATAATCGATCGCAGCCAAGTCGTGTCCCGCAAGGAGTATCTTTGGCTTCAGCTCCGCCCATCTTTTCACGAGAACATCGCCAGTTCCCGTTAGGGCGAGAATTGGGACTATTAGATCTGCGTCCAACTTCTCTGCATCGAGTATCAAAGACTCGTATTCTGCGTAGTTGCGTGGAATTTGGACATCTTTGACGATCTCAACCCTTAAATCTGCGAGTAGAGGTCTCAGAGCTTTCATCACATCTTCTGCCCATATGTGCTCGTCCCTTATTATATAGATCTTCTTAACCTCATAGCCATTGTTCCGCAGAAACTTGATCATATCTGCAATATCGTATGCGAACGTTGTTGCATTGTTCTGCGCAATCCTGAACCAATACTTGTATTTCTCGTAGTTCTCAGCAACCTTTGCAGAATGCGAAGGTGAGGATGCGTCTGCTAAGAAAAGAGTCTTAGTTTCTGCCATGATTTCCATCGTTGCCAACATAACTCCGCTCGAAAATCCACCGATGATCACGTCCGCTTTTTCAACCGTTGCAAGTCTCTTAAACTCAGCACTGCCAACGCTCGGGTCGAGTTTGTCATCGCCCACGACGACTTCGACCCTGTATCCAAGAATCCCGCCCTTTGCGTTTATCTCCTCCACAGCGAGCTTCACCGCTTTCTCTTGCGCAGTTCCCTCGGGGAGAGACATTGGAGCCAAGACTCCGATCACGACCTTGTCTCTCTTTTGCCCTGAAGTAGCCTGCTGTTGCTCTGGCATAGCACACAAGGCTATGAGCAGTGCCAACGCAACTAATACAGCCCAACGCATGCTCTCTGCTCGAGGAAAAGTATTTAAAACTTTGCATCTTAGATACACACATGCTAAGGCTCATCGATATTTCAAAGAGTTTCGGTGGGTTCAGGGTTCTCGACAGCATTTCGCTTGAAATGAAGAAGGAGAAGCTCGGAATCCTCGGACCGAACGGTGCTGGAAAAACAACACTCTTCAATATAATCTCGGGTTTCTTAAAACCTGACGCTGGGAGGATTCTTTTCCAAGAGAGAAACGTAGTAGGCAAAAAGCCAAGCGAGCTCGCAAAACTTGGGATCATTAGAACTTTCCAGATGATAAAGGTCTTCGAAAACATGAGCGTCGAGGAGAATATCTTAACGGTAAGCGACGATCTCAGCGTTCTCAGAGACTTTGACCTCGAAGCAAAGAGAAAAGAGCTTGCAAAGAACTTGTCGCAAGGCGAACTGAGGAGACTGAGTATTGCAATGGCGTTCGCAAGAAAACCAAGACTCCTTCTCCTTGACGAGCCGTTTTCTGGTCTGAGCAGAAGAGAAGCAGAGAAGATAATGGGCATAATAAAGGAGATCGGTGGAAATGGGACTTCGATTGCAATCGTTGAGCACAGGATGAGAGAGCTCCTAAGCACAGTGGATCGAGTCGTTGTTCTGAACGGTGGAAAGCTCATATTCGACGGAAACCCAGAAGATGTGCTCGAGGATAAAGCGGTGAGGGAGGCGTATTTTGGAAGCAAGTATGTTAAGGGTTGAGGATCTCTACGCATCCTATGGGAAGGGGGACGTGCTGAGAGGAGTAAACCTCGAACTCAACAAAGGCGAGACCGTTGCAATCCTTGGTCCAAACGGTGCTGGGAAGACGACGTTGCTGAAAGCTATCTGTGGGCTCGTAAAAACGAGGGGTAGAATCTTCTTCAACGGAACCGAGATCTCAAGGCTAAGGACGCACAAGAGGATTTCCTTGGGGATTGCGATAAGTCCAGAGGGTAGAAGGATTTTCCCAAAGATGAGCGTTAAGGATAACTTGCTCATAACGGGCTTTAAGGATCTCGAAAACGTCTATGAGATTTTCCCGAAGCTAAAGGAGCGTGAAGACCAGCTTGCAGGAACTCTGAGCGGTGGAGAGCAACAGATGCTCGCAATTGCAAGGGCTTTGATGTTCAAGCCCAAACTACTCCTGCTCGACGAGCCGAGCTTTGGATTAGCTCCCGTCGTCGTGGAGACGCTTACGCAAGTCGTTAAGAGGATAAAAGAGCTCGGAGTCTCGATACTCGTAGTTGAGCAGAATCTAAGCCTTATCGCAGACGTTGCAGATCGAGTTTACGTTCTCTCCAACGGAGAAATCGTCGACAGCGGTGATGTTTCTGAGCTTGAGAGAATGGAAAAAAGCTATTTCAGTTAGCGTTTTTTCATCTTGGGATATAGTATTTCCCTCACGGCGTTCAAAAATCCCTCGTAAACGTGCGCATCGACTGCGAAGTGCATGTATTCGTAGCTTTTGAACCCCGTTAGCTCGGAAACGAGCTTCGTTAGCAAAGCAAATGCAACCATGTTCGCATGCATCGCTCCATAGATGTCGTTCGAACGCATGTAGAAAATGCCCTTAAGTGTCTCTTTCCTTCCTACGAACTGATAACCACGTAGACAAGGCGGATCCTTGCTCTCTAAGTCCCAGAGCCTTGAAATCCCAACGTAACAATCTCTCCTACACTTGTCAGCCTTTAGCTTCTGCAAAACTTCAAAGAGCTGGTCCACCTTCACTTCGTCCTTCTCGCAAAACCTCGCCCTCTCTGCGTATGTGTATTCCTCCCCTTCCTTAAGCAATGAGCTCGAAACCCTTTCAAAGCTTTCTCCGATCACGTAGCTGATTGCGTAGTCCAAGCAGTAATTCTCGGTGAACGGTGCTTTGTCGTGCAGTTTATTTTCTTCTGGCTTCTTGACTTCGATGAACAATCTATGGACGAACTTGCTCCTTCTTTGGCTTTCGAACATGTCCCACTCCGTAGCCTTGAACTTTCCGTAATTGTAAACGATTTCCATCGCAGAATGCCAGGCTGAGGATATGTAGTCCTCGACCAAATGCGTTCCGAGGCTCGTGTAGCCATAGATTTCCTTGCAATCCTTCGCAAACTCTTCTGCCCTTTTCTTGTCCCTCTCGTAGACATGAGGGATTGCGACGAGCATCGCAACGCTCCCAGCTTCAAGTTCTGTTTCGCTCGCAACCTCTTCAAGGGTCTTGGAGAGGAAGTGGAAGTTGTTGTCAAAGTAGTTCAAACATTCTAAGGAGCGAAAGTAAGCAGTCAAATGGAGCTTCTCGTCGAAGAGAAACGAGATCTCCGTGATCGCAACAGGATTCTTCGAGTAATGCTCCTCTGGGCTCCAAAGCGGAATCGAAACTCTTCTTGTGTATGGAACGTTCCTTAGCTTTGAGATCGCAACCTCCCTTGCTCTCTCGATCGCCCTTTGATACTTCTCGATAAAGAAGTCTGGTATCACTGTAGAGCTCTCGGGCTTTTCGACTACAATAAAGCTCGGATCTGAGCTCAGAGCATTTCCAAACCTCGACTTGCAAACTACGTAATCATCCAAGATTTTCCCAAGGATCTTTGCCTTCGTTTCGCCAAAGTCTTTGGAGAGGATCATCAAAAAAGGTAAAGGGGTGGTTAAAAAAACTTAGACCCACCTACACTTGTTGTTGACACACTTGCAACTCACGTTGAATTTAATTCGATCGTAGCAGTCTCGGTATATGCAGATCGTGAAGATATCTTCCTTGACACCCATACAAACTTCTCCAGAACATCCGCCGATCTTGCAGTCGCTGTCCTCTTTGCACTCCGCAAAAGTTGAGAACCCGCAGAAACCTCCAGCGTCAATTGCTTCGCCCTTCTCAAGTTTAATAGACTCGTTCCCCCAGTTCACGAACTCGACAACGCTATCGCTTACGTTGTAAACCCTAACCTCCTTCTGGCAAACGCATCTCATCAATAAGCCGTCGTAATCCCTTTCGACGATCTTTATCTTTCCATCTTCCTTTTGGACCAAAACTTCGTCGCTCCCGCAGTTCACGGTTACGAAAGCGTAGATCGTTTTCGAGTTTTCATCGAACACGTAGTAGTTCCTGTATTCTCCGAAGCTCGAGCAGTTCAGAACTTCGTAGCTCGTAGCTGTGCTCGGATTTGAGCTTTTATTCCTCTCCACGAGTTGCGAGGAGATCAGTAGCGCAACCACTGCAACGATCGCAAGTGCAACGAGTTTCTTCTTCATGCTAAGATTTTTCCACGGGAGCATTTATAGGTAATTTATTCGTGCTATTTAATTTATTCCATTCGCATCAGGTTTTTATTCTCGAAAGGCTCAGTGCGTCTATGATTGCAGACGTCTACATAGAGCTGAAAGAAGGGGTTGCGGATCCAGAAGGAGAGTCGACGTTGAAGGCTTTGAGGCTCCTTGGTTTCAAGAGGGTTAAAAAGGTCTCTGCGGTAAAGGTCTTCAGAATCGAGATAGATGCGAAGAGTAGAGAAGAGGCTGAGAAAGAGATAAAGGAGATGTGCGAAAAGCTCTTAGCAAATCCCGTGATTCAGAGGTTCAGGATCAACTGGATCGGGTGATTAGATGTTCAAAAAAGTCAACGTCCCGTTCGAGCTCTACGAAATCGATATTTTGAACGCTGGAGACAAGGAGTTGGTTGAGATCAGCGAGAAAATGGGTCTCGGGCTGAACTTGCAGGAGATGAAGCTCATAAAAGAGTATTTCAGGAACAAGGGGAGAAACCCATACGACATAGAGCTCCAGTCCTTGGCGCAAGCCTGGAGCGAGCATTGTTGTTACAAGAGCTCAAAGTATTTCTTGAAGAGTTTTCTCATCGACGATTACGCACGCTACCCCTACGTCATATCTGCGATAAAAGAAGACGCTGGAGTCGTTGAGTTCGACGAAGAATACGCTTACGTTGTGAAGATCGAGAGCCACAACCATCCATCCGCAATCGAGCCCTACGGCGGGGCTGCAACGGGAATAGGGGGGATAATAAGAGACGTGCTCTGCATGGGCGCAAAACCGATTGCGTTGATCGATCCCCTTTTCTTCGCCGATTTAGACACGAGTTACGAGGCGTTGCCAAAGGGAACAAGGCATCCGAATTACCTGCTCACAGGGGTCGTTGCTGGGATAAGGGATTACGGCAACCGAGTAGGAATACCGACGGTCAGCGGTTGCGTCTTCTTCGACAGATCATATCTCACGAACTGCATTGTGAACGTTGGATGCGTTGGGATCGTGAAGAAAAAGAACGTGGTTCCGAGCAGAGCTAAGAACGTTGGAGACCTCTTTGTCTTAGTTGGTGGAAAAACTGGTCGAGACGGAATCCATGGCGTAACCTTTGCATCCGCCGAGTTGAGTGAGAAGAGCGAAGAAGAGAGGAGCGCTGTCCAGCTTGGAAACCCGATAATGAAGGAGCCCCTGATACACGCCTGCCTTGAAGTCGTTGAAAAAGGGCTGATAACTGGAATGAAGGATCTCGGTGGTGGCGGATTGAGTTGCGTTGTCGGAGAAATGGCGTTTGCAGCTGGATTTGGAGCTGAGATACACTTGGACAAAGTCCCTCTAAAGGAGGAGGGGATGGCTCCCTGGGAGATATGGGTTTCTGAGAGCCAAGAGAGGATGATGCTCACGGTGAGACCAGAGAAGGTCGACGAAGTGCTCTATGTTTTCCAGAAATGGGATATTCCGGCGACTGTGATCGGGAAAACAACCGACGATCGCATGTTGAGAATCTACTACAACGGCTACAAGGTTTACGAGATGGACATCGAGTTCATCGTTGGGGCAGTCGAATATTGCAGAAACTACGCCGAGCGACCAAAGAGATTCGTGGGGCAAGAGATACCAACGCCAAAGGATTACAAGGATGTTTTCATGAGAATGATCTCGCATCCGAACGTTGCGAGCAAGGAATGGGTCATAAGGCAATACGACCACGAGGTGAAGGCTTCAACGATCTTAAGACCCCTGCAGGGAAAAATAAACTACGAAACCCACGGCGACGCTGCGGTGATAAAGCCGACCCCCTCCAACAGAGGTATCGCAATAGCGACTGCGGTGAACCCTTGGTTGACCAAAGCGGATCCATACTGGGGAACTGCGAGTGCTTTTGATGAGATGGTCAGAAACCTCGTCGCTGTTAACTCGAAGCCACATTCCTTCGTCGACTGCCTCAACTTCGGAAACCCAGAAAAGCCAGAAAGGATGTGGGAGTTTGTTGAAAGTGTTAAGGCACTTGGCTGGATGGCTAAAGAGTTCGGAATTCCATGCGTCAGCGGGAACGTGAGCTTTTACAACGAGACAAAGTTCTCAGCGATTGCACCAACTCCGACGCTTCTCGGCATCGGGATTGTTGAAGACATCGCTTTCATCAACGAGAGCTTTTTCAAGGGTGGCGCAGTTGTTTTGGTTGGAGAGACAAAGAGAGAGTTCGGAGGTAGCCTTTACTCGAAGATAATGGGATTCGAGAACTACGAAGTTCCGAAAACGTCGCCTGAAAAACTTAAAAATTACAGCGAGGCTTTGCTCGAGGCATTTAAGAAGTTCAAAGTTAGCGCTTGCCACGACGTTTCCGAGGGCGGAGTTGCGGTTGCGATCGCAGAGATGTGCTTTGGACTCGACGTAGGCTTTGTGGCTAAGAAAAACCTCGACTTCGTCGATCTTTTCTCGGAGTCGAACACGAGGTGGATCGTTGAGATAAAAGAGCACAGTGCAGAAAATTTCGTCGACTTCATGAGAAACAAGGGTTTGAAAGCTGAGATAATTGGGTTCAGCGAGGGTGAAAAAATAGACTTCAAGAGTTTCGCATGTGATGTCTTCGAAGCGGAAGAAGCTTGGCGTAGAGGAATGAGCAGATTTCTGGTTTAGAGTTTGATTTTTTCGTAGCACCTCTTTATCTCCAGCGCTTTTTCATAGCCATTGTTGATGAACGCAGATGCGATCAGCGACTTAAGGCTTATAACTCCGAGCTTTGCCATTGCACTCAGCGTTTGCTCGCTCGGTCCACTGATTTTCTTACAACACTCGAAGCTCTTGATCTCGACAAAGCCGGAACCATTCGTAAGCCCGATCGTTATCTCCCTATTCCAATGCCTTATCCGCACCACCCCCTCTTCTGAGACCTCAAACCTCCTTCCCTCCATCTGCAACGCATCGACCATTATCTTCCAATCCCCCGTATACGATGTTCTCACCCCCGAAGATAACAATTTATCATTGCATATAAGCTTTTCGCATGATTGTTAAGTATAAACAACTCACAAATCCAAAACGTTTTTAACCCTGCGATGCAACGCAACTCAGGGCCGGTAGCTCAGCTGGTAGAGCGCCGTCTTGGCATGGCGGAGGCCTGGGGTTCAAATCCCCACCGGTCCATACCTTAGCTCTCGCCTTCCATAAGCAAAAAATTATTAAGATTTTGAACCAAACCCGCCTTTATGGGGAAGATCTCAAGGGTATTTTGGATCTTGATAGTAATTTGGGTGATCTATCGTCTTTACGCATTTTACCCCGAAATGGTAGGAAAGACACAAGAAGTTCCCACGCAGTATGACCAAGAAAGATTTGTCCCCAGCTGTCCAAAGTGCCCTGAGCCAACAGATTGGAGTGAGTGCATTAATTATACTCAATATCGCACCACCTATCGCTGTGATGCAACTACAAACTACAAATGTGTAGAGATAACGCAAACCAGACCTTGCGTGCCACCGCATGAAGCTGAATACATCCAAAGGGAATACAAGTGGAGCTACAAGGGGATGGAATGGACATGGAAACCTGTTTTCCCAAGATCTCTATACGAATACTACAAAAACAAGCCCAGACCGCTGACAGGGGATTACTCTGTATACGTCACAGATCCCTACGATGACGAAATAATAAAACAACTTGTGGACGTTTTTAGAGATGCTTCTCGAAAAGCGGGCTTCAACGAATGGGAGACAATTAACTTCGTCATATCTTTTGTCCAATCCTTGCCCTATGTTCCTGACTCGGTGTCGACTCCTTTCGATGAGTATCCTAAATACCCCATTGAAACTTTGATCGACAACGGTGGAGATTGCGAGGATACCTCCATTCTTACCGCCGAGTTGCTTACTAAATTAGGATACAGCGTAGTTTTAATTGAGCTTCCCCGCCATATGGCTGTCGGAGTCGCTTGTAGCAATTGTTATGGAACTTACTACAATTATGGGGGTGTGAAATACTTTTATTTGGAAACCACAGGAGAAGGCTGGGAAATTGGACAGATTCCAATGGAGTATAGAGAAGCCAAAGCCATAATCTATCCATTAATCCCCAAACCTATAATAACTGCCAATTGGGTCTCGAAAGTTGTGGACTATGGTGCATCCTATCTTGTTTATGAGATCCACGTAACTGTGACGAACGAAGGTTCTGGAGTAGCCAAAAATCTTAGAGTTTGGATCGGGTTTGATGCACCAGAGAAGGGAAAGGTATGGGCTCAAAAAAGTAGTGATCCGCAGGACTTAAAGTCCAGTTCTGTCCTTTACTTAAACGTAACTCTATCCGTTCCAAGAGGAGTTTACACGAGATTGCACATCGTAGTTTATGGGGACAATTTCATGCCAGAAGAGAGCATTTCAGAATGGTTTAGAACTTAGAATTTTCTCAGGAAGCACTCCTTACCAGCGTCAAACCTAATTTCTCCGATCTCCACGAGATCGAAATCCGAGAGCTCAGACTCGATTGCTATTTTTTCGCCCACAGCCTTGAGCAGACCCATGCCCCGATACCTTTCGCCTTTGTAAAGACCTACGACAACGTTTTTAAGCTCGCTTTCCGTGAAAACAAAGATGTCTTCGATTCCATAAAGTTCCTTCAACTCTTTCACAATCACGTAGTCGATTTCAACTTCCCTCTGCGTGCAGATCGCCAAGAAGTCTTCGCCGAGCTTTGCAAATAAAACTTTCGTTCCCAGAACCATGCTGATGAAATCAGAAACGTCTCTGCCTTGGAAAAGATCTGGCTTCAACTTAACGCTATTTCTTTCGAATTCAAAAACCTTGGCGTTTCTCAAGAACCTCGCATAAGCTTCACATCTCGCCTTCAGCCTTTCGTTTCTGTCCCTCTTTATGGTGTAGCCCTTCTCGACCTCGTAAATCTCTACGCCTTCGAACGGTTTTCCCTCGAAAGAGACAACGAGATCCGGCTCTATTATCTCGATCTTCGCCATCTTATACTCCTTCGCCCTCTTCCCCTTGATCCAACCAGTCGTGTTCACGATCTTTCTGCCTTCGAGCTTCCTTAGCTCTCTCCACAGCTTTGCAACCCCACGCAGACACTTCACTTCTCTCCCCTGCGGAGTTACGCTCCCAACAAAGAAGCCGTTGATCATCTTAACTTGGCTTAAACTCACAACGTCCCTTGCAAATCCATAAGCCATCGCTCCGGGATGCGCTATCTCCGCCTGACCTATGTCGAGGTCGAGAACGTAAGCACCGCCGATCTTGTTCGCCAAATAAGTTGCGAGGGTGCTCTTACCGCTGTCAACACCGCCAAACAAAAAAATGGTCTCCCAGTCCTTTTTTGCGAGTCTTTTCCATGTTTCGGGAATCGTGAAGAATTCGACTACCGTGAATTCACCCTCGACTTCAACCTCGACGTCCGAGTAGCATTCTATCGGCACGAATTTCTCGCACTCGAACTCCCTTACTTTAGAACCCACGACCTCTGCGTCGCCTTCGAGCTTTACCTTTCCCCTTGCAACAATCGTTTTCCCCTTCGGGACGATCATTTCTCAGAGATTTCGACCTGTGCTCAAAAACTTTTCCAAGACTGTCGGGCACCTAAATTGGAAGAATTTTTAAACAAAGCTGTTCCGATCTCTGGAGTGAGCGAAGAGGAGAGAATCGAGCTCTTAATGGGAAATCCAAAAAGGGCTTTGCTAAAGCTTTCTGCTCCAATGGTGATTAACAACATCGTATTCACTCTTTACAACATCGCAGACGCAATATGGGTCGCTGGACTTGGCGCAGTAGCGCTTTCAGCCCTTGGAATCTTCTTTCCGCTCTTCATGATCTTTATCGCCCTCTCCTTTGGATTGAGCGTCGCTTCAAGCTCAGCGGTTTCGAGGAGAATTGGTGCAAGGGACTTGGAAGGTGTGAGAGTCGTCGCAACGCATGCCTTTGCAATGTCTGTAATCGTTTCTACGCTCATTATGAGTCTAATCCTTCAACTCGAGAACGCTATGAGGATCCTTGGAGCCGAAGGAGAAGTATTAAGACTTTCGCTCGAATACGGAAGTATAATGGTTCTCGGTTCATTCTTCCTCGTGTTCAACAACGTCAGCGCAGGTTTGTTGAACGGCGAGGGGAACGCCAAGAGTTCGATGTATGCAAACGTCGCAGGCTCACTGCTAAACATAGTCCTCGATCCAGTGTTCATCTACGTCCTCTCCTTAGGAGTTGCTGGCGCAGCTTATGCGAGCGTTTTATCGCTGTGCATCTCTTCTGCCATTTTCGCCTACTGGTTCTACAGTGGAAAAAGCTATGCAAAACCATATCTTTGTAAGTGGAGCTGGAAAACAGCTTTTGATTTGCTCAGAGTCGGAATTCCGGCGTCGATTGGTATGGTAATAATGTCCGTCTCGATCATCTTTGTGAATCGCATAATTCTCGCCATTGGCGGTGAGGAGGGGGTTGCGATATACACGAGCGTCTGGAGACTCATGCAGATAGGCTTCATTCCGCTTTTTGGAATTTCTGGTGCGTTAACCGCTGTCTCTGGAGCTTCCTATGGAGCGAGGAGTGCGAAAAACCTTAGAAAAGCTTACAACTATGCTCTGAAGCTTACTCTTCGGATAAACGCTCTAATCTTGGTGTTCATGCTCATCTTTGCCCCACAGATCTCATACATCTTCGCATACACAGAGGAGAGCTCTGTCATCTACGAAGGGCTCGTGAGCTCGCTGAGAATCTTAGCCTTCATCCTAATCTTCGCCCCAATTGGCATCGTCACAAGTGCCACATTCCAAGGAATGGGAAAAGGTGAGAAGGCTTTGAGCTTAACCGTGCTCAGGGTATCGACACAGGTCATGCTCGCATACGTCCTTGCAATTAGATTGGGAATCGGGTTTGAAGGAGTTTTGTTCGGAATGGTTTTGGGCGACGCAATATCCGCACTGCTCGGCTTTTCTTGGGTTAAAATTGAGATGTCAAAAGTTTAAATTTACTCCTTCTCTACCTCCTTTATCACGATGCCCATCACGTTCGGCTTCGCTTCCAAGACCTTCGTGAAGTTCTTGTCCCCCATCACCGCAATGCTGAAGCCATCGTCGAAGTTCTCGAAGTAGTAGTATTCGAAGTCTTTTTCAGTCTCGTTGAGTTCTGTGAAGAAGTAGTTCTCCGTAAAACGAAGTGCCCATACCTTCTCGTAATTCCCTGAAGTTTCGTTGAATCTGAAGCCTTGGAAGAAGAAGTCCACAGGGCTTTCGTTTTGAGTAAACCTCACGTAGCTCCCAGTTACGTTTCCAAAGATCATCTGTGCGAATACGAAGCTTCCGTTTATTCGAGAAACGTAAGCCAAGTAATCCGAGGCTTTTCCTTGATCGATGTTCTTTGCAATCTCCAGCACAAGGGGAGCGTAGCCAATCAACAACGGATGCACCTCCTCCGCAATTGCAACGCCACCGTGGAACTTAACGGTGAGATCTCCAACTTTTTGCTCTGCTTGCTTCGCAAAGTAAACCTTAGAAGTGTTCTCGTTCACAAAGTAAACGTCGAAGTCGCCGTATCTCGCAATTAAAAGCTCCTCAAAGTAGTGAGTAAACTCAACTATCCTCCTGTCCAAATAGCTCCTGTAAGCGTAGTTGAGCTCTCGAACCGCAAGGCTTTCCGTGTAGTTCACAAAAACGTCGTTTTTACCGAGTTTTTTCGCCAAAGCATTTAGCTCGGTGAAATTGTAGTAGTATACGATCGAGTTCTCTGGCAAATAGCCTACCGCTTCAAGCGTTGTAAAGTTGAACTTCGTTTCCCTCTTCTCCCTTGCCCCTCCGCCTGAAACGTATGCAAAAACAGATCCGAGCATTATGAACGCGAGGATTATTGCCAAGATCCTTGCAGACTTTTTTTCAAGCTTTCGAGCCATGAAGCTTGTTTAGGAAAAGAATATAAAAGTTGCTGACCTTTAGCTCACGTAGTTCTCTCCCTCGTAACCGAGGGTTATGTCTTGGAGCATCTTCGAAGCCAAGCCTATTAGAACCTTGTCATCCCCCACGAGCTCCCTTATGAGCATGAGAGACGTGGATTCCTTAAGTTCGACGCTCTTCAAATCCTCGAGTAATCTGAGAAGCTTGATCGCCAACTTGTATATTTCGGTGAGTTTTTCGCTATCCTCCCCGCTTATCTCCTCCTCTTCCTCATCAACGAAATCGAACTCGTCCATAGAAATACTCATGCTCCCCATGGGGATTTAAACCTTTCTTCCTTTTTCGAAAGCTATCATCGATGCGAGGGGCGAAAATTATTTATCTTAACAAACTCAAAAATAAACGGTGGGAGTATGGGCTACATGGGCAAGATTTTGAAAGTGAACCTTAGCGAGGGCAGTGTTAAAGAG
This sequence comes from Archaeoglobaceae archaeon, assembly GCA_038731605.1. GTDB lineage: Archaea > Halobacteriota > Archaeoglobi > Archaeoglobales > Archaeoglobaceae > WYZ-LMO2. Next base: position 81,747 of record JAVYQP010000001.1, on the reverse strand, counting down.
GAGAAAATCAACATGGAGATTGCGAAGAAATACCTTGGCGGTAAAGGATATGCGGTTCGACTTCTCTACGATTACCTTCTCGAATACGAGAAACTCGGAATTTCCGCCAAAGACATTGATCCTTTCGGGGAAGAGAACGTTTTGATATTCGCCACGGGTCCAGCGACTGGTGTCGTTGGATTTCCCGAGTCCGGGAGATACCACGTGATGGCTTTGAAGAGTCCACTCACCGGTAGCATAGCTTCTGCGAACAGCGGTGGGAAGTTCGGACCCTTCATGAAGTTCGCTGGTTACGACATCATAGTCATCGAGGGAAAAAGTCCTGAGCCAGTTTACATCGAAGCTACCGAAGACGGTGCTGAGATAAAGTGCGCTAAGAAGCTTTGGGGGCTCAACGTGTTCGACACGACGAGAACACTGGAAAAAGGTGGTAGTGTTGCCTGCATCGGTCCAGCGGGGGAGAATCTCGTCTACTTTGCTTCGATAATGAACGACGAACACAGGGCTGCGGGTAGAACTGGAGCAGGGGCGGTGATGGGATCGAAGAAGCTAAAAGCCATAGTTGCAAGGGGTAAGAAGAAGCCAGAGGTCGCAAAGCCCGAAGAGTTCAAGCAGATTTCAAAGGAGATGCTTGAGAAGGTCAAAAACAACCCGATAACCGGAACCGGATTGCCGAAATACGGAACCGCCTTGCTCGTTAACGTGATCAACAACGCAGGCGGATTGCCTTACAAGAACTGGCAGAAAGCCTACAACGAAAAAGCGGACGAGATAAGTGGTGAAAGGTTGGCTGAGAAATACCTGAGGAAGAGGGTTGCTTGCTGGGGATGTAGCATTGGTTGCGGTAGGGCGACGGAGGTTAAGGAAGGACCGTTCATGGTTCTGAACACGGAGGGACCAGAATACGAGAGTGTCTGGGCTCTTGGCAACGACACCGCAGTTATGAACCTCGAGGCGGTGATAAAGGCGAACCATCTCTGCGACGAGCTCGGATTAGACACGATAAGCATGGGCTCAACGATCGCCTGTGCGATGGAGTTATACGAAAAGGGATACGTCAAAGCGGAGGACTTGCAGGGGATGGACTTGTCGTTTGGAAACGCTGCGTCGCTCGTGGATGCGATATGGAGAACCGCATACAAGGCTGGGTTTGGGAAGTTCTTAGCGTTGGGAAGCAAAAGACTCGCAGAAACCTTTGGCGCTCCCGAGCTCTCTATGACTGTGAAGGGACTCGAGATGCCCGCCTACGATCCGAGAGCGATCAAGGGGATTGGGCTGAACTACGCAACCGCAAACCGTGGCGGATGTCATGTCACTGGCTATTCGGTTGGCTCCGAAATTGCGGGAATGCCGACAAAGACGGATCCGCTTGTCTACGACGGAAAAGCCCAGCTCGTCAAGACTCTGCAAGATTTCACGTGTGTCGTTAACTCTGCGGTCAATTGCTTGTTCACGACCTTCGCACTTGGAGCCGAAGACTATGCAAAACTGCTCTCAGCGGTTACCGGCTGGGAAATGACTGCGGACTCCCTGCTTAGAATTGGAGAGAGAATATACAACCTCGAGAGGGTGATAATGAACAAGTTCGGCTTCGACGCAAAAGACGACGTTTTGCCGAAGAGGCTTATCACAGAACCCTTGCCCGACGGCGTTGCAAAGGGGCACGTCGTCGATGCTAAGAGCTTCGAGAAAATGAGGGAAGAGTATTACAAGCTCCGTGGCTGGGTGAATGGAGTCCCGACGAAGGAGAAGTTAAAGGAGCTCGAAATTCCATAACTACTTCAGAATTCTTTCTTTTTCTTCGATCACGAATTCTGAAAGCTTTTTACTCGCCAACCGGAACTTTATCGTTGAGATGACGTTTTGAGCCCTACTCAGCTGTTCTGAATCCACGTTGATAAAAACTTCCTCTTTCTCAACTCCGCTCACAAGGAACTTGAGCTCAACTTCAACGTCTGTGATCTCGAAAGTTGTCAACGGAAGATTTTTAAGGAGCTCATCCTTATCGTAGACTTCCCTCTTCACTTTCGCACTCTCAGAGTCGACTATGGCTTTGGATTTCAAAACTGAAAGCGCAATGTTGTGAGTAAGCTCCCTCAGCGTCAATCTTTTTCCCGCTCCCATGGAATCGGCTGGAGGGATCTTCGATGGGTCGATCTTAATTTCCCTCATCCTTCATCACCGGTATCGAGTTGCTCAGCGCAGTTATCGCCCTCGCCATTCCCTCGGGAACATCGACTCTCTTAGCCCTTATCTTCACGTTTAGTTCAGCGCTTATATCTGCGCTCGCTTGATAGACCGCAAAAAACTTCCCCTCTCTGAACGCAACTACCTTAGCCTTGAACTCGATCTCAGCCTCGTCGACGCTTATGTATGGGAGAGGCACGAGCGTTAAGATTGGGATGCTCATTTTCATCGGCAGAGTCTGAAGTTTCCCTGTTTCCGGATCCTGCAAAACCTGCGTGTAGCTAAACTCGACCGACAGGGGCACCCTTTTCTTTTTCCCCGCCTCCTCCTTTTCTACAAGCTGAGAAAGTAAAAAATCGAGTGTAGCTTTTGCGGTGTCCCTTTGGGCGTGAACTATCGCAGTGAGCGGAGCTGAGATTATCTGCTCCAAAAGGAGTGCGGTCTGCGTCATGGGATCACTTGGCTGGAGCCATCGACTCCCTCAGAATCGTGAGCAGTGTCCTTAACCCCTCGGGCATCTCGTCCTGAACTGCGTTAACTACAATCTCGAGCTCCGCACTTCTGTCGACCTGCGACCTCGTTTCTCTCTTGTATCCGTAGCTCGCAGTAAGCTTAACACTCCCCCATCCCCATCCAGCTTTTGCGGATAGCTTCGTTGAAAAATCGTGCTGAGACGTGTCAACATCGGTTGTTTTTATTATGAACTTGAAATTAACCGTCATGTCCTTGATCCTTATGAAGGGCACTGGCAAAATCGTCAACAGTGGTGCTTCGATCGTCGTATCTTCTTCCTTGACCTCTCCGCTGTCTGGATCGAGCGTCTTTCTTTTGAACTTAAACACCACACTCTTCACGTTCCCATCATCGTCCAACCCAACTTCCTGAACAAACCTCGCTGTCGTCATCGCTGCGTAGGCTTGTGCCCTAACCGCAGCTTCTAAGGGCTTCCCTATAAGGCTTTCCAAGGGCAGAGCGGAGAGCTCTGCGGGTATGTTCGCCATTTCGATCACCGACAACCTTCGTGATGATGGGATATAAACTTTTCCATGTTAGCAATATGCAAAATAATAAATTGCCAAAATAATCAGAGATGAGCGATGTTAAACTCTGAGCTTTTCGAGAACCTTCTTTTTCTTCTCTATTGCCTTCAAAACCGCCTCGTCGATTTTTCTTCTCATCTCCTCAAAATCCCTTGGAGTTTCTTCGCCCACAACTTTTTTCAGTGGCGTGTATGCGGATTCCCTAAACCTCGGCTTTATCTCCCTTCTAAGGTTGTCCTCAATCACGTAAGCGCCTTCACCGCTTTCAACCCAGCCGACTTCCTCGATTTTCACGTTCACAGCCCTCACAGCTTTCTTAACATCCTTGGCAACATTCTCCGGACAAATGATCATGAGCGAATCGGTTGAAACACCCATGAAATCGATCTTCAATTCCTCAAGCATTTTTAGCACCTTTGGATTCACAGACTTTCTTAACTTCTCGAAATCGAACACTAAACTCTTTTTCGCAGTTTTTGCAATCTCCTCTGCGTCCCCTCTTATCCCGCCGTTCGTAACATCGCTCATCGAGTGGATCTTTGGAACGAGATTCGAGGAAAAGATCGCCCTCACCGCTTTTATGAAGTCCAAATTTATCGTTTCTTCGATGACTTCGTGCATCCCGTAGTAAATCGCAGTCGTCGTTATCGTTCCTCCTCCCGCACCTTCGGTTAAAAGAATTAGATCTCCTTCCTTTGCATTCCTCCTCGGCAGTATGTGCGTTGCAACACCAACGCAACCAACGCAACCTGTCATACGCTCTCCGATGACCATGTCTCCTCCGATTCTAAGCGTTGAGCCAGCGACGAGTGGCACGTTCGTAGCTTCGCAAACCGTCGCAATTCCAGCGATGTGGTCGAAGATCTTGCTAACATCACCGTCGTCAGCGATGTGTATATCGGAAAAAACCGCAACCGGTTCTGCGCCCTTTACGTAAACATCCCTCATCGCAGCCCTCGTAACATGGAACCCCGCAACGAACGGGAACTCACTTAAACGAGAGTGAATTCCATCGACCGCAACTGTGATGTAGAGTCCATTCCTCTCAACAACTCCCGCATCGTCGAGATCTCTCGGCGATAGAACTGCGGAGACACCGCTTATTTCTCCGATCTTCGAGTGGACGTAGAAGTCCCCTCTTCCCCTGCTTCCAACGCCAAAGGTTCCCATTGTGACTCCGGTGCGGTAGTAATCGAGAAGCCAGTTCGTCTTTGAGTATGCGTTCTTCACCTCCAAAACAACCGCTTTAGCCCAAGAGAGAGCCTTATCAAGATCCCAATCCTTTATCTCAGCTATTCTCTCCGCAAGCATTTTTTCAACTTCCTCCTCGCTCTTCTTCGCCAACATCTTTCTCGCATATCCTTCGAGATCCATGGCTACACCTCGCTGACCAAAATTATCCCGATGACTATTAACACTATCCCCAAGAGCACCCTCGCAGATAATGCTTCAGCCAGAAAAATCACAGAAAGCAACGCCGTGATCATTGGGTAAACTGCGGTTATCGCAACCGCCTTGCTCGCTCCAATGCTCTTCAGGGATTCGAAGTATAGAATCATCGCAAAAGCTCCGCTTATCGCTCCCGAAATTAGAAGGAGAAGGATCGCCTTAGATGCGGTCATTTCGAGGTTCTTCAAAGCTAAGGAGAGCAAGAATATTGCAACAAATCCACCAAATGCCCTTATCACTATCGCTGGGTAGACTGAGATTTCTTGAAGCGCATATCTGTCGAGGATTGGTGCAATTCCCCAAAGAGTCGCTGCGAGCAATGCAAGGATTTCGCCTTTCATGCTCAACGATACTTTGCGGTGTATTAAGCGGTTGTGATCAAAAAGCTTTAAATCTTTGTGGCTCACGTTTTTTTATGAAAATTGTTGTTTTGGGTGGAGCTGGGCATATAGGTTCGAGGATCGTTGACGAGATTCTAAGGCTCGACGCTTCAGCTGAGGTAACGGTTGCAGACATCAACGAAATTAGGGGGCAACAGATCGCAAATGAGAGGGGAGTGGATTTCGTTAAAGCAGAGGTTACCCGTTCTGGGGAACTTTTGGAGATCCTGAAAGGAAAAGACGTTGTCGTGAACGCTGTGGGACCATTTTACAAGTTTGGAGTGCATGTGCTCAAAACTGCGCTCACCGCTGGGATTAGCTATGTGGACATAAACGACGACTACGATTCCACGCTGGAGGGGCTTTCGCTCGATAGAATTGCGAGGGAAAAGGGCGTAACTGCGATCGTCGGGATGGGTGCAACTCCTGGGATTACGAACGTTTTGGCGAGCGTTGGTGCTGAAAAAATGGATGAAGTCGAGGAGATCGGAACATATTGGGTTTGGACTGCAATCGATCCAACGATGGGAAATGCGATAATAGAGCACTTTTTCCATGCGATCACGGGCAACGTGAAGGTGTTCAAAAATGGGGATTGGGTGGACGAAAAAGCTCTTTCGGAAGCTGAGAACTTCGATTTCCCGGAACCGATTGGAACTTGGGAAGTTGCGATCGTTGGACACCCTGAGCCCATAACGATCCCGAGATACATAAAAGCGAAGAACGTCTTCAACAAAGGCGGAGTTTGGCCTTCGGAACTGAACGAGATTGCAAAAGTCTTCGCCCAGCTCGGTTTAACTGGTGAGGGAATCGTAAGCTTGCGAGGACAGCAGTTCAAGGCAATCGAGATAGCGGTTGCAATAGCGATGTCTCTGAACCAGCTTGTTCCCGCAGAAGAGCTCCAAAACACATTAGCAAAGATCTACGAGAGACTTGGTGATTACTCGCTTATGGGCATGGGCTTGGGAGTGAGGATAAAAGGGAAGAAAGATGGAGAGAGCCACGTGATGGAATACGGTATTGCGTTCAAAGATTCCGCACAGGCGACCGCTTTACCTTGCGCTGTTGGCGCTTTGGAGCTCGCAAAGGGTGAGATGCCGAAAGGCGTTTTTCCGCCCGAGGCTAAGGTCGTTGATCCCAACAAAGTGATCTCAGAGGTCAAAAAGATGTCGAAGATCGAGTGCACCGAGATCAGGAGTTATAGCTTATGAGCCGAGAGGTGATTCGATGCCGATCTCGGGTGGGGAGTTGCTCGTGAAGTGTCTTTTAAAGGAAAGGGTGAAATACGTCTTTGGTGTCCCCGGAGCTCAGCTCCTCCCGATTTTAGATGCAATCAAGAGAATTGGTGAAAAAGAGGGGATGAGATTCGTTAATTGTAGGCACGAACAAGCTGCTGCGAGCATGGCTGATGCTTACGCAAGGGTTAGTGGAGAAATAGGGGTATGCATCGGAACCGTTGGTCCCGGAGGGGCGGATTTAGTCCCCGGAGTTTATCCTGCGTATGCAGATGGAATCCCGATGCTCGTGATCACCGCACAAAACCAAACGTGGAAAAGCTACCCCGACCGTGGTTCGATGCAAGCGCTCGATCAGTATCATCTCCTGAAGCCGATAACGAAGTGGAGCGCTGTCGTTTATCACTGGCAGAGAATTCCCGAGCTATTGCAAAGAGCAATCAGGGTTGCTCTTTCCGGGAGACAAGGTCCAGTGCACCTCGACTTGCCTTCAGACGTTCTCTTCAACGATGCTGAGGAAGAATACGCTGGAATCTATCCCCCAGAGAGGTATAGAGCGATAGAGAAACCCGTTGGCAATCCAGAACTTGTGAAGAAAGCCGCTGAAATGCTCTACAACGCAGAAATGCCGTTGATCCATGCGGGTGGAGGAGTTTTAAGGGCTAAAGCTTGGGGAGAGCTGAGAGAGCTTGCAGAGTATCTCGGTGCGGTTGTCACAACAAGCATGTCCGCTCGTGGAGCGATCCCGGAGGATCATCCATTGGCTTTGATCCCATCAAGCCCAGCTGCGATAGCTGCACAGAACTCCGCAGACGTCGTGCTCGTCGTTGGCAGTAAGCTTGGGGACACGGACTTCTGGGGGAGACCACCGGGCTGGGGAGATCCTGAGGTGCAGAAAACGATACAGATAGACATAGAGGCTGAAATGATAGCCTTAAACAGACCCGTTGATTTGGCAATACTCGGGGACGCAAAGGAGACTTTGAAGCTACTGCTGAGAGAAGTGAAGAAACTCGGAGAGAAAAGGGAGCCGAGCGAGAAGCTGAAAGAGTTCAAGAAGATCCAAGAGGAGTGGCTTGCGGAATTTCTTAAGCAAGCGGAGTCGAAGGAGAAGCCAATACATCCGCTGAGGGTGATAAAGGAGGTAAGGGAGTTCTACCCAAGAAATGCGATCGCCTGCATCGATGGCGGAAATACTGCGGTTTGGGCTTATTACTTGAACCGCATCTACGAGCCAAACACATTCCTATGGGCCGCGGATTCCGGACACCTTGGCACGGGGCTTCCTTACGCAATAGGGGCGAAGCTCGCAAATCCAGACAGGCCAGTTTATCTAATAACCGGCGACGGAGCATTTGGTTGCACGATGCAAGAGCTGGAGACTGCGAGCAGGGAAAAAGTGAAGGTTACTGCGATTGTGATGAACGACGGTGCTTGGGGGATGATAAAAGGTGCTCAAAAGGCTATATGCGGTGGGAGATACGTTGGCGTTGATTTCGGCGATGTAAGATACGACAAAGTCGCAGAAGCGATGGGATGGCTTGGGATCAGAGTAGAGGAGCCTGAGGATATTGCCTACTCACTCGACAAAGCTGAAAGCACTGAAAAACCAGCTTTGCTCGATGTAAAGATTTCGCACGAGGTAAATCTCAGCCCGCCCGACTTAATAACGTTGGGAATACTATGGCTTGAAGGTTGCAACCTTCAGAGGTATGCGGGCGATCGTTCTTGAATTCAGCTTGCTGAGGGCTGGACTCACATTGCTCCTATCTAAACTCTCGAAGTCCGCTTACTACAGCGCTTTCTCGATAGTCAAATACTACCAAGACTATCCAGAACCGAGACTGCCGGCGGAAGATTGGGTGAAGGTTAGAACTAAGCTATGCGGAATCTGCGGGTCAGACGTTAGACTCATCACACTTTCAGAGAGCTTTTACCTGTATCCTCGTGTCTCCTTCCCGCTAATTCCGGGTCATGAAGTTGTTGGAGTTGTTGAAGAGGTCGGAAAAGACGTCAAAGATCTTCAGCCTGGCGACAGAGTTGTTCTCGATCCCGCTCTTCCATGCAGAGTGCGGAGACTCGAGCTGTGCGAAGCTTGTAAAAAGGGGCATTTTGCGGTTTGCCACAACACCGACATCGGTGTCATTTCGCCGGGCATCTTCACCGGAACTTGCAGAGACACCGCTGGCGGATGGGCTGAATTTTTCGTTGCGCACGAATCCCAGCTTATAAAGCTTCCCAACAGTGTTGGTGACGAAAACGCAATTTTTGCAGAGCCTTTGACGATTGGAATCCACTCTGCTTTGAGAGCTTTTCCAACCGAAGCCCAAAGGGTTGCTATAGTCGGTTGCGGAGTCATAGGGCTGATGACGATAAGCGCCCTGAGACACCTTGGTTTCTCAGGGGAGATCATAGGGATAGAGAGAAACGAGAGGCTCGTCGAGATCGCAAAACGCTTTGGAGCAAACGAAGTCATCGTTGGCGATCCAATAGACGAGGTTGCGAAGCTCATCGGCGGTAGAGTCTACAAGCCTCCAAGGGGGCAAAGGGTATTGGTTGGTGGGGGAATCGACGTTGTCTTCGAATGCGTGGGCACCGCTGAAGCTGTTGATACTGCTTTGAGGATTGCAAAACCTCTTGGAAAAGTTGTGATCGCTGGAACAGTCTCCGAGACTCGTTTAGACCTTGCACCGATTTTTTCCAAAGAGCTCGAAGTTCTTGGAACTTTTGGATGCGGTTATGAAGAGCTTGGAAGCGAGAGAAGAAGGACGTTTGACATAGCGATCGAAATCTTAGAGAACAGAGATTTTTCAGAGCTTTTAACGCACGTTTTCAGCCTTGAGGAATACAAGAAAGCTCTTTGGAGCGCGATAAACAAAAAGGAGTCGAAGGCGATAAAGGTTGCGTTCAAGTTCGAAAAATTTCGGGACAAAGTTTATAAACGGATATAGCAGGATTAAACATAAATGAAGCTGTCTTATCTGCTGATACTAACAGCGATGGTAGTTGCTCTGATCGTTACAGCAACCGCTTTAAAAACAACCGATGAGCCAGAGTTCTGCTCTTCTTGTCACGTGATGGAGGATCAGGCGTATTCCTGGGCGAAAAGCGCTCATAAAGCTGTGAAGTGCGTCGAATGCCATTTACCCCATGAAAACGCGTTCGAATATTACTATTGGAAGGCCAGGCTCGGTTTAAACGATTATATCAGTTTTTATTTTTATTCCGTTGACGGAGTTAGCCTGAAGCACGGAGAAATTGTTAAGAAGAACTGTTTTAGATGTCATTCCGAAGTTCTGAGCCTTGTGAACGTGAGCAGGGACTGTTGGAACTGCCATAAAGTCGTGCACACTCCGGGGGTGAGGATATGAAGATCGGTATAGTTTTGGCTTATTCTATGCTTTTGTTCGGGCTTGCGCTGTTCATCCTTTGCACCGCTCCAGAAAGAAGCGTTGAGTTCAAAACTGCTTACTACCAAATCCCCGAAGGTGAGCTCGATCCCGCAGCTTGGGCGAAAGCGTATCCGCTACACTACGAGAGATTCATGCTGAACTCGAAGCCGTCGCCTGCGAACAAGAGCAAGTATCAGAAGGGCTGGGACGAGGATCTAATCGTCTACGACAAGCTTTCCGAGTTCCCGTATTTGGCGCTTCTTTACCATGGCTGGGGCTTCGGAATAGAATACAACGTCCCGAGGGGTCATTACTACAGAGTAAAAGATCAAATAGAGGTCGATAAGTCAAGATTGGCTCCAGGAGGGGTTTGTTTGAGCTGTAAATCTCCATACGCTCCGAAGCTCGAAAAAGAATACGGTTTAGCTTACTATAGAACGCCGTACTTCGAAGCCCTCGCCTGGATTCCGGAGGAGCACAGAGAGCTCGGCGACTCCTGTGCGGACTGCCATAGAGCGGATGGCTCGCTGAAGATAAGCAGGGATTTCTCGCTCGGTAAAGCATTGAGGCAGATGGGATACGATCCCGAGAACCTGCCGACGTCGCTCATGCGGAGCCTCGTCTGCGCACAGTGCCACGTGACCTACATAATCCCGAGGGACGAGAAGATGAAACCCGTTGGTCTCTTCCTATCATGGAACCTCAGCAAATCGCTCGACGACATCAGCGTCGAGAAGATAATAGCCGTGATCAGATCGAACGCATCCTACAACGAGTGGACGCAGAAGGTAACGGGCTTCAAACTCGGATTCATAAGGCATCCGGAGTTCGAACTCTACGCAAGGAATTCAACGCATTGGCTCGCAGGCGTGGCTTGTGCGGATTGCCACATGGGATACGTGAAGATCGGCGGTTACAAGATAACGGATCACTGGATAACGAGCCCATTGAAGAAGGATCTTAGAACCTGTAAGCAGTGCCATACGCAGAGCGAAGAGTGGTTAAAGCAGAGGGTCTTCGAAATCCAAGACAGGACGATCAGCCTTCTGATAAGATCCGGCTACACGTTGGCAGAGACAGCGAAGCTGTTCGAAATCGCAAACAAAGCAAAGAGCGAGGGCGTCGAGATAGACGAAAAGGCATACGAGATTGCGAAGGAGCTATACATAGAGGCGTTTTACAGGCACGTGTTCATTCAGGCGGAGAACTCCTATGGCTTCCACAATCCAGAGGAGGCGATGAGAATCTTAGGCGATGCAATAGCGATGGCTTCCGAAGCTAAAGCAATTCTTAAGACAGCGCTTCAAAAGGCTGGTGTTGACGTTCCAGCAACGATCGATCTCGAGCTCGAAAAATACCTGAACAACCGGGGCGAAAAGATGCTGAAGTTCAAACCCGAACAGGAGTTCAGGGACCCGTTTGGAACGCAGGAAAAAATTGTTTCGATCAAACACATGAGATAGTTAAAGAACTATCCTCTGCTTGTAACCGCATTCAGGGCATCGGGTATCGTTCAGATCGATCTTCCTAACGTAAAAGCCTTCCCTTTCGATCAGCAACTTCCCGCAGTTCGGGCAGTATGTGTTCTCGTATTTGTGCCCCCAGACGTTGCCGGCGTAAACGTATTCCACACCTTCTTCCTTCGCAATCTCTACCGCCTCCTCTATTTTCTTCACGGGCGTCATCGGCTTGTCGAGCATCTTGAAATCGGGGTGGAATCGAGAAAAGTGCACAGGGATGCTCTTGTCAATCGATACGACCCATTTGGCGAACTCCCTTATCTCCTCTTTGCTGTCGTTCTCGCCCGGAATTATGAGATACGTTATCTCCACGAAAACACCTTTTCTGTGCATGTGCTCTATCGTTCTCAGCACGTTCTCGAGCTTAGCCTTGCAGATCTTGCTGTAGAACCTCTGCGTGAACGCCTTCACGTCTACGTTCGCTGCATCTAACGCCTTAAACTGATCGAACTGATCCACCGCCTCCGGAGTCATGTAGCCGTTGGTAACGTAAACGACAAAGAATCCATGATTCTTCACGAGTTTTGAGGAATCTAAGGCGAACTCGTGCCAGATTGCTGGCTCGTTGTAAGTCCAAGCAACTCCATCTGCTTTTCTTTCTTTGCAAAGCCTTAAAACGTCCTCTGGGCTTAGTTCTCTGAGGTAGGGATAGCTGAGATCTGCGAAGGAGATCTCGAAGTTCTGGCAGTGGTCGCATTTGAAGTTACAGCTTACACTGCCAAAGGATAAAACTTTGCTTCCGGGCTTGTAGTTGTGCAGGGGCTTCTTCTCAATCGGATCCAGGGCTATTGAGGATGCGAGCCCATAGTTGTATACCATCAGCTTTCCGTTTTCGTTTTTTCTGACTTTGCAAATCCCCCATCGATCGTCCTTCAACTTGCAGTTGTGCCAGCAAGTTTTACAGCAGACTTCTCCGTTCAGCTTCTCGTAAAGATACGACTCGATCACCATACTTCTCTCAGTTCCCTCGCATAATCTTCGGGAGCGAAGAACACGACACTCTCGTCTTGGAAGATCTTGGGGAAGAAGACGTCGCACCAGTAGTATTTGCCAAATGGCGTCCTTGCTACGATGTGGAAGTTCGTTCTGAAGTGCTCCCCGAGCTTGTCTGCACAGAAGAACGTGAAGTTAAACGCATTGAATCCCTTCGTTTCGTAATACTTCAAGATCTTCACTATGCCCTCCGAGAACCCTTGAAGCTGTTCATCGCTCATCTTCGCAAACTCCTTCTCCTCGGGAATTCCGATCACATGCATAAAACCCTTCGGAGCGAAAGCGGAGAGCCAGTCGGTTTTCTTCGTTCTACCTATGTATCTCTCGCCACCTTTCTCTCGATCCAAAAGTGCGCTCCAGAAGTCTTTCCCGTTGCTCTCCATAAATTCGAGCGCACTCCAGTCGAGTCTCGCAAAGTAGTCTGGAGAATTCTCGGATGCAATGAACTGGATGTGGGGGTGCATTATGCTACTGCCTGCTGGTTTCAGGTAGTTCATTCCAATGGTTATGAAAAGCTTCTCGTTCGGAAGCATTCTGATGTAATCTTGCACAAGTTTAAACGCATCGAAGAAGTGCGTCTCTTTGAACTCGGACAACTTTAAAAAGTGCCTCTCGGTCAACCTCAAAACAAGCGAATACTTCGAGTAAGGAATTAGATTCGAGAAAGCCCTGCACTCGCCCCTTTTCCAGATCTCTCCCTTCATGATCTCCGGATCCCGGGAAACCATGCTCTCTATTCTCTCCTCACAGAATGGACACCAACTCTTTGTGCTCTCGATCTCCTCATCGAAGCTTTCGCCCTTCAACGAGATCCCCTTCTTCACGATTCTGCTCGTCTGAAGCGTTAGTGGATCGTAGCGAATCTCGACAATGCTCTCCTCAACCTTGCCCCCTATCAAAATCTTCGAGACCTCTACCTCTCTCCTGAATTCCATGCTTATCTCTTACCGAATTGCAGATTTAAGATTTGCGTTCGATGTCGCAGAGCTCAAAAACTCTTAAGATCGAAGCTTTTTCTCTCAAAAATCAAATGCTTCTCGCTCAGACGATCGCCAGCCCGTGAATTCTGGCTTTTTTAACTCTTCTGCTCTTTTAAGTTCAAATACTTCGTTATCACGTCGATAAGGGTTTTTCTATTGAAGGGTTTCCCGATTACCTCCTTTGCACCAGCCCTCAACAGCTCCTCGCCACGCTGGGTTGCAAAGGCTGTAACCCCTATTATTACAGCGCCTGGATCTCCTTTCAGGATTTCCTTTGTCGCTTCAACCCCGTCCATGACTGGCATCGAGATGTCCATCAGAACTATCTGGGGTTTGAAGAACCTGTATACCCTCACCGCTTCTTCGCCGTTCGTCGCTGTTAGCAAATCGAAGTCTCGAAGAAAAACCTTGTAGATCTCGATTAGAACTTCATCATCGTCAACGACGAGCACTCGAACTTTTCTGTTAACCATAATTGTTCTGAAGGATTTTCTTATTTAAGCGTTGCTTCCAATTATGAAATTACCCCGGGCTGGAAAGATTTTTAATTTTTCCGGAGAAACTTGAAACATGTTCGAAGTCGCAATCGTAGGCGGTGGTCCCGCTGGGTTAACTGCTGCGATCTACTCTGCAAGGTATGGGCTGAAGACAATCGTCTTCGAAACTTTCGATCCAGTTTCACAGCTTTCAATGGCTTCAAAGATCGAAAACTACCCGGGTTTTGAAGGCAGTGGAATCGAGCTACTCGAAAAGATGAAGGAGCAAGCGTTGAAAGCGGGTGCGGAGATCAGAATGGAGAAGATCGAGAAAATTCTAAAAAAAGACGAGAGCTTTTTGCTAATTGGCGAAGGCGAATACGAAGCGAAGGCAGTGATAATAGCAACCGGCGGGAAGCACAGAAGTGCTGGCTTCGAGAACGAGGATGCGTTCATCGGAAAAGGGATAAGCTACTGTGCAACCTGCGATGGCGCCCTTTATCGAGGGAAGAAAGTTATCGTCTACGGGAGCGGAAAGGAAGCGGTGAGCGATGCGATCTACTTGCACGACATAGGTTGCAACGTCAAGCTCATCTCGAGGTCTCCGTTGAGGGTCGAAAAAGCGATGCTCGACGAGCTTTCTAAGAGAGGGGTCGAGATCGTTACGAACGCAAACCTGAGAAGGGTTGAGGGAAAAACGAAGGTGGAGAGGGCGATAGTTTTCCTGCGGGATAAAAAGGAGGAAGTTGCGGTGGAGTGCGATGCGGTTTTCGTTGCAATCGGAATGCGCCCCGCAACCGACATAGTTGCAGAGCTCGGCGTGGAAAGAGATGTGATGGGTTACATCAAAGTAGACAGAGAACAGAGAACAAACGTTCCCGGGGTTTTCGCAGCTGGCGACTGTTGTAATAACCCGCTAAAGCAAGTCGTCACCGCATGTGGCGATGGTGCGATTGCTGCGTTCTCAGCTTACAAGTTTCTCAAGGAAGGAACCTAATCTTTTTTCAACCTCACGAGCAAGCGTTTCGAGTGCGTCGGAGTGTTCAATCTTTACTCCGAGATAACTTCCGACCGCTTTGATCACGTTCGAATTCCAGAAGAGCCCGTGCAGATACGTGCCCCAGCACATCCCGTCCTCGCTCTCGCAACCCTCGTCTTCGAAGATCGGTCTCGACGAAGTCGTAACACCTTTGTGGATCTCGTATCCCCAAACAGTTTCACCCTTGATTCGATTTATGATCTCCGCATTTCCCGTGACCTTCTTCGAAACCTGAACCGTCCTCTTCTTGTATTCTTCAAACCTCGTCTCCGCATCCAACAAGCAAAGCCCTTCAACGCTCAGAAAACCGTGCTCAACGCCGAAGTCGACGAGCTTCTTCCCCAACATCTGATAGCCACCGCATATCCCTATTATGAGCTTTTTTCCTGCGATCTTCTTTATCTCCTCGTAAATCGGCGAGGATTTCAGCGCTTTCAGGTCTGCGATCGTATCCTTACTACCGGGTATTATCAGAATCTCGCAGTCTGGCTTCGACTTCAGATCGACGAACTTTGCAACGCTTCGCAATGGTTCGAAGTCTGTGAAGTTCGCTATCCTTGGCAGTCTGAGGATGCCAATCAAACCATCGCCTTTCCAATCTTCAATGCTCAGCGAATCTTCCGAGGGAAAAGGAGCGTCGAGGTATGGGATGACTGCGACAACTGGAACTCCGCAGAGATCCTCGAGCTTCTTTATGCCATCGAGAAGGAACTCCTCTCTCCCACGAAGCCTGTTTATTATGAATCCGACGATCATCGCCCTTATGTCTTCTGGAAGTAGGGAATAAGTTCCGTAGAGCGACGCAAAAGCACCACCACGATCTATGTCTGTTACGAGGAAAATCTTTGGCTTTGCAAATCTCGCAATGAAGATGTTCGCAAGATCACGCTCGTATAGGTTTATTTCCGCCATTCCCCCAGCGCCCTCAATTACGATTACCTCGTATTCTTCCGCAAGGCTTTGATACGCCTCTTCTACGACTTTTTTAAGCTTGGGAACGATTTTGTAGTATTCCCTCGAGTCTATGTCGCAGATCGCTTCTCCGAGAACGACGAGCTGTGAAACAAAGTTCCCCTTCGGTTTAAGCAAAATTGGGTTCATCCTCTCGTCTGGCTCTATTCCAGCGTAGAAGGCTTGCATTGCTTGAGCTATTGCAATCTCTTTGCCCTTCTTTGTCACGAAAGAGTTCAGGCTCATGTTCTGCGCCTTAAATGGCGCAACCTCGTAGCCCATTTTTGCGAGAACTCTACAAAAAGCCATTGCAAGCAAAGACTTCCCAGCACTGCTCGTCGTTCCACCAACCATTATCGCCTTCACTGCCATCTCTCGTAATCGACCTCCACCCCTAAGTGCTCCATGATCCTCGCAACTGTGAAGTCTACGAGGTCATCAAGAGTTTTCGGCTTCGAATAGAAAGACAAAACAAGGGGAAAAACGATGGCTCCGAGGTTTGAAAGCCTTAAAAGGGCTTCGAGATGTGCAGAGTGGAGAGGGGTTTCACGAAACGCAATCAGGAGCTTTCTTCTCTCCTTCAAAGTCACATCCGCAGACCTCGTAACGAGGTTTGAAGTTATCCCATACGCTATGCTCGAGGCGGTTTTCATCGAGCATGGAACGATTGCCATGCCGTCGTGTTTGAAGCTACCGCTTGCGATTGGAGCGTAGATCTCGTCTTCATCGTAGAACTTCGTTGCAATCTCCCTAAGGTATCCCTCGTCAAAGTTCGTTTCGAGCTTCATCGTTATCTTCGCAGCTTTTGTTGCGATTGCGATGACTTCGTGCCCTTTTTCCAAGAGCCTTTCTATTAACCTAATGCCAACTATTTGACCGCTTGCCCCTGTTAGAGCGACAACGAATTTCATACAAGCGGTTCTATGTCTTCATCGAACAACTGAAGAGTTTTCTCAACCCTCTCCTTCTCCGCAGACTCGATCCCTTCTTTGGCTTCGAGCGCAAGCTGTTGCAGTTCCTTAACTCTTGGTGCATCGGTTACGTTCGCCAGCAAAACAAGAGCTGCGACATACTTCGTTCTCCTCGTTGGGTAATCCCCTGCTCTGACTTCAATACCAGAGATCTGCTCTTCGAGCCATATCTTCGCCTTTTCGAGTCCTTTTCTGTCGAGGTGCTCCGGAGGACCTGCAACTAAGATCAGAGCCCTCTCGGCGCTGTTTATGTTGCACGGCAAAGTCAATCTGCCAAGCGCCGCTCTTCGAACGAGCGAAGCGATCTTTATCGCCTTGTCCCCTTCAATTGTCTCCATCGTCTCCTTTTTCTTCTTGAAGAGTGAAAATCCCTTCTTATCGGTCTCAGCCAAGCTTGTAGCGTATCCAATCGAAGATATCCCCCCACCACGGAGCGTGTTTATGACCTCACTGCTGTCCACAACCATCTCGCCCACAAGGTTTTCCTCGATTGGCTCGCCAGCTCTTGCCAACAGGGCTATTCTCCTAACTATTTCCTCGTTTATCTTTGCAAAAGACTCTCTTAAACTCATTCCCTCGAATTTCCACGCTCCGTTGTCGAACAGGATCAAGTTATCGACGTATTTCATGAGGCTTACCATGCTCCTCGCAGCGTTCAGAGAATACAGCTTTCCCTCCTCAGGAGCAGGTAAAATGCCAAAGGCGTAGACGGGTTCAGAATACATCTCCTGCAAGTGTTTTGCGAGCACAGGAGCCCCACCGCTTCCAGTTCCTCCTCCAAGACCAGCTACTATCAAGAAGGCATCGAGGTCATGCGTTCCCCGCTCGTCTATGGCGTTTAGAATTGTCTCAATCTCATCCTGAGCAATTTTTGCGCCTAATTTGTTGTCCGTGCCAACTCCGTGCCCCTTCACGACTGTTTGACCAATCAGAATTCTATCTTTCATCGGAACGTGCTTTAGACCGACCAAATCTGTTCTCGCTGTGTTTACCGCAAGCCATCTCATCTTTGTGTTCGAACCACGCATTTTCTCGTTTTCAATGAACATGTCCAATATCTTTCCTCCTGCCTGCCCGAAGCCGATGACAAAGAATCTCATCCCTTCCCCTTCACTGCTTCTTTCGCTATTTATTTAAATTTTTTGCCGATTAATCCCCAATCACCTTTATCGCTGGAATTTCTGCAAGGCTCTCCTTATGAAGTTGTTCGAAAACTCTTCATAATCGAGTTCTGCGATCGCTCCCAGCATCTCCACCACGTCCTTTTCCTGATGTCCAAGGAACTCCTTTGCGGTTTTGCTCAAACTTCCGCTGTAAAAAGTGCTCTTGTAGGCAACTCGAAGCAAGTATAGAGCGTTGAGCATGGTCCTTAGCCTAAAAGCGTTTTCAAAGTCTCCGAGGAACTTTTCGAGCTTGAATCCGATCCTTTTAGCCCTTTTACAATCCACGCGACACGGGTAGAAGTTCATTGTGAAGAACTGAGGAAAAAGGCGAACCTCTGATTTTTTTAACGAGTCGATTAAGCTTTCAAACGTTCCAAACTCGAAGCACTCAAGTATTAGCCTTGTTTCAAGCGGAAAGTCGCCTTTACTCCTTGCGTAGGCTTTTATGCAACACTCGGGATAGCCGAAGGCTTCGCCCTCAAGCTTTATCAACTTTCTACGACCCTTCTGAAAGTCAATGGCACCAGAGAGAACTCTATTTTCGAGTCTCTCGATTGCTTTTACGAATCTCTTGCCCTTTGCGACAAAGAACAAACTCACGGGACTGATCCTTGAGTCGCTTAGAACTCTGCTTACCCTTGCTTCGAGTAAAAAGGCTCTTAAACCATTTTTATCGCAGAAATCCGCTTCCAAGCTCCGAGGCTCAAAGGGCTTCAAGGTTACGAGCTTAGAAATTCCCGCAAGGATACGGGATACCTCGATAAAAAATACGGGATTTGAAAGAAAATCGCAGAAATCAACCTTGAGCACGTTTCTTCTCGAGCTCTTCAATATACTGCTTCGTTGCTACGTAAGCTGTGGAACCAGCAGACCAATAGCCAGCAATTCCTTCGTCGATCAAGTCTTGGACTATTTTCTTGACCTTCGCCTTGTCAAGCTGGGTTATCTTGGCAAGCTCGGGTATTTTCCAAGTTTTCTTGCTCAATTGTTCCAATACCTTCTTTTTCTCCTCTTCCGTGTAAGTAACTTCAGCCATTCAGACCACCAAAAAAAGTAGGAGTTTAGATATATAAACCTACCACCTGAACTGCGCACTTGTTCTGAGCTCGCCGTAGATGTATGGAGTGATTCTGTAGTCGTCTATCAAGTGGTCTGTGAACTCGAGCCCAGTGAGTTCGAAGAATCTCTCCCATCCAACTCTATCGACCCACTCGATCAGTCTCTCGTGCTTCCTTGCATTGTTTGCCCAAGCTTCGAGGATCTGCTTTATGTATTTCACAAGCGTCGGCCATCTCGGCGGTTCATTCGGCACCCATGGCACGACGACTTTCGAGAGCTCCGGCATTCTGCGGGCATCGCTTATCTTACCACCGACCATTATCGCAGCTCCGTCGTTTTCTGGATCGAACAACGGCATACCTGGGCACATCGTGTAGCAGTTACCGCAATACATGCACTTCTCCACATCGACCTTGATCGTCTTCGCCTTCATGTCTGGCTTCAACGCTCCTGTTGGACACGCTGCAACTGTTGAAGGGATTTCGCAGGTCCTTCTTATTGCATCGTCATCCGGTAAGGGCGGAGTTCGATGGATACCGACGATCGCAATGTCTGAAGCATGCACCGCTCCGCACATGTTTGCACAACATGCAAGGCTTATCCTGCACATCGCTGGAAGCTTGTGGTCGACGAAATACTCATAGAGCTCATCCATTATCGCTTTCACGATTCCCGATGCATCGATTGCTGGAGTATGGCAGTGGATCCAACCTTGCGTGTGAACAATGTTGCTCAGCCCATATTTCCCAGTTACTGCATCCCAAGTTCCACCGCACGGGAAGCCTACCTTCTCCTCTACCTCCTTAATGAGTGCATCCACCTTGTTTTTGTCTGTGACGAAGAACTCAACGTTGTTCCTCGAGGTCCATCGCAGGTAGCCGTCGCTGTATTTGTCTGCGATGTCGCAGAGTTCACGGATCGTGTAAATGCTCAACAGCCTTGGAGTTCCAAAGCGAACAACGTAGATCTCGTCTCCGCTCTCAGCGACTCTCCTTATCACTCCAGGCTTAACGACTTCGTGGAACTTCCACTTCCCGTAGTTCTTCTTTATCACTGGGTGCAACATTAACTCATAATTTGGTGGACCAAAATCCGTCTTCACCATCAGAACATCCCCCTCTTCTTCAGTTCCTCCACAAACGGCGATGGTCTCAGCTCTTCCTTCTTGAAGAACATGAACGGGTTGTTTCTTGGAGCCTTCACTACACGCACGTCGGCGGATTTGCCAATAACTTTCAGATACTCCCTCATTCCCTTTCTCCAGATCAGCTCACCGAGCCTCTCCCTGAACTTTCCTTCCTCGTCCCACCACTCTAAGGTTGCGTTCAGGATCTCCTTTATCTCATCATAAGGTTTCTTCACTTCGATAAATGGCACCACAACCCAGCCAATTATTGCTCCCTCGAGAACCGGCGCCTTTCCACCTACGAGGATCGTCGCACCCCTCTCCTTTCCTGGCTTCAGCGCTTTCGGCATCTTGTTTATGCAGTGCATACAGCGGACGCAGTTCTTTGCGTCGATCTTCAACTCCTTTCCATCCCAGCTTATCGCCTTCGTCGGGCAAAGCTTCACAACTTCGTTCTCTATGTCCATCCACTTCGCATACTCCTTAACAGCTTCGTTGTCGATTTGGATTTCATCCTTCCATGTGCCAATGACTGCAAAGTCTGCTCTCGCCTTCGAAGCGACGCAGTCGTTGGGACAGCCTGAGCACTTTATCTTAAACTTGTATGGATACATCGGTCTGTGTAGCTCGTTCTGATAGGTCATCGTTAGATCGTAGCACAAGTCAAGGGTATCGTAGCAAGCGAATTCGCAAAGCGCAGGTCCCATGCAGGCTGAAGGAGTTCTTAACGCAGAACCGCTTCCGCCAAGGTCGAATGGAATTTCGAGTTTGCCGAGGTCTTCGAAGCAAGGCTGTAGATATTCGCTCCTCGTTCCAAGGAATATTATGTCTCCAGTAGAGCCATGCATGTTTGTTATTCCACTTCCCCACTTTTCCCAGACATCACAGATTCCGCGAAGAGCTTTCGTTGAGTAGAACCAGCCAGCGGGCATGTTGATACGCATCGTGTGGAAGTGCTCTACCTCGGGCACCTTGTCGCCTAAGTCAGAGTATCTGCCTATGACTCCACCACCATAGCCTACGACCGAAACTATTCCACCGTGTTTCCAGTGTGTCTTTTTGTCTTTGTAGGAGATCTCAAGTAGTTTCAGCAACCCGCGAGCAGTCTTTGGCAACTTTAAATCTTTCCCTTGGGAAGCCAATTTTTCCATGTTCTCAGCGGTTTTCTTTATCTCCTTAACGAAGCTCGGCCATGGTCCCTTCTCAAGTTCATCAACCAATGGCGTTTCTGACATTTTGCCACCTCCAAAAGCCCTTTCGTTTGCCAATATATAAGAATTTCGAATTTCAACCAAATCAGCGGTTTCAAATACCACAACACTTAAAAACCCTCGATTGAAGTAAGGAGAAGCCCGGGTGGTGTAGTCCGGCCCAACATGTGGGCCTGTCGAGCCCACGCCCCGGGTTCAAATCCCGGCCCGGGCGTTCAAGATTCTTTTTCGGCAAAGGGATTTTCGTTGGGTGCCTGAACACGAGTAGTTGTGCGGACTTGCGTGCTATCTTCGAATCGTTCGAAATCTTAGGGCTATCGACGCCTTTCGCTTTCAACAAAGGCTATCAAGAACTTAATCTTCCTTCCGATCCTCTCCTCGATCCTCTTCACGAGTCCCTCGTCCTCAAAATCTCTGATTTCGCCCTCGCAAATGTTCAGGTGTGGCTTCAGATTTAGTTCTATCCTCATCTCGTCGCCGATCGTGAACACGTCGAGCAAGTTGAGAGCTTTAAGCATCAGGATATTCGTGTAAAGTGTGGAAAAGCTCGTAGTCGGAAACTCTTCCCTTACCTTTTCGAGGATCTCACTCAAAGTCGGATGCTTGCTCCCGAGATCTGCGATCACTTCGACCAACTTTAGCCTTTGGGGTGTCAGCTTCAGATTCGCAGACCTCATCGCCTCGATCGCCCTGTTTTTCCACAGCTCGAAGTTGTGCGCATTGTTTTTATATTTTTCTTTTTAGAAAGAGTTTCTAAATCGAAACTTTTTTAAATTCTAAGGATTCATCGTTCTTAGGGTGGTTTTGTGGAAAGGAGGAAGAGGTGGATTACCGATTGGTGGCCGGAGAGGTTAAACTTGAAGGTTTTGAGGCAAAATTGCCCAAAAAGCAACCCTTACGGCTCGGATTTTGACTATGCGAAGGAGTTCGAGAGCCTCGATCTTGAGGCGGTAAAGAGGGATCTGAGAGAGCTTATGACGAAGTCCCAGGACTGGTGGCCCGCTGATTTCGGTCACTATGGTCCGCTGTTCATCCGTTTAGCCTGGCACAGCGCCGGGAGTTACAGGATTTTCGACGGTAGGGGTGGAGCAAGAGCTGGAGAGATCAGATTTCCGCCGAGGATCAACTGGCCTGACAACATCAACCTCGACAAGGCTATTCGTTTACTTTGGCCGATAAAGCAGAAGTATGGAAGAAAGATTTCTTGGGCTGATTTGATTGTTTTGGCTGGAAACGTTGCTTTAGAATCGATGGGCGTAAAAACGATCGGTTTTGCGGGCGGTAGAGAGGACATCTGGGAACCCGACGAAAGCGCAGACTGGGGACCGGAGATTGAAATGCTCTCAGGAAAAGAACGCTTTAAGGAAGGAGAACTCGAGAGACCTTTCGCAGCGACTGAGATGGGGCTAATTTACGTGAATCCAGAAGGTCCCGAGGGCAATCCAGATCCAGTTGAGTCTGCGAAGCAAATAAGGATTGCCTTTAGCAGAATGGGGATGAACGATGAAGAGACTGTAGCCTTGATCGCTGGTGGACATGCGTTTGGTAAATGCCATGGCGCAGCGCCAAACACGTTTCTCGGACCAGATCCAAGCTCTTCGCCGATAGAACAACAGGGCTTGGGGTGGAAGTTCAACTACAAAAGCGGAAAAGGTCCAGACACCTTTACATCAGGCTTCGAACTCACTTGGAGCCCAACGCCAACGAAGTTTGGGATCCAATATCTGCATCTCCTGTTCAAACACGAGTGGGAGCTTACAAAGAGCCCTGCGGGAAAATACCAGTGGGTTGCAAAGGATGCTCCAGCGATAATCCCAGATGCGCATGATCCAAGCAAGAAGCACCCACCGATGATGCTCACCTCTGACTTAGCGTTGAGGTTCGACCCAGTTTATTCGAAGATCGCAAAGAGATTCTTGGAGAACCCAAAGGAGTTTGAAGAGGCGTTTGCAAGAGCTTGGTTCAAGCTAATCCACCGTGATTTGGGTCCAAAGGACTGCTACCTCGGCAAGGATGTGCCGAAGGAGACTTTCATATGGCAAGACCCACTGCCCGCACGAGATTACGAGTTGATCGACGAAAGAGATGTCGAGGAGCTAAAAAGAGAGATCCTCAGCTCTGGACTCAGCGTTCAACAGCTCGTATACACAGCGCTGTCCTCTGCAATAACTTATAGGGACTCAGACAGGAAAGGTGGAGCCAATGGAGCAAGGATAAGGCTTCTACCGCTCAAGAACTGGGAAGTGAATCATCCAAAGGACTTGGAAAAAGTGATTGCGGTTTACGAGAGGATCAAGGCTGAGTTTGATGCGAGAAAAGAGAAGGAGAGGAAAAAGGTCTCCATAGCGGACTTGATAGTCATCGGTGGAAATGCGGCGATTGAAAAATCTGCTAAGGACGCTGGATTTGAAGTGAAGATCCCATTCGCTCCCGGGAGAGTTGATGCGTTGCAAGAGCAAACCGATGTGGAATTTTGGTCTGCCTTAGAGCCGATCGCTTGTGGGTTCAGGAACTACGTGAAGGATCCGAAGATAAATCAGAGGGTTAGAGTTGAAGAACTCCTCGTTGATAAGGCACAGCTTTTAAGGCTGAGCGTTCCAGAGCTCGTAGCCCTTTTCGGTGGGATAAGGGCAATTGGAGCGGTTTACAACTACAGCGACCTCGGAGTTCTAACAAAAAAGCCGGGAGTTCTTAGCAACGACTTCTTTGTGAACTTGCTCGACATGGCTACCGAGTGGAGACGAGCGGATGAGTTCAGCTATCTCTACGAGGGTTACGATAGGAAGACGGGAGAACTTAGGTGGAGAGCGACGAGATTCGATCTTATCTTTGGTCACCACGAGGAGCTCAGAGCGGTTTGTGAAGTCTACGCATCCTTAGATGGGAGAGAGAAGTTCGTGAGGGACTTCGTCGCAGTCTGGGCGAAGATCATGCACTTAGACCGCTACGACATCTGGAGGAACAACCGTGAGCTTTACAGGAAGCTCACTGCGGGGATTTTTTGACAAATCACAAACTCTACAATTTTTTGAAAAAGCTCTCAAAAAAGGGTTTATTGAGCTCTGCTGGGCGGTTTAGCACCGTTTAGCTCAGCGAACGTTCCTTCGGCTTCGATTTTTTATAAGTGCTCACTTCACCTTCGAAACTTTGCTCTCTATGCTCAGCTCCTTATCCCTTCTCTCGTCTATCCTTATGATCGTGTATACTCTCCCCGCACCCATTTCAAAAACCGCTTCCCTTGCTTTCTTAACCGCTTCGAAGATTTCATCCAAACTCTTAGCTTCCAAAACCGTGGACATTGCCCCAACTTCAACTCTGAGCCCGGAATTCCTTAGCTCTTCAACCGCTTTCTTCACGTATTTCGAAAGACTTTCGCCAACGCCTATCGGGATTATCGAAACGTCTGCGACGATCATGGATTTAGTGGTTCTCGAGATTTATAACTGTGCTTTGATTGCCACGAATGTAATCTCAACCGTATTAAACAAATAAGCGGAATTCGCCAAAAATCACGCATAATCCCAAGCAAAAGGATCCCAGTAACCATAGTTTCTCCTCCCTTGCCTTTTTCTGTAATTTTTCTTGTTGGACTTCTTTTTCTTTGTCCTGCGCCTCCTTTCCCCTTCAAAACCTGTGAATTCGAATGTATAGTTTGGTTTACAGTAGACCTCCACTGGGCGGTAGTCATAGAAGTCGTGCTTTTTTAGCTTCTTGGGCTTCTTGCTCTTTACTTCACTACCTCCCCTTTTCCGCTTTTTCGACTTTTTCCCTTTGAACCTCTGGAATTCGCCATTCCAATTTTCCACTCCGCTGTGGTAAAAATCTGGAACTGAATATAGCTCCGGCGATACAGTCACCAGATCTCTCAATCCCTCGAGCTCCATCCTGATTCTCTTTATTTCGCCCCGGATCTCTCTCCTCATCCTCCCTATTTCCCCAAATCCTATTATGCCCTCGATATCACCGACACGGATTCTTGATCTCTGAGACTTTGCGTCTTCTTCAAAATAGCTGACTCCACTTCCCGGATCCTCAAAAGCTCTCGCAATAAATTTCGAGACTTTTACAAGAGTGACGAGCGACAGCGCTAAAAATCTTAAAGCCCCGTTGGCGAAAAACTTCAGCAACTTTAGGACATCTCTACCAATCCCCATGATATCTTTCTTATCATTTTTTAATATTTAAAACTTGCGAGCTTTGCTTTTCGCAAACTATGCGGGGGGAGGGATTCGAACCCTCGAACCCCTACGGGACTGGACCCTAAATCCAGCGCCTTTTCCGCTCGGCAACCCCCGCAGGTTTTCAGCTTCCAACTTGTAAACAGACTTATGAATGTTGCGGTTATTTCAAAGAATTTAATCGTTCAAGAGCTCCATGCGAAGAGGTGAACATTGAAAAGCTTAAATATCGAGAAAGCCAAAAAAGTTCGAGCCGCCGTAGCTCAGCTGGTGGAGCGGTGGCCTGTTAAGCCATTGGTCGCAGGTTCGAATCCTGCCGGCGGCGTTTTTTCTAAAAAGGGTTTGGTGGCTTTATTTTTCCAAAAAAAGATTGCCCAGGTATTTTTCGCTTTCGAGTCTTAAAGATCCTTGGCGCTAAGATTAAAAATTTTCAGCGGAGTTCGTCCCACTTTCTCCTTCTCCTGAACTTCAATCCCAGGAGAGACGCCACAATTGCTACGATCACTGCCACAATTATGGCGATGTGAGACAGCGATAGACTCGGGAGTTGAATCCACGAGGTTTGGAGTTTTTCTGCCTCGGAGTTCAGCAAAGAGGTGAAGTTTGCAAGCTTTGCGTTCAAAGAAGTTGCGTTCGCCTCTATCTTCTTCAGAGTCTCTATTGCGTTCGTGAACTCTTTCTTGTCCATTAAGGAGGCAACGCTCTTCATCGAGTCCTTAAGACTGCTGAACTCGTTCTCGAGCGTTTTTTGCTCGAGCAAAAACTGCGTGTAGTTGCTGTGGGCTTTCAGTTTTTCGAGCAAGACCGAAGAATTCAGGAGCATTTTTTGAATTTCGGAGAGCTTTGAGTCAACATCGGAGTATAGGCTTTCTGCTATCTTCTTGTTTGTCAAATCTGCAAGCTGGTTCAGCGAATTGTTTGCCTCTACGAGCTTAGCATTCGCATCCAAGAACTTCCTGGCTATTAAATACGACTCCGCAGAGTCTATTATGCTCTTGACATTTTTGAAGTCCTCCTCGCTGTAAAGGTTCTCAGCCTTTAGCTTCTGCTCAAGCTCGCTCATCCTCGCTCTCAAGGACTTTATGTCGTTCTTGAACACATTTTCGTTCGCAACACAGACCTTTACTTCTGGGAGGGCATCTTTTTCGCAATCTTTACAAGTTGCCTCAATCGCCGTGAGGTTGCAGAGCCTAACGCCACAAACCGGAACTATTGCGGTGAGATTCGCCGTTATTTTCTCGATTCCTCTTTCTTCCCCTTCGACACTAAAATACCAGGCTTTGATCGAAGCTTTTTTTCCAATTCCTCCCTCATCTCTTGTACCGCCCTTGTAGTAGTTAACGACGAGTTTCCAAGAAGTGTCGCTTAGCTCGGTGCTAAACGTATAATCCCTCGCTCTATCCTCACCAGGCGCATCTCCACCAAGAAGGATTCTATACTCGGGATACTTTGGCAAAATCTTGTATTCCACGCTTATCTTTTCCCCGCCGGTGAAACACTCTTCCTCTGGAGTTACAGCGTATTCCACGCTGAAGTGTTTGCTCGACAAAGTCTCTAAGGCTAAGGCTGGAGCGATCAGAATTGCCAACGCTACCAGTATCGCAATGAATCGCATACAGTAGTTTTTCAACAAGAAATTTAAAATTTTCCAATATTCTTAAGCGCTGAAGTAACGATTCACAATCCCTGAGATTTTAATGCAGAGCGAGAACTAAGGATGTGATAAACGAGGAAAGACTGCGAGAGCTCGCCAATATACTAAAGGAGCTCAAATACTCCCCGATCTCCTTCGACAACCCCGAGCTATTCCCTGAAGTCGACGAATATATTTATCCAAACTACGTTTTCTTCATGGTCGCAATCGACCACAAAACTGGTTTTGAAATCGACTGGAAATATAGGGGTTCAGATTTGCTTTTCTATCTCGCAAGAAGGAAGCAGAAGGAAGTGAATGATTTCTTCACCGCAAAGAACCTCGTTGGTGTAAAGATTTCGGATGTGAAAAGCATTTTCAGTTTCCAAGGCAAATCTGTTGCGAATCCTGAAGAGAGAGCTTTTTTGCTCAAAGACTGCGCTGAAAAACTGCTGAGGTATCACGATGGCGATTTCATGAATGTTCTCCGCACTGCGGAGTTTTCAGCTGGGAAGGTGATCGAAGAGCTAAAGAAGTTCAGAGCCTACGAGGATCCGCTGAAGAAGAAGAGCTACCTTCTCCTAAAAATCCTGAAAAGACAGGGTTTTGTAAGGGGGAAGCTCGAATTCCCCGTTGATAGTGTCCTCGTTGAATTGGCTTTGTCCGCTGAGGTCGTTCGCCCGGGTGAGGAGATTCTGAGAAAGATAAGAAGGAGCGAAGTCCTAAGCGAGGAGGAGAGTTACGAGCTGAGGAAAGAGGTTTCGAAGGCGTTGAATGCGCTTTCCGAAGCTTCTGGGATTGAGGCAGATGTTCTCGACGACATCCTTTGGGTCTACGGGAGGGAAATCCATCGCAAAGGGAAGACAGTGCTTGACGAAAGAGTCGACAAGGTTGCTCTCGAAAAGTTCTTAGAGTTCATCCGCAGGAATCCAACGAAGGTTGTTTTTCCAAGGAGCTGGTTCTTCTGATGAGCAAAGTTCTAATATTCAACGTGAACTCTGGACATGGATAGAGAGGAGATCAGGGTTGCAGTGCTCAGGATCGAGGGGACGAACTGCGAAGACGAGACTGCGATGGCATTCGAGAGCCTCGGCGTTAAGGCTGAGATCGTTCACCTAAAGCAGTTCTACAGCGACATGATAAGGTTCGAGGAGCAAAGGAGCATTTTCGACTATCATTGCATCGTTTTTCCAGGTGGATTCTCGGCTGGAGATTACGTTAGAGCTGGAGCGATTTTTTCCGCAAGGGTTAAGAGTGTTCTGAGAAAAGATCTCGAAGAATTTATAAAAGCTGGTTACCCTATTCTCGGGATCTGCAATGGATTCCAGATCTTAGCAGAGCTCGGAGCTCTGCCGGGGTTCGACGAGGATAAGCCGATCTCAGATGAACCAGAGATGGCTCTCGCAATAAACGACTCCGGAAGATTCGAATGCAGGCACACGTTGCTCAAGGTTGAGAGCAAGAAGTGCGTTTTCACGAAGAACGTTGGGAAGGAGATCTTAAGAATCCCGGTTGCGCATGCGGAAGGGAAGGTTGTTTTCCCGAAGGAGCGTGAAGACGAGTTCCTTGAAAGGCTCATAGAGAACGAGCAAATCGTTTTCAGATACGTCGACGAAAAGGGCAACTACGCTGGCTACCCATGGAACCCAAATGGAAGCATCTACAACATCGCTGGGATCTGCAACGCAACGCACACAGTTCTCGGCATGATGCCACACCCCGAGAGGGTGACTTTCGACCACAGAAATCGAAGCTTCGGGGACGGATACTTTATCTTCAAGAACGTCGTCGATTACTTGGAGAAGTTATGAAGATTCGAGTCGTAGACTACATGACGAGGAACGTCTACACGCTAAGCCCTGAAGCGACAGTAGCGGATGCGATCGAGCTCATAAAGAAAACTGGTCACGACAGCTTTCCCGTTGTTGATTCTGAGAGAAAGCTTGTTGGTTATGTTTCCGCAGTCGACATCGTTGGCGCAAAGCCGGAGACAAAGATAAGGGATGTGATGTCGAAGCAGTTATACGTTGCCAGAGAGTTCATGGATCTCCGTGACGTCGCAAGGGTTATGTTCAGGACTGGACACTCAAAGCTCCCAGTCGTCGACGATTCGAACAGGATCATCGGGATCATATCCAACGCAGACGTCATAAGAAGCCAGATCGAAAGAGTTGATCCTTCGAAGGTTGAGAAGCTGAAGAAGACGCTTGAAAAAGTCCACGGCGTAAAAGTGAGCGTTGAGCGTGGTAAAGTAGAGGTTTCTAAGCTAATTCCGACACAGAGCAAAGTCTACGCAGACGAGCTTCGTGGGAGAATACACGAGATAAAGCGTGGACTTGCGGAGCCGGTGATAGTGATAAAAAAGGATTCCCGATACTTCCTTGTCGATGGGCATCATAGAGCGGTGGCTGCGATGAAGCTCGGAATCGAGGAACTTGATGCGTATTTAATCTGCGTCGATGGAAACGTGGAGCTTGGAATCGAGAAGATGGCGAAGAAGAAGGGTTTGAACTCGCTAAGGGATGTGGAGATAATCGAAGACGTTCCGCATCCGCTTGTTGAGATAACCTTTAGGAACATGGGATAGTATGAGGATCTGGGTGGCGAATCTCGAAGCAAAGAAAACGAGAGCTGAAGGTAGGAAGATACCAAAGAGGTTTGCAGTTCCGAATGTTCGCTTCAGCGAGTTGGTTCAAGCTTGCAAGGAGTTGGGATTGGAATTTGAAGCCGAGAACAAGAAGTATCCGAGGTGCTGGTGGGAAGAAGGCGGGAGAGTTTTTATAAAGAATGGAGATAAAAAGCTCATGATCGAGATCGCGAAGAAGATAATGGAGATCAGGCAGAGAAAGAAGAAATGAAGTTCTCCTTCCTCCTTTCTGGAGAGAACGTTGAACTCGCAGTCTTTGAAGTCCTGAGCGTTGCGGAGGCTTTCGGGAACATAAAGGGCTACGATCTCGATGAAAGGGTCCTTACGATAGACTTTGAAGGCGAGAGTTTTTTCCAAAGGCTCGCTTTTTCTCATGAAGCGATAGAATTGCTTGAGACTTGCGACTTCAGCGAACTGGAAAAGGTTTTCTCTGAGATCGAGATTTCACGCAGTTTTTGCGTTCGTGTGAGCGGAATAGGCGTAAGGGTTGACAACGAGCTCGAGCGAAGGCTTGGGGCAATCTTGTGGAAGAAAGGCGCAAGAGTTGATCTCAAAAACCCTGATGAAGTCGTTAGAGTATACGTAACGCCGAAAAGATGCTACGTCGGACTTTTAAGGTTTAAACAAGACAAGAAGCAGTTCTCGATGAGAAAACCAAACCTCCGCCCATTTTTCATGCCAATCGTTACGCTCCCAAAGCTCTCGAGGGCTATCGTGAATTTGGCTTCGGTTAAGAAGGGCATAGTTCTCGATCCGATGTGTGGAACCGGATCCTTTCTTATCGAGCTCGGGCTCATCGGCTTAGATTTCTGCGGGATGGACTACTATCGCGATATCGTGGAGGGTTGCAGAAAGAATCTACGGTTCATGCGCTTAAAGGAGAACGTTCTGCAAGGCGACGCAAGGGAAATGCCGTTCAAAAGCGAATCCTTCGACGGAGTAGTAACCGACTTTCCTTACTTCAAGGCGACGAGGAAAGCGGTGGGTGATGACCTCTACGAGAAGAGCCTTGCGGAGATCGAGAGGGTTCTAAAGAAGGGTCGAAGAGCTGTGATCGTGACAAATCTCGAAATCGAAGAGTTCCCGATGCGGTTGGTTGCGAAAATCGAGCAGAGAGTCCACGGGTCGCTAACGAGGAGAATTTACGTTCTTAAGAAATGATTTAAGCGAAAGTGATTTATATCCTCGCAGAACTCTTTGATGAGCTCCGGTGGTGTAGCCCGGTCAAACATCCAGGCCTTTCGAGCCTGTGCCCCGGGTTCAAATCCCGGCCGGAGCACTTTTAATTTGGCGAATTCTAAAGCCCTTCAAGGAAATATGGGAAAGAAACTTTTATATTCTTGCCTGTTTGAGTTACATTGAGAAGGAATGATAAACTCAAAAGTCGTCAACTGGCGATGTATAAAGAACGTGAACTTTGAGCTCAGCGATTTGAACATATTCATAGGAGGAAACTCGACAGGAAAATCGAGCCTTGCATATGCTCTGTATTTCGCATCCAAGTTGGCAACAAAAGGCGAGGATCCCAAATCAATTCTGGAAAACCTATATGGCTGCAGTTTCGATAGGGTTGCGAGGTTTGAAAACAGTCCACGATTTCCGATTTCCGTCACAATCGGCGAGTCGGAACTGTTAGTGGAATCGAAAAATGGTGAGCTTGAAATAATCAAACCATCGCTGTCACCTTGGAAGGACGAATATCTGCTACCTTACGTTAGAATCGGATACCTCCAGCTAATAACTTCTTTTCGAGAGATGCTGGAACAACTGGCGACAAAAAAGGAAACAATAGCATTGTATGCTGCGGCTCTTCTTATCTTTACGAAGTTTTTCAAACCACCAAATCTTCCCCCTCTCCCACTGTTTATGCTGGATTATTTAAGGGCTCAAGGTGTTGAACTAGGTCCGATAAGGGGAGAGGTTACTGAAGTAGGGTCATACGTTATAACTCTTCTACCAGTTCTCTCAGCCGTCATGAATATCGTCGCCAGAGACCCATATATATGTCTCGAACTTCCACCGAATTTGGCCCCGCCAGGTCTGCTTGACTTCACGATATTCGATGCCATGACGAGACGGATTCCTAAAAAAAGCTTAGTCGTGATAGAGGAACCAGAGATTCATAAAAATCCGTTAAAAATTGTAGATTTCACAGAAAAGATCGTAGAAAGAACTTTGGAAAAGGAGCTCACACTGGTTATAACAACTCATTCTGACGTGCCACTGCTAACCATTGCAAAGCTCGTAATGGATGGTAGGTTAAAACCCAAGAATGTAAAGATATACTACTTCAAGCGAAGCGAAGAGAATCCTTGGACAACGCTCTCTGAGATCAAGATCTTAGAGGACGGAACATTAGAAGGTTGGCCGGATATGGAAGAAGTTGTTTCAAGGCTTTTTTAGGTGTTTTGATGTTCGGCTTAGTGCTGGATCCGAGTTCGGTAATACCTTGCGGGGACAAGTCGGAGGAGGATAAAGAGGCGATAAGAGAGATCGGGAGTATCATTGGACCTGAGCTAACTGTCTATTTTTCCATTCAGTTGCTTAAGACTTATCGAACAGTAGTATATCCAAAACTGAGAGAACATCATCCGCTTCCCCGTTTTCAGGCAAAGCTTTATAATTTTCTTTTGAGCTATAAAAGTCCCTCTATCCGCAGGTGCAAGGCACTTCGAGCACTCGGCACCAACATCCACATCTTGGAGAGAGTATGGCTCGAAAAATACGATGTAAGTGGAATGGGTTTGAAAGGAGAAGACGTAGAAGTTCTTAGAGTCGCTTTCGCCGCTTCCCACTGGGAAGACTCTGTTTTCCTTGTGACAGCGGATAGACACTTCTTTGAAGACTTAGATGTCGCTGAGCTCGTGAAAAGGTATCCCGAGGGAAAAAAGATAAGGATAGTTAAACCGAGCGATCAAGAACTTTTGGATATGCTCTACGAGATCCGAGGAATTGATAAAGAAATCCTTGACTTAAAAAGAAGATTCGCTAAGTTGCAAAGGGAATTGCTGAAGGATCTTGAGGAGGAGCCGGAGGATTCTTGAGATTCGATTTGAGACCGAGGATTTTAGAACACTCCTTTGAAAGGAATCGTAACGTTATAAAAAGATTCGGGCTCTAAACGAGTTAAAAAATTAGGAAAAAATTGGGGTTTTACTGTCTTCTCCTCAGCAAGTATGCAATCGCAAGCAGTCCCGCGATTGCGAAGATTGCTTCGAAGCCAGGCGTCGGCTTTGGAGTTGGCGTTGGTGTTGGCGTTGGCGGCGGTGTGGTTGGTGTTGGCGTTGGCGTCGTTGGCGCTGGTGTTGTCGGAGCTGGTGTGGTTGGTGTTGGCGTTGGGGTTGGGGTTGGCTTCTCCTTCAGCAGTTCGACGGTTCTGATCACGAGGATGTCGTCGTCTGCCTTGTAAAGCACCGCAGAAGTGTCTGCTGGATCTAATGAGTAGAGGTCCTCTACGAGCTTCGTAACGGCGATTTGATCAATCGTTCCAGCGGTGTCTCTGACGTAGAGCTTATATGTTCCCGGAGCAAGTCCCAAGGTTTCAAAGCTCACAACTCCCTTTCCAGTGCTGTCAAGCACGGCCTGCTGGACCGCTTTGTAGTTGGGTCCCACGAGTGTGACCCAGATGTTGTCGTATCCAGCCTGCTCCCTGTTCGTTGTAAGTGTGACCTTCATCGTGTCTCCGACCACTATT
Organism: Archaeoglobaceae archaeon; assembly: GCA_038731605.1. Lineage (GTDB taxonomy): Archaea > Halobacteriota > Archaeoglobi > Archaeoglobales > Archaeoglobaceae > WYZ-LMO2. The sequence continues at coordinate 48,423 of JAVYQP010000001.1, read as the reverse complement.
GGCTCTGGCTCAATGGTTACATCGAGCTTCTGTGCAACAATTTCCACGAGCTTCTGCGTTCTTGCACTGTCTACCTCTTCACCTTCTAAGTATAGTTTAACGGTAAGCACGTAGACTCCGGGCTCTAACTGCTTCTCGCCACCTTTGTATTTTGAAAGGTCGAGTTTGAACTTGACTGTGTTAGCGGAGTCGGTTGGGAATGGGGATGGTCCAAGACCAGCGAAGTCTCCTGGTCTCGCTTTGATGTTCATTCCTTCGAGCACCCAGTCAATTGCGACGTTGACGTCGTCTCCCTTCCCCGGCTCTGTGACGATCGTTATCTCAGCCTTTCCTTGGTATGGGATCTTGCTTGGAACTTCGATCTTTACAATTCTCGGATCCGTCACAGTTACAGCGATCATTCTCTGTGCATCGCTTGCCCTGTTTATAATTGGCGCATTGGCAGGTGCGAAGAAGTATAGGTAGTAGTTACCAGGATCTGCGGTCGTCTTAACTTTAAGCTTGAAGTCAAGCTTTCCATTCGAGTCCGCCATTATGCTCGCAGTTGTGTAATTGGATGCATTGAATTCGGTCTCTGATGGGACTTCTATAACAGGAGTTTCAGACAACTCAAAGATGTCTCTCTCACTTGCGTAGATGTAAACTTGCTGGTTCTGTGCAGTCGTTCCGGTTATCCTTACGCTCGCCCCTCTTGCTACCGCAGTCTTATCGGCTGAGACGTCGATCGTCTGCTTCACAACGCTGATCGTTATCTCGTCGCTAAGTCCGAGATCTTCTTTCTTAACTGTGAACTTGTAGTCCGTCAGCGGTGCGTTCTGCGCCACAGTTATCTCTTTAATTGCCTGCCCTCTTGCATCGACAATCAAGGTCTCAGAAATTCTTCCAGTCTGACCAATAATCCTAGCATCTTCTATTACGAAGGTAACGTTGCTTCCAACCTTGAAGTTCGTAGTGATGGTGAACTTAACTTTGTCTCCCCTCATGACACTCATTTTGTCGGCAGATATCTTCACAACTCCCTTAACGAGCTCAAACACTTTGATTTCTTCATCTGAAGCGAAGTTGGTGTCGGTCACAGCCTTCACTTTGACCTTGTAGTAGCCAGTAGTTAAACCTCCAGGTGGTGCTCTTGTTCCAAAGTAGTCGATCTTCACGGTGAAGGTCCTGTCCTTGGCTACATACGAGTAATACGAGCCTACGAGATTATCGTTTATGTCGGTGATGTTTACATAAACTATGTTTGGAGCACCAACATCGTATTTACTACCAGTCTCCGCAATGTTCGTTGTGCCAGAGATGACTATGTCTTGTCCCTTAACGTGCTGTGCTGGAACACTCAAGCTCGTGATCGCTGGTTTCTGGAGAATGAAACCAGCTGTTGCCTCTGCTCTCGTTGGGTCAGTTGTTACATAGAATGGTTGTTCGCCCATTACGATCTTTGCAACCAAGGTTCCGAGCGTTTGGTTAGTTATGAGGACTGATCCATTCAATGGGAAGTACTTGAATGCTTCATTACAAACCTTTTCATCCACAGAGGTAGTTCGATACATCCATGTTCCTGGATACAGAGTCACGTTCAATGGCACCCATCTGCAATTAAGGAAGTCTGCTCCAAATGCTACCTGATTTCCACCATAAGACCAGCCGGTCAGCAAGACTGTGACGTTCATCGGTGTGGGCGCCTTTCCGCTGAAAGTTAGCTTCACCGCATCTCCAAGAGAGGCGTAAACCGGCTCAACAGCTATGCTAACTGTTGGCTTACCAGTTACACTCTCGACTTGGAACACGAGTGAGTCGTTGAAGTATTCCGAGCTGTTGAATACGACAACTACGTAGTATCCCGGTAGGAGTTTGTCTGATGTAGCTATCGAGTAGCTCTCAGAACCTCCATCTTCTGGTAATGCTTTGCTCCATTTATTATAATCGGAGCTGAAAATCTTCGCCGTGTCAATCGTACCTGTAGTTGTGTTCTTAATATCCTGGTTATACTTATACCAGTCGACGACCACTATGTATCTTGTGCCGTAGAGGCTTTGGTCTAGCTTATCCCATGTTACTGAGAGCGTTATAGTCCCACCATAAGTCACTTTACTATCCGAAAGCTCCATTGAAAGAATCTTCAAAGGTGCGTAAGACACTGGTCCCTTGTTTAGTGTCGGCTGAGCCATTGCTGGAGTCGCTACCATCGCTAACATCACTGCCAGCACTAAACCTAACAATCCATACTTTTTCATTCTCTCAACCTCCTTCCGCATTTCGTTCCCCTTCAACTATTTAAGTTCTGCGATTGGGCGACGGGATATAGCTTTGGCTATCCCGCCGCCAAAAATTAGTGATAGTTCTTGTATATAAGCTTTTCTCAAACCTTTTTCGACAAAAGCAGAAATGACGTTCGACTTTTTGCGAATATTCGCCTTTGTATCTCCAATTCCTGCTTGATCTGTTCAAGTTTACTTGCGATGAAAAACTTGATCCACGACCCTCGAAGTCCTTGGAGCTCTTGTAAAAAGTTGTCGTGAGCATTATCAGTCTTCTTCGTTGTGATAAAGGATTAAGCATCGTAGAAGTCGATGCAAGAGTCGGAACGGAAAAACGATAGGCAAGGATCGTTTTACCCTCTGATTGAAGAGCCGAGGAGCTTAAGGAGGGGAAGGGATATTTGAAGATAGTGCCGAAGAAGAAGGTGGATCTTACGAAATTCTTCGATTGCGCTGACCTTGGAATGAACATCGAGGAGTGGGAGGAGTTCGAGAAGAGCTTTTACAGGCTATGAGGTTTCTCGATGCGAACGTGTTTATCTACGCCAAGCCGAGGCACGAATTGACAGAGAAGCAGAAGGAGATGAAGATCGACGTCAACGACTGCCTTAGGTGATGAAAAGAGTTCTACATGGATAAAAGAGCTTCTGGAAACTCAGTTTTGGGGCATGAAGCGTCAGGGAAGAATTAAACACTCGGGTTTAATCACGAAAAATCTTAAATTTTGGACGCTTAACGAAGACCATGAAGAAGTTAAAAATCGTAGTCGAAGACGTGAAGGGGACTTGCTATGCGAACTACAAGATTGGCGATGAAATCGTGGTCGAGGATCCGGTGATCGAAGGCAGAATATGCATCTACGCATTCTCAGCCCTGATCCCATACCTGACTGCAGCCTATCGAGAGACGCCAAAAGAAGACTGGATAAACCTCGTTGAAAAACTGCAATGCCCAGATCCAAAGAACACTGTGACTTTTAGGGTTGAAAGACTTGACTAAATCAAAAATTCTAAACCCTCTTTTTTCGTTGGTGTGACGCTGTCGAGTATTTTTCCGAGTTCGACGAGTTCCTCGAATTCCTTGTCCTAACGAGCAAATCCCTGCAAGCTCTTTGACCAAAGCGCTCCAATGTTTTTGCGGTAGATTAAGAATGATTACAACGCTAACTGCGCTTGCTCTGCCATAAAGCAAGCTCTCGGCAACTTCAAGGTTGTGCTCAGCTTGACCAAGCACCTCAACGCCTCTTTATCAGCTCATCTCTCACCATTTTCAAACACGACTTTCCCGCCTTTCAGAACTCTTCTATAATCTCTATAAGGATTTTACACCTATCCTCTCGAATTCCTCAGGCGTGTAAACGACACATCAACCTTCAAGTCGTTGTCCACGAGCTTCGCAATTTCAATCAGCCTTTCCAAAGATCTTTTTAGTCTCTTTGATCGCAACGAAGTCAATGTTTCTCTCCTCATCCATGCTACTCTTGCGTAAGAGCCGAAAAGGATTTCTGGAAATCGATCCTTGATGTCTTGAGCACTTTTTCGACACCTCAAAACTTCGAGTTTTCCTATGACTCGAGGTTTCGTCGTCCCAAAGCTCGAAGAACTCAAGCCAATTGGTCGTCAATTCTTGTTTTGTTCAAAACGTCTTCTCGAATCTAACAAAAACACAATTCGTTGCTTCGATTAGCCTTTCCAAGGATCTCTCCGGAGCAATGAACCCATTTTTATGGTCAGATTAGCCACGAATCACACTCATAACTTTCTCGTGCAGTTCCTTCAAAATCCTGCGCTTGTCCTCCATCAACACAACGTCTTCTTCACCGAGGACGAAGAGGTTGAAGGCGAATGGGCTCGGATAGGGGACTCGAACGACCTTTACTTCGATCTCCTTCCCAACCTTTGAAAGGAAGTCCAGGGCATTGCCTATGTCCATAGAGTCCTCCATTATTTCCCTGTAAGTCTCTCGCAGAACGGGAAAGTCTGGGTAGTAGCGCTTCAAGAAGCTAAGGATTGCATCTGCGTTGAGTTGCTGTTTCCAGACGCTCTTCTCTCTCCCGAGGTAGTTCCGCAGTATCATCAAGCTTCGAACTGCGACGTGCCTAAACCTCCGCCTCAAAAGCTCCGTGTGATCCAAGGCTTTCTTCAAGTGCTCCTCGAAGTTCGGAATTGTGAAAAGCGTTTCAATCTCGACGTCGTTCAAGAACTTGTAGTTCGGGAGAATTAGAGCGAATCCGTTGTCGTTGAAGACGATCTGCACGTTGCAATCCTTCATAAGTCCGACTCGATAAGCGAAGACTCTCGAGATTGCGTTGTTCGCCTTCCTTCCAACGAGCGTGTGGAAGAAGTAGTAGTTCTTATCGCTCTCGAACTTCTCGACGACGATTTTCTTATCGTTCGGGATCTCGCTGAAGAGCTTCTGCTCAACGAAGTATCTGTAAATAGCCCTCGCAGCACTCTCGTCTATCTTGTAGTTCTCGACAAGCCACTCAACTGCGTTCTCAAGCCTTTCCTCAACTTCTCTCCTGAACTTCTGGATTCGCAGAGCCAAATCGTAGCTCAAGGGCAACTGCTCGCTGAACCAACTCGGCACCGTTGGCTTCTCGCCTTCGACCTCTTCAACGATTATGTTCATCCCCTTCGACTTAAGGAATCTGAAGGTTCTCCCAGCCAAAACGAAAACGTCGCCGACGACAAGGCGTTCAGCGAACTCCTCCTCGACCTTCCCAACCATCTTCCCCTCCTTCGTCACAACGTTTATCGCAACCTCTTCGGGAATCGTTCCCACGTTTAGGTAGTAAATCGGTCTCGCCTTCCTTTTCCTCCCAAAAACCTTCTCCCTTTCGTCGAACCAGATCTTTGCGTAAACGTTCTTTCTCTCGAGTTCAGAGAACTCGCCGGAAAGGTAACGGAGAACCGAAATAAAGTCTTCTCTGCTCAGGTTTCTGTATGGATAGGCGTTTCTTACAACGCTGAGAGCTTCTTCGACGCTCCACTTCTTTTCCACAGCCATCCCAACGACGTGCTGGCAAAGCACATCAAGGCAGTTCTCTGGAATCCTTATTCTGTCGAGGTTTCTTTCCATCGCCTCTTTCGCCAAAACTACGCATTCAACGAGATCGTCGGGGTCGAGCACTATTATTCTACCAACCGAGACCTCGTGCAACTTATGTCCGCTTCGCCCAATCCTTTGCAGTGCTCTGCTTATGCTCTTGGGAGAGCCCAAAAGGATAACGAGGTCGATGTAACCGATGTCGATCCCAAGCTCCAAGCTTGTCGACGAGACAACGCACTTCAGCTTCCCCTCCTTTAGCTCGTTCTCAACCTCCAAGCGGACTTCCTTCGACAGAGAGCTGTGGTGCGCCTTTATTTCCTCGTCCTTCAGCCTCTTCTTCAAGTAGTAAACAACCCTTTCGGTTGCGCTCCTCGTGTTCGTGAATATAAGCGTAGTTCTCGATTTTTTAACGAGCTCAGCAATCGTTTCGTAAAGCTTCTCGCTCATCTCCTCTGCGGTTAAACTGAAAAAGTCGTTTATTGGAGAAATGACCTTTATGTCCGTCTTCTTCTCGAAGCTCACGTCTGCGACGAGGCAATCCCTTTCAACTCCGAACTCCCTACCGACCAAGAACTTCGCCACCTCCTCTAAAGGCGAGATCGTCGCAGATAAACCAATGCGAACCATTTTCCCGAGCTGGATCCTTTGCAGTCTTTCCATTGAAAGCGCCAAGTGCGTCCCACGCTTGTTCTCAGCCACCGCATGGATCTCGTCGACGATGAGGAATCGCACATTTCTAAGGCTCTTTGAGAACTTGGGGGAGCAGAGAACTATGGAGAGAGTTTCTGGTGTCGTTATGAGTATGTGCGGAGGCTTCCTCGTTTGCCTTTGCCTCTCGCTCGCATCTGTGTCGCCAGTCCTCACACCGATCCTTATCTCCTGCAGATCTATTCCCTTCTTCTCCGCAATCTCGTAGATTTCGCTCAAAGGCTCTTCAAGATTTTTCCTTATGTCGTTGTTCAGCGCCTTCAGCGGAGAAACGTAAACTACGTAAACTTCATCGCTCAACTCGTTCTTTTCTGCTTTCTCGATCAACATGCTCAACGCAGTCATGAACGCCGCAAGCGTTTTCCCGCTACCAGTCGGCGAGGTTACGAGAACGTTGTTCCCCTTCGCAGACTCGACGATTGCGTATCTTTGCGGTGGGGTAAAGGTTGAGAACTTCGATAGAAACCACTCCCTGAGCAATGGGTGCATCGTTGCTAAGATCTCGTCGTCGCTGTATGGCTTAGCTTTGAATATCATCCCAATGAAAGTATGGGCAAGGAAGAAAAAAGCTACCCACCGCTCACAGGTGGGAAGATTGCTATGACATCGCTCTCCTTCACTTCGATCTCTAAATTCCCACGGAAATGCCTTCCATTGACCATTATGTGCACAGTTTCTCTCAGCTTCCCCTCTTCGAAAAACAAAGCCCTGAGCTTCGGAAACTCGTTGCAGAGTTTCTCGAGCACTTCCCTCAAATTCTTCGCTTCGATCTCCAACTCGCTTTTCCCAGCAGATTCTCGGAACATGGCGAAGAGCTTAACCCTTGGCATTCACGAAGTCCTCCATTCTATCCAAGGCTTCCTTCAGCTTCTCGAACTTAACTGCGAACGCCATCCTTATGTAACCCTCTCCACACTCACCAAAGGCGTTCCCGGGAACGACTGCAACGTTCTTCTCAAACAAAAGCTTTTCAGCGAACTCTTCACTGCTCATCCCCGTTGAAGCTATGCTCGGGAAAGCATAAAAGGCGCCTTCAGGCTTTTTAACTTCGAGGAACTCGTTCAACCTCTTCGTCACGTAATTCCTTCTCCGCAAATACTCCGCCCTCGCTTTCTCAACTTCTTCGAGCGATCTCAAAGCTTCGATTGCGCCGATCTGCGAAGTTATCGGAGCGCAAAGCATGCAGTATTGATGAATCTTCAGGATTGCATTGAAGATGTCGTCTGGGGCTATTAGATACCCAACTCTAAGTCCCGTCATCGAGAACGCCTTTGAAAAGCCGTTTATAACGATGCAACGATCGTCCATGCCGTTCAGCGATGCGATGGAGACATGCCTATAATCGTAGCTAAGCTCAGCGTATATCTCATCAGAAATTACGATGAGGTCGTGCTCAACAACGCTCTCAGCAATCTCTTCAAGCTCCTTCTTCGTGTAGCTAACCCCTGTCGGATTTGCTGGATAGTTTAGGACCAAAGCCTTCGTTCTCTCATCGACGTATTTCTCAATGGTTTCCTTCGTGAGCTTGAAGCTGGGATTCGTTGGGATCGAGATAACTTCTCCATGGCAGATCGTGATCAAAGGTTTGTAGCTCACGTAACAAGGCTCGGGGACTAAAACCCTGTCTCCAGGGTCGATTATAGCCCTTATCGCCAAATCTATAGCCTCGCTCGCTCCTGTTGTCACAAGAACTTGACTTGGCGATGCTTTCAAAGAGAATCTCCTGTAGTATTCTGCGATCCCCTCCCTAAGCTCTGGAAGACCGAGGTTTGAAGTGTAAGAGGTGAAGCCTTTTTCCAGCGAGTATATCATCTCCTCCCTTACCCTCCAAGGCACTGGAAAATCTGGCTCTCCGACTCCAAGGCTTATAACGTCCTCTCTGCCAATCACGAGGTCGAAGAACCTCCTTATTCCAGAGGGTCTTAAGTCTTCGACCCTCTTTGCAACCCTACGGCGTGAAGGCGAGTCTTCTGTCTTCCTCGTCTGCAAAGAGCGTCACCCCTTCTTCCTTGTAAGTTCTTAAAACGAAGTGCGTAACCGTGTCCCTAACCTCGGGTATCGTCGAGATCTTCTCCGCAACGAAGAAGGCGACGTCTTTAAGCGTCTTTCCCTTTATCACGACTTGAAAATCCGCCTCCCCGCTCACTAAACGAACTGCGTGAACCTCTGGAAACTTCGCAATCCTCCGAGCGATGTCGTCGTATCCCTTCTCCCTCGAGAGCGAGACCTTAACGTTTATCACGGCGTAAACGTAATCCTCCTGCAGTTTCTCCCAGTTGACGATAGCCTTGTATTTCAAAATAACGCCGTTTTCTTCGAGTTTCTTCAAGCTTTCCTTGACGGTTTCAACGCTAACCCCAAGCGTTTCAGCCAATTCCTCGCAACTGATCCTTGCGTTCTCCTCAAGTATCCTGAGCATCTCAATCTCGAAATCCTCCACGGGCTAAATTTGCGTCGTTGTATTTTAAGCTTCTCATGCGAAATTTCACTTTTGAGAGAAAACTTTATTAACTAATAATGCACAATTTCCTTAGGGGGTGAGAGCCAAGACCGCAGACTCAGTCCCGGAGGGGATAAGTTTTAAAAATTTTTCTTACCGATTTTTCCAGAAAAAATGATTACACTTGAGCACATCGATGCACAAAATATTTAAATATCGCTTCGGGAAGCGGTGTCGTAGTGGTAGCATGTTCAAGCACATAGTAAGAATCGCCGATACGGATCTTGACGGGAATAGGAACGTAGTCCACGCTCTAACAGCGATTCCAGGCATAGGGATAAGAATGGCGAGGAGCATCGTCAACTTGACGGGCATTGATGCCAAAAAGAGACTCGGATATCTCGCAGACGAGGAAATAGAGAAGCTTAGGAGCATAATAGAGGAGAAGATAGAAGAACTGCCCGCTTGGATGCTCAACAGGCGTTTCGATCCAGTCACTGGGCAAAACCTACACTTGCTTTCGAAGGACGTGCAGTTCGCAAGGATGCTCGACATCGAGCGGATGATCAAGATAAAGTGCTACCGTGGCGTTAGGCATGCGAAGGGCAAGAAGGTGCGAGGGCAAAGAACAAGATCTACTGGAAGAAAGGGCAGAACGGTGGGAGTCATAAGGAAGAAGACGTGAAGGTGATCTTATGGGGGACCCGAAGAGACAGAGAAAAAGCTACGTATCACCCGTCCGTCCTTGGGACAGGAGTAGGATCGAAAGGGACACGCAGTTGGTCATAAAGTATGGGCTGAGGAACAAGAGGGAAGTCTGGAGGTTCCAGAACCTCCTTCGAAAGTATAGAAGAGTCGCAAGGGATTTACTCGGCAAGATAAACCTTCCTGGGAAAGAGGGCGAGTTTGCGAGGGCAAAGGCGCAGGCGGTGATAAAGAAACTGCAGAAGTTCGGGATTCTGAAGGAGAACGCAACGCTCGACGACGTTCTCGATCTATCCGTCGAGAACTTCTTGGAGCGAAGACTGCAAACGATCGTTTTCCGCCAGGGATTGGCGAAGACGATAAAGCAAGCGAGGCAGATGATAGTCCATGGGCACATAGAGGTTGATGGTAGAAAGGTCACTTGCCCGAGCTTCATAGTTTTGAAAGACCTCGAGAGCAAGATCGGGGTGAGATCGTAATGCCTGAAAAGATCAGATGGGGGATTGCGCACATATACTCGAGCTTCAACAACACAATAATAACGATCACAGACATCACCGGAGCCGAGATCATCGCAAGGGTGAGCGGTGGAATGATCGTGAAGGCTGCGAGAGACGAGGGAAATCCATACACCGCAATGCAAGGAGCTTTAAAGGCTGCGAGCATAGCGATGGAAAAGGGAATCAATGCGGTGCACATAAAGGTAAGAGCCCCCGGAGGGAATCGGTCTAAGATCCCTGGACCCGGAGCTCAGGCTGCGATAAGAGCTTTGGCGAGGGCTGGTTTGAGGATCGGTAGAATCGAGGACGTTACACCAATCCCGCACGACACTTGTCGCCCACCTGGTGGGAGAAGGGGAAGGAGAGTGTAATGCCCAAGATTGAATTTTTAAGCGAGAGTGATGAAAAAATCGTTTTTATCCTTCGCAACGCCTCGCCAGCGTTAGCTAACTCGATAAGGAGAGCGATGAAATCGCTTGTCCCAACGCTTGCGATTGATTACGTGGACTTCTATGCGAACTCGAGCTATTTCTACGATGAGATGATTGCCCATCGACTTGCGATGATACCAATAAAAACAGTCGACAGATTCAGGATGCAAAAAGAGTGCAGTTGCGGTGGCGTTGGATGCCCAAGTTGTCAGGTTTCTTTTAGGCTCAACGTTGAAGGTCCGAGGATCGTTTACTCCGGAGATTTCGTGAGCGACGACCCAGATGTGCACTTCGCCTACAAAGACATCCCAGTGCTCGAGCTATTCAATGGGCAACAGCTGATGATCGAAGCCATTGCGAGGCTTGGAATTGGAAAAGAACACGCGAAGTTCCAGCCAGTTTCGGTCTGCTTCTACAGGATAATTCCAAAGATAGAGATCTCCGAGAAGTGCAACCAATGCAAGGAGTGCATAAAAGCTTGCCCACGCAACTTGCTCGAGTTGAAAGACAACAAGATCGTGGTCACGAACTTGCTCGAGTGCTCAATGTGTAGGGAGTGCGAGAAGGTTTGCGAAGAGAAGGCGATAAAAGTCCTCGAGACGAACGATTTTCTGTTCACCGCAGAAGCGACAGGTGCAATGCCGGCAAAAATCGTTCTCAAAAAAGCCCTCGAGATCCTGAAGAGCAAGGCTGAGAACTTCGGCAAGCTTCTCGCAGAGATAAATGTTTAGAGTTATCCCTGCGGTCGATCTTAAGGATGGCAAAGTAGTCAGGCTTAGGCAGGGAAAAGAGAACGAGATAATCTTTTCTTCCGAAAATCCATTGGAAGTCGCAAAGAGCTGGGTTGAAAAGGGAGCGAAGGTTTTGCACGTCATCGATTTGGATGGCGCTTTCCAAGGAAAGCTTAGGCACGAGGAGATAATCCATGACATAATCTCGCTCGGGGTCGAAGTTCAAGTCGGCGGAGGGATTCGAAGCTTCGAGATTGCAGAGAGACTTCTTAGGCTTGGAGCAAAACGAGTTATCTTCGGAACTCTGGCGATCGAGAGAGTCGAAGAGGTGAAGGAGTTCGCAGAGAAATGGAGAGGAAGAGTGATGATTGCGATCGATGCAAAAAAGGGGAGGGTGGCGGTTAAAGGGTGGAAGAGTGTGACTTCGCTCACACCGCTCGAGGTTGCAAAGCTCTACGAAGACTGCGAAGTCCTCTTTTTGTATACGAACATCGACGTCGAGGGACTTGCAAAGGGCATAGAAAAAAAGAGTCTTGAGTTCCTAAGGGATCTAAAGCGTCCATTCCACGTTGCTGGTGGGATTTCTTCGCTCGAGGACATAGAGTTTGTGAAGAGCCTTGGGGCGAGTGGGGCGATCTTGGGCTCAGCGTTGTATATGGGAAAGATTAAATTCGAAGATGCGCTTAGACTTGAGTCATGAAAAAGGTAACGAGAAAAACTGAGGAAACAGAAGTCGTCGCAACTTTTGATGCGGAAAAAACAGAGGTAAGCACGGGAATCGACTTCTTCGACCACATGCTACAAACGATTGCAAAGATCTCCGGCTATAAGCTCGAAGTGAAGGCAAAGGGAAAGGATGAGCACCACGTCATCGAGGACGTCGCCATATGCTTGGGAAAGAGCATTGCGGAGATCGAAAAGAAGGGAATAGAGAGATTTGGGTTTGCGATTGTTCCAATGGACGAGTCCGTGGCAACCTGTGCCCTCGACTTCAGCGGGAGAGGTGTTTTTGTCTTCGAGGGTGAGCTCAAGGACAGCAGAATTAGAGCTGAGGACTTCCTGCACTTCTTCGACACTCTCTGCAGGAACTCTGGGCTGAACGTTTACCTCGCTGTGAAGGGAAAGAATTCGCACCACATGATCGAAGCTTGTTGCAAATCCTTCGCCTTGGCGCTCAGACAGGCGTTGAAGAAAACGAGCAACGAATACAGAAGTGCGAAGGGTGTTCTCGATTGATAGTCTGCGAGAACGTAAGCAAGAGATTCGGAGAGACTTTTGCTTTGAAAAACGTTTCTCTGAGTTTTGAAAAGAGTGTCGCAATCCTCGGCTACAACGGCGCTGGGAAAAGCACGTTGGCAAAGATACTCGCCGGGATTACAAAACCAACGCAAGGGAAAGTGAGCGTTTTCGGAGAAGATCCGTTTAAAAACGTTGACGTAAGGAGAAAAATCGGGATTGTGACGCACAATCCAATGCTATACAGAGAGCTAAGCGTAGAAGAGAACTTGCGCTTCTTCGCAAAGCTCCACGGAATCAACAATTGGGAATTCGTTGTCGATGAGCTTAAGCTTAAGGAAAAGCTAAACTGCAAGGTTTTCGAGCTTTCAAGGGGGTATTTGCAGAGGGTTGCGATCGCAAAGGCGTTAATGTTAAACCCCAAGCTCCTGATACTGGACGAGCCTTTTTCCTCGCTCGATGTGGAGGGGAGAGAGATCCTCTGGGCTAAAATCCATGACTTCAGGGGCTCGTTGGTTTTCTCTACCCACAGCTTAGATGAAGCGAGATTTTGCGAAAACTTCGCAGTGCTCGAGAAGGGTGAGCTCGTTTACTTCGGAAGAGATTACGATGAGGCGCTCAGAGCTCTTAGAACTCGTGAAGAAGGATCTAAAGATCGAGATCAGGAGTAAGGCTGGTTTAAACAACGCCATACTATTTGCCTTGACGACTGCTTTCCTCTTCAGCCTGTCGATCGATGCAAAGATCTTTTTCGCCCCAATCTTAGTCCTCGTAACCCTTTTCTCATCGATCTTAGCCTGCTCGGCTACTGTAACAAGGGAGTTCGAGCTCGAGACGATCGAAGCCCTGAAGGCTTCGCTCAGCGCTCAGGAGATAATAACCTCGAAGATACTCTCGAATTTTCTGATAGTTCTTTTCCTTGTTTCGATAATAGCACCAATCTGCTATGCGCTTTTCAACCTCGAGGGGAACTTCTTCCTTCTCCTCGCCTCGCTCGCAATCGTTGCTTTCCCGATTTCAAGCGCTGTAACCTTGCTTTCACCGATTTCCGCATTTGCAAAAGGTAGAGAAGCGTTTTTGGCTACGATGCTCTTCCCCATAATCTTCCCCGTGATCCTCCCGGGAATTAAGCTACTCAACCTCGCCCACAGTGGTGTATTCGACTTTTTCAGCGCCTTATTTTTGCTGTTCTACGCTGGCGTAGTTACGACTCTCGCACAGCTCGTTTCTGATCATTTGTTCTGAAGCCTTCGGGAATTTGAGCAGAAAAGTTGCGGTTTCCGGATTCACAAGCTCGATGCTACCTTGATAACGCTCCATCAACTTCTTGACTATGAAAAGCCCGAGCCCCGTGCCCTTGGTTGTGAAACCCTTTGTAAAAACTTTACTTGCAAACTCTTTGGGTATTCCCCTGCCATTGTCGCTAAAAAGGACTTCCACTTCGTCGTTGCTCCTAATCTCAACCCTTATCTCCGTCGCCCCTCCATGCTTGACGGCGTTGTCGATGAGGTTTTCGAAGATGTTGTAGATGCCCGAGTTTGCAACCACCTTTGCGTTTCCTTCAACGCTGACTCGCACCCCATGGCTCTTTGAGACCTCGAGGATCACTTCCCTGAGATCGTAACACTCTTTGACGAGTTCAAGCGAGGATTCGAGTTCCTTCATCTTTTTCACGAGGTCGATTCCCTTAGCCACTGCGTCTTTCATCTTTTGCAAAATTTCCGCATTCGGTTCTTCTTCGAGGAGCTCGATGAGCGGATAAATCCTCGCAAAAATGTTCAATATATCGTGGCGTAGCATGCTGTTCAGGAATCGCAGATAATCGTTGAGCTCCTCAATTCTCTTCTGTAACGCAACTCTATCGGAAACGTCCGTGTAGGCTAATAGACAGTAGGGTTTTCCATTTATTTCCGCATACCTCGTCCTCGCCTCGAGCCAGTTCATCTTTCCCCACTTGTCGAAGGCTCGAACAAGTAGCGGAGGGTCAGGATTCTTCCTTTTCTCCACAAAAGTCTTGATGATGAGATCTACAAGCTTTGGGTAGTCCTCCTTGTGAAAATAATTTTGAGGGTTTTTCGTCATTTCCTCGTAGCTCAAACCACTTCTTTCTGCGAGTATCTTGTTCAGGTAAACAATCCGTCCCCTCCCATCTACAACGACTATCGCAGTCGGGAACTCATCCATCGCTGTTTTCCAATCCATGGATCTAACTCATCATTATAATTTAAATCTTTTGTCGCCAAAGAACTGCTTTAGGCTTGGGGAAAAAATTTTATTAAAATCTTGAGAGCAGAAAAGCTCCGTAGAAGAAAGCAACCAGCGCAATCACCAAGATAACTGCATTCACCGCCTTCCTTTTTCTCATTCCGCCTTCAGTGTCGAGTATTATCGCTCTTAACCCATTGAAGGCGTGGAAAGTGACGAAGAGCAGTAGGAAGAAGTAGAAGAGCTTGTATTCAAAGCTTCCAAGCCTTGAAACTGCGCTCTCGTAGCTGAGCATTTCATGGTTTGCGTGAGTCGCAAGGAAGTGGGCGGTTATTAGAAATACCATCGCAATTCCTGTAATTGCCTGAAAAATCCACGCAATTGGCTCAAAACCCCGCATTTCAATCACCCAAGGCTGTGTAAAGTATGTAGCTACCCAAAATCCACCCCAAGATCGTAAGAACTGCTGAGATCGCAAGCACAGCTTTTCTCTTTTCATGTGCAAATCCAAGTTCGTGAACCACGATTCTCAAGCCATTAATCCCATGGAAAACACCGCAAAGGATCAGCAGGGAGTCGAAGATGAAGAACTGCTTTGAGACTGTCAACGCTATGAGCGACTCGTATAGCTCCTTGCTTTGGAGAGAAGTCAAGTAAGTTAAGTGCAAGCAAAGATAGAAGAGCAGAATGACTCCAGTTATCCTTTGGAACATGAAAGCCATGCCGAAGGGGGAGCGATATTTGAACCAAGAGAGAACGCTCACAAGATCACCTCAGCGACGCTCTACGCAGAAGTTGCACAGCTTTTGCGGGCTCGATTTGCTTCGGGCAAACCTCACTGCACTCCATCGCAGAGTGGCACCGCCAAACTCCGATGCTCTCCGATGCAATCCTTAGCCTCTCCTCCTTTCCCTCGTCCCTACTGTCAGCGTTAAACCTGTAGGCTGCGACAAGCGCCGCTGGTCCGAGATAGCCTTCGAGCGTCGCAGACGCTGGACAAACCGAAACGCAGGCTCCGCATTTGATGCAAAGCGAAAAGATGTAGTAGCGCTTCAGCTCCTGCGGAGTTTGCAACCGCTCAACCGGGTTCTCGTAGTCCGCTTCTGCGATCAGATACGGCTTCACCTTCTTGTGCTTCACGAAAAATCCCTCGAATTCAGTGACAAGATCCCTTATCACAGCGAAGTTGTCGAGTGGTTCCACCTTGATCTCCTTCTTGAACTTCGAGATCTGAGTTTCGCATGCGAGCCTTGGTTTGCCGTTTATCTTGACAGCACAACTCCCGCAGATTCCCATTCTGCAAGATGCACGAAAGGCAAGCGTTGGGTCGATGTTCTCCCTTATGTAGAAGAGCGCATCCAAAACAGTCATCCCACGCTTCACAGGAACTTCAAAGCTCTGCCAATAGCTTTTTTCGTCAAAACGCCTAATCAATAGCTTCATACCCTCACCTAATACTTCCTCTCCACGGGCTTCCACTTCGTTATCGTCACGGGCAAGTATTCGAACCTTGGACCCTCGCTCGTGTAGTAAGCCAAGCTGTGCACGAGCCACTTCTCGTCGTTCCTCGCTGGGTAGTCGAGCCTGTAATGCGCTCCTCTGCTCTCTGTTCTGAGCAACGCTCCCATTGCAACGATCTCGGCTAAATCAAGGAGGTAACCAACCTCGAGCGTCGAAAGTAAAGCGACGTTGAACTTTCTAAAAGCATCGGAGATTGCAACCCTTGCAAACCTCTCCTTCAGCTCTTCGATTTTCCTAAGCGCAGTCTTCAGCCCGTTTTCGTCTCTGAAGATCCACAAATACTTGTCCATTGTCTCGTTCAGCTCCTTCTTTATCGCATGCGGGTTCTCTTCGCCCTTCTTCCCAAACCTGTCGAAGAGTCTCTTTTCCTCTTCTTTCACAAACTCGGAGCTTATTCTTGTCTCTTTGGTGTTTTCAACGTATTTAAGCGCCATCTCTCCTGCGACTTTGCCGAAAACGAGGCATTCAACTGTCGAGTTACTCCCGAGTCTGTTGGCTCCATGAACGCTCACACATGCGCACTCGCCAACGGCAAACAAGCCCTTGACAGGAGTTTCCGTGAGTGCATTCGTGTGTATACCTCCCATCGTGTAGTGCTGGACTGGCTTAACCGGAATCGGCTCCTCCACTGGATCGACGTCTGCGAATTTTATCGCCGCTTCCCTTATCATCGGCAGTCTTTCCTCGATCTTCTCCTCGCCCAAATGCGTGAGATCCAAGGCTAAGTATGGACCGTGCTCGCCTTCAAATGCTCTGCCCTCCATTATCTCTCTCCACATCGCCCTTGCGACGACATCTCTTGGAGCGAGTTCCATCTTCTCTGGGGCGTATTTCTTCATGAACCTCTCTCCATCTTTGTTCCTAAGGTATCCGCCTTCTCCTCTGCACGCCTCAGTCATCAGTATTCCAGAGGGCACGAGTCCAGTGGGATGGAATTGCATGAACTCCATGTCCTTCAGCGGAACACCGCAACGATATGCGATCGCCATTCCATCGCCTGTTACCTGATGGCTGTAAGTCGTGAATCCGTAAAGCCTTCCAGCTCCGCCGGTTGCAAGGATAACAGCCTTGGTTTTAAAGAATTCGAGCTCGCCTGTCTTTAGCTTTATCGTCGCAATTCCCTGGACTCTGCCATCTTCGATTGCGATGTTCGTTAAAAAGTATTCGCTGAAGAACTCGACGTTGTCGTATTTCAGCAGTCTCTCGTATAGAGTGTGCACCTCATGGAACCCAGTCCTGTCTGCGGCGAAAACGGTTCTGTTAACACTATGCCCACCGAAGGCACGTTGAGCGATCGTTCCGTCGGGATTTCTGCTCCAAGGACATCCCCAGTTCTCGAGCCTAAGGATTTCCTTCGGGCATTCATGAACGAAGTATTCGACCGCATCTTGATCCGCAAGGAAGTCTGAGCCCTTCACTGTATCCCATGCGTGAAGATCGAAACTGTCGTCTTTGCGCAAAACTGCTGCGCTTCCTCCTTCTGCGCAGACACTGTGACATCTTATTGGATAAGTTTTCGCAATAACCGCTACAGAGACCTTTCTATTTTTCTCTGCGATCGCAACCGCTGAACGCATTCCCGCAAGTCCTGCGCCAACTATTGCGACGTCGCACTCGATCACTGTAACCACCATCCTTAATCAAGATCTTAGGGATATAGATTTTTCTAAGCTCGAACTTTATGGCACAAAATCGCAAACAAAACGCTACTTATGAGCACAGATGCGTCGTAACGCATGAGAAAGATCGATGGGGCTGAGAGAGTGAAAAGGAACAGCGTTGTGGCAAGAAGGATTGAGCCCATTTTCAGCAGTCCCATCGATGGAATTCCAGGCTCGTTTGAGGGATATCGAAACAGGAGAATTCCCGCAAAGAGACAGGAGTTCAGGGGTAAAAGCACGGAGATAGGGAGAACAAGAGGATTGTTTCCAGAAAAGCTCGCAACCAAGGCAAAAAACGAACTCGGAAGAGAAATAACGAGCGCAGAACTCAGGATCTTGCCCACCATGAACTCCTTTTTTGAGATTGGCAAAGTCAAAAGGAAGTCCAGATCTCTACCTTCAGCTCTTGTAAAAAGACCGAGGATTATCGGAGAAAGAGAAGAGACCGCTACGATTAGCTCGATCGTTGCATTAGCGCTCAGGAAAACAATTCCATTCGAGATCGTTATCAAAACTGGCAAAAGAATTCCCACAAGACCCGCTGGGTTTCGGTATGTTATCTTCAGATCCTTAACCATGAGAGAGAGGTTTCTGCCAAGAGGAGAGAACCTGAAGGCTTTAAGTCTCCTCTGACTCACAGATTCGAAGATCATTTCAAAGAATCTCGGAGAGAGCTTCCAGTAAAGAGCGAAGAGAACAATCGAGTGCACAAGGAGAAGAACTGCGCTTTCAGTCTCAGTCGTTACGGAGGCAAAGGGGAAAACGAAGCTCATCGCCGATACCAACGGAATTTGACCTTTGAAAACCTGCGGGAGCGAGATGATCACGAGAAGTAGGAGCGAAGCGACCAAGAAGTTCTTCGTCTGGTTGAATCCAAGCACTCCTTTTCCACCGAGCGAAGCAACGAGAACTATCGCAACAAATTCCCCAAAAAGAATTGCAAAGACTATCCATAGCAGAAAAAGAATTGCTTTAAGAGCTTGAAATCCCAAAACAACAGGAATTGCAACCCCAATCGTTGCAAGTGGATCTACGAGCAGTAGAAATGGTATCAGCCTTCCAACGTCTACGGGCATAGACTTCATCGGCTCGAACAACCCGACTGCAAACGACTGCTGGAGACCTGTGGCGGTCATGAAGATGGAGGAAAAGAAGATAAAAATGCAGATCGAAATTGCGAGCATCGATTGCTCGTAGTAGTTCGACAGTAGGAATCCGAGAAATAGGAAGACCGCAAAAATCGTTAAAAAGTTCTTCTTAACGCTAAACCTCTTAGTGATCCGAAGTAGCCTTTCCCGAGCAATTCCCGGGTTTCTCTTCATCATCTGGTAGTGCATCTCCCTGTATAACGTTGAGAAGACCGCTAAAGTAGTGCTGACACCACTTCTAATGCGTCCACACCTCCCGTTAGCTTTAAAAATACGTCCTCGAGGTCACGAAGTTCTGTCATTTCCTTGAGATCCTTCACACTGCCCTCTGCGACGATTCTTCCATCGTATATTATCGCAACTCGATCGCAGAGCACTTCTACAAACGGCATGACGTGTGTGGAGAAAACGATGCTCTTTCCCTCTTCTTTGAACCTGAAGAGGAGATTTCGGAAGATCTTCGCCGATCTAACGTCGAGACCATTCATAGCTTCGTCGAGAATCAGTGCTTTTGGGTCATGGAGCAACGCAGATATTATTGCAACCTTTTGCCTCGTTCCAAAGCTTAGATCTGCGATGAGCGAATCCATGAACTCCTGGATCTCAAAAGCTCTCGCATAATTCGCAACCTTCTCCTCGATCTCCGATTTCTCGAGTCTTCTAACCTTTCCAACGAGATTAAAAAGTTCCGAGACCGTTAGGCTTTCGTAGAGCACGGGATTCTCAGCCACAAAGCCGACAACGCTCTTTACTTTCAGCGGATCTTTCACGACGCTCGTTCCATCGACTAAAACGTCTCCGCTCGACGGCTTCAGGATTCCAGCGATTGTTTTCATCAAAGTCGTTTTCCCTGAACCGTTTGGACCGAGCAAACCAAATATCTCGTTCTTTATCTCAAGAGAAATGCCCTTAAGAACTTCTTTACTACCAAAGCTCTTTCTCAACGCCCTGATCTCGATCACAAAAATAAGTCGTTCGATGTTACAAATCCTTTTCCATGAGGCGACAACCGAAAGCCTTAAAATTCAATCCCCCGTATGATTTTTAAAGGAGGTAAGGATGTCGGAAATCTGCTCAAAGTGTGGTTTACCAAAAGATCTCTGTGTCTGTGAAGAAGTAGCGAAGGAACAGCAGTTTATCTCGATAAAGGTCGGAAAAAGGAGATACGGGAAAGAAGTGACGATAATCGAGGGTCTCGACGGCAACGAGATAAATCTCGAAGAGCTTGCGAAGTTCTTAAAATCGAAGCTCGCCTGTGGGGGGACTATTAAAAACGGCGTGATAGAGCTCCAAGGTAACCACGTGAACAAAGTCAAAGAGCTTCTGGTCAAGAAGGGCTTTAATCCGAGCAGAATAAAGACCTAAGGATGCTCGAAGAACTTTATCTCCTGATCTTAGCGGTTTTATTGGACAGAATCTTCAAAGAACCGCCACTATTCGCTCATCCAGTTGTGTGGTTTGGAAAGATCATCGCCTTTTTTCAACGGATCTTTGAAAAATTGGAAAGGAGTGGGGCGGTTCTTCATTTTCTCCTCGGATTCGCTTTAACTGCGCTATTGGTCTTTTTTGCCATCCTTTTAGCGAAGATTCCGCTACCACAGCCTTTTCAATTCCTTTGGCATCTCTATCTCCTCTTCTCCTCGATATCGATATGGAGCATGATCGGGCACGCAGAAAATTGCATCAAAAAGGGCTTTGATCCAGCAGAGGTGCAGAAAATAGTGAGCAGAGACACGAAAAAACTAAGCAAACCGCAACTCAGGTCTGCGGTCATCGAATCCACTGCGGAGAACTTCGTAGATGGCGTTTTTGCTCCCCTCTTCTACTTCTCTCTCTTCGGAATCGCTGGTGCGGTCGTTTACAGAGCTATAAACACCGCAGACGCTATGATAGGCTACCGAGGGAGATACGAATACTTTGGAAAGGTATCTGCGAGACTCGACGACATCCTGAACTTTGTTCCGGCAAGGCTTTCGCTTCTCTTCTTCGAAATCGTAAGGCGTGGAAGCTTTTCCTATGGATTGAAGAATAGGGTTAAGCTCAACGGGTGCACGATAGCTGCGATGTCATACTTGCTCGGAGTTAAACTCGAGAAACCCGGATACTATTCCCTTCCAGGCAGAGATCCGGAAGATTACGACGTTGTAAGAGCTGTAAAGATATTCAAAGCTCTAAGCTTGGTTTCGGTCGCTTTTTCTTCGCTCATAATTCTGCTGAGGTCGACTATTTTCTCGGCTTGAAAAGTGGAAAAGACTTATATACTCTTGTGGAAAAGTGAGAGAAATCGAAAGGTGGTTTGAATGATAGATGAAGTCGTTCGGGAAAAGGCGCTTGCGCTTGCTGAAGCGGTAAGAAATCTCGAGGAGTATCGGGAGTTTTTGGAAATGGAAAAGAACCTGAAAGCAGATAGTGAAGCCCAGGCAATGATAATGGAATTCCAGAAGAAGCAACAGGATTTCGTTACCAAGCAGATGTCTGGAATCTTCGACAACGAACTTCTAAGCGAGCTAACGGATCTCCAGTCCAAGTTGAATGCGAGGGAGAGCGTTGTCATGTTCATTGAGTCATACAACAGGCTTCTCTCAGTCATTGGGGAGATTCTCGATCTCATAAGCGAAAGACTCGAGTTGGACGTTGGAGAAGTTTACAGAAGGTAAATCGGCTCATGTTTGTTGAGCTGATAGCCTTCGCCTTAGGCTTTCTCTCAATTTTTTCCCCCTGCGTTCTTCCCATAATCCCCGTGGTTTTCGGTGCGTCTCGAATGAGAATTGCCGACACAATAGCCCTTTTTTTCGGACTGATCTCAGCTTTTTTAGCCCTAAGTGCGGTTTCGATCTTTGTTTCGCACTTCAAAGTGCTTGGGTATGCACTGCTCTTTTTCCTGTCAATTTACCTGCTCGACGAAAGAATAGAGCTTTTCTTGAGCAGAAGGTTTTCTTCTCTCGGATTTCTCTCGAGAGTTAAGCTCCCATCCTTCGTATATGGGTTTTTCCTTGCGTTTTTCTGGCTTCCATGCGTAACGCCCTTCTTAGGGCTTGCAATAAGCTCCGCTGTGATAACTGAGAAGGCGTTAGAGATTTCGCTGTCTTTCACAGCTGGGGTTGCAAGCGCAATCGTTTTACTACTCTTCGCCGGGAAAAAGCTGAACCTCAGGAAAAAACTGAACTTACACTGGGAAAAGTTGAGAAAAGCCCTTGGAATTGCTGTTTTGTTTGTTGCAATCTACTTCGTGGGCTCAGAACTTTAGCGAAGTTATCAACGCTTTAACCACCTGCAAAGAGAGGAAGAAGAGTTGTCAGATTCAAACCTGGTGGAGTCGTTTGCTTAGAAAAGGGCAAAAACGGGAACCGGTCTAACGTTTGGGCAGTGATACCGGAGCTTCTATAAGAATCTTTAAATTTCAAAAGCTAATCCATCTATGAGACTCTTCGTTGCTGTTGATGTCGATGAAGCTTTGAAGCCACGAATCGATCCGCTACTCTCGAAGCTTTCAGCGCTCCAAGGAGTTAAGGCGGTCGAAAGGGAGAACTTGCACACGACCCTTATCTTTTTAGGCGAAGTTGAGGAGAGTAGGGTTAAGGAGATAAGCTCTGCGCTTTCAAACGTCCGCTTCAAGCCTTTCGAAATTTCGCTTGTAGGCGTCGGGAAATTCCCGGAGAGGGGCGACGCAAGGGTTGTCTGGATAGGGATCGAAGACAAAGGAAAGCTCGTTGAGCTCGCTGAAGGGGTTTATGCGGAGCTGAAAAAGCTTGGTTTCAAAAGGGACAAGGAGTTCGTAGCCCACATAACGGTTGCGAGGGTAAAGAGGAGGAACAAGGAGGTCGATAGGGTAGTTAAGGAGTTCGAGAACTCTGAGTTTGGAAAAATGGTCGTCGGGGATTTCAAGTTGAAGCAGAGTATTTTAAAACCCTCCGGACCAGTTTATAGAGATGTCGAGGTCTTCAGATGCGATGAAGGAGATCCTGAATGAGGTTCTAAGAATTTCGACGCCAAGCGAAGAGGAGGTTGTGATTGCAAAGAGAGCCGAAAAAGTGCTTCGTGAGCGCCTCGATGAGCTTGGCGTCGAGTATGTTTTTGTAGGCAGTTACGCACGCAACACTTGGCTTCGAAACAATTTGGAGATCGATGTCTTCGTGTTCTTCCAAAAAGACGTGAGAAAGGAAGAGCTTGAGCCGAGAATCGTTGAAATCGGGAGAAAAGTTCTCGACGAGCTCGAGCTGAGATACGCAGAGCATCCATACGTCCATGGGAGAGTAGCTGGAGTAGAAGTCGATCTTGTTCCTTGCTACAAGGTCGAAAGTGCAGAGAAGATAATTTCTGCAGTGGATCGAACTCCTTTTCACCACGAATGGCTAAAGGAAAGAGTAAAGGGAAAAGAGGCAGAGATAAGAATCCTCAAGAGGTTCTTGAAAGCGAACAACATATACGGTGCAGAATACAAAGTTCGGGGCTTTTCTGGCTACCTCTGTGAACTCCTAATAGTTTTCTACGGCTCTTTCATCGATTGCATCAAGGGGGCGACGAGTTGGACGAGGAGAACAGTAATAGACGTCAAGAACAGGGAGATCCGCAGTGGAGAGAGCTTTTTTGTCGTCGATCCGGTCGATGAGAAGAGGAACGTTGCAGCGAATCTGAGCTTGGACAACTTGGCGAAGTTCGTTCACCTCGCAAGGATGTTTTTAAAAAGCCCGAGCATCGACTTCTTCACCCCAAAGCAGAGAAAAGTCGATGCAAATACTTTGGAATCTGCGATGGAGCAAAGAAATACCGAAATAATTGCGGTAGAGTTCGAAAAGCCGAGAATAGTTGAAGACAATCTATATCCACAGCTCGAAAGAGCGGCGAGGAAGCTTTTCGAGGCGCTGAAAAGAGAGGGTTTCGAGCCGATGAGGTTCGATTTCTTCGCTGGAGAGAAGTGCTACCTGATCTTCGAGACCGCAATAAAAGAGATCTCGAGAGTAACTAAAAAGATTGGTCCGGTATTTGAGGACGAGGAGAACGTGGAGAAGTTCTTAGCCAAAGAAAGGGCGTTTGAGCCTTTCATCGAAAACGGAAGGTGGTGGGCTTTTGAGTTTCGAAAGCACACAAAGCCCGAGGAAGTGATTGCAGACTACATCAGAGAGAGGAGCGAAGCTTTGGGAAAGAACGTTGGAGCGAAGCTTGCGGAAAGTTTCAGAATCTTGAAATCAAGAGAGTTGCTAAAACCCGAGTTGATTGAAAAGCTCTCGGAGTTCTTGGGGGTGAAAACGTGAAGGTTACCTTTCTCGGCACAGGCGTTTCCGTTCCCTGTGAAGGTAGAGCCCAGAGCTCTATTCTGATAGAGAGCGATGTCAAAGTTCTCGTCGACTGTGGAATCGGAGCTTTTCTCAGACTTGAACAGCTTCAAATCCCGCCTACCGAAATAGATGCGATCCTCATCACGCACCACCACCTCGATCACAACGGGGATCTCCTGAACATTCTAAAAGCACGGTGGCTGATGGGTGCAAAGGAGATCGAGATCTACGGTCCAAAAGGGACAAGATTTTTTATGGAGGCGATGCTAAACGCCTTCCCTTACTTGCGGGGGAAGCTGAAGTTCAAGGTTCACGAGGAGAAGGCTTTTAGAATTGGAGACCTCCGAATCGATGCGATCCCAACGATCCACTCCATAGAAAGCCAGGGTTACGTGATCAACGAGATTGCGATAAGCGGAGATACAAGGGCGTTCAAAGACTTCGTTTCCATCGATTGCTCAGCGATGATCCACGAGCTTTCTCTACCTTTCAACTACAACGCAGACTTTCACACGACTCCCGAGAACCTGAAGGAGTGCTTGGATTTCATGAAGGCAGAAGAGCTCTATTTAACTCATCTCTACCCAATGACCCACGCTGTAAAAGAAAAGATCCTCGAGTTCCTCGGAGTCGAGGCAAAGATAGCAAGGGATCTCGAGAGCTTCGAGTTGAAGTAAAATCAATAGCTCAGAACTCTAACCGCCACCGCCTCGCTCTCCTTTCTCCTAAAGATCTCGCAAACGTCGCTTTCATAAGAGACGCAGTTCTTCGCAGAGCAGTGCCCTATGCCTTTTGGCAACGAGAAGTCCCGGAGCCAGTAAACGCAGTCC
This sequence comes from Archaeoglobaceae archaeon, assembly GCA_038731605.1. GTDB lineage: Archaea > Halobacteriota > Archaeoglobi > Archaeoglobales > Archaeoglobaceae > WYZ-LMO2. Next base: position 23,722 of record JAVYQP010000001.1, on the reverse strand, counting down.
TTGCACCTCACGCTTCTCGTTGTTTTGAAAGTTTATAAATTTTTCCATTTTTATAAAGTGCGTATAATGATGAAGTCCATAATTATTACCATCACTCGACGTTGGGAAAAATTTTTAACCCACCCACGGGAAAAGGGGAAAGTATGAACTTCGACGCAAGGGAATACGTCAAAAAGAAGCTTGAATCGTTGCGCAGGGAATTGAGCGGTGTAAAAGCTAAGGAGATACTCGCAGCATGCTCTGGAGGTGTAGACAGCACGGTGTCTGCGGTTCTCGTTGCAAAAGCGATTGAGGAACCAATAAAGGCAGTCTTCATCGACGACGGTCTTAGAAGAATTGGAGAAGGGGAAAGGGTTGTGGAGATCTTAAGGAATTTTGGGCTCGATGCATTCGTCTTTGATGCAAAGGAAGAAGTGCTCGGGGCACTAAAAGGTAAAATCGATCCAGAGGAGAAAAGAAAAGCGTTTAGAGAGGCGTTTTACACGACACTCGGAAAAATAATTACACAAAATGGAGCAAAATTCCTTGTCCAGGGAACGATAGCTGCAGACATAGTTGAAACCGTTGGCGGTGTTAAAACGCAACACAACGTTCTGGAGCAACTCGGAATCGACACGAGTAAATACGGGTTCAAAGTAATTGAGCCGATCAAAGATCTCTACAAATGGCAGGTGAGACTTGTTGCGAAGGAACTCGGATTGCCGGATGAGGTTGCGCATCGCCGAGCTTTTCCGGGACCCGGGCTTGCGATAAGGATTGTGGGCGAAGTCACTTGGGAGAAGCTCGAAATACTCCGAAAAGCTACGAAGATAGTCGAAGAAGAAACCGCAGACATCGAAGCTTTTCAGAACTTTGCAGTTCTCCTTGATCTCAAGGCTACAGGCGTTAAGGATAACAAGAGAACCTACGGCTTCATCACAGTCGTTAGAGTTGTTGCATCCGAAGATGCGATGACTGCGAAATTCGTCGAAATTCCATACGAGAGGCTTAGGAAGATCTCGAAGAGGATAACCGAAGAAGTCCCGGAGATCACAAGGGTTCTATACGACATCACAGACAAACCACCTGCGACGATCGAGTTCGAGTGATATTATATGTATTTCGAGCTTTGGATAGACAGAAGCAGAAGTAAGGAAGTCATCGAGAAACTCAGGGAAGTTTGCGAGGAGGTCTGGGAGGTCTACTACAACTACGATCTCATCGTCAAGGTCAAAAGCGAAGATGTGCTGAAGATCGACGGCGTGCTTTTTTACAAGAGGCACTACAGATGCTGAAGCTCGTGGATCTTGGCGAACTCGATTTCAAGCATCGATTTCCCATCGTATAACGAGACCTTCGTGTTTAGACTCGGAATCTCTACTTTTTCTCCCATCTTCCTCAACGCCAATATTGCATAGGCTTTAAACCTCAGATCCTCCAATTCGAGGAGCTTTTTTCTCAGCAAATCCTTTGCTTCTGTGCCCCTGTAAGTGTTCGCATTCCTGAGTATTCCATACGCCACATAGCTCCTCTCTACCTCCTCGTTCTCGAGCAGGTAGAGGAACTTCACCTTGAAGCTTTCAAAGATTTCGGGATTTCTCAAACCGATCTCAGCAATCGCAAGCGGTGCGCCGATGCAATAAGCTCCAGACTCGTCGCTCAAATGCCAAAAAAGGCGGAGTAGGTAGTTGTAAGCTAAACTCCCTTTGCAAAGAATGCCAAGCGCTTCTGCGGATTTGAACCTGAGGATCTCTTGATCGCTGTAGAGGAATTTGAACACCTCCCTAACCTTCAGCCCCTGGAATTCGTTGTTGAGTAAAGCGATCGCAACTTTTTCACTCATTCAACTTCTCGTAAATCCTCTTCAAAATCTCGTTTCCCTCCTCGAACTTTTTCACAGCTTCCTTAAGCAACTCCGATGCGTTTCCTTCGATGTCGTTTGCCCATTTCTTGTAGATCTCGATGTGCTCCTCGTTGTGCTCTATCCAGTGCTCGAGCAGTTTCTTAAACCTCTCCATGCAGGAAGTCGAAGAGATGTTAAAAAACTTTTTCTTCTTAACACAACTCTTTCATGCTTTAAAGGCAAAAATCTTATATGGCATAGCTGTTTGCAAAATACAGGTGTAGGTATGAGACTCGCTATCGTAAGTATAGTAATGATAATGGCGTGTGTCGTCGCCTCGGCGAAGGTCTATGTCCCAACGGATTACGCAACCATACAGCAGGCAATAGACAACGCAAGCGAAGGAGAAGAGATCGTGGTTAAATCGGGAATATACGAGGAGAATTTGTTTATAAACAAGTCTATTGTCCTAAAATCCGAAAAAGGTGCCCTTTCAACGATTATAAAAGCAAAAGACCAAAGTCTTCCAACAATTAAAGCAGAGAGCTCCTTTGGCTCTGAGATCTCCGTGAAGATCATTGGATTTACGATCAAAGGTGGGAGCGAAGGGATAAGGTTTGCATACACCAAAGACTGCGAGATCTCCGAAAGCGCCATAGAGGAGAACAAAGTTGGAATTCAGCTCGATGCGGTGAGATTCTGCGAGGTGCAGAAGAACAGAATAGCTAACAACAACGTCGGAGTCAAGGTTGAAGGATCACTTGAAGTGCGGTTTTGGCTGAACACGTTCGAAAAGAACGCAAAAGATGTTGTGTCGCAGAAGTCGGTGATAATATGGTTCTCAAAGGAGGAGATCGAATACGAATACAACGGCGATCGCAAAGGATATCTTGGGAACTTCTGGGACGAGAACAGCTGTAACGACTGGAACCGAGACGGCGTTTGTGACGATCCATACTCCATGACCTCTTCCGACACGGACATGTATCCGCTTGTCGCCCCATACGGCGTCGACCTTGCGATCAAAGCTTTGGAGTTCGAGAAAATCGTTGTGGGAGAGGATAACAAGATAAGGGTTACGATTTCAAACCTTGGAGGCTACATAAAGGCAAAAAGCGTGCTCGTGTCTCTATACGTCACAGATCAGAACAAAACAACCATAGTAGGCAAAAAGATGATAAGAGAACTGCCCTCGCAATCCGAAGCGGTTGTGGAGTTTAACTGGAGACCATACGTCGTGAGAAACTATGCTTTGAAGGCAGTCGCTGAAAGCCCGAGCGTAGAGTTCAACTTCGACAACAACGAGCTCGTCGTTCCAATCGACTTCCAGATCCCAGATCTCGCTTTAATCAACGTCTCAGTTCCAGATAAGATTTTCATCAACGAAAGCTGTGAGGTCGCAGTCAAAATAGCAAACACCGGAAATACGAGAGCCGAGAACTTCTCAGTATCTCTTTACCTGCGCCAATATGGAGAGGAACTGATCTCCTCAAAAAGAGTGTCTCTGAACGCAAAAGAGTCCACGACTGTCTATCTACCATGGACACCAACGGAGTCCGGATCTCTATCGCTCAAAGTAGTTTTAGATCCAGAAAACGAGGTTACGGAGCTGAACGAGAAAAACAACCAGATGACGCTACGAGTTACCGTCGAGGAAGGGGCAAAGCCAGAGAAGTCTCCGGGGTTAGAAGGGACAAAAACTCCGCAACAGATTACAACACAAAAAAGTGCACGTTCGGACACAAATGTTTTCCTCGTGATCGCAGTTGCCTTCATCGCTTTAGGTGTGGTTTCGTTCTACCTCGCCAAGAGGCGTTAAGCCCAAATTCTACAATTTTTTGCTACGCTGGGACTTTCGCAGAGTCGCAAGACAGCTTGAAAAATTTTTAAAATACACGTAAAAATTTGAAGCTCTTTCAAGTTTTTGCCAAAAACAGAAAAGATTATATATCATATTTCAAAAGCGCTGAAGGGTGATTCGATGGATGAGATTGAGAAGGCAAAGGCTATCCTGAAGGAGAACAACGTCCGACAAGTCTTATGTGCCTTTAGCGACGTTCGTGGGTATTTGATGATGTTCTCGATTCCAGCAAGGGAGTTCATAGATGGGAATGGCTTCGAAGGTATAGGTTTTGATGGCTCTTCGGTTAGGGGATTTAAGAGCATCGATCAAAGCGACATGCTCTGGGTTCCAGATCCAAAGACACTCAGAGTAATCCCATGGATCGACGACACGATCCAAAAGTCCGCAATAATGTTTGGCGATGTCTACGAGGCATGGGCAACGGGAGTTGCTGAATGCGATCCCCGTGGATACGTTGCGAAGAGAGTTGAGAAGGAGCTCGAAAGCCAAGGGATGACTGCGATATTCGGTCCGGAGATAGAGTTCTTTGTTTTTAAGGGCGTTGATTTCAGAAACTTAGTCTGGGATCTTTGGGTTTCGCCCAGTGGTGGTGAGGGTGACAGCTGGGGCGCTCCAAGGATTCTGCCCTTTAGCGAAGAGTTGAACGGCGGTTACATCATTCGCCCCAAAGAAGGCTACTTCAGAGCCCCGCCAGAGGATACGACCGTCGAATACCGCAACGAACTCGTTTACGTTCTTGAACAGCTCGGAGTCAACGTAGAATACCATCACCACGAGGTCGCAACCCCAGGACAAATAGAGCTCGATTTTAAGCCAAAGAAGCTCACAGACGTTGGCGATGCTTTCTACCTCTACAAGTTCTCGGCGAAGAACATCGCAAAGAAGCACGGCTTGATAGCGACTTTCATGCCAAAGCCAATTTACTTGGACAACGCAAGCGGGATGCACACGCATCAGAGCTTGTGGAAAGGGGAACCTTTTAAGGGCGAAGCCCTGTTCGCAGACCCGAACGATGAGTTCATGCTGAGCCAAAAGGCTCGATACTACATCGGCGGTTTGCTCGAACACGCAAAAGCGCTAACTGCGATATGTTGCCCAACTGTAAACAGCTACAAACGTCTCGTGCCGGGATTCGAGGCGCCGATAAACATATGCTGGAGCCCAAGGAATCGCTCTGCGCTTGTAAGGGTTCCAATGTATCAGAAGAAGCCCTCCGCAATAAGGGTCGAGTATCGTGGCACAGATCCGAGTTGCAATCCATATCTTGCGATCTCTGCACAGCTCGCAGCTGGCTTGGATGGCATAAAGAAGAAGATAGACCCCGGAGATCCCGTGATGGTCGACGTATATGAGCTTTCACCCAAGGAAAGAAGGGAGCTCGGCATAGGGGAGCTACCAACGACACTGAGGGATGCGCTGGATCATTTGGCGAGCGATGAAGTTTTGCAAAAGGTGCTTGGGCGTCATATATTCGATGCGTTCATGGAGCTCAAGATCGAGGAGTGGAACCAGTTCTGCCTATACATAACGCCTTGGGAATACATGAAATACTTCGACATCTGATTTTTTTACCCAGCGAAGAAGTGATTTCAATGATACTCGCAATGTGGAGCGGTGGGAAGGACAGTGCAATGGCATTCTACAGGGCTTCAAAGCACTACAGAATTGACAAACTCGTTTGTATGATCAAAAACGGTGAAACAAGGGCGCATAAGCTAAAGGAGAGTATCTTAAGAAGGCAAAGCGATGCGATGGGAATCGAGATCGTTTTTGGCAGATACGACGATAACTTCGAAGAAGTTCTAAAAAGCGTTTTCAGATCGAATGAAGCTGAGAAAGTTGTCTTTGGGGACATCTATCTGGAACATCATAGGATTTGGATCGAGAGAGTTTGCAAGGAGCTTGGAATCGAAGCGATATTTCCACTTTGGGGCGAGAACACCAAAAAGCTCGCAGAAGATATTGCGAAAGAGTTTAACGCAATCGTAATCGCTGTGCGGAAGAATTTCAAGGACATACTCGGCAAGAGATTCGACGAGGAAGTGATAGAATACCTTATCAAGAGAAACGCTGACCCATGTGGGGAAAATGGGGAGTTCCACACGATAGTGGTCGATGGACCGATTTTCAAAAAACCGATCGACGTTGTGATTGGAAAACAGTTCGAAGACGAAAAGTATTACTATTTGGAAATTCTATAATTCCAAAAATAGAGACCGCTAAAAGCTAATGGTACTCTTTTTTCAAAAAGTTAAAAAATAAAAAACTTAGTTGCCAAGTTCGCGATAGCTTAATATTAGTCCTACAAATCGTTAAGTTTAAATCTTTGCAGGTGGAAAAATTAAAAGATGAAAATCAACAAGTTTAACAACTGGATTTGGCCAGTCAGCAAGGAGAACTGGGAGATAGTCAAAGAAAGAGAGATATGGGCGACATTTAACAAAAAAGCCTGTGAAATGATAAAAAAAGGTGATAAAATTATCATGTATGTACGTGGTACGAACGAATTTCGAGGGATATTCGAAGTTGTAAGTGACTGGTATGAAACAGATGAGATAATTTGGGACGAGGAGATAAAAGAGGGCAAAGTCAAGTACCCCTACCAAGTCAGACTAAAGACAGTTGTGTTAGGGAAGGCTACGTTTAAAGACCTTAAAGACGAACTTGAGTTCACCAGGAATAGAGAAGCCCCAGGTGTGTATTTGGTACTACGTGGACTTCAAGGTCTTCCTGCTAACAATGGTAAACCAATAAGTGATTTGGACTTTAACTTAATCTTCAACCAAATGATCAAACATTCTGCAAAGGATAAAATGCTTGAAAAGGATAAGAAGAGGCTTGACAAAGATGAACTCCATAAGAATCTGGTTAGAATGTTAAAAGAGATTGGAGAAGCGATGAATTTCATAGTTAAGACCGAAGAGTCTACACCAGACGGAGTCTACCGCTACGACGTGACGTGGCGATATTACGAAGGTCACGCTCCGATTAAAGTGTTTGAAGTTGAGCTTAGTGGGAACATTGACAAAGGTCTTGCGAGGCTAGCACATGCTTACGACATTTGGAGACCGGAGTATCTCTATATAATAATCCCCGATGAAGACTCAAATAGAGTTAAGCGTCTCGTTGAGAAAGGGGCATTTTCGATATTACAGGGTCGACTCAAAATCTTGACGTGTGCAGCTGTAAAAGAATTATATGAGAGCGTAGCCCCTCACTTAGAATTGGTGAAAGATTTAAGTAAGTGAGCAGAGACGAAATAATTTTCTGTGTTGAGGATCGCCGGGGTTTCAACTAATCCCAATAAGACGTACGATTACCATCTTTTGAAGAACTTGCAGAAAACGTTAGACAAATTGAACTCTCTATTCTATAAACACCCCAAAGCTATTAACTTCCTTCCAATTCCCTCACGAGCCCCTCGACTTTCTCTTTTATCTCGTTGAATGCTTTCTCGATTGTCGCAAAATCCTTACCCGCAACGTCTTCTATGTGCCAAGAGATCGTTTTCTTCGAAGTCGGCAAAACAACGCAACTGCTCTCCTCGCAGACCGTGACGATCAAATCGTAGTCCTCGAGATTTACTTCGTCGATGCTCCTCGGCTTGTCCTTTGGCTTCAGACCTCTCCTCCTTAAAAACTCCGCCACATTTTCGTCTATCTTCTCGGCTTTCTCAATCCCAGCGCTCTCGGCTCTCCAAATCTTTGCGACGCTGTTGAAAATCGCCTCCGCAATAACGCTCCTTGCGGTGTTTCGAATGCAAACGAAAAGGACTTTCATCTTATCCACACCCACTTACCATTGATTGCATAGAAAAGCCTCGTGCCTATCTTGCAGAGTAAGTCACCTATCCTCTCTATGTGCCTTATCGCAAGGATCTCATCCACGCTCTCGAACTTGTTCTCGACTTCCTCCATCGCCTCGATGTAGGCTTTATCGACCACATCGTCGAGCTTGGACAATTCGAGTAGCTTTCTCGAGTCCTCGTAACCATCAAGGATTAGATCAAACATCTCCAACAAAGCATTTTCCGCTTCGAAAATTTTTTCTCTAAATCCGCACTCGTAGAGCGCTACTTCTTGAGCCAAGTCGACGATTCTCTCATACGCAGAAGCCATCCTCATTGCAGACATCGTAAAGCGGAAGTCCCTTGCAAAAGGATGGAATCTGATGAGGATTCTTGCGCAGTGGTCTTGAATCTCTGCCTCCATTTTGTCGCTCTTCTCTTCAAGTTTCGAAATCTCTTTCACAACATCTCTACGACCTCTCATTGCAATGAAGCAAAGGCGAACACTCTCCTTCGCAACTTCGTGCATCTCAAAAATTTCAGATTTTAAACTCTCCAACTCTTCAACAGCCTTCATCCCATCCTCCCCGTGAGGAATTTTTCGGTCAACTCGTTCTTTGGATTTTCAAAAACTTCCTCGAGCTTACCAACTTCGACCAGATTGCCTAAATACAAAAAAGCAACGTAATCTGCAACTCTCGAAGCCTGCGAAGGTGAATGTGTAACGATCACCACTGTATACTCTTTCTTCAGCTCGTGTATAAGATCCTCTATCTTCCCCGCAGAGATTGGATCCAGATTTGCGGTGGGCTCGTCCATGAGTAGGACTTTCGGCTTCAAAGCCAAAGCCCTCGCTATGCAAAGTCTTTGCATCTGTCCCCCGCTCAAATTGCTCGCCTTTTCTTTAAGCTTGTCCTTGACTTCATCCCAGAGCGCACTCTTTTTCAAAGCCCACTCGACGATTTCACTCAACTCCTTTTTGGACTTCGCAATTCTGTTGCATCTCACAGCATAGGCAACGTTTTCGAAGATGCTCATGTGGGGAAAGGGATTTGGCATCTGAAACACCATGCCTACCTGCCTCCTCAGCTCGTGTTCACTCATCTCATAAATGTTTTTCCCGAAAAACCTTATCTCTCCACTTACTTTTGCAGTTGGATTCAGCTCAATCAATCTGTTGAACGCTCTGAGCAGAGTAGACTTTCCGCATCCAGAAGGACCCATTATCGCAAAGCAAACCTTCTCCGGAATGTCGAGATCTATTCCTTTGATGACTTCGTTTTCTCCATAGCTTATCCGCAGATTTCTCGTTTCGATGGCGTTCAAACTCTCACCTCTCTCATTAAGATCCTCAAGGGTATAAAGATCACGAAGAACAGCGTTAGCAAAACAACAGCGGATCCCCAGGCTATTTCGTGGTAGTTTGCGTATGGTTGTTGGATCAAGTAGTAGATCCACAGGGGAATCGCTCCAACAGGTTCAAAAACTCCGCCAACACTACGCCAAGCGTTTCCTGCGGTGAATATCAGCGGTGCTGTTTCCCCGCTAACCTTTGCAACCCCGATCAGCAACCCTGTCACAACCCCTTTCCTCGCAATCCTCATCGAGACCGAAAAAACAACCCTCGCCCTTCTGAGCCCGAGAGCGTAGGCTCCTTCTTTGTAATGCTGGGGAACGTTTCGCAACGCTTGTTCTGTGTAAGCTGCGACATAGGGGAGCATAACTATCGCAAGCGCAACCGAAGCTGCGATCGCTGAAAAACTACCCATTGGAATCACGATGATCGCCATCGCAAAGAGTCCGACGAGGATAGTTGGAAACTCGAGCATGATCGTGAGCAAAGCTCTCGCCGATTTGCTGAGGACGCTGTTTGGATACTCCGCTATAAAGGTTCCAGTCAGAATCGCTATGGGGATCCCTATGAGAGAAGATAGAAAGACGAGCAAAAAAGTCCCAAATATCGCTGGGAAGATTCCGCCGAGACCTTTCCCTGGAGGAGCGAGGGGCTGTGTCAGAAAATCTGTTCCGGCACGTAGGATCACGGGAATACCGTTTGCGAAAACTGTGAACACTATATGAGCAAGCGGAAGCAGTGCGATGATCGAAAAGACGCACACGTATGCGACGAATAAGCTTTCCTTCAATTTCCTAAGCATACCTCCACCTCCTGAGCAATAAAACTCCCGCGATGTTCACGAGCAAACCGATGAAGAACAAAACAAGTCCTGCGGAGAACAAAGCCGAGGGCATGTAGCGATAAACGAATGCGTTGCCGAATTGATTTGCGAGGAGTGAAGAAATCGTGTAGCCAGGAGCGAAGAAACTTGGGTGGATGTTGAACGTGTTTCCAACAACAAGGCTCACTGCAACCGTCTCTCCTACAGCCCTCCCGAAAGCCAAGAGTATTCCCGCTAAGATCGCTGGTTTTATGTAACCCAAAAGAACCTTTGTCGCTTCGTATCTCGTCAAACCGAGCGAATAAACCGCTTCCCTGTATGTCGCCGGGATCGTTCGATACGCCTCCCTTATCATCGCAGTGGCGAAAGGTGTGACCATTATTGCGAGGAGGATCGAAGCGGTGAGATAGCTGAAGCCCGTGAAGTTGTAGTAGGAGAAAAGTGGTATGAACGAGAGCTTTTCGTATAAAATGGGTGCGATGTTCCCAACGAGTGGTGCCAAGACAAACACTCCCCAAAGCCCATACAAAACCGTGGGAAGCCCAGCCATTATGTCGACGGGTATTATGAGGGCTTCCCTCAGCCTTTGTGGGACGAAGTCGATCGTGAACACTGCGAGTGCAATCGAGGTCGGTAGGGCAATGATGACTGCGAGGACTGAGGTGTAGAGCGTTCCATAGATCGCGGCGAGAAGACCGTAAAACTCCTCCTCAGGAATTTCTGAAGCTATCCAAACGTTCGAAGTGAACGTCTCGATTCCTTGCCTTGCAAGAATCTCCGCTGAGTTCACCGCAAAAACAAGAAGCATGAGCACGAGAATTCCGAAGACGGTTCCGCACACCGGGAGGAGAAGGAGTTTGAACTTGTCCATGCGAATCACGAAAAATTAAGAAATCCTTTCGATCGCATCCAAAGCTAATTTCGCCACTTCATCTGGCAACGCTACGTAACCCTCGAGCACGTGTTTCTTCCCGTCTGTCAAAGCCCACTTCCAAAAGTCCTTGACCGCCCTTGCAACTTCTTTGTCCTCATAACTTTCCCAGAGAAGGACATGACTAAAGGCGACGATTGGGTAGCTGTTATCTCCGGGAGCGTTTATGAATTGTTCCACCCTTTCTTTGTATCCCTCCCTTGGATCGGGGACGAAGGCTTTCGTTGCAACGAGAGCTGAAGAGATCGTCTCGTCGGTGGGCTTCACGAATTTCCCGGCTTGGTTTTTGAGACTAACGATCGGGAATTTCTCGTGCAACGCATAGGCGAGCTCAACGTAAGCAATGCTATACGTCGTCTGCTTCAGCATCGCAGAAACACCTTCGTTGCCCTTTCCACCATAGCCACGTCCGAGTTTATCGACTGGCCAGTCGACGAGTTTTCCTGCACCGACTTTTTGTTTGAAATCCTTACTGATCATCGAAAGATATGTCGTGAAGATCTCAGTCGTTCCGCTCGAGTCGCTTCGATGGATAACGATGATCTTCTCGTGCGGTAATCTTGCATCTGGGTTCAGCGCTTTTATTGCATCGTCGTCCCAGAACTCGATATCGCCCATGAAGATCTTAGCAAGCGTCTCGCCATCTAATCTTAGCTCTTCAACGCCCGGAACGTTGTAAACAACCGCTATAGCGCCGACGATAAATGGGAACTGCAGGGGTTTTCCGAGCTTCTCGAATTCTCTCCACTCAGACTCTTTTGCGGGAGGATCTGTGCAGGCAAAGTGAACGAGTTTCAGCTTAAAATCGTTTATTCCCGCCCCCGACCCTTTGCTTGCATATTCCACCGTTACATCTTTTCTCTGCTTCTCAAACTCCGAAATCCATGCATACACCTGTGGTGCTGGAAAGGTTGCACCGCTTCCGTATATGTTCACTTTTTTAACCTCCTTTTCTCCGCTTGGCTGAGTTGCGCAACCCGCTAACAACAGCACGAGTGCTAAGAGTGCCAACGCCCACTTTCGCATTCACATCACCACGTCAACTTCGTCCAACTTGATATATTTTTTACTCATATAAACTCATTTGAACATATATCACATGAGCGGAAAATATTTTATATGCATCACATATCGTGGTTATGGAGGCGAGAAAGATCTTCAAGAGTGGAAGAGGGAGCTACATTCTGACTCTGCCAAAGAGCTGGATCCAAAACCTTGGGATTCGTGAGGGGGATTATGTTTACCTTAAGAGCGAGAGAGACAAGATAATAATCTTTTTGAGGGAGAAGGAGAGCAAAAAAGCCGAAGTCTTCTGCGAAAACCTTAGCTTTGACGCTGTAGTTAGGAGGATAATTGCGCACTATCTCGCAGGCATCGATGTGATGAGGATAAAAATAACGAACGAAGAGCAAAGGAGAGCAATTGCATTCGCTTCCGATCTCTTGATTGGAGCAGAGGTGCTTGAGGATCTCGGCAATGAGATCGAACTCTCCATTCAGATAGATCCAGACAAGATAAGTCTTGAAGACATCTCGGAGAAGCTTTTCCGAGTCTGCCATGGAATGCTGTTGGATCTCGTGGGTTGCCTTTTCAACTACAGGCGTGAAGTCATAAGCTCGATAATAGCCCGGGAAGATGAAGTGGATAGATTGCACTTCCTAATTCTACGCCTTGCAAAGGAGAACGTTTTTCTGAGAACTTTTGCCAGAACGCTCGAAAGAGTTGCGGACCACATCGAGCTGATGGCTGAGTCCATTCTAAACCTTGGAAAAAGTCTCGAGCTAAGATTTGTGGAAGAGATCCCGGATGTCTTCAAGTCCGCATGCATGAGTTTTCTGAAAAAAGACTCCAATTTCGCAGAAGAGGTTCTCGAAAGGATCGAGTCCTTGAGGAAACATCTCATTTCGCACCAGAGAAAGCTAATGGATTTCAAAAAAGAGGAGATTATATTGGTAAAAGCGATACTCGACGGATTTCAACGAATTTTAGCCTACTCCTCAGACATCGCCGAGACTGCGATAAACCTCGCTGTGTCCGAAAAAATCGCAGAATAACTATTTGTTGCTCGCATCTTCAATTCCACGCTCGGTTACCTTGAAAACGACTTCGCTCTCTGGCAAATGCGGAGAATCGACGAGCCTTGCGATTCTCAGTTCGCCTTTGCTCTTCTTCAGGTAAACACGATACGTCGCAGTGTGTGCGACGATATGCCCGCCGACTGGCTTCGTCGGATCACCGAACATAACATCTGGGCGAGCCATCACTTGGTTCGTAACAACAACTGCGGCGTTGAAGAGTTCGCCGAACTTCATCAAATCGTGCATGTGCCTATTTAACTTCTGCTGTCTGTCCGCAAGCGTTCCTCTGCCAACGTATTCCGCTCTGAAGTGCGAGGTCAGTGAGTCCACGATGAGCAGTCTAACTTGTTTTCCCTCCTTCTTCAGCTTCTCCGCAAGCTCCTTTGCGTTGTCGACGAGGAGCATTTGGTGGTTGGAGTTGTAGGCCTGCGCAACGTAGATATTCCTCAGAACTTCGTTTGGATCAAGCTTTTTCGCTATCGCCATCTGGATTATTCTTTCTGGACGAAAAGTGTTCTCCGTGTCGATGACTATTGCACAACCATTCAGACCGCCTTTTTCTTCGGGTAGCTGAACGTTAACTGCGAGCTGATGACAAAGCTGGGTCTTTCCGCTACCGAACTCTCCAAAGAGCTCGGTTATCGCTTGAGTCTCGACTCCTCCACCGAAAAGTGCGTCGAGATCTTTGCTCCCCGTGGTTATCTTTTTCACGTTCCTCCTTCTCTCAAGCACTCTGTCGCCACTTTCAAAACCGCCAATGCTCGCCATTTTCCTTGCGTGCTGGATTATCTTTAGCGCACTCGATTCACCGATGCCCGCAATAGACGATATCTCCGCAGGAGATGCGATTGCTATCGCCTCTATTGTCGTAAATCCCGCTTCTCTTAGCTTCTTCGCAGTCTCTGGTCCAACGCCTGGGATATCCTCAAGGTCAACAACTTCTTCTGTCATCCAAGAGAATAGTCCATGAAGGAATTAAGCTTTTTGCTGTTCAGCTTGTAGCCTTCAGGGATTCTCTGACCGACTTGTTCAAAGCTATTTCGCCGATCGATTTCATGTGTCTGCATGCGCTCATCAGCGATTCAAGGCTCAGCCTATACTGCGAACTGCCGTCGATTTTACTGAGCATTCTATTCTCGATCTCCTCCAAGAGTTGAATCGAGTCCTCCGAAGTCTCGAGCTCGGAGTTGAAGTAAGCTCTCGAGAGAATTTCGAATGCCCCAAAAAGCTCTATAAGGAATTTTTCAATCGTTTCAAGCTCTTCTTCCTTCTCCACCGTTCTGATGTAGTTTGAGAAGTTTTCGAGGTTGTCTATTATCTCCTCGATCAGCTTCGCAACAGTTCTAATCCCCAAGATTAGGCGAAGCTCGTTCCACTTAGCTGGACTCGAGAACTCTCTTACAAGCCTATGCTCCTGCCGAACAGCAAGAAGGTATAGCCGATCGGTGTCGTCCTCCAAGTTCTTCAGCTCCCTCAAACTGCTGAAATCCCTGTTCCTAATCGCATCGATCAGAGTCTCCATCATTGTCACCACAATCTGCGTCATCCTCCTCACAACCCCGTAGACGTCGAAATCCGTCACAGTTAGGCACTTCAAAACAACTTTATCGCTCGCATCAATGATCTCCATGCCTATGAGACTTTTAACGATCTCGCTTATCTTTGCCACCAACCTCGGGTTGAGTTTTTTGTCCACAATTCTGATCTCGTCGACTCCTTGAATGTAGAGCGCATAAATGAACCTTCGCAGGAATTTCTCATCGTATCTCCTAAGGTCTGAGATCTCAACCTTGGAAACCCTTATATCCTCCTTAAATCCCTTGGGGTAGAGCATGATGACGCTGTTTTCAATGTCGAGCACGATTTCGTCGCCCTGCTTTAAGTTGTTCTTCTTGACCCAGTCCTTTGGCAAGCTGACCATGTAGCTCGAACCACCTATGAGCTGGAGTTTTCGCACCTCTACCATCAATACAAAGACCTACTATGGAGTAAAAATAACTTTCGATCCTTGAAACTGATATACAAAAAGAGACTTGTTGCTTTGGATTAGCAATGCAGGTGAAAATTTTTAAGTAACTCGGCAATTGGAGACTGTGATCGTAACCTATTCAAAAAACGTCTTCCTTCCGTTGACAACGAACTGCAGGAATCGTTGCTGGTATTGCGGTTTTAGAAGCGAAAAACTGAATTTAATGGACAGAAATGAAGTTGAGGCGCTACTCCTGAAGGCGAAGAATGCAAAAGAGGCGCTTTTTACATTCGGCGAAAAGCCTGACGAGATAAAGGGGTTCAGAAGGCTTCTTGAGCAAAGGGGTTACGAGAACTTTTTAGACTACGTTGTGGACATGAACAAACTCGCAATTCGCCATCGATTATTACCGCACACAAACGCTGGGGTGCTAAGCAGAGAAGAGCTCGAGAAACTCAAGCCATACAACGCAAGCCTGGGGTTGATGCTCGAACAGGCTGTGGAGCTCGATTGCCACTCAGAAAGCCCAGGAAAAAAGCCAGAAGAGAGGATAAAGACGATAAGAGAGGCGGGGAAGCTACAAATTCCGTTCACGACCGGGATCCTTGTGGGGATTGGGGAGAAGGAATACGACAGAGTTTACTCTTTGGAAGTCATCGCAGATATCCACGAGGAGTTTGGGCATATTCAAGAGGTAATAGTCCAGAACTTCAAACCTAAGGTTGGGACAAAAATGGAGAACTGGAGGGAGCCGAGTTTAAAGGAGATGCTTGAAACTGTGAAGGTCGCAAGAAAGATTCTTCCAAAAGATGTCGCAATCCAAGTCCCGCCAAATTTGGTCGAGAACGTTTACCCGTTTCTTAAAGCAGGTGCAAACGATCTCGGCGGGATCTCAGAAGTGACGCCCGACTACATAAACCCCGAAGCCCCTTGGCCAAAGTTAAGCGATTTGGTGCGGTCTTTGGGGAGCGAGTTCATACTGAAAGAGCGCTTGCCTGTCTATCCAAAATTCGTAAAGCTTAAATCCTATGGAAGCGCTGTTCGTGAGCTAATAGAGGTGTATTCTGATGAAAATGGATACGCTAAGTCTTGATCCCTCAGAGCTCCTGAAAAGCCCATTTGAAGCTTTTAAACTCGCAGATGAGCTCAGGAGAAAGGCGGTAGGAGACGTTGTGACTTTCGTTGTGAACAGAAACATAAATTTCACGGATATTTGCATAAACAACTGCAAGTTCTGCTCCTTCCGCAACCGCAAGGGTTTCAAGCTTTCTCTCGAGGAGATAAAGAGAAAGGTGGAGGAAGCGGTTGACTTCGGTTGCACCGAGGTCTGCATCCAAGGCGGTTTGTTGCCAAACGCAGACGTCGATTTTTACGTGTCCATTCTCCAAGCGGTGCGAGATGTCTCCAAAGAGATCCATATCCACGCTTTCTCACCAATGGAAGTCTACCACATGGCTCGAAATTCGAAAATGGATATCGCAGATGTTTTGAAAATTTTAAAAGAAGAGGGCTTAAACTCGATGCCCGGAACCGCTGCTGAGATCCTCGTCGACAGCGTTAGAGCTGAGATCTGCCCAATGAAGCTAAAAACAGATGAGTGGGTTAGAGTTATAAAAGAGGCTCACAGGATCGGCATTCCTACAACTGCAACGATGATGTATGGGCACGTGGAGACTTGGGCAGATAGAATAAAGCACATACTGCTGATAAAAAGAATACAGCAAGAGACTCAAGGGTTTACAGAGTTCATACCCCTCTCCTTCATGTGGAGAAACAACGAGCTCGGGCAAAAGGCGAAGGGGGCGAGCGGTTTTGAAGATTTGCTCGTGATTGCGATTGCGAGAATACTGCTTTATCCAGAGATAAAGAACATCCAAGCCTCCTGGGTAAAACTGGGATTAAAATTAGCCCAAGCTGCGCTAAACTTCGGCGCTAACGACTTGGGCGGGACGCTAATCGAAGAGAATATCTCGAAGTCCGCAGGGGCTACGAGCGGTGAGTTTCTAAGCCCTGAAGAGCTCAGGGAGCTAATAAGGCGAGCAGGGAGAATTCCGAGGCAAAGGGATACGCTTTACAGACTGGTAGACTGAGTAAAGCTTATCTATCTCCAAATTCCCTGAAGATATGGACTGTAAAGCGGTCGTCGATAGAATAACGCAGTTCATTCGTGAGATCGTCGAGAGTTCTCAAAGCACCGGCGTCGTCCTCGGCTTAAGCGGTGGTGTGGACAGCGCAGTGGTTGCTTTCCTCTGCGTCAAGGCTCTTGGAAGGGAGAGGGTTTTAGCCAACATAATGCCAGAAAAGGGTGTAACTTCTGATAGAGACGTTGAAGATGCGTTACAAGTTGCAAAAATGCTTGGAATTGAGCACAACGTAATCGAGATTTCCCCCTTCGTCCATCTTTTCCTCGAAACGCTCGGTGAAGATAGAAACGCGGTTATAAATTTGAAGCCACGAATAAGGATGGCGATAAACTACTTCTTCGCAAACAAGCTTCGAAGACTCGTCGCTGGGACAGGAAACAAAAGCGAGATTATGGTTGGATACTTCACAAAATACGGCGACGGCGCAGTCGATTTTCACCCAATCGGTGACTTATACAAAACAGAAGTTTTCGAGGTTGCGAAGTTCTTGGGAGTGCCGGAGAACATCATCAGAAAAAAGCCAACCGCAGGTCTTTACGTAGGACAAACGGATGAAGATGAGATTGGAATGAGCTACGCCGAACTCGATGAAATTCTCAAAGCGATTGAAAAGGGAATTAAAAGGGAGGACGAGAAGTTCAAGCGAGTTCTAAGCTTGGTAAGGGCTTCAGAGCATAAGAGAAAACTTCCCCCAATTCCAAGTGTAAGGGATCTGATTTGAGGCTCCTAATCTTAGCCTTACTGTTGTTAGCAACAACTGCAAGCGCAGACACGATTTACGGGAAAGTCTACTCCTGGGACACGCTCGAACCGATCAGCGCAGTGGTTATAATCAAGGGAGATAGTGTAGAGCAGAAGATCGTTGCGGTCAACGGTAGCTACAGCTTCGAAGTTGAGCCGGGGAATTACACGATAATCGCAAAGAGCGGAGATTTAATTGTGATAGAGAATGTAACTGTGAAGGGAAACGTTCGCTTCGACTTAATTCTCTTCCCCGAGTTTGAGTTGCCAGAAGAAGTTCCGGAGATGCCAATCGAGAAAGAGGAGGATTACAGCGCCCTTGTATTGATTCTGAGCTTTGCTGGAATCGTCGCAATTTATGCGTTGAAGAAGAGACTCGTGAAACCGAAAGAGGAAGTTCTACCGGAGGATCTAAAGATCGTTGTCGAGGTCATAAAAGCCAACGGCGGTAGGATAACGCAGAAAGAGCTAAGGAAGAAGCTCGGCTTCAGCGAAGCAAAGATGAGCTTGATAATCGCCGATTTGGAGAGGAGAGGGGTAATTGAGAAAGTCAAAAAAGGCAGGGGAAATGTTATATTTCTCAAAACTCCTTGACCTCAAATTTTAGACCTTCATCGATCAACGTCCGCATCAAATCGTTCACTCTGTCTTCCGCACAGACTACTATGACTCCGCTCCCATGATGCGCAGCTTCGACGCAAACTTCTTTTGCTCCAAAAAAGATCGGCTCGACTTTTATCTTTCTGCACGCAACGAGGGCTTCGATTCCAAGCGCAACAACAATGCTTTTACTCCTACTCTTCACGAGCTCCCTGAGCTTTTCGATATCCACCTTTCTGCTCCCACCTTCTGCGACGTTTGGAACTTTCACAACTATGACTTCTCCCTTTTCCGGTGGCTCGAAGCTTCCCGTTGGTCTCACAAGCAAATCTTCGCCATCTTCCGCAGAGGTTAAAGCAATTCCGTTCCCTTTCTCGTCCTTTTTTGCAAAAACAAAGCCATCTTCAAACCAGTATTTCACCACGCTGTTCTCCTCTACCTTCCCAACCGCTATTGCGACGATCGTTTTCGAGTAGATCTTCTTGAGCATTTCCTCGCTAAAAACGTGAAGGTCAAGAAGATTCTTTGTCAACCATTCTTCGCCCTTCTTCGTTATCTCGTAATAGCCACGCTGGACAACTTTCACGAAACCTTCTGCGGTGAGTTCCTTGAAATACTCCGAAATCGCCTGTGGGGTTAAATTTAGCTTCTTTGCGATGTCCCTTTGATTGCACTCGGGATTCAGCATGAGCTCCGTCAGGATTAAGAGTTGCATCGTATCCTTTCTCTCGAGGAGAATCATAAACTAAATTAGTTCAAAAACTTTAAATTCTTTGCTACCACAACGTTAAAGCTCACCAAGCTTTTCCTTAACTTCCCTCAGCAACTTAGACGTTGAGGCATCGAGTTCCTTTTCCGATTTCACGAGATTGCTCGCTCTCTCATACATGATCTTGGCTTTCTCCATCCTTTTTACCTTGTAGTAAAAGGAGCTAAGCCTAAGAAGACCATCTAAGAGCTTCTTCAGCTTCTGCGCATCGTGAATATTCGATCTCAGCTCGTAAGCCTTTGAAAGATACTCTTCAGCTTTTCCGCAATCGTGCTCAAGATAAAAATTCCCGATTTCAAGTGAGGCAACTGCAAAGAGTTCCAAATACTTCGGATCCCTCGCCAATTTCTCGATTTCAACGTAGATTGCTTGCAGAACTTCCTCAAACTTATCATCAGAGTAGCCGAGCTCTCTGATGTGCTTCCTAAGCCCTGATACTCCGAATTTTCCGCTTCCGATCATCGATCCCGTGATCTCTGGATAAACTCGAATTTCCGAGGGAATTCCAAAGAGAACCGAGGTCAGATCCTTGTAGTAGTGCTTGGAGAGCACGTAGTTGTAAGTTTCTTCCGACAACTTCTTGTTTTTCTCGTATTCCTTTAAAATCCTTCCCCTCTCCTCGTAGCTCAGCTTCTTTTCAATCTCTTCCGCAACCTCCCTACCCAACCTGACTTCGAGGATCTCGATTATCTTTTTCCTCACAATCGCTCTGAGCGTATCTTCGACCATGTCCGCAGTTGCTTGTGGATTAATTAGCTTCTCCCCTACAAAATTGTGGTTCAAAAAAGCTTGAAGTCTTATCGAGCAAAAGACCTTGTAGGCTTAAAAACCTCCATCCCAGTCTCCTCAAAAGCTCTCACTAAGGCTTTGTATAGATTTTCGTATCCCAAGGCATTGGCGAGATCGAAAATCCCCTGAGACAATGTTGCGAGTCTCCAGACTTCGTTCACCGTTTCCTTATCTGCGATTTCGTCTTCGATTATCCTGAAAGCCTCGTTTACTATGACAGCGAGCAAAATCGTGACGTCAGCGTAGTTTTCAACCTTCTCGACAACTGGCTCTTCGCCAATCCACCTGTAGAATCCCTCCTGGCTCTTCTTTCCCAACTTCCCAGCTTCTACGAACTGAGAAAGCGTTTCTTTTATAAATTCCGAGGAGAACCTTGGATAAGCTTCTTCAAGGCTTTTCAGGACATCTAAGGATATGTCCAAGCCTATTCTGTCGAATATTTCGAAGACACCATACTTGAATCCAAACCTCTTCACGGAGGCGTCTATCTCGTATGGAGATGCGAGCTTTAAAGAGTAACCAAGCGAGACTCCGAGGGCGCAAAGCATCCTGTTCAAAACCGCGCCCCTACACTGCTTCTTCAACACAATCGGCTTTTTGCCTATACTTTGCGCATACTCAACGAACTTGCTTGGATCCCCTTCCCCAGAAATCTCAACGAGGGGCATCTCTATCGGGGGGTTGGAAAAATGGAAGAGAAAGACGTTAACTTTTGCCCCTTTTGAGATCTCAGAGGGCATGTAGGAAGAAGTGTTCGTCGCAAACAGCGCATCTTTGCAGATCTCCGCAATCTTCCTGAAGAAGTCTACTTTCAGGCTTAAGTCCTCCTTTATCGTCTCAAGTATGAAGTCACAGTCCTTTAGATTTCTTAGCTCCGTTGTGTATACTATGTTCTCAAGCCCTTCACGCTTCCTAAGCCCAGCTTTTTCAAGCTCAATCAAGTGTTCTCTGCTGTTCCTTTTCCTCGCTTTTTCAAGTGCATCTTTGCTTATGTCATAGAGCACAACATCGTAGCCTGCGTTTGCGAACAGCGCAGATATTGCAGAACCCATTGTTCCAGCGCCAGCAATCGCTACAGTTTCCACTCCTTCACCACCTTCTCTGGCTTTAGAGCCATATCAAAGTGTAAGTATGCGCCCAAAAGCAAATCCCTCACAGGTATTTTGTGCACGGGATCAGAGATCGAGGGGGAGTCGTATGTGACGGTTGCGTTTCCTCCCCAAACCCTCTTCCTCCCAAGCTTCACGTTGTCAAACGTTACCTTCTCCTCCGGATCTGTGTGCACGTCCATGTATGAGACCCATCTGACAAGTTGTGCAACTCCATCGCCACCCTCGATTGGGGGGAGTAAGCGGAGGGAGTAGAGCTCAAGTCTTCTTGGCATTAAAGATTCGAGGAATTCGTCGGAAACCCTTTGTTCCGGCTTTACACTTACGCTGACAAGCCTTTTACCCTTTGGTCTCTCCAAGTAGCCAAGAACTATGTCGTTCTCCTTTACGATGCCTATGTTAGCCAGTTTCTTCGGCGCTCCAGCGACTTCTCTTCCCGCTGTAAGTGCGGAGTCGTTGGTTACGTAGATGTACGGGATGTAGTAGCCGAGAGAGCCGTTGAAATCAACTTGTATGAGGGAGAACATCTCGTAGTATGGTCCAAGCGTCGAATAGGGATAGTTTGCGATGAAGACAGCTGCGTTCGGGGGATTGCTGTAAAGATTGAGCCCCTCGGGTAGCAGAGCATCGACTTCTTCGCTCGTTGTGAAGAAAGCCATCACCGCCTCGCAGTTTATGTATTCTGTAACAACGTCCTTTGCAAGGGCACGCATTGATGCGCCGTAGAGCCCAGCGTCCAATGGTATCGAAATTCCCTCTCTACTTCCCTTCAGCATCGAGTCACCTTAACTCTCGCAGGATGTCCACGAAACCGAGCTTCATGTCGAACTCAAAGTATATCGCAGAAAGTATCTGTCCAATCTCGATCTTGTGCACGGGATCTACGATGGAGGGAGAGTCGTAGGTTACGCTTGCAGGTCCGGCGAAGATAACCCTCTCCCCAGCTGGATCCACGTGGAAGTCTATGTCCGCATACCATTTTATCAACTGCGTAACTCCTCCCTTTCCCTTGATCGGCGGTAAATGACGCACGGAGTATAGGTAGGTCGGCTTTGGCAGAATTGTGTCGATCAACTCCTTTGCCCTGATGTTTGGCTTCATCGTGAAAGTAACAAGTCTTTTCCCAGCAGGTCTCTCAAGGATCCCCTGCACAACATCGAGCTCTTGGGTCAGCTCAATCTTTGCAAGCTTTTTCGGCGCTCCAGCGACTTCTCTTCCCGCTGCAAGTGCGGAGTCGTTGGTTACGTAGATGTATGGGATGTAGTAGCCTATGTCTCCCAGCTCGTCTTCCACCTGAATCACGCTGATATACTCGTTGTAGATCCCAACCGTGCTAAAGCTGTAGTGCGATATCCATACTCCTCCGTTGCCCAACGACTTTAATCCCTCAGGAAGAAGCTCGCTCACGTCGTTCTTTATCGTAAACAACGCAGTTATAGCCTTGCAGTTCCTGTATTCTATCCCCCTCTCCTCGTCGATCTCGTAGAGGGGAGAGTCGAAAGGTATTCCTTTCAACATGAGATCACCTCGTAAAGCTTATTCAGATGCCCCACGTCGTAGTAATCCTTTCCGTAATTCTCAATCACGTCATCGCTCGCCTCGAGGCTCAAAACCTCTACAGTGCCATCCTCGATCTGCATAGCCCTCGCATCTCTGAACAGCTTTTCAATTATGAACTCCTTGCTGAGCCCGTATGCGCCGAAGATCTGCAGAGCATCGTTTGCAACCTCGAAGGCGATTTTCTTAGCGTAGATTTGCGCAGCTCTTGCATGTCTTGGCGAGGCGTCGTTCGTGCCGAGATCAAGAATTCTCTTATGCGTGTATTCCGTAGCTTTTCTCACGTAGTAACGTGCGGTCTCAACTTTCTCGAACATCTCGTATAGCTTGAGCTTTATGTTCTTGTGCTTCGCAATCGGAACACCGCCCTGGATTCTCTGTTTTGCGTAGTTCAAAGCCTCTTCAAAAGCAGCTCTTGCAAGCCCAACCGCAAATGCGCCCATCCCACAGCTCGTAAGGCAGAGGAGCTGATCGCAGAAAATTCCGTAGAAAAATCCCGGGGCTACGATAACGTAGTGCTCTGGGATCCGAACGTTGTCGAAAAACAGCTCACCCTGCGGATCGTCTCGCATTCCAAGCATTTCTGCGGGTTTTCCTTTTCGCACACCCTTGTCGAGGGGAACGATTGCAAAAAGACCGTCTGCGAGTGTTTTTCCACCCTTAACCTGTGCATGCAACCCACAGTGCGTCGCTACCGGAGCAGAAGAGACCCACGCGGACTTCTGCCCCCTTATAACCCATTCATCCCCATCCTTTTCAGCCACAACGTTTCCTCTTCCCATCCTCTCGACGAGCTCCTTTTCTTCCCTGAGCGCTATGAGGTAGTCGCTCCCGTGCTCAGGCTCAGTAACTCCCCAGCAACCGTGAAACTTGTCACTTTCAAGCCATGGAACGACAAGTTCTTCGTAAGCTTCCTTACTCCCGTAAAGCGCTGCACAAGTAAAGGGGATCATGTCGACTCCGAGCGCAGTTGCAAATCCCAAGCTTCCCCAGGCTAACTCCTCAAAGATTATGCAACGCTGGAGTGGGGTCATCTTAATCCCGCCCTTTTCAGGCGGGACCATGATCTTGTGGTATCCGAGTTTCTTCATCTGCTTCATTACCTTGAAGTAAGGTGATCCAGGCTTCACTCTATCTTCTGCGGGCATTCTGTCGAGCTCGATCGACGCGGGGCGAATGACTTCCAATGCGAACCTATGAACTTCTTCTCTCAGCAATCTTTCTTCCTCACCAAGTTCATCGAGATCCAAAAAACCCATCTTACCACCAAAAATTAAGAAATCGGAATGGAAGCCATGAGCTCCGTGAACCTTCGCACCGATGCCATGTTTCGCATCATGTAAGCCATGTCGCCTTGTAGCTTTAGCTTACCGCCGACGATGAGC